>LM655194.1:280935-429531 GCA_000824825.2 Mesorhizobium sp. ORS 3324
CCCGAGGATCCATGCCGTGACACTCGTCGTGAAATAAGGCGGTCCAGAATTCTGCACCGTTGGCGGCGCTTGCAGGCAACGGCATGGATTCTAGGGTCTGCGCGCGTCGCTCCGCTCCTTGCTTCGCCCTAGAATGACGACGTTCGAAGCGCTTCGGCTAGTCGCCTATGCCCGTTGTGGCCTTCACGTATTCACGCCGAGTTCCGCCAGCCGCTCCACGCAGGACTCTTCGGCCTGATCGAGCTCGGCCAGCGTTTCCTCGAGATCGCGCCGCTTCTGGCGCAGGTCCTCGCGCTTTTCCTCGATGCGCTTGATCATCAGCTTGAGCTGGCCGACCTCGCCGGGTGGCTCCTTGTACATCTGGATGATTTCGCGGATCTCGGCGATCGAGAAGCCGAGGCGCTTTCCGCGCATGATCTGACGGATGAGATGCCGGTCGGAGGGGCGAAACAGCCGCGTGCGCCCGCGCCTGATCGGCTGCACGAGCCCTTCGTCCTCATAGAACCGCAACGTCCGCGTCGACACGTCGAACTCGCGCGTCAGCTCGGTGATCGTGTAATATTCCCGCATCCTCGCTCCCACGCCCAAACGTCCAGGCATCGCCACGCAGGAGCGTCGCCCTTCCTCCGATCAAACCCCGTCATACGCCGGAATCGGCATATGACCCAAAGGCAACGTCGCACGGCATTTACGTAAAAGTCAATTGACGGCACTCTATCACTTTAGCGAATACTGAACCACCAGGTGGCAAGCCCGAGGAAAGCAAAGAAGCCGACGACATCGGTGACGGTGGTCACAAAGACGGCCGAGGCCACCGCCGGATCGATCTTGAGGCGGTCGAGCACAAGCGGGATGAGAATCCCCGCGAGCGCCGCGGCGAACATGTTGATGATCATCGCCGCCGCGATGATGCCGCCCAGATTGGCATTGTGGAACCATATCCCGGCGACCGTGCCGATCAGCACCGCGAAGACGATGCCGTTGATGAAGCCGACGCCCAGCTCGCGGCGGACGATGCGGGCGGCGTTGTAGATGTCGAGATCCCTGGTCGCCAGCGCCCGCACGGTGACGGTCATGGTCTGCGAGCCGGCATTGCCGCCCATGCCGGCGACGATCGGCATCAGCACCGCCAGCGCCACGATGTGCTCGATCGTGCGGTCGAACAGGCCGATCACCGCGGCGGCCAGGAATGCGGTCAGCAGATTGACGAGCAGCCACGGCACGCGTGAGCGCGAGGTGGCGAGCACGGTATCGGACAGCTCTTCGTCGCCGACGCCGCCCATGCGCATTATGTCTTCCTCGGCCTCCTGCTGGATGACGTCGACCACGTCGTCGATGGTGAGCACGCCGACCAGGCGCTCGTTCTCGTCGACCACGGCGGCGGAAAGCAGGTTGTACTGCTCGAATTCCCGCGCCGCCTCTTCCTGGTCCATCGTGGCCGGAATGGCATGCCGGGTCTCGCGCATGATGTCCTCGACCTTCACCGCGCGTTTGGCGCGCAGGATCTGGTCGAGGTCGACGGCGCCGACCAGCTTGAAGCTCGGGTCGATGACGAAGATCTGGCTGAAGCGATCAGGAAGGTTATTGTCCTCGCGCATGTAGTCGATGGTCTGGCCGACCGTCCAGAATGGCGGCACGGCGACGAATTCCGTCTGCATGCGCCGGCCGGCAGTCTCTTCCGGATAGTCGAGCGCGCGCCTCAGCCTGATACGCTCGGTGAACGGCAGCTGCGACAGGATCTCGTCCTGGTCCTCGCGGTCGAGATCCTCGAGGATGTAGACGGCGTCGTCGGAATCGAGCTCCTGCACCGCCTGCGCGATCTGCTCGTTGGGCAGATTGTCGACGATGTCGAGGCGGATTGCCTCGTCGACCTCGGTCAGCGCGGAGAAATCGAAATCGGAGCCGAGCAGCTCGACCAGGGCGCGGCGCTGCTCGGGATGCAGCGCCTCGATGAGATCGCCGAGTTCCGACTGGTGCAGGTCGCCGACTTCACGCTTGAGGGTGAGCGTATCGCGATCGGCGACGGCAGCGCCGATCTGCGCCAGGAACGCGGAGCGAACGGCGCCATCCTCGCCATAGATGTCGGCGTGGCGCTCGTCGGCGGCCATGGCGCCGGTCGTCTCTGTGTCCTGGCCTTCCACCAGCGCCTCCGCCAACGGGAATCCGGATAGGGTGCGAAATCAGGTCTAGCGCATGAGCCCGAAAACCGGAAATCGGCTTTTCAGGAAAATCCCATGCCAATGCGGCAGATAGGGCCGTGATGCGATTCGTCTTGCGAAATCGTTGCGCTAGCACGCGGAATCTCCAGCGAAATATGCGCCGTGAAGCCTTCGACGCGACCTGACGGCAGGGCAATTTTCGGCTTCAGCCGACGCGACAGCGCATGTCGCTGCGGAAAGAGCGCCACCGCGCCATTGGGGCAGAATTGTCGTCATGGCAGGTCCAGAGGGTCCTGCAGACTGCGCAAGATCGACAGGACAATCGGCAGGCCTTGAACCTCAAGTCCCGGAAAACGAACGAAGCAATTGGCTCGAGGCGCGTTCGCGTTGTCGTTGCCGAACGCAATCCGCTCGTCGTGTCGGCGCTGCGTGAAATGCTGGAGTGCGATGGGCGTTTCGATCTGGTGAGCTCCGTGCAGAGCGGCGCGCAATTTCTCGAGCTGGCGGCGAACACCAGGTTCGATGTTGCCGTGATCGGCTGGAAGCTCGCCGACATGGACGGCGCCGACATTCTGGCTGAAGTCCAGAACCGCAAGCTCGACGTGCGCATCACGGTCTTTTCCAACGATCACGACATCGGCATCCTGAAGCAATGCGTGCGCCTGGGGGCTCAGGGCTACTGCTTCCAGTTCGACGATCCGCCGATCATCTTCGAGACCATCCTGGCGGTCGCACATGGGCGCATCTGCATCCCCTACATCGACATCAACAAGGTCAACGACACGCCGCTTTCGCAGCTCACCGTGCGGGAGCGCGAGCTGCTTGCGGTGCTTTCCGATGGCTGGACCAATCTCCAGATCGCGACCCGGACCGGGATTTCGGAGAACACGGTGAAGTACCACCTCAAGAATCTCTACGACAAGCTCGACGTGCGCAACCGCGCCATGGCCGTCGCGCTCTATGCGAACGAGAAGCGCCGCACCTCCAAACCGCCTTTCGGGTAGGACGACCGGGTAGGTCCGCGCTACCCGCGCGCGGCGACAACTTACCCGGCAAGGTGTTGTTGCGACAGACTACCCGAGCGACACTCCCCGACAGTCCCAAACGATCGGAGGAGTTTCGCGCATGGCCGGCTTTACCCATCTTTTCATCCCCGGACCGACCAACATTCCCGAAGAGGTCCGGCAGGCCATGAACCTGCCGATGGAAGACATGCGCGCCGCCTCCTTCCCCAATCTAACGCTGCCGCTGTTCGAGGACATCAAGCGGGTCTTCAAGAACGAGACCGGCCGCGTCTTCATCTTCCCGTCGTCCGGCACCGGCGCCTGGGAAGCGGCGATGACCAATGTGCTGAGCCCCGGCGATAAGGTGCTGATGTCGCGCTTCGGCCAGTTCTCGCATCTGTGGGTCGACATGGCCGAGCGGCTCGGCTTCGAGGTCGACGTCATCGACTGCGAATGGGGCACCGGCGTGCCGCTCGACCTCTATGCGGAGAAGCTGCGGGCCGACAAGGCGCACCGCATCAAGGCGGTGTTCTGCACCCAGAACGAGACCGCGACCGGCGTCACCAGCGACGTCGCCGGCTGCCGCGCCGTGCTCGACGCGGCGAACCATCCGGCGCTGCTTTTCGTTGACGGCGTCTCGTCGATCGGCTCGATCGACTTCCGCCAGGAGGAATGGCGCGTCGACTGCGCCGTCTCCGGCTCGCAGAAAGGCTTCATGCTGCCGGCCGGCCTCGGCTTCCTGTCGGTCAGCAAGAAGGCGCTGGCGGCGTCGCGGCTCGCCACCCACCGGCGCTGCTACTTCGCCTTCGAAGACATGATCCGCGTCAACGATACCGGCTATTTCCCCTACACGCCGGCGACCCAGCTGTTGCGCGGCCTGCGCGCCTCGCTCGACCTGATTGCCGAGGAAGGGCTGGAAAACATCTTCGCCCGCCACCACCGCCTGGCCGAGGGCGTGCGCAAGGCGGTCGACGCCTGGGGGCTGAAGCTGTGCGCCAAGGCGCCGCAATGGCACTCCGATACGGTGAGCGCCATCCTGGTGCCGGAAGGCATCGACAGCGCCGACGTCGTCAAGCGCGCCTACCGCGCCTACCAGACATCGCTCGGCGGCGGCCTCAACAAGGTGGCCGGCAAGGTCTTCCGCATCGGTCATCTCGGCTGGCTGAACGAGGTGATGGTCTGCGCCTCGCTGTCGGCGGCCGAGCTGGCGCTGCTCGATTGCGGCGTCGAGCTGGCGCCGGGCTCCGGCGTGGCGGCCGCGATCGAGCATTTCAGGGGCACGGCCGCGATGCCGGTCGCCGAGGCGGCTTGAGGGGCGGATCATGAGCCACACCATCAACCACCTCAAGAAGCTCCGCCTGCAGCGCAGCGAGCTGGCGGTGCCGGGCTCGAGCCCGGAAATGATCGACAAGGCGGCCAACAGCGCCGCCGACTTCGTCTTCCTCGACATCGAGGACGCTGTCGCGCCCCCCGACAAGGAGCGCGCCCGCAAGAACATCATCGAAGCGCTCAACGACATCGACTGGCGCGCCAGGGGCAAGACCGTCTCGGTGCGCATCAACGGCCTCGACACCCATTACATGTACCGCGACGTGGTCGATGTCATGGAACAGGCCGGCGACCGGCTGGACACCATCCTGGTGCCGAAGGTCGGCGTTCCGGCCGACCTCTACATGGTCGAGGCCCTGATCAACCAGATCGAGATGGCCAAAGGGTTCAAGACCCGCGTCGGCCTCGAGGCGCTGATCGAGACAGCGCTCGGCATGGCCAATGTCGAGGCGATCGCCGCCACGCCCGGCCGGCTGGAAGCGATGCATTTCGGCGTCGCCGACTATGCCGCCAGCAACAAGGCGCGCACCGTCAACATCGGCGGCCTCAACCCCGACTATCCCGGCGACCAGTGGCATTTCGCCCTGTCGCGGATGACCGTCGCCTGCCGCGCCTACGGCCTGCGCGCCATCGACGGGCCGTTCGGCGACTTCTCCGATCCCGAAGGCTACACAGCCGCCGCGAGACGCGCCGCCGCGCTCGGCATCGAAGGCAAATGGGCGATCCACCCCTCGCAGATCGCTTTGGCCAACGACGTGTTCTCGCCGCCGGAAAAGGAGGTCACCCGCGCCCGCCGCATCCTCGAGGTGCTGAAGGAGGCCGAGGCGCTCGGCAAGGGGGCCGCCGCGCTCGACGGCAAGATGATCGACGCGGCGTCGGAGCGCATGGCGCGCAACGTGCTGGTGGTGAGCGAGGCGATCGAGCGCGCCGGCCAGGCGCAAGCGGTTCAGTGAGAATTTTCGGGAGGACAAGATGGACATTCACGAATACCAGGCCAAGGAACTGCTCGCCCGTCACGGCGTGCATGTGCCGCGCGGTGGGCTCGCCTACAGCCCCGAGCAGGCCGCCTACCGGACGCGCGAGATCGGCGGCGACAAATGGGTGGTGAAGGCGCAGATTCACTCCGGCGCGCGCGGCAAGGCCGGCGGCATCAAGCTGTGCGGCTCCGACAAGGAGGTCTCCGACGCCGCCGAAGCGCTGCTTGGGCGCCGGCTGGTGACGCATCAGACCGGCCCGCGCGGCAAGCTGGTGTCGCGCCTCTACGTCGAGGAGACGGTCAACATCGCCCAGGAACTCTATCTCGGCTTCGTGCTCGACCGCAAGGAAGAGCGCGTCATGATCGTGGCGTCGGCCGCCGGCGGCATGGAGATCGAGGAGATCGCCGAGAAGCAGTCGGATTCGATCATCCGCGCCACCGTCGATCCGGGTGTCGGCATGCAGGGCTTCCAGGCGCGCGAGATCGCCTTCGGCCTCGGGCTCGAAAGCAACCTGATCGGCAAGGCCACCGAAACGATCATGGGCTGCTACCAGGTGTTCCGCGACTACGACGCCTCGATGCTGGAGATCAATCCGCTGGTGGTGACCCGCGACGGCAACCTCGTCGCGCTCGACGCCAAAATGTCGTTCGACGAGAACGCGCTGTTCCGCCGCCCGGAAATCTCCGAGCTGCGCGACAAGAGCCAGGAAGACCCGCGCGAGACCTTCGCCAGCGACCGCGGCCTCTCCTATGTCGGGCTCGACGGCAATATCGGCTGCATCATCAACGGCGCCGGGCTCGCCATGGCGACCATGGACATGATCAAGATCGCCGGCGGCGAGCCGGCCAATTTCCTCGACATCGGCGGCGGCGCCTCGCCCGAGCGGGTGGCGAAATCCTTCCGCGCCGTGCTCGGCGACAGACAGGTCGAGACCATCCTGGTCAACATCTTCGCTGGCATCAACCGCTGCGACTGGGTCGCTGAAGGCGTCATCAAGGCGATCCGCGAGGTCGGCGTCGACGTGCCGCTGGTGGTGCGGCTCTCCGGCACCAAGGTCGAGGAGGGCCGCAAGATCCTGGCCGAATCCGGCGAGAAGGTGATCGTCGCCGACACGCTGGCCGAAGCCGCCGAGAAGGCCGTCGCCGCCTGGCGCGAAGCCGCCAAGAACAAAAAAGCAGCCTGAGGGAGGTCGAGAAATGGCAATCCTGCTCAACCGCAGCACGCGCGTCATCGTCCAGGGTTTTACCGGCAAGATCGGCAGCTTCCATGCCGAGGACATGAAGCGCTACGGCACCAGGCTGGTCGGCGGCGTCACCCCCGGCAAGGGCGGCCAGACGCATCTCGGCCTGCCCGTCTTCAACACCGTCAAGGGCGCCGTGCGCGAGACCCGCGCCGAGGCCAGCATCGTCTTCGTGCCGCCGCCGTTTGCCGCCGATTCGATCATGGAGGCGGCGGACGCCGGCATCAAGCTTTGCGTATGCATCACCGACGGCATCCCCTCGCAGGACATGATGCAGGTCAAGCGCTACATGCGCCGCTACCGCTTCGAGGACCGCATGCGGCTGATCGGCCCGAACTGCGCCGGCGTCATCACGCCCGGACAGGCGCTGATGGGCATCATGCCCGGCTCCATCTATCTGCCCGGCCGCGTCGGCATCGTCGGCCGCTCCGGCACACTGGGCTACGAGGCGGCCTCGCAGATGAAGGCGCTCGGCATCGGCGTGTCGACCAGCGTCGGCATCGGCGGCGATCCGATCAACGGCTCCTCCTTCAAGGACATCCTGCAACTGTTCGAGCGGGACGACGAGACCGATGCCGTGGTGATGATCGGCGAGATCGGCGGGCCGCAGGAGGCGGAAGCCGCGATCTGGGCGCGCGACAATATGCGCAAGCCGCTGATCGCCTACATCGCGGGGCTCTCCGCGCCCAAGGGCCGCCGCATGGGCCACGCCGGCGCCATCATCTCCGCCTTCGGCGAGTCGGCGCAGGAGAAGGTCGAGATCCTCAAGGACGCCGGCGTCGTCATCGTGCCGACGCCGGCTTCCTTCGGCGAGGTCGTGGCCGAGACGCTGGCACGAACCAAGAAGGCGGCGTGAGCCGCGATCAGCTAGTCCGCACCCACCTACAAACCTGGAAGCGGCGGCCGGTACTCATGACCGGCCGCCGCTTCCGTTTGGTTTGTCGGAAGAACACGGTCGCGAGCATCAGCGTGCCCGCGTCAATTCACCGGCTCGTCAAAAGAAACTATTTCAGGGGAGTTTCTGGTGCGGTCGAGAAGACTCGAACTTCCACGGGTTGCCCCACAGCGACCTCAACGCTGCGCGTCTACCAATTCCGCCACGACCGCACGTGGTAGGAGCCGGAACCGTCCGGCCCGGGGCCTGTAGCAAATCGTTTCCGGCGAAACAAGGGTGCCGTGCGGAATATTCGCTAATGCATGTCGCCCAAAAGTGCGCGGCGGTTTTGGGAGGGCGAGATGCACCAGGCAGAGCTGCCGGCACAATGCTCCACAGCCGCGCCGCGGGCCGGCGGAACTGGACGTTTTGGACGATTGCCGCCATATGATGGGCAATCGCATGTCGCCCGAAGCCGCTAACCGGTTTCTGGCTCAAACAGATGTCTGAGCCCGCCGGGATTCGGGGTCCGGTCCGGCGCGCCTCAGAAGAGACGCGCCCATGACAGAACGCAGCCAGATCGCCACGTCGTTCCTGCCCCTCCCCGGCTCGGCCCCGGTCGAATGGGTGATCGAGCCAGGCCTTACGGCCTATCCCGACGCGCTCGCCTTCATGGAGGCGCGGGCCGAGGCGATCCGCAGCGGCGGCGCCGGCGAGATGGTCTGGCTGGTCGAGCACCCGCCGCTCTACACGGCCGGCACGAGCGCGCGAATCGAGGACCTGATCGAGCCCGACCGGTTCCCGGTATTCGCCGCTGGCCGCGGTGGCGAATACACCTATCACGGCCCCGGCCAGCGGGTCGCCTATGTGATGCTGGACTTGAAGCGCCGGCGCGAGGATGTCCGCGCCTTCGTCGCTGCGCTTGAAGAATGGATCATCGGCACGCTCGCCGCCTTCAACGTGCGCGGCGAGCGGCGTGAGGACCGTGTCGGCGTCTGGGTGGTGCGGCCGGATCGCCCTGCCCTGGCTGACGGCTCGCCGGGCGAGGACAAGATCGCCGCCATCGGCATCAGGCTCAGGCGCTGGGTGAGCTTTCACGGCATCGCAATCAATGTCGAGCCGGAGCTTTCCCATTTCGGCGGCATCGTGCCCTGCGGCGTGTCGGACCATGGCGTCACCAGTCTCGTCGACCTCGGCCTGCCCGTCACCATGGCCGATCTCGACCTCGCGCTGAAATCCGCCTTCCAGGACGTGTTCGGGCCCGCCGCGGTCCCGGTTGCCGAGCCAACTCGAAAGGCAGGCTGAACCCGCCCCGGCCTAGGGTGTGCTGAGATTCAGGTCAGGCCGAGTCGAAAACGTTGGGCTCCGAGAACCGGAGCGGAGCGAACTTAAAGTACGTGAGCACCGGAAGCGCAGGAACCCAGCGTTTGCAGGCCGGCATCACCTGAATCTCAGCACACCCTACATCAGCTGCGCGGCGGCCCAGAGCACGCCGTAGCCGTGGATAGTAAACACCGCGAGCAGCGCGACGGCCATGGCCAGGCGGTCGAAGGCGCGGATCGGCTTCAGCTCGTGACGCGGCTTCACGCCGCTCCCCACGGTCAGCAGGCTGAGCATCGAGAACACCGCGCCGGCGACAAGCAGGAAGCCGGACGAAAAACCGATGCGCCAGCCGAGCGCCAGCAGGGCAGACAGCAGCAGGAAGGAGGCCAGCGCGAGCGCGATCGGCTCTGGGCAGATCTGGCGCAGCACCTGGCCGCCGTCGAACTTCCACACCGGCACCAGATTGGCGATGTTGAACAGCGCCGCGCAGCCGGCAAGCGTCGCCAGCAACGCGGCGGCCAAATGATGCCCTGCGCCCCCGGCAAAGCCGCTGGCAGCAATCAGCACCGGCACCAGGAAGGCCGAGAAGCCCGCGCCCATCAGCGCCACGAAGGCAACCTCGAAGCGGCTGTCATAGGGCCGGCCGCCGATGGCGATGCCGCCGAGCAGCGGGATGAAGATCATGCGCGCCCTGCGATGCCCCGTCAGGCGGAACGCCGCCATATGGCCGAACTCGTGCAGGGCGACCACGGAGGTTAGCATCGCGGCAAGAATCAGCCCGCCTGCGTTGAAGCCGAAGAACGGCCACAGGATGAAGGCCGAAAGCACGGCAAAGCCGACCTGGCTCACCGGATGCTCGAACCAGCCACCCTTGCGATAGGTTCCGGTTCTCGCCCAGACCTCCAGCTTGGCGAGCTCGCGACGCATGGAAAAGTAGCGGAAGATCAGAAAGGCGATCCCGCGATAGTGGTCGGTCTGCGTCAGCGTGACCCGCGTCACATCGCCGTCGGCCAGAAGCTCGGCGGTTTCGCGATAGTAGGCCCAGAAGGACGGATCAAGCGCCGTGTCCTCGATGACACGCATCGAGAAGCGGCTGCCTTCGACCACATCGTCGAACCGCGCCTTGCGCTCGATCGGCCGGCCGTCCCGCCCTTCCCAAGACAGCCTGATCAGCGCCGTCCCCTCGCCGTCCAAGGGTTCGGCGGAGAGGATCTCGCCCGACCAGTCGGCATCGCTGCCGAACGGCCACAGCGCCTGCCAGAGGCTACTCCGCTCGGCCTCGATCACGCGGCTGACGCGGACCGTGCGCAGCCCGAGCGGCGCCGTCATCAAGAGAAAGATCAGTCCGAGATTTCCGGCCACGAGAGTGACCGTCGCGATGACCGACACTGCCCCTGCTCCCTGTCTTTGGGAGCCAACCTAGCGGCAGCACGGCCAAGAAAAGCTTAACAATAATGGGCGGGCTCTTGCCCGTCCCAGGCGGGCACTTGCCCGTCCCAAGGCGGCCCCTTCGCCGCCCGGGAAGCGGCTCCGAGCCGCCTGCTCACATGGCGCCAATCCAGATCGCCATGGAAATGAGGAAGGTGCTCATGCAGACCAGCGAGACGACATCCTGAACCAGATCGGCCATAACTCTCTCCTGTTGTTAGTATGTTCGTAATTTGTTCTAATTTTGTTCGAATGTCAACGATCCCACGGGTATGGAGATAGGCTGAGAAATTAGCACGGTTAGTGAAGGGTTAACCGGTTTCGAGTGGCGAAGTACGTCACGTACTCCATGAACCCCGTCAAACATAAAAGCTGGTTTGACGGACTTCCGAACCTTGTCCGATCAAGAACCTCGTCGCGCACCGGTTCTCCCAATGGAGTGGCCGGCTCCAGACTAGTGCCAGGCGCGGATGGACGTTTTCAAGTCTTTGACCAATGCCCTACGCCTGCCTGCGCAACCTGCGCTCGCGGGCGACATCTGCCAGGTACACCGTCGGGTCCTGGTCATTTCGCTGCGCGAGGGCGTTGGCGATGTCGCAGGTGTTCAGGCCGACGTCGAGGAGCTCGCGCGTGCTCATCGACGCGAGGAGGGCAAGCTGCCTTCGATGTGCCCAAAAGCGCGGTAGCCACAGAGCGGCAGCAGCGGTTCCATGCAGAAGCGCCGAAAGGTGATGGACAGCGCGGCTGTCCTTGCGTCCTGTCGCCGCCCTGTGGGGGAATTCGATGGTGGCCATGGCGTTCTCTCCTGTCCAGCCGCCTTTTCATGAGCGGCAGGTAAGAGACTAGGCGAGCTTCCGGCGCCAAGCCTGATATCGAGCGGAAACATCTCCGAAATCGGGACGAAATTGGATCGCGCCGAGAATCTGGACGGCTCGTAGTTGCGAATTTCCTAATATGCCGAGCTACGCTAATGTAAGGCGCGCTCTTCAAGGGAGACGCTGTTGGGAGAGGCCGATCATCGGGACAAGGCCGTCATCCGGCTTGGCGCATGCGCCTTCGACCGGGAGCGGGGTCTCATTTTGAACAATGGCAGGCCTGTCGACGTTCGCGCGAGGACGTTTTCACTACTGGTCTTTCTCGTTGAGAACGCAAACCGCGTGGTGAGCCGAGATCAGATATTCGAGGTCGTATGGAACGGTCTTGTCGTTACCGACGACGCATTAACACAGACGATCCGCGACCTTCGAAACGTCCTTGGCGACGAGGGGGCAGCCCTGATCAAGACGGTTGCAAAGCGCGGCTACATGCTCACGCTTCAATCGCAGGACCAAGAGAAGGGGCGCCGCGCCGCCAGCGCAGAACTTCAAGCAAAGGCACAAAACCTCGGAGAGCGGTGTCCCCCATCGGACGCTCAGCTCGGTATGCTTGTAACGCCCCACGCCGATGCGGATCTGCCGGGCGAACGATCGTTGCAGCGCGCTTTCGACTTGTTGGTCGATGAGAGCAGGTCGACGGTGCCTCTTGTGGGGTCGGCACAACCGGCCAAAGCGCAGCCGGCCCGCGCCTCCGGGCGCGACAGGCCCGCGGTCGCGGTGCTGCCGTTTGCGCTCGAGGACATCGCGTCCCGGCACCTCCATGTCTTGAGGGACGGGTTGCTGAGGGACATCATCCGCGACCTTGCCCGGCTGCGAACCGTCTTCGTCATCGCGGCGAACTCGCTGCAGGCCTTGTCGTCGGCCGGGCTGAACAGCCTGGAGGCCGCCCGGCTGCTTCGCTGCGACTATGTTTGCGCCGGCAACATCACGCTGGATGGAGCGACCATTCGGGTCGAAGTCGAGTTGATTGCGGCCGCCGGCGGCCATGTGATTTTCTCAGAAATATTCTCGAGGCCCCTCGCATCGATCTCGCAGTTCGGACAGACCCTGGCCGACGAAATCGCAACGCTGATCGCCGACGAGGTTAACCTCGCGGAGCGCAATATCGCGGTCCGGCGGCCGCTTCACGAACTGGACGCATGGCAGGCCTATCATCGTGGCCTGGGGCACATGCACATGTTCACGGGCCAGGACAATACGGTCGCCGAGGATCTGTTCAAGGCGGCGATCGACCTCGACCCTCGCTTTGCAGGTCCCTATGCGAGCCTCTCGTTCACACATTTCTTGAAAGCGTATCTGTTTGATCCGTCGCATCTTTCCGTGGAAGGCCGGCTCGCTCATGATCTGGCAGCCCGCGCGGTGGTCGTCGATCCATACGACCCCGCCGCGCATTGCGCTCTCGGGCGCGCCCTCTGGATCATCGGTGCGCGCGACGAAGCCAGCGCGGCCCTGGAGCGCGCGACGGTCCTCAGCCCTTCATATGCCTTCGGGCATTACGCGCGAGCCTTCACCGAAGGTTGGTCGGGGGATGCCAAGATGGCCATCCAGGCGGCCGACCATGCAAGAGAGTTGTCGCCGTTCGATGCCTTCCTCGCTCCCAACCAAGCCTCGCGCGCCGTTTCCCTGCTGCGGCTGGGAAGAGCCGACGAGGCCGCTGCGTGGGCCTTGCGGGCTACGCTCCATCTCAACGCTCACGCCCATATAAGGCGTATTGCGGTCCTGTCGCTGACTGCAGCCGGCCGGATCGACGAGGCGAGGCAATTGGCACGGGTGGTCAACGCTGAAAGCCCGGAAAACGGAAACGAGTTGTTCATCCGGGCAAACAGGATGCGACCCGATGACGAGAAGTTGCTGCGCGACCTGGGCCAGCAAAGCGGGTTGCGCTAACGGCAGATATTGGCACATCCTAAAGCGGCACGACCTTCCCCTCGGCCAGCGTCACGCGCCGGTCCATGCGGGCGGCCAGGTCGTGGTTGTGGGTGGCGATCAGCGCCGCCAGTCCCGATTGCCGGACCAGCGCTTCCAGCGCATCGAAGACGTAAGACGCGGTCGCCGGATCGAGATTGCCGGTCGGCTCGTCGGCGAGAAGCACCAGCGGCGCATTGGCGACGGCGCGCGCTATCGCCACGCGCTGCTGCTCGCCGCCCGAGAGCTCCGACGGCCGGTGCTGCGCGCGCTTGCCGATCTGCATGTAGTCGAGAAGCTGCGCCGCCCGCTCGGCGGCTTCCTTGCGGCCAAGCCCCTTGATCAGTTGCGGCATCATGATGTTCTCGAGCGCCGAGAACTCCGGCAGCAGATGATGGAACTGGTAGACGAAGCCGACATCGTTGCGGCGGATCGCGGTGCGTTCGTCGTCGGAAAGCCGGCCGCAGGCGCGGCCGCTGAGGATCACGTCTCCGGCATCGGGCCGCTCGAGCAGTCCCGCCGTATGCAGCAGTGTCGACTTGCCGGTGCCCGACGGCGCCACCAGCGCCACCATCTCGCCGCGCCTGAGCGAAAAGTCGGCGCCGTTCAGAATGGTGAGCTTGCGCGGCCCCTGGACATAGTGCCGCTCGACGCCCTTGAGCTCTATAATGGCTTCGGCCATCACTCGTACCTCAAGGCTTCGACCGGATCGAGCCGGGCCGCCCGCCAGGCCGGAAACACCGTTGCCAGGAAAGAGAGGCTAAGCGCCATGATGACGACATAGGTCGTCTCGCGCGGGTCCATCTTCGCCGGCAGCTGGCTGAGGAAATAGAGCTCGGGGTTGAACAGGATCCTGCCCGTCATCCAGGAGAAGAACTGGCGGATCGATTCGATGTTGAGGCAGATGACGACACCGAGCAGCACGCCGGCGATGGTGCCGGTGACGCCGATCGCCGCCCCGGTCATCAGGAAGATGCGCAGGATCGCGCCGCGCGAGGCGCCCATGGTGCGCAGGATGGCGATGTCGTGGCCCTTGTCCTTCACCAGCATGACCAGGCCGGAGATGATGTTGAGCGCCGCCACCAGCACGATCAGCGTCAGGATCATGAACATGACGTTGCGTTCGACCTGCAGCGCCGAGAAGAAGGTCTCGTTGCGCTGGCGCCAGTCGACGAGGTCGATCGGCCGCTGCGCCGCCTGCTCCACCTTCGGCTTCAGCGCGTCGACATTGTCGGGATTGTCGACATAGATCTCGATGGTCTGCGCCCGCCCGTCCATGTTGAAATAGAGCTGCGCTTCAGGGAACGGCATGTAGACGATCGAGCTGTCATACTCCGACATACCGACCTCGAAGATCGCCGTCACCTTGTAGCCCTTCATGCGCGGCGTGGTGCCGAGCGGCGTCACGTCGCCTTCGGGCGAGATCAGCGTGATGGTGTCGCCGAGCACCAGGCCGAGATTCTCGGCCATGCGCTTGCCGATCGCCACGCCTTCGCCAGTGTCGAAGCCGTCGAGCGTGCCCTGCTTGATGTTGCTGGCGACGATCGAGATCTTGTTGAGATCCTCGCCGCGGATGCCGCGCACCAGCGCGCCGGTGCCGCCGCCGACATTGCCTTGCGCCAGCACCTGCCCGTCGATCAGCGGGATGGCGTATTTGACGCCCGACACGCCGTTGATGCGGCTCGCAACCTGCGCGTAGTCCTCCAGCGGCGAATCGAGCGGCTGGACGATCAGATGGCCGTTGACGCCAAGGATGCGGGTGAGCAGCTCGGCGCGGAAACCGTTCATCACCGCCATGACGACGATGAGCGTGGCGACGCCCAGCATGATGCCGAGGAAGGAGATCGAGGCGATGACCGAGATCACCGTTTCCTTGCGCCGCGAACGCAGGTAGCGCCACGCCACCATGCGCTCGAAGCCTGAAAAGGCGCCGGCTGGTGATCTGGCTGCTGCCGCCTTGCTCATCAGGCAATACCCAGGCGCTTCTTGGCTTCCGCAATCGGCAGCGTCTCGCGCTCGCCGGTTCGGCGGTTCTTGATCTCGACCTCGCCGCCGGCCACGCCGCGCGGGCCGACGATCACCTGCCAGGGCAGGCCGATCAGGTCGGCGGTGGCGAACTTGCCGCCCGGCCGCTGGTCGGTGTCGTCATAGAGCACGTCCTTGCCAGCCGCGCTCAGCGCAGCATAAAGCTCGTCGCAGACGCGGTCGCACTCGGCGTCGCCGACCTTCATGTTGATCAGGCCGATATCGAAGGGCGCGACCGATTCCGGCCAGATGATGCCGTTCTCGTCGTGGCTGGCCTCGATGATCGCAGCGATCAGGCGCGTCGGGCCGATGCCGTAGGAGCCGCCCGAGACGAAATGGTCCTTGCCGTCGGGACCGGTCACCTTGGCGTTCATCGGCTTGGAGTACTTCTCGCCGAAATGGAAGATGTGGCCGACCTCGATGCCGCGCGCGGACAGACGGTCGCCTTCAGGCACCTTCGCCCAGGCCGCCTCGTCATGCATTTCGTCGGTGGCTGCGTAAGGCGTCGTCCAATCCTTCACGATGTCGCCGATCTCGGCATCGTCGGAGAAATTGGTGTCCTCGCCCGGCACCGCCAGCGACAGATATTCGCGGTCGCAGAACACCTGGCTTTCGCCGGTCTCGGCCAGGATGATGAACTCATGGCTGAGGTCGCCGCCGATCGGACCGGTATCGGCGCGCATCGGAATGGCCTGCAGCCCCATGCGCGTGAACGTCCTGAGATAGGAGACGAACATCCGGTTGTAGGCGGCCTTGGCCCCCTCATAGTCGAGGTCGAAGGAGTACGCGTCCTTCATCAGGAACTCACGGCTGCGCATCACGCCGAAGCGCGGCCTCACCTCGTCGCGATACTTCCACTGGATGTGGTAGAGGTTGAGCGGCAGGTCCTTGTAGGATTTGACGTAGGCGCGGAAGATCTCGGTCACTACCTCCTCATTGGTGGGGCCATAGAGCATGTCGCGGTCCTGCCGGTCCTTGATGCGCAGCATCTCCTTGCCGTAGTCGTCATAGCGGCCGCTTTCGCGCCACAGATCGGCCGACTGGACAGTCGGCATCAGGATCTCCAGCGCGCCCGCCCGGTTCTGCTCCTCGCGGACGATCTGGCAGACCTTGTCCAGCACGCGCTTGCCGAGCGGCAGCCAGGAGAAGCTGCCCTGCCCCTGCTGGCGGATCATGCCGGCGCGCAGCATCAGCCGATGCGAGACGATCTCGGCCTCGCGGGGGTTTTCTTTGAGAATGGGCAGGAAATAGCGCGACAAACGCATGGAACGGTCCGTAAGTGAGGATGGCGGCGCGGGAATCGGCGCAACCGCGGCTGCTTGCCCGGGCTTCATAGCCATTTCATGACGGAATGGAAACCCGAGCGGTCCAAAGTGTTGGGGCCTTCCCGCACCTGATCAAAGCGGGTGTTTCGGTTCCAAAGTGCCGCTTTCGGCCTTTTGATCGATTCACAAGCAAGCCTTGCCGCACTATTGTGCAGTGCAGCACGATATTGCCCGTTTGGAGGCAAAATTCTTCGTGACATTTTCACCTGCCTTGGTCTAGTGTGCGCCGATAACCGAGAGGGCGGAGAAAAATCTGCTCTCCTACGCGGTCAAAGTCTTGGGAGGATGCGATCTAGGCGCGGTTACTCGCTGCCGCCGGACACCGGAAACGGATCGGACGCGTTTAAATTGCAAGGCCTCGTGCCTTGCATTTTTTTTGTGCAATCATCTGCTTAGCCCGACAAGCCGCCAAACAACATTACGTAGCGTCAGTCGTTGAAATCGGAAGCCGGCTTCCGATTTCAACCATCGCGCGTGGCAGTTGCTTAATACTTGCAGAGGCCGTGCCAGGGACTTTAGTTTTAGATCTAGTGGCTGTCGCTATGACTAAAGTCCGGCACGATGTGCGGAATGTCGTCGAAGCCGAGGCCGAGCCCCCTCGTCAGGCCGTAGAAAATGCCGATCACGATCGCGGTGACGATCGTCGTGCGGATCGCCGCGCGCAGCATATGCGGTCCCTTCGGCGCGCTCGACACCGTGCCAAGCGTCACGTCATGGTCCTCATCCTGCGTGCGCAGGCTGAACGGCAGCACGGCAAACAGCACCAGCCACCAGGTGACGAAGAACAGCGCGACAAACGAAATCCAGCTCATGCCTGCTCCAGTTCGACCAGTGTGCCGAAGAAGTCCTTGGGGTGCAGGAACAGCACCGGCTTGCCATGCGCGCCGATTTTCGGGTTGCCGTCGCCAAGCACGCGCGCGCCGCTCGCCTCGAGGCGATCACGCGCGGCAAGGATATCGTCCACCTCATAACAGACGTGGTGCATGCCGCCCGACGGATTCTTCTCCAGGAATGCGGCAATCGGCGAAGCGTCGCCCAGCGGCTCCAGCAACTCGATCTTGGTGTTGCCGACATCGACGAACACCACCGTCACGCCGTGCTCCGGCAACGCCTGCGGCGCGCTAACCTGCGCGGCGCCCAGCGCATCGCGATACGCGGCGATCGCCGCGGCCAGGTCCGGCACGGCAAGCGCGACATGGTTCAGGCGTCCGAGCATTGTCATTTTCCTCAGGCAGTAGGCAGTAGGCAGTAGGCAGTAGGCAGTAGGCATTAGGCACTAGAGAAGAACAAAGTGGGCGAGCCACAACCCAACGCCTTTCCCTACTGCCTACTGCCTACTCCCTCATCTGGTGACGAATACCGTCACCAGCGGCTTCTTGCCCCAGGCTTCGTTGGCGGCGCCGCGCACGGCGCGGCGCACGGCCTCCTGCACAAGGTCGAGGTCTTTTCGACGCTGGCGAGGGATGGAGTCCACCGCGCCGATTGCCGCATCGAGCATCAGATCCTCCAGCATTTCGCCGCTGGCGTCGGTCTCGGCGACACCGATCGCCACCAGGTCCGGGTCTCCCGCGAGTTCGTATTTCTCGTCGAGCACGACATTGACCGCGACATGACCGGCATAGGACAGCTTGCGCCGGTCGCGTATGCCCATCGCCTGGTCGGAGCCGATCAGAAACCCGTCCTTGTAGAGGCGGCCGAACGGCACCTGGTCGATGATCGTGGCTGGACCGGGCCAGAGCCGCAGCATGTCGCCGTCGCGAACCTGCGCCACCTGGCCGATGCCGGACATCGACATCAGCGAGCCCTGCGCCACCAGATGCGCCGCTTCGCCATGCACCGGCACGCCGATCTGCGGCCGGACCCATTCATACATCTTGCGCAATTCGCTGCGACGCGGATGGCCGGAGACATGCACCAGCGCATCGCCGTCCTCGATGATCTTCATGCCGAGGTCGATCAGCCGGTTCTTGATCTCGAGGATCGCTTTCTCGTTGCCGGGAATGGTGCGCGAGGAGAACACCACCGTGTCGCCGGCCGTCAGCGCCACCGACTTCATCTCGTCGCGCGAGAGCTTCGCAAGTGCGGCCAGCGGCTCGCCCTGGCTGCCGGTGCAGATGACCACCAGATTCTCGCGCGGAATGTAGCCGTAGTCCTCCTCGGCGATGAATTCCGGCAGGCCGTCCATATAGCCGAGCTCGGTCGCGACATCGATGACGCGCTTCAGCGAGCGGCCGAGCACCAGGCATTGCCGGCCGGCGTCGCGCGCCGCCTTGGCGATCGAGATGATGCGCCCGACATTGGAGGAGAAGGTGGTCACCGCGACGCGGCCCTTGGCCTTCTCGATGACGCCCTTGAGGCCCTCGCCCACCGCCACCTCCGACGGCGAGTCGCCTTCCCTCAGCGCATTGGTGGAATCGCAGATCAGCGCCAGAACGCCCTTGTCGCCATAGGCGCGGAAGCGCGCCTCGTCGGTCTTCGGGCCGATCGTCGGCGCCGGATCGATCTTCCAGTCGCCGGTGTGGATCACCGTGCCGGCCGGCGTGGTGATCGCCAGCGACATCGGCTCCGGGATCGAGTGCGCCACCGGAATGGCCTCGATCTCGAACGGTCCGATCGTGAACTTCTCGCCGGCCCGGTAGATCGTCGCGGGGATCTTCGGCGCATTCTGCTCGCCCTGCCGCTTGGCCTCGAGCAGGCCGGCGGTGAACGGCGTCATCCAGACCGGGACTTTCAGTTTCGGCCAGACATCGAGCAGCGCGCCGTAATGGTCTTCATGCGCATGGGTGATGACGATGCCGCGCAGCCCGTCGAGGTTCTCCTCGATGAAGCGCGTGTCCGGCAGGATGAGATCGACGCCCGGATGCGCGGTGTCGGGAAAGGTGACGCCGACATCGACGACGATCCATTCGCGCGCGTCCGCCGGCCCATAGCCATAGAGGGCGAAGTTCATGCCGATCTCGCCGACGCCGCCGAGCGGCGCGAAGACGAGCTCGGCGTTTTCAGTATTCGCCATAAATTCCTTTCCTTCCTGGCCTGTCGGCCAAGCCGCTAGCGCAATTCCAGGAAAAGTGTGTCACGGTTTTCCGTCCGGAATTGCACAAAGACAAAACTATACCCGCACCGACGCGACCGCGCCGAAATGCACGTCGCCGGCCGCGATCGTCAGAACCGACCCGTCATCGTCGCGGATCACGAAACGGCAGTCCTCGTCAATGGTCTCGAAGACACCGCGCACCACATTGCCGTCAATTCTGACAGCAACCTCGCCGCCGAGCCCCGCGGCGCGCGCCAGCCAGCGCTTCCTGATGGCAGAGAGCCCGCGCCCGTCGTCCCACAGCCTGGCATTCTCGCTCCAGGCATCGGACAGTGCCAGGAACAGCGTCTCGGCATCGCAAGTGGCGCCGAGCGCCTGCAGCGATGTCGCCGGATAAGGCAAATCCTCGGGGTAAGCCACGACATTGACTCCGATGCCGACGGCAACCGCGAAACGGCCGTCTCCGAGCAGGGTCGATTCCAGCAGGATGCCGGCAAGCTTGGCGCCGGAGGCGAGAACGTCGTTCGGCCATTTCAGCTCGAAGCGGTTGCGGCCCTCGCTGGCTCCGTCGAGACCGACGGCAATCCGGCGTTGCGGAACGGTGGCGTCGAGCGCGTCGGCGAGAGCAAGCCCGGCGACGAAGCCGAGCGTCGCGGCCAGCCGCAACTCCCCGCCGGGAACCAGAAGCAGCGTCGCCGCCAGATTGCCTTCGGGCGTCGCCCAGGCGCGGCCGCGCCGCCCGCGCCCGCTTTCCTGCTTCTTCGACACGATCCAGAGCTTGCCCGGATCTCCGACCCGCGCATGATCCAGCGCCAGCGCGTTGGTCGAGCCGACGCTGTCATGGGCCTCGAGCCGGAACCCCTCCGACGCCGCGGTTGGAGCCAGCCGAAATGCCATCCCGTCAGAAGAAGGTTTTTGCGGCGGCTTCGGCATAGCTGCCGATCGGCCCGCCGATCAGCACATAGAACAGCACGAAGGCGCCGCTGACGCCGAGCACGAGGCGCAGTTCGCTGGCCATCGGCACGAAACCGCCGACCGGCTCGTCGAACCACATGATCTTGATGATGCGCAGATAATAGTAAGCGCCCACCACCGAGGCCAGCACGCCGATGATCGCCAGCGCGTAGAGATGCGCGTTGATGGCGGCCAGGAACACGTACCACTTCCCCCAGAAGCCCGCGAGCGGCGGAATGCCGGCCAGCGAGAACATCAGGATGGTGAGGATGGTGGCCATGATCGGGTTTGTCGAGGCAAGCCCGGCGAGATCGCCGATCTGCTCGACATTGCCCTCCTTGCGCCGCATGGCGAGGATGAAGGCGAAAGTGCCGAGCGTCATCACCAGATAGATCAGCATGTAGATGACGACGCCGCGCACGCCGGCCTGGCTGTTGGCGGCAAGGCCGACCAGCGCATAGCCCATATGGCCGATCGAGGAATAGGCCATCAGCCGCTTGATGTTGGTCTGGCCGATCGCGGCGAAGGCGCCGAGCGCCATCGAGGCGATCGAGATGAAGACGACGATCTGCTGCCAGTCGGCGGCGATCGGCTTGAAGGCACCCATGGTGACGCGCACGATCAGCGCCATCGCCGCCATCTTCGGCGCGGCGGCGAGGAAGGCGGTGATCGGCGTCGGCGCGCCTTCATAGACGTCCGGCGTCCACATGTGGAACGGCACCGCCGAGATCTTGAAGGCAAGGCCCGCGAGCACGAAGACCAGGCCGAAGACGAGGCCGAGCTGGCGTTCGCCGCCACCCAGCGCCGTCGCGATCTCATGGAAGCCGGTGTTGCCGGTATAGCCGTAGACTAGGCTGATGCCGTAGAGCAGCATGCCCGACGACAGCGCGCCGAGGACGAAGTACTTGAGGCCGGCCTCGGTCGAGCGGACATTGTCACGGTTGATCGCCGCCAGCACATAGATCGCCAGCGACTGCAGCTCGAGGCCGAGATAGAGCCCGATCATGCCGTTGGCCGAGATCATCAGCATCATGCCGAGCGTGCAGAGCACGATCAGCACCGGATATTCGAACTTGTCGAAATGCTCCTGCCTGGCGAAGCGCATCGACATGACGAGCGTCACCGCCGAGCCGATCAGCGCCAGCGTCTTCATGAAGCGGCCGAACGAATCCTGGACGAAGGCGCTGCCATAGGCAGCCCCCTGGCCGCCCGAGAAAGCCAGCCACAGGCCGGCGATCACCAGCACGGCAACCGCAAGGCCGGTCACCGTCATCGTGTTGTTGGAGCGCGAATAGGCGCCCACCATCAGAAGCGCCAGCGCGCCGATGGCGAGGATCAGCTCCGGCGTGGAGAGCGAAAGGCTGGAGAGAAGGTCCGGCGTCATGGTTTTTCCCCAGTCAGTTCGCCGCCGCGGTCTGCGCGGTATTGATGGATGCGGTGACGTTGGTGACGAGCGCCTTGACGGAAGCCGCCGTCGCGTCGAAGACCGGCGCCGGATAGACGCCGTAGAAGATGACCAGCACCACGAGCGGATAGACGATCGCCTTCTCGCGGGCAGAGAGATCGAGCAGGTTCTTCAGGCTTTCCTTGGTCAGCGCGCCGAAGATCACGCGGCGGTAGAGCCACAGCGCATAAGCTGCCGACAGGATGACGCCGGTGGCGGCGAAGAAGGCCACCCAGGTGTTGACCCGGAACACGCCGAGCATGGTCAGGAATTCTCCGATGAAGCCGCTGGTTCCCGGCAGGCCGACATTGGCCAAGGTGAAGATCATGAACACCGTGGCATATTTCGGCATGTTGTTGACCAAGCCGCCATAGGCGTCGATCTCGCGCGTGTGCATGCGGTCGTAGATGACGCCGACGCACAGGAACAGCGCGCCCGAGACGAGGCCGTGGCTGAGCATCTGGAAGATGGCGCCCTGCACGCCTTCCTGGTTCATCGCGAAGATGCCCATGGTGACGAAGCCCATATGGGCGACCGAGGAATAGGCGATCAGCTTCTTCATGTCTTCCTGCATCAGCGCCACCAGCGAGGTGTAGATGATGGCGACGACGGAGAGCGTGAAGATCAGCGGCGCGAACATCTCCGACGCCTGCGGGAACATCGGCAGCGAGAAGCGCAGGAAGCCGTATCCGCCCATCTTCAAGAGGATGGCAGCCAGGATGACCGAGCCAGCGGTCGGCGCCTCGACATGCGCGTCGGGCAGCCAGGTGTGGACCGGCCACATCGGCATCTTCACCGCGAAGGAGGCGAAGAAGGCGAGCCATAGCCAGGTCTGCATGTTGGCCGGGAAGTTATGCGTGAGCAGCGTGGTGATGTCGGTCGTGCCGGACTGGAAGAACATCGCCATGATGGCGAGCAGCATCAGCACCGAGCCGGCCAGAGTATAGAGGAAGAACTTGAACGAGGCATAGACGCGCCGCTTGCCGCCCCAGACGCCGATGATGATGAACATCGGGATCAGGCCGCCCTCGAAGAAGACGTAGAAGAGCACGATGTCGAGCGCGCAGAACACGCCGATCATCAGCGTCTCGAGGATCAGGAAGGCGATCATGTAGGCCTTGACCCGCTTCTCGATCGCGTCCCACGAGGCGAGGATGCTGAGCGGCATCAGGAAGGTGGTCAGGATGACGAACAGCATCGAGATGCCGTCGACGCCCATATGGTAGGAAATGCCTGAATCCAGCCAGGCGTGCTTCTCGACGAACTGAAAGCCGGCCTGCGAATTGTCGAAGCCCTTCCAGATGAACAGCGAAACCAGGAAGGTGAACGCGGTCGTGATGAAGGCGATCGAGCGGATGTTGCGGCGCGCGTTTTCGCTGTCGTCGCTGATCGGCAGAATGAGCAGAACACCAACCAGCGGCAGGAAGGTGACCAGCGAGAGGATTGGCCAGTCGGTCATCAGAGCATCATCCAGGTGACGAGAGCGGCCACGCCGATCAGCATGGCGAAGGCATAGTGGTAGAGATAACCGGTCTGCAGCTTGACGACCCGGTTGGTGACGTCGACGACGCGCGCCGAGATGCCGTCGGGGCCGAGCCCGTCGATGACGGCGCCGTCACCGGTCTTCCACAGGAACCTGCCGAGGCGCTTTGCCGGCCGCACGAACAGGAAGTCGTAGAGCTCGTCGAAATACCACTTGTTGAGCAGGAATGCATAGAGCAGGCGGTGATTGGCGGCGACGCTCCGGGGCAGTTCCGGCGAGCGGATATAGAACTTCCAGGCGACCGCCAGGCCGATCAGCATGGCGACGAAGGGCGCCAGTTCCACCCACAGCGGCAGCTCATGGATCTCGTGCAGGATGTGATTGTCCGGCAGCGTGAACAGCGAAGCCTTCCAGAACTCGGCATAGCCCTCGCCGATGAAGGCGCCGTGGAAGATGATGCCTGCAAACAGCGCGCCGGCGGCCAGCACATAGAGCGGCACCAGCATCACCGGCGGCGATTCATGCACGTGGTGCATGACCTCGTGGCTGGCGCGCGGCTCGCCGTGGAAGGTCATGAAGATCAGCCGCCAGGAATAGAAGCTGGTGAAGCAGGCGGCGATCACGAGCAGTATGAAGGCGACGCCTGCGACCGCATTGTGGCTGGCGAAGGACGTCGCGATGATGGCGTCCTTGGAGAAGAAGCCGGCGGTGCCGATCACCGTCGCCGGGATGCCGACGCCGGTCAGCGCCAGCGTGCCGATCACCATCATCCAGTAGGTCTTGGGGATGAGCGTCCTCAAACCGCCCATCCTGCGCATGTCCTGCTCGTCGGAAACGGCATGGATCACCGAGCCGGAGCCGAGGAACAGCAGCGCCTTGAAGAAAGCGTGCGTGAACAGGTGGAAGATCGCCGCGCCATAGGCGCCGACGCCGAGCGCCACGAACATGTAGCCGAGCTGCGAGCACGTCGAATAGGCGATGACGCGCTTGATGTCGTTCTGCACTAGGCCGACGGTCGCCGCGAAGAAGGCGGTGAAGGCGCCGATGAAGGTGACGACGGTCAGCGCCGTATGCGACAGCTCGAACAGCGGCGACAGCCTCGCCAGCATGAACACGCCGGCCGTCACCATGGTCGCAGCATGGATCAGCGCCGAGACCGGCGTCGGGCCTTCCATGGCGTCGGGCAGCCAGGTGTGCAGCGGCACCTGCGCCGACTTGCCCATGGCGCCCATGAAGAGCAGCAGGCAGACCACAGTCAGCGCCGTGTGCTTGTCGACCGCATGGCCGAGGAAAGTGAGCACGGCCGCCCCCTCCGGCGCGCCTTCGGCCGGAAGGAAGGAAGCTGCATTGGCAAAAACGGTGCTGAGATTGACCGAGCCGAACAGCACGAAGACGCCGAAGATGCCGAGCGCGAAGCCGAAGTCGCCGACGCGGTTGACGACGAAGGCCTTGATCGCCGCGGCATTCGCCGACGGCTTCTTGTACCAGAAGCCGATCAGCAGATAGGAGGCGAGGCCGACGCCTTCCCAGCCGAAGAACATCTGCACCAGGTTGTCGGCCGTCACCAGCATCAGCATCGCGAAGGTGAACAGCGAAAGATAGGCGAAGAAACGCGGCCGGTCCGGATCGTGGTGCATGTAGCCGATCGAATAGATGTGGACCAGCGCCGAAACGGTGTTGACGACCACCAGCATCACGACCGTGAGCGTGTCGATCCTGAGCGCCCAAGCGGCATCGAGCCCACCTGCCTGGATCCAGCGCAGCACCGGCACGGTGAACACCTCGCCATGGCCGAAGCCGACGGTGAAGAAGACGATCCACGACAGCACCCCCGAGATCACCAGGAGGCCGGAGGTAATGTATTCGGATGCCTTGGCGCCGAGCGAATTGCCGAACAGGCCGACAATCAGGAAGCCGAGCAGCGGAAGGAAGACGATGGCCTGGTACATGGTGGTTCCCGTCAACCCTTCATCTGGCTCACGTCTTCGACCGCGATCGAGCCGCGGTTGCGGAAGAAGACGACAAGAATGGCAAGACCGATCGCGGCCTCGGCCGCGGCGACCGTCAGCACGAACAGGGCGAACACCTGTCCGACGAGATCATGCAGCGCCGCCGAGAAGGCGACGAAGTTGATGTTGACCGCAAGCAGGATCAACTCGATCGACATCAGGATGACGATGATGTTGCGGCGATTGAGGAAGATGCCGAACACGCCGAGCGTGAACAGGATCGCCGATACGGTCAGATAATGCGCGATGCCGACGACCATCTCAGATACCCTCGCCCGACTTGACCTTGCGGATTTCCATGCCCGTCGCCGCCGTGCGGCCGACCTGGGCCGCGATCGACTGCCGCTTGACGCCGGGCTTGTGGCGCAGCGTCAGCACGATGGCGCCGATCATGGCGACCAACAGCACGAGGCCGGCAATCTGGAAGTAATAGAGGTAGTCCGTGTAGAGGATGTCGCCGAGCGCCGCCGTGTTGGAGCGCGTGGCGATATCCGGCGTTGCCTTCGCCACCGTCGAGGCGAGCTGCGGCGCGAAGCTGTAGCCGCCGAGCACGACGATCAGCTCCGCCGCCAGGATCAGCCCGACCAGCGCGCCGATCGGCGCGTATTGCAGCGCACCCTGCTTCATCTCGGCGAAGTCGACGTCGAGCATCATGACCACGAACAGGAACAGCACCATCACCGCGCCGACATAGACGACGAGCAGGATCAGGGCCAGGAATTCGGCGCCGGTCAGCAGGAACAGCCCGGCGGCGTTGAAGAAGGTGAGGATCAGGAACAGCACCGAATGCACCGGGTTGCGCGACGAAATGACCATGAAGGCCGACGCCACGGCGATAAAGGCGAAGAGGTAGAAAAAGACCGCCTCTAATCCACTCAGCATGGGTTCCCCCGGGTTCCTGTCGGATCGGACATTCATCCTCTCCGTTGTCTCTGGCTTCGTCCCGCCTCCGGGTGCCGAAGCCGCGTGTTCCTAGCGCATGTTCCGATCGGGTTCAAAGACCCGATCGAAAGAATGCGCCACTCTTTCATTCCTGAGGATGGCCTTGTCCGAAAAGTCTGCAACCTTTCAGGATCATCCCCTTTCATTCCGGAGGATGATCTTGTCCGAAAAGTCTGCAACTTTTCGGGATCATCCTCATATGTCAGCGGTAGGGCGCGTCCAGCGCGATGTTGCGCGCCAGTTCCCGCTCCCAGCGATCGCCGTTCGCGAGCAGCTTTTCCTTGTTGTAGTAAAGCTCCTCGCGCGTCTCGGTCGCGAACTCGAAATTCGGCCCTTCGACGATCGCGTCGACCGGGCAGGCTTCCTGGCAATAGCCGCAATAGATGCACTTCACCATGTCGATGTCGTAGCGCACGGTGCGGCGCGTGCCGTCGTTGCGGCGCGGACCGGCCTCGATGGTGATCGCCTGCGCCGGGCAGATCGCCTCGCAGAGCTTGCAGGCGATGCAGCGCTCCTCGCCGTTGGGATAGCGGCGCAGCGCATGCTCGCCGCGGAAGCGCGGGCTGGTCGGCCCCTTCTCGTGCGGATAGTTGATCGTCTCCTTTGGCGCCAGGAACTGGCGCATCGACAGGAAGAAGGCGCTGACGAAATCCTTGAGCAGCAGGGCCTTTGCGGCTTGGGCAAGAGCGGACATCACGCGAACCCCGTGATCTTGAGGAAGGCGGCGGTGGCGACCACCATGAACAGCGAGATCGGCAGGAACACCTTCCAGCCCAGCCGCATCAGCTGGTCGTAGCGGTAGCGCGGCACGAACGCCTTCACCATGGAAAACATGAAGAACACCAGGCAGACCTTGAGCACGAACCAGATCAGTCCCGGCACCCAGGTGAAGGGCGCAAAGTTGAACGGCGGCAGCCAGCCGCCAAGGAAAAGGATGGTGGCCAGCGCACACATCAAGACGACGGCGACATACTCACCTAGGAAGAAGAGCAGGAACGGCGTCGACGAGTATTCAACCATGTGGCCGGCGACGAGTTCCGATTCCGCCTCGACAAGGTCGAAGGGCGGGCGGTTCGTCTCGGCCAGCGCCGAGATGAAGAACACGATGAACATCGGAAACAGCGACAGCCAGTGCCAGTCGAGGAAGGTGTTGGGCAGGCCGAGCCGCGTGCCCAGGCCATCCTGCTGCGCCAGCACGATGTCGGAGAGGTTGAGCGAGCCGACGGTGAGCAGCACGGTGACGATGACGAAGCCGATCGAGACCTCGTAGGACACCATCTGCGCGGCCGAGCGCAGCGCGCCGAGGAACGGATACTTCGAGTTGGATGCCCAGCCGCCCATGATCACGCCATAGACCTCGAGCGAGGAGATGGCAAAGACATAGAGGATGCCGACATTGATGTTGGCGATCGCCCAGCCTTGGGTAACCGGAATGACGGCCCAGGCCGAGATCGCCAGCACCGCCGACACAAGCGGCGCGAGCAGGAAGACGCCCTTGTTGGCGCCGGACGGGATCACCGGCTCCTTGAACACGAACTTCAAGAGGTCGGCAAAGGCCTGCAGCGTACCCCAGGGGCCGACGACGTTCGGGCCGCGGCGCAGCTGCACCGCCGCCCAGATCTTGCGGTCGGCATAAAGCACATAGGCGACGAAGATCAGAAGAACGACGATCAGCGCCACCGATTTCAATAGGATCAGCAGCGCCGGCAACACGTAGAAGGAGAAGAAGGTGTCCATGCTTATTCCGCCGCCTGCTTGAAGCCGTTCTTGGCCAGCGCCGAGCATTCAGCCATCACGGCCGAGGCCCGCGCGATCGGGTTGGTCAGGTAGAAATCCTTCACCGACGAGGTGAAGGCGCCCTTGTTCAGGCGGCCGCCGAGCTTCGCCGCCCTGGCGATGTCGTCGGGGCTGCCCGCTGCCACATGGTCGATGCGGGCAAGATGCGGATGCTCGCCATAGAGCTTGGCGCGCAGCTGCGCCAGCGAATCGAACGGCAGCTTCTTGCCGAGCACATCCGACAGCGCCCTCACGATCGCCCAGTCCTCGCGCGCCTCGCCAGGCGCGAAACCGGCGCGGTTGGTCTGCTGCACGCGGCCTTCGGTGTTGACATAGGTGCCGGACTTTTCGGTGTAGGCCGCGGCCGGCAGGATGACGTTGGCGCGGTGCGCGCCGGCATCGCCATGCGTGCCGATATAGACGACAAAGGCACCGCCGGTCTTGGCCATGTCGATCTCGTCGGCGCCAAGCAGGAACAGGAGATCCGTCCCGCCGAGCATGCCGGCAACGTTCTTGCCGCCCTCGCCCGGCACGAAGCCGACATCGAGCCCGCCGACTCTGGCCGCGGCATCATGCAGCACGGCAAATCCGTTCCAATCCGCCGTGACCGCATTGACGGCGATCGCCAGCTTGGCCGCCTGGCCGAGCACGGCCGCGCCGTCCGAACGCGCCAGCGCGCCCTGGCCGATGATGATCAGCGGATGCGTCGCCTTCTTCAGCACCTCGAAGAACTTGCCGTTGCCGTCAGCCAGATCCTTCAGCGATTCCGGGCCGGCGCCGATGAGCTCGTAATCATAGCGCGTGTCGCCGATCTCACCGATGACGCCGATCGGCAGGTTGCCGACGCGCCAGCGCTTGCGGATGCGGGCGTTGAGCACCGAGGCCTCGAAGCGCGGATTGGCGCCGATGATCAGCACCGCGTCGGCCTGCTCGATGCCCTCGATGGTCGGATTGAAGATGTAGCTGGCGCGGCCGAGCGACGGATCGAGCGCGGCGCCATCCTGACGGCAATCGATGTTCTTCGAGCCGAGCGCGCCCATCAGAAGCTTGAGCGCGTAGATCTCTTCGACCGCGGCGAGGTCGCCGGCAATGGCGCCGATGCGCTCTGGCGCGGTCTTCGATACCTCGTCCTTTATCGCCGCGAAGGCTTCCGCCCAGCTTGCCGCAACGAGCTTGCCGTTCTTGCGCACGTAAGGGCGGTCGAGGCGCTGCGTGCGCAGGCCGTCCCAGATGAAACGGGTCTTGTCGGAAATCCACTCCTCGTTCACCGCTTCGTTGACGCGCGGCAGGATGCGCATCACTTCACGGCCCCGGGAATCGACGCGGATCGCCGAGCCGACGGCATCCATGACGTCGATCGATTCCGTCTTTGTGAGCTCCCACGGCCGCGCCTGGAAGGCGAACGGCTTGGAGGTCAGCGCGCCGACCGGGCAGAGGTCAATGACATTGCCCTGCAGCTCCGAGGTCATCGCCTGCTCGAGATAGGTGGTGATCTCGGCATCCTCGCCGCGGCCGATCAGGCCGAGCTCGGAAATGCCGGCGACCTCGGTGGTGAAGCGGACGCAGCGCGTGCAGTGGATGCAGCGGTTCATCACCGTCTTGACCAGCGGGCCGATATACTTGTCTTCGACCGCGCGCTTGTTCTCGTGATAGCGCGAGGAATCGACGCCGAAGGCCATAGCCTGGTCCTGCAGGTCGCATTCGCCGCCCTGGTCGCAGATCGGGCAATCGAGCGGATGATTGATCAGCAGGAATTCCATCACGCCTTCGCGGGCCTTCTTGACCATCGGCGTATTGGTGAAGATTTCCGGCGGCTCGCCGTTTGGGCCGGGGCGCAGGTCGCGCACACCCATGGCGCAGGAGGCCTGCGGCTTGGGCGGGCCGCCCTTCACCTCGATCAGGCACATGCGGCAATTGCCGGCGATCGACAGCCGCTCATGAAAGCAGAAGCGCGGCACTTCCGCGCCGGCGTCCTCGGCCGCCTGCAGCAGCGTGTAGTGGTCGGGTACCGTGATCTCTTTCCCGTCGACCTTGAGCTTTGCCATTCGCCTCAAACCCTCGCGGATTTCCCGCAATCTCTCTTTCCGGGCGCAACCGATGCCGCGCCCGGCATTTCATCTCAGTTCTTCGCGGCCAGTGCCGCGGCTTGGGCAGTCCAGTCGTCGCGGCCGATGCGGCCGGCGAGCGACAGGTAGTCCTCGACCCAGGCGATCTCTTCCAATGTCCAGGCAGCGATCTGGTCGTAGGACCAGATGCCAAGGCCGTTCAGCACCTTCTCCAGCTTCGGCCCGATGCCCGAAATCGCCTTCAGGTCGGACGGTTTCGCCGGCTTGTCGATCGCCTTGGGCTGCCTGAAATCTTCCGGCATCAGCCCGGTCGCCGCCGTTCCGGCAACCGTGTCGGCACCTGTCGCGTCGAGCGCCTTCTCGGTGGCGTTCGCCGCGATGTCGGTAACGTCCCTGGCGAAAGTCTGCGCCTCGGCAATCAGCGTCTCCGTCGCCTTGCGCGCCTTGGACGAATTGTTGGCCGCTTCCGTGCGCGCCTCGAGATCGTCGAGGAACGGCTGGAACATGCGCTGCGACGCTTCGACGGCGCCAGAGAGCGCGCCCATCCAGACACCCAGGGCATGGTTGGCAAAACCGATGCTCACCGCCGACATCGCCGCCATGCCCGCGACAGGATGCGCCATGAGGTTGACGGCGCTGGCCAACTCCTTCGGCATCATCTTGGTCAGGTCCTGGTTCATCTTCTCGAGTTGGTCCCAATAAGGCATCAGCGGGTAGGCTATCGAATACGGCGCCATAGACATCTCCTGGTCGATTCTTCGTACGCCCCGCCCCTGCTTTTCCGTCCCGGGCAACGCCCGTCTTGCAATTGCTATTCCGCCGCCACCATCACCGGCTCGACCCGGTGCGCGTTGCGCGAAAACTCGTCGATGCGGCGTTCCACCTCGCCGCGGAAGTGCCGCATCAGGCCCTGGATCGGCCAGGCCGCGGCATCGCCCAGCGCGCAGATCGTGTGGCCCTCGACCTGCTTGGTGACGTCGAGCAGCATGTCGATCTCGCGCTTCTGCGCCTCGCCGCGCACCAGTCGCTCCATCACCCGCCACATCCAGCCGGTGCCTTCGCGGCACGGCGTGCACTGGCCGCAGCTCTCATGCTTGTAGAAGTAGGAAAGCCTGGCGATCGCCTTCACGATGTCGGTCGACTTGTCCATGACGATCACAGCCGCCGTGCCGAGGCCGGATTTGAGATCGCGCAGCGCGTCGAAATCCATCGGCGCGTCGATGATCTGCCCGGCCGGCACCAAGGGCACCGAGGCGCCGCCGGGGATGACGGCCAGCAGATTGTCCCAGCCGCCGCGGATACCGCCACAATGCGTCTCGATCAGCTCGCGGAACGGGATCGACATCGCCTCTTCGACGGTGCACGGATTGTTGACGTGGCCGGACACGCAGAACAGCTTGGTGCCGGCATTGTTCGGCCGGCCGAAGGACGAGAACCAGGCAGCGCCGCGCCGCAGGATGGTCGGCGCCACCGCGATCGATTCGACGTTGTTGACCGTGGTCGGGCAGCCATAGAGGCCGACATTGGCCGGGAACGGCGGCTTCAGCCGCGGCTGGCCCTTCTTGCCTTCGAGGCTTTCGAGCAGCGCCGTCTCCTCGCCGCAGATATAGGCGCCGGCGCCATGGTGCATATAGACGTCGAAATCGTAGCCGGACGTGTTGTTCTTGCCTATGAGCTTCGCCGCATAGGCCTCGTCGATGGCGCGCTGCAGCGCCTCGCGCTCGCGGATGAACTCGCCGCGCACATAGATGTAGGCCGCGACCGCGCCCATGGCGAAGCCGGCGACCAGCGCGCCCTCGACCAGCGTGTGCGGATCGTTGCGCAGGATGTCGCGGTCCTTGCAGGTGCCAGGCTCCGATTCGTCGGCATTGATGACCAGATAGGCCGGCCGGCCGTCGCTCTGCTTGGGCATGAACGACCATTTCAGGCCGGTCGGGAAGCCTGCGCCGCCGCGGCCGCGCAGGCCGCTCGCCTTCATCTCGTTGACGATCCAGTCGCGCCCCTTGGCGATGAGGCCGGGCGTGTCGTCCCAGATGCCGCGCGCCTGCGCTCCGGCCAGCGACTTGTCGAACAAGCCGTAGATGTTGGTGAAGATGCGGTCCTTGTCCTGAAGCATTGTTCGTCCCTCAGACCGGCTTCTTGCCGAAGACGCGTATGTATTCGGCGACACCGCCCTTGGCGAGCGCCTTGGCCTGCTTCACCCAGTCGTCGCGCTCGATGCGGCCACGGAAGTTGAGATAGCCGTCGACCCATTCGCGCTCGGCCTTCTTCCACGAGGCGACCTGCGCGAAGGTGTAGATGCCTATCGAATGCAAGGTGGTTTCGATCTTCGGACCGACGCCCGAGATCAGCTTGAGATTGTCGACCGCTGCCGGGCGCTCGATGCCGGCCGGGCGGTTTTTGTCCTCGAGCGACGGCTTCCCAGTCCTGGCGGCGGGCTGCTTGGTTTCGGGCGACTTGAAGGCGGAAGCCGGCTCGGCTTTGGCGATCGGCCCGCTGCGCGGCTTCGAAACCCCCTCGACTTCCGGAGAAGCCTGGTTGGCATTGGCGGCGGAATGGCGCGGCGCCCTGACGCTGGCTGCCTTCTCGGTGGCCGGCGAGACCTTGACCGGCGACGGCGTCTTCAACGCCGGACTGGTTTCTGGCGCGTCGGTCTTCGGCTTGCTGGTTTTCGAAGGACCGACCGGGGCCGATGGCGCCGGCGCGGCAGGTGCCTGCGACACAGCGGCAGCTGATGCGGAGGCCGGGGCCGCGGCGGCTTGTTTGGCCGCTTTCGACGCCGCCTTCGCTTCCTTGTCGCGAGTGGACTTCAGGATCGCCTTCTCGCTCTTCAGCGTCGTAAGCCCCGAAGCCGGCTCCGAGCCGGTGCGGCCATTCTGCGGCCCGGGCTTAACAGAGGCGCCCTTGCCGGCTTCGTAGAGATCGATGATCTCGGCCAGCCGCTCCGGTGTCAGGTCCTCGAACGTGTCCTTGAAGATCATCACCATCGGCGCGTTGACGCAGGCGCCGAGGCATTCGACCTCCTCCCACGACAGCGTGCCCTTCTCGTTGGTGTGGAACTGGTCGTGATGGATCTTCGAGCGGCAGACATCCATCAGCGCTTCCGAGCCGCGCAGCATGCAGGGCGTGGTGCCGCAAACCTGGATATGGGCGCGGGTGCCGACCGGATTGAGCTGGTACTGCGTGTAGAAGGTCGCGACCTCGAGGCCGCGGATGCGCGGCATGCCGAGCATGTCGGAGATCGCCTCGATCGCCGCTTTCGTCACCCAGCCTTCCTGCTCCTGCGCCAGCATCAACAGGGGGATGATGGCCGACGACTCGCGTCCCTTCGGATATTTCTTGATCCACTGCTTGGCCGCCGCCGCATTCGCCTTATTGAAGGCGAAGGAGGCTGGCTGGACGCTGGCATCTGCGAGACGGCGGACTGACATTTAGCGATCGACCTCACCAAACACGATGTCGAGGGAGCCAAGCACGGCGGTGACGTCGGCCAACATGTGGCCGCGGCACAGGAAATCCATGGCCTGCAGATGCGCGAAGCCTGGCGCGCGCAGCTTGCAGCGATAGGGCTTGTTGGTGCCGTCGGAGACCAGATACACGCCGAACTCACCCTTGGGCGCCTCTACCGCCGCATAGACCTCGCCGGCCGGCACGCGGTAACCCTCGGTGTAAAGCTTGAAGTGATGGATCAGCGCTTCCATCGAGCGCTTCATCGCGGCGCGCTTCGGCGGCACCACCTTGCCGTCGAGGTTCGATACCGGGCCGCTGCTCTCCTTGCCGAGCAGCAGATCGACGCACTGGCGCATGATCTTCGCCGACTGGCGCATCTCTTCCATGCGCACGAGATAGCGGTCGAAGCAGTCGCCGTTCTTGCCGACCGGGATGTCGAAATCCATCTCGGAATAGCATTCATAGGGCTGCGCCTTGCGCAGGTCCCAGGCAGCGCCCGAGCCGCGCACCATCACGCCCGAGAAGCCCCAGGCCCAGGCGTCGGCCAGCGACACCGTGCCGATGTCGACATTGCGCTGCTTGAAGATGCGGTTGGGCGTGAGCAGCGCATCGAGGTCGTCGATCGACTTCAGGAACGGGTCGATCCACTTGCCGATGTCCTCGATCAGCTTCTGCGGCAGGTCCTGGTGCACGCCGCCCGGTCGGAAATAGGCCGCATGCATGCGCGAACCGGAGGCGCGCTCATAAAAGACCATCAGCTTTTCGCGCTCGACGAAGCCCCAGAGCGGCGGGGTCAGCGCGCCGACGTCCATCGCCTGCGTCGTCACATTGAGGATGTGCGACATGATGCGACCGATCTCGGAATAGAGCACGCGGATCAGCTGACCGCGCTTCGGCACCTCGATGCCGAGCAGCCGCTCGGCGGCGAGCGCGAAAGCATGCTCCTGGTTCATCGGCGCGCAATAGTCGAGCCGGTCGAGATAAGGCACCGCCTGCAGATAGGTCTTGGCCTCGATCAGCTTCTCGGTGCCGCGGTGGAGCAGGCCGATATGCGGATCGACGCGGTCGACCACCTCGCCGTCGAGCTCGAGCACAAGACGCAAAACACCATGCGCCGCAGGGTGTTGAGGCCCGAAGTTAATGTTGAAGTTGCGGACGGAGGTTTCAGCCATTCTGGCGCCTCAATTCGTCTTGGCTTTTTCGTCGCCCGGCAACACGTAGTCCGTGCCTTCCCAGGGCGAGAGGAAATCGAAATTGCGGAATTCCTGCTTGAGCTCGACCGGCTCGTAGATCACGCGCTTGGCCTCGTCGTCGTAGCGCACCTCGACGAAGCCGGTCAGCGGGAAATCCTTGCGCAGCGGATGCCCGTCGAAGCCGTAATCGGTGAGGATACGGCGCAGATCCGGATGGCCGGAGAACAGCACGCCGTAGAGGTCGTAGGTCTCGCGTTCGTACCAGTCGGCGCCCGGATAGACGGCGGTCAGCGACGGCACCAGCGTCTCCTCGTCGGCCTGGACCTTGAGGCGGATGCGGCCATTCTGCTTCGGCGACAACAGGTGGTACACGACATCGAAGCGCTTGGCCCGCGACGGATAGTCCGCGCCGCAGATGTCGATGATCGAGACGAACTGGCAGCGCGGATCGTCGCGCAGGAAGGTCGCCACCTTGACCAGATTGCCCGGCTCGACGGAAAGTGTCAGCTCGCCATAGGCAAGCACCGCTTCGCCGATGCGGCCGGCCAGCTTCTCGCCGAGATAGGTGGAGAGTTCGTTCAACGCCAGGGCCATTGGTTCACCGTTCGATCGTGCCGGTGCGGCGGATCTTCTTCTGCAACAGAAGAATGCCGTAGAGCAGCGCTTCCGCGCTCGGCGGGCAGCCGGGCACATAGATGTCGACCGGCACGATGCGGTCGCAGCCGCGCACCACCGAGTAGGAATAATGATAGTAGCCGCCGCCATTGGCGCAGGAGCCCATCGAGATGACGTAGCGCGGCTCCGGCATCTGGTCGTAGACCTTGCGCAGCGCCGGCGCCATCTTGTTGGTCAGCGTGCCGGCGACGATCATGATGTCGGACTGGCGCGGGGACGCGCGCGGCGCGACGCCGAACCGCTCCGAGTCGTAGCGCGGCATCGAGGTGTGGATCATCTCGACCGCGCAGCAGGCGAGGCCGAAGGTCATGAACATCAGCGAGCCGCTTCGCGCCCAGGTGATCAGCGCTTCGGTCGAGGTGACGAGAAAGCCCTTGTCGGCCAGCTCATTGTTGATTTCCAGGAAGAAGGGATCATCCTCCCCCACCGGCCTGCCGGTGTTGGGGTCGATGATGCCCTTGGGCTTCGGCGCGACGAGGGTGCCTGAACTGTCGTTCAATCCCATTCCAGCGCTCCTTTTTTCCATTCATAGGCAAAACCGACGGTCAGCACCGCCAGGAACACCATCATCGACCAGAAGCCGAGCATGCCGAGCTTGGAGAAGGACACCGCCCAGGGGAACAGGAAGGCGACCTCGAGATCGAAGATGATGAACAGGATCGACACCAGGTAGAAGCGGATGTCGAACTTCATGCGGGCGTCGTCGAACGAGTTGAACCCGCATTCATAGGCGGAAAGCTTTTCCGGGTCGGGACTGCGGTAGGCCACCAGGAACGGCGCGACGATCAGCGCCAGACCGACGACCATCGCCACCGCGATGAAGAGGACGATGGGCAGGTACGAACTTAGGAGTGCGCTCATGCGGCGGCTTTCCGTTGGCGGCCAATTCACTTTGATTACAGCAACGGACTCTAATGCGGAAGCGTGACAGTTTAACCCGCTGAACCGTTTTAAGGGCCCTATGCTGCGACGCGGCGAGGGTTAGCGCAGCGGTTTCAGCGACGCAAGTCAAACCTTGTTCAAAATCCGGCCCTGGACGCCTTATCGGAAGAAACTGGTCCGATCGACTCCTGTTTGATTTCCTTCATTTTTTACTCCACTTTCCTCTCCTGACATATCTCCCGCCACTTGCCTGCTAACATGATCGGAATCACCGGCTGCAATCCCGGCAAAGGATCAAGGCAAGGTAGCTTGATGAAGGAAAAGATCTCGCTCGCCGCGGCCAGGCGCATCGCGCTTGGAGCACAGGGCTTCACGGACCCTCGCCCGGGCGGCGAGCCCAACCGCCGCCATCTCGCCCGCGTGCTCTCCCGGACCGGGCTGCTGCAGATCGATTCCGTCAGCGCTGTGGTGCGCGCCCATTACATGCCGCTCTATTCACGCCTCGGCCCCTATCCGCTTGCGCTGCTCGACAACGCGGCCGTGACCCGCAAGCGCGCCGTCTTTGAATATTGGGCGCACGAGGCGTCGTTCCTGCCGGTCGAGACCTATCCGCTGATGCGCTGGCGCATGCAGCGAGCCGAGCGCGGCGAGGAAATGTATCTCGGCCTCGCCAAATGGGGTCGCGAGCGCAAGGCGACGATCGACGAGATCTACGGCCAAGTCGCAGAACGCGGGCCGATCGCCGCCTCCGACATCGAGGGCCACAAGGGCAACGGCGGCTGGTGGGGATGGAGCGAGGCCAAGCACGCCTTCGAATGGCTGTTCTGGGCCGGACGCATCACGACCGCCTACCGGCGCGGCTTCGAGCGCTACTACGATCTGCCGGAGCGTGTCCTGCCGCAGTCGGTGCTGGAGCTGCCCGTGCCCTCCGTCGAGGACGCGCACCGCGAGCTGCTGCGCATTTCGGCCCGCGCTCACGGCATCGCCACTTATGGCGACCTGCGCGACTATTTCCGCCTGGCGCCGGGCGACACGAAAGACCGCATCGAGGAGCTGGTCGAGACGGGCGAGCTGCTGCCGGTTAAGGTCGAAGGCTGGGACAGGACCGCCTATCTCCACAAGGACGCCCGTATCCCGCGCCGGATCGAGGCCCGCGCCCTGCTCGCGCCATTCGATCCCGTGGTCTTCGAACGCACGCGCACCGAAAAGCTGTTCGGATTCCGCTACCGCATCGAGATCTACACGCCGGCCGAAAAGCGCCAGTACGGCTATTACGTGCTGCCCTTCCTGCTTGGCGACCGCATCGTCGCCCGTGTCGACCTGAGGGCCGACCGCCCCGCGAGCGTGCTGCGCGTCCACGCAGCCTATGCCGAGGCCGGCGCGCCACCCGACACTGCCGCACAGCTCTTCGACGAACTGAAGCAGATGCAGGGCTGGCTCGGCCTGGAGGCGATCGAAGTGACGCCAGCCGGCGACCTTGGGCCGGCGCTGGCCGACATTTCGGTGTCGTAGCCGCGCGTTGACAGGGGCCTAGCCGTAAGCCTAAATCCGCCGCAGACGGTCTTCTCCCGGCAAAGGGAGGAGCCAAGAGGGAATGCGGTGCGGGACAAGAACCCAAATCCGCGGCTGTCCCCGCAACTGTAAGCGACGAGCCTCAGCCGAAAACCACTGGGATGTTCCCGGGAAGGCGGCGCCAAGGCGATGACCCGCGAGCCAGGAGACCTGCCGTCTGAGACTTTAAGTATCCGATCGCCCGGCGGGTTTTCCGGGCAAGGAGCCTGGTTTTGGATCGCAACGGCAGTTTCCCGGCTAATATCGCGGACATTCCATCCGAACCCGGCGACGCGCTGGCGGAAGTGACCGTCATCGTCTGCTCCTCCTGTCGCGACGAGACCGGCTCGGATGCGCATCCGCGCGCCGGCGCCCTGTTGGCCGAAGGCACGCGCCGTGCGGCATCGGCCGAAAATATCCGCATCCGCACCGTCGAGTGCCTCGGCAACTGCAAGCGCCGCCTGAGCGCCGCACTGCTCCGCGACGGCTGCTGGAGCTATGTCTTCGGCGACCTTGACGCCACCAGTGGCGCCGACCTCGTCGCCGGCGCAAAGCTCTTCGCCACCTCGACCGACGGCCTCATCCCCTGGCGCGACCGGCCCGATTCCCTCAAGCGCGGCCTCGTTGCCCGCATCCCTCCCCTCGACATGCTGAAGGACTGATCATGAGCGCCTCCGTCTCCCGTGTTCCCTGCACCGTCGTCACCGGCTTCCTCGGCGCCGGCAAGACGACGCTGATCCGCAACCTGCTCGAAAATTCCAAGGGCAAGCGGCTGGCGATCATCGTCAACGAGTTCGGCGATGTCGGCATCGACGGGGAAATCCTGAAAGGCTGCGGCATCGACACCTGCCCGGAGGAAAACATCGTCGAGCTCGCCAATGGCTGCATCTGCTGCACCGTCGCCGACGATTTCGTGCCGGCGCTCGACCAAATCCTGTCGCTTAACCCCAAGGTCGACCACATCCTGATCGAGACCTCCGGCCTCGCTTTGCCGAAGCCGCTCGTCCAGGCCTTCCAATGGCCGAGCGTGAAGAGTCGCGTGACGGTCGACGGGGTCATCGCCGTCGTCGATGGCCCGGCGCTGGCCGACGGCCGCGTCGCCTCCGATATGGACGCCCTGCAGGCGCAGCGCGCCGCGGACGATTCACTCGACCATGACGATCCGGTCGAGGAAGTGTTCGAGGACCAGATCGCCTGCGCCGATCTCATCATCCTGTCGAAAAGCGACCTGATGGATGCGGCGGGCCAGACCCGCGCCAATGCCGTCATCGGCGAGCATGTGCCGCGCGCCGTCAAGGTCGTGCCGACCACGCACGGCAAGGTCGACCCCTCGGTGCTGCTCGGCCTCGGCCTCGCCGTCGAGGACGACATCGAGAACCGCAAGACCCATCACGACGACGAGCTCGACCACGAGCATGACGATTTCGATTCCTTCGTCATCGATATCCCATCGATCTCGCATCCGGACGAGCTGGCGAAGCGTGTCGCCCTTGCCGCCGAGCAGGAGAATGTGCTGCGCGTCAAAGGCTTCGTCGAGGTCGGCGGCAAGCCGATGCGGCTTCTGCTCCAGGCCGTCGGCCCGCGCGTCAATCATTACTACGACCGCGCCTGGACGGCTGAGGACGAGCGCCGCTCGCGTCTCGTCGTCATCGGCCTCAAGGGCCTGAATCGTCCGGCGGTCGAACGTATCCTCGCCGGCTAAGGGCAACCGGGACCGCGATGCATATCCTCACCACGACATCCGCCTCGCTCGACGACCTCGCCGAGCCGATCGACCTCAGGCAGACGCCTGCGGATGTCGTCGCGCTGTCCTTCACCGACAGCGATCTCGCCGGCCTCGCCGCTGCGTGGAAAGCGGACGCGGAATGCCTGCCCTCGATGCGGCTCGCGGCATTGCGCGACCTCCGCCATCCGATGTCCGTCGACCTCTGGATCGACAGCGTCGCCCGCCATGCCAAGGTCATCCTGGTCCGCATCCTCGGCGGCTACGACTGGTGGCGCTACGGCTGCGACCAGCTTGCGGCGGTCGCACGCGAGCGCGGCATCAAGCTGGCGCTGCTGCCAGGCGAAAGCCACGACGAAGACCAGCGCCTGATCGAAGCCTCGACCCTGCCGCGCGCTGAGTTGGACGCCCTGCTCGGCTATTTCCGCGAAGGCGGCCCGGCGAACATGGCAGCGCTGGTGCACAGGCTGGCGAGGCTTGCCGGGTCGGATGCGGCGGTCGCCGAGCCGGTCAAAGTGCCGAAGGCGGGGTATTATCAGGCTGGATTGGGTGTCGTAGACAAGCTGGAGCTCGCAAACGTCGGCGTTCCTTCGCACCCCCCTCTGTCCTGCCGGACATCTCCCCCGCAAGGGGGGAGATCGGCCGTCACCGGCCCCGGCGCCTTTTCTGAAAATTCGACGACAAAGCCTTCTGCAACGTCTGTGATTGGCGAAAGCATCAATGACAGCTCAATCTCCCCCCTTGCGGGGGAGATGTCCGGCAGGACAGAGGGGGGTGTGACGGAACTCGGCGCTGACAACCTAAGCGCCCCGGTCATCCCCATCCTCTTCTACCGCTCAATGCTGCTCGCCGCGGACGTCGCACCCATCGATGCGCTCTCCGATGCGTTGCGCTCGCAAGGCATCGCGCCAGTGCCGATCTTCGTCTCCAGCCTCAAGGACCCGGCGTCTCTGGCCTTCATCGAAACCGCCATCGCCTCGCTGCAACCGTCAGCGATCGTCACCGCCACCGCCTTTGCCTCCGGCGCCGAGCCCGGTGCCGAGACGCTCTTTGACCGCGCCGGCGTGCCGGTCTTCCAGGTCATCGTCGCCACGACCAGGCGCGAGGTCTGGGAGAAGAACCAGCGCGGCCTGGCGCCCGCCGACCTTGCCATGCACGTCGTGCTACCCGAGCTCGACGGCCGCGTCCTTGCCGGCGCGGTTTCCTTCAAGGGCGAGGTTGAAACAGACCCCGCGCTCGCCTTCCGCGCCTTCGTCAACCGCCCGGAACCCAACCGTGTCGCGCAGATCGCCAAGCGGATCGCGGCCTTCATTCGCCTGCTGCGGACCGAGCGGGCGAAGCGCAAGCTGGCCATCCTGATCCCCGACTATCCAAGCGCGCCAGGGCGTACAGGCTATGCCGTCGGCCTCGATGTACCGTCGAGCGTGCTCGCCATGCTGCATGACCTGAAGGAACAGGGCTATGCGGTTGAGGGGATTCCGCAATCGGCGCGTGCGTTGCTGGACGCGCTGGAGGTGGGCGGGCTTGGCCTCTCCGTGGCGGACTACTCCGCCTTTTCGGCCGAACTGCCGAGGGAACCGCGCGAGGCAGTAGAGGCCGCGTGGGGCAAGGCAGAAGGGATAGATTCGCGCGAGGCGCCCCCCTCTGTCCTGCCGGACATCTCCCCCTCAGGGGGGGAGATCGCCCTGTCACCACCGCTTTCGCAAATCGTCAGCGCTGTAGGTGGAGCGCCGTCGACCGAACTGCCAATCTCCCCCCTAGAGGGGGAGATGTCCGGCAGGACAGAGGGGGGCGCGACAAAACGCCAGCCTTCGAAGTCAGCAGGCGAGAACCGTTTCCTCTTCCGCGCCGCCACCTTCGGCAACATCACCGTGGCGCTGGCCCCAGATCGCGGCCGCTCTGCCGACCGCCGCGCCGACTACCATGACCCGACCCTGCCGCCCCGCCACGAACTGATCGCCTTCGGCCTCTGGCTGCGGAAATCGCTCGGCGTCCACGCCATCGTCCATGTCGGCGCGCATGGCACGCTCGAATGGCTGCCGGGTAAGACGGTGGCGCTCTCCGACAGCTGCTTTCCGGAGATCGTCACCGGCTCGTTGCCGGTTATTTATCCCTTCATCGTCTCCAATCCCGGCGAAGCGGCGCAGGCCAAGCGCCGCATCTCGGCCGTCACGCTCGGCCATCTGCCGCCGCCGCTCACCGGCGCAGGTCTAGACGAAGCTCAGCAAAGGCTTGAAAGGCTGGTCGACGAATATGCCCAGGCCGACGGACTCGACCGCCGCCGCCGCGATCGCCTGGCCAGGCTCATCGTCGAGACCGCGCAGAAGTCCGGTCTTGCTGCCGAAGCCGGCGTTGCCGGCTTCGACGCGCCGGACGAGGCATTGCGCCGCATCGACGCCTGGCTCTGCGACCTCAAGGATTTCGCCGTCAAGGACGGGCTGCATGTCTACGGCCGCGCGCCGCAAGACGAAGCCGATCCGCTGCGCCGCCAAAGTGCAGAGGCCGAAGGGGCAGCCTTGCTCGCCGCGCTCGACGGTCGCCACGTCAAGGCCGGCCCGGCCGGCGCTCCGGCGCGCGGCCGTTCCGACGTGTTGCCCACCGGCCGCAATCTCTTCACTTCCGACCCGCGCACCATGCCGACGCCGACCGCCTACGATCTCGGCCAGGCAGCGGCGGAAGAAGTCGTGCGCAGCTACATGCAATCGCATGGCGACTGGCCGCGCTCGCTGGTCATCGACCTGTGGGGTTCGGCCTCGCTGCGCACCGGCGGCGAGGAGATCGCGCAAGGCTTGGCGCTGATGGGATGCCGGCCGCAATGGGATGCCGCGACGGGGCGCGTCACCGGCATCGAGGTGTTGCCGCCGGCTGCGCTCGGCCGCCCGCGCGTCGACGTCACCTGGCGCATCTCCGGCCTGTTCCGCGACATGTTCCCGACCCAGATCGCGCTGATCGACGCCGCCGCCAATGCGGTCGCCAGCCGCGACGAAGACGATACCGAAAACCCGCTCGCCGCCGCGACCCGCACTGCGGGCAAGGTCGGGCCGCGCATTTTCGGCACCTCGCCCGGCACCTATGGCGCCGGAGTCGAGGATTTGCTGTCGCGCAGCGAATGGGGCGTGCGCGAGGAGATCGGCCGCGCTTATCTCGAGGCCACCTCGTACGCCTATGGCGGCCCCGACGGCGAAGCGATTTCTGCCCCCGGCGCCTTCGAGGGCCGCATCGCCGAAGCCGACCTTCTCGTGCACACCGGCGACGACCCCGGCCGCGACATCCTCGAAGGCTCGGCCGATGTCGCCTTCATCGGCGGATTTTCGGCCGCACTCGCCGCCCTTGGCCGGAATGCCGATGTCATCGTGCTCGACACGACTGATCCAATGAAGCCGAAGCCGCGTTCGGTGAGCGAAGCCGTTTCCCGCGTGGTGCGGGCGCGTGCCGTCAATCCGCGCTTCATCGCCGGCCAGATGCGCCACGGCCCGCGCGGCGCCTCGGAGTTTGCCGAGACCGTCGACCGTCTCGTCGGCTTTGCCGAGACCACGCATGCAATATCGGGCGCGCTGATCGAAGCCGTGCACGACGCCTATCTCGGCGACGCCGACGTCCGCGCCTTCCTGCTGCGCGAGAACCCGGCGGCAGCGAAGGTCATTGCCGAGCGGTTCCTGTCGGCGCGCCGGCGCGGGCTTTGGCATCCGCTTCGCAACTCGATCGATGACGATCTCACGGCACTGATTGCCGAAGCCCAGGGAGTGGCGGCATGAACGCATTCTCGCGCCGCGGCGCCTGCCCTGCTTTGTCCGCGCCAATGCAGACCGGTGACGGACTGCTGGTGCGGCTCAATCCGGTCGCTGGAGGACTTTCGCCCAAGTCGCTGATCGGACTCGGTGAATCCGCCCTGCGCCACGGCAACGGCATCGTGGAAGTGACCGCCCGCGGCAGCCTGCAGATCCGCGGCCTGACGGCGGATAGCGCGCGGCTGCTGGCGGCGGAGGTGGACGCGCTTGGTATTGCGGTCCGGACCGGCGTTCCGGTCGAAATTGGGCCGCTCGCGGGCATCGACCCGCAGGAGATTGCCGATCCGCGCCCGCTGACCGAACGGATCAGGGCGGCGATTGAAGAAGCCGGGCTGACGCCGCGGCTGGGGCCGAAAGTGTCGGTGGTCGTCGACGGCGGCGGGCAGTTGGCCATGGATGCGCTGACGGCCGACGTGAGATTGAGGGCGGTGCGGGTTACAGCGGGCATCCAGTGGAGCGTGTCGGTCGCTGGCGACGCGCGCAGTGCAACGCCGCTCGCGACGGTCGACGCTGATGCCGCGCGCGACATCACTGTGGCAGCGCTTAGGATGATTGCCGAAAAAGGCCGCGAGGCGCACACGCGGGATTTGACGGAGCGGCAGTTGGCCTCGCTCGCAGGCTGGCATTCCTTCGCGCCCCCCTCTGTCCTGCGGGACATCTCCCCCTCTAGGGGGGAGATTGGCAGCTTCGGCGCCGGCTCGTCACTTTCGGCGTTGGAGATTGGCGAAACCAACGGCGCCAGCGCAATCTCCCCCCTTGCGGGGGAGATGTCCGGCAGGACAGAGGGGGGCGCCGTAGAGCGCCATCGCTCGCCCATCGGCCTCTTCGATCTAGCCAACGGCCATGCCCTCGGCATCGGCCTGCCCTTCGGCAGCATGCAGGCGCAATCCCTCATTGAACTCGCCACACAAGCTTCCGGTCTCGGCACCACCGAAATCCGCCTCGCCCCCGGCCGCGCCCTGCTCTTCCTCGGCCTGTCGGCATCCGCCTCCTCCACGCTGCAAGCCTTCGCCGCCACCCTCGGCTTCGTCACCTCCCCCTTCGACCCCCGCACCCGGATCGCCGCCTGCCCTGGCATGCCGGCCTGCGCTTCCGGCCACATCGCCACCCGCGCCATCGCTGAGACAATCGCGAAGGAAAGCGCCGACCTCCTCGACGCTTCGCTAACTCTGCACATCTCCGGCTGCGCCAAGGCCTGCGCGCATCCCGGACCGGCGGCGCTTACCCTGGTCGGCGACGAAATCGGAGCCGGACTTGTCGTGGACGGGACGGCAAAGGCCCTTCCTGCCGGATACAGGCCGGGCTATGACGCCGCGCGCGGGGTCGCCGGCATTGCGGCGGCGGTCCGCAGCGAACGACATGCCGGCGAGACCGCCGCCATCTGCCTGGCAAGGCTTGGCGCGACCGGTGTCGCCGAACTCTATCGACGGAACTGAAAATGGCCGCCTACGACTATATCCATGACGGCATGGCGATCTACGAGCGCTCTTTCGCCATCATCCGCGCCGAGACCGATCTCTCGCGCTTCTCTGAGGCGGAGGCCGATGTCGCGATCCGCATGATCCATGCCTGCGGCCAGGTCGAAGCCGCCGGCCATTTCGTTTTCTCGACGGGTTTCGTTGATGCAGCCCGCGCGGCGCTTGCCGCCGGCGCGCCGATCTTCTGTGATGCCGAAATGGTGGCCCATGGCGTCACGCGTGCCCGGCTGCCGGCCGGCAACGAGGTGATCTGCACGCTGCGCGACCCGCGCACCGCCGAAATCGCCAAGGCCATCGGCAATACCCGCTCGGCCGCGGCGATCGACCTCTGGGGCGAGCGCATGGCCGGATCGGTCGTCGCCGTCGGCAACGCGCCGACCGCGCTTTTCTATTTGCTGGAAAAGCTGCGCGACGGCGCGCCGAAGCCGGCCGCAATCATCGGCATGCCTGTCGGTTTCGTGGGTGCCGCCGAATCCAAGGATGCGCTGGCGGAAGACTCCTATGGCGTGCCCTACGCCATCGTGCGCGGCAGGCTGGGCGGCAGCGCCATGACCGCCGCCGCGCTCAACGCATTGGCGAGGCCCGGACTGTGAACGCGATTGTGAAAGGCCGCCTTATCGGCGTCGGCACCGGTCCCGGCGATCCGGAGCTTTTGACGCTGAAGGCAGCAAGAGCGCTAGCCGAGGCCGACGTCGTCGCCTATTTCGCCAAGCGCGGCAACAACAGCAATGCGCGCACCATCGTCGAGGCGCGTTTCCGGCCGGACATGATCGAGTTGCCGCTGCTCTATCCGGTGACGACGGAGATCGACAAGGATCACGACGATTACCGTTCGCAGATCACCGATTTCTACGAGCAGTCGGCCGAGCAGGTCGCCGAGCATCTTGGTGCCGGCAGGATGGTTGCGGTGCTGTCGGAGGGCGATCCGCTCTTCTTCGGCTCCTACATGCACCTGCATGTCCGCCTGGCGCACCGCTTCCCGACCGAAGTCATTCCTGGCATCACCGCCATGTCCGGCTGCTGGTCGGCGACCGGCCTGCCGATCGTGCAGGGCGATGACGTGCTGACCGTGCTTCCGGGCACGATGAGCGAGTTCGAGCTGACGCGGCGGCTGGCCGACACCGATGCCGCCGTGATCATGAAAGTCGGCCGCAACCTGCCAAAGATAAGGCGCGCGCTGGAAGCGACCGGCAAGCTGGCGAAGGCCGTCTATGTCGAACGCGGCACCATGCCTGGCAGCGTCTCGATGCGGCTTGCCGAGAAACCGGACGACAAGGCGCCCTATTTCGCCATCGTGCTGGTCGCCGGCTGGTCCGCCCGTCCCGGAGCCAAAGCATGAGCGGCCGTCTCACCGTCATCGGCCTCGGTCCCGGCAATGCCGACCAGGTCACGCCTGAGGCAAGCCGCGCCGTGGCCGACGCCTCCTTCTTCTATGGCTACAAGCCCTATCTCGACCGGCTCGATCTGCGCGAGGACCAGACCCGCGTCGCCTCCGACAACCGCGAAGAGCTCGCCCGATCCAATGAGGCACTTGCCAAAGCCGCCGAAGGTCACAACGTCGCCGTCGTTTCCGGCGGCGATCCCGGCGTTTTCGCCATGGCGGCAGCCGTCTGCGAGGCGATCGAGGCAGGCCCGCAGGAATGGCGGTCGATCGATCTCGCCGTCGTTCCCGGCGTCACCGCCATGCTTGCGGTCGCCGCCCGCATCGGCGCGCCGCTCGGCCACGATTTCTGCGCCATCTCGCTTTCCGACAATCTGAAGCCTTGGGACCTGATCGAGCTGCGCCTGCTGGCGGCGGCCGGCGCCGGTTTCGTCATCGCGCTCTACAATCCGATCAGCAAGGCCCGGCCCTGGCAGCTCGGCCGCGCCTTCGAATGCCTGAAAGCGATCCTGCCCGGCACCACGCCGGTGATCTTCGGCCGCGCCGCCGGCCGGCCGGACGAGCGCATCGAGGTGTACCTGCTGGCCGATGCCGACGCGGCGAAGGCGGATATGGCCACCTGCATCATCATCGGATCGCCCGAGACCCGCATCATCAGGCGAGGCGACCGGCCCGCGCTGGTCTACACGCCGCGCTCGGCTTCGGGATCGAGCAAATGATCGATCTTGGCGGCCAGCTGATCGATGGTCTCGGCCGAGGGAACGTCCGGCAGGGGCGGCCGGCGCACCATGATCACCTCGATGCCGAGCGTCCGCGCCGCGGCGATCTTGCCGTAGGTCGCCTCGCCGCCGCTGTTCTTCGAAACGACGGCGTCGATGCCGTGTTGTTCGAGCAGCGCCCGTTCGTCCGCTTCCGGAAACGGCCCGCGCGCCAGCAGATAGACCGCCTCGGGCACCGCCAATTTCGGTTCGACCGGGTCGACGCTGCGGATCAGATAGCGGTGCTGCGGAGCAGCCTCGAAGGCGCCGGCCTCCTGCCGGCCGATCGCGAGGAAGACGCGACGCGGAGCCGCACCAAGTGCTTGTGCCGCTTCCGCAACGCTGTCTACCAGCGTCCAGTGCTCACCCGCGACAGGCTCCCAGACGGGTCGCCGCAAAGCAAAGATCGGCACGCCGGTTTGGCTGGCCGCCTCGGCGGCGTTGGCCGAAATGCGCGCCGCATAGGGATGCGTGGCGTCGATCAGCAGGTGGACGTGTTCCTCGCGAAGATAGGCGGCCAGCCCCGCAGCACCGCCGAAGCCGCCGACGCGCACCGGCACGCCTTGCGCAACAGGGCTTTCGGTGCGGCCGGCCAGCGACAGCGTGACCGAGAAATCCGCGCGATGGGAAAGCTTGCCCGCGAGTTGCCGGGCTTCTGTGGTTCCGCCGAGGATCAGAATGTTCTTCATGGGCACCATGATGCGCAGCGCCTGCGCTGCCCCTCACCCTTACCCTCTCCCCGTCAGGACGGGGAGAGGGGGTCGCCAGCGTTGCGGCCAGCCCCCTTCTCCCCGTCACTATACGGGGAGAAGGTGCCGGCAGGCGGATGAGGGGCGGCGCGGCATGTCAAAAAACAAGCAGTCAACGCGGAAATGGCTGACAATCGTCGGCATCGGCGAGGACGGTGTAGCGGGTCTCGGCGACGAGGCCAAGCGCAGGATCGCCCAGGCCGAAGTCATCTTCGGCGGCAAGCGGCACCTCGCGCTCGTCGCATCTCTGGCCAATGGCGAAGCCCGCCCGTGGCCGACGCCCTTCGACGCCGAAATGTGCGACGTTCTGGCACTGAAAGGCCGGACCGTCTGCGTGCTTGCTTCCGGCGACCCGTTCTTCCATGGCGTCGGCGTCACGCTGGCGCGCAAGGTGAAGCCGGGTGATATGCTCGTCCTGCCGGCGCCGTCGTCGCTGTCGCTGGCGGCATCCCGCCTGGGCTGGGCGCTGCAGGAGGTCGAGACCATCTCACTGCACGGCCATTCCATCGACCTGATCCGGCCTCTGCTCCATCCCGGCGCGCGCATCCTGGCGCTGACCTCCGACGGCGATGCGCCGGCGGCCATCGCCGCGCTGCTCGACGAACTCGGCTTCGGTCCTTCGCGATTGACGGTCCTCGAAGCGCTCGGCGGTCCCGACGAAACGCGCCACGCTGTCCGCGCTGACGCCTTCGACCTCAAAAACATCAATCCGCTCAATGTGCTGGCGCTCGAAATTGAGCAGACGCCGGATGCGCGCGTCTTGCCCTTGACCACCGGCCTTGCCGACCATCTGTTCGAGCATGACGGCCAGATCACCAAGCGCGAGATCCGCGCCATCACGCTGTCGTCGCTGGCGCCGCGGCGCGGCGAGCTCTTGTGGGACATCGGCGCCGGCTCGGGCTCGATCGGCATCGAATGGATGCTGGCACATCCTTCAATGCGCGCTGTTGCCATCGAGGCCGACAAAGAGCGCGCTGCCCGAATCCACCGCAACGCAATGCATTGCGGCGTGCCTGGTCTGGTGGTGGTCGAAGGATCGGCGCCAAAGGCGCTCGCCAAATTGGAGACGCCGGACGCGATCTTTATCGGCGGCGGCGGCAGCGATGCCGGCGTGCTGGACAAGGCGATCAAGGCGCTGCGCTCCGGCGGCCGGCTCGTCGCCAACGCAGTGACGCTGGAGATGGAGGCGCTGCTTCTCGACCAGCACACCAGGCGCGGCGGCGATCTCACCCGCATCGCGCTCTCGCGCGCGGCGCCAGTGGGTTCCATGCAGGCCTGGCGTCCGGCCATGCCGGTCATGCAATGGAGTTGGGTGAAGCCATGATGGTCGCAGGCATCGGCAGCCGGAAAGGCGTGACGGCGCGCGACGTGCGCGCCGCGATCGAGACCGCGCTCGAAGCGCATGGGCTGGCGATGACCGCGCTTTCGGCGCTGGCGACCGGGGAAATCAAGCGCAACGAGGAAGCGATCTTCCTCGCCGGGCGCGACCTCGACCTACCGGTCATCGTCGTCACCGATGACGCGTTGCAGACTGCCTCCTCCAGTACAATCAGCCACTCCGATCTCTCGCAGGCACACGCCGGCACCCCGTCGGTTTCGGAAGCCTCGGCTCTGGCCGCGGCCGGAAAAGGCGCAAGACTGCTTGGGGCCTGCACGGTGCTCGGCCCGGTGACCTGCGCCATCGCCATCAGCGGAGATGCGCCATGACCGTCCATTTCATCGGCGCCGGCCCCGGTGCGGCCGACCTCATCACCTTGCGCGGCAGCCGGCTGCTGGCGTCCTGCCCGGTCTGCCTCTATGCCGGCTCGATCGTCGCGCCGGAACTGCTCGAGCACTGCGCGCCGGGCGCGAAACTGATCGACACCGCGCCGATGTCGCTCGACGAGATCGAGGTCGAATATGTCGCTGCCCACAAGGCCGGCCAGGACGTCGCGCGCCTCCACTCCGGCGATCTTTCGGTGTGGAGCGCGGTGGCCGAGCAGATCAGGCGGCTGGAAAGGCACAATATCCCCTACACGCTGACGCCCGGCGTCCCCTCCTTCGCCGCGGCAGCGGCCGCGCTGCGCCGCGAGCTCACCATTCCCGAGCTTGCGCAAAGCCTGGTGCTGACCCGCGTCTCCGGCCGCGCCTCGAAAATGCCGCCCGGCGAAACACTCGCCGGTTTCGGCCGCACCGGCGCCACGCTTGCCATCCATCTCGCCATCCACGCCATCGACCGCATCGTCGCCGATTTGACGCCGCTCTATGGCGCGGAATGCCCAGTCGCGATCGTCTTCCGCGCCTCATGGCCGGACGAGCGCATCCTGACCGGCACGCTGGGCACCATCGAAGCGCAGCTTGCGGAAGATCCGATGGAGCGCACGGCGATCATCTTCGTCGGCAGCGCCTTGGCCGCGCAGGATTTCGGCGAGAGCTCACTTTACGACGCCCATTACCAGCGGCGTTTTCGCGGACGGGACGGATTGTGAACGCCAGCACCAGCAGAAACGGACGGGCAACGGTGGAGCAGGCGCTGGCGCGGCTGAACTTCAGGTCGCGCGCGCTGGAGTCCGGCCATGTCTGGCTGGCCGGCGCCGGCCCCGGCGATCCCGGCTGCCTGACGCTGGAGGTGCTGGCGGCGCTCGGGCAATGCGATGCGCTGGTCTATGACGCGCTGGTCTCGCCCGATGTCGTGGCGGTTGCCGAAGGCGCCGAGCTTTTCTACGCCGGCAAACGCGGTGGCCAGCCCTCGATGAAGCAGGACGACATCAACGCCCTGCTCGTACGCCTGGCGCGTGAGGGGCGCCGTGTCGTGCGCCTGAAGGGCGGCGATCCCTATATTTTCGGCCGCGGCGGCGAAGAAGCTTTGGCACTCGCGCGCGAAAACATTCCGTTCCGGGTGCTGTCCGGCCTGACCTCCGGCCTCAGCGCGCTTGCCGCCAGCGGCATCCCCGCAACCATGCGCGGCATCAACAAGGCCGTCATCCTCGCCACCGGCCATGCCGCGGGCACTGATGACGACATCGACTGGGCCGCGATCGCGCGCACGGGCCAGCCGGTCGTCGTCTATATGGGCATGGCCAACCTGCCGGTGATAGCGGCGAAGCTGCTCGGCGGCGGCCTTGCGCCCTCGACCCCTGCGGCCGTGATCGTCGCGGCGACCACGCCGCACGAGCGCATCGTCGTCGCCACGCTCGCGACAATCGCCGAAGAGGCTGCGACCGCCGGGCTCGCCTCGCCGGCGCTGATCGTCGTCGGCGAGATCGTCGCCATGCGCGCGGCACTGGCGGGGGGATTGTGACCGCGCGCGCGATCATCATCGGCGCGCCGCGCTCCGGCTCGGGCAAGACCAGCGTCACCATCGGCCTGCTGCGCGCGCTCGCCCGGCGCGGCCTGAAGGTGCGCGGGGCGAAATCGGGACCGGACTATATCGATCCCGGCTTCCATGCCGCCGCTACTGGCCTCTCCGGCGTCAATCTCGACAGCTGGGCGATGTCCCCCTCCCTGCTCAACGCCTTGGCCGCGCAGGCAGCGGATGACGCCGAATACGTCATACTCGAAAGCGCGATGGGTCTGTTCGACGGTATCCCCGCTCCGGAAGGCCGCTCGGGCTCGGCTGCCGATCTCGCCAGGCTCTACGGCTTGCCGGTGCTTCTGGTGCTCGACGTTTCGGGACAGTCGACCACCGCCGCCGCCGTCGCCAAGGGTTTCGCCACTTACGATCCGGATGTGCGCATGGCCGGCGTCGTGCTCAACCGGCTCGGCAGCGAACGGCACCGGCGGCTCTCCGGCAACGCCATCGAGGCGATCGGCCTGCCGGTGGTCGGCGCCATCATGCGCGACCCCACGCTCAACCTGCCGGAACGGCATCTCGGCCTTGTCCAGGCCGGCGAATACGAAAACCTGATGGCGCATCTCGACCGGCTGGCCGACATGGTCGAGAAATCGCTCGACATCGACGCCATCCTGGCGCTGGCGACGCCGCTGGAACCGGCAACCGGCAACTTCGGCGATGCCTTGCCGCCGCCTGGACAGCGTATCGCGCTGGCTGAGGATGCCGCCTTCACCTTCCTCTATCCGCATGTCGCCGCGCACTGGCGCAAGGTGGGCGCCGAGATCGTCACCTTCTCCCCGCTCGCCGACGAGGCGCCCGCCGAAGACTGCGACGTCTGCTGGCTGCCAGGCGGCTATCCCGAGCTGCATGCCGGCAAACTCGCGGCAGCGAAGAACTTCCGGGCGGGAATGGCTCGCTTTGCCACGACGAAGCCCGTGCACGGCGAGTGCGGCGGCTTCATGGTGCTGGGCGAGACGCTGGAGGACGCGGACGGCCAATGCCACAACATGCTCGGCCTGCTCGGCCATTCGACCAGCTTCGCCAGGCGCAAGATGAATCTCGGCTACCGCGAGGCACGGCTGCGCACCGCCTGCGCGTTGGGAACCGAGGGCACGCTGATCCGCGGCCACGAGTTCCACTATGCGCAGATGACGGCCACGGGCAACGATGAACCGCTGGCCGACCTTGCCGACGGCCAGGGCAATCCGCTTGGCGCTTCCGGCTATCGGCGCGGCCATGTCAGCGGCACCTTCTTCCATGCCATTGCGAGGGTTGCATGAGCGGCCCTTCCGCACCTCGGCAATTGCTGGACGATATCGGCCTCAGCCTCGTCTTCTTCACCAGGTTGAGGCTTCCGTCGAGCGATTTCGGCGATCGCAGCCTTGCGGACGCGATCTGGGCGGCACCCTTTGCCGGTCTCGCCGTCGCCATCATCGGTGCGCTCGCCTACGCTATCGCTTCCGGGCTGGGCGTAGCCACCGGTCCGGCTGCGGCGCTCGCTCTGGCGGCGACGATGCTCGCCACCGGCTGCCTGCATGAGGACGGGCTTTCCGACATCGCGGACGGGTTCGGCGGCGGCCGGACGCGCGAGAAGAAGCTGGAGATCATGCGCGACAGCCGCATCGGCGCCTATGGCGCCGCCGTGCTCGTCATCTCGCTGCTCATCCGCTGGAGCGCGCTGTCCGCACTGGCAGGCCCCAGCCATGTGTTCCTGGCGCTGCTTGCGGCACACGCCGCCTCGCGCGGCTTGTTCGGTGCCTTCATGCGTTTTCTGCCGCCCGCCCGCGCCGACGGCCTCTCCGCCACTGCCGGCACTGTCAGCGCCGAGACCGCCGCAATCGGCGCAGCCCTCGGTGCCGTGTCGCTATTGGCGCTCGGCCTCGGCGGCGCGATCACGGCGCTCATCCTGCTCGGCCTCTCGTTTACCGCCTTCCGCACGCTTTGCCTCAACCAGATCGGCGGCCAGACCGGCGACACGATCGGCGCGCTGCAGCAGCTCGGCGAGATCGCCGTCCTGCTCGCTGCCTCAGTTTCCCTATCCCCCTGACTCACAACTGGAGACATTGCCCCCATGTCGTTCAAATCGCTCGAAGACCTTCGTGCCGCCTGCCTTGATCTGCCAGCCGGCAGCGACGCCGCCGCCGGTGCCGTTGCTCGCCGGCAGGACACTCTGACCAAGCCGCGGGGCAGCCTCGGCCGCCTGGAAACCATCGCCGCCTGGCTCGGGCGCTGGCAGGCCCGCGAGATGCCCAGGCTCGATACGGTGAAGGTCTTCGTCTTTGCCGGCAACCACGGCGTTACCGCGCAGGGCGTGTCGGCCTACCCGTCGGAAGTCACGGTACAGATGGTGGCGAACTTCGCCGGCGGCGGCGCGGCCATCAACCAGCTTGCCCGCGTCGCCGGCGCCAAGCTCGACGTCATCCCGCTCGATCTCGACCATCCGACCGGCGATTTCACGCAGGTGCCTGCCATGGACGAACAGGCCTTCCTCGCCGCGGTCTCGGCCGGCTATGACGCGGTGACCAAGGACCTCGACCTCGTCTGCTTCGGCGAGATGGGTATCGGCAACACCACGCCCGCCGCCGCGATCTCGGCCGCCCTCTTCGGCGGCGGCGCGGAAAAATGGACCGGCCGCGGCACCGGCGTCGACGACGCGGGCCTGATCCGCAAGATCACGGCGATCGAGGCCGGCCTCAAGCGCCACGCCGATTCGCTTTCCGATCCGCTGAAAATCGCCGCCGCGCTCGGCGGGCGCGAGCTTGCAGCGATTTTCGGCGCCACGCTCGCCGCGCGCCGCAACAACGTCCCGGTGCTGATCGACGGCTTCGTCTGCACCGCTGCCGTTGCGCCGCTGGCCAGGCTGCACCCCAATGGCCTTGCCCACACCATCGCCGCCCATGTCTCGGCCGAATCGGGTCACCGCCGCCTGCTCGAAGCGCTCGGCCTGCCGCCGCTCCTCGATCTTGGCATGCGGCTCGGCGAAGGCTCCGGCGCCTGCCTTGCCGTCAACATCGTCCGCTCGGCGCTGGAGTGCCATGCGAAAATGGCGAGCTTTGCCGAAGCCGGTGTGTCGGAAAAATAGATTCCTTCAAAATTTTAACGCTGTTGAAATAACAAAATAACATCATCTCGATTATTCCGTGGGACAGAGATGTCTCACGGGAGATCGAACGATGTATTTGAAGATTCTAATATCTATTGCAACTCTTGTTGCAGTGGCTTCACCGGCCTTGTCTCAGGACCAATATATTCGTCCGCTGCGCGGTGATGACGGGCCAGCCAGGATCCAGTCTTCGTTCTCGATGACCCTTCCGGTGAAAGACGACGAAGACACCGCCGTACAGCAGGAAGTTGCGCTTCGCTCCTTCTACAAGGTCGCGGCTGGGAGCTGCGCCATGGTGGTCGAGACCGTCGCCGATACCTGCGAGATCGCCGGCATCACCACCAACGTCAATGGTCGCAACCGCAATATCGATGGCTATGGCGGGTCACAGGTCACGGTGACCGGCCAGATCACGATGAGGGTTAAGTTCAAGGCCAACTTGAGCAAGACGGCCCAGTAGGCCGACACCCGTCTCGGGCTACGGCCGATCTCGCTGTTTTTATGGGAAAATTTTGGTGGGTGTGCACAGGATCGAACTGTGGACCCGCTGATTAAGAGTCAGCTGCTCTACCAACTGAGCTACACACCCACACCGCCGGAAACCCAGCGTCGGCGGCGCATATAGCCGCCGGTTTCAGCGATGTCCAGCCCTGCTGGATCATTTCCCGACAAATCGCCGAATTGCCGCCGGTATCATACGAGAAGGCGGCCTTCCGCGACCCTGATCGCATGGCCGCCGATGCGCGCGGAGGCCAGATTTGCGCCGTCGACATTGAGCTCGAGCCGGATGCGCGAGGGCCTGCCCATCTCCAGCCCCTGTTCGATCCAAAGCTGCGTGATTCCGTCGGTCGGGGCGTCGAAATGCATGATGGCGCCGGCAAAGGCCGCTGCTGCCGAACCGGTCGCCGGGTCCTCGTAGGAAGGATTGCCGGGCACGATCATGCGGACATGGAAGGCGCTGTCGTGGTGCACCGTCTCGCGGCAATAGACGTACGGGCTGGCGAAGGCCCATTCGCTCTTGCGCGGCGCGAGCTCCGACCAGGCCTGGTTGTCCAGCCTGACCTTTGCCGCCGCATCGAGACCCGAGACCGGAATGGCGACATAGGGCACGCCGGCCGACCAGAAGGAGACGCGGTGATTCTCGAAGCCGATCTCGTGCGGGCCGAGGCCGAGCGCTGCGCCGATCATTTCCGGGTCGGCGGCGAGTTCCAGACGCTCCGGCAGTTTCGCCAGGTCGAATTCGGCGAAGATGGCGCCGTCGTGCTTGCTCACCGCGCAGCGCACCGGGCCGATATTCTCCTCCAGCACGAAGACGCCCGCCGCTTCGCCTGCCAGTTCCGCCAGCGCGATCGCCGAGCCGACCGTCGGATGGCCGGCGAACGGCATCTCATAGTCGGGTGTGAAGATGCGGATACGGTTGCGGTGCTTGGGATTGTCGGGCGGCAGCACGAATACCGTCTCCGACAGGTTGAACTCGCGCGCGATCGCCTGCATGGCGGCGCTGTCGAGCCCCTGGCTGTCGAGCACCACGGCAAGCGGATTCCCGGCCAGCCGCTCGGTCGTGAACACATCGTAAAGCAAGTAGCTGCGTGCCATCGAGAAAGCCTTCCGCCTCGCTCCGAATCTTCCGCCTCAATCCCAACATGAGGGAAATTTAATTTGAAATTCGAACCTTAAGGCATGATTTGTGCACAAATAGGGACATCAATTCTTCGCTATAGGGGTCCGGGGTGGACCAGGTTGTCAATCCGCCAAAGGCAGAATCCGACACTTCCATCGAGGCCGCTCTCGGGCTCGACCGCAAAGGTGTGGTGAGGAAGCGCCGTCGCGGCTGGCTCTACGCGCTGCTGGCGCTGGCGATCATGTCGGTCGCCATTGGCGCCTACCGGTGGAACGCCGCCGCGCCGGCCAAGATCGAATACACGACCGCGCCGGCGACTGTCGCCGACCTGACCGTCCAGGTGTCGGCGACCGGCACGCTGCAGCCGCTCACCCAGGTCGACATCTCCAGCGAGCTTTCCGGCATCGTCCGCTCCGTCGCGGTCAGCGAGAACCAGCAGGTGAAGAAGGGCGACGTGCTGGCGAGGCTCGACACCGCCAAGCTCGAAGTCCAGATCGAGCGCGCCACCGCCTCGGCCAAGGCGGCAGCCGCAGCCGTCGAGAACGCCAGGGTCACGTTGCAGGAAAACGAGAACGCGGTGGTCCGCGCGAGCGCGCTCACCAAGCGCGGCATGGCGACGGACCAGTCGCTGGAGGCTGCGACCGCGACGCGCGACCGCTCCAAGGCGGCGCTCGACAGCGCCGAAGCCAATCTTGCCATCGCTCAGGCCGACCTCAAGGCGCAGCAGACCGACCTTGCCAAGAGCACGATCTACGCGCCGATCGACGGCATCGTGCTGACGCGCTCGGTCGATCCCGGCCAGACGGTCGCCTCTTCGCTGCAGGCGCCGGTGCTCTTCGTCATTGCCGCCGACTTGCGCAACATGGAATTGCGGGCGGCGGTCGACGAGGCCGATATCGGCCAGGTGAAGCCCGGCCAGCATGCGCGCTTCACCGTCGATGCTTTCCCGGACCGCCCCTTCGACGCCGAGATCCGCGACATCGCTTATGCCTCCGTCACCACAGACGGCGTCGTCACCTATAATGCCCGGCTCGGAGTGGACAACAGCGAGCTGCTTTTGAGGCCGGGCATGACCGCCACGGTCTCGGTCGTCACCAAGCAGGCCAAGAGCGTGCTCACGGTGCCTGCCACCGCCTTCCGTTACCGCCCGGCTGAGCAGGCGGCCCGCGGCTGGAGCCTGAGCGACCTGTTCACCGGCCGCATGGGCCGTCCCAACCGGCAGCGCGAGGCTACCAAAGCGCCGACCGACGGCTCGCGCACGCTCTATGTGCTGGAAAATGGCCGGCCGCGCCCCGTCAATGTCAGGATCGGCTCGACCGACGGCGAACTGACCGAGATCACATCCGGCCTCAAGGAAGGCGCTGAAGTCGTCACCGGCTCGCAGCAGCGGAGTTGACTATGATGTCGGCTCCCCTGCTCATCACCTTCGACAAGGTCTGGAAGAGCTATGGCGAGGGCGAGGCGCGCGTGCACGCGCTTGCCGGCGTCGATCTCGCGATCCGCAGAAGCGAGTTCGTCGCCATTATGGGCCCGTCCGGCTCGGGCAAATCGACGGCGATGAACATCATCGGCTGCCTCGACACGCCGACGGCCGGAACCTACCGCTTCATGGGCGTCGATGCCGGCCGGCTCGACCGCAACCGCCGCGCCCTGCTGCGTAATCTCTATGTCGGCTTCGTCTTCCAGGGATACAATCTCCTACCGCGCACCACGGCGGCGGAAAATGTCGAGCTGCCGCTGATCTATCGCGGCGTTTCCGCCCGCGAGCGCCGCGATCTCGCCATGCAGGCACTCGCCCAGGTTGGCCTTGTCGGGCGCGAGCATCACACGCCGGCCGAGCTCTCGGGCGGCCAGCAGCAGCGCGTTGCGATCGCGCGCGCCATCGTCACCAAGCCGACGCTGCTCGTCGCCGACGAACCGACCGGCAATCTCGATACCGCGCGCACGCACGAGATCATGGAGCTGCTGACCAGGCTCAACGCCGAGCTAGGCCTCACCATCGTCATGGTCACGCATGAGGCCGATGTAGCAAACTATGCCGGGCGCACCGTGCGCTTCGTCGATGGCCATGTCGCCTCCGACACCGTGAATGCGGAGGCGGCATGATCTGGGAGACCGTCCGCCTTTCGCTGATCTCCATCCGCAGGAATGTGCTGCGCTCGTTCCTGACGCTGCTCGGCATCGTCATCGGCGTTGCCGCCGTCATTGCCATGCTCACCATCGGCTCGGGCACCACCGAGAAGGTCAAGGCCGATATCTCCAAGCTCGGCAGCAATCTGCTGGTCGTGCGCTCGGGCCGTCCCGCCGGGCCAGGCGGACCGGGCGGGCTCGAGCAGGCCACCCGTCCCCTCGCCGCCAAGAATCTCGCGGCGCTGGTCGCCCATCTCACCGGCGCCCGCGCCATCGCGCCGGCCTCGCAGAAGCAGGTGCGCGTCATCTTCGGCACGGAGAGCCTGACGTCGGGCGTGACCGGCACTGACAGCGCCTACCTCGACGCGCGCGACTGGAAGCTGGTCTCCGGCCGCCCGTTCAGCGATTCAGAGACCCGCGCCGGCGCCGGCGTGTGCCTGATCGGCGAGACGGTGCGCCAGCAGTTCTTCGGCGCTGGCGATCCCGAGGGCGAGATCATCCGCGTCAACCGCACCTCCTGCCGGATCATCGGCCTCCTGGAGCCGAAGGGCTACACCGGCTTCGGCCAGGACCAGGACAATGTCGTGCTGATGCCTTTAGCCGCCTACCAGCGGCGCATTGCCGGCAACCGCGACATCGATTCGATCTACATCGCCGCCGATGACCGCACGCCGACCACCGAATTGCAGCCGCGCGTCGAGGACATCCTGCGCGACACGCGCCGCATCACGCCGGACCGCGATCCCGATTTCTCGATCCGCGACATGACCCAGATCGCCGACGCCATGGCCAGCGCAACCACGACCATGACCGGCATGCTGGGCGCGGTGGCCGGCGTCAGCCTCCTGGTCGGCGGCATCGGCATCATGAACATCATGCTGGTGTCGGTCACCGAACGCACGCGCGAGATCGGCATCAGGCTGGCGATCGGCGCGCATGAGAAGCACATTCTGATCCAGTTCCTGGTCGAGGCGACTGTGCTGTCGTTGCTCGGCGGCATCATCGGCATCCTGATCGGGCTGGCGCTCGCCGGCCTAGCCGCGACGACGCTGACCATACCCTTCGCGCCGAGCCCGGCTGTCATCCTGCTCGCCGTCGGCTTCTCGGCGATGATCGGCGTGGTGTTCGGCTTCTTCCCGGCGCTGCGTGGCGCAAGGCTCGACCCGATCGACGCGCTGAGGCATGAGTGAGCTGCTGTCTGGGCGTCGCCTGACCGCGATCACGTCAGGCCTGCTCGTTGGCAAAATGCCATTCGACGAGCGGCTTCATATGACCCATCAGGCCGTCCGGCAGATCGGCGGCATTGCGAATGATCACCGGGCCCTCGATCTCCGGTTCGGTCTCGGCGGCAACGAAGGCGCTGATCCGCCGGGCGACCTCTTCGGCCGGCTCGGCAACATGATAGCGGCGGAAGATCACCGTGCCGTTCGACGTCGACAGCGCGTGGTAGCGCTCTCCGCGCCGGGCCGCCGACAGGTCGATGCCGGTCTCCTCGCCCACCTCGCGGATCATGTTGAAGTCGACATCGACGAGGCCGTCTCGGAAATCGACCGGCTCGAACGAGCCGGCGGCGAAATAGACGCGGCCGGCATTGACCGTGTGCGAACCCATGCGGATCGCCACCAGCGCATTGTCTCCGGCCGTCAGCACGGCATGCGCATAGGCGTGTTCGGCGCCGCCCCGCTCACGATTCTTCCGCCACAGCATGAAGGTCGAGTACTTCACCGCATGGCAGCGGCCGATCAGTCGGCTGTCGCGATAGGCGAGCGCCGAAAGCAGCACCACCGTGCCGTCGTAGAGCGCCGGCTTCGCCGCCATCTCGCGCCGCCAGTTTTCGGCGATCGCCCCCTGGTTGTCGCGCTCGAAGGGGTGGGGCGCCGGGTCGAGCCGCACGTCGACCGCGTCGACCGGCAGGATGACGTTGCGCGGCAGCTCGAAACTCATGGGCTCACGCCATGTCCAAGTTGATCACCACCGGGCAATGGTCGGAGGCTTTCGGCCTGTCCCAGCCGGCGCGCGGGAAACGCTCGACCTCCTGTCCGGGCGGGAAGATGGTACGCCAGGGCTGGCCGTTGCGGATGATGTCCGGCACCGCTGTCGCATTCCTCGCGGCGAACGCTTTCGACAGCAGGATGTAGTCGAGTTGGCAGAGATGCCGCTCCTCGGGTCCGCGCGTGTGATAAAAGCTCCAGCGGTCCATCTCCGGTCGCCGCTCGACGACGTTCTCGCAGAAGCCGCCCGCGGTGAGCACGTTGATCGAGGACAGGGCCTCGTCGATCACCTCGAAGCGGTAGCCGTCGAAGCTGTCGCCTTCGATCTTAACGCGCTGCCGGTAATCGTTCATGTCGCCGCAGATCGCCCAGCGCTTGTCGGCCGCATGATCCTTGCCGAAGCGCTCCTCGATGATGCGGCGCACGGCCTGCGCCTCGGCCATGCGCAGCGGCATCGTCGCCTCGCGGCCGTCGAGCCCGTTGCGCGGCGAGCCCATCGATTTGAAATGCACCAGATAGAGGGTCAGCGGCACGCCGCCGACCGTGACATCGATTTCCAGACAGTCGCGCCGGAAGATGCGCTCGTTGGCCAGGAACCCAAGCGCCGCCAGCTCCGGCGTGAACAGGTCGAACTGCTCGAACGTGACATAGGCGTGGCTGGTCATGCGCACGAACTCGATCGGCTGGCCCTGCGCGGTCTCGCTGCGCATCATCACCGCGACATCGATACCGCGGGCATCGTTGCCGGCGGTGGTGTATTTCTGGCGGTAGCCCTGCCCGATCATCTTGAAGAGATAGCCGTATTCGAAGGCCTTCAGCGCCTCGATATTGTCGACCTCCTGCATACAGATGATGTCGGCGCGGGTTGCCGCTATGGCGAGCGCTGTGAGCTGGCGGGTATCGTCGGACTGGGCGATGGTGCGCGCCTGTTCCAGCAGCCTGTATTCGGCCTCGTTCCGGATGTCGAACAGCGCCAGCGTCCGGTCCTCGTTGAGCTGGTTGCGATAGCCGGAGAAATCGAACCTGTTCATCAGGTTCTCGACATTGAAGGTGGCGAGGCGCAGCGACATGGCCGAGACCTTTGCCCGCAAGCGAAGACGAAGACAAGGGCCAGGCGCATGCTCGCTATGGTTGACGGAACCTTTCCGTTCATCCTCCGTTCAGACGGAAAGTCCCATCAATAGGCCTCTTCCCGGGGCGTTCTGGGCGTGGGGCCTTTACTCCTTGGAGAGTGAAATGAAACCGCTCTTGTCTTCTCTCGGTTCCGGGCTGATTTCGCTCGGCCTCATGGCGGGCCTTGCGGTACCGTCGATCGCCGGACCGATCCTGCAGCCCGACCTCTCTGCCGCCAGCAGCACGGCGGCACCCAATATCATTCCCGTCCGCGACAGCTGGGCTGGCGGCAACAACTACTCGCCGCAGATGTATGACTGGCGCTGGCGGCGCGGCGGCGACTGGCGGGGCCGTCATTTCTCCCGCAACTGGGACGGCGGCGGATGGGACGGCGGCTGGCGCTGGCGGCATCACCATCGCCATTACTGTTGTGGCGGCGACGGCGGTGATGCCCTTCTGGGGCTGGGCCTCGGCTTGGGTTTAGGCGCCCTAGCTTATAACTATTACAATCCCTACTACTATGGCCCTTATCCGCGCTACTACCATCCGCGGCGCATCTACCGGACGGAGCGGCTTTCCGAGGCCCATGTCCGCTGGTGCTACGACCGCTACCGGTCATACCGCGCCTGGGACAACACGTTCCAGCCTAACTATGGCCCGCGCCGCCAGTGCATTTCGCCCTATATCTGACCCGGTGGGCAACGAATGAAGCGGGCCGCGCCGCGGCCCGTTTTGTTATGCGTAAGCTGTCCTGGCGGATACAGCTCTGTGTCAATCGCGCAACCTGTGGCTGAAGCGCGGATCGCTGGCCCTTCAATCGACAAACTGAACGCCGACCAGCCTCGCCGAGCGCCAGCGCACGAGCGCCGCACGCTTTGAGCCATTGACCACCAGTTCGAAACCGGTGGGAACGCCGGTCGCGTCGCCGAAGCGCAGTTGGGCGCCATGTTCGGACTCGTCGCGTACGAATCCTTCCACCGCGCCGAAGCCTCCGTTGAAACGCAACGTCGCGCCCCTCAGCACACGCCTGCGCCGCTCCATCCGGCGTTCGCCGGCAAATGCAGCGCCACTATCCATCGTTTCCATCGCCAGTCTCCCACAACTGTTCTGGCCCATGCCAAGCGAATTGCGTGCCAGCATAGGCGTATCGGAATGAAACAGCCGGCGCGAAAAAAGCCGGCGGATCGCTCCGCCGGCTTCATTTCAAACAAGCAAAGGAACCTGGATCGCCTTAGTTCTTCGCCTTGTCGACCAGCGTGTTCTTGGCGATCACCCGCGCGACCGTAGGGCAGAGCCCGAGGACGCGCAAGGCAGAAAAGCGTGGATCGCCTTAGTTCTTTGCCTTGTCGACCAGCTTGTTCTTGGCGATCACCCGCGCGACCGCAGGGCTGAGCCCGAGGACGCGCAGAGCAAGGAAGCGTGGATCGCCTTAGTTCTTCGCCTTGTCGACCAGCTTGTTCTTGGCGATCCACGGCATCATTGCGCGCAGCTTGGCGCCGACCTCTTCGATCTGGTGGCCGTCGTTCATGCGGCGGATGCCCTTGAAGCGCGACAGGCCGGCGCGATATTCCTGCATCCACTCCGACGTGAACTTGCCGGTCTGGATGTCCTTCAGGATGCGCTTCATCTCGGCCTTGGTCTCGGCGGTGATGATGCGCGGGCCCGAGACATATTCGCCCCATTCGGCGGTGTTCGAGATCGAGTAGTTCATGTTGGCAATGCCGCCCTCATAGATCAGGTCGACGATCAGCTTCACCTCGTGCAGGCACTCGAAATACGCCATCTCCGGCGCGTAGCCGGCTTCCACCAGCGTCTCGAAACCGGCGCGGATCAGTTCGACCAGACCGCCGCACAGCACCACCTGCTCGCCGAACAGGTCGGTCTCGCATTCCTCGCGGAAGTTGGTCTCGATGATGCCCGAGCGGCCGCCGCCGACGCCGCAGGCATAGGAGAGCGCGAGATCAAGCGCGTTGCCCGAGGCATCCTGGTTGACGGCGACAAGGCACGGCACGCCGCCGCCTTTCTGGTATTCGCCGCGCACCGTGTGGCCGGGCCCCTTCGGCGCGATCATGACGACATCGACCGTGGCCTTCGGCTCGATCAGGCCGAAATGCACGTTGAGGCCGTGCGCGAAGGCGATCGCGGCGCCGTCGCGGATGTTCGGCGCGATCTCGTTCTTGTAGATGTCGGCCTGCAATTCGTCGGGCGTTGCCATCATCATCAGGTCGGCCCATTTGGCGGCGTCCGCCACGCTCATCACCTTGAGCCCATCGGCCTCGACCTTCTTGGCGGTCGCCGAGCCGGCCTTGAGACCGATGGCGATCTCCTTGACGCCGGAATCCTTGAGGTTGAGCGCATGCGCCCGGCCCTGGCTGCCATAGCCGATGATGGCGACCTTCTTGCCCTTGATCAGATTGAGATCGGCGTCACGATCGTAATAGACACGCATTTCGTCTTCCTTCCCGTTTTGAAGATCAGAGCATGATGCCGAAAAGTGTGAAGCCGTTTTCGGACGACATCATGCTCTATCTCTTTGATTTGGAGCCGGATTCAGATTTCAGGTCGACTTGACCTGAAATCATCCGGCTCCTGGGGCCTTGCGGCCGGTTGTTTGCTCCCCGGACCCGTGGAGAGCGAGAAACTGCTGCGTCGCGCGGGCGGCGTCGCCGCCGATCGTCGCCTCGGTCAATTGCAGCCGGTCGCCGAGCAGAAGCCGGATCTGCACGTCGCGGGCGACCAGCCCGAAAAAGGTGCGGAACGCCGTCTCGGCGTCCTCGAAGTCGAGCAGCCCGGCCTCGCGTCCCGCCTCGAGCACCGGCTTCAGGCGCCTGGCCAGCGCGAAACGCCCATTCTGCAGCACGATCGCGCCAAGGTCATCCTTCCCGGAACCGGCATGGCCGACCGCCACGCGATTGAGCGCAATGGACGTATCGCTGGAAATCACCCTCAGCCAGTCAGAGGCGAAGCGTTCGAGGCTTGCCTTCAGCGAGGCAAGGTCGAGGCCTTTGCGGTCGACCGGCGCCACGCGCACCTTCGAGGCCTGCCACTGCACCGTCGCCGTCAGCAGCCCGTCGCGGTCGCCGAACCATTTGTAGAGCGTTTCCTTGGAGCAGCTTGCCCGTCGCGCCACCGCGGTCATGGTGAGGTTATCGCCCTCCTCGACCAGCAGGCGCAGGGCCGCGTCCAGAACGGCCTGCTGCCGTTCGGTCAGTCCTTCGCTGTTGCCGATATCACCGCCTGTTTGCAACACGTGCTTTCCGCTCCCGGTTTGCCTCCATGGCGTACCGTACGTTACGGTTCGGCTTATCGCGCATTCCGGTGTCCGATGCAAGGGCCATTGCCAAAATTCAAGACGGCGGGCTCCGGAGAAACCTCGCGGTCAATCGCCGGTCGGCGGGTCGCGCAGCCGCCCAAGCAAACCAGCAAGCATCTCCAGCTCAGCAGCGGAAAGCTTGTCACCCATCATATTGGCAATGGACGCGCCATAGACCGCCCAGATGCAACGGCGCATTTCCCTGCCTGCTGGCGTGATGCGCACGGTCTGGCCGCGGCCGTCGTCCGAGACAGGCAGCTTTTCCACCAGGCCGTCCGCCTCGAGCCGGGCCAGCAGCCGCGAGACGTTGTACTGCGCCAGCAGGACGCGGCCGACCAGCTCGAAAGGCCGCAGCCCGCCCTCGCCTGCCTCGGCGAGCTCGTGCAGGACGTCGTACCAGGCGAGCGGCGGCAGGCCGCCAGCCTTCAGGGCTTCCTCTGTCTTTTCCACCAGCCGGCGCGAGACGCGCATCAGGCGGCCCCAGGCTTTGACGGCCTCGGGCGCAGGAGATTTCTTCGTCATGGACGGAACCTAGCCAATAGATGCAATTGCATCAAGCTTGACGATCGATGCAGATGCATCTATATAGATGCAATTGCATCGATAAGGAGAACTCCTATGAAGCATGAAATCTGCAAAGTGGCCGACGTCCCGCGGACCGGCAGCATGGTCGTGCCTTTCTTCGGCCGCGAGGTTCATGTCTGGCGCAGCGGCGAGCGCATCCGTGCCGCGGCCAATGCCTGCCTGCATTTCGGCGGACCGCTGGATTGCAAGGACGGCGCCTTCGTCTGTCAGTGGCACGGCGCCAAGTTCGACATGGAAAGCGGCGAGCGCCTCGAAGGCCCGGCGCCGCAAGGCTCGCGCCTGATGTTCCTGTCGACCCGCGTCGAGGACGGCGCGCTGAACTATGTCTGGGGAGAGTGAGATGACAACCAAGCTCACCCTCGTCAGCCATCACCTCTGCCCCTATGTCCAGCGCGCGGCGATCTCGCTTGCCGAGAAAGGCGTGCCGTTCGAGCGGGTCAATGTCGACCTCGCCAATAAGCCCGACTGGTTCAAGGCCATCTCGCCGCTCGGCAAGGTGCCGTTGCTCCGCGTCGAATATGGCGGCGGGGAAGAGATCATTTTCGAATCCGCCGTCATCCTCGAATTCCTCGAGGAGACCGAGGCCAACCCGCTGCATCCGGCCGATCCGGTCACGCGGGCAAGGCATCGCGCCTGGATCGAGTTCGGCTCGGCCATCCTCAACGCCATCGGCCGCTTCTATTCCGCTGCCGACGAAAACGCGTTTTTGAATGAAAGCAGAAACCTGTCGGAGATGTTCGCGCGTGTGGAGGCTGAACTTTCGATCAGGCAGAGCGGTCCGTGGTTCGCCGGCGATCGCTTCTCGCTGGTCGACGCCGTCTACGGGCCGATCTTCCGCTATTTCGACACCTTCGACCGGATCGGTGATTTCGGCATTCTCGACGGCAAGCCTCTCGTCCACGCCTGGCGCGAGGCTTTGAGCAACCGGCGATCGGTGAAGGGAGCGGTCGGTGCCGACTATCCGCAGCGGCTGCACGCTTTCCTCCAGGCAAAGAAGTCCTATCTGTCCGAGATCATCCGGCTGCAGGCCATCGCAGTTCCGCAAGCCCGATCGGCCTGAACGGGTCGACCACCGTTCCGGCGACCATGGCGGCAAGGAATTGCGGTCCCGGCGGGATCTTCGCCAACGCCGCCACCGCCCAGTCGCGCACGAATGGCAACGTGACGGAGTCCGACTGATAAAACGGCGTTAGCGACAAGGACAACGCCTGGAAGATGCGCACGTGCCAGCGGCGTGCGCTTACGTAGGCCGCCAGCGCTTCGTCGATGCTGTTCGTGCGCGCCAGCGCATGGCTGAGCGCCGCGGCGTCCAGCAGCGCCATGTTGGCGCCCTGCCCGAGCTGCGGGCTGGTCGAATGCGCCGCGTCGCCAATCACCGCCAGCCGTCGACCGGCCGGCAGCCTCATCGTGTGATGGCCGTAGCGGGCGAGCGAGAGCTGCTCGAAACTGTTGATCTGGCCGGTGAAGGCCTCGCATGCGGGCCAAACGGAGACCACCCGCGCCTTCCAGGCATCGAGGCCCGCGGCCCGCACCTGCTCCGCATCGGCCGGCTTCAGGCTCCAGAAGAATGCGGCCATGGTCCCGGAGTTTGTTTCCGGCCGCCCGATCGGCAGCACGCCGACCATGATGCTTGCCTTGTCGTAACGCTGCAGCAGCGCCTTTTCGTCAAAACCGTCCCGCCAGCCGAGCGAGGCCCAGAAGGCGCCGTAGGCGAGCTGCCGCGGTACCGCCTTGTCGTCGAGGCCTTGCCGCAGCCTGGAGCGCGCGCCGCTGGCATCGACGACGAGGTCGAAGGGTCCAAGCCGCTTTCCATTGGCGCAGACCGGCCTCGCACGCTCGCCCCTCTCCAGCGTCTCGATCTCGACGTTGGTTTGGACGGGAATTTCCGCACCCCGGGCAGCGCGGTAAAGCACGCCGAAAAGCGCTGCCCGATGCACCGCGAGGCCGAAGCGGCGGCCGCGCCTTGCGTCGTAGCGGACGTCGAGCACCGTCCGTCCGCTTTTCGCATCGGTGCCGTGCAGCCGCTCGATGCGGCTTCCAAGCGAGAGAATCTCGTCGAGCAGGCCGAGGTCGGCGAGCACCGTCAGCCCGGTCGGCTGCAGCATCAGACCCGAGCCGACAGGCTTCGGCTCGTCGAAGCGCTCGAAGACGGTGACCTTGTGCCCCGCCCGCTTGAGATAGAGCGCCGCCGCCAGTCCGGCCGGGCCGGCGCCGGCAATCGCGATCTCGTGAGACTTGTCCATTGCCCCCAAGCCCGAACCGCGCGGACAATCCCTCAAGGGTGGCGACAAATCAAGCCGGCGCTTTGACGCCTGCGCGCCGATGGAGGATCTCTCAGGCTCGGGAAGAAGCGTCGAACGCGGCGCGCGCATCGCGCACGGCGTCATGGTTGCGTTCGGCCCATTGGACGAGCTGATGGAGAGGAGAAAACATCGACCGCCCGAGATCGGTGAGGCTGTATTCGACGCTCGGCGGCTTGGTGGGAAACACCTCGCGATGCACATAGCCGTCGCGCTGCAGCTCGTGCAGCGTCTGGGTGAGCATGCGCTGCGAGATGTCGGGGACCAGCCGCCGCAGCTCGCCGAAGCGATAGGGCTTTTCCGCGAGCGCCATCACCAGCAAAGGGCTCCACTTGCCGTTGATGCTCTGCATGACGTCGCGAACCGGGCAATCGCCGAAATTGGCGCCGTCCGTCATGGCTTTGTAGATCTCGATCTTCGATTTCAGATTGACGATCTTGCCGTCCATCGCTGGTTCCCTGGCTGTGCCTACCTCCCGAAAAACTGCCTTCTTTACGGCGCGGGGTCAATTCCTATTTTAGCGCTGGTCTCTTTTTGAGACTGCCAACCGCACCCGCCCTTCGGCGCAATTTTCAGGAACCTCCCATGACCGAAACCCTCCTTGTCACCGGCGCTTCCGGCCATCTCGGCCGCGCCGTGATCGACCATCTGCTCGGCGCGCAGAAAGTCGCGCCGGCGAACATCGTCGCCACCACGCGCAATCCCGAAAGCCTGGCCGACCTTGCGGTCCGCGGCGTCACCGTCAGGGCGGCGGATTTCGACAATCCTGCCTCGCTCGAGAACGCATTCAAGGGCGCCGACCGGGTGCTGATCGTGTCGACCGGCGAGCTCGATTTGAAGAGCGACCGGCGCTTGCGGCAGCATCAGGCGGCGGTCGCCGCGGCCAAGGCGGCCGGCGTCTCGCATCTCGCCTACACCTCGATGCCCAATCCGGAGCCGGTCTCGCCGGTGCTGTTCGCCGGCGACCACTACGGCACCGAGCAGGCGATCAAGGCGAGCGGTATCCCTTACACGATCTTCCGCAACGGCTGGTATCAGGAGAACCTGTTCCTGGCGCTGCCGCACGCCATTGCTTCCGGAAAGTGGTACACCTCGTCAGGTGACGGCCGCATCGCCCATGCCGCGCGCGACGACATGGCCGCCGCGATTGCCGCAGGTCTCGCTTCCGGTTCGAAGGAAAGCCAAGTCTATACCCTGACCGGTCCGCAGGCCTACACGACGAACGAGATTGCCGCCCTGGTGACCGAAGTCACCGGCAAGCCCTTGGAAGTCATCCAGGTGCCGGACGAGGCGCTGACCGAGGGCGTCAAGGCGGCGGGCATTCCGGAGGATGTCGCCCGCATCATCGTCTCCTTCGATGTCAACACGCGCTCCGGCCGCATCGGGATGGCGACCGACACGGTCGAGACGCTGTCGGGCCGCAAGCCGCAAACGTTGAGGGAGTTCCTCGAAGCGAACAAGGCCGCCTTGCTCGGCTGATGCCAGAGCAATTCCAGGAAAAGTGCTTGGCGGTTTTCCGTCCGGAATTGCGTAAAACAGACAGTTAGAGCAGTTCAGCGATCTGAAGCTGAATTGCTCTAATGCGGCTTGGACGCCGTCCAGGGCGCGCGCTTGAGCAACCCGAGTTGGATCAGGCTTTCGCCGGTCGCAACGAGCGCCTCTTCGCGCGACCGCGGTGCCCAGCCGAGGAGGCGCTTGGCCTTGGCGCCGGTTGCGTTCCTGGCCTTGCCCAGTTCCGTCACGACCTGGGCGGCTTCCTTGTCGAACAGTCCGACGAACCTCACCAGCCAATCCGGCAGCACTCTCGTCGTGACGCGCGACGCCGCGCTGCCCAGCCGCGCTTTCAGTGTTTGCGCGATCTCGAGCACCGTCATGAAATCGCCGCTGATCGCCAGGAACCGCTCGCCCTTGGCGGCGGGATTGGTCATAGCGCGCAGATGCAGCTCCGCCACGTCCCGCACGTCGACCACGCCGAACATCATGCGCGGCAGACCCGGCAACTCGCCGTCCAGCAGGCGCCTGATGAACTCGGTCGAGGTCGAATGATCCGGACCCAGAACCGGTCCGAATATCCCGACCGGGTTGACGACCGCCAGCTCCAATGCGCCGCCCTGACCGGCAACGAAATCCCACGCGGCGCGTTCGGCGGCAAGCGTCTTCGACTTCACATAGGCGCTCACCTTGGCCGAAAGGTCGGTCCAGTTCTCTTCCGTGAACGGATGGGCGGCAACCTGAGTCTGGCCATAGCCGACGGCGGCAAAGGATGAGGTGAGCACGACCCGCTCGACGCCGGCATCGCGCGCGGCGCGCAGCACGCGCAGAGCGCCTTCGCGCGCAGGAACGATCAGCTCGTCCTCATGCTTGGGCACGCCGGGCGGGAACGGCGAAGCGACATGAAGAATATATCGGCATCCCGCCGCCGCTTCCGGCCAGCCCACATCGGCGGTGAGGTCGGCGTGCGCGAAGGAAAGCGCGTCGCCAGGCTCGGCGCCGCCGGCCTTCACCATGGCCAGCACATCGGCTTCGCGCCTGGCGGAGCGGACGGTGGTGCGTACCCGGTAACCTGCCTTGAGAAGCGCGAGGATGCTGTGAGCGCCGAGGAAGCCCGAGCCGCCGGTCACAAGCACCAATTCGCCGCTCATGCCCGCCTCCCCTCCGGCTACGCGTTGCAGCCCTTAGATGGCGACCTGCGTGCCTATCTCGACGACACGCCCCGTGGGGATCTGGAAATACTCTGTCGCATCAGCCGCCGTCTTCGCCAAACCTATGAACAGCCTGTCCTGCCAGATCGGCATGCCGGAATTGGGCGATGCCTTCAGCGAGCGCCGCGACAGGAAGAAGGACGTCGTCATGATGTCGAACTTCCAGCCCTGCTTGCGGCAGATCGCGAGCGCGCGCGGAATGTTGGGCTGCTCCATATAGCCGAAGGTCAGCGTCACCCGCATGAACAGCTCGTTGACTGTCTCCATCTTCACCCGCTCGCTGTCCGGCACGATAGGCTGCGGCGCCGTCACCACCGAAAGTATGACGTTCTGCTCATGCAGCACCTTGTAGTGCTTCAGGCTGTGCATCAACGCCGTCGGCGCGCTCAGCGGGTCGCTGGTCAGGAACACGGCGGTTCCGGACACCAGTTGCGGCTTCTTCTTCAGAAGGTTCGCAGCCAGGAAATCGAGCGGGATCTCGTTGCGGCGCGTCTTGTCGAACAGATACCGGCTGCCGCGCACCCAGGTCCACATGCCGAGGATGATGGCGAAGGCCACGGCCAGCGAAGACCAGCCGCCCTCGAACACCTTGATGATATTGGAAGCGAAGAAGCCGATATCGATGAGCGCGAATACTGCCGTCAGCGCGACCGCCGGCCAGATGTTCCACTTCCAGATGCGCGTCATGACGACGAACAGCAGCGTCGTCGTCACCAGCATGTTGCCCGTCACCGAGATGCCGTAGGCCGAGGCAAGTCTGCTGGACGCGCCGAAGCCGACCACCAACAGCATCACCACAAGCGCCAGCAGCATGTTGACGCGCGGCATGTAAACTTGCCCGGACTGTTTCTCCGACGTGTGCAGGATTTCGAGCCGCGGCAGCATATTGAGTTGCACAGCCTGCCTGGCTAGCGAATAGGCGCCGGAGATCACCGCCTGGCTGGCAATCACGGTCGCCGCCGTCGCCAGCGCCACCATGGGGATGAGGGCCCAGCCCTCGTTCATCTCGAAGAACGGATGGCCGACGGTGCCACCCTTGGCAAGCACGTAGGCGCCTTGCCCGGCGTAATTCAAAAGCAGGCACGGAAATACGATCGCCAGCCACGCCAGCACGATCGGCTTGCGGCCGAAATGGCCAAGGTCGGCATAGAGCGCCTCGGCGCCGGTGACCGCCAGGAACACCGCGCCGATGGTCACGAAGGAAACGTCGGGTGAATTGATCAGGAAGGCGACAATGTAATGCGGGCTGATCGCCCACAGGATCTCGGGGTCGTCGATAATATGATTGAGGCCGGAAAGACCGATGGCCAGGAACCACAGCGCGGTGACCGGACCGAATACGAGACCGACGCCGCCCGTGCCGAACCGCTGCACGGCAAACAGGATGGCAAGGATGAGCAGTGTCAGTGGCACGACATAAGGCTGGAAGGTAGGCGTCACGACCTCCAGACCTTCGACCGCCGAAAGCACCGAGATGGCGGGCGTGATCACCGCGTCGCCGAAGAACAGCGACGCCCCGATGATGCCGATGCCGAGGATGATAGCCGAGCGCGTGGGAAAACTGCCGCGCACCAGGGCCATCAGCGAGAGCACGCCGCCTTCACCGCGGTTGTCGGCGCGCAGCACGAACATGATGTATTTGATGGTGACCGTGATGGTGAGTGACCAGATGATCAGCGACAGCACGCCAAGGATGTCGCCACGGGTGGCCACATCGCCGCCGGACGAAGCATGCAATGCCTCGCGCAACGCGTAGATCGGGCTGGTCCCGATATCGCCATAGACCACACCGAGCGCGCCAAGCATCAGCATCTTGGTGCTGTGCTGCTCGACTTCAGTATGGCTCGATTGGTCGACGGGTTCTGCCTCACTACCACTATTGGTAAGGGCCATAAACGACACTCCGATAAACGCGCGGTGCTCTACGCTTGCTGCGATGCAATATCAAGTGCCGCAACGTGATGGCTCCCATGCCTGTCACGCGCAGCTCCCGGAGCTACCATCCGCAGGCCTTCAAGAACCTCCCAACCGTACCCGCCATGCCATACTCCAGCGCATCGGCTGTCAACCCATGTCCGATCGACACTTCGGCCAATGCCGGAATGCGCCTGGCGAGCGCCGGCAGGTTGCTCACGGTCAGATCGTGCCCTGCATTGACCTGAAGCCCTGCCGCGAAAGCCGCGTCGGCGGTTTTTCCCAGTTTTTCCAATTCCTTCGCGGCCTTGGCGGAATCGGAATGGCAACTGCCATACGGGCCGGTGTAGAGCTCGATCCGGTCGGCGCCGGTATCGCGCGCGGCACTCACCCCGGCCGGATCGGCATCGGAGAACAACGACACGCGAAAACCGCCCTTCTTCAGCCGCTTGACGATCGGCGTCAGGAATGCCGCCTGCGCGGTGAAGTTCCAGCCATGGTCCGAGGTCGCCTGCCCCGGGTCGTCAGGCACCAGCGTCACCTGTTCCGGCTGATGCTTTTCGACAAGCGCCAGGAAATCCTCGTTCGGATAGCCCTCGATGTTGAATTCAGCGCTCGGGAACTCGTCGTCGATCAGCGCCCTGATCTCCGGCAGGTCGGAGTGCCTGGTATGCCGCTCGTCGGGACGTGGATGGACGGTCAGCCCGTGCGCGCCGGCTGCCAGCGCGATGCGGCCGAGCCCGGTGACGCTCGGCCACGGCAGGTCCCGGCGGTTGCGCAGCATGGCGACGGCGTTGAGGTTGACCGAAAGCTTGGCGGGCATGGTCCAGCATCCATTTTGGCGTTGGCGCGCATCTATAGCGCCTTTGAAGGGAACAGATAGAGGTTTCCGGTGTTCCAGATGACTAAAGCATGTCGCCCAAAATTGTGCAGCGGTTTTGAGAAAACGACATGCATCAAAACAAGGACTTAAAGCGCGTCGCTCGGATCCGTTTCGGCACGACGCGCTTTAAAGCGAGGTGGCCAGCGAAGGAAGAGCCAAAGTGAATCATCTCGATGCCGTGCCGGCGATACGCCGCATCGACACCAACCGCGACGCGCTTTTTGCCATCGACGTCGTCGGCAACGTGTCGCCGAGGGATGCGGAGAACCTGTTCGGGCTGCTGGAAGCGGCCTATGCCCTGCATCCAAGGACCGACGTGCTGGTCAGGTTGACGGATCACGAAAGCATCGATTGGGCAAGCATCTCGGAAGACACGTTGCGGGAGGGTGCGGCCCACGCGCTTGAGCATGTCGTTCGTTGCGCGGCAATCGGCGAGCCTGAATGGGCATCCTTCGTTCGCGACTTCTTCCCGAGCCCCTTGCCATTCCAATTCAGGCGTTTCGACAGTGACGATGAACCCTCAGCCTGGCAATGGCTCGGCGCCAGGCCGCTCTAGATCAATTCCAGGAAAGTGTGAAACGGTTTGCCGTCCGGAATTGTGTCAGAACAAAGAGATAGAGCGGTTTGCCGTTTCCCTGAAACGCTGAAGTGCTCTAGCGCACGATCGTCAGCCGCTCGGCCGCGCGGGTGATTGCCGTGTAGAGCCAGCGCTGCCGGGTCTCCTTGAACGCCCAGCTCTCGTCGAAGAGCACCACGTCGTTCCACTGAGAGCCCTGGGCCTTGTGCACAGTCAGCGCATAGCCATAGTCGAAATCGTCGAAGCGCTTCTTCTGCTGCCAGGGAATCTCGGCGTCGGGATCCTCGAACGCCGCCTTAAGCAGCTTGATCTTGGCGACGCCGCGGTCGGGATCGTCCTCCTCCGGCGAGACCAAAAGGTTGATGCCTGGCTTCACCGTCTCGCGCGAGGAGGTCATCACCTTCCACAGCGAGCCGTTGAGCAGCCCCTTGGCGGGATCGTTGCGCAGACAGACCAGCTTGTCGCCGGCTTGCGGGAAATCGGCGGAAAAGCCCTTCAATTCGCGCAGGCGCTGGTTGTAGCGCCGCCGCGTGCGATTGGTGCCGACCAGCACCTGGTCGGCCTTGAGCACAAGGTCCTGGGTGACCCCTTCCCTGCCGATCACCTGCGCCGTGCCGTAGTCGCCATGCATGAACTCGCGGCCTTCGCGCACATCGAGCGCCAGCCTGATGATCGGATTGTCCTGCGCCTGGCGATGGATTTCGGTGAGCAGCACGTCCGGCTCGTGTTCGGTGAAGAAGCCCCCGCCCGAGATCGGCGGCAGCTGGGCCGGGTCGCCAAGCACCAGAATCGGCGTGCCGAAGCTCATCAGGTCGCGGCCGAGCTGCTCGTCGACCATCGAGCATTCGTCGATGACGACCAGCTTGGCGCGTGCGATCGGGCTTTGCCGGTTGAGCGCGAAGGTCGGCGAGATCGAAGTCTTGCCGGTGATTTCGTCCTCGACCGACTCCTCGCCCCTGGGTCTATAGATCAGCGAATGGATGGTGCGGGCGTTGATCGCGCCCTTGGAGCGCAGCACCTGCGCGGCCTTGCCAGTGAAGGCGGCGAACTGCACCTGTCCGTCGACATGCTCGGCGAAATAGCGCGCCAGCGTCGTCTTGCCGGTGCCGGCATAGCCGAACAGGCGGAAGACCTGCGGCCGCCCGGCCTTCAGCCAGCGGCCGACCGCCTTCAAAGCCTCGTCCTGTTGAGGAGAGAATTCCATCAGCGCGACAGACCGGATTCGCGAGCGAAATACAAGATTTGTCCCATCACAGGCGAGGCCTGTGATGATCTCACTTGCCACCAGCCGGGCACGCTATCAGGCGCAAACCGGAACGTAAAGAGAACAAGTCTGTATGGATTTAGCCTATTAGCCGGGCCCTGGATCGTTCTCCAGCAGGATCGGCTTGCCATGTGGCGTCGCATGCGCGGCGCGTTCCCAGGCGGCGGCGAATGCGTCGACTTCTGACTTGCCGGCAACGCCTTTCAGCGACAGCAATTTTTCCAGCGCCGCCAGCCAATGCTCGTAGTAGTCGTGCCCATCGCTCGCGGCGTCCGGCTTCTTCACTTCGGCCGACAGCGCGTCTGCCCACTCGCTCCACGAGAACAGGCCCTCGTCGTGCAGCGCGACAGTCATCGCGAAAGCCTGCGCCTGCCATGGTTCGACGAACACCGGATCATCGAAGACCGCCGGCCGTTCAGTTTCATGCCGGCTCAAGATAGCTCTCCCAGGCATCGATCGAGACGCTGAGCGTCGGATCCGCGCCCTCGCCCCAGATTTCGGCCCCGTCGAACACCACCGTGTAGACCCATTGCGGGTTCTCGCCCTTGCCATGCGCGTTGCTGTCGGGGAACACGAAGCCGTCGCGCACGGCCTCGATCCTGCCGTTCCTGCCGCGCGCATAGCGCGGCAGGCGCGTATGGCCGGTGGGATTGAAATTCTTCGTCCGCACGCGGTCGCCTGCCCGGAAGCGCGCCGGCGCGGCGACAGGCCGGTCGCACGGCCCGCCCTTGGCAAGCACCGTCGGTACGTCCGCCGCCTTCAGCACTCTTTTCGGCGTCGCGGCCGTATCGACCGCCTTGCCGGCGGCCAGATCGCGCTCGCTGACGAAACCGTGGCGCTTCAAAAGTGTCTCCAGCGCCTTGATCCAGATCTGGTAATAGCTCGAGGCATAGTAGTCGGCCGGATGCAGCGATTCCCGCGCATGCCGGCTCTCGTCGATGTTCCAGGCGCCCATGGCGCCGGCGGTCAGCGTCACCCCGAGCGCGCGCTTCTCCCATTCGGCGTGGAAATAGGGCTCATCCTGTTCGGGCGCGACCGGGCCGAAGCCCATCTGCCCGCCGAGATCCTGCGGCCCGTTCATGTAGGCTCCTTCGCCAGCGCCGTGCCGATCATCGCATCGCGGCTGACCAGCCCGGCAAGTTGTTCCTCGCTCCAGCCTTCTGTGCCCTTCGGCCGCATCGGCACCACCAGGTAGCGAAGCTCTGCTGTCGAATCCCAGACGCGGATCTTCTTGTCCGCCGGCAGCGTCAGCCCGAACTCCTCGAGCACGCCGCGCGGATCGATCACCGCCCGTGAGCGGTAGGGCGGCGCCTTGTACCAGACCGGCGGCAAGCCCAGCACCGACCAAGGATAGCAGGAGCAGAGCGTGCAGACGACGAGGTTATGCGTCTCCTCGGTATTGAAGACGGCCTGCATGTGCTCGCCCTGGCGGCCGGTATAGCCGAGCGAGGCGATCGCCGCCGTCGCGTCACGCTTCAGCCATTCGGCATAGGCGGGGTCATTCCAGGCCTTGGCCACCACCCTGGCGCCGTTGCGGGGGCCGATCTTCGTCTCGTAGGTATCGACGATGACGTCGATGGCCGCCGGATCGATCAGGCCTTTCTCGGTGAGGATCGTCTCCAGCGCGCGCACGCGCGCGGCGAACGGATCGAGCTCGTTGTCGTGGTCGTGATCATGGGACATGGCGCCAGACTAGGATCGCCGGCAGGCCGCCGCAAGCGTAACGCCTTGGGCCAGAAGCGTAGCCTACTCTGCAGCCACCTTCTTCGGTTCGGCTTCTTCCTCGGGGTCGAAGAGCGAAGGCTGTTCGATAGGCTCGACCGCATGCAGCTCCGGCCGGCTCTTCTTCGAGGAGAAGCTGAGCAGCCAACCGGAGAAATGCTCGAAATAGACATAGATGACCGGCGTGACGAACAGGGTGAGCGCCTGTGAGGCGAGCAGGCCGCCGACCACGGCGACGCCGAGCGGCTGGCGCAATTCGGCGCTGGCGCCGGTGCCGAGCGCGATCGGGAACGTGCCCATCAGCGCCGCCAGCGTCGTCATCATGATCGGCCGGAAACGCATCAGGCAGGCCCTGTGGATGGAGTCCACCGCCGACATGCCCTGACGCCTGAGGTCCAGCGCGACATCGACCATCATAATGCCGTTCTTCTTGACGATGCCGATCAACATCAGGATGCCGATCACCGCGATGACCGACAGATCCATCCCCGCGAGCTGCAACGCGACCAACGCTCCCAACACCGCCGACGGCAGACCGGTGAGGATGGTGAGCGGGTGGATGAAGCTCTCATAGAGCATGCCGAGCACGATATAGATGGTGAGGATCGCGCCGCCGATCAGCAGTCCCTGGTTGGCGAGCGAATCCTGGAAGGTCTTGGCCGTGCCGGCGAAGGTGGTCGAGATCGCCTTCGGCATGCCGATCTGCTCTTTCAGCTGGTCGATGCGGGCCACTGTGTCGCCGAGCGACACGCCCTGCGGCAGGTTGTAGGAGATCGTCACCGCCGGCAGCTGGCCGAGCTGGTTGACCGTCAGCGCGCCTGCCGTGCGATCGACGCGGGCGAAGGCGCCGAGCGGCACCAGGCTGCCGCTCGCCGTCCGCACCTGGATGGCCAGCATCCGCTCGGGCGACCACGCGATCTTCGGATCCAGCTCGGTGATGACTTCATAGCTGTCGGCCGAGCCGAAGATGGTCGACACCTGATCCGTGCCGAAGCCGCCATAGAGAGCCGAGCGCAGCGTGTTGGTGTCGATGCCGAGCTGGGCGGCCTTGTCACGGTCGACCACCAGCGTCGCCTCCAGGGCATTGTTCTGCAGGTCGCTGGTGACGTCGGTGAACATGGTGTGGTCCGCCGCCATCGCATCATTCAGCTTCTGCGCCCAGATATCGGTCTGGCTGGTATCGAGACCCTGGACGACCAGCTGGTAGGCGCTGGCGGAAGACCGCGAACCAAGTCTCAGGTTCTGCACCGGCTGCATGTAGGACTCGATGCCGGCCACACCGGCGAGCTGCCGCCGCAAGTCGGACAGCACCTTCTCGATATTGGGTCTCTGGCTCTTGTCCTTCAGCTGCACGTAGAGCTGTCCCTGGTTCAGCGCATTGTTGCCGCTGCCGACCGACCATGCGACATGCGACACATAGGGAGAGCGGGAGAAGACATTCGCCACTTGACCTTGCAGCTTGGTCATGGCGTCGAAGGAGATGTCCTGCCGGGCGATCGTCGTCACCGAAATCTGGCCGATATCCTCCTGCGGGAAGAAGCCCTTCGGCGAGGCCTGGATCAGCCAGACCGACGCCGCCGCCGTTCCGATGAAGACGAGGAACACCAGGAACGTGTGCCGGAGGCAGAAAGTCAGGAGCCAATTGTAGCCGCGCGTGAAGATGTCGTGCCGCTCACCGCCCCTATGCGCCTCGCGGTCTGCCTTGGTCACCGACAGCAGCCGCGAGCACAACATCGGCGTCAGCGTCAGCGACACGAACATCGATGCCAGGATGGCGACGGTTACCACGACCGCGAATTCGTTGAAGATGCGGCCAATGACGCCACCCATCAGGAGCACGGGGATGAACACCGCCACCAGCGAGATCGAGATCGAAATGATGGTGAAGCCGATCTCGCGCGCGCCCTTCAGCGAGGCGTCGAAGGCCGACAGCCCATCCTCTTCCATGTGCCGGAATATGTTTTCGAGCATGACGATGGCGTCGTCGACAACGAGGCCGACCGCGAGCGTCAGTCCCATCAACGAAATGTTGTCGATGGAGAAGCCGAACAGGAACATCGCGCCGAGCGTGGCGATCAGCGAGATCGGCACCGCCACCGCCGGGATGACGGTTGCCGTCAGCCGGCGCAGGAACACGAAGATCACCATCACCACCAGGGCGATGGTCAAAAGCAGCGTGAACTGCACGTCATCGACGGCGGCGCGGATCGATGTCGAACGGTCGTTGAGCAGCTTGATGCTGGCGGCGCCCGGCATCTGGTCCTGGAAGGAAGGCAGCATCGCCTTGACCTTGTCGACGACGTCGACGGTGTTGGCGTCGGGCTGGCGCTGCACGGCCATGATGATGGCGCGTGTACCGTCATACCAGCTCGCCGTCGTCGTGGTCTGCACCGAATCGACGACGCGGGTCACCTCGCCAAGCCGCACCGGATGGCCGTTCTTGGTGGCGATGATGAGGTTGGAGAACCCTGCCGCGTTGTCGAGCTGCGTGTTGGCGGTGATGGTGAGCTGCTGCTTGTTGTTCTGCAGCACGCCGAGCGGCGTGTTGCTGTTGGCGGAAGCGATCGCTGCCTGCAGCTGATCGATCGAGATGCCGCGCGCGGCAAGCGCGGTCGGATCGATCTGGATGCGCACCGCATATTTCTGCTGGCCGAAGATCGAGACCTGCGCCACCCCGTCGATCGTCGATAGCGATGGCGAGATGACATTCTCGGCGAATGCATCGAGGTCGGTCAGCGGAACCGTGTCGCTGACCAGTGACATCAGCAGGATCGGCGCGTCGGCCGGATTGACCTTTCGATAGCTCGGCGGCGAGGTCATCTCCGGCGGCAGCGATCTCTGCGTGCGCGCGATCGCGGCCTGCACGTCCGCGGCCGCCGCGTCGATGTCCCGGTTGAGCACGAACTGGATGGCGATCGAGGTCTGGCCGAGCGAGTTGGTGGTCGAGATCGAATCGATGCCGGCGATGGTGGAGAACTGCTTGATCAGCGGTGTCGCCACCGACGTCGCCATGGTTTCCGGCGAAGCGCCGGGCAGCTGGGCCGAGACGTTGACTACCGGAAATTCGGCGCTCGGCAGCGCCGCAACCGGCAGGAACTTGTAAGCAAAAATTCCGCCCAGCACGAGGGCGAACGACATCAGAAGCGTGGCGACGGGCCTGCGTATGCAGAATTCGGAGATCATGGTCGCGCCTCGCCGGCCTTGTCGGCTTCCGCGACCTTGGCAGCAGCCTGATCGGCGCCGTTGCCGGCCGTCGCCTTGCCTTCGTGGACGGCGGCGCCGTCCTTCAGCCTCGTCTGGCCTTCGACGACGACCTTTTCACCAGCCTTCAGCCCCTGGCTGATGGCGCTGTTCTCTCCCTCCGTCAGCGCCACCTGCACCGGCCGCATCTCGACGGTGTTGTCTGGCTTGACGACATAGACGAACGGGCCCTTCTGACTGGGCTGCACCGCGACCGTCGGGACCGACGTCATTTGCGGCATCGTGCCGGCCTCGAGCATCACATTCACATACTGGCCAGGCCACAGCGAAAGATCGGCGTTCGGTATGCTTGCCCGTGTTGCGATGGTACCGGAAGCGGTGTCGACGCTGGAATCGACGAAGTCGAGGGCTCCCTTGCCGATCGGCGTCGGGTCGCCGTCCTTGGTCAGCGTCACCGCACCTTGCTGTGGATTGGCAAGCGCCTTGTGGAGCAGCGCCAGATTGCTTTCCGGCAGGTTGAAGTTGACCTGCAGCGGATCCATCTGGGTGATCGTCACCAGCGGGGTCGAGCTGCTGCTGTTGCCGTTGCTGGTGGTGACGAGATCGCCGACCGCGACATTGACGGCGCCGAGCCTGCCGGAGATCGGCGCCGTGATCGTTGCATAGCCGAGCTGGACCGTGTCGGAATCGATCGTCGCCTTGTCGGCGTCTATGGTTGCGGCGGCGGACTTCTGCGCCGCCAGCGCCTGATCGTAGGTCTGCTGCGTGCCGGCCTGCTTGGCCACGAGGTCCTTGGCGCGCTGAAGATCGGCCGTGGCGCTGACGAGCATGGCCTGGTCCTTGGCGAGCGTTGCCTGGTCCTTGGCGAGCTGCGCCCTCAGCGCGCGGTCATCGAGCGAGAAGAGAAGATCGCCGGCCTTGACCATCTGCCCGTCCTTGACGGCGATCGACACGATCTGGCTGGACACGCGCGCGTTGATGCTGACCACCGCCGGCGAGGAGACGAAGCCGATGGCATAGCGGCGGATCGGAAAATCGGCGGTCGTCGCGATTGCCGAAACAATCGAGGCTGAACGCGGGCCGCCACCGCCGCCCTTCGAATTATCCGATACCTTGGCCGTTTTGCCCGTGTTGGGCGTCGATGCTTGCTGACCCGAGATCAGCTGCCAAACCTTGTCCATCGCGGTCGGCGAAAGATAAAGGCCGGCACCTGCAAGACAGGCCAGCGCAACGACCGTAGTGGCGATGTTTCCGCGCATCGACAATGAGCCCTCTACCCGGACACGCCGACCTCGGTGGTCCATTCTAGCTCGTTTCACGGCGCCTTGCCGCGATTTTCGCCGAATAGATAGGACAAGCCTTTGGCGGAAAAGGGCCAAAACCCGGCATTACGAAGATTTAATGTGCAGTGCACAATCGATGTGCAGCCGGCAAATGCGCTTACGTCGGCCTGTGGACAGGCTTAGCGCAGCATCGGCCAGAGCGTCGCTGCCAGCAGCAGACCCATGGCGATGTTGAACCATTTGAGGCGCACGGGATCCGACAGGAAGCCGCGCAGCGCCGTGCCGAATCCGGCCCATACGGAAACGCTGGGCAGGTTGACAATGGTGAAGGCGATCGAGATCAGTGCCACCGAGACGAACGGGTGGTCCGGATTGGTGTAGACCGCCATGGCAGTGATCGCCATCACCCAGGCCTTGGGATTGACCCACTGGAAGGCGGCGGCGTCGATGAAGCGCATCGGCCGCGCCTCCGCGCCATCCCTGTCGCTCATCGAGCGCGACTTGGCGATCTTCCAGGCGAGGTAGAGCAGATAGGCCGCGCCCGCGACTTTCAACGCGGTATGCAGCGCCGGAAATGCAGTCAGCACCGCGCCGAGCCCGAAGCCGACGGCCAGCAGCAGGATCAGGAAGCCGATGCTGATGCCCAGCATGTGCGGAACGGTCCTGGCGATGCCGAAATTGACGCCAGAGGCGAGCAGCATGAGGTTGTTCGGCCCCGGCGTGATCGAGGTCACGAAGGCATAGACCAAGAGGGCAAGGAACGCGTTGACAGACATCATATCCTCCCTGGATATGTCAGCCTTATTGTCCTTTTCTGGCGGACGCGCAAAAGCCACGGACGGGCGACTGCCGGACCAGAGAGGGGAAACTGAAGCAGTGCGAGCGGCGACTGCCGCGCTCACATGCCCTGCGGGCCGCGATTCATTGCCGCCACGCCAGTGCGGCAGATCTCGACTAGCCCGAGCGGCTTCATGATGGCGATGAACTGATCGAGCTTGGAGCCCTTGCCGGTGATCTCGAAGATAAAATGCTCGGTGTTGGCGTCGATGACGCTGGCGCGGAAGGCATCTGCCAGCCGCAGCGCCTCGACACGGGCGTCGCCGGCGCCGGCGACCTTGACCAGCGCGAGCTCGCGCTCCAGCGGCCGCTCCTGGCCGAGCTCGTGCGAGCGCACGGTGAGATCAACCACCCGGTGCACCGGCACGATGCGCTCGAGCTGATGCTTGATCTGCTCCAGCACATGCGGCGTGCCGCGCGTCACGATGGTGATGCGCGACAGGTGTTTTTCGTGCTCGGTCTCTGACACCGTGAGACTTTCGATGTTGTAACCGCGCCCCGAGAACAGGCCGATGACGCGGGCAAGCACGCCCGGCTCATTGTCGACCAGCACGGACAGCGTGTGCGTTTCCGGCTTCTCGGTTTCCTTGGCGATGAAATAGGCGGAGCCGGTCGGCTGGAGCTGTGCGTTCATGGCGTGACTCTCGATTTCAGACTTTTTCGCTAATACTTTGTTTTCACACGGCTTCCCGCCGCAGGCACCGCCCGCGGCTACACCAGTTCCCTGCCCTTGGCGTCGATGGCGTTGGCCACCGCTTCGTCGGTCGCCTCGTCCGGCAGGAGCATCTCGTTGTGCGCCTTGCCCGACGGGATCATCGGGAAGCAGTTGGCCAAGGTCGCCACGCGGCAGTCGAACAGAACCGGCTTCTTCACCGAGATCATCTCGCGGATCGCATCGTCGAGCTCGTCCGGCTTGTCGCAGCGGATGCCGTGGCCGCCATAGGCTTCCGCCAGCTTGACGAAGTCCGGCATCGCCTCGGTGTAGGAATGCGACAGCCGGTTGCCGTGCAAGAGCTGCTGCCACTGGCGCACCATGCCCATATACTGGTTGTTCAAGATGAAGATCTTGATCGGCGCCTCGTACTGCACCGCCGAGCTCATCTCCTGCATCGTCATCTGCACGGAAGCGTCGCCGGCGATGTCGATGACCAGCGCGTCCGGATGCGCGATCTGCACCCCGAGCGCCGCCGGCAAACCGTAGCCCATCGTGCCCAGGCCGCCCGAGGTCATCCAGCGGTTGGGCTTATCGAAATGATAGTGCTGCGCCGCCCACATCTGGTGCTGGCCGACCTCGGTGGTGATGTAGGTGTCGAGATCCTTGGTCAGCGCATAGAGCCGCTGGATCGCGTATTGCGGCATGATCACGTCGCTGTTCATCTTGTAGGCGAGCGAGTCCCGCGCGCGCCATTTCGCGATCTGCTCCCACCATGGATAGAGCGCCTTCCTGTCGGCCTTGGCGGTCGCCCGCCACAGCCGCACCAGATCCTCCAGCACCCGGCCGACATCGCCCAGGATCGGCACGTCCGCATGCACGTTCTTGTTGATCGAGGAAGGGTCGATATCGATGTGGATCTTCTTCGAGTTCGGCGAAAAGGCATTCAGCCGGCCGGTGATGCGGTCGTCGAAGCGCGCGCCGATGCAGACCATCACGTCGCAGTCATGCATGGCCATGTTGGCTTCGTAGGTACCATGCATGCCGAGCATGCCGATCCAGTTCTTGCCCGAAGCCGGATAGGCGCCGAGCCCCATCAGCGTCGAGGTGATCGGGAAACCGGTGAGGTCGACCAGCTCGCGCAGCAGATGGCTGGCTTCCGGGCCGGAATTGATGACGCCGCCGCCCGAATAGATGATCGGCTTCTTCGCGCCGGCCATCAGCTCGACCGCTGCCTTCACCTTCTCCAGGTCGCCCTGGACTTTCGGCTGGTAGCTGGTGCGCGGCGCCGTCTGCGGCGGCACGTAGATACCCTTGGCGAACTGCACGTCCTTCGGAATGTCGACCACGACCGGGCCGGGACGCCCGGTGGTCGCCACATGGAAGGCTTCGTGGATGGTGGCGGCGAGATCGTTGACATCCTTCACCAGCCAGTTGTGCTTGGTGCAGGGCCTCGTGATCCCGACCGTGTCGCACTCCTGGAAGGCGTCGGAGCCAATCAGCGAGGTCGGCACCTGGCCGGTGAGACACACCAGCGGAATGGAATCCATCAGCGCGTCCTGCAGCGGCGTCACCGCATTGGTGGCACCGGGGCCGGACGTGACCAGCAGCACGCCGGCCTTGCCGGTCGAGCGGGCGTAGCCTTCCGCCGCGTGCCCGGCTCCTTGCTCGTGCCTGACCAGAATGTGCTCGACCTCGTCCTGCTGAAAGATCTCGTCATAGATCGGAAGGACCGCGCCGCCCGGATAGCCGAACACGTGCTTGACGCCGTTGTCCTTCAGCGCCTGCACCACCATTTCGGCGCCCGTCATTTCACGCCGCTCGTTCTGTCCACTGCTCATCGGTCTGGTCCCGTATTGTTCGCCGCCTGGCGATTGCTGGTCGTTTAGTTGGATTTTGGGCAATAAAAAAGGCCCCCGAGGGAGCCTGTGGGATGCGCATGGGAGGGTTTCGCCCGGCGGTTACACCGCCTTGCCCACGCGCCAGCCTACGAGAATGAGTGCTGTTTTCATGGGCGCGGACAATAAGGGCCAGAATGCGGGCTCGTCAATGGGGTGGCGTGCGATTTCGTTCCCTGTGAAATCGAGCACCCCTCGCGCGCTACCATAGTACAGTTGAGCGCGTGTCGCCGAGACACCACTATGGCCCTGCGAGGAGGACGCATGGCTGGCGATAAGGAGCATATCCGCGAGATCGAACAGGTCCTGTCGGGCGCGCGGTCGGCCCGCGACGACATCGTGGTTCAGTCATGGCTGCGCTGCGTCGACACGCACCGGCTCGACCCGGCCCGGCCGACCGAAGCTTATATTGTTCCCGACACCCAGTTGCGCGAGCACCGCGAGCAGTCGGAGCGGCTGATCGCGATTGCCCGCAGCGGCCTGGAGACATTGTTCAAGCAGGTGGCGGGCCAGAACTACGTCTTGCTGCTTGCCGACGCCAAGGGTGTCACCGTCGACTTCCTCGGCGATCCGCTGTTCATGGACCAGTTGCGCAAGGCCGGACTCTATCTCGGCTCGGAGTGGTCGGAGAGCCGCACCGGAACCTGCGGCGTCGGGTCCTGCATCGTCACCGGCGAGGCGATGACCATTCACCAGACCGACCATTTCGACACCACCCACACGCCGCTCTCCTGCACCGCCGCACCGATCTTCGACACCAAGGGTGAGCTGACCGCCGTGCTCGACATTTCGCTATTGCGTTCGCCGCAGCCGAAGGTCAGCCAGAACCTGGCTCTGCACCTGGTGACCGCCTCGGCGCGACGCATCGAGCTCGCCAATCTGATGGCGCAGATGCACTCCGAATGGGTGTTGCGCTTTTCCCGCTCGCCGGAGTTTCTCGACGTCGATCCGGAAGCGGCCATCGCGCTTGATGCTTCCGGCCGCGTCCTCGGCACGACGCGCGGCGGAGCCCTGCTTCTGGCGCAAGCAGGCGGCATCGACTGGAGGCAATCGCCATCGCCGATCGGACAGCCGATCTCGCGCTATCTCGACATGGACATCGACGACTTGCCGAACCTGACACGTGGACGCCCGACCGAGGAGCGGCTGGTGTTCGGCCGCAACGGCAGCGCCCTCTTCGCGCACGCGATTGAACCGCAGCCGCCGAGTGGACGCCGCGTTCCCGTCGAGGTGCTGCCGAAGCCGATCGCCGAGCTTTCCGGCGGCGACCCGGTGATGGCGGCAATGCAGTGCCGCGCCGCCAAGCTGGCGCGCACCGCCATTCCGATCCTGATCCATGGCGAGACCGGCTCTGGCAAGGAGATTCTTGCCCGCGCGATCCACGACAGCTCCGAGCGCACCGGCCCCTTCGTGGCCATCAACTGCGCGGCCATCCCGGAACACCTGATCGAGAGCGAGCTTTTCGGCCACATCGCAGGCGCCTTCACCGGCGCCTCGGCCAAAGGACGCAAAGGGCTGATCGAGAGCGCCGACGGCGGTACGCTCTTCCTCGACGAGATCGGCGATATGCCCTACGCGCTGCAGTCGCGGCTCCTGAGAGTGATCGCCGAACGCGAACTGATACCGGTCGGCGGCACTGAGCCGCGAGCGATCGACATCAAGATCATCTCGGCCTCGCATCATGACCTGCGCAAGCTGGTCGCCGAGGGTCGTTTCCGCGAGGACCTGTTCTATCGGCTGAACGCAGCCTCGCTTGTCTTGCCGGCGTTGCGCGAGCGCACCGATTTCGAATGGCTGCTGGACCGGCTCGTAAGCGATCGCGCGCGCCTTGCCGGCCGGCCGGCAAGGCTGTCGCCGGCGGCACGGCTGGCGCTGATCCGGCACGGCTGGCCCGGAAACATCCGCGAGCTCGTCAATGCCATCGATCTGGCATTGGCGCTTTGCGAAGACGGCACGATCCAGCCCGCCGACCTGCCCGACTTTGCCCATGCTGCGGCGGCATCGGTTGTGCCGGCCAGCCTGGTTGCGCTGCGACCTCCCTCGCCTGAGGAAGAGCGGGCGGCATTGCTGAATGCCCTGGCAGCCGCAGGCTGGAACATTTCCGAAGCCGCCCGGCGTCTCGGCGTCGACCGCACCACAGTGCATCGCCGGATGAAGCGGCTGCGATTGGAAGCGCCCAACTAGAGCAATTCCAGGAAAAGTGTGAGCGGTTTTCCGTCCGGAATTGCGTCAAAACAAGGAGATAGAGCGGTTCGCCGTTTCCGTGAAACGGTGAACCGCTCTAGCGTTGCAGCGGCTGTGGCGCGCTGTAGCGCACGCAACACCGCTGCAACAGGCAGGATGACGGAGAGGCGCTCTAACCGATTGATTCCATTGCAATCCTCATTAGACACCGTGGCTGGCACGCCGCTTGCTGTTCATGCCAGGACTCAAGCAAGTGGAGGAGAACAAATGCTCGAGAGGACACCCACCACCAAAGCGCAGGCGCTGCTCGACAAGTTCGGCAAGGCGTTGGAGGCCGGCGACATCGAGACCGCCGTCAATTGCTTCCAGGAAGACTGCTACTGGCGCGACCTGGTCACGTTCACCTGGAATCTGAAAACGATGGAGGGCCGCGACCAGATCCGCGATATGCTGCAGGCGACGCTGGCCAACACCAGGCCGACCGGCTGGACGGTGGCCAAAGGCGAGGAAGCGACAGAGGACGCCGGCATCACCACCGCCTGGATCACGTTCGAGACCGGCGTGGCGCGCGGCTTTGGCCTTGTGCGGTTCAAGGGCGACCTGATCTGGACGCTGCTCACGACCATTGCCGAGCTGAAGGATCATGAGGAGAAGGCTGGCTTTACCCGCCCGCTCGGCGCCAAGCACGGCCACGGCAAGGGCCGCAAGACATGGCGCGAGGAGCGCGACGATGAGATCGCCGAACTCGGTCACAGCCGGCAGCCCTATGTCGTCATCATCGGCGGCGGCCAGGGCGGCATTGCGCTCGGTGCCAGGCTGAAACAGCTCGGCGTGCCGACCATCATCGTCGAGAAGAACGAACGTCCGGGCGATTCCTGGCGCAAGCGCTACAAGTCGCTCTGCCTGCACGACCCGGTCTGGTACGATCACCTGCCCTATATCGACTTTCCGAAGAACTGGCCGATCTTTGCGCCGAAGGACAAGATCGGCGACTGGCTGGAGATGTACACCAGGGTGATGGAGTTGAACTACTGGTCCTCCACCACCGCGAAGTCCGCCACATATGACGAGAAGGCCAAGGAATGGACCGTTGTCGTCGAACGTGATGGCAAGGAGATCGTGCTGAAGCCGAAGCAGTTGGTGCTGGCAACCGGCATGTCCGGCAAGGCGAACTGGCCGAAATACAAGGGCCAGGACATCTTCAAGGGCGAGCAGCAGCATTCCTCGACCCATCCCGGCCCGGACAAATATGTCAGCAAGAAGGTGGTCGTGATCGGCTCCAACAACTCTGCCCACGACATCTGCGCGGCGCTGTGGGAAGCAGGCGCGGACGTGACCATGGTGCAGCGCTCGTCCACCCACATCGTCAAGTCCGACACGCTGATGGATATCGGCCTTGGCGCGCTCTATTCGGAGCAGGCGGTGGAGAACGGCATGACGACGCGAAAGGCCGACATGATCTTCGCCTCCCTGCCCTACCGCATCCTGCATGAATTCCAGATTCCGCTCTACGAGCAGATGAAGGAGCGCGACGCCAAGTTCTACGAGGATCTGGAAAAGGCCGGCTTCATGCTCGACTGGGGCGACGACGGCTCGGGTCTCTTCATGAAGTATCTGCGCCGCGGCTCCGGCTATTACATCGATGTCGGCGCCTGTGACCTCGTCATCGACGGCTCGATCAAGCTGAAGAGCGGCCCGGGTGCGGCGGTGCAGGAACTCACCGAAACCGGCGTCAAATTCGTCGACGGCACCGAATTGCCGGCCGATCTGGTGATCTACGCCACCGGCTACGGCTCAATGAATGGCTGGGCCGCCGACCTTATCTCGCAGGAAGTGGCCGACAAGGTCGGCAAGGTCTGGGGTCTCGGCTCCAACACCACAAAGGATCCCGGCCCCTGGGAAGGCGAGCAGCGCAACATGTGGAAGCCGACGCAGCAGGAAGCGCTCTGGTTCCACGGCGGCAACCTGCATCAGTCGCGCCACTATTCGCTGTATCTGTCGTTGCAGCTGAAAGCCAGGCAGGTCGGCTTGCCGACGCCCGTCTACGGGCTGCAGCAGGTCTATCACAAGGCCTGAAGCCGGCCCCCTATGATAGACGGAAGCCCGGCTGCGGGCTTCCGTCTGTCATGCTGCCGTGAGCATCGAGCTGTGCCGCGGCCGTTACGAGTGGGCCCATATTGGCGCAATCCGATGGCCTATCGATCTCTCCCTATCCGCTTCCAGTAGATGAGCGTGCCGGTGAGCCCGCCATGCGGCTTCAGCGCGTAGTCAGGAATCTCGCCGGCCAGCGTGAAGCCGAGTTTCTCATAGAGGCCGGCCGCCCCCTCCTCGCTGTCCGTGTCAAGGACCAGCAAGGTGCGGCCCTTCTCGACGGCCAGGTCCTCGGCAGCCCGTATCAGGCGGGTTGCAATGCCTTTGCCGCGATGGTCGAGTCGGGTCATCATTTTCGCGATCTCGGCACGGTGCGGCTGGTTGGGCGGGCAATCGAGAAGCAGCGTGACGGTGCCGACAAGCGCCTCGCCGTCCCATGCGCCGAACACCGCCCTTTCCCCGCGCGCCGCGGCCGCGAGCGACTTGTGCCAGAATTCCTTTGCCGCATCAAAAGGCAACGGATCCATAAAGCTCACCGATCCGCCGGCGGCGACCGTCTCGATCAGCAGATCGGCCAGCATCCCGCTGGTTTTCGCGTCGTCGCTCAACGCCCTGATTTCAAGCAAATCCATATTGGTACTTCTCCAGGCAAATGAGAGCTCGTGCCGCGGTCATTCGAAATGACTGGTCCGCCTGCGCCGCCGCGCCCGGCGGATTTCTGCGATGCGCTCGGCGTCGTCTTCGCTGAGAGGCCGTCCGCGCTCCAGGATCTCAAGCGTGTATTCCTCGTAGGTCAGGCCGAGTCGCTCGGCCCTTTCCAGCCGCATCAGCATGACGGTCTGGCTCGGCGCCTTCCAGGCTTTGTCGTGGGCGGCGCGCCAGGCGAGGAAGATGTAGGCGTCGCCCTTGCCCCAGGGCGGGCCTTCATAGTCGTCGAGAGGCGGCCCGCCATTGTGCGAGCGTCTCGGTCGGCGCGCCATGCGATCAACCCCTGACCAGCGCCACCAGATAGTCGGCGGCTTCCGGCCCAGGCGCATGGAATGTGCAATCCGAAGGGGCCCCGAGCGCCAGGCAGTCGCCGGGTTCGAGCCTGTGCACGACATCGCCTTCGGTGAAGTCGAGGCGGCCGCCGATCAGCCAGATCTGCTGCTTGATGAAGGCATAGGACGCTGCCGGGAAACTCACCTTTGCACCCGCCGGCAGGCTGACCCGGATGAGTTCGAGCGGCATTTGCGAGGCCGGTGACAGATGCCGCCTGACATAGCCGGTCGCCGGATCCTGCCAGACCGGCTGCTCGTCCTTGCGGGACACGCCGCCGCCCTGCATCTCGGCTCGCGCGATCAGCGTCGAGAGCGTCATGCCGAAAGCCGACGCTATGCGCACCAGGAGCGCCGCGGTCGGGCTTGTCATGCCGCGCTCCATGGCGCTCAGCATCGCCTTTGAAACATCCGACCGCTCGGCGAGCTCGGCCAGCGACCATCCCCGCAAATCCCGCTCGGACCGTATCCGTCTGCCGATCGTGGATGTGATGTCGTTCGATATATCAGCCATTGGTCCAATATATCGAAATTCAGACACAGCGAAAGAGGCTGTTAGGTTGATTTTTCGCGACCGCCTTAACGGGGCCTACACCATCCAACCTCACCCGACCTTAACCCCGATTGGCTAGCTTCGACGCTCGAGGGGAATGGGACAGGTCACCGATGTTTGTTGAACGCGAAGCCTCCGTTGGGGAACCGACCTCGCAGGAGCGCCGCAACGCCCAACAAAGCGACAAGCGCATCCTGGGTAATGTCGTGCAGTGCGACGGCGCCCGCGCCACCATAAGCGCCTATGCCGAGGATGCCGAAGGCACGGTCACCGGCCTGTGGACCGTCGGCAAGATGATTTCCATCAACCTTGGCTCGACGCGCACCGTTGGCCTTGTCTACGCCATCGGCAAGTCGGACCGCGCCTGGAGCAACGAAGGCCAGAACCCCATCGAGGTCAGCATCGAGCTGATCGGCGAGGTGCGGGACGGCGCCGAGCCCGGCGCCAAACCTGTCTTCGACCGCGGCATCACCACCTATCCGCATATCGGCGCCATTGCCCACCGTATCCGCAGCCGCGACCTGCAAGCCGTCTACGATCTCGCCGGCCGCCATTCGATCACCATCGGCACGCTGTCGCAGGACGAGGCGATCGATGCCAACATCGCCATCGACGACACGCTGGCGCGCCATTTCGCCATCGTCGGCACGACCGGCGTCGGCAAATCCACGGCCGTCTCGCTGCTGTTGCGCAAGTCGATCGAGGCCCGGCCGGACCTGCGCGTGCTGATCCTCGACCCGCACAACGAGTTTGCCGCCTCGCTTCCGGAATATTGCGTGAAGGTCGATTCCAGGACGCTCGACCTGCCGTTCTGGATGTTCAGGCTGGAAGAATTCGCCGAGGTGCTGTTTCGCGGGCGCGAGACCGTTCCGGAGGAAGTGGACGTCCTGCGCGACCTCATCCCGGCCGCCAAGAATCTCTACCGCAATCCGAGCTCCGGCAGTTACGTCAGACGCGGCAGCGACGCCCTGACGGCGGACACGCCGGTGCCTTACCGCATCGCCGACCTGCTCAAGCAGATCGATGAGCGCATGGGCTTGCTTGAGAGCAAGAACGACCGCCCGACGCTGAAGTCACTGAGAACACGCATCGAATCGGCGGCGGGTGACCCACGCTATCGATTCATGTTCAATTCGCGGCTGATCGAGGACACCATCCACGAGACGATCGGCAACATCTTCCGCGTGCCCAACCACGGTCGCCCGGTAACCTGCTTCGAGATGGCGGGCATGCCGTCCGAGGTTGTCAATTCCGTCTGCTCCGTGCTGGCGCGCCTTGCGTTCGACCTTGCACTCTGGAGCGAGGGCCGGCTGCGGCTTCTCCTGCTTTGCGAGGAGGCGCACCGCTACATGCCGGCCGATCCGCGCCTCGGCTTCGCGCCGACCAGGCACGCCTTGTCGCGCATTGCCAAGGAAGGCCGCAAGTATGGCTGCTACCTCGGCGTCGTCACCCAGCGCCCGGGCGAGCTCGATCCGACCATCCTGTCGCAATGCTCGACCTTCTTCGCAATGCGGCTCGCCAACGAGCAGGACCAGGCGATCATCCGCTCGGCGATCGCCGATTCCTCGGCCTCGACGCTGGCCTTCCTGTCTTCGATGGGACAGCGCGAGGCCATCGCCTTCGGCGAAGGCGTGGCGACCACGATGCGGCTCAAATTCGAGAAATTGTCCCGGGAATTCATCCCCGGAACGGCAAAGCGCGAGCAGACCCTGCCTGCGGAAGCCGGCGACGACGTCGATCTCGCGGGCATCGTCGAGCGGCTGCGCAACGTGCCGAAACCGCAGCAGTCGATAGCCTTCGCCGAGGCGGTCGACACCAGCCGCCAGGCCGGCGATCCCGACTACCGCAAGCCGGCGGCCCCGCGAGTGCAGCCAGACGACGATTTCGACATGCGTTATGGCTTAAGACCCTCGACCTTCGGCATGCGCCAGCAGAACGACTAACTGGCAACGGCGCAGGCACTGCCAAATTCCGTCAGGAAATTCGTCAGGCTGAGTCGACTGGAGTTGCTTTCGAGAACCGGAGCGGAGCGGACAAAAAGTCCGTGAGCACCGGCCTACGCCGGCCGTAGCCTTAACTGCCACGACCACCATGAGTGCTTCGGCCGGCGAAGGCCGGAAGCGCAGAAAGCGGCTTCAGGCGGCCAGCATCACGAATTTATGACGGAATTTTAGGCGCAGACGCGGTTGCGGCCTTGCTTTTTGGCCTCATAGAGCTGGCGGTCGGCGCGGCGATAGAAATCCTCCGCGCTCTCCTTGCGGTCCCAGACGGCAAGACCGACGCTGGTGGTGACCTTCAGCCGCACATTGCCCGAAAGGATCGACATGCTGGCGATGGCCTTGCGGATGCGCTCGGCGAAGCGGGCGAGAAGCTCTGCGTCCATGTTGGGCGTGACAACCGCGAACTCCTCGCCGCCAAGCCGCGCCACCACATCGTGATAGCGCGTCATGCCTCTCAGGCATGAGGCGACGGCTCTCAGCACCTCGTCGCCGACATCGTGACCATGGGTGTCGTTGACCTGCTTGAAATGATCGAGGTCGAGGATCATCAGCCCCACCGGCTTGTCGATGCGGCCGAACTCATCGAGATATTCCCGCAACGCGTCGTCGAAATAGCGGCGGTTCTGCATGCCGGTCAGACCGTCGGTGAGGGCCGCCTGCTCGAGTGTCTGCGAACGGGCGCTCAGCGAAACCGTCATGGCGCGCAGCTTGCCCTCTTCCCTCACCTGGGAGCGGATCAGCGGGTAAATGAAGAAGGTTCCGAAGAATAGTGCAGCGGCCAGCAGCGCGCCGGTCACGAACAGCAGTTTGTTGAGATAGATGATCCTTTCGAGTCGCGACGCGGTGTCGAGATCGATCGCGATATCCTGCAATTGGCCATAGGCGTGAAAGGTCACCAGGCCGGCGGCCAGGATCACGAAAATAAACACGAAAAATGCGGATTCCGCCTTGTGGAAACGCATCTACTCCCCGCGGGACGAACACCCCTGACGTTATGGCATGTGCGGCCTTACGGACGGTTAACCCGGGGCAACCTGAACGAGAAGACGCATCGACCGTCCTCTGATTGAAACCGCGCTCGTCAGACCGGAACCGGCCGGTCGCCAGGGCGGAGCCTCCGCCAATCGGCACCCAGCTGATGCCTGAACCAGGTCGTCTGACGCTTGGCATATTGGCGGGTGGCGATCTTGGCGCGTTCGATCGCCTCGGGAAAGCTCACCTGGCCGGCCAGCGCGGCCTGCAGCTCGCGCACTCCGATCGCCTTCATCGCCGGCAGGTCCGGATCGAGGCCGAGCGCCGTCAATCGCCTGACCTCGTCGAGCGCGCCTTTGTCGAGCATCTGGTCGAATCGCGCCTCGATGCGCGCAACCAGCTCGCTGCGGTCCGGCTCGATCACCAGGAAGCTTGCGCTGCCGCGATCGATCAGCGGTTGGCCGCGCGCCGCTTGCCATTCGAGGATCGACCGTCCCGACGCGTCGAGCACCTCGAGCGCCCGCACGATGCGCTGGCTGTCGGTCGGCCTGAGCTGCATGGCCGCGGCCGAATCCTCACGCATCAGTACGCGGTGCAGGCGTTCCGCCCCCTGTTCCTTGAGCTCGTAGCGCCAGCGCTCACGCACCGACGGCGGAATGTCGGGCATGTCCGAGATGCCTTCGGCAAGCGCGCGGAAATAGAGCCCTGTGCCGCCAACGAAGACGGCCGGCCGCCCCGACAAGGCACCTTCGGCAATCAGCCCGGTGACGTCGCGCAGCCAGGCGCCGGTGGAGTAGGCTGTCGAAGGATGCACATGGCCGTAGAGGTAATGCTTCACGCGCGCCGTATCGGCCGCGCTCGGGCGCGCCGTCAGCACGTCGAGCACCGAATAGCCTTGCATGGAATCGGCGTTGACGATGACGCCGCCCTTGCGCTCGGCGATATCGAGCGCCAGGGCCGACTTGCCGCTGGCGGTCGGCCCGGCTATCAGGATCGCGTTCTCGACGCGGCCTTTGCCCGCCTGCCTGCCGGAATTTTCGATGCCGCTGATCGCCACGCTTGTATCCCGTCCTGAAAACCGCGCAGTGTCGGTTCCGCTTGCGAATATGGCCTCGAAGGCCGCCGGCGCAAGCGCCGTTCACTGGCTGGCTGAAGGCGTCGCCTGTGACCTGGTTTTGCCGGAGGGGCCCGACGTCGGTGAATTGACGGCCAATCTTCGAGCCGCATTGGCCTCCGAGCCGATCGACATCATCGTCCAGCCGACTGAAGGCAGAAGGAAGAAGATCCTGCTTGCCGATATGGATTCGACGATGATCGACCAGGAATGCATCGACGAGCTTGCTGACGAGATCGGTGTCAAGGAGCACGTCGCTGCGATCACAGCCCGGTCGATGAATGGCGAGATCGCGTTCGAACCGGCCCTGCGCGAGCGCGTCGCCTTGCTGAAGGGTCTCGACACCGCGGTGGTCGACCGCATCATCGCCAACCGGCTGACTCTGGCCGCCGGCGGCCGTGCGCTGGTGCAGACCATGCGCGCCAACGGCGCCTGGACGGCGCTGGTCTCAGGCGGCTTCGACGTGTTCACCAGCCGCATCGCCGCAATGCTGGGCTTCCAGGAAAACCGCGCCAACCGGCTGATCGAGGTCGGCGGCAAATTCACCGGCACGGTGGCCGAGCCCATTCTCGGCCGCGCCGCCAAGGCCGAGGCGCTCCTCGATATCGCGGCGAGGTTCGGCTTGACGACGGCCGATGCGGTTGCCGTGGGCGACGGCGCCAACGACCTCGACATGATCCGCCTTGCCGGCACCGGCGTCGCCCTGCACGCCAAGCCGGCGGTGGCGGAGCACGCAAGGATCCGCATCGATCATAGCGATCTCACCGCGCTGCTCTACCTCCAGGGCTACCGGATCGAGGACTTCGTGCCGTGAGGCCGATGCGCACCGAGCGCCTCATCCTGCGCAACTGGGAAGAGCGTGACCGCGAACTCTTTCACCGCATCAACTCCGACGAGCGGGTGATGGAGTTCTTTCCGTTCCGCCGCAACCGCGCAGCGGCGGACGCCAAGATGGACGAGTTTCGCGCCAGGATCGATGAGGATGGCCATGGCTTCGCCGCGGCTGAGATCGCCGCCACGGGCGAGTGCATCGGCTTTGTCGGGATAACCGGAACGGAGGATGTCGACTCCCTGCCTGCCGGCGCCATAGAGATCGGCTGGCGGCTGGCGCCGGAATTCTGGGGCAAGGGCTATGTCACCGAAGCGGCCGAAGCCTGGCTCGCCTATGGTTTCGAAACGCTTGGGCTGGACGAAATCGTCTCCTTTGCCGTCGCTGAGAACCATCGCTCCATTGCCGTCATGAGACGCCTCGGCATGCGCGCGGATCCGGGCGCAGGCTTCGACCATCCCGCCGTGCCGGACAGCCACCCTCATCTCAAGCGGCATGTCCTCTATAGGCTGTCGCGCCTGGATTGGCAGGCGCGAAAAAGGGCGGCTCGCTAGCCGCCCTTTTTCGTTGCAACCCAATTGGTTGCGTAGGTTTTTGGACTCAGTCCATCCGGATCGTCACGAAGCGTAGCTCGCCGGTCTTCGACGCCAGCATCAGCAGCGCGTTCTTGCGCCCTTGCTGCTTCAGCGCGCCGATGCGGTCCATGACGTCCTTCGGCGTGCCGACCGATTCCTGGGCGATCTCGGTGATCACCTCGCCGGGCTGGATGCCGCGCTCAGCGGCGGCCGAATCCTTGGCGACGTCGGTGATGACCACGCCCGACACATCGGCCGCGATGCCGAATTTCTGCCGCGTCTGGTCGTTGAGCTCGCCGACCGTCATGCCGAGCACCGAAGCTGCGGATACCGGAGGCGCCTTATCGCCATTGTCCTGGCCGGTGTTGCCATTTTCACCCTTGGCCAGCTTCTCGCCGTCCTCGAGCCGGCCGAGCGTCACTTTGACCGTTTGCTCGACGCCCTTGCGCACGATCACGACATCGACCGCCTTGCCGACCGGACTTTCGGCGACGACGCGCGGCAGGTCGCGCATCTCGTGGATGTCCTTGCCGTCGAATTTGATGATGACGTCGCCGGCCTGGACCGTGCCGTTGTCGACTGGCCCGCCCTTGATGACGCCGGCCACAAGCGCGCCTTTGGCGGTCGCCATGCCGAGGCTTTCAGCGATGTCGTTCGTCACCGGCTGGATGCGCACGCCGAGCCAGCCGCGCCGCGTCTCGCCGAATTGGCGAAGCTGGTCCACCACACCCGCGGCAAGCTGCGAAGGAATGGAGAAGCCGATGCCGATCGAGCCGCCCGACGGCGAGATGATGGCGGTATTGATGCCTATGACCTCGCCATTGGCGTTGAACAGCGGCCCGCCTGAATTGCCACGGTTGATGGCGGCATCGGTCTGGATGAAGTCGTCATAGGGGCCGGAATTGATGTCGCGGTTGCGCGCCGAGACGATGCCGACCGTCACCGTGCCGCCGAGGCCGAACGGATTGCCGATCGCCATCACCCAGTCGCCGACACGCATCTTGGTGGAATCGCCGAACTTCACCGCGGTCAGCTTATGGCCCTTCGGATCGACCTTCAGCACCGCGACGTCGGTCTTGGTGTCGGTGCCGATAAGCGTCGCCTTCAGCGTCGCGCCGTCGGAGAAATTCACCTCGATGTCGTCTGCATCGGCGATGACGTGGTTGTTGGTCACCACGATACCCTGCTCGGCGTCGATAACGAAACCGGAGCCCAGCGACTGCACCTTTTGCCCGCCGCCGCCCTTGTCGCCGTTACGGTTCTTGAAGAAGTCGTCGAAGAAGTCCTGGAAGGGCGAGCCTTCTGGGAGTTGCGGCATAGGCACCGCGCCCGGGCCTTCCGTGCCTTTCACCGTCTGCGAGGTCGAGATGTTGACCACGGCGCCAAGCAGGCGGTCGGCGAGATCGGCGACGGAGGGCGGTCCGTCGGAAGCGATCGTGGGCGTCACGAAAGACGGAACGGCAAGGATGCCGACGACGAATGCGGTGGCGCCGGCGAATAGCGTGCGCCGCGCCGCGCGCAACAGGGTGTCGGATGTCATCGTGGCCTCCCGGTGTTCAGAAAAGGAGAAGCGCTTCCGCAAAGGCGCCTGCCCAATCCATGTTGGCAAGAAATAAGGCACGTTTGCGGCTATAGCTATCGGCTTAGGATAAATCGTCAATCGCTGCAGCACCAAGGAATTTTCATCAGCCGCGCGCCAGCCAGACGATGCCGACGCCGATGGCGATTGCCGTCAGTCCGCCGAACCGCAGCATATTCTCCGGCATCGACAGCACTTCCGCCGCGAGTTTCCGGGCCAGAGCCGGAAACCCGCCATAGACCAGGCCCTCGATGACGAGGACCAGGCCGATTGCCGCGAGAAGGTCCTGCACCGTCCGCTACTGGGTGGTGCTGGATTGCGGTGCCGGCGCAGCCGGCGCCGGTTGCGTTGCCCCGGATTGCGGGGCCGTTGCCTGGCCGGGGGCAGGCTTGCTCTCCGGATCGCGGAAATAGCGGAAGAATTCCGACTGCGGCGACAGCACCATGGTGGTGCCGGTGTTGTCCAGCGCCGTGCCATAGGCATTCATCGAGCGGTAGAAATCGAAGAAGGCAGGATCCCGCCTGTAGGCATCCGCGAAGGTCGCGCTGCGCTGCGCCTCGCCTTCGCCGCGCAGGATCTCCGATTCCTTCTGCGCCTCGGCAACGATCTCGACGACCTCGCGGTCGGCCCTGGCCCTGATGCGCTGCGCCGCCTCGTTGCCGCGTGCCCTCAGCCGCTCGGCTTCCGCCAGGCGCTCCGCCTTCATGCGGTCGTAGGTCTGCTGCGAGACTTCCGCCGTCAGATCCGTCCGGCGGATGCGCACGTCCTCGATGTCGAGACCGAGCGAGGTCGCATCCGGGCGCAGTTGGTCGCGCACCTCGCGCATCATGACGGCGCGCTGCTCGGAGAGCGCCGCCTCGAAGTCGCGCAGGCCGTAGACCCGTCGGAGCGCCGCATCGAGGCGTGTCCTCAGCCGGGCTTCGGCGAGTTCCACCTGCCCGGACACTGCCGCGCGGAAGGTGCGCGGATCCGAGATGCGATAGGCGATGAAGGCGTCGACCTCGTAGAACTTGCCGCCGGAGACCTGGACGCGGATGTTGTCGAGGTCGAAGCGCATCACCCTCTTCTCGACCATCTGAACGCTGTCGGCATCGAAGAAGGCGAAGGGCGCCTTGAAGTAGATGCCTGGCTCGTTCTTGACGTCGATGATCTCGCCGAATCTCAGCACGATCGCCTGCTGGCCCGCATTGACCACGAAGACCGACGAATAGAGCAGGAACAGCAGGACGGCCGCGATGACGGCGATGACGGGAAGACGATTGGTCATCACTGGTTTCCTCCCGTCGTGGCGCCCATGGGGGCCGCAGGCGCGGGCAGCGCTTTCGGCTGCAGTGCCGGCAGCGGCAGATAGGGCAGCACGCCCTGTCCGTTGCCCTGTTCGACGACGACCTTGTTAGAGTCCTTCAGGATCTTCTCCATCGTTTCCAGATAAAGCCGCCTGCGCGTCACGTCGGGCGCCTTGGCGTATTCGTTGTAGACGGAGATGAAGCGTTGCGCCTCGCCTTCCGCCTCCTGCACGACCCGGTTCTTATAGGCTGCCGCGTCCTCTCGAATCTGCGCCGCCTGGCCGCGGGCCTGGCCGAGCTTCTGGTTGGAATACTGGTTGGCCTGCTCGACGAACTTGTCCTCGTCCTGCTCGGCGCGCTGCACCTCATCGAAGGCGTCCGCCACTTCGCGCGGCGGCGCTGCGTCCTCGATGGAGATGGCATTCACCTGAAGCCCGGTCTTGTACCCGTCGAGCGTATTCTGGACGATCTCGCGCACCGAAGCGGCGATGCCCTGGCGATCGTCGCGGAAGATGTCCTGCGCAGGGCGCCGGCCGACGACTTCGCGCATCGCGCTTTCGGCCACCTGCGTCAGCATGCCGTCGGGATCGGAGACGTCGAACAGATAGGACCTGGGGTCGGAAACCTGATAGGCGACCGAAAACTGCACATTGACGATGTTCTGGTCACCCGAGAGCATCAGCCCTGCGCTGCTGCTGCTCGATCCGCCGCTGCCGATGCTGACCAGTTGCTCGGAGATCTTGGCCGTCTCGACCGTTTCGATCGGCCACCAGTGGAAATGCAGGCCGGGCTGCGAAAGCTCTTCCTTCGGCTTGCCGAAGCGCAATTCGACGGCAACCTCGTCAGGCTGCACGGTGTAGATTGCCTTGAAGGCCCAAAGCACGACGAGCGCGAGCGCAATCAGCCCGAGGACCGCGGGACTACCGCCGCCTCCTCCCGGAAGAGCGCGCCGCAACCTGTCCTGGCCGCGGCGGATGATGTCTTCGAGGTCGGGAGGCGACCCCTGCGGTCCGCCTGGCCCTCTCGGCCCCTGCCCCCAGGGTCCCTGATTGCCGCCACCGCCCCAAGGGCCGCCGCCACCGCTCTTGTCGTTCCAGGGCATGAAAGTCCTTTCGGTTCGGTTCCCTCGGGCCTTACGGCGCAATCCTGATGTTGTTCTTCTATAGGGACGCTGTGAGGCGCTTTCAACGCGGTCTGCAATCGGCAGCGGCCGATTTGGGCCGCGAGCGACCCTTTGTCGTCTCTAATTCCTATCGTGACGGCGTTCGTAGACCGTGTAGCGCGTCGCGTGGCTGTCTTTGTCGCCTGCGGGAAAATCCTCCGAACGGACTGCTTGCCAGATCGCCGGGTCGATGGGTGGGAAATGCGCATCGCCTTCGACCGCGGCCAGCACATGCGTGACATGCAGACGGTCGGCAAGCGGCAAGGCCTGGGCATAGATCTCGCCGCCGCCGACCACGCAGATCTCCTCGGCACCGGCCATGCAGCGGCCGCGCACCTTGGCCAGCGTGATCGCTTCGTCGAGCGAATGCGCGACCTCGATGCCCTCGGCGCGCCAGCCCTTGTCCCGCGTCACCACGATGTTGAGCCTGCCGGGCAGCGGCCGGCCGATACCTTCATAGGTCTTGCGGCCCATGATGATCGGCTTGCCCATCGTGTCGGCCTTGAAGCGCTTGAGATCGCTGGAAAGCCGCCATGGCAGCCCGCCTTCGCGCCCGATCACGCCGTTCTCGGCGATGGCGACATAGATCGCGATGTCCATCAACCGCCGTTCCCGCCATTGTCCGACGGCTCGAGCAGCAGGATGTCGATGTCGTGTTCGGGATAAAAGTCCTTGGCCGTCATTTCGAAGGTGGTCGGACCGACATTGCGGACATTGTCGCCGCAGAAGGAAACCAGGTTCTTGGCGTTGCCCTTGTCGATGGTCAGCTTGAAATTGCCGATACTGCCGGACGCCCAGTTGCCCCCGGTGGTCAGGATATAGGCGATGCGGCCTTCGAAATATTTCGGGTAGCCGTCGGGGTTTTCCTTGGCCGCCTTGCGCACCGCGTTCTGGAACCCGTCGTCCATGCAATAGCGGGTCTTGTAGCTGTCGTACTGGCCCTGGAACTTGCCGTCATAATAGAAGCTGACCGAGGAGGTGCCGCCGACGCTGGGCTTGTAACGGTGCGATACATGGACTTGCTTGTTGGCCGGGAAGGTCGAGCGCCACCAATAGGTCGAGCGCAACTGCCAGAATGGCGCATAAGTGGTCTGCATGCCCGAACCGTCATCGGCGGTATCCTCGATGATGATGCCGCGGTTTTCCCAATCCTCGACGACGTCCTTCGGCAGCTTGGCCAGTGCCGCCTTGGCGGCATCGCCGAACGGATAAAGCGGCACGTTCTGCGCCTTGAGGTCTGCGGTGATGTCGATGCCCAGCGCAAACGCCTTTTGCTCGAGCTGTGGTTTCGCGTCGGCGCCGTCGATCGTCACCTCGAAACCGAGGAAATTGTCGCTCTGCGCTTCCGGGATCGCCGGCATCTCGTTTGGATCGCCCTCGATGTCGGGCATCGGGAAAGCGACGATGGCGCTGACATCCTTGTCGGTGTTGTTGCGGAAGACGTAGTCGACCGTCACCTTCTCCGGCGAGATGAAAAGATCCTCGCTTTCCATGGCAACCGCATCGCTGCGCGACAGGATCAGCCCTCCGGTGCCGAGCTCGGCCACGGAATCGTTGGCGAAGGCTGGCGCGGCCAAAAGTGCCAGCGCTGCGGTCAGGATAGTGCGGAACATGAATCCCCCTCTCGACGGCAATACCGGGACTATCCGGATGTGCGCTTCCATCTAGAGCAATTCCAGGAAAAGTGTGTAACGGTTTCCGTTCGCAATTGCATAAAACAAATAGCTGGAGCCGTCCGGCTGTCCTCCAAACGGTGGGCCGCCCCGGCCTTTTGCAATGCAGCGTTTCAAAGCCCAGCGCCGGCACGCAGAGCACATATGCCAAGCCTGTCTGGACACCGGCCGCCCGATCAGGCAGGAGAACGCGCATGCGCAAGCTTCTCGTCATCGGCATCGGCGCCGGCAATCCCGATCATATGACGGTCCAGGCGATCCACGGCCTGAACCGCGCCGACGTCCTGTTCATTCCCGACAAAGGCGCCAGGAAGAGCGATCTCGCGGAACTGCGCCGGCAGATCTGCGACCGCTTCGTCACCAACCCGAAGTCGCGCCGCGTCGAATTCGACGTGCCGGTCCGGGCCGAGCCGACATCGTCTTATCGCGTGACCGTCGATGACTGGCACGAGGCGATCGCCGAGATTTACGAAAGCCTGATCCGCGACGAGCTCGCCGAAGACGGCTGCGGCGCCTTCCTGATCTGGGGCGACCCCTCGCTTTACGATAGCGCGCTGCGCATCCTCGAACGCGTGCGCCTGAGGGGCAATGTCGGTTTCGAGCTCGAGGTCATCCCAGGCATCACCGCGATCCAGGCGCTTGCCGCCGCCCACGCGACCGCGCTGAACCGCATCGGCGATTCGATCCTGGTCACCACCGGCCGCCGTCTCACCGAAGAAGGCCTGGCTGCGAATGCCGGCTCAACGGTGGTGATGCTTGACGGCAAATGCGCCTTCAACACGCTGGCCGACAAGGATGTCTTCATCCGGTGGGGCGCCTATCTCGGCACGCCTGACGAGATCATCGTCTCCGGCCGGCTCGGCGACGTCGGCGCCGAGATCGAGAAGGTCCGCGAGGAAGCCCGGCGGAGAAAGGGCTGGATCATGGATACCTATCTGCTGAGGAAGCCGGGGGGGTAGGCAGTGGGCAGTAGAGATTAGGCAGTAGGGCGATCGAGAGTCGTCGATTTCGCGCAACTCTAGGACGTCACACCCTATTGCCTAATCCTTACTGCCTAATTCCTACCCAGCATCTATCTCCGCCTGCAACGCCTGCATGTGCACAGCGGCTGCCGAAGCGGCAGCGCGCTCGATGGCTCTGAAGCGGCTGACGACGGAGAGGCCTACCGGCGTCAACTGCGCGCCGCCGCCCTTCTTGCCGCCGGTCTGCGCCGAAACCAGCGGCTTGCCGAACACCCGGTTCATGTCTTCGACAAGGTCCCAGGCGTGCTTATAGGACATCTCCATGCCGCGCGCCGCAGCCGAAATCGAGCCGAAGGCGGCGATCTGCTCCAGAAGCTCGATCTTGCCCGGACCAATTCGCCCTTCCGGGTCGAGGTTTATCCGCAAGCTCAGCGATGGCATCTCTTGTCCTCCGCGATCATGTCGAGACTAACCCCTCTGCCGTCATATCGCTATTCCAAACCGACATAGCGATATTGCCCTTTCGTCAACCATCGGCCTCGGCTGGCAACCCCGCCCCGGTCGTCGCGCTGTCGAAACTTACCGTCTTGATCACCGCGAAGACCTTGCGGCCGAGCGCAAGGCGCAGGCTCTGTTTCGACTGTTCGGTGATGCGCGCCAACACGGTTGCGCCGTTGCAATCGATGGCGATCTCCACTGTCGGCCCGACGCCCGGCCGAACCGCGGCGATCGTCCCCGCCAAAATGTTGAGCGCGCTGAAGCCCACCGGCTGCTCGGTCGCGATCATGACGTCGCGGGCTCGGACGCGGAGCCGCACCAGGGCGCCAGCCGGTCGTGCCAGTTGCGGCACGCGGATCTCGCCGGCCGGCGAGCCGAGCACCGTCATGCCGAAGGCCTCGTCGTGACGCAGCACCCTGGTGTCGAGCACCGCGCCCCCCTCCGCCCGCTCCTCCGCCGGCAACAGGTCGAGCCGCTGCATGATCGCCTCGGTCTGGCCGAAGGCGGCGACCTTGCCTTGCGCCATAACCACCACGTCGCTTGCCAGCCGCGCGACTTCGGCAATGGAATGGCTGACATAGACGATCGGGATCTTTGTCTCGTCGCGCAGCCGCTCGATAAAGGGCAGGATCTCGGCCTTGCGCGCCTCGTCGAGCGAGGCAAGCGGCTCGTCCATCAGCAAGAGCTTCGGGCTGGCAAGCAAGGCACGGCCGATCGCCACGCGCTGCTTTTCGCCGCCCGACAGCTTTGCCGGCCGCCGGTGGAGCAGATGACCGATGCCGAGAAGATCGACCACCGCATCCATGTTGGCGTAGCGCTCGGAAGCCGGCGTGAACCAGCGGCCATAGCGCAGGTTGCCGGCAACGCTCATATGGGGAAAAAGCCGCGCGTCCTGGAACACCATGCCGATCCGCCGCTTGTGCATCGGCACGAAGACGCCGGCGGCGGTGTCGACCAGCACGCGGCCGTCGACCGCGATGCGCCCCTTCCCCGGCCGGATCAATCCGGCGATCAGGTTGATCAGCGTCGATTTGCCTGAGCCGGACGGCCCGAACAGCGCCGTCAGTCGGCCGGCGCTTTCGAAATTCGCCTTGATGGCGAAATCGCCGAGGCGGTGGCTGATATCGACCGAGAGCGTCATTCGATATCCATCCGCCGGCCGACCCGCCGCGCAAGAACTTCGGAGGCCACCAGCGCGACCATCGAGATCACGACCGAGATCAGCGTCAACCGCAGCGCCCCGGGATCGCCGCCTGGCACCTGCGTGAAGGTATAGATCGCCGAGGGCAGCGTCTGCGTCTCGTTGGGGATGTTGGAGACGAAGGTGATGGTGGCGCCGAACTCGCCCATCGCCTTGGCGAAGGAGAGGATCGCGCCGGCGATCAGCCCGGGCAGGATCAGCGGCAGCGTAATGGTGGCGAACACCCAGAGCCGATTGGCGCCGAGAGTGCCGGCCGCCGCCTCCATCTTGCGGTCGACTGCCTCGATCGACAGCCGGATCGCCCGCACCATCAGCGGAAACCCCATGACGCCGCAGGCCAGTGCCGCGCCCGTCCAGCGGAAGGAAAAGACGATACCGAAATGCTCTGCCAGAAACGCGCCTGCCGGCCCGCGCCTGCCGAAAGTCAACAGCAGCAAGTAACCGGTCACCACCGGCGGCAGAATCAGCGGCAGATGCACCAGCCCGTTGAGCAGGGTCTTGCCCCAGAACCGCCCCCGGGCCAGGATGAGGGCGATCAATATGCCGGGCGGCAGGCTGGCGAGCATCGCCACAGTCGCCACCTTGATGGACAGCCGGACCGCATTCCATTCGTCGGGCGTGAGGTCCAGCAGCCAAGTCATGTTGCGTTTGCGAGGTCTATGTCAGTTGCTCGGCGCGAGCACCGTGAAGCCTTGTTCCTTGAACAGTTCCGCCGCCTTGGCCGACTCGACGCATTTCAGGAAGGCAGCGGTATCCTTGTCCTTCGAATCCGCCGTCTGGGCAATCGGGTAGACAATCGGCGGATGCGAATCCTCCGGGAAGGTGCCGACGACCTTCACGCCCTTTTCGGCATGCGCGTCGGTGGCGTAGACGATGCCGAGCGCGGCCTCGCCCGTCGACACCAGCTTCAGCGCGGCGCGCACATTCTCGGCCTGCGCGACCTTGCCTTCGACCGTGGACCAGACGCCCAGTGATTCAAGCGCCGCCTTACCGTATTTGCCGGCCGGCACGGCCTTGACGTCGCCAATTGCGAGCCTGCCGTCGCCGAGAAGCTTGGCGAGATCGAAACCCTTTTCGACCTTGACTTCGACCTTGGAGTCCTTCGGCGCCACCAGCACGAGCTGGTTGCCGAGCAGCTTCACCTCAGTGTCCGGCTTGATCAGCTTCCTGTCGGAAAGATACTTCATCCAGTCGAGATCGGCCGAGACGAAAACGTCCGCCGGCGCACCACCTTCGATCTGCTTGGCGAGAGCCGAGCTTGCCGCATAGGAAATGGTGGCGGCTTCGCCGACCTCGGGTTCGCAGGCCTTATTGACCGCATCGAGCGCCTCCTTGAGGCTCGCCGCGGCAAACACAACCACCTTGTCTTCGGCACGAGCCGCCGGCACGGCGGCCATCAGCACCGCGGTCAACCCACCAATGGCGATCGCCTTCAATCCAAAACCCCGGCCCGTCATGAAACCTCTCCCTGTTGAAATCGCTCGGCTCAAAGCCCTGAACCGGTATATCCAGATGAACATAACAAGGAAAGGCCTTTTACCCTCGATGGCGTCGTGCGGCAGGATCTTCTGAGCCTGCGATGGAGCCAGTTCGATACAACGGGGCCGAGGATATGAAGATCAGCGCGAGGCCATCGTCCATCTGCTGCTCGAAAGGGGAGGCAGACCCGATCAAGGCCTCCGACGTAATGATTGGTGCGCTGGCAGCGGCCGGACTGGCCTCACACCGCGATCGGCGCCTTGATGTTGGCATCCGCAAAATAGTTCTCGAGGCGGAAATCCTCGAAGCGGAAGGCAAAAAGGTCCTTCACCTCCGGGTTGATCCACATCGTCGGCAGCGGCTTCGGTGTGCGCCGCATCTGCTCGCGCGCCTGCTCGAAATGGTTCGAGTAAAGATGCGCGTCGCCGAGAGTGTGGACGAAGTCGCCGGGCTTGAGCCCGGTGACCTGCGCCACCATCATGGTCAGCAGGGCGTAGGAAGCGATGTTGAACGGCACGCCGAGGAAGATGTCGGCCGAGCGCTGGTAGAGCTGGCACGAGAGCCGGCCTTCCGAGACGTAGAACTGGAACAGGCAGTGGCAGGGCGGCAATGCCATCGCCTCCACCTCGGCCGGGTTCCAGGCCGAGACGATCAGCCGGCGCGAATTGGGATTCTTGCGTATCTCCTTGAGAAGGCCGGCGATCTGGTCGATCTCACCGCCATGTCCGTCCGGCCACGAGCGCCACTGCTTTCCGTAGACCGGGCCGAGATCACCGTTTTCGTCGGCCCATTCGTCCCAGATGGTGACGCCGTTGTCGTTGAGATATTTGATGTTGGTGTCGCCGGCCAGGAACCACAGAAGCTCGTGGATGATCGACTTTAGATGCAGCTTCTTGGTGGTGGTGACAGGGAAGCCGCGCGAAAGGTCGAAGCGCATCTGGTAGCCGAACACCGAGCGTGTGCCGGTACCGGTGCGGTCGCCGCGGTCGGTGCCGTTCTCCAGCACATGCTTCAACAGGTCGAGATATTGGCGCATCGGCTCCGCCTCGATTCGGATGACAAGCGATCATAGCCGACTGGCTGTCGGTCGAATACCGCAGATGTGGATCGTGCGCCCAATGCCAATAGAGACCGCTTCAGAATGGAGCGGAGCGTACTTTAAAGCACGTGAGCACCGGCCTACGCCGGCCGTAGCCTTAATTTAACTGCCACGCCACTCATGAGTGCTTCGGCCGGCGAATGCCGGAAGCGCAGAAAACCGCGCTAGTCGGCCGCCGGAGTATCAAAAGGTCTCAGAGAGAAGCCAGTTTGCCCAGGTCTTTCGCCACCAGATAGTAGAAGGTCACCCGGCTCTTGGTGTTGTCGGCGGCCATCGCCTTGCAGGCCTTCTCGATCGAGGCATCGGCCTTCTTGGCGTCGGCGATGCCGAGCTTCTTGGCCACCCAGTTTTCCCGGACGCGCTCGAGCTCCTTCGGGTCCGTGCAGGAGACAAGTGAGGAATCGCGGTTCCTCAGCGCGATGCCCAGATGCTTGACGATCTTGTCGACCGCATCGGCGCTGGCGCCGGCATCGTATTTCTTCACATCCGCAAGATAGTCGGCCATCAAACTTCCCCTCGTCGGCGCCACGGATCCGATCGATGAGGCTTGTGGCGCGCCGCGCAACTTATGCGCCAGGTCAGAGATTCCTCATCGGCGGCGGAGCTTCGATTGAGTAAGCGCGCAAGTCAACCCTGGCTGTCGAGTTTGGCGCGGGGGACAAGTGCCGGTTTGCCCTTTCATTTTGCACGGTCGCTCCCTATATTCGCTTCGTCGGCTTGACCGACTATGGCGATAAACAGGCGATGAAATAAGCCGTTCGGACCCGGGGGCGGTACCCGGCGCCTCCACCAAAAACCGCTTTTCCAAGGGAGCGGCTTTTGCTGGGGGCGAAATAGGATCGACGAAGGTGTAAAGATCGTACTTTCGCCCGGCATTGTACCACCGTCATCGGGCTAAACTTATAGTTGCCAACGACAACTATGCGGAAGCTCGTCTCGCCGCTTAATGCGGTGCGAACGCTTCAAATCAAGCCCTAGAGGTTCGCACTTCTAGGCGGGGTTCGGAGGTACCTGGCAACAGAAACCTCCACCTTCTCCCCTCTTTGCTTTCCTCCCGAATCAACCGAACGGTCATGGCTCGTCCGGCATGCGTATGCCGTTCCGCCTTGCCGCCATCGTCCATGAACAAGCCATGCCAAACGCTTCCTATCGGTTCTTCGTGCTGACCGGCGGACCCGGTTCCGGCAAGACCACGCTGATTGAAACGCTGAAGAGCGCCGGCTTCGCAACGGCGCCCGAGGCTGGGCGCGGCATCATCCGCGACCAGATGGCGATCGGCGGCCCTGCCCTTCCCTTGCTGGATCCTGCGCTCTTTGCCGAGCTGATGCTGTCATGGGAGCTCCGCTCCTGGCACGCAGCGCAAGGCGAGCCCGCCCCCGTCTTCTTCGATCGCGGCGTTCCGGACACGATCGGCTATCTCAGGCTCTGCGGCCTGCCAGTGCCCGATCACATCAGAAGCGCCGCGACGACATTCCGCTACGCGCGCCACGTCTTCATCGCGCCGCCATGGCCAGAGATCTTCGTCCAGGACGAGGAGAGAAGACAGACGCTCGACAGGGCCGAGCGCACCTTCCAATCAGTTACGAGCGCCTATGCCGAGCTCGGCTACGAACTGGTGCTGCTGCCGCTTGTGCCGGTCGAGGAGCGTGTGTGCTTCATCCTCGATGCGGCCGGATTGCCACGGACAGGAAAAAGGCCGGGGCGAACCCGGCCTTTTCGATGTTTTAGGGGCTCTTACTCCGCCGGCGCTTCGACTGCTTCCCGCGCGCGGCCGAGCGTGAGCTTGGCCAGGCTGAACGAGATCACCGCGCAGAGCGTGATGCCGGCAACCATCGGCAGCGGCGTGCCGTCGAAGAACAGGCCGGCGACACCCATCGCCAGCGCGCCGATGGCAAAATGCAGCGTGCCCATCAACGCCGAGGCCGTGCCGGCGATCTCGCCATGCTCTTCCATGGCCAGCACCGAGGTGGTCGGGATGACCAGGCCGAGGAAGCCGTAGCCGACGAAGAGCAGCGCCGCCATCACGTCGAGCCGGTCGACGCCCGAAGCCATGATCGCGAACAGCGCCACCATTACCGTGGCGTAGCCGGTGACGGCCACCCAGACGACCCGCTTCAAGCCAAAGCGATCGGCCAGCATTCCGGTCAGCTGCGACATGCCGATGAAGGCGACCGCGTTGATCGAGAAAAACACGCTGTAGACCGACGGCGACAGGCCGTAATGGTCGATCAGGATGAAGGACGAGCTCGACAGATAGACGAAGAAGCTCGCAATGCCGAATCCGGCAATCGCCGTCAGGCCAAGGAAGTTGCGGTCACCCAACAGGTACCGGTAACCGGCCAGCGCCGTGCCGAAGGACGAGCGGGCGCGCTCCTCCGCCGACCGCGTCTCTCTCAGCGACGTGGAGAGCAGGATGGTGGCTAAAGCCGCGGCGCCGGTGACCGTCCAGAACACGGCGCGCCAGCCAAAACTCTCGATGATCTGGCTGCCGGTCAGCGGCGCGAGGATCGGCGACACCGAGAACACGAGCATCAGGAGCGACATCAGCTTGGCGGCCTCGTTGCCGGTGTGCAGGTCGCGCACGATGGCGCGCGGCACCGCCATGCCGGCGCTGGCGCCGAGCCCCTGCAGGAAGCGGAAGGCGATCAGCCATTCGATGTTGGGCGCCATCGCCGAGCCGACGCCACCGATCATAAACAGCGCAAGGCCGGCATAAAGCGGCAGCTTGCGCCCGACCATGTCGGAGATCGGTCCAACGACGATCTGGCCGAAGCCCATCGACAGGAAGAAGATCAAGAGGCTCATCTGCACGGCGGCGGTGCCGGCCTTCAAATCCTCGCCGATCGAGGGCAGCGCGGGAAGATACATGTCGATGGCGAAGGGGCCAATCGCGGACAACAAGCCAAGCACGACCGCGATGCGGAGGAATTTGGGACTCATGATAGGGTTTCTTTCGGATCTGGTTGCCGCCGTTGTCCGGCGTCTACCCAAGGACGTTCCATCCCTCGGAAACCCGACATCCAGCGCGAATTCATCCGTCTTTTTCAGAGCGAATTCATTCGCGTCTCTTGGAGCGGGTCTCCCTTTGTTGTGTCCACAAATTTAGACAGGGTTGTCCAATTCGTCAATCACAGCTATATAGATTTTTATGAAGCACGGCGTTTCTCCTGACACTTTCCCGCCACGCAGCCATGAGGCCAAGCGCATATCGGTGGTCGACGCAGCTGCTTCGGTTTTCTGCCGGGAAGGCTATGCTGGCGCCAATATCGACCTGATCGCAGCCGAGGCCGGCGTTTCGCGTCAGACCGTCTACAATCACCATGGCGACAAGGAAAAGCTCTTCATGGCCGTCGTGCGCGACCTGACGGAGCGCTGCAACGCCGGTATTTTCGCCACCATTGCCACCTTCCCCGACCAACCCATCGATCTTGAGGCCGATCTCATCGCCTTTGCCGTGCGCATGAACCGCAATTGCGTCTGCAACCGCGACGGCCGTTTCCTGCGCAAGCTGATCCAGGCCGAAGGCGAGCGCTATCCGGAGCTCTTCGCGGAATGGCGCGAACAGGGACCGGGTCGCACCTGGTCGGCGCTTGCCGCCCGCTTCGCGCGCCTCGCCTATGCCGGGCACCTGTCAATCGAGGATCCGGACGTGGCGGCGCGCCAGTTCCAGGCCCTGGTCAACGCCGAGCTGCAGATAACCTTCATGCTCGGCGGCATGCCGACCGAGGAGGAGGTGCTGCGCTCCGCGACCAACGGCGTGCGCACCTTCCTCGCCGCCTTCGTCGCGCGCAAGACAACATCTGTCAGGCAGGCCGCCCTCGCCCCTGCCTGAGCGATCAAATCGCCAGCACCCCTCTTGGCCTTAGCGTTCGGCACCTATATGCGGTTTACGCCGCGCTCAAGCTTGATTACAGCTATGCGTACGATTCAACGGAACCCCGACCATCACATGGCCGACGACCACATCCGCTACGACATTCTGGCCCAGGAGGCGCTGCGCGGCGTCATGCGCAAGGTCCTGGCCGAGGTCGCGCGCACCGGCCTTCCCGGCAACCACCATTTCTTCATAACCTTCCTGACCGGCGCGCCCGGCGTGCGCATTTCCTCTCGGCTTCGCGAGCGCTATCCGGAGCAGATGACTATCGTCATTCAATTCCAGTATTGGGACCTGAAGGTGACCGACACCGGTTTCGAGGTGGGGCTTTCCTTCTCGGACGTGCCTGAAAAGCTTGAGATCCCCTTTTCCGCCGTGCGCGGCTTCTACGATCCTTCGGTGAATTTCGAGCTCGAATTCGACGTCAAGGCAGAAGGCGTCGCGGAGGACGATGCTGCGGCACCGGCCTCGGAGCCCGTCGCCGTGGTGCCGGAAAAGAAACCGGAATCGAAGAAGAAGGTCGCCGAGACCGAGAAAAAGCAGGCTGTCGCCGACACCGGCGGCAAGGGAGCCGACGTGGTTTCGCTCGACGCCTTCCGCAAGAAGTGAACCGGGAAATGGGCGAGGTCGTCAATCTCCGCCAGGCCCGCAAGCAGAAAGCGCGCATCGAGAAGGAACGCCTGGCCGGTGAGAACCGGGCATGGCACGGCCGCTCAAAAGCCGAGCGCGAGCGTGACCGGCTGACATCCGACAGGGCGGAAAAAATCATGGACGGCCATCGCCGCGAAAAGCCCGGCGATCCGAACAAAGGCTGAGCGCCTGAGATGGCCGCGGTCGAAAAACGCTCGGTGACGATCCGCGGTCACCGCACCAGCTTCTCCCTGGAGCAGCCTTTCTACGATGATCTCGTAACGATCGCGGCGCAGCGCTCGCTCTCGCTCGCGGCGCTCGTCGCCGAGATTGACGAAACGCGGACCCGTGACGCCAATCTCTCCTCTGCGCTGAGGCTCTATGTGCTGGCCTGGGCCAAGCGCGGCGGTGAGTCCTCTTGAGAGGACCTACGCTGCAGTATCGCCGACGCTTTGCTGCGCTTTACGCTTGGCGCCGAAGCTAAGCAAAGCCGAACGGTCGCGTTCCTCCGCCTGCTTCTTCGAGCGCACCCGCATCAGGTCCTTCCAGCCGACATAGCCGACGAGCCGCGCGTCCTCGCGCGAGACGACCGGCAGGTGCGAGACATTGGCGATCAGCAGCTTGTCGGACAATCCCTCCAGATATTCGTCCGGATAGGCGAGCGTGACCTTGCTGCCGGCAAGCAGCTCGCCGAGCGTCGTCTTGCGGTGCATGCCGGCGCGGCGCCAGCGCAGGATCGCCGGCGGATCGATGAGGCCGAGCACATGGCCTTCCTCGTTGATCACCGGGAAGCTCGGATGCCGGGTGTCCGGCGCGGTCAGGAAAGCGGCAGCGCCATGCAGCGTCATCGTCGCAGGCACGCTCTCGACCTTGCTCGTCATCACCTCTCGCACCCTGGTCAGCGCGAAAGGATCGACGCGATATTCGCGCACGAGGTGATGCCCGCGCCGCGCCACCTTCTCGGTGAGGATCGAGCGCTTCATCAAAAGCACGGTGACCGCATGGGCGGCGGCACAGGCAGCAATCAGCGGCACCAGCATGTGGGTGTTGCCAGTGAGCTCGACCGCGAAGAAGGTCGCGGTTAGCGGCGCGCGCATGGTGCCGCCCATGGTCGCGGCCATCGCCAGCAGCGGCCAGAAGCCAGGCGTCGCCTCCGGCAGGATGCCGGCAAGCACCGCTCCCATCGCGCCGCCCATGATCAAGAGCGGCGCCAGCACGCCGCCCGATGTTCCCGAGCCGAGCGCCACTGACCAGATGATGGCTTTCGCAACGAGCAGCGTCAGCGCCGCGCCCGCGACGACGCGGCCGTCCAGCATGTTGGCGATGTTGTCGTAGCCGACGCCGAGCGCCTGCGGCTCGATCAGCCCGCCGATGCCGACCACAAGACCGCCGATCATCGGCCACCACATCCAGTGGATGGGCAGCTTCTGAAAGGTGTCCTCGCAGGCATAAACCATCTGCGTCAGCAGTCCCGAAAGCAGGCCGGCCGCGATGCCGACCAGCACCCAGCCGCCCAATCCGGCAACCGACGGCTCCATGCTGCCCGAGAACGGAAAGATCGGCCCTGGTAGGTGCAGCAGGGTGCGTTCGACCTCGGCGACGACGGCCGCGACGGCGACTGGGATGAAGCTGCGCGGCGTCCATTCGAACAGCAGCAGCTCGACGGCGAGCATGATGGCCGCGATCGGCGTTCCGAACACGGTCGTCATGCCGGCCGCAGCGCCCGCCACCAATAGCGTCTTGCGCTCGTTGTCGCTGACCGGCATCATCTGCGCGATCAGCGAGCCGATGGCGCCGCCGGTCATGATGATCGGGCCCTCGGCGCCGAACGGTCCGCCCGAGCCGATTGAGATTGCCGACGACAGCGGCTTCAGCACCGCCACCTTGGCATCGAGCCGCGAGCGTCCGAGAAGGATTGCCTCGATGGCTTCCGGAATGCCGTGGCCGCGGATCTTCTCGCTGCCGAAGCGGGCCATCAAGCCGATGATCAGCGCGCCGAGCACTGGGACGATCACGGCGGCATGGCCGAGCGGCGTGTCCTCGAGCCTCAGGTCCGCCAGCGTGGACTGGCCGAAATAGGCGATGTTGGTGGCAAGCCGAATGAGCCTCAACAGCACGAGGCCGGCAAACAACCCGGCGGTCGCCACCACCACCGCGATTGCCGCGATGATGAGCACGCGCGGATCGGTGGTGAAGTCGCGGAGATGGCCGTTACCGGCATGAGCGGATTTCATCGGGGGGCCTGAGCTTTCTGGCGGCGCAATGCCGTCCGGTTGTCGGCGGCTACATATCGTACCACGATATAATTCTTCAAGGCTGTTTATCGACTGCCGCTCCGCGTCATTTTGGTCGCGGATTGCGCCAAGCCGCCCTGAGCCTTCGTAGGAGTTGAGCTTTCGCCGGAAAGGTCCATAAGTCGGGAAATGACGCCGAAGAAACCACGCCCCGCCATCAGTCAGGCCGATTATCAACGGCTATCCGAGTTCCGCTACCTGATCCGCCGCTTCCTGGAATTCAGCCAGCTTCAGGCGAACGAGGCCGGGCTGACGCCGCGCCAGCACCAGGCGCTGCTGGCGATCAAGGGCCACCCCGGCGGCGGACCGGTGGCGGTCGGCGATCTGGCGGAGCGGTTGCGCATCCGCCATCACAGCGCCGTCGAGCTGGTGAACCGCCTGAGCGAGGCCGGGCTGGTCGCGAGGGACCAGGACAAGGCCGACCACCGCCGCGTGCTGTTGCAGCTCACGCCTCTCGCCGACGAGCGTCTCGCCGAACTGTCGGCCGCCCATCTCGACGAGCTGTCGCGGATCGAGCCAATGCTGCGGCGGCTGCTTGTTCGTCAGGAGCCGTCCTGAGCATCATAGTCGGAAAGCGGAATCGCCGAGGCTTTCCGGAACCGAGAGCCGTCACCCGCCGTCCAGCGATTTCAGCAGATTATCGATCGTGAATGGGTTGGCCTTGGGTTTCGGCGGCTCCGGAGCGGAATTGTCGTTGACGCCGGGAAGCGACCGGTCGGTCTTAGGCGCCTGCTTGGCTGCTTTGCGCTCGGCTTCCAGCTTTGCCTGCTCGGCCTTCTTGCGATCAGCCTCGGCCTGCGCCTTGGCCGCCTCGTCGGCGGCCTGTTGCTCCGCCCTGGCCTTCGCTTCGGCTTCAGCCTTCGCTTTCGCATCCGCCTCCGCCTTGGCGCGCGCTTCGGCCTCGGCCTGAGCCTTGGCGTCGGCCTCAGCCTTCGCCCTCGCCTCTTCCTCGGCCTTGGCTTTCGCCTCCTCTTCCGCTTTGGCTTGCGCCTCCGCCTCGGCCTCTGCCTTGGCCTGCGCCTCGGCCTCGGCTTTCGCCCTGGCTTCGGCCTCGGCCTTCTGCCGCGCCTCTTCCTCTTGCCGGCGCAATTCCTCCGCCGCCCGATCGCGTTCGGTCTGCAGCGCAGCGTAATAGCGCACCTCGCGCCGCAGCCGCTGCTTCTCGAGCAGTTCCGCCTGCATCGCCTCGACGCGCTGCTGTTCCTTCTCCAGCGCTCGCTGGGTCAGGAACTGCGCCAGCGGACCGCTGTCGAACTGCGGCGTCGTCGCCCCGAGCGGACCGGCAAGGCTGAAATTCACAGCCGGTTCGGAACCGACCAGAGCCTCGTCACCAGGGTGATAGGTGATCGCGCCCTTGGCGGTCACAATGCTCGCGTCGAGGTCGGCGGTGACATCCGCCGATAGCGTTGCCGCCGGGCCGTTGAGGCTGATCGGTGGCGCTCGCAGCGTGCCGTTGGCGACGGTGAAGGCGATGTCGGTATCGCCGGCCGGGAAACTGCCATCACCGGCGATCTGCGGCGCGAAGCCGGCGGTCTTGGCGGCGTCGATGTCGCGCCCTATTGCATCGGCCTTGGCGATGATGGGTGCAAAGGCACTGGGATTGATGCCGGCAATGGTCAATCCTTTCAGCGCCGCCGTGCCGGACCCGGACAAGGCGGCGATCATCGCATCGACGGACTTGCCGCTGGTCGACAGCGCCGCCGAAATGTCGCCGCTGCCGCTGACGCCGGCACCCGGCAGCACGGCGGACAGATCGCCGCGGGCCAGCCTCAACTGACCCGAAAACAGGCCGGTGCCTTCCGTGTTCTTGAGCTCGAACAGGCCGGTCAGCGCGCCGCCATAGAGCTTGGCCTTGAGGTCGGAGACATGAATGCCCTCCCCGTCCAGCTTCAGCGACAGCGCCGCGTCATGCGCCGTTGCAAAAGGTCCGGCGGCAAGGGCAGCCACGTTGAGATCGAGATCGGCATTGAACGGCAGGGTCGACTTCTGGCTGAACGGCGCGATTGGCCAACCTTTCCTGGCGGAACTGAAGGACTGGTCGCCGAATAGCGAGACTACCAGCGGATCGAGATCAAGTTCGTCGAGCGCCAGCGCGCCGGCAATATGCGGCAGCCCATCCTTGCTGTCGACATTGACATCGCCGGACACCGCCGCCTTGTTGATGGCGCCGTTGAGCCCGCTCAGCACCAGCAGGCCATTGCCGAAATCGGCGTCTGCGGCCATCGATGCCGAAGTGCCGGTGCCCATGCCGGGCAGCCCCACGCCGGTCGTCATCAGCCACGGCTCGATATCGGCGGCGTCGAGGTTGACCTTGCCCTTCGCGGTGGCGCCTTGCTGTGTCTCGGCGACGGTCCCGTCGAAGCTCGCCCTGAAATCGTCGGCGGTCAGGTTGAAGCTGGTCGCCAGACCGCCGCCCAGCGAGCCTTTCGCCGAGACATCGGTGGTCGCTTGTCCGAGCATGCCGAGCGGCAGCGCCGGCAGGCCATAAAGCGCGAGCAGCGTCGCGGCGTTTTGGTTGCGAGCGTTGAAGGTCAGCGATACCGGCGCATCGAGAAGCCGGTCCGACCTGCCCCGGCCCGAGAGTGAGGCCGAAAAGGCCGAGCCGCCGGCCTTGCCTTGCGCGGAGAGCGCGAGCCCCGTGGTGCCGTCGCCATTGTCGGCAGCACTCGTGACCAGGTCGATGCGCGCGTCCTGGAACAGTTCGGGGTAAGCAGCCGCACGCGTGGCCAGTCCCTTCAAGACCTGCTTGTCCGGATAATGCTGCGCCGCCACATCGATGAGCGGCTTGAGATCGACGGCAACGACGGAAGCATCGAGCTTGCCGGTCGGACTTTTAGGAAAATCCTTGATGCGCCCGGTGGCGCTGATCGATGCCCCTGCCAGCCCGCCGACCGAAAGCCGGTCGATTTCGAGCAGTCCCTGCCGGAGCCTCAACGCCGTATCCACCGTGTCGGCCGTCAGCCCGCCGGCGCTGACCGGACCTGCCTTGATCTGGAAATCGAGGTCGCGGTCGGAGAAGCGGTTGGCGCCCTTGTCGCTGACGAAGATCGAGGCAAAGGCCGCCAACCCGTCGACGTCGAGCTCGCCGCCTTCCAGCTGCATCAGCACCGAGGGTCTTGCGCCGTCGGGCTGGCTGGAATCGATGCGGCCCGAGAACTTCGCCTTGCCGAGGATGAGCTCGAGATCGCTAAAGGATTGCCGGTTGTCGCTGAGATCGACCTTTGCCTTGAAGCCCGCCGCCGGCAGCCGGCGGATCGCCTCGTCGACATCCTTGGACAGCCAGGCGGCGAAGCCGGAGGGCTGTCCGACGGCAAGCAGCAAGGAGCCGGTGAAGCCGAAATGGTCCTCGACGCTCAGCATGCCATTGGCTTCCAGCGTCGCGCGGCCCGGCAGCGTCGCGGCAAGCGACTTCACCGACCAGCCGCCCTCCGCAGGCTCAGCCGAGAGCCGCACGTCGCGCACCGTCGTGTCGCCCGCCACCACCGCCGGCAGCCTGACCTCGACCGTGCCCGGGATCGTCGGCTTCGGCATGTGCTGCAGCGTCTGCTCGAAGGCCGCAATGCGCTGGTCGAGCGTCAGCCCGGCTCCGGTTGCCCCGCCGACGGCCTCGTCGAACTGCACCTGCGCGCCGCTCGCCTCGACCGAGAAATGGGGCTTGAGCCCGAGATCGACCGAGGCCTTGCCATCGGCGGTATAGGGATTGTCGAGCGGTCCGGTCTCGAAGCGGAACTCCTCGACGTCGAGCTTCTGGTGGTCGAGCGCGAACTTGCCGTTCAGCCGGAAGCCCGGATCGGACTTGCCGGTGCCGACCTTGACCGGCTCGCCGTCGGCGCCGCGCAGCTCGACCGTGTTCCTGTCGGCGCCGTTCTTGTCGGCATTTGCTATCTTGAACTGGCCGGAATAGACCGCCGCGCCCTTGACGATGCCGGCATTGCCGTCGGTCTCGAAAGCCAGAGGGTAGGCTTCAGGCTCGGCCTTCACCCTCAGCCGCATCTGGCCGTTCGCCTCGACCTTGCCGGTGGAGGCAGAGACTTCCGTGCGCATGCCATCGAAGCGCAGCGTGCCGTCCATCCGCCATGGGCCGGCAAGCGCCTTGGCGGAAATCGTCGAGTCGATCTCGGTAATCAGGTGGCTGCGCCCGCCGGCGGCATGGCGGAGCTCGATCTGCCCTTCGGTCACGGTCAGCTTCTCGATCGCGATCTGATTAGGATCGAAGGGCGTCGATGGCCGGATCGCCCAGTCGATGGCGCCGTTGCCGGCAACATCGATGGTCGCTTTCGGATGCACCAGCCGCATGTCGAAGATCAGCAGCTCGCCGCGCAGGAACGGCGCCAGCTCCGCATCCATCGAGAAGGTCTCGACTGTCATCGCCGGCTGCCCCTTAGGACCGCCGGCGACCTCGACATTCGAGAAGGTCACAGACGGGAACGGCAGAAGCCGCGCGGTGGCATCGCCCTTCACCGTCACCTTGCGGCCGAGAATGGTGCTCGCCTCATGTTCGAAATCGGCGCGATAGCTCGTCCAGTCGATGAAATACGGCACCACCAGCGCCGCGCACAGCACCAGCACGAACAGGCCACCGAAGATCACGAACAGGCGTGCGAGCATTGCCCCAGGGCGAAAGGTTGAAAATCAGCCGCACTCTACCCGCATCCGCGTGTCGATAAAGAGGCAATTCGACCGGGAGTCGAGAGCTTCTAGTCTCGCGGCAAGATCTTGCCCGGGTTCATGATGTTGAGCGGATCGAGCGCCTGCTTGATCGTGCGCATGACGTCGACGCCGTGGCCGAGTTCGTGGCGCAGGAAACCGACCTTGCCCTGGCCGATGCCGTGCTCGCCTGTGCAGGTCCCGTCCATGGCGATCGCGCGCATGTTGAGCCTGGCGACGAATTTTTCCGCGAGTGCGATCTCCTGGGGGTTATCGAGGTCCATCAGCACCAGCACATGGAAATTGCCGTCGCCGGCATGGCCGACGATCGGCGCGATAAGCCCCATCTCGGCGATGTCGGCCTCGGTTTCGGTGACGCACTCGGCAAGCCGCGAGATCGGCACGCAGACATCGGTCGAAAGCCCCTTGGCGCCGGGACGCAGCGTCAGCGACGACCAGTAGGCGTCGTGCCGCGCCTTCCAGAGCTTCGTCCGCTCCTCGGCGACGCTGGTCCACAGGAACGGCCCGCCGCCATTTTCCTCGGCTATCATGCCGAAGGTTTCGGCCTGTTCGGCGACGCCCGCGTCGCTGCCGTGGAATTCGACGAACAGGCATGGGCTCTCGGGATAGTCGAGCTTCGAATAATTCTTCAGCGCCCGCATCTGCAGCGCGTTGACCAGTTCGATGCGCGCCACCGGGATGCCCATCTGGATGGTCGCGATCACCGCGTTGCATGCGGCTTCCAGGGTCGGGAACGGGCAGACGCCACCCGAGATCGCCTGCGGGATGCCCTGCAGCCGAAGCGTCAGCGACGTGATGATGCCGAGCGTGCCTTCCGAGCCCACCAAAAGCCGTGTCAGATCGTAGCCGGCCGAGCTCTTCTTCGCCCGCTTGCCGGTCGTCACGGCCTCGCCGTCCGCCATTACCGCCGTCAGCGACAGCACGTTCTCGCGCATCGTGCCGTAGCGCACGGCGTTGGTGCCCGAGGCGCGCGTCGCCGCCATGCCGCCGAGCGAGGCATTGGCGCCGGGATCGATCGGGAAGAACAGGCCGGTGTCGCGCAGGTGCCGGTTGAGGTCCTCGCGCGTCACCCCGGGTTCGACTGTGCAGTCGAGATCCTGCGGGTTGACCGAAAGGATGCGGTTCATGCGCGAGGTGTCGATCGAGATGCCGCCGCCCGGCGCATTGGTGTGGCCCTCGAGCGAGGAGCCGACGCCGAAGGCGATGACCGGCACGCGGTGCGCGGCGCAGGCGCGCACGATCTCCTGCACCTCCGAAGCGCTCTCCACGAAGACGACGCCGTCCGGCGCCTGGGTCGGGATATAGGTGGTGGTGTGCGCGTGCTGGCCGCGGATCGCCTCGCCGGTCTGAAAACGCTCGCCGAACTGTTGCTTGAGGATGCCGAGCACCGTGGCGATGCCTTCCTCGTTGCGCTCGACGGGATTGAGGTCGCTCAAAGCCATGATTTCCTCCGCGAATGGACCAGCGGCCACTCTTGTAATGCAGCTATGGATGATGCCTAAAGCAATTCCAGGAAAAGTGTGAAGCGGTTTCCGTCCGGAATTGCACCAAACAACCAGAACCGCACCAGCCACACCCCGTCCAGCGACGATCGAGGAAAACCAGATGACGATGCCCGCGCCTATCATTTCCAAGCCGATGGCGATCGAGAAGGACTGGATCGACTATAACGGCCATCTCAACATGGCCTATTACAACGTGCTGTTCGACCGCTGCTCGGACGAAGCCTTCGAATTGATGGGCATGGGGCCGAACTACGCCAAGGAGCGCCGCCTGACCATCTACACGGCCGAAGTTCACGTCTGTTACGTGCAGGAGCTGCATCTCGACCACAGGGTGAAGGTCTCGTTCCAGCTGATCGACCACGACGAGAAGCGGCTGAGGGCCTATCAGGAAATCCGCCATGTCGACGGCTGGCTGGCCGCGACGTCCGAGCAGCTTGCGCTGCATGTCGATATGGCCGGACCGAAGGTCGCACCCTTTCCGGCCGATGTGATGGCGCGGGTTGAAGCCATGCGCGCGGCCCATGCGGCGCTGCCGATGCCGGAGCGCGCCGGCCGCTCGATCGGCATCAAACGCAAGAGCGCTTGAAAACCGACGCTCCCGCGTTAACCTTACCAAGGTTTTAACGTGAACAAGCCATTCGAGCCCGTTGAACGACTCAGTGGCGCGTTCGAAAACCGGCGTACCGGGTTACGCGCGGGCGGCAGGCGGAATGCGGCGCGAGGACAGTGCATGAAAACCGACATCAAGATCGAAGTGGAGCGGCTGGCGGCCGATCCGCGCATCACCGATTATGATTTCTGGCGATCGCTGAAGAACGTCGACAACGAGATCTTCCACATCGCCAACAACAACGAGCCTATCCCCTTCGATATGATCCGCTGGCGCGCGATCCTGAGGCAGGCGCGCATGAAGCGCGGTCACACCGAGCCCTCAGCGCTGCCTTAAACTGCCAAGCGGCGAGCGCGGCTCGACCGGCGACGATTGGATGATGGCGGTGTTGGTCATCGCATAGGGAATGATCTTGTCGATCACCCGCTCCAGCTCGGCCACCGAGCCGACATGCGCCAGCGCAATGAAGCAATCCTCGCCGGTCACCCGGTCGCATTGCGCGATTTCCGGCAGGTCGCGGATGATCTCCGTCACGACGGAAAGCTGCCCCGGCACCGGCCGGATCCTGAGCCATGCCGACAGCTTCATGCCGAGCGCTACCGGATTGATTCTGACCGTATAGGCCTCGATCACGCCGTTCTCCTGCAGCTTGCGGATGCGTTCGGCCACGCTCGGCGCCGAGAGCCCGACGACGCGCGCCAGCTCCGCCGTGCTGGTGCGCGCATCCCGTTCCAGGATCCGCAGGATCTTGAGGTCAGCCGCATCGAGATCTGCATTTTCATTTCGAAGGCGTTTCACGGAAATTCTCTTTCTTCAGACTAGATAGAGGCCAGTCCGCCTTTTATTTTCCATATAAAGCACAAGTTTCGCCTGCGATAATGAGCGCATGAAATCCCAAGCGCAAGTTCCAACCGCAAGCCAGGTCGCCGGCGACACCGGCCGCCCTGCCCTCGGCGGGCTCGCCAACGCGCTGCCGCCTCATGTCTGGTTCGGCGTCAGCGCCATCTTCCACTATCTCGGGCCGGCCTTCGCCGTGCTGCTGTTCGCTCAGGTCGGCGTGCTCGGCATGGCCTGGCTGCGCATCGCAACGGCCGCGCTCATCTTCGCGCCGCTCACCAGGCCATGGACGGTCTTCGCTCGCGCCGACCGCTCGGCCCGCCTGCTTCTGTTGGCCTTCGGCGCCTGTCTTGCGGTGATGAACTGCTCGTTCTATCTGGCGCTCGACCGGCTGCCGATCTCGCTGGTCGCCGCTGTCGAATTCGTCGGCACCATTGGCGTCGCGCTGGTCGGACTCAGAAGCCGGCGCAACCTTGCGGCGCTGGCCATCGCCGTCGCCGGCACCTTGCTGCTGGTCGACATCAAATGGTCCAGCGATCCCGTCGGCCTGTTCTGGGCCTTCCTCAACGGCGCGCTGTTCGTCGGCTACATCGTGCTTGGCCACCGCGTCGCCCAGACCGGCATCGGCATTGCCGGCCTCGGCACGGCCATGGCGATCGCTTTCCTGGTCGTATTGCCCATCGGCTTCAGCGAGGCGCTGCCGGCCTTCTCGGCGCCGCAACTGTTGATCGCCGCCATCGGCGTCGGCGTCTGCTCCTCGGTCATCCCCTACATCTGCGACCAGCTCGCCATGGCGCGGCTGCCGCGCGCGAGCTTTGCCTTGATGCTCTCACTCTTGCCGCTCACTGCGACGCTGATCGGCGTCATCGTGCTCAGACAAGTTCCCAGCCTAACCGACTGCCTCGGCATCGCGCTGGTCGTGGCCGGCGTCGCCATGCATAAGCCGGCGCCGGAGTGACCCACCACCGACGGCGCCACTCGCAGACCGGGCCTACCTGAGTATCAACACAGCTCAGGCCAGCTTCTCCCTGAGGAAGGCGACCGTCCTCCCCCAGGCAAGGTCGGCCGCCTTCTTGTCGTAGCGCGCGGCCGAGGTGTCGTTGTTGAAGGCGTGGTTGACGCCGTCATAGACATAGATCTTGTAATCGACATGCGCGGCGTCGAGCGCCTTCCTGTAGGCGTCGATGCCGGCGTCGATACGCTCGTCCAGCCCGGCATAATGCAACAGCAGCGCCGCCTTGATCTTCGGCACATCCTCGGCTTTCGGCTGCATGCCGTAATAGGCGACGCCGGCACTGAGGTCCGGGGCGTGGACGGCGAGCGTGTTCACCGTGCCGCCACCCCAGCAGAAGCCGACCGCTCCGACCTTGCCGTTGCCGTCCCTGTCGCCCTTGAGATAGGCGACCGTCGCCACGCCATCGGCCGCGACTTGGGCAGCATCGAGCCTGGTGAACATGTCGCGCGCCTTGTCCACATCCGCCGGCGTGCCGCCGAGCGGCGACAGGAAATCAGGTGCCAGCGCGACGAAGCCTTCCAGCGCAACGCGCCGGGCGACGTCGCGGATATGCGGGTTGAGCCCCCGGTTCTCATGGACGACAATGACCGCTCCCAGCTTGCTGGCCAGGCTTGCCGGCTTGACCAGATAGCCTTTCATCTCACCACTGCTGCCCGGATAGCTGATGTCCTCACCCTTCACCCTCGGATCGTCCTCGGCGACGATCTCCGCCTTGGCGGAATTGGCCGCCAGCATAGGCGCGATCGCGGCGGCCGCCGCGCCCGATCCGGCGAGCCTGGTCAGCTGCTCCATGAAGCGCCGCCGGTCGAGCGTCAGGTGCGTGTACTCATCATAGGCATCGATCATCGCCTGGGTGATGACAGGCTTGGCAACAGTTTCGGTCATGTCTGTCCTCGACGGCTGTTTGACGCGCAAGATAGGGTTGAAGCCCGCATGGTCCAGCACGGATGGATTGCGATTTGGCCTGAACCGTTCGTTGACGGGAACGTATCCGTCGCAGCGGTGATGCCCAAGGCACGCATCACATTTTGGTCATTTCCGAAAGCCTTGATGGTGCTGTCACACTAGGAAGGGAAAGCTGCCGATGCGGTCGGCCCGATCCAAAACGACGAAGAGGGGAATGCCATGAACGTCCAGGATATCATCAACACCGTTTCGCAAAAGGCAGGGTTGGACCAAGCGACCACCGAAAAGGTCGTCGGCACCATCTTCTCGGTGCTCGAGCACGAGGCGGAGGGCACCAGCGTTTCGTCCTTCTTCGCCAAGATCCCCGGCGCCGATGCGCTGGCCCAGCAGTACGATGTGATGGCGGCCGGCGCCGCGTCTGGTTCGGGCGGCGGCTTGCTGTCGTCGCTGCAGGGCGCGCTTGGTGGCGTGCTCGGCGAAAAGGCCGGCGCGCTGATCAACGGCGTCGCGGCGCTCAAAGCGTCCGGCCTCGACATGGCGCAGATCCGTCAGGCCGGCGAGACTTTGATCAAGCAGGCCGAAGCGGCCGCCGGTCCGGATCTCACCAACCAGGTGCTCGGCCAGGTGCCCAGCCTGAGGGGCCATCTCGGCCTCTGAAACCGGGATTGGATAAGCAAAGTCTACTTCGCCAGCGTGTAGGCCATCACATAATCGCCCGGCTTGGTGCCGACCGAGCCGTGGCCGCCGGCGACGATGACCACGAACTGCCGGCCGTCGGCGACCGTGTAGGTCATCGGCGTCGACTGCCCGCCCGCCGGCAGCCTTGCCCGCCATAGCTGCCGGCCGGTGGTGAGATCGTAGGCGCGCAGATAGTCGTCGACCGCGGCTCCGAGGAAGGCGACGCCGCCGGCGGTGATCATCGGCCCGCCAATACCCGGGACGCCGACCTTGAACGGGAGCGGCAGCGGCGTCATGTCGTAGACGGTGCCGTTGCGATGCTTGTAGGCGATGTTTCCGGTCCTGAGATCGACGCCGGCGACATAGCCCCACGGCGGCGCCTGGCAGGGAATGCCGAGCGGCGACAGGAACGGCTTCATCATCACCGCGTAGGGCGCGCCCTCGTTGCGGTTCAGCCCCTGTTCGCTGCCTTTGGTGCCCTCGCCCGGCGGCGGCACCTCGGCACGCGGTATGAGCCTGGACGTGAAGGCGAGATAGGTCGGCATGCCGAACATCACCTGCCGCACCGGGTCGACGGCGACGCCGCCCCAGTTGAAGACGCCGAAATTGCCGGGGTAGATCAGCGAGCCCTGCACCGATGGCGGCGTGTAGCGCCCCTCGTAGCGCAATTTCCTGAGCGCGATCCGGCACGCCAGCTGGTCGAACATGGTGATGCCCCACATGTCCGCGCCGGTCAGCGGCCTGGGATTGAACGAAAGTCCGGATTCCGGCTGCGTCGGCGACGCGCGATCGCCTTCGATCGCGCCGCCCGGCGCCGGCATCTCCTTCACTGGAATGATCGGCTCGCCGTTGCGCCGGTCGAGCATATAGACGTCGCCCTGCTTGGTCGGCACGATCAGCGCCGGCACGATCGCACCGCCGGCGGAGGTGATGTCGATTAGCGTCGGCTGCGCGGGCACATCCATGTCCCACAGATCGTGATGCACCAGTTGGCGAACCCAGCGCACTTTTCCGGTGCTGAGGTCGAGCGCGGTGATCGAGGAGGAGAATTTCTCGACATTGGCGCTGCGGCCCATGCCGAGTTGGTCGGGCGTCTGGTTGCCGAGCGGCAGGTAAAGCAGGCCGAGCTTCTCGTCGGCGCTCGCTGTCGACCACATGTTGGGCGAGTTGTTCGTGTATTTCTGTCCGGCCGGCAGCGGCGTCGTCTGGTCCGGATTGCCGGAATCCCAATTCCAAAGCAGCGCGCCGGTGCCGGCGTCGTAAGCGCGGATGACGCCCGACGGCTCCTCGGTCGAATAATTGTCGTTGACCGCGCCGCCGACGATGATCTTGCCGTCGATGATGAGCGGCGCCGAAGTCGAATAGTAATAGCCCGACTTCGGATAGGGCATATTGGCAAGCAGGTTCAGCGTGCCCGCCTCGGCGAAAGCTGGGCAAACTTGGCCGTTGGCGGCGTCGAGCGCGATCAGTCGCGCATCCGACGTCGGCAGATAGATACGCCCGGCGCAGGGCTGCCCGGCGGCGGTCTTGGGATCGGCGTAATAGGACACGCCGCGGCAGGTCTGGTGCTGGCGATTGGGGTCAGGCTTCACCTTGGGATCGTAGCGCCACTTCTCCTTGCCGGTCGCGGCATCGATGGCGATGGCGAAATTGTGCGGCGTGCAGATGAAAAGCGCATCGCTCACTTTCAGCGGGGTGACCTGGTAGGTAGTCTCCTCGATGTCGTCGGGACCTTTCAGATCGCCGGTGCGGTAGGTCCAGGCCGGCCGCAGCCTGGCGACATTGTCCGGCGTGATCTGGTCGAGCGGCGAATAGCGCTGGCCGAATGGCGTGCGGCCGTAGAAGTGCCATTCGCCCGCCGGCATGTCGCCGCCGAGATTGGCCGCCGGCGTCACCTTGTCGGTGTCGAGCGCGCCGCCGATATCCGTGGAGTCGACGGTCATCGAATAGCCGGCCACCGCAAGCGAGGCGAGCACCGCCAGGATCAGCGGCGCGCGTCCATCCGGACCGGTGAAACCCCGTCTTGCCCATGGCGTCAGCAGCCAGAGCGCGACGAGGACGATGACGCCGCCGCGCGGGCCAAGCTGCCACCAGTCGAAGCCGGTTTCCCACACCGCCCAGCAGAGAGAGGCGAGCACGATCGCCGCATAGAGCCAGAGCCCCCTCGATTTGCGGCGAAAGATGAGCCAGGCCGTAACCAGGAAGGCGAGGCCAGTAATCAGGTAGTACCAGCTGCCGCCCAGCGTCATGAGCCAGATGCCGCCACCGCCGAGAACCAGACCGATGAGCAAGAGGACGAGGGAGGTGACGGTGACAGCCAAGACGGTACTCCTTCGACTGTTGCGCCGCGCGGCGCCTCTCAGGCAACGGCGTGCCGTCCCTGCCCTGCCGGCAGCTTTCCCTCCCCGGCCGCGCCTGTCAAGCGAACCGGAGCAGCGCAAAAATGGAACAAAACGTAGACGCTTCTGGCCTTTCGCTGCCGAATCACTACATTCGGGGGCGATGTCCGGCTTTTCGGAAGACATGCCCTTCTTTGACGAACCGAATGCGCGGCCCGCGGCCCCGTCCGGCATTGCTGCGCGCGCCATGGCCGCCCGCAGCGCCCAAAACAGCGCGCCCGACTATCTGAAGGGCCTCAATCCCGAGCAGCGGCTCGCTGTCGAAACAACTGAAGGCCCGGTCCTGGTTCTGGCCGGCGCCGGCACCGGCAAGACGCGGGTCTTGACCACCCGCATCGCCCACATTCTTGCCACCGGCAGGGCCTTTCCCTCGCAGATCCTCGCCGTCACCTTCACCAACAAGGCCGCGCGCGAGATGAAGCAGCGCATCGGCCTGCTGATCGGCGAGGGCAATGTCGAGGGCATGCCCTGGCTCGGCACTTTCCACTCGATCGGCGTCAAGCTCTTGCGCCGTCACGCTGAGCTTGCGGGGCTGAAATCCGATTTCACCATCCTCGACACCGAAGACGTGGTGCGGCTGATCAAGCAACTGATTCAGGCCGAAAACCTGGACGACAAGCGCTGGCCGGCCAAGCAGTTCGCGCAGATGATCGACAACTGGAAGAACAAGGGCCTCGGCCCGGACGAGATTCCGGAAGGCGATGCGCGCAGCTTCGGCAACGGCAAGGGCCGTCAGCTCTACAGGGCCTACCAGGAGCGGCTGCAGACGCTCAACGCCTGCGACTTCGGCGATCTGCTCTATCACCCGATCCGCATCTTCCGCGCCTATCCGGACGTGTTGAAGGACTATCACCGCAAGTTCAAATACATCCTGGTCGACGAGTATCAGGACACCAACACCGCGCAATACATGTGGCTGCGCCTGCTGGCGCAGCGGCCGGAAGGCAAGCGAATCTCCCCCCTTGAGGGGGAGATGTCCGGCAGGACAGAGGGGGGCGCCTCGCGCCGACAGGCCGGTGGGGCACCACCCCCCTCTGTCGCCTCCGGCGACATCTCCCCCTCAAGGGGGGAGATTGGGCGCTCTTCCTCCGAAGGCAGAACCAGATCCACCGTCAACATCTGCTGCGTTGGCGACGACGACCAGTCGATCTATGGCTGGCGCGGCGCGGAGGTCGACAACATTCTGCGCTTCGACAAGGATTTCCCTGGCGCCACCATCATCCGGCTGGAGCGCAACTATCGCTCGACCGCGCACATCCTCGGCGCCGCCTCTCATCTCATCGCCCACAATGAAGGCCGTTTCGGCAAGACGCTGTTCACCGACCGCGACGATCCCGAGGACGACAAGGTGCATGTCCATGCCGCCTGGGATTCGGAAGAAGAGGCCCGCGCCGTTGGCGAGGCCATCGAGGCCTACCAGCGGCAGAAGCACAATCTCAACGACATGGCGATCCTGGTGCGCGCCTCCTTCCAGATGCGCGCCTTCGAGGACCGCTTCATCACGCTGGGCTTGAACTACCGCGTCATCGGCGGCCCGCGTTTCTACGAGCGGCTGGAAATCCGCGATGCGCTGGCCTTCTTCCGCGTCGTCTCCAACAGCGGCGACGACCTCGCCTTCGAGCGCATCGTCAACGTGCCGAAGCGCGGGTTGGGCGAAGCCACCATCCGCCAGATCCACGACACGGCGCGCGCCATGCGCATCCCGATGCTGGAGGCCGCCGCGAAGCTCGCCGAAAGCGACGAGCTGAAGCCGAAGCCGCGCGCCGCATTGCGCGAGGTCGCGGCCAATTTCGAGCGCTGGCAGAAGGCGCTGGAGACCACGCCGCATACCGAGCTCGCCGAAACCATTCTGGAAGAGAGCGGCTACACCGACATGTGGAAGAACGACCGCTCGGCGGAAGCGCCCGGGCGGCTGGAGAACCTCAAGGAGCTGATCCGCTCCATGGAGGAATATGAATCGCTTCGTTCCTTCCTTGAGCATGTCGCGCTCGTCATGGAGGCCGAGCAGGGCGAGTCGCTCGATGCGGTCTCGATCATGACCCTGCATTCGGCCAAGGGCCTCGAATTCGAGACCGTCTTCCTGCCCGGTTGGGAGGAAGGCCTGTTCCCGCACCAACGCGCGCTTGACGAAGGCGGCCGCTCCGGCCTGGAGGAAGAGCGTCGGCTTGCCTATGTCGGCCTGACGCGGGCGAAAAGGAACCTGCACATCTGGTTCGTCTCCAACCGCCTCATCCATGGCCTGTGGCAATCGACGATCCCGTCGCGCTTCCTCGACGAGCTGCCGGAGACCCACGTCGACGTCGCCGACGGCGGCAATTCCTACGGCGGCTATGGCAATCCCTACGGCGGCGGCGCTTTTGCGTCGGGCCGCGGCGGTGGCCGCCAGAATCCGTATGGCGCCTCGCGCTTCGACAATATCGGCGCCAAGGACCAGGGCAGCTTCTCCAACACCTATGCGACGCCCGGCTGGCAGCGCGCGCAAGCCAACCGCACCGAGGCGACCGACCGCAACTGGGGCACGCGCTCCGGCCATCAGGTTGAGCGCATCGGCTATGGCGAGACGGACAGCGGCTACGGCGCCGGCCGCACCAGCGTGAAGGGCCGCATGATCGAAGGCGAGCTGGTCGCCAAGTCGGTCGCCGACACGCCCTCCGCCTTCAAGCTGGGCGACCGCGTATTCCACCAGAAATTCGGCAACGGCAACATCGCGGCCATCGACGGCAACAAGCTCACCATCGACTTCGACAAGGCCGGCCAGAAACGCGTGCTGGACGGCTTCGTCACCAGCGTGTGAGCGCCCGCCACCAACAAACTCCCATCAGGAACCGCAGCTCCTCATCGATACCGCGCCTGGTTCCACTTATGGCCGAGCAGCGACAGGATGATGATCAGTCCGTTGAAGAACTGGACGTAGAAGCCGCTCAGGCCCGCCGCCACCACACCGGTCTGGATGAAGGAAACGGTAACCGCGCCGATCGCGCCGCCGACCACCGTGCCGATGCCGCCCCAGGTCGGCGTGCCGCCGACGAACACCGATGCCAGCACCGGCAGCAGATAACCGTCGCCGGCCGTCGGCCACCAGGTGAAGTTGATCATCACCGAGAAGGTGCCGGCGATCGCCGCCCCGATGCCGACGAAGACGAACACTTTCACCCGCACGCGCTTGACGTCGATGCCCATCTGCCTGGCGCTATCCGGGTTGTCGCCGACCACCTTCACCTGCGCGCCGAAGCGGTGGCGGTTGTAGAGCAGCGCCGAGAACACCACGAAGGCGATCGCCCAGAAGATCTGCACCGGGACGCCCCAGATCTGGCTTGAGAAGATCGCGTAGGCCCGGCTGTTGGCAAGGCTTGTCAGTGCCGTCGACTTGCCTTCGTTGATGATCTGGATCAGCCCGCGCAGCAGGAAGTTCATGCCGAGCGTGGCGATCAGCGACGACAGGCCGCCATAGACGACCAGCGATCCGACCAGGAAGCCGAGCAGCGTGCCGGTGAGAAGCGCCGCCGCAATGCCGAGGAAAGGATCGTAGCCGGCCTGCACCACCAGCGCGAAGACCCAGGAGGCGAAACCCATCGTCGCCGGAAACGACAGGTCGATCTCGTCGCAGGTGACGACGAAGACCAGCGGCACGACCACGAACAGCGCCACGGGAAGCGTTGTGAGCACGGAGCTGTAGAGATACCAGGTGGTGAAGACGGTGGGGTTGGCGATCATGAAGATCGCCATCATGACGACGAACACCGCGAGCGAGCCGAGCGCCGCGCGATTGTCGAGGACGAAGCCGCGCAGCCAGTGATCGGACGGATGTCTCCACTCCTTGGCCGCCTGGCCGCTTGCCCTTCCGAGAGGCGCTTGCAGATCGGGTTCCATGGTCTTGCTCATCACGCTCTCTGCTCCGCTCCGTCTGCCCCGTGCAGCCCCGGCAAGCCGTCGGGATGCGCGATGTCTTCCATGAAGTTGATGAGGTCGTCGGCCGCCTTGACCTCGCTGCGGTCGGCCGTCAGCGCCACCTTGCCGCGGTCGAGCACCACGAAGCGGTCGGCGATGTCGAAGACGTGGTGGATGTTGTGGCCGATGAACAGGATCGAGCGGCCGCTTGCCCGCACCTGGCGTACGAAGTGGAAGACCTTGGCGGTCTCGGTCAAGGACAGCGCCGTCGTCGGCTCGTCGAGGATGATCAGCTCCGCCTGCTTGTAGATGGCGCGCGCGATCGCCACGCCCTGGCGTTCGCCGCCCGAGAGCTGCCCGACGATCGACTGCGGCGTGAAGACTTTCGAGGTGAAGCCGATCTCGCGCATCAGCCGGCTCGCCTCCTCGATTTCCTTGCCGACCTTCAGCCAGCCGAGGAAACCGGTGAGCTCGCGACCCATGAAGATGTTGCGCACGATCGTCTGCTGCACGGCCAAAGCCCGGTCCTGGAACACCGTCTCGATGCCGGCGTCGCGCGAGCGCGCCGCGCTCCATCCGGTGACCGGCTTGCCGCGCACCAGGATCTCGCCGCTGGTCGGCTTGACCACGCCGGACAGGATCTTGATCAGCGTCGACTTTCCGGCGCCGTTGTCGCCGATGAGCCCGACCACCTCGCCGCGGTCGACGCTGAGGTTGACCCCGCCCAGCGCATAGACCTGGCCGTAGGATTTCGTGATGTCGCGCAGTTCGATGATGCGTTCGCCCATGCGATCCTCGCTTGAACTGTCTGTCTGCCGGCCGCTTTGCCGGCGATCCAGCCGGCCGGGCCTATTCCCGGCCGGCCGCCTGGGAGGTCAACGCAGCGCCTGCTTGGCGAGCTCGGAGACGATCTCGTAATTCTGCGGCGTGACGAAGCCGGCGCCGGTATCGACATTCATCGGCGCGAGGCCGAGCACCACCTGCTGGCAGAGGCTGAGGATCGGCAGATAGCCCTGCAGGAACGGCTGCTGGTCGGCCGTGAGTTGCACCCAGCCGCCCTTGAAGCCTTCGACGATCTGCGGGCTGGTGTCGAAGCCGAAGTTGAAGATGTCGCCGGGCTTGCGTCCCGCCGCCTGCATATAGGTAGGGACGTTGCCCAGCATCTGTCCGCCCGGATAGCCGACCGCCTTGACATCGGGATGGTTGAGCAGCGCCGCCGTGATCACTGGAATGGCGAGGTTGGGATCGGAGGCCCATTCGCCGCTCGGCGGCGAGGAGAGCTGGATCACCTCGACGCCAGCCTCCTTCAAGGCCGCCACCGTGCCGCGCTCGCGCGCGCCGCGGTTCTCGTTCTCGAACGGACCGATCATGATCGCCTTGTCGCCGGCCTTGAGCTTGGCGAGCTTGAAGGCCTCGGCGCCGAGCGCGCGGCCCTGCTGCTCCTGCTGGGCGCCGACATAGCCGCCGCCGAACGCCGCCATTACCTTCGGCACCGGCACGTTCTGGTACATCATCTTGATGCCGTCCTTATGCGCCTGCTCGGCCAGCGGCATGATCGCAGCGTCGCCAGGATGGCCCATCATGGCGATGCCGTTCGGCTTGACCGCCACCGCCTCGCGCAGTTGCTGCACCATCTTCTCGGCGTCCCACTGAGAGAAGATGTAGTCGACCTTCGGCCCGAGATCGGCGGCCGCCTGCTTGGCGCCATTATAGACGATGGTGCCGAAAGCGTCGCCCTCGGCGCCGCCGACGAAGAAGCGTATGTGGACATCCTTGCACCATTGCGCGTCGAGCGCCTGCGCCGGCAAGGTAGAGATTGTGGCGCAGAGCGCCGTGGCGGCCGCCACGACGGTCGAGCGCAGAACAGTCCTTCTGGTCATGATGCTCATGCACGTTCCTCCCTTTTGTCCCTCGCAACGGAGGGTTTCGACGATCGTTCGGCGTGATGCCGCAGTCCCTGCGGCCGGCTCCTCCCGCCGGCCGGTTCCTCACATCGGATTTGGCAGGTAGCTGGCTCCTCCCCTGCATTGCTTCAGATAGTCCAGCGCCCGCACCTGCCCGGTGATCTCGAGATCGCCGCGATAGACCGGGTCGTGCCAGCCTTCGATGTCGATCGCGCCCTTGTAGCCGGCGAGCCGCAGCTCGCTGATCACGCGCGTCCAGTCGCTGTCGCCAAAGCCCGGCGTGCGCATCTGCACGAAAGGCAGTCGCCCGAACACGCCATGCTCGCGGATCACGTCCCAGCGCACCGTCGCATCCTTGCCGTGGACGTGGAAGATGCGCGGCGCCCATTTGCGGATCTGCGGGATCGGGTCGATCAGATAGACGAGCTGGTGGCAGGGCTCCCATTCGAGGCCGAGATTGTCGTCCGGCAATTCGTTGAACATCAGCTCCCACGCATCGGGATTGTGGGCGATGTTCCAGTCGCCGCTCGCCCAGTTGCCGTCCATCGCGCAATTCTCGAAGGCGATGCGCACGCCCTTGTCGGCGGCGCGTTTGGCCAGCGGTCCCCACACCTCGCGGAAGCGCGGCAGGCTGTCGGTCAGCGGCTTCCCGCGGATGCGGCCGGTGAACCCGCTCACGGTCGAGGCGCCGAACAGATGGGCGTTGTCGATGACCGTCTCCCAGGCCGCGAGCACGCCGCGGTCGACATCGCCGCTCTCCAGCGGATTGCCGAAAACGCCGATCGAGGACACGGTGACATCGGCATCGCCGATCGCCTCGCGGATCTGCCCCGCGAGTCGCGGCAGATCCTTATCCCCCAGCGTCTGCCAGAAGAAGGGCTGAATGCTCTCGAAGCCGAGCGGCAGGATCTGCCTGACGTAAGCCGCCGGATCGTCGAGATTGGCCCGCACCATCGTGCCGATCCTGATGTCGAGAAGCGGGTTTGGCATCGTCATCCTTCCTAAGCCGCTATCACGACCCGGCGTCCGGTCTCCGCGCTCTCGATCGCGCCGAAGACCATGGCCAGGCTCTTGATGTTGTCGGTGCCGCGCGTCTCCGGCTCGGTGCCGGTCTCGATCGCCTGCATGAAATCCTTAATGATGCCGAGATGGCCGTCGACGCGGTCGGCGGGATCGAGCGCTGGCACTTCGATGGGCTGGGTCTTGTCGAACAGGCCTTCGCGGCCCGGCACCACGGCTTCCGCCTTCAGCACATCGTAGCCGTCCCATGTGATGCTGCCGCGCTCGGCGACGATCCGCCATGCGCTTTCCCAGCTGGTGCGGAAGCCGTCGGCGCACCAGGAACCGGCATAGGTGAAGACCTTGCCGCCGCCGAGATCGAAGATCGCGCTGGCCGAGGACCCTTGCCGGTACCAGGAATTGGCCGGCTCCCATTCCTGGCAATAGACGCTGGCCGGCTCGCCGCCGACCATGTAGCGGGCGGCGTCGAAAGTGTGGATCGCCATGTCGAGCAGCAGTACATGGGCCATCTCCTCTCGAAAGCCGCCGAAATGCGGCGCGACGAAGAAGTCGGCATGGATGCTGGTCGGCTGCCCGATCGCGCCTGAGTCCAGGAACCGCCTGATCCGCCGGACATTGGCGACATAGCGGCGGTTCTGAACGACGGCATGGATGCATCCTGCCTGGCGCGCCGCTTCGACGATGGCGCGCGCGTTTTCGGGGCTGTCGGCCAGCGGCTTCTCGGTGAGCAGATGGCAATTGTGGGCAAAGGCCGTAAGCGCAACGTCGCGGCGCGCCGCGGGGACCACGACATCGAACACGGCGTCGGGCTTGGTCTGGTCGAGAGCGGCGTCGAGGCTGGTGCCGATGACGGCGTTGGAGAGCTCGTACTCGCGAGCCCTCGCCTGCGCCCGCTCGGCGTCGAGATCGACAAGGCCGACAATGGCAAGCCCCTCGATCCGCCTTGCGGCATCGAGCCACTGCTTGCTCATGGCTCCGCACCCGACCAGGACGACCTTCATCATCCAGCGCTCCTCCCGTCCGGTCCCTCCTGACCGGTTGCCACGGCGTCCACGGTCTGACCGTAAACGTTTTTCCGTAAACGTTTACGACAACACACCCGATGGCGTAGAATGTCAATCACCCGATCGCGAAAATTGTCATCGGCTGCTTGGCCTGAGCGGCAGCCGGTGCTAGCGAAGAAAGGGGGAGAACCGGCCTTGGCGTCCAGCATCCACGATCTCGCACGTCATCTGAACATTTCGATCGGCACCGTGTCGCGTGCCTTGAACGGCCGTGCCGACGTCAATGCCGAGACGCGCCAGCGCGTGCTCGAAGCAGCCAGGAAGCTGAACTATTCGCCCAACCAGTCCGGCCGCAGCCTGCGTCAGGGCGCCACCCGTTCGATCGCCTTCATGCTGCAGCCGCATCCCGGCGACCAGCAATATGGCGAGCCCTTCTTCATTCCGTTCCTGACCGGGCTGCAGGCGCGGCTCGCCGAAAGCGGTCTCGACCTGATCGTGGTGATGGGCGCCCCGGGCGACTACCAGCAGGAACGCCTGCGCCGTGTCGTCGAGACGCGCCGGGCCGACGCCGTCGTGCTGGCCTGGACACGACGCGATGACGAGCGCATCGACTACCTGACCGAGAGGGGCTTCCCATTCGCTACGCTCGGCCGCAGCCGCTCGGGCGGCAAATCCTACCCTTCCCTCGATCTCGATTTCGAGAAGGCCGGCGTCGACGCGGTCGACCGCCTGGTCGCGCGCGGCCACCGCCGCATCGCTGCCATCCGCCCTTCCCTCGACCTGAATTTCGGTCACCTGTTCATGACCGGCTATCGCAAGGCGTTGCGTCGGCATGGCATCGAGGTCGATCCCAGTCTCATCGCGGAGGACTTCATCAACGAGGCCGGCGGCTACCAGGTGATCCCGCGCGTGATGCTCTCCAAGGACCGGCCAACCGCCATCATCTTCAACAACGACGCAATGGCGCTCGGCGGCTGCAAGGCCCTGGCCGAAATGGGCATCAGGCCTGGTCAGGACATCGCGGTGATCGTCATCGTCGACACGCCGCTCTGCCGCTATTTCTCGCCGGCGCTCACCGGCTTCCGCCCGGCGCTCGAGCCGATGGGACAGCGGCTGGCCGAAATGCTGCTGGCCTCGCTTCCCGCCTATGCCGGTCCGGAGGGACCGCGCACCATCCGCGAGGTCTGGCCGCTGGAGCTCGTCGCGCGCGAAAGCGATTGAGCGAAACGCTTCCCCTTCTCCCCTTGTGAGGGTTTTGCATGGGAGCCGATATTTGGCGCGCATGGCACATGGGCGCTTTTTTTTTTGAAAGGCAATCGGGCCGCCTTGGGGGGTATTTTGCCCCCGCTCCTGGGGCTCAGGCCGCCTCCGCGGCGGATTTTGGGCGGACTCCGCCTCATGCCGGCTTCTTCCTCGGGAAGAGGACTGCGGGCGCCCGCTGCAGATTGTAGCCGCAACCGGCAAGCATGCACTGCGTCCGGTTGGTCGCCAGGTTGAAGAAGCGCAACCGCCGCATGCCGTAGTGCTGCTTGAACACCGCAAACGGCCGCTCCACCGCCGCCCGCACCTTCGAGATGAGCCGGTTGCGCAGCTTCTGGCGCGGCTTCAGCGGATGGTGCTTGTTGGCTCGATGCATCAGCCGGTCCTTGATGCCGGCCTGTTTCAGCCGGGCATGGCGGGCATGGGTGTAGTAGGCCTGGTCGCCATAGGCCGCCTCCTCGTCCCCGCTGATCAGACCGTCGGCCGGCTCGGTGTCGGTGATCGAGGCATCCGTGAAGTCCATGCGCCGGATCAGCGTGTGAGCCTCGTCGACGCCGTTGTGCACCTTATAGCCGAACACGCTCTTGTTGCCCTTGCGCCCCCAGCGCGCATCGGCGTCGGCCGATGGCCGCGCCGACCCCTCCTCACCCTTCTTCGGCTTCGCCGGCGGGCGCGCGGCGGCCTGCATGAAGGAGGCATCAATCAGCGTGCCGCGCTTGACGATCAGCCCCTTCTGCTCAAGCTGCCGCGTGATCTCATAAAACACCCGATCAATCAGCCCATCGCACTTCAGCTCTTCGCGGAAGCGCCACAACGTCGAATGATCCGGCGTGGGGTCCGACAGGCTGAAGCCGGCAAAGCGGCGGAACGACAGCCGGTCGCGCAGTTGTGCCTCGAGCGCAGGATCGCTGAGATTGTTCCACACGCCCAGCAGCAGACAGCGCAGCAAGGCTTCGGCCGGATAGCTGATGTTGCCCCGCCCCGGCCCGCTGCGCTGACCAAGAAGCGCCCTGATCGGCACCCAGTCGATCACCTGCCCGATCTGGTCGAGCTCCGTCGTATCCGACCACACCAGCCCATCCGCAAGGCTCAGTTGACCAAGCACACGATCGACCATCCGAATCATCCCCTTTCATTCCTTGCCTACGGAATCACCAACCCGGTTCCGTGCAAAGGCCTCCTTGTGGGAGAAGGTGGATCGGCGCGCAGCGCCGAGACGGATGAGGGGTGTTGGAAGAAACTCAGCGCGGAAAATCTAAGGGATTTTAAGCGCTTACACCACCAGCGCCTCACTCCGGCCAACACCCCTCATCCGACCGAGCTTCGCTCGGCCCCCTTCTCCCACAAGGGGAGAAGGAGAGGTGCACCCCTTCTGTCACGCAACCATCACGTTCAAGTCCTAGACCGCGTGTCGGAGGGGGTGGACGCACTTCGGATGCCGCCCCTTCAGGCTTTGGCCTCCGGCATGCTCGTCAAGAAGGGGATATCCATGAAGCATCTCAACCGAACCGTCGCACTCGGCGCGGCACTGGCGCTGTTCACCGCCCTCACCCCGGCGCTCGCCGATGGCGTCGCCTATGTCAACAAGGGGCTTGTCGGCGTCGGCCGCATTCCAGCCAGCCAGAAGGACAAGTTCGGCGAGACCTTCGGTTCGGGTTCCGGCATGGCGATCGACACCAAGTCCTGGACGCGTGACGGCGCCGGCTACAAGGGCTCGCTCTGGCTGCTGCCTGACCGCGGCTACAACGTCGCCGGCACCACCGACTACCGGCCGCGGGTGAATAGCATTTCGGTTGAGTTGACGCCTACCATTCCGGGCGCCGCACCCGCCGCCGGACAGGAGCAGTCGGGCCTCAAGGCGGCGCTCGCCGACACCATGCTCTTGACCGACGACAAGGGTGCCGACGCCACCGGCCTCGATCCGTTGAACGGCGTGCGCCCCGCCGCCGGCGACATGCCGATGCTGCCGCAGGCCGACAACGGCAAGCTTTCGCTGGACGACGAGGCGATCGTGCGCCTGCCCGACGGCACCATGTTCGTCTCTGACGAATATGGCCCGAACATCTACCGTTTCTCGGCCGAAGGCCGTCTGATGTCGGCGACCCAGCCGCCCGCGGCCCTGGTGCCGATGCGCCGCGGCCAGCCGAACTTCGCTTCGGACAATCCTGGCCCGGGCGCCGCCGAGCCCGATCCGAAGGACCCGGAGACCGGCCGCCAGAACAACCAGGGCCTCGAAGGCATGTCGATGACGCCGGACGGCAAGTTCCTGATCGCCGTGCTGCAGTCGGCGACCCGCCAGGATGGCGGCGATTCGGGCTCAACCCGCCAGAACACCCGCGCGCTGGTCTATGACGCCTCCGACCTCGCCCACCTCAAGCTGGCGCACGAATATGTCGTGCCGCTGCCGGTGTTCAAGGACGCCAAGGGCAAGACCAAGGTGGCCGCGCAGAGCGAGATCGTGGCGCTGTCCGACAAGAGCTTCCTGATGCTGGCGCGCGACAGCGGCAACGGCCAGGGCGTCAAGGGCGACGAGTCGCTCTATCGCAAGATCGAGATCGTCGACCTGTCCGCCGCGACCGATATCGCGGGCGGCCCGTTCGACGCCGCGGACAAGCCGGTCGCGCCGAAGGGTGTGCTCGATCCGTCGGTGACGCCGGCCAAGCGGACCGCCTTCATCGACATCAACGACAAGGGCGAGCTCGGCCGCTTCGGCCTGCGCAATGGCACGCCGAACGACAAGAACAACCTCTCGGAGAAGTGGGAAGCGATGTCGCTGGTGAGCGTTCTCGATCCGAAGCTGCCTGACGACTATTTCCTGTTCGTCGCCAACGACAACGACTTCCTGACCCAGGACGGCTACCACGTCGGCGCGCCCTACAAGGCCGAGGACGGCGCCGATGTCGACACCACCTTCCTCGTCTATCAGGTCACGCTGCCCGGCCTGTCGAGGAACGGCGTCGCCGCGAACTAGCGCCGCCGCCGGGGCGGGCGCTCCATCGCTCCGAGCCCGCGGTAGGGATGCATCGGCATCAGGCCTGCGATAGCATCGCGGGCCTGATTCATTTTCGGTGCCCGCCATGGATGACAACAAGCCCGCTCGCCGGCGGACCCGCGACCTGACCAGCGGCCCGATTCCGCGCACGCTGCTTCTGTTTGCCTTGCCGGTGCTCGGCTCCAACATCCTGCAGTCGCTCAACGGCTCGATCAATGCGGTCTGGGTCGGGCGCTTCCTCGGCGAGGCGGCGCTGACTGCGACTTCCAACGCCAATCTGGTGCTGTTCCTGATCCTCGGCACGGTCTTCGGCATCGGCATGGCGGCAACCATCCTGGTCGCGCAGTCCGTCGGCGCCCGCGACCTGCCCGAGGCCCGGCGCATCGTCGGCACGAGCGCCACGTTCTTCTTCCTCGTCTCGGTGGTGTTCGCGGTCTGCGGCTGGATCTGGGTCGACGCCATCCTCACCGGGCTCGGCACGCCGGCCGACGCCTTGCCCCTGGCGCGCCTATCTGCGCATCATCTTCGTCGCCGTGCCGATGATGAACCTTTTGTCCTTCGTCATGACGGTGCTGCGCGGCGCCGGCGATTCGCGCACGCCCTTTGTCTTCATGGCGCTGGCGGTCGTGCTCGACGTCGTCTTGAACCCGCTTCTAATCCGCGGCATCGGCCCTTTCCCCGAGCTCGGCATTGCCGGCTCGGCCACCTCGACGCTGATCGGCCAGACGGTGAGCGTGATCGCCATCCTGATCGTGCTTTATGCGCGCAAGAATCCGCTGCGGCTGGCAGGCAGCGACTTTGCCCTACTCAGGCCCGATCCGGCGCTGCTGCGCATCGTCGTCTTCAAGGGCATTCCCATGGGCCTGCAGATGATCGTCATCTCGGCCGCGGCGCTGACCGTGATGGGGATCGTCAACTCCTACGGCTCGCAGGTCGCCGCCGCCTACGGCATCGCGGCGCAGCTCTGGACTTATGTTCAGATGCCGGCTTTGGCCATCGGCGCCGCCGTCTCGTCGATGGCGGCGCAGAATGTCGGCGCCGGACGCTGGGACCGCATCGGCAAGGTCGCCGCTTCGGGGGTTGGATTCAATCTCGTGCTCACCGGCGCGCTGGTGGCGCTGCTTTTCCTCTTCGACAGGCCTGTGCTCGGCCTCTTCTTGAGTGGCGACAGCATGGCGATCGACATCGCCGCCCATATCAACAAGGTGGCGTCCTGGTCCTTCATCCTGTTCGGCATCACCATCGTGCTGTTTGCCACGGTCCGGGCCACCGGCGCCGTCATGCCGCCGCTGGTCATCCTGATCATCTCGGTGCTCATCGTGCGCACCGGTTTTGCCTATTCCATGCGAAGCACTATCGGTCAGGAGGCGCTGTGGTGGAGCTTCCCGGCTGGCTCGATCACTTCGCTGGTGCTGGCCGCCGCCTACTACCGTTTCGGCCGTTGGCGGAGCATGCATATGATTGAGGGCCGTCCGGCCGCCGGCGAGCCGCCGGACACCGGCCTCGGCGTGCCGCGCCAGCGGGCACACCTCTCGCCCGAGACGCCGAACGGGTGATCGTTACCTCGCGTACCTGGCGCCGAAGACCAGCGCCACCAGCGCGAAGATCGTGATCATGCCGGCAAAGGCCAGGCTCGCCGCGATCGCGCTCGTCCAGCTCGACAGCACGCCGATGCCGATGACCGGCAGCGCATTGCCGCAAAAGCAGCAGACGAAGAAGGCCGAAACGACCTCGGCGCGACGGTCGGCCGGCGCAATGTGGTTCACCACTTGCAGACCGCCGCGATAGCCGAACGCGGCGGCAACGCCGCATAGCGCCGTGCCGATGACCATGGTTGCCGCGGAGGCGAAGACCTGCGCCGCCACGATCAGCGCCACGGTCGGGATCATTAGGACAAGCGCCGCGAGCATGGTGAAGCGGCTGGACAGCCGTGCGGTCGCCAGGATCGTCGCCGCCGCCACGATCGACAGCTCGAAGAACAGCCCGCCGGCCTCGGCGTGACTGGTCACATGCAGCTGCTGCGCCAGGATGCTCGGCGCCAGCGCCGCGTAGAAGCCGACCAGCGCCATGGCGCCGAAGCCGGTCACCGCCGGCGCGACGAATTGCGCGCGGATGCCGGTCGGAACCGAAAGCCGCGGCCGCATCGGCATTTCGGCGAGCCGCCTGGTTTCAGGCACGGTTTCTCGCGTGCGCCAGATCAGCAAGGTCACCAGTAGGAGCAGCGCAAGATAGACGGCAAAGATCAGCCTGAGCGGCCAGGGCGCGTATTCGGCAAGCAGCCCCGACAGCAACGCGCCGCCGCCAAGGCCGAGGAAGTTGGTGCTGGTGGCAATGATGGCGGCGCGCGATTTGTCCTCGCCTTCGATCAGTTCGGCGAGCCACGCAGTGCCGGTGCCCGCCCCCACGCCGATGCCGAGACCGCTGAGGATGCGAGCGACGTCCAGCCAGGCGACATTCTCCGCCAGAAGAAACAACGCGGCGCTGACCACGGCAACGCTCATTGCCGCCAGGGCCGCCGGACGGCGACCGATGACATCAGACAATCGGCCGAAAAACAAAAGCGCCGCCAAATTGCCGACCACATAGACCGCATAGACCAGCGTCAGTGTAATCTGCGAAAAGCCGAAGGCCTGCTTGTAGATCACATAGAGCGGCGTCAGGGCCGTGCTGCCGGCAAAGAGCGCCGCGATCATCGCGGCAACGGCAACCATTGCGACTCCGCCGCCGAGTTCATTGTCGCGCGTCATGGTTTGAGCGTAGGTCAATGGGAACCTCCGGCCGGTTGCAAGTCCAAACCATGTAATGCCGGCCTTGCCGCCTTCCGAACGTCCTCCTGACAATTCTGGCAGTATGGCCTTGCGCGAAATCCTCCCGTAACGTTTGTTGGCCAGTGACGGAGGAACGATGGGCAAGGGAAGGGTCGAGGCATTCACCGATGGCGTCGTCGCCATCATCATCACCATCATGGTGCTGGAGCTCAAGGTGCCGCATGGCGAGGACCTCGCCGCGCTGGCGCCGCTGTGGCCGGTCTTCTTCTCCTATGTGCTGTCCTTCATCAATGTCGGCATCTATTGGAACAATCTGCACAACATGTTCCACACCGTGCAGCGCGTCGACGGCCGTGTCCTGTGGGCCAACCTCAACCTTCTGTTCTGGCTGTCGCTGATGCCGGTGACCACGGCCTTCATGGGCGTGAACCACTTCGCGCCGGTGCCGGTCGCCGTCTATGGCGTCGACCTGGCGCTTTGCGCCATTGCCTATAACATCCTGGTCATCAAACTGCGCCATCTGCATGGCGCGGAGACGACCTTTGCCAGGGCCGTCGGTCAGGATCGCAAGGGCAAGATTTCGCTGGCCCTCTATCTGGCCGGGATAGCGCTGACCTTCGTCAGTCAATGGATCGGCGTGGCCATCTATGTGCTGGTTGCGACCATCTGGTTCGCGCCGGACAAGCGCTTCGAACGGCTGATCGAAAAATAGCCAGGCGGAAATTCCACCACGAAAAGTGCGTAGCGGTTTTCCGTCCGAAAATGCGTCAAAGCAAAGAGGCCTAGCAATTCCAGGAAGTGCGTAGCGGTTTTGTGTCCGGAAGTTGCGGAGTCGCCCTACTTCCTCATCGCCTTCAGCTTCTCGGCCACCGAGGCGGCAAGGTCGGCGTAGCGCTCTTCCAGCCGCTCGGCCGCCTTGATGACGGGAAAATCGTGGCCGAACTTCTTCAGCGCCAGACGCAGCTTCTCGGCGAAGTCCGCCTGTTGTTCCAGCGCCGCAAACAACGTCTTCACCTGCGCTTCGCTGATATCGGGGTTGGCAAGCATCTTCGGCACGTCGCGGCCCATCTGGTCGCCGGTGGCGGTCTGCTCCTTCAGGATTCCAATCCAGTCGGTCAAATGCCGCGCTCCTTTTTCCCGGCAGCATGCGCGGCACGAGCTGTCGCGGTCAACCCATTGCCGCTATCGAGGCTTGCCTCGGCTCCGGCCGGCGTTAAGTTCGGCTCACTCGAATAAGGACCCCGATCATGACCAGCGACGCCGAAATCCAGACCGCCCTGCCCGCTTTCGCCTCCGGCAATGTCGCCGTCGTCACCGGCGCTGCCAGCGGCATCGGCCTTGCCGCAGCCAAGCGCTTCGCCGGCATGGGCATGAAGACGGTGCTTGCCGATATCGGAGGCGCGCGCCTCGACCAGGCCCGGCAGGCGGTCGCAGCGCTCGGCGGCGGCGATGAAATTCTTGCCGTTCCCACCGATGTCTCCAAGGCCGACGAGGTCGATCGGCTGGCGGAAGCCGCCTATGGCGCCTTCGGCACGGTCTCTGTGCTGATGAACAATGCCGGCGTTGGCAACAATCCGGGCAAGCCGTGGGAAAACCGTGACGCCTGGAAGCGCCTGCTCGACATCAACTTCTGGGGCGTGGTCCATGGCGTCGAGGCCTTCGCGCCGCGCATGCTGGCCGCAGGCAAGCCCGGCCTGATCATCAACACCGGCTCCAAGCAAGGCATCACCACGCCGCCCGGCAATCTCGCCTACAACGTCTCCAAGGCTGGCGTGAAGACATTCACCGAGGGTCTGGCGCATGCGCTGCGCAACGAGCCTGGGGCAAAGGTGGCGGCGCACCTCTTGATCCCCGGCTTCACGTATACCGGCCTGACCGAAGGCGCGACGGAAAAGCCGGCCGGCGCCTGGACGGGCGAGCAGGTAATCGATTTCATGCTGGCGTCGCTCAAACACGGCGACTTTTACATCCTATGCCCCGACAACGAGGTTGCGCGGCCCACGGACGAAAAGCGCATGGCTTGGGCGATCGGCGACATCATCGAGAACCGCCCTGCCCTGTCACGCTGGCATCCGGACCACAAGGACGCATTCGCAGCCTTCATGAACCGCTAGAGCAATTCCAGCTGCATCAAGAAAGTGACGACCCGCTCATGCGGCCGCTTTCCTCTTCGAGCCGTGCTTCTTCGCCATGGCCTTCTTGGTGGCTTCTTCGGCAACCTTTCGGTCATGCCGCTTCGCCGCCGCCTCGCATTTGGCGCGAATCTCCTCGACCTCCGATTCCGTCAGGTGCTCTATGCCGATGAAGGTGTTGTGCGCCCGGCTCACCCGGATCAATTCGTCGAGTTTGGTCTGGATGGCGGCGCCGTCCCGGTTCTGCGTGTTCTGGATGAGGAACACCATCAAGAAGGTGACGATGGTGGTGCCGGTGTTGATCACCAGTTGCCAGGTGTCCGAGAAACCGAAAACCGGGCCGCTCAACGCCCAGATGGCAACGATCGCCACGCAGATCGCGAAGCTCGGCGGCATGCCGGCCAGGTGAGACACCCAATTGGCAACCTTGGTGAAGAGTTTCTCGATCATCCATTCCTCGACGAGCCGCAAAAGCGCGGCATTTCGAGAGAAACAAGGCGCCGGCCCCTCCGGTTCCCGACGTGCGAATTTTCCGCCGGCGCGGCTGCAATCAAATACACGTCAAAGGCGTGGGCGCGCGAAGAAACAGCTTATTCGTTTGTTGCCATAGTGCCGGTGCAGGTCAAAGAGCCTGCCCCCTCCGCTTCACAGCGGTTTATCCTCCAGCCCCTTCCGATACGCCACCCCCCGTATGGCGGAAGGGGCACCGTCTTCCGGAAAATCGTGGAGAATCAGGGCGCTTCGTTTTCCCAGCGATCGAGAAACGCTTCGATCGGCATGAATTGCATGTCGGGAATGGCTTTCGCCAATTTCTCCGGCGCCCAGTCCCACCAGGCGAGGCTCTCGATGCGTGCCGCCACAGCGGCGGCGAACCTCTGGCGCAGCGGCTTCGCCGGGAGACCGGCGACGATTGCATAAGGCGGCACGTCATGCGTCACCACCGCATTGGCGCCGATGACGGCGCCGTTGCCGATCGCCACGCCGGGCATGACGACGGCGCCATGTCCGATCCAGACGTCGTGGCCGATGTTAACGGACCTTGCCTGCCGCCGCTCGCGGAATGCCGCGTCGACGCCAAGCCAGCGGAAATACTCGTTCGGCCGGTAGCTGATCTTGTGCTGCGTCAGCCGCTCGATCGGATGCTCGAGCGCGTTTATGCGGCTGTTGGCGGCGATCGAGCAGAACTTGCCGATCGTCGTGTAGATCGCTTCCGAATGCCGCTCGAAATAGGAAAAGTCGCCGACCGTCACCTCGCGCAGGATCACGCGCTCGCCGATTGCAGCATAGCGGCCGAGCTTGCACCCCTTCAGCTCCGCAGTCGGATGGATGCGCGGCTCGGGATCTTTCAGGACAAGGTGTTCAGGGCGGTCCATGGCGCGGCTTTACGCCCGAGCGATCGGTCCCGCAAGCGGAACCAATCATCTGCCAAGACATGCGCAAATCAAAAACCTGAAGCGCGTGAAGCGAACCTGAAAGTTCGCCACGCGCTTTAGGCCGATCGGGCCTATTGCGGCTTACCCTTCGTCCAGTTCACGGTCTGGCCGTAAAGCGGCACGGTCGTGACCGACATCTTCGCCGAGCCGTTCTGCACCTGGCGTGAATGCGAGAGATAAATCAGCGTCTCATTCTTCTTGTCGTAGATGCGGTTCACCACCTGCTTCTTCCAGATCAGGCTGAGGCCCTGCTTGAACACTTCCTCGCCGCCCTCGCTCATGTCGATGTCGCCGATGGTGATCGGGCCGGTCTGGCGGCAGGAGATCGAGGAATCGGACGGATCCTCGAACCAGTTGCCCTTGTGCAGCCGGTCGATGATGCTGCGGTCGAAATAGGCGACGTGGCAGGTGACGCCGTCAACTTTCGGGTCCTTGATGGCGTCGATCATGATGTCGTTGCCGACCCAGTCCACGCCAACCTTGCCGACCTCGTCGGCGGCCGCGGCGCCGGCGCTCAGGGCAAGGCATGCGGCGAATACGCCGATCAGTTTTCGCAAGGATACCTCCTCGGTTTGCGTTCAGCCGGTGTCAGGTGGGATAGGATCATGGCATTTGCAAGCAGGCCCTTTCGCGGGCGTGATGGTTGCGGCAACGCGACATCTTTGCGCCCGCGGCGCCGAGTCGCTAGAACTGTCGCCGAAACAGGCTCGCGCCCCATCCGGCGTGCCACCGCAATCACGACGGACACCCACTGATGATGCGTTCAATCCTGGTCGGCATTCTCGTCCTGATGGCGGCGGGTATCGGCTGGCTCACCTTCGACTGGTACCGCGGCCATTACGGCGGCGAGCCTTATGGCGCGCCGTTCGCGCTCACCGACGAGAAAGGCGCGCCGATCACCGAGGCGGCGTTCCGCGGCCATCCAAGCCTTGTCTTCTTTGGTTACACCAACTGCCCCGACGTATGCCCGACCACGCTCTTCGAAATGGCCGGTTGGCTGAAGACTCTCGGCGACGGCGGCAAGGACCTCCATGGCTATTTCGTCACGGTGGATCCGGAGCGCGACACACCTGAGGTCATGAAGACCTATGTGAGTAGTCTCTCGGATCGCATCACCGGCATTACCGGCGATCCGGACAAGGTGCACGCCATGGCCAAGGCCTACGGCATCTACTGGAGGAAGGTCGACGCGGGCAACGGCAACTACTCCATGGATCACACGGCCTCGGTTCTGCTGCTCAACGCCAAGGGCGAGTTCGCCGGCACAATTGCCTATGGCGAAAGCGCCGACACCGCGATCGCCAAGCTGAAGCGGCTGGCTGCGGGCGGGCAGGCATGATCCCGAAAAGTGGGAACCGGTTTTTGCCACGCTGACCTTCGGTTCGGAAAAGATCATGCTTAGACAAGGGTCAGCCTGATGGCGCAGACCAGGCTCCATTTCACCGCCGGCAAGATCGAGGCCGACCGCATCTTCGCGGCGCTCGACGCCGCCTTCGAGGATGACGGCCTGCCGCTCGCCGTGCTGGAGGTGGACGAGGAAAACGACATCCACGAGGTGTCGCTCTATGCCGACGGCGATGTCGATGCCATCGAAGCCCGGGTCAACGACATCCTCAAGGGCCTCGCTTTGTCGAAGCCGATCGAACGCGAGGCGCTGCCCGAAATCGACTGGGTGGCGCGCTCGCTCGAAGGGCTGAAGCCGGTGCGCGCCGGGCGTTTCTTCGTCCATGGCGCGCATGACCGGGCAAAACGCCACAGCGGCGATCTCGCCATCGAGATCGAAGCGGGCCTTGCCTTCGGCACCGGCCATCACGGCACCACCGCCGGCTGCCTCGAAATGCTGGAACAGGTGGTGCGGCGCGAACATCCGCGCAATGCGCTCGATCTTGGCACAGGAAGCGCCGTGCTGGCGATCGCGCTGGCCAAGCTCGCGCATATCCCGGTGCTGGCGACCGACATCGATCCGGTCGCTGTGCGCGTAGCCGCCGCCAATGCGCGGCTCAACCATGTAAAGGCGCTTGTCGAGACGGTGACGGCGCCCGGCTTCCACAATCCGATCTTCGCCAGGCGCGCGCCCTTCGACCTGATCGTCGCCAACATACTGGCGCGGCCGCTGATGCGGCTGGCACCGGAGATGGCCAAGCACATCAGGCTCGGCGGCTCGCTGGTGCTGTCCGGCATCCTCGACCGCCAGCGCGATGCGGTCATCTCGGCCTATGTCGGCCAGAGCTTCCGCCACGTCCGCACCTTGCACCGCGAGGGCTGGGTGACGATCCATCTCAAGCGGTAGCGCCCGCCCAGTCCACTGTCTGGCCCTGCCGAAATCGATTCCGGTTTCCAAGGCCATGCGCTACGGTCGCGGCGAGCCATTCGAGGGAGATGCCACAATGTTCCAAACCTTTGATTCCGCCGGTGATCCGGCTGTCGGCAAGCCGCGTGTGGCGATGCTGCGCCAATGGCTGGCCGAGAACGGCCTGGATGGCTTCATGGTGCCGCGCGCCGACGAGCACCAGGGCGAGTATGTCGCCGACCGCTCGGCGCGGCTGAAATGGCTGACCGGCTTCAGTGGCTCTGCCGGCGTCGCCATCATCCTGCGCAACCGCGCCTTCATCTTCGTCGACGGCCGCTACACGCTGCAGGTGCGGGGCGAGGTCGACCTTTCGATCTTCACCATCGAAAGCCTCGTCGACAATCCACCGCCCGCCTGGATCAAGGACAACCTCGGCAAGGGCGCAAGGCTCGGCTTCGACCCATGGCTGCATACGATCGGCGAGGTCAAGGCGCTGAGAGCATCGGCCGAGCAATCCGGCGCGACGCTGGTACCGCTCGACCGGAATCCGATCGACATCATCTGGAAAGACCAGCCCGAGCCGCCGCGCGCACCGGTGGAGCTCCACCCGATCGCCTTTGCCGGCGAGCTCGCCAAGGACAAGCTGGCGCGGCTGGCAAACGCGATCAAAAAGGATGGGGCGAGCCATGCCATGCTGACCGACCCCTCCTCCATCGCCTGGGCCTTCAACATCCGTGGCGGCGATGTCGCGCATACGCCGCTGGCGCTCGGCTTCGCCATCCTCGCCACCGACGGCAAGCACCAGCTTTTCATGGACCAGCGCAAATTCTCGCGCCAGGTCGCGGCCTATCTGACCCAGCTTGCCGGTCTGCACGACCCAGGCGAATTCGAAGCGGCCGTCGCCGACCTCGCCAAGGACGGCGCCAAGATCGCGCTCGATCCCGTGCTGGCGGCGGAGAAGCTGAGGATGCTGGTCGAGGACAATGGCGGCAAGGTGATATCGGCTGCCGACCCCGCCCGTATTCCGCGCGCCACCAAGAACCAGGCCGAGATCGCCGGCAGCCGCGCCGCGCACCGCCGCGACGGCGCCGCTGTCGCCAGGCTGCTCTGCTGGCTCGACCGGCAGAAGCCGGACACACTCGACGAGATCGACGTTGTGACCAGGCTCGAGGAGGTGCGCCGGCAGACCGGTGAGGAAACGCAGATGCCGCTGCGCGACGTTTCCTTCGACACGATTTCCGGCGCCGGCCCGAACGGCGCCATCATGCACTACCGCGTCTCGCGCGCCACCAGCCGCAAGCTCAAAAGCGGCGAGCTGTTCCTGCTCGATTCCGGCGGGCAATATCAGGACGGCACCACCGACATCACCCGTACCGTGCCGATCGGCCAGCCGACCGAGGAGATGCGTGAGCGCTTCACGCTGGTGCTGAAGGGCATGATCGGCATCTCGATGCTGCGCTTTCCGGCGGGAACGCGCGGCTCGGAAATCGATGCTGTCGCCCGCATGGCGCTGTGGAAGCGCGGCTGCGACTTCGCCCATGGCACCGGCCATGGCGTCGGCTCCTACCTCGCCGTGCACGAAGGCCCGCAGCGCATCGCCCGCACCGGCACCGAGAAGCTGCTTGCCGGCATGATGCTTTCCAACGAGCCGGGCTACTACAAGGAAGGTTCCTACGGCATCCGCATCGAGAACCTGATCCTGGTGACGCCGGCCGAGCAGATCGACGGCGGCGATATCGCCATGCACGGCTTCGAGACGCTGACGCTGGCGCCGATCGACAAGCGCCTCATCCGCAGCGACCTCTTGACCCGGGAAGAACTGCACTGGCTCGATCAGTATCACGCGCGCGTGCTGGCGGAGATCGGCCCGATGGTCGACGGCGAGACTCTAGCCTGGCTGGAGAAAGCCACCGCGCCGCTGCCGCACGACGCCAAGATCTAACGTTGAGGCAGCTCGATATTCAGCTTGGAAGGCTGGCGCTGCCCCTCATCC
>LM655194.1:429631-566360 GCA_000824825.2 Mesorhizobium sp. ORS 3324
CCGTGAAGGACGGGGAGAAGGGGGCAGAACGCGACGTCGACGCGCATTTCTGCGATGTTGACAGTTTGCGAAACCGCCGGCGACAGGCCCTTTCTCCCCGTCACTGTACGGGGAGAAATGCCCGGCAGGGCAATGAGGGGCAGCGCCGACGCCCGTCGAATAAGCACGACATCGAAGCGCTAGAGAGCCGAGCTCAGCCAGAATCTACCCGACAAACTGCCGAGCCAGTATCAGCACCGCAGCACCAGCCAAAAACATCGCCATCAGGCCACCGCGCAGCGACACTATCGCGGTGACGATCAGCGCCGCCCATTCGGCAGGCCCGGCATGCAGCAGCTCCGGCGCCACCAGCGTCGTCAACACAGCGGCCGGCACAGCATTCAAACCCGCCTCGACGCGCGGATGGATGGTCTCGAAGCGCGAGATGACGAGGTGGCCGCCGACGCGGGTGAGGTAGGTGGCGATCGCGCCGGCGAGGATGATCCAGAAGGTCGTGCTCATGAGCGCTTCCCCACTCCGCTGTGATGCGGCGGCAGGATCACCGCCAGAAGCACGCCGGCAATCGCGCCGATGGAAACGTGCCAGGGTGAGCCGACGGTTCTGTAGGCGACGATCGAGGCGGCCGCGCTGGCTGCGACCACCGGCAGCCACAGCGGCCGCCTGCGGAAGCCCATCACGAGGCCGAGGAAATAGATCGGCAGCAGGAAATCGATGCCGAGCGCATGCGTGTCCGGGATCATCTTGCCGAAGATCGCGCCAAGCGCGCTCTCGGCCACCCAGAACACATAGACCGGCAGGCCGAGTCCCAGATACCAGACGAAGCCGACCGGCTGGCCGGACTCTGCCCTGGCCTCGGCGATGGCATATTGCGGGTCGGTGAGGATGAAGTAGCCGAGCGCCTGCTGCAGCACCGGCCAATGCGCGATGCGCCGTCCGATGCCGGCCGAATAGAGCACGTGTCGGAAATTCACCGCAAAGATCGAGAGCACGACCAGCCACGGTGCAACATGCTGGCCGAACAGCTCGATGCCGACCATCTGGCTGGCGCCGCCGAAGATCATGGCGCTCATCAGGAAGGCTTCGAGAACGGAAAATCCGTTGTCGACGGCTAAAGCGCCGAACAGCACCGCGAACGGCGCCGACGCAACGACGACCGGCATCGACAGCCGCACGCCGTCCCAGAAATCGCTCCTCGCACCGCTTTCGGAGATTGCTTCCGCCGACATCCAACGCTCCCTTCTGCATGTCGCCCAGAAGTGTGCAGCGGTTCTGGGACGCCGACATGCATCAAACAAAAACTAAAGCGCGACGCGCTTTAGAGCGACCTCATGTAGGGAGCGTCGCCTTCCTTGTCACACCAATTCGCTTGAGCCAACGATCAGCGGAACTGATCGCCAGGCGCCTGAGCGGCTCAGGCAGCCGTGCCTTGGATCGCCCTGCCCCAATCGAGCAGCGGCTTGGCGCGCAAGGTGAAGCCGACGAGGTCGTCGACCAGCGCCGGCGAGTAGATCGTTGCCGGATCGATCTCGTGCCGGACCAAAAAATGCCGATTGCGCACGGCCTGGGCGAGATCGTCTTCGCCGATTTCCTCGAAGCCGCGCGGCGCGCGCTTGAGGCAATCCTCCCGATCGAGAGCAAGACCGCCCTTCTTCAGCGCCGTTACCATGGCCCGAAATGCCGCCGGCTTCGTCACGATCGCCTTACGCATCGCCTGCAGCAGCTCGGGGCCCGGCTGCCACCAGGCGACGCCGGCAAAGCAGTGCTCGAGCCCGATATGCACGTAGAAGACGCCCTGCTCCATCTTGGTGCCGTCGGGCGACAGGATGGCCGACAGATGCCGGTTGTAGGGCCGCTTGTCCTTGGAGAAGCGAACGTCGCGATTGATGCGGAAGAGCGACTTCTTGCGGTCGCCGCGCAGGCCAAGCCCCGCCGCCGCGAAGCGTTCGGTGAGCGTCTCGACGAGATCGCAGAACGGCTCATGCAATTCGCTCTCGTAGAGACCGCGGTTTTCCTGGAACCATTCCCGGCTCTGGTGGAAGTCGAGCGCCTTCAGGAACGGTATAGCCTTCTCGCCAAAACCCTTGAACGCGCCGGCCATCAGCCGCTCCTGCCGATGCGCTGCAGCCAGGTGTCCTCGTCGATCACCTCGATGCCGAGGTCGGTCGCGACCTTGAGCTTGGAGCCGGCGCCAGGCCCCGCCACGACCAGATCTGTCTTGGCCGAAACCGAGCCCGCGACCTTGGCGCCGAGGCGCTCCGCCATCGCCTTGGCTTCCGAGCGCGTCATCTTTTCCAACGTGCCGGTGAACACCACCGTCTTGCCGGAGACTTCGCTGCCGGCCGAGGCCTCCACGACATAGGGCTTCGGATGGACCTGGGCCAGCAGCGCGTCGAGCACGTCGTCATTGCGCTCGTTGCCGAAGAAATCGCGCAGCGCGCCGATCACCGTGTCGCCGATGCCGGTGATCGACGGGAAAACGTCATGTGGGTTCTCGGCCTTTGCCGTCTCCTTGCCGACGCGGATCAGTTCCTCGATGGTCGTGAATTGGCGGGCGAGCACCGCCGCCGTCGTCTCGCCGATGTGGCGGATGCCGAGCGCGAAGATGAAGCGGTCGAGCTCCGGCTCGCGGCGCGCATCGATAGCCGCGAACAGCTTGTCGAGGCCTTCATAGTTGCGTTCCTCGACGCTGCGCACATTCTTGCGCGTCTTGCCCGATGCGGCCTCGCGCTGCTTTGCCTGCTCCTCGCGTCGCTCGGCCAGTGCCCTGGTGACGGCCGGCCGGCGATCCTTGAGCGTGAAGATATCGGCCGCGGTCTTGACCAGCCCCGCATTGAAGAACAGGTCGATGTTTTCCGCGCCCAGGCCCTCGATATCGAGCGCACCGCGCGACACGAAGTGGCGCAACCCCTCCACGGCCTGCGCGGCGCAGATCAGCTCGCCTGTGCAGCGGCGGCGCGAATCCTCCTTGCCGGTCTTCTCGTTGATCTCGCGCGTTGCCGGCGAGCCGCAGACTGGACAGGTGTGCGGGAATTCGTAAGGCACGGCGTCGGCCGGCCGCTTGTCGATGACGACGCTGACAATCTGCGGAATGACGTCCCCCGCGCGCTGGATCACCACCGTGTCGCCGATGCGCACGTCTATGCCGTCGCGGATCGGCTGGCCGTTGCTGTCGAAGCCCTTGATATAGTCTTCGTTGTGCAGCGTGACGTTCTCGACCACCACGCCGCCGACCGTCACCGGCGCAAGCCGCGCGACCGGCGCCAGCGTGCCGGTGCGGCCGACCTGGATGTCGATCTTCTCGACCGTCGTCATCGCCTGCTCGGCCGGGAATTTATGCGCAACCGCCCAGCGCGGCTCGCCGGTGACAAAACCCCAGCGGCGCTGCAGCTCGAGCTGATCGACTTTGTAAACCACGCCGTCGATATCGTAGCCGAGCGACGAGCGCTGCTCCTCGATGCGATGGTAATGGGCAATGAGTTCATCAATTGACTTCGCCCGCACCATCAGCGGGCTGACCTTGAACCCCCACTCCTTGAACTTCTGCACGGAATCGTACTGGCTCGGCGCCGGATCCGCCGTCGTATAACCCCATGCATAGGCGAAGAATTTCAGATTCCGGCTGGCGGTGACGGCCGGATCCTTCTGGCGCAGCGAGCCGGCCGCCGTGTTACGCGGATTGACATAGTCCTGGCCGCCGATAGCCGCCGAGCGCTGCTTCAGCGCCTCGAACTCGGCGTAGGTCATATAAACCTCGCCGCGGATTTCGATGACCTCCGGCCAGCCCGAGCCCTGCAACTTCTTCGGGATGTCGGCGATGGTCTTCAGATTGGCGGTGATATCCTCGCCGACGACGCCGTCGCCGCGCGTCGCGCCCTGCACGAACACGCCGTTTTCGTAGCGCAGCGAGGCCGACAGCCCGTCGATCTTCGGCTCGGCGGTGAAGGCGATGTCGAGATCCTTGTCGCGGTCGAAGAAGCGTCGGCCGCGCTCGATGAAATCGGCGACATCCTGGTCGGTATAGGCCTTGCCGAGGCTGAGCATCGGCACTGCGTGGCGCACCTTGGCAAAGCCTTCCGCCGGCGGCGCGCCGACGCGGCGCGACGGCGAATCCTCACGAACGAGATCGGGAAAGCGCGCCTCGATCGCAAGATTGCGTCGCGCCAGCGCGTCATACTCGGCGTCCGAGATAGTCGGCGCGTCCTCGGTGTGATAGCGCCGGTCGTGCTCGGCGATCTCCGCCGCCAGCCGCTTCAGCTCCTCCGCGGCCTCGCCTTCGCTCAGCGATTCGACTGGTTTTTCAGACATGCTTCGCAGTCCCTGATCAACGCATGTCGCCCAAAGTGTGCAGCGGGGTATTGCGATAACGACATGCATAAGAACAACAAGCCAAAGCGCGACGCTGCGCGACACGCCTTGGCGGCGCGCCACTATAAATCAGGATTCGCCGCGAGGGAGTCGGGTTGCGAAGAAATCATTGCCGAACAGCAGGATGCAGCCATCTGCTGACTCGGTTCGAAGTCGCTTTCAGGGTGTTGCTGAGATTCAAATCAGCCTTAGGCAGCGGCCGTGTTCTCGCGCAGCAGCCGCTCGGCAGCTGCCCGCGCCTCGTCGGTGATGGTGGCGCCGGCGAGCATGCGCGCGATCTCTTCCTGACGCGCCGCGCGGTCCATTTCGGCAATGCCGGTGGCGACACGGTCCTTGCCGCCGGATTTCGAGATCAGGAAATGCGTCGCGGCGCGTGCCGCCACCTGCGGCGCATGCGTGACGGAGAGCACCTGCACCCGCTTCGACAGCCTGGCCAGCCGCTGGCCGATGGCGTCGGCCACCGCGCCGCCGACGCCGGTGTCGATTTCATCGAAAACAAGCGTCGGCGCCGAGCCGCGATCGGCCAGCGCCACCTTCAAAGCCAGAAGGAAGCGCGACAGCTCGCCGCCGGAGGCGACCTTCATCATCGGTCCGGGCCTGGTGCCCGGATTGGTACGCACCCAGAATTCGACCTGGTCAATGCCGTCTTCCATGCGGCTTTCGGCATCGCTCACCATTTCGACGATGAACTCGGCTCGCTCGAGCTTGAGCGCCGGCAGTTCGGTCATCACCGCCTTGGTCAGGCCAGTTGCAGCGGCGTGGCGCAGCGAGGAGAGCTGCGCCGCCGAGATATCGTAGGCCTCGCGCGCGGCGGCGGCCTGCTTCTCCAGGCCGTGCAGCCGCTCCTCGCCGGCATCGAGGTCGGCGAGATCGGCCGCCATCGTGTCGCGCAGCTGCGCCAGGTCATCGACCGCGACATTGTGCTTGCGCGAGGCCGCGCGCAGCGAGAATAGCCGCTCCTCTGCCTTCTCAAGGCGCTGCGGATCGTATTCGGTGGCGCGAAGCGCCGTCTCGACCCCGGACTGCGCCGCGTCGAGCGAGATCATCGCCTCGTCGAGCGATTTCACCACGTCGTCGAGCAGGCCAGGCACCTCACCCGACTTGCGCTGCAGTCGCCTGAGCAGGCTGGCTAGCTGCGGCAAGGGCGACGACGGCCCCGACAGCACGTCCTGCGCATCGTGGATTTCGGATGCGATCTTTTCGGCGCGCATCATCTGCGCGCGCAATTCGGCAAGCTCGGTCTCCTCGCCCGGCTGCAGATCGAGCTTCGCGAGCTCGGCGACGGATGCCCTGAGATAATCGGCCTCGCGCGCCGCCGCCTCGACCTTGGCGCGATGCCTGGACAGTTCCTGCTCGCAGCTTCGCCAGTAGCGCCAGGCCTCGCCTGTCCCGCGCACGGCGCCGAGATGGCCGCCGAAACTGTCCAGCAATTCACGATGCGCGCCGGAATCGACGAGCGCCCGCTCGTCATGCTGGCCATGGATCTCAACCAGGGCGCGGCCGACATCGCGCATCAGCGTCACGCTGGACGGCTGGTCGTTGACGAAGACGCGGGTGCGGCCGTCGGCGGTCTGCACGCGGCGCAGGATGATATCGCCGTCATCCTCGATGTCGTTGTCGGCAAGCAGCGCGCGCGCCGGATGGTTGCGCGGCACGTCGAACACGGCGATGACCTGGCCCTGCGCCGCGCCGTGGCGGACGAGCGAAGCGTCGCCGCGCGCGCCAAGCGCCAGCGACAGCGCGTCGAGCAGGATGGATTTGCCGGCGCCGGTCTCGCCGGTCAGCACCGAAAGTCCAGGCAGGAAATCGATGTCCAGCTTCTCGATCAGGACGATATCGCGGATCGACAGTCTGGACAGCATCAGGAGTGTCAGGCGCCGGTGATCAGCTTCCCGGCCTTGGAAATCCACGACCCGGCATTCTCGCGCGGTTCAAGCCCATTGCTCTGCAAGAGCTTGTAGGAATCCTTGTACCACTGGCTGTCCGGATAGTTGTGACCCAGGACCGCCGCGGCCGTCTGGGCTTCCGAGGTCAGTCCCATCGCGTAATAGGCTTCGGTCAGGCGCGCCAGCGCCTCCTCGACATGACGCGTGTTGGAGTAATTCTCGACCACGGTGCGGAAGCGCTTGACCGCGGCGATGTACTCGCGGCGCTCGAGATAATAGCGGCCGATCTGCATCTCCTTGCCGGCGAGCTGGTCGGTGGCGAAGCGGATCTTGTCCTTGGCGTCGTCGACATATTCGGAGGTCGGCCAACGGGTCACCAGGTCCTGCATGGTCTGCACGGTCTGGCGCGCTTCCTTCTGGTCCTGGGTGACGTCCTTGATCTGCCGGTAGTAGCTCAAGCCGATGATGTATTGCGCATAGGCCGCTTCATCGGTCGACGGATAGAGCGTGAGATAACGCTTGGCGGTACCGATCGCCTCGTCATAATTGCCGGCGCGATAGTCGGCGAAGGCGCCCATCACCATCGATTTGCGGGCGAATTCCGAATAGGGATGCTGGCGGTCGACGGCGTCGAACTTCTTGCTCGCCTCGTCGAGGCGGCCGGCATTCAGGTTTGCGAGGCCCTGGTTGTAGAGAACGTCGGCCGGTTCGGTCTGATCGACATAGGTCGCCAGGTTGACGTCCTTTTCCGACGACATGCAGGCCGACAGGACCAGCGAAGGGGCGACCAAGGAAAACGCCAGGAAAAAAGCCCGATACGGCGCCTTCGATTGACCAGCTCGCTTAAGCAACATGTTTGATTTCCGCCCTTTCGGCGTCATTTCGGTCTGGGGCAGCAGCCATAAACCATAACTGCCTAATGCGGCAACGCTATCTGCGGTCAATCGCACATTTTTGTGGCGGTTTGGCGCTGTGCCCAAAGCTGCTCAATTTCACGGACCTGTGATGCAGCTGTGCAACACAAGCTCCGGCTACAAAGCCAGAAAATCGTTAAGAATCAGATCACCCAGGGCGCGTAGAGCGGCCCGCTGACGGCGATCATCTCGGCGACGCGGCCACGCTCGCGGCGCCGCGTCTCGACGATCTCGAATGCCGTGCGGTCAGACAGCAGGCGCCGCAGCGCCGCTGCGTTCATCCTGTGGCCGCCGCGATAGGAGCGGAAGCAGCCGATGAAGCGCGCCCCGGCCAGTGCCAGGTCGCCCATGGCGTCGAGCGTCTTGTGGCGGGCGAATTCATTGGGATAGCGCAGCCCGCCGACATTGATGACGCGGTTGTCGTCACCGATGACCAGCGAGTTCTCCAGCGACGAGCCGAGCGCGTAGCCGGCGGCCCACAGCCGCTCGACATCCTTCATGAAGCCGAAGGTGCGTGCCCGCGCGATGTCGCGGCGGAAGATGTCGGGATTGATGTCGGAAGCAAAGAGCTGGCGGCCGATGGCCGGGCTCTCGAAATCGATCTCGACCTCGAATCGGGTGCCGTCATAGGGGCGGAACTCGGCCCATGATGCCCCGGCTTCGATGCGGACCGGCTTGACCACGCGGATATAGCGGCGCTTGACGGCAAGCGTCTCGACGCCCACCTGGTCGAAGGCCTCGACGAAAGCCACGGCGCTACCGTCGAGGATCGGAACTTCAGGGCCGTCTATCTCGATGATCAGGTTGTCGATGCCAAGACCGAACACCGTCGCCATCAGGTGCTCGACGGTTCCAATGTGTTCGCCGGCCGGATCGCCGAGCATGGTGCAGAGATCGGTGGCGCCAACCTCGGAGACCAGCGCGCGAAACTCGCGGCCCTCGCCGCCATTCGAAAGATGGAACACGATACCGGTGTCGGCGTCGGCAGGCAGGAAGTGAACGGTGACGGGCCTGCCGCTGTGGACGCCCGTGCCGGTCAGCGTCGCGCGCGCCTTAACTGTCGTCTGATAATCGTGCAAGACAAACCCCATAAGCCCAAACTGCCTGCGTCCGCTTCGTCAGCCTCTTGGCATTTTCAGCCAGTCAGATCACCTGGCGTCCGCAAGAAATGCGGGGAAACAAGCAAGGGCATGCGGCTCTGATATGATCGGCAGGCAGGGCCAACTCCCCGAATCCCGGCAAACCGACTTTAGTCCGATGCGAAGATAATGGCCCGTCCGGGAGACTCCAAATCACGGTTTCTTTCCCTTTGTAACCGCGACCCTGAACGAGGAAATTCTCGTAACGCTTTGTTTTGCAACTACTTTAAATGCCAAACAGGCAGACGATTTCTCGTCCACCTGTTAACAACCGTTATGTATCGTTAACGATCAGCGGCCTGCCGTATCGATCAGTTGGCCTGACGGCGCAGGAATGCCGGGATCTCCAGCTGGTCGTCTTCCTGGATGCTGCGGCTCTGCGGCGTGAGGCGGCCCTGGTCGTCGAGCTGTCCGCGGCGCGGCGCGTAGAGCTGCGGATCCTGGCTGGCGAGGCGGCGCATTTCGGGTGCCGCCTGGCGCAGCTTCGGCTCGCGCGGCTGCGCCGGCTGGAGCCGGGCCGGCTCCTCCTCGCGGCGGGTCAAGCCGTTGGTCAGGCGCTTGATAAGCCCCATCGGTCCGCTGTTCTCATGATCGGCAGGACGGCCCTTGGCTTCCACCTCGGCCCTCACCACCGGCGGAAAATCCTCGACGCGCGGCATGCGCTGCGGGGCCGCCGCCACCGGCTGCGGCATCTCGCGCTGCGGCGCGGGCTGCTGCATGACCGGCTGCTGCGCGACGGGCTGCGGCTGAGGCTGGGCCGGCGGAGCCTGGAAGATCTTGCTCTGCGGCCGGAAGTCGTCGACCGGCGCCGGACGCGGCTGCGCCATCGCGGCGGCGTTGGCCTCCGCAAGCTGGATCGCCTCGGCGACCGGATCGACGGCGCGCGGCTCGTAAGCCTGCTGCTGAACCGGTGCGGGACGGCTTTCCTGAACAGGCGCCGCGGGACGGGCCGCCGGTTTCTGTGGCGCGCGGATCGAGATCGGTGCTGCAGCGATTTCGGCCGCCGACTTGTCGATGCCGGTCGCGACCACCGAGACGCGGATCACACCTTCCAGCTCCTCGTCGAAGGTGGCGCCCAGGATGATGTTGGCGTCCTGGTCGACCTCCTCGCGGATGCGGGTCGCAGCTTCGTCGACCTCGAACAGGGTGAGGTCGCGGCCGCCGGTGATCGAGATCAGCAGGCCCTTGGCGCCCTTCATCGAGGTCTCGTCGAGCAGCGGGTTGGCGATTGCGGCTTCGGCGGCGGCCATCGCGCGGCCCTCGCCCGAAGCTTCGCCGGTGCCCATCATCGCCTTGCCCATCTCGCGCATCACCGAGCGGACGTCGGCGAAGTCGAGATTGATCAGGCCTTCCTTGACCATCAGGTCGGTGATGCAGGCAACGCCGGAGTAGAGCACCTGGTCGGCCATGGCGAAGGCGTCGGCGAAGGTGGTCTTGTCATTGGCCAGCCGGAACAGGTTCTGGTTGGGGATGACGATCAGGGTGTCGACGCATTTCTGCAGTTCCTCGATGCCCATGTCGGCCGTCTTCATGCGGCGCTGGCCTTCGAAATGGAACGGCTTGGTGACGACGCCGACGGTGAGGATACCCTTCTCGCGAGCGGCGCGGGCAACGACCGGAGCAGCGCCCGTGCCGGTGCCGCCGCCCATGCCGGCGGTGACGAAGCACATATGCGTGTTGGACAGGTGATCGATGATCTCGTCGATGCATTCTTCCGCCGCCGCGCGGCCGACTTCCGGCTGCGAGCCGGCGCCGAGGCCTTCGGTGACATGCGCGCCGAGCTGGATCAGCCGCTCGGCCTTCGACATGGTCAGCGCCTGCGCGTCGGTGTTGGCCACCACGAACTCGACGCCGCGCAACCCGGCTGTGATCATGTTGTTGACGGCGTTGCCGCCGCCGCCGCCGACACCGAACACGGTGATGCGTGGCTTAAGCTCGGTGATGTCCGGCTTCTTGAGATTGATGGTCATAGCTCTCCGTCCTTTGCCTTTCCCGCCGCCTCGCCGCTGCGGCCGCCTATGGGGCTGTCCCCGTCAAATTAAAAACTGTCTCTCAACCACTGACTCATGCGATGCAGTTTTCCGCCCGTTCCGGTCATCCTGAAACCGGAAAGTCCTTTCGCCGAATGGCTCTCGAAGCTCGCCATCTGCGGATAGATCAGAAGTCCGACCGGGGCCGAAAACGCCGGTCCCTTGGCCGCCTCCGGTAGACCTGCGACGCCGAGCGGGCGACCGATGCGCACATTGCGTCCGAGAATGCGGCGCGCCGCCTCCGGCAGGCCGGCCAGCTGGCTGGCACCACCAGTCAGCACGACTCGCTTGCCGACGGCGTTGCCGTAGCCCGATTTGTTCAGCCGGTCGCGTAGCAACTCCAGCGTCTCGTCGATGCGCGCGCGGATGATGCGCGTCATCACCGAGCGCGGGATCTGCAGCGGAAGCTCGCCTTCCTCGCCGATCGGCTGGATGGAAACCAGGTCGCGGTCGTCGGCGCTGCCCGGCAGCGCCGAGCCGTGCATCACCTTCAGCCGCTCAGCCGCATCGAGCGAGGTCGACAGGCCCTTGGCCATGTCGAGCGTCACATGGTTGCCGCCGATGGCAATCGCGTCGCCATGCACGAACTTGCCTTCCGAGAATACTGAGATCGTCGTGGTGCCGCCGCCCATGTCGATGCAGGCCGCGCCCATTTCGAGCTCGTCGTCGACCAGCGCCGCGAGACCGCTGGCATAGGGCGTCGCCACCATGCGCTCGACCGACAGATGCGAGCGATTGATGCAGAGTTCCAGGTTGCGCATCGGTGCGGAATCGCCGGTCAGCACATGCATGTCGACGCCGAGCGCGTCGCCGACCATGCCGCGCGGATCGCGCACGCCGCGTTCGGCATCGAGCGAGAAGCCCACGGGAAGCGAATGCACCACCTCCCGCTCGGCCCGCAGCGCCTGCTTGGCGCCGGCGGCGAGCACGCGCTTGATGTCGGCTTCCTCGACCTGGTGGCCGCCGAGATTGATGGTCGCCGAGAATGCCTCGCTCTTCAGCCGGCCAGCCGTCATGTTGACGATGAGGGAATCGACGGTCAGCCCCGCCATGCGCTCGGCCGCGTCGACTGCGAGGCGAATGGCATGCTCGGCGCGGTCGAGATCGACCACGACGCCCGACTTCACGCCCTGAGACTTCTGATGGCCGATGCCGATCACCTGGATGCGATGCGAGCGTCCGCGCAGCAGCTTGCCGTCCTCGCGCGGCTTTAGCTTCGCCACCACGCAGCAAACCTTGCTCGAGCCGACATCGAGCACCGTGAGCGTGCCCGACCGGCGCAAAGAAGCATCACCGCTGCCGCCAAGCCAGCTCATATCTTCGTCTCCGGCTTGCGCTTCGTCAGGCTCTTCGGCTTTTCGCTGAGCGCGGCCTCGCGCGCCGTCGCCGCTTCCGGCGACAGCTCCACCACCAGCCGATCGGAGAGCCGCATGTCGACGGCGGCGATGTCGCGCGTCAGCAGCCCAATGTCATGGTCGAGTTTCACGAGTTCGGCGATCGCCTGATCCTCGCCGTCCTCCGGCAGCTTGACCGTGATGCCGTTCTCCAACTTGAGATCCCAGCGCCGCTCGCCGACGCGGATATAGCCTTTGACCCGCGCCGCAAGTTCAGGATAGCGCTTGATCTTCTCCAGGAAGTCCGGCGCCTTGACCGGAGCGCCCGTGCCGATGATCAGCGGCAACAGAGCCTGCTTGCCGCCCGAGAACGGCGCGATCACCTCGCCCGACCGCTCGATCACCGAAAGCGAATCCCCTTGCTGCCAAAGCGCGAAGGGCTCACGCTCCTCGACGCGAACCTCCAGCGTATGCGGATATATCTTGCGCACCGCCGCAACCTCGACCCACGGCAACGTCGCGATGCGCTCGCGCGCCGCCTCGGCATCGAAGCCGATCAGCGACGTCCAGCCGTCGAGGCCGAGCTGGCCCAGTATGTCGATCTCGGAAGTCTGGCGATTGCCGACGACCTTGATCTGGTCGACGGCAAAACCGGTGCGGGCCGTCACGCCCTGGACGATGCTGTCGCCATAGCCGCCGAGATAGGCGCCGTAAGCTCCGGCGGAAGCCAACAGCGCAGCCGAGAGGATCGCGGCGGAAAAACGCGGCGCTTCATACTCGCCATCGCAGAGGCGAGAAAGCAGCCGCACCGGCCGGCGAAGCTGGCGCGGCAACACGAAATGGTCGAACGACAGCGGCACGCCGAACAGCGAGAGACCAGCCCCGCCGCCCTTGCCATGTCCCCACCTCAACGCAGACACGAAGCGTCCTCCACCATCCAACTCAACAAATCGCCGAACGAGTGTCCCGCTTGCGCGGCGATTTCAGGCACCAGAGACGTCGGCGTCATGCCCGGCTGGGTGTTGATCTCGAGCCAGACAACCTCGCCGTTTTCGGAGTGACGGTCGTCGTAACGGAAGTCCGACCGGGAAACGCCCCGGCAGCCGATAGCAAGATGAGCCTTGAGGGCCAGTGTCTGTATTTTTTGGTAAATATTCGGTGAAATTTTTGCAGGGGTTTCGTGTTTTGATCCGCCGGGGACGTACTTTGAATCGTAATCGTAGAAGGAATGGCCGGTCGGGATGATCTCGCAGACCCCGAGCGCCACATCGCCCATCACCGCGCAGGTCAATTCCCGCCCATGAATGTAGCGCTCGACCATGACGGTCTCGCCATACTTCCACTCGCACGAGCCGATCACCTGCGGCGGATGAGACTGCCCCTCATGCACGATGACGACGCCGAAGCTCGACCCCTCGTTGACCGGCTTCACCACGTAGGGCGGCTTCATCGGATGCTTGTTCTGGACAGCGAAGCGATTGACCACCTTCGATTCCGCGACCGGGATGCCGGACGCCTTGGCAACCTTCTTTGCCTGCTCCTTATTCATGGCCAGCGCCGAAGCGAGCACGCCCGAATGGGTGTAGGGGATCGCCAGATATTCGAGAATTCCCTGGATGGTGCCGTCCTCGCCGAACGGACCATGCAGCGCATTGAAGGCGACATCAGGCTTGAGCTCGGCAAGCACGGACCCGACATCGCGCGAAACGTCGACGCGGGTGACCTGATAGCCTTCGTTCTCGAGCGCATCCGCACACGCCTTCCCCGAGGACAGAGACACGGGCCGCTCCGAGGAAAATCCTCCAAGGAGAACAGCCACATGCTTCTTCTTCATCCCGTCATTCCCTCTCACGCCGGGCCTGTAACCGATATTTCCGCACGCAACATTCCCGCATAGTGAGTCCGAGTCTTCCGGCAGGTTGCCCCCCAGACGGAAAACGCGGGTAACGCGTCAAACGACTCAAATCAGGAAACGCTTTAGGGCAGAGAATCAGAGAGTTGATTCCCTGGCAAGTGCCTATGATTCCGAGAGATTCACTTTCCGCGAAAACGGGAGAAAAAAGCGTGTCGTTGAGTCTTTACAGCAACGCCCGACGATCGTTGCCTGTCACGGAAGTTCATGTACTACTTGAACTTCGCAGCGAGCTAAAGGAGTTGGCCCAAGAACTCCTGCACCTCATGGCCCGGCCGGAAATTGCCCAGCCGCATGATCTCCCAGTGCAGCCGGATGCCGGAATTCTCCAGCACCCTCGCCCGCACCGTCTCGCCGAGATATTCAAGGTCGTAGCCGGTCGCGGTGCCAGTGTTGATCATGAAGTTGCAGTGCATCGGCGACATCTGCGCCCCGCCGATCATCAGCCCGCGGCAGCCGGCCTTGTCGATCTCCTTCCAGGCCGAAGTGCCTTCGGGATTCTTGAAGGTCGAGCCCCCGGTCTTCTCGCGGATCGGCTGCACCGTCTCGCGATGGTTCTGCACGGCGTCCATCGCCGCCTTGATCGCTTCCTTGTCTTCCGCAACGCCTTCGAGGACGGCGGATGTGAAGATCAGTCCGGCGGGCGCCGACGAATGACGATAGGTGTAACCCATGCCGGCGTTGCTCAGCGTATGGACGTTGCCCGCGCGGTCGAGCGCCCGCACTTCAACAACGCGCTCGCGCGTCTCCACGCCATTGGCGCCCGCATTCATCCGCAGCGCTCCGCCGACGGCGCCTGGAATGCCATGATAGAAGTGGAAGCCGCCGATGCCGGCTTCGTAAGCCACGGCCGCCAGGCGCTTGTCCGGCGTCGCGGCACCCGCCTTGATGGTGGTCGGTCCGGTGACCTCGGCCTCGCCAAAACCTTTGGCCGAAAGCCTGACGACGAAGCCGGGGATGCCGCCATCACGCACCAGAAGGTTCGAGCCGACGCCGACGACCGTGATCGGCACCTCTTCCGGCACCGCCCGCAGGAAGGCCGCGAGATCCTCCTCGTCGGCCGGCTGGAACAACGCTTCCGCCTGCCCGCCGGCGCGGAACCAGGTGATCTTGTCCATCTCGGCATTGGGTGTGATGCGGCCGCGCAGGCCGGCGAGCTTGTCGGCGAGTTTGTCGATCAGAACCTGGCCGCGCATCATGAAGGCGTCCCCCCAAGTTCCTTCGGCAAGGCATAGGCCCATTGCGTGATGTTGCCGGCGCCGAGGAAGACAACGAAGTCGCCGGGCTTGGCCAGATCGCGGATAGCCGGAGCGATCGCCGTTGGGCCTTCGATATAGCGCGCGTCGCGATGGCCGCCGGCGCGGATGCGCGACACCAGCGCATCCGAGGAGACACCTTCGATCGGCTCCTCGCCGGCCGGATAGACCGGCGCCACCATCACCGTGTCGGCATCGTTGAAGCAGACGGAAAATTCGTTGAACAGATCGTGCAGCCGGGTGTAGCGGTGCGGCTGCGCGATCGCGATGACGCGGCCCTTGGTGGCCCCGCGCGCCGCCTTGAGCACCGCCGCGATCTCGACCGGGTGATGGCCGTAATCGTCGAACACCTCGACGCCATTCCAAGAGCCGGTGTGGGTGAAGCGCCGCTTTACCCCGGCAAAGGACGACAGGCCCTTCTTGATCGCCTCGGCCGACAGGCCGAGCTCATGCGCGACCGCGATCGCCGCCGTCGCGTTGGAGACATTGTGCCGGCCGGGCATCGGCAGCCGCAGGCCCTCGATCGTCGTCGTGCCGCGGCCCTTGCGGTCGCGGATCACCACGTCGAACTCCGACACCCCCCCGTCCATGCGATGATTGGTGAAGCGCACGTCGGCCTGCGCGTTCTCGCCATAGGTGATGACGCGCCGGTCCTCGATGCGGCCGACCAGCGCCTGCACCTCCGGATGATCGGTGCACATCACGCCGAAGCCGTAGAACGGCACGTTCTCGACGAACTGGCGGAAGGCCTCGCGCACCTTGTCGAAGCTGCCATAGTGATCGAGGTGCTCGGGATCGATGTTGGTGACGACGGCAATATCGGCCGGCAGCTTGAGGAAGGTACCGTCGCTCTCGTCGGCCTCCACCACCATCCACTCGCCATCGCCCATCCGGGCGTTGGTGCCATAGGCGTTGATGATGCCGCCATTGATGACGGTCGGATCGAGCCCACCGGCTTCGAGCAAGGTCGCCACCATGGAGGTGGTCGTCGTCTTGCCATGCGTGCCGCCGATGGCGACGGCCTGCCGGAAGCGCATCAATTCGGCCAGCATCTCGGCGCGGCGCACGATGGGCAGCAGCTTTTCGCGCGCGGCCTTGAGCTCGGGGTTGGATTTCTTGATGGCCGTCGATACCACCACCACCTCGGCGTCGCCGATGTTCTCGGCCTTGTGGCCGACGAAGCACTCGATGCCCTTATCGCGCAGCCGCTGCACATTGGCGCCGTCCGCCTGATCGGAGCCCTGCACCTTGTAGCCGAGATTGTGCAGGACCTCGGCGATGCCGCTCATGCCGATGCCGCCGATGCCGATGAAATGCACGAGGCCGATCGTCTGCGGCATCTTCATGCGCGCGTCCTCCTGTAGTCCGAAACCGTCTTTCCGGACGCAATAACCTCTGTCAGATCGGCGAGCAACCGCGCCGCGTCCGGTTTTCCTGCCGAGCGGGCGGCGGCAGCCATCGCGGCCAGCCGGCCAGGGTCCTCTATCAGCCCGCCGACCAGTTCGGCGATCCGCTCAGCCGACAGCGTCGATTGCGGATGAACCTCGGCGCCGCCGGCAGCGGCGAGCGCCGCGGCATTCGCCGCCTGATCATGATCGAGCGCATGCGGATAAGGCACCAGCAGCGCCGGGCGGCCGATGACGGCGATCTCCGATACGGTCGAGGCGCCGGAGCGTGACATCACCAGATGCGCCGCAGCCATACGTGCCGCCATATCTGTGAAGAAGGGCGAGACCTGTGCGTCGACCCCGAGATTGGCATAGGCGGCCTTCACCCGCGCCACGTCTTCGGCGCGCGCCTGCTGCGTGATCGCCAGCCGCTTGCGCTGCGCTTCCGGCAGAAGCGCGATCGCCGCCGGCACGGCGTCGGAAAAGAACTGCGCGCCCTGGCTGCCGCCGAACACCAGGAAACGGAACGGTTCGCCGTTGGATGCCGTGTAAGGTGTCTTCGCTGCTTCGAGGATCTGCGGCCTGACAGGGTTGCCCGTGGTCACCGTCTTGGCGCCGACGGCACTTGCCCCCTCGGGCAGGAATCCGCCTGCGATCGCATCGACGCGGCTCGACAGCGCTTTGTTGGCCCGGCCCATGACGGCGTTCTGCTCATGGATCAGCGTCGGCACCTTGCGCCGGGTCGCCGCATAGAGCGGCGGCAGCGTCGGATAGCCGCCGAAGCCGACGACGGCCTCCGGCTTGATCCTGGCGATCACCCGCCCGGCTTGCCGCACGCCTTGCCAGATCGTCCAGAAGGCCGAGAGCACTGCGAAGGGATTCTTCGAGCCCAAAGTCGCTGAGCGGATGGGGTGAATCCCGGCGGCGGGAAAATGGCCGGAGTAGCGCTCGGCGCGATGGTCGGTGGCAAGATGCACCTCCCAGCCGCGCTCGATCAGTTCATGCGCAAGCGCCTCGGCCGGGAACAGATGCCCGCCCGTTCCGCCGGCCGCGAGCAGGATGACACCCTTCGACATCCTGCCTCATTCCGCCGCGATAGTGCGCTGCGAGAAGGCATAGCCCATCTGCTTACGCTTTTCGGGATGCCTGCGTGTCAGCGCCAGCACCATGCCCATCGAGACGGCAATCGCGATCTGCGAGGAGCCGCCATAGGAGATGAAGGGCAGCGTCATGCCCTTGGCCGGCATCAGCTGCAGGTTGACGCACATGTTGATGGCCGACTGCAGACCGAAAATGGTGACGAGCCCACCGACGGCGTAGCGCGTGAAATCGTCGTGTTCCTTCAGCGCGATGCTCAATCCGCGCAGCACGATGAAGGCGAAGATCGACATGATGAAGAAGCACATGATCAGCCCGAACTCCTCGCCCGCAACCGAGAACACGAAGTCGGCGTGGCTGTCCGGGATGACGCGCTTCACCGTGCCCTCGCCCGGGCCGACGCCGAACCAGCCGCCATTGATCAGCGCCTCGCGGCCCATGTCGACCTGGAAGGTATCGCCTTCCCCGGTCAGAAACTTGTCAATGCGGGCGGCGACGTGCGGAAACACCGTGTAGGCAGCGAACACGCCGCCGATGCCGGCGGCACCCAGCGCGATGATCCAGAACCACGGCAGGCCGGCCATGAAGAACATCACGCCCCAGGTTCCCAGCACCAGCATGGTCTGGCCAAGGTCAGGCTGCGCCACCAGGAGAGAGATCACCAAGGCCAGCAGCAGCATGGCGAAGAGATTACCGGGAATGTCCGGCTGGCGCTTATGCTCGGCGAACAGCCACGCGCAGATGATGACGAAGGCGGGCTTCAGGAATTCCGACGGCTGGATGGAGAGGCCGGCAAGCGAAACCCAGCGCCGCGCGCCTTTCACCTCGACGCCGATATAGAGCACCGCCACCATCAGCACCAGCATGATGCAGATCATCACCAGCGACATGCGCCTTATTTGCCGGGCCTCCAGAAAGGAGACCGCCAGCATGACGATGAGGGCCGGGATGGTGAAGATGATCTGCCTCGTGGCGAAGTGGAAGCTGTCGAGACCGATGCGCTCGGCGACCGCCGGGCTCGCCGCGAAGGACAGAACGATCCCCAGCCCCATCAGCGACAGGAATGCCGCCAGGAACCACCGATCGATCGTCCACCACCAGGTTGCGACCGGACTTTTGTCGAGACGGCTTTGCATCAACGTGGCCCTCCGATGGGTTTGACCCCATCAATAGCAGTCGCAGCTTGCCTGAAGGCTTCGCCGCGAACCTCGAAATTCTTGAACTGGTCGAAACTGGCGCAGGCCGGCGAAAGCAGCACCACGGCCTCGCCGCCGCCATCGCTCGCGGCGTCATGGGCGGCATGCTCGACCGCGGCGGCCAGCGTTCCGGATATTTCGTAAGGCACCGCCTCGCCGAGCGTTGCGGAAAAGGCGGGCGCCGCCTCGCCGATCAGATAGGCCTTGGCGATGCGCGGGAAGAAGCCGCGCAGCGGCTCGATGCCGCCTTCCTTGGGCAGGCCGCCGGCGATCCAGTAGATGCGGTTGAAGCTCGACAGCGCAGGAGCAGCGGCATCGGCATTGGTCGCCTTGGAATCGTTGACGAACAGCACATGGTCCTTGCGGCCCACCTGCTCCATGCGGTGCGCCAGCCCGGGGAAGCTCTCCAGCCCAGCCTGGATCTCGCCGAGTTCCAGACCAACCCTGAGACAGGCAGTGACGGCGGCGAGCGCGTTCTGCGCATTGTGCTGGCCGCGCAGCGAGCCGATGCCTTCGAGGAAGGCGATACGGCTGTAACGGCCGTTCACAGCTTCCATGAGGTTGGTGCCGTCGGCGAAATAGCCGTCGGTCAGCGGCAGGCGCTTGGAGATGCGAATGACCTGCTTACCGGCCCGCTCCAGCCTGTCGGCGATCTGGGCGCACCAGGAATCGTCGACGCCGATGATTGCGGTGTCGCTGCCGGCGACCAGCCTTTCCTTGATCGAGGCATAGTGCGCCATCGTGCCGTGACGGTCGAGGTGGTCCGGCGTCAGGTTGAGCAGGATGCCGGCGGTCGGATTGATCGAGGGAGCGAGATCGATCTGGTAGGACGAGCACTCGACCACATAGTGCCGTGCAGGCTCCGGCGCATCGAGCGTCATGACGGCGCGGCCGATATTGCCGCCCATCTGGGTGTCGCGCCCAGCCGACTTCAGAATATGCGCCGTCAGCGCCGTCGTCGTCGATTTGCCGTTGGTGCCGGTGATCGCGATGAAGGGCGCGGCCGGCGCGCGCTGGGTGCGCTCGCGGCAGAACAGCTCGATGTCGCCGATCACCTCGACGCCGGCGGCACGCGCCAGCTCGACCGCCCAATGCGGTTTCGGATGCGTGAGCGGCACGCCGGGCGACAAGACGAAGGCCGCGAAGCGCGACCATTCGGCGGCGCGCAGATCGCCGGTCGCGATGCCGGCGGCGGCCGCCTTGGCGACGCTGTCGGGGTTGTCGTCCCAGGCGAGGATCTCGGCACCGCCCTCAATCAGCGCATGCGCGGTGGCAATACCCGAGCCGCCGAGCCCGAAGAGCGAAACGTGTTTGCCTGCGAAGGAAGCGGCGGGGATCAAGCGGCGTCCTATCTGAGCTTGAGGGTGGAGAGGCCGACCAGCGCCAGGATCACGGCGATGATCCAGAAGCGGATCACCACCTGGCTTTCGGTCCAGCCGAGCTTTTCGAAATGGTGATGGATCGGCGCCATCAGGAAGACGCGCTTGCCGGTCATCTTGAAGTAGCCGACCTGGATGATCACCGACAGGATCTCCACCACGAACAGGCCGCCGACGATGACCAGCACGATCTCGTGCTTGGTGGCGACAGCGATGGTGCCGATCAGGCCGCCCATCGCCAGCGATCCGGTGTCGCCCATGAAGATCGCGGCCGGCGGCGCGTTGAACCAGAGGAAGCCGAGACCGGCGCCGATCACCGCGCCGAGCACGACGGCCAGCTCACCGGTGCCTGGAACGAAATGGATCTGCAGATATTCGGCGAAGACCGCGTTGCCCGAGAGATAGGCGATGACGCCGAAGGACGCCGCCGCGATCATGATCGGCACGATCGCCAGCCCGTCGAGGCCGTCAGTCAGGTTCACCGCATTGCCCGCGCCGACGATGACGAAGCAGGAGAACGGCACGAAGAACCAGCCGAGATTGACGAGGAATTCCTTGGCGAAGGGGAAGGTCAGCGAGGACGAGAACGGCGCCTGGCCGTTGTGCATGATGACCCAGGCGGCGATGCCGGCGATGACGAATTCGATCGCCAGCCTGGCCTTGCCGGAGAAGCCCAGATGCGACTGTTTCGTCACCTTGAGATAGTCGTCGTAGAAGCCGATCGAGCCGAAGCCCAACGTGACCATCAGCACCACCCAGACGTAGATGCTGGAGAGGTTCGCCCACAAAAGCGAGGAGCCGATGATGCCGGACAGGATCATCAGCCCGCCCATGGTCGGCGTTCCCGCCTTCTTGAAATGCGTCTGCGGTCCGTCGGCGCGGATCGGCTGGCCCTTGCCCTGACGAAGCCGCAGCGAATCGATGATCGTCGGCCCGAAGATGAAGACGATCAGCGCCGAGGTGATCAGCGCGCCGCCGGTGCGAAAAGTGATGTAGCGGAAGACATTGAAGACCGAGATCTTGTCCGCGAAATCAACGAGTAGAGTGAACATGCGCTTTCGTCCCCCGGACGCCCGACGTCAGGTCGGTTCAATGGTTGAGGCTTCCGCCGGAAATTTGCCGAGCAATGCCTCGACCAGCTTTGAAAATCCGATGCCTTTCGACGACTTGACCATCACCACGTCGCCGGGCTTGAGCGCCGCCATGACGATCGGCTTCAGCTCTTCCGCTCCCGCCCGGTATTCGGTTTCGATGTCGGAAGGCAGAATTTCGGCCAGCGCCCGCATCTCCGGTCCGCCGAGGAAGACGTTGCGGGTCTCGGTCCCGACGATCAGTTCGGCGAGCGCCGCATGGAGCTTCGGCGAGTGCCCGCCCAGTTCCAGCATGTCGCCAAGCACGGCAATGCGCCTGCCCTCGCCCGAGACAGGCGTGGCGTTGAGCAGCGCCATGGCCGCTGCCATCGACGCCGGATTGGCATTGTAGCTCTCGTCGATCAGCGTGATCGGGCCGTTCGGATGATGCAATATGTGGCGCCGACCGCGCCCGCGCTCGGCCGCAAGGTCGGCAAGCGCCGCGGCGACCTTGTCGAGATCGGCGCCGACCAGATGCGCCGCGCCCAGAACGGCAAGCACGTTCTGCACGATGTGCCTGCCGGGCGCGCCGATGCGGGCCGTCACGTCCTTTTTGCCGATCCTGGCGGCTATATCGGAATGATCGGCATGAAGCGCGCAGCCGGTCAGCCGGAAAGTCGAGCGGGCGTTTTCACCGAAACCAAAGACATGCGCGACGCCGGCCTTCTTCGCCATTTTCCCGAGCAGCATCCAGCGCCGATCGTCGCGGTTGAGCAGCGCGGCGCCGCCGGGCTCGATGCCCTCGAAAATCTCGGCCTTGGCCATGGCGATCTCGTCGAGATTCTTGAAGAAGCCGAGATGGGCGGCGGCAATGAGCGTGACGATCGCGACATGCGGCCTCACCATCTTGACCAGCGGCCTGATCTCGCCGGGGTGGTTCATGCCGATCTCGAAGATCGCGTAGTCGCAATCCTGAGGCATGCGCGCCAGCGTCAGCGGCACGCCCCAGTGATTGTTGAACGACTGCGCCGAGGCATGCACCTTGCCGACGGCCGACAGCACATGCCGCAGCGCTTCCTTGGTGGTCGTCTTGCCCGCGGAGCCGGTCACCGCGATGATCTTCGCCCTTGAGCGGGCGCGCGCGGCGACGCCGAGCTTCTCAAGCGCTGCAAGCACGTCCTGCACGACGATCATCGGCGCCGTCAGCCTGCCGAGCGAGGGCAGCTTGGCCTCAGCGACGACCAGCACGGCAGCACCCGCCTTCACCGCGGAGGTGGCGAAATCGTGGCCGTCCATCGTCTCGCCCTTGATGGCGAAGAATGCATTCCCCGGCTCGAGGCTGCGGCTGTCGATGGAGATACCGGTGATGCCTTCCGGCAGCGAGCCGATCGGCCTGCCGCCCATGGCCTCGACAAGCGCTTCCGACGTCCAGAGCAGGCTCATGCGGCGCGCTCCCGGAGCGCCTCGCGCACTTCCTCATGGTCGGAGAAGTGGAAGGTTTCGCTGCCGATCGTCTGGCCTTCCTCATGTCCCTTGCCGGCGACGATGAGCGTATCGCCGGCGTGAAGCATCGCCACGGCTTCATGGATCGCCTTGCGGCGGTCGCCGATCTCGATGGCGCCCGGCGCCGCGGCAAGGATTGCCGCGCGGATGCTTTCCGGGACCTCCGTGCGCGGATTGTCGTCGGTGACGATGACGATGTCAGCGAGCCGCGTCGCGATCTCGCCCATGATCGGCCGCTTGCCGCGGTCGCGATCGCCGCCGCAGCCGAACACGACAACGACGCGGCCAGTGGTGAAGGGGCGCACCGAAGTCAGCACGTTCTCAAGCGCATCCGGCTTGTGAGCATAGTCGACATAGACCGGAGCACCGGCCGCCGTCGTGCCGACGAGGTCGAGCCGGCCCGGCGCACCTTTCAGCTTCTCCAACGCGGCCAAGGCTTTGCCGACAGATATTCCAGTCGAGATGGCAAGGCCGGCCGAAACCAACGCATTGGCGATCTGGAAGTCGCCGGCCAGCGGCAGGTCGATCTCGTAGAGCACGCCGTCGGCCTCCACCTCGGCGCGCTGGCGCCGGCGCTCGTGCTCGACCCGCTTCAGCGTCAGGAAATCGCCATGACGGCCGACCGTGCGAACGCTCAGTCCCGCCGCCCTCGCGGCTTTGATCGTCGGCGCCGACCATGGATCGTCGGCGAAGATGATCGCCGGCGCGCCTTTCGGCAGCAGCGTGTCGAACAGTCGCAGCTTGGCGCGGTGATAGTCCTCGACCGTCGGATGGTAGTCCATATGGTCGCGGCCAAGATTGGTGAAGCCGCCGGCGGCAAGCCTGACCCCATCGAGGCGGCGCTGGTCGAGACCATGGCTGGAGGCTTCCATCGAAGCGTGAGTGACGCCTGCGTCCGCCAATTCCTTCAGCAGCTTGTGCAGCGCCACCGGATCCGGCGTGGTCAGCGAGCCGTAGTCGTTGCGGCCGGGTGCCACCACGCCCGTCGTGCCGATCGAAGCGGCGGCAAAACCGGCATGCTCCCAGATCTGGCGGGTGAACGCGGCAACCGACGTCTTGCCGCTGGTGCCGGTGACGGCGACCATCGTCTCCGGCTGCTTGCCGAAGAAGCGCGCCGCGCTCAGCGCTAGCGCCAGGCGTGGGTCGTCCACGGCAAGAACCGGGATCGGCAGTCCGGAGATTGTATTGGCTCTGCCCGCCACGATTGCGGCAGCGCCTCTTGCCGCTGCATCGGCGGCGTAGGCCGCGCCATCGGCCTTGCTGCCGGCAAGCGCGAAGAAGACGACGCCCGGTCCTACCTGCCGGGAATCGGAGGAAATTCCGGTCACCTCCAGATCGGGGGGAACTTTTCCCTCGACAGGCAGGATACCGGCTAGATCTTTCAGATGCATCGAGTCCCGTTCACCGCAACAAAATAGCGCGCAGTTGCCGGCGCGCCCCAAGAATCACTGATAGGAAACCAGCGTTGCACCATTTTCATGGCTGAAATCTGGCTTCACGCCAAGCATGGAAGCCGCGCGCCTGATTATGTTGCCCGCCATGACCCCCGCATTCGAGGCGGCGGTGGCCCCCATGCCGGGCTTTTCCGGCTTCGGCTCATCGGCAATCGTCAACACGATATACTGCGGATCGTCCATCGGGAATGCGGCGACGAAAGCGTTGAAATTCTTTTCATGGGAATAGCGGCCGTTGACCACCTTCTCCGCCGTGCCGGTCTTGCCGCCGACCCGGAAGCCCGGGACCCTGGCGCTCTTGCCGGAGCCTTTCTCGGCGTTGAGCGCATACAGATAGCGCATCGATTCCACCGTCTTCGCGCTGACGACTTTCTTGGCGACCTCCATGGCCTGCTCCACCGTGCGCGGCAGGAAGGTCGGCTCGATCAGATAGCCGCCATTCATCAGCGCGGCGCAGCCGACGGCCGTCTGCAGCGGCGTCGTCGACACGCCATGGCCGAAGGCGATGGTGATCGAATTCACCTGCTTCCAGAGCTTGGGTTCGGTCGGACGCGCCACCTCGGGCAACTCGGTCTGCATTTTCTCCAGCACGCCCAGGCGATGCAGGAACTCGCGGTGTCCCTCGATGCCCACCGCCTCGGCTTCCTTGGCCGAGCCGATGTTGGACGAATAGATGAAAACTTCCGGCACTGAAAGCACGCGGCCCTTGCTGTGGAAGTCGTGAATGGTCTGGCGCCCGATCCTGATTGGGCGCGACGCGTCGAAGCGGCTCTCAAGCGTCACCTTGCCGGAATCGAGAGCCATGGCGGTGGTAAAGCTCTTGAAGGTCGAGCCCATTTCATAAAGGCCGGCCGACATGCGGTTCAGCCGGTCCTTGTCCTGGGCATTGTAAGGATTGTTGGGGTCGAAGTCCGGCACCGAGGCCATGGCCAGCACTTCGCCGGTCTTGACGTTGAGGACGACCGCGCCGGCCGCGATCGCATGGAACCGCTCCATGCCGGCGGCGACCTCGTCGCGCACCACGTGCTGGACGCGCAGGTCGATCGACAGCTTCACCGGTTTCAGATCCCTGGCCAGCGCCAGGCCCGACGCCTGCAGGTCGGTCAGGCCCTGGTCGTCGATATACTTCTCCATGCCCGAGATGCCCCGATTGTCGATGTTGGTGAGCCCGACAATGTAGGAGGACGTCTCGCCGCTCGGATAGAAACGGCGCTTCTCGGTGCGGAAGCCAAGGCCTGGAATGCCGAGCGCCATGATGTCGGCCTGCTGCTTCGGCGTCAGCTGCCGCTGCAGCCAGACGAAGCCGGCACCGCTCTTGAGTTTATGATAGGTCTGCTCATAATCGATCTCGGGAAGCACGGTGGAGAGCTTCTCGATCGCCTCGTCGGCGTCGACGATGCGGCGCGGCTCGGCGAACAGCGACGCCGTCTTGATGTCGGTCGCCAGCACCTCGCCGTTGCGGTCGACGATATCCGGCCGCGACGCGGTCACCCGGCTCTGCGGGCCGCCCGAAGTGTCCGGATCCTGCAGGCCGAGATAGACCAGCCGGCCGGCAATCGTGGAATAGATGGTGAAGAACACCGCCATGGTCATGACTATGCGGGTCTTGGCCTTTCCGCCTGTCGCCTTGCGGGCGGCGTCGACGACGATCGAGCCGTCCTCGGCCACCTTCTTTCGACGCTTCAGCAGGTTACCGATCCTTGGAAGCCTGCTGATCATTGAACGGTGCTCCCCGTCACCACCGGATCCTTGCCGCCCGAGGGCTCTTTGCCGGAATTGTCGGCCATGCCGCCGAGCCGCTGCGAGGACAAGTCCTCGATGGTGACCGGCTTCACGGGCACGTCGTCGAGGCCGCCGATCTGGCGGGCGTTGAGCGGCTCGAGCCCGAGCTGCGACTTGTAGATTTCGGCAAGCTTCTGCAGCCGCGAAGGCTGGGTGAGCAGGCTCCAGTCGGCCTTCAGAAGATCGATCGTGTCTTCCTCATAGCGGATTTGCGCCTGCAGCTTCTGCACCGCCGCCAGTTGGTCCTCGGCCTCGCGCTTGGCCTTGTAAGTCAGGGCCGCCGCCGAGACCATGACGGCGATCAGGACTATGTCGCTGGTACGAAACACGTGTTCACCTCTCCCCCGGCCGCTCGACGGCGGGAAGCTTTGGAAGGCCGAAAATCGAAAAATCGCCGGCTCGCGCCGGCACGTCGGTGCGGACGGCAGCGCGCAGCCTAGCCGAACGCGCCCGCGGATTGGCGGAGATCTCAGCCTCTCCCGGCGTCACCCCGCCGCCGGACTTGCGGAAGGTCGCCAGCCGCGCCGGCGCGTCGGGCATATGGCGCGAGCCCGATGCCGCATCGGCGCGATCGGCGATGAAGCGCTTGACGATGCGGTCCTCCAGCGAATGGAAGGTCACGACGACCAGTCGTCCGCCGGGTTTCAGCACCCGCTCGGCGGCGAACAGCGCGCTAGCGAGCTCCCCAAGCTCATCATTGACGAAGATGCGCAGCGCCTGGAAGACGCGGGTGGCCGGATGGATCTTGTCCTTCGGCGCGCGGCCGACATGGGTGGCGATGGCGTCCGCGAGGTCGAGAGTGCGCTCGAAAGGCCGTTTCTCGCGCCGGGCCTCGATCATGCGGGCGATGCGGCCGGCATGCCGCTCCTCGCCGAGGAAGCCGAAGATGCGGGCAAGGTCGCCCGCCTTGAAGGTATTGACGACGTCGGCGGCGCTCAGGCCTGCCTGTGCCATGCGCATGTCGAGCGGCCCGTCGACGCGAAAGGAAAAGCCGCGCTCGGCCTGGTCGAGCTGCATGGAAGAGACGCCGATGTCGAGCACGACGCCGTCGGCGCTCTCGACATGCTCGTCGAGCGTCGAGAACGGCGCCTGAACAAGCTTCAGCCTGCCGCCGGCCTGCTGTTCCAGAGCCCGGCCCGCGGCGATAGCATCCGGGTCGCGGTCGATGGCCACGACAGAGGCACCGCGCTCGAGGATGGCGCTGGTGTAGCCGCCGGCGCCGAACGTGCCGTCGATGATTGTCTCGCCGGCCTTTGGCTGAAGCGCCTCCAGCACTTCGGCAAGGAGGACCGGAATGTGACGGACCAGTCCGCCAACGGCGTGAGGATCATCGCCGTGGCCAGCCATCATTCCGGTCGCTCCCCGGGCTTCGTCCCCTGCCGAAGCTGCAAAAGCCTGGCACGCGCCTGCGCCCCATAGGCGGCAAGCCTGCCCGGCTCCCAGATCTGGAAGAAATTGCCGCGGCCGACAAAGGCCGCCTCCGTCGAAATTCCCGTATGCTCGCGGATGAAATCGGTCATGGTGATGCGTCCGTCTTGGTCGAGCTTCAGGAATGTCCCGTCGCCATGGCAGAAGAACGACATGTCGTCCGCAGTCTGCAGGAAGGGATCCTCGAGCGCGATCCGCTGCTCGTAACGGTCGAGCAGGTCTAGCCCGCCGACATCCATCGCCGGACGGTCCAGGCAGCGTAGCGCATAAAGCTCCGAATAGCCGCGTTTCTGCAAGACCGCGCGAAAATGCGCCGGGACGGACACTCGCCCCTTCGCATCGATCCTGTTCACTGCGTTTGACAGAAATCGGTCCACTACGCGCTACAGCCGCTGTCGCCGCCGTACCCCTTCCCATGTTCTTCTCCGCGCCGCCGCCGCGCATCGCCTCGCGACAAATCGCTTCATGCACCAATGCAAGAACCGGCAAACGCGCAGCCGCCGCGACTGCCCGATTGGCGTACGCTTCACCCTGACGCGGAACGAAGGCTTGATGATGCGAATGGGATATCATGGGGTACTATGGGCGTCAACGGGAAGGAGTATCACAAACGCGCACGCCACAACCAAGAAGAGCAGGCTGACGGCTCGTCCCGTCTTTATGCTCCATTAAGCCTAACGAAGCGTTTAGAACGGGTCTGGCCCAAGAAGACGCGGCTTGCTGCGAGTGGCCGGCACGCATAGCGTCGCACCCCTGTTCAGCGAAGGAATGAGCCCATGTCCGAAACCGCGAAGTCACGCGCCGCAGCGCTTGCCCATCTGCGCAGCGGCGATTTCGCCAAAGGCGATCCTATCCCCTTGCCGCTGACCATGGCCTCGATCTTCCATTCGCCGGGCGACGCGACGGGCTTCGACCAGTACGGCCGCTTCAGCAATCCGACATGGCGCGCCGTCGAGCACGCGCTCGGCCATCTCGAAGATGCGCAGTGCATTGCTTTTCCGTCGGGAATGGCCGCGATTTCGGCAACGTTCTTTGCGCTCGTCAAATCGGGCGACCGCATTCTCTTGCCTTCGGACGGCTACCACGCGACGCGCGCACTGGCCGAGCGTTTCCTGAAACCGGTCGGCGTCGCCTATGACGTGAGGCCCACATCCAGCATGCTCGATGGCGGTTTCGCCGGCTACCGCCTGGTCTTCGTCGAGACCCCATCCAATCCTCGACTGGATATCTGCGACATCGCCGCCGTCGCCAAGGCCGTCCACGAGCAAGGCGCGATCCTCATCGTCGACAACACGACGATGACCCCCTTTGGCCAGCGCCCGCTCGACTTCGGCGCCGACATCGTCGTGTCGGCCGACACCAAGGCGATCAACGGTCACTCGGACGTGCTGTTCGGCCATGTCGCCAGCCGCGAACCCGACATTGTCGCCAGGGTCAAGGACTGGCGCGAGACGGCCGGCGGCATTCCCGGACCGTTCGAAGCCTGGCTAGTGCATCGCGGCCTCGAAACGCTCGAGGTGCGCTTCGACCGCATGTGCTCTACGGCGGAAACGATCGCCCGCCGGCTCAAGGGGCATCGCGCCGTGAGCGGATTGCGCTTTCCTGGCCTTGAGGGCGACCCCTCGCACAATCTGGCACGTGCCCAGATGGATCGCTTCGGTTTCCTCATCTCGTTCGAGCTGGCCTCGGAGGAGAAGGCCGAGGAGTTCATCAACAATTGCGCGCTGATTGAATCGGCGACCTCGTTTGGCGGCGTGCACAGCGCGGCCGAACGACGCTCGAAGCGTGGCGACGCCGTGCCGCCCGGCTTCGTACGGCTGGCCATCGGCTGCGAGCCGGTCGAGGAGCTCTGGCGGGCGATCGAGGCGTCTTTGGACCGACTTGACGATTGACTGTTGCCCGACCGGACCGGCCGATCATGCATTCACGTCGCCAGCCTCGATATTGCGCCGCCCGTGCAGGACGCGGACGATTTCGATCGCATCATCGGCAACGCGATAAAGAGTAAGGTATTCGCCGACGATCAGGTGGCGGATGCCGGGCCCGATATCGTCACGTGGGGCGCCGGAGAAAGGATGCAAGGTTAACAAATCCCATCGCTGCTCCAGCGCTCCGACGAGGCGGACTGCGGCATTTGGATTTCGGCCGGCGACATAGTCACCGATAGCTTCGACGTCGGATTCCGCCCGGGGAAGTAGCCGGTATTTCACTCCTCGAAGCCCCGGACATCAGCCATCTTTGCGTATTTTGCGCGCAAACGCTCCATGATTGGCTTGCCGTCCTGGGCTGGCCCGCTGTCGATGCCCTCTTGCACCAGCATGCGCAGTTCCTCGACCGTATAGCCGAGCAGGTCGCGCCGGTCCTTCCATTGCCTGAGCGCGTCCCGGATCACTTCGCTCGCCGAGGCATATTCGCCAGCCGCAACCACATCGTCGACCGCCTGCGCTAGCTCGGGCGAAAGCGTGATGCTGCGTTTGTCGACTTGGCCCATGATGCGCTCCTTTGCTCCCGGCAGGGTACGATTTAATCGCACCTGTTTCAAGGAACGCAGCCGCGCATGCCAGGGGTGGAATCGCGCCCAAACTTGAATCGGAAGCCTCGCCGGCCGGCATAACCTTTTGAATTATCGCTAATCGGAAGACGCCAGCTGGCCTGTAAGCCGGGTTCTGTATGGCCCTCGCGCCTTGCGGCGCGAGAACGTGGCGGCCATTCATCTTGGACGCATGTCGCCATACGCCTCACGCAACCTACCCGGGCGGTGGGCCGGAAACAGCCCTCGAAGGTTTCCCTTCGCACCGCCCCTATTCGGTCTTGCTCCCGGTGGGGTTTGCCGTGCCGCTCCTGTTGCCAGTCGCGCGGTGGGCTCTTACCCCACCCTTTCACCCTTGCCGCGGCCGGTGCCGCGGCGGTTTGCTTTCTGTGGCACTTTCCCTGGGGTTTCCCCCGCCGGCCGTTAGCCGGCACCGTGTCTCCATGGAGCCCGGACTTTCCTCACCCGCAGCCTTTCGGCTCTTGCGGGCGCGGCCGCCCGGCCAGCTGGCAAGGGCGTATAAAGGGGTTCGCGCCTGAAAACGCAAACAAAAAAGCAGATCTCCCGCTTAGGCAGGCGAACCGAGCGCCGCCATCTGCACCTTCACCTTGCTGCAATAGGCGGCCGAAACCGGATTCATCCGCGTCGCGCCATGGCCGGCATTGTATTTGAGGATGGTGCCGCAAGTCGTGCCGCCGCCGAGGCCTTGCGCCATGGCGAGGTACTTCATGCCGTATTTGATGTTGGTGTCGGGATCGAACAGTCCCTTGACCGAACCGGTATAGCCCATCATCCGAGCCGTCGCCGGCTTGATCTGCATCAGGCCGATCTCGCCGGCGCTGCCCACCATGTTCGGCCGGTAGTTGCTCTCGATCTTGATGACGGCCTTGGCGAGCGACACCGGCACGCCATAGCTTGCCGCGTAGCGGGCGATGATCTCGGAATATTGGCCGCCGCCCGTAGCCGCGGGCGCCGGAGCAGTCAGTTCGGGATGGATGGAGGCTGTCGCCGTCAGGTCGATGGTTTGCCTGCCGCGCTTCGAGTAGCGCTTGACCGTTGATTTCGCCGGCCTCAATGCGGCGGCTTTCTGCACCTTTGCCGGAGCGGCTCTCTTGGATGTTGAAGCCTTGGCGCCTTGGGCTGTCTTGGGCGTTGCCGGGGCGGCGGCGAAGCCATTGTCTGCCCGCATGCTCAGGGGCGCGCCGTTCGCCGGGCTCAAGGCAAAAGTCATCACTCCGGCAGCAATGGCTGCCGCTACAACGGTCAAATTTTGCATGTAGTCCTGTTCTGTTAGAACCGTGCGAAGAACTTCGCACAGCTAGGCCAATTCAACATCGGAGCATCTTGGGGGGATTGACGTCCGACAACTTGCGGAAGAGGCCTTTGAAGATCGAATTGGCGCCAATGAAGGCGGGGCAATTCACTTTGTATGACAAATTGTAACTTAGATGGCTTGGCGAGATTATTTGGGCGAAGTTGCCTTTACGGCAGCAAGCAGCCTTTCCAACGTACAGATGGTCGAGCCGTCCGCCACGCCGTCGATCTGCCGCCGCCGGAAATGCCGCTGAAACGCCGCCACCACGATTTGGGTCTGGCGATCGAAGACGCCCGATATCTCGACGCCGTAGCCGTAGAGCGCCAGCATCGACTGCAGCGCCTCGACACCGGTGCCTGTATCGCCCGTCTTCAGCGCCGCGCCCGGCCTGATCGGGGCCGCCGGGACGAGATGGCCGACGCCGGCCGCATAAAGTGCTTTCCAGGGAAACTTCTCGCCGGGGTCGACCTTGCGCCCCGGCGCGACGTCGGAATGCGCTAGCACCCTTTGGGGTGGAATTGAGTGGCGGCCGGCGATCCCCGCGCACAAGCCGATGACGGCATCGATCTGCCGCTTCGGGAAAGCTTTGTAGCCGAGCAAATGCCCCGGGTTGACGATCTCGATGCCGACCGAGCAGGAATTTATGTCGGTGCGTCCGAACCATGAGCTCTTGCCGGCATGCCAGGCGCGGTCGCTTTCGCGCACCATCTGCACGATGCGGCCGTCCTCGTGCACCAGATAGTGCGAGGACACCTCGCTTGTCGGATCGCACAGCCAGGCTTCGGCGCCGGCGCCGGTCGCCATGCCGGTATAGTGCAGCACGATCATGTCGGGCCTTAGCGTCTCGCGTCGCGGGCCGAAATTCGGCGACACCCTGACCTCGGCACCCGACTGGTCGGGCAGGAAACCGCTCATACGTGCCTGAGGCCCCGTTCGATCATCTCATAAGCCGCGTTGATCGCAGCGACCCTGGTCGTGGCGATCTTGATGAACTCCTGCGGCAGGCCGCGCGCGATCAGCCTGTCCGGGTGATTGTCGGAAATCAGCTTGCGGTAACGCTTCCTGACCTCATCGAGCGGTTTTCCGCGCTCGATGCCGAGAACGACATAGGGATCGGCGGCACCGAGATCGACATGGCGTGACAGGATCGCCTGGTAATGCGCCTCGTCGATCCGGAAGATCTCGGCAATGCGATGTAGGAAATGCCCTTCCCGCTCGTGGATCAGACCGTCCGCCTTGGCGATGTGGAACAGCCCGTCGAGTATGTCTTCCAGCATCATGCAATTGGCATGGCCGGAACCGCAGAGCTGAGCCATGCGCTGGGCATAGATTTCGAACCCTGCGACATCGCGCTTGGCGAGGTCGTAAAGGCGAGCCACGTTGCGCGTTTCGCGCGGCGGCACCTCGAAGATTTCCTGGAAGGCGCGCACTTCGTCCTGGGTGACGATGCCGTCGGCCTTGGCCATCTTGGCTGAAAGCGCGATCATGGCCACAGAGAAGGCAACGCGCCGGCGCAGATCCGCGTCGCCGGAGAACACGGTCCGCACGGCCTCGACGACATCGGCGACGCCCGAGGACGCCGACGACGAAACACGAGCGATGAAGTCGCCGAAGCGGTCCCAAATCGACATGCCGGCTTCTTAGTGCGAACCGGCCGCCGCTATCAAGCCGGGACAATGCCGCAGGTCCACAATCGCTGACCGCAGCCCCGGAAAAAAGGCCGGCCCAGGGTCCCTGGGCCGGCCTTCCTGATTTCATCCGTTCGACTGCTACTTCGAGGGTGCGGCAGGAGGTGTTGCCGGAGCCGGTTCGACTGGTTTCGAAGTGCTAGGAGCAGCCGGCTTCATCGGCTGCTCGTTGGCCGGCGGGTTGGTGCTCTGGGTGGTGGTTTTGTCTGTACCGCTTTCGCTGCAAGCCGCGACCCCCAGCAGGGCGAGCGCAGAAACAGACGCCAGAATGAGCTTCTTCATGGTATCTCTCCTTCAACTAACGCTCACATTTCGGTGAACGATCGCAGAAGAAATGCATCAGGCGGCGGGTCGGTTTCGTAACGTTGCGTTTCCATATGTAACATCAACTGCCGATTGCCGGGACCGAAACGGCGAGTTAACAGAACATGTTATCGCATAGAGTGGACAAACAGATGCAGGAAGCCGCAGCCAACAACGAATGGGATTTCTGGATCGACCGGGGCGGCACCTTCACCGATATCATCGGCCGCGACCCGCAAGGCCAACTGCATCCGCGCAAGCTTTTGTCGGAGAACCCCGAAGCCTATGCCGATGCCGCCATCCAGGGCATCCGCGATCTGCTCGGACTGAAATCCGGCGCCGCCATTCCCTCGCACCGGATCGGCGACATCAAGATGGGCACCACTGTCGCCACCAATGCGCTGCTGGAGCGCAAGGGCGACCGCGTGCTCCTGCTCATCACCAAGGGTTTTCGCGACGCGCTGCGCATCGCCTATCAGGCGCGGCCGGACATCTTCGCTAAGGAGATCATCCTGCCGGAACAGCTCTACGAGCGCGTCATCGAGATCGACGAGCGCGTGCGCGCCGACGGTTGCGTCGAGCGCCTGCTCGACATCGCCGCCTGCCGCCCGGCAATCGAGCAAGCAAAGGCGGACGGCATCGACGCCGTCGCGGTCGTCTTCATGCATGCCTGGAAATATCCGGACCACGAAAAGGCAGTGGCCAAGGTCTGCCGCAAGATCGGCTTCAGCCAGATCTCGGTCAGCCATGAGGTCTCGCCGCTGATCAAGCTGGTCGGCCGCGGCGACACCACGGTGGTCGATGCCTATCTGTCGCCGATCCTGTCGCGCTACGTGCAAAGAGTGGCGGCAGAGCTGGGCGCGGCGCCAATCTCCCCCACCGGGGGAGAGATCAGCCACTCTCCCCGCCTGATGTTCATGATGTCGTCGGGCGGGCTGACCGCCGCCGACATGTTCCAGGGCAAGGATGCGCTGCTTTCGGGTCCCGCCGGCGGCGTGGTCGGCATGGTGGAGACGGCCAGGCTCGCCGGTTTCGACAAGGTCATCGGCTTCGACATGGGCGGCACCTCGACCGACGTCGCCCATTATGACGGCGAATACGAGCGTGCCTTCGACACCGAGGTGGCCGGCGTGCGTATCCGCGCGCCGATGATGCGCATCCACACCGTTGCCGCCGGCGGCGGCTCGATCCTTCACTATGAGGCCGACCGTTTCCGCGTCGGCCCGGACTCGGCCGGCGCCAATCCGGGCCCCGCCGCCTACAGGCGTGGCGGGCCGCTCGCGGTCACCGATGCCAATGTCATGCTCGGCAAGCTGCAGCCTGATTTCTTCCCGGCGATCTTCGGCCCTGGCCAGGACCAGCCGCTCGATGTCGCCGCCGTGCGCGAACAATTTGCAGCTTTAGCCGCTGAGATCGGTGATGGACGCGCGCCGGAGGCGGTGGCCGAAGGCTTCGTCACCATCGCCGTCGAGAACATGGCCAATGCCATCAAGAAGATCTCGGTGCAGCGCGGCTACGATGTCACCGAATATCTCCTGAACTGCTTTGGTGGCGCCGGCGGCCAGCATGCCTGCCTCGTCGCCGATGCGCTCGGCATGGAAGCAGTGCTCATCCACCCCTTTTCCGGCCTGCTTTCGGCCTATGGCATCGGGCTGGCGACGGTTTTCGCCTCGCGCCAGCAGGCGCTGCTCAAGCCGCTCGCCGAAGAGTCCCGCTCGTCGATCGAGGAACTGATTGCAGCATTGCATCAAGACGTCGTCGCTGAGCTGGCCGCGCAGGGTATTGCGGACGCTGCCATCGCCTCCAAGCCGGTCCTGCAGGTCCGCTATGACGGCACCGACACTGCTTTACCGGTGAATTTCGAGCATGGCTCGATCTTCCGCGCCAGGAGCGATTTCGAGGCCGCCCACAAGGCGCAGTTCGGTTTCGTCTACGAAGACAAGCCGATGATCGTCGAGGCGGTGGGCGTCGAAGGCAGCGATGCCGGAACCGCCGGCCGCGACGAAAATGAATCAAGCCTTGAGGACAAGGCGGCAAGTCCCTGGCAGATCCGGCAATTCTTTGCCGACGGCGCCTGGCGCGATGCAGGCGCCTTCCGGCGTGAGGATCTGAAGCCCGGCCACAAGGTGGCCGGCCCCGCGCTCGTCATCGAGCCCAACCAGACCATCGTCGTCGAGCCCGGTTGGCAGGCAGAGATCACCGCCAGGAACCACGTGCTGCTCCGCCGCATCGAAAAGAAGCGCCGGCTGGCAGCGCTCGGCACCGAGGCCGACCCGGTGATGCTCGAGGTCTTCAACAACCTCTTCATGTCGATTGCCGAGCAGATGGGCGTGACGCTGCAGAACACCGCCTATTCCGTCAACATCAAGGAGCGGCTGGACTTTTCCTGCGCGGTGTTCGACCGTCATGGCGCGCTGGTCGCCAACGCGCCGCACATGCCGGTGCATCTCGGCTCCATGGACCGCTCGGTCGAAACGGTCATCCGCCTCAACTCGGGCGACATCCATCCGGGCGACGTTTTCGCGCTCAACGCGCCCTACAACGGCGGCACGCATTTGCCCGACATCACCGTCGTGACGCCGGTATTCGACGATGCGCGCAAGGAAATCCTCTTCTATGTCGCCTCGCGCGGCCACCACGCCGATGTCGGCGGCACGGCGCCCGGCTCGATGACGCCTTTGGCCACGACTGTCGACGAGGAAGGCGTGCTGTTCGACAATTTCCGCATTGTCGATCGCGGCCGCTTCCGCGAGAAGGAACTGGAGACCCTCCTCACCGAGCATACCTACCCTGCCCGCAATCCCGCCCAGAACATCGCCGACCTCAAGGCGCAGATCGCGGCCAACGAAAAGGGTGTCGCGGAGCTGCGCAAGATGGTCGCGCATTTCGGCCTCGATGTCGTCGAGGCCTATATGGGCCATGTCCAGGACAATGCCGCCGAGAGCGTGCGCCGCGTGCTGGAACGGCTGCCCGACAGTTCAGAATATGAATACCCCACCGACACCGGTCAGGTGATCAAGGTGAAGATCACCGTCGATCGCCAAAAGCGCGAGGCGACGGTCGATTTCACCGGCACCTCGAAAGTCGAGAGGAACAACTTCAACGCGCCGGAGCCGGTCGCGCGTGCCGCCGTGCTCTACGCCTTCCGCGTCATGGTCGAGGACATGATTCCGATGAATGCGGGATGTCTGAGGCCGATCAACATCGTCATTCCCGACGGCTGCATGCTCAAACCGTCCTACCCTGCCGCCGTCGTGGCCGGCAATGTCGAGACCTCGCAGCATGTCACCAACGCGCTGTTCGGCGCCATGGGCGCGATGGCCAACGCGCAAGGCACGATGAACAATCTCACCTTTGGCAACCGGCAGTACCAGTATTACGAGACGATCTGCTCCGGCTCTCCCGCCGGCCGGATGAATTCGGGCCGCGGCTTTGCCGGCACCTCTGGAGTCCACACGCATATGACCAATTCGCGCCTGACCGATCCGGAGGTGCTGGAATTGCGCTTCCCCGTGGTGTTGGAAGACTTCCACATCCGCGGGGGATCCGGCGGCAAAGGCAAGTGGAACGCCGGCGACGGTACCAAGCGCACCATCCGCTTCCTGGAAAGGATGGAATGCGCCATCCTGTCCTCGCACCGCAACCGGCCGCCCCAGGGTCTCAACGGCGGCGGCGATGGCGAGGCAGGCTCGACCAAGGTCAGGCGCAATGACGGATCGATCGATGTGCTGAAGGCCTGCGACCAGACGACGCTCGATGCCGGCGAGGCCGTCATCGTCATCACGCCGACGCCCGGCGGGTTCGGCAAGGCGTGAGGAAGGCGTAAACTTAACGTCAACAGCCTGTCACCTGCCTGTCATGACGCTGCGCTACCCGCTTGCGCCAACGCAAACGGGGAATCACTTGGCCATGTCGGATGTTTCGGGAGAACTCGTTTTTCGCCGTGGCAAGGAAGTCGGAAAAGCGGTCTACCAGAACCGTGCACTGTCGAAGGAAGGCATTTCCGAGCGGCTTTTCGCTTTTCTGTTTTCCGGCCTTGTCTATCCGCAGATCTGGGAAGACCCGGACGTCGACATGGACGCCATGCAGCTTGGTGCTGGCCACCGGGTCGTCACAATTGCTTCGGGCGGCTGCAACATCCTGGCTTACCTCACCCGCTCGCCGGCCCGGATTGACGCGGTCGACCTCAACGCGGCGCACATCGCGCTGAACCGCATGAAGCTGGAAGCAGTTCGCCACCTGCCGTCGCAGGGCGACCTGTTCCGCTTCTTCGGTGCCGCCGACACCAGCCACAATTCTAAAGCCTACGACCGCTTCATTGCGCCGCATCTCGATCCGGTCAGCCGCCACTACTGGGAGCGCCGGAACTGGCTCGGCCGCCGCCGCATCTCGGTCTTCGACCGCAACTTCTATCAGACCGGCTTGCTCGGCCTGTTCATCGCCATGGGCCATCGCGTGGCAAAATTGTTCGGCGTCGATCCGGCCGGCATCATGAAAGCCGAGAACATCGGCGACCAGCGCCGTTTCTTCAACGAGGAGCTGGCGCCGGTCTTCGACAAGAAGCTTTTGCGATGGGCGACGTCGCGTAAGGCTTCGCTGTTCGGCCTCGGCATCCCGCCGGCCCAGTACGACTCGCTGATCACCTCGGGCGACGGCTCGATGGCGAGCGTCCTGAAGGCGCGGCTGGAGAAGCTCGCCTGCGATTTCCCGCTGAAGAACAACTATTTCGCCTGGCAGGCCTTCGCCCGGCGCTATCCGCAGCCAGGCGAGGCAGCCCTGCCAGCCTATCTGGAAAAGCGCAACTACAAGACGATCCGCGCCAACATCGATCGCGTCGCCATCCATCATGCCAATCTGATCAAATTCCTGGCCGGCAAGGATGCGGGCTCGGTCGACCGCTTCGTCCTGCTCGACGCGCAGGACTGGATGACCGACGACCTGCTCAACGATTTGTGGACCGAGATCAGCCGCACGGCCTCGGTTGGCGCCCGCGTGATCTTCCGCACCGCGGCCGAGCCCAGTCTGCTGCCGGGCCGCGTCTCCAACTCGCTGCTCGACCAGTGGCATTATGACAATGAGGCCTCGCGCGAATTCTCGGCCAAGGACCGTTCGGCTATCTATGGCGGCTTCCACCTCTATGTGAAGCGCGCAGCATGAGCACGACGGAGCTGCCGGCCAGCCATGCCGAGCTGATGGACGGCGTCTATCGCTGGCAGCGCCACATCTACGACCTCACCCGTAAATACTACCTGCTCGGCCGCGACCGGCTGATCACCGGGCTCGACGTGCCGCAAGGTGGCGCCGTGCTCGAGCTCGGCTGCGGCACTGGCCGTAACATCGTGCTTGCCGCGCGCCGCTATCCCGACGCCCGCTTCTTCGGTCTCGACATCTCGGCAGAGATGCTGGAAACGGCCAATGCCGCTATCGCCCGCGAAGGTCTTGCGTCGCGCGTTACCCTCGCCCGTGGCGATGCCACCGACTTCGACGCCAAGACGCTTTTCGGCACCGCGCGCTTCGATCGCGTCTTCGTCTCCTATTCGCTGTCGATGATCCCCGGTTGGGAAAAGACCGTCTCGGCGGCGCTCGCCGCCCTTGCGCCCGGCGGCTCGCTGCATGTCGTCGATTTCGGCCAGCAGGAAGGCCTGCCGCGCTGGTTCAGGGCATTGCTGCGCGGATGGCTGCGGAAATTCCATGTCGATCCGCGTGCCTCGCTGCGCGATGTCCTTGAATCGGAATCAGAGCGGACCGGGGCAACCTTCCGTTTCAGAACGCTTTATCGCGGCTATGCCTGGCTTGGCGTGATCGGCGCTCGAAAATAGAGCCCCTTATTGATGCAGTGCCTTCACCAGCGCTGCCACCATCGTCTGCGGCCGGTAGCCGAGCTTGGCCGGCGTCAGCCCGAGACGCACCACCACCAATTGCTCCGACGGAATGATGGCCATCGTCTGGCCGTCATGGCCTTCCATCCAGTAGGTGTCCTTGGGCAGGCCGGCGGCAGCACCCGCGCCGGGACTATCCTCATCGCCCGGCCCCTCGATCCACACCTGGCCCTTGCCGTAGACTTTCGATGCCGGCGCCGGCTGCCGCATCCAGTCGACGAAGCCAGCGGGCAGGATCGCCGCGCCGTTCCACACGCCGCCCTGCAGCAGGAACTGGCCGAAGCGGGCCCAGTCATGCGCGGTGGCATAGAGATAGGAAGAGCCGACGAAGGTGCCCTGCTCGTCGGTCTCGAGCACCGCGCTGCGCATGCCGAGTGGTTCGAACAGCGCTGTCCGCGGCCAGGCTAGCGCCTTCGCTCTGTCGCCGATTGCGTCCTGCCACAGCCGCGACAGCATCACGGCCGTGCCGCTCGAATAGGAAAATGCCTTGCCCACCTCGCCGCTGAGCGGCTTGGCCTCGGCAAAGCCCGCCATATCCGGCTCGAGATAGAGCATGCGCGTCACGTCAGCGACATCGCCGTAATCCTCGTTGAATTCCAGCCCGCTTGACATCGCCATCATGTCGGCGAGACTGATCGCCGCCCGCCCATCGGCTTTCCACGGGGCGAACAGGCCCTTGTTGTCGAGCGCCATCTTGCCGTCCTTGACCAGCGTGCCGACGATCGCGGCATTGACGGTCTTGGTCATCGACCAGCCGAGCAGCGGCGTCTTGGCCGAAAAGCCATCGCCATAGCGTTCCACGACGATGCGGCCGTTCTTCACCACCACGACTGCGCGCATACCGGTCCCGACTATCGTGGCATCGTCGACGATTTTCGACACTGCAGGGTTTTGCGAGGCGTCCACGCTCTCACCGTCCGGCCAGAGCGCTTCCTGTGAGGTCACCGCCAGTGGCTCGACATGCACGGAGGTCTGCCGCGCCTTGCCGGTTTCGCCGTTGGGAACCGACACGCAGCCGAGCCCATCGCGCTCGACGGCGACGCTCCTGCCCAGCACCCAGAGCAGTCCGGCCGAAACAAGCCCCCTCTCCTTGTCGACGGAAACCTTCATCAGGCGAAGCAGCGGATGGCCCGGCGCCTGCACGTCGACGGCAAGCACTTCACCCGGATCGCGGCCCGCGATGAAGACATTGGAGCAGACGATCTTGGCCGAATAGCCCGAGCCGACGCGGATCAATTCGGGCGGCGCAAAGTAGAGCCAGGCAAAGAGCGCGACCACCGCCAGCACCACAAGGCCCAGAAGCCATTTGATGAACTTCACGACAGCCCGCATCTTTCCCGCCCTTTTTTGGATTCCGGCTCGCTTTATGTCATCGATTTGCCGCCATTGCTTCCGCAAAATCATGGCCGATGTCGAGCGCCGTCAATGGATTTTCAACCATGTCCGGCGATTAATGGAGAGACTGGGCGGTCCTGTGGGGAGGCCGTCCGGAGGGGGCCCGCGTAAGCGACCACCATCAGTGAAGGACCCATCAGCGGCCGGCTGATCCCGGCTCGGGGAATATCATGCGCCGTCTCGCGGCCATCCTGATGCTTACGCTGTTGGGCGCCTGCTCGACCGTCGACGATCTTTCGCCGCTGTCGCCATCGTCGCAGACGGTTGCCATGCGCGCGCCCCGTTTCGAAGATTCCAAGCCGCATGTATGGGACAGCGGCGCGCCATGGAGCTACGCCATCCATGGCACCGACGTCTCCAAATACCAGACCTCAGTCGACTGGTCGACGGCCAAGGCCAGCGGCATCTCCTTCGCCTTCGTCAAGGCGACCGAGGGTGGCGACCGCTTCGACGACTATTTCAACGAGCACTGGGCGCGCACCAAGGCCGCCGGAATCCCGCGCGCGGCCTATCATTTCTTCTATTTCTGCACGCCGGCCGCCACCCAGGCGCGCTGGTTCATCGCCAATGTCCCGAGGGACCCGTCGGCGATGCCGCCGGTGCTCGACATGGAATGGAACCCGAAGTCGCCGACCTGCAGGCTGCGGCCCGATCCGGCGACGGTGCGCAGCGAGATGACCACCTTCCTCGAAATCGTCGAGCGCCACTACGGCAAGAAGCCGATCATCTACACCTCGCTCGACTTCTTCGATGACAACCAACTGGCGACGTTCCGCGGCTATCCCTACTGGCTGCGCTCGGTCGCCGGCCATCCGCGCCAGAAGTATGGCAGCCATCCTTTCACCTTCTGGCAGTATACCGGCACCGGCATCGTGCCCGGCATGACCGGCAAGTCCGACATCAACGTTTTCAACGGCTCGGAAGCCGCCTGGAACAAGTGGTTGCGGCAGAACACCCGTTGACATCGGTCCGCGCGCCTGCTTTTCGACACGGCGGGCGGCGATAGTTGCAACCGCTGGTGATGCGGAGCGGCGCACCCCTGCCGGGTGCCGAATGGCGCTCCTGAACTTTGAAATCTACGCATGATCCTGTCCAACCCCGGCCGGGTTCCGCGGATCATGCGGCGGTCTCGAAAGGGAAGCGATGCGATTGCGCGTTGATATCTTGGCGGCGCTGGTTCTCGGCGCTCTGGCTCGGCCTGCGGCGGCGCAGGAATGCGGCGGCGATTTCGAGGCCTGGAAGCAGGGCGTCGCAGCCGAAGCCAAGGCGGCAGGCGTGGGCAGCGTTGGGCTGGACGCGCTGGAAGATGCCACGATCGACGAGAAGGTGCTGGCGCGCGACCGTGCCCAGGGCGTGTTCACCCAAACCTTCACCGAGTTCTCGAACCGCATGATCTCGGCCTACCGCCTGAAGCAAGGCGCGGCCCACCTGAAGAAATATGCGGACGTCTTCGCGCGCGCCGACAAGGAATTCGGCGTCCAGCCGGCCGTGATCACCGCCTTCTGGGGGCTGGAGACCGATTTCGGCGCCGTTCAGGGCGATTTCCGTACGCTCAATGCGCTGGTCACGCTCTCGCACGACTGCCGCCGACCTCAGCTCTTCCGGCCGCAGCTGGTGCCGTTGCTGACCCTGATCGACCGCGGCGCGCTGCCGGCCGAGGTCAAGGGCGCCTGGGCCGGCGAGATCGGCCAGACGCAGATCCTGCCCACCGACTACCTCGCGCACGGCGTCGACGGCGATGGCGACGGCAAAGTCGACCTCCGCAACAGCGTGCCGGATGTCATCATGACCACGGCCGACAAGATCCTGTCGCGCGGCTGGAAACGCGACCAGCCCTGGGTCGAGGAGGTGCGCGTTCCCGACGACATGCCCTGGGATCAGACCGGCCGCACCAACAAGCTGCCATTGTCGCAATGGGCTCAGTGGGGCGTCACCAATCCGAACGGCACACCGCTCATCGACAATGGCTTGAAGGCCGGGCTCGCCTTGCCTATGGGCCGCAAAGGGCCGGCGTTCCTCACCTACGACAATTTCGACGTCTATCTGGAGTGGAACCAGTCCTTTACCTATGCGCTGACCGCTGCAGTGCTTGCGAGCCGTCTGGCCGGCGCGCCGCAATTCGACCCGCGCACGCCGGAGCCCGGCCTCACCGGCGAGCAGATGAAGGCGCTGCAGACAAAGCTTGAAGCCAAGGGCTACGATGTCGGCACGGTCGACGGCATCCTTGGCACCAACACCCGCGAAGCGATCCGCAAGGAACAGATGCGGCTTGGGCTGCCCGTGGACGGATGGCCGACGGCGGAACTGCTGGCGAAATTGTGAGAGCGAATAGCGAATAGAGAGTAGCGAATAAGGTACGCCGCAACGCTTCCTTCGCTAATCTACTATTCCCTATTCCCTATTCGCGTCCGCTAGTCCGCCATCGTCTCCAGGCTCGCAAACCCCTGTGGAGCGTCGCCTTCGTCGAACGGCGTCGTCACTTCCACAAACGTATCGGGAAAGAAGCCGTTGAAACGCGTCCTTAGCGACAGCGAGTAGGCGCCGATATGGCCGATCTCGATCCAGTCGCCGGTGTCGACCGTCTCCGGCAGCCAGAATGGCCTGGACAGGATGTCGACGGAATCGCAGGTCGCTCCGCAGACCTTGAACGGCACGATTGTCTTCTCGCTGCCGTTGCGCGTGCGGATCGCCGGATCCGGGATGAAGCGCGCCGGCAGCGTGATCTTGCCGGTCCACGAATCCGACAGCGACGCCCAGATGCCGTCATTGATGTAGAGCCGTTTGCCCTTGCGTAAGAGCACGCGCACGATCAGCGAGAGGCAGCGCGCCACGATCACGCGGCCGGGCTCAGCCACCAGTGGCAGCTGATCGAACTGGTACTCCTTGAGATCGCCGGCCAGCCGCGACATCAGTTGGCCGAGCGACGGCATCTCGATGTGCCTGCGATTGGGGTCGTGGCCATATTCAGCCGGAAAGCCGCCGCCCACGTCGAGCCCGGCAATGTCGAAGGTCAGCCGGTTGCGCACCCAGTCGGCGGAGGCAAGCGCTCGTTCATAGGTGTCGGGGTCCTCGATCTGGCTGCCGACATGGAAGCAGAGGCCGACCTTGTAGCCGGTGCGGTTGAGCCGCTCGGCAAGTTCCACCGCATTGGCGGGCCCAGCGCCGAATTTCTTCGACAGCTCATAGGCGGCTTGGCCCTTGGTCTGGATGCGCACGAACACCGTCATCGCGCCGGGGTCGATGTCGAGCGCCCGCACCACCCGCGTCAGCTTGGTGATCTCGTCCTCGTGGTCGAGCGAAATCACCCGGATGCCGTATTTCTCGAGCGCCAGCTTGATATCCGACTGCGCCTTGACGGGATGCATGTAGAGCATTTCCGCGTCCGGCGACACGGCGCGCACGGCGGCGAACTCGCCGGGCGAGGCCACGTCGAAGGCGCTGACGCCCGCTTCCACCAGCGTCTTCAGCACGATCTGCTCGCCATTGGTCTTGACCGCATAGGCGGTCTTGCCAGGGAACATGCCCATGAACTGCAAGGCGTCGGCCTTCAGCACCTGGGGGCGGAAGCAGTAGACCGGATCGTCCGGACGAAGCGCCAGTGCCGCCTCGCGGGCATTTTCGAATCGCTGCATGGACGAATCCTTGATCTGGCCGCGCACAATTAATCCTAGCTAGCCGCCAAAGAAAACAGTTCTGTGTCTCGCCTTCGCACTCGGCCGCCGCGGCTTTTTTCTGCCAAAGCTAGACCACCGGTCAGGTTTCGGGTGGCCCTTGCCGACAACGCGGATATCGGTTGGAGCTGTTCGCGGCTGAGATTGCGACCGGCCTGGGAGGGTGAAGATATGACGATGACGGCTGCCGCCGCGGCTATGCGCGGTCCGATGACGCTCAAGGACTGGGGGCAGCTCCTGCTGCTCGGCGCGATCTGGGGCGGCTCGTTCTTCTTTGCCCGCATTGCCGTGTCGGAAATCCACCCGCTGGCGCTGGTGCTGTTTCGCGTCACTATCGCCGCGGCAGCGCTTCAGCTCTATCTGGCAATCCGCGGGCCGTCCTTCCGCCTCGCCATTCCCTATGCCGGCCTGTTCTTCCTGCTGGCATTCGCCAACAACGTCATCCCCTTCTCGCTGATCTTTGCCGGCCAGACCGAGCTCGGCGCCGGCGTCGCATCGGTGCTCAACGCCACGACGCCGTTCTGGACGCTGATCCTCGCCAATGCGCTGACCGCCGACGAGAAACTGTCCTGGAACAAGCTGGCCGGCATTGCGCTGGGCGTTGCCGGCACTGCCGTGATGATCGGACCGGGTCTGTTGGCCGGGCTCGGTGGACCGGTCTGGGCGAAATTCGCGCTGATCGGCGCCTCTGTGTCTTACGCGGTCGCGCTGATGATTGCGCGGCGCTTCAAGGGCTTGCCCTCACCTGTCATCGCCACCGGACAATTGACCGCCTCGACCATCATCATGATCCCTGTGGTGCTCCTGACCTACGGCCCGACCGGGCTGTTCTCGGTCTCGCCGGCGGTCTGGGCTGCGGTGCTGGGGCTGGCGCTGCTGTCCACCGCCTTCGCCTACATCCTCTATTTCAACCTCGTCGCCTCGGCCGGCGCCACCAATGCCTCGCTGGTCACGTTGATCGTGCCGGTCAGCGCCGTGCTGCTCGGTTTCCTGTTCCTCGGCGAGCGGCTGCAGGTCTTCGAGATGGGCGGCATGGCGCTGATCGGACTCGGCCTGATCACCATCGACGGCCGCCTGTTCGGTCGATGGTAGCGGTGTCACGCCACCGCTTCGCCATAATTTTTGCACAACTCCTGAGCCGGCTTTTGCCGAAGAGTTTCAATGGCTAACGGCAAATCGGAAGTCGCAAATTCCACAATCATGTCGCATTGCAGCACGTTTTCTGCTTGCCTGTGACCCAAATGACTCTAGATTCCGGCCATAGCTCTGAAGAGGAGGCTATGGCATGGGACTGACGAGGCCAATCAACGCATTGATGATTTGTGCTGCGTTTGCATTCATCGGCGCCCTTATCATAGGCGTTCTTCCCTGACCCGCCGAAGCCGGGAAGACCAGCACCCAAATAGTCCAACCAATTCGAAAAGGCCGGGTTCCACCCGGCCTTTTCCATTTCAGCCGCCTCAGGCCGCGGCCGATCCAGCCGCCTCCGATTCATGCGAGCGGATGCCGATCATGTGGCAGACGGCAAAGACCAGATCGGCGCGGTTCATCGTGTAGAAATGGAAATCGCCGACCCCGCGCTCGACGAGGTCGAGCACCTGCTCCGCCGCGACCGCCGAGGCCACCAGCGCATGCGTCTGCGGGTCGTTCTCCAAGCCCTCGAAGCGCTCGGCCAGCCATGCCGGCAGCAGCGCGCCGCAGCGTGACGAGAAATTGGCGACTTGCGTGAAATTATGCACCGGCAGGATGCCGGGCACGATCGGGATATAGATGCCGGCGCGGCGCGCCCGCTCGACATAGCGCTCGTAAAGGTCATTGTCGAAGAAGAACTGAGTGATCGCCCGCGTCGCGCCGTTGTCGACCTTGCGCTTCAGCATGTCGATGTCAGTGGCGAAATCCGGACTTTCCGGATGCTTTTCCGGATAGGCCGACACCGAGATGTCGAAATCGCCGACGCTCTTCATCGCTCCGACCAGCTCAGCACCGTTGGCATAGCCGTCGGGATGTGGGCGATAGGCGGTTCCAACGCCTTCCGCCGGATCGCCGCGCAAGGCGACGAAACGCTTTACGCCGAAGCCGGCGAATTCCCGGATGACGGCGTCGACCTGATGGCGGGCGGCGTCGACACAGGTCATGTGCGCGGCCGGCGTGAGCGTCGTCTCGTTGAGGATGCGTTTGACCGTACGCGCAGTGCGCTCGCGGGTCGAGCCGCCTGCTCCATAGGTTACCGACACGAATTGCGGCTTGAGCGGCTCCAGCCTTGTGATGGTGTCCCAAAGCCTTGCTTCCATCTCGTCCGTCTTCGGCGGGAAGAACTCGAAGGACACCCTGACCTTGTCGCCGATGTCGGGGCGGCGGGAAAAGCGGAACTGGTTCATCAGGCTGTTTCCCTTGCTGGAAGCGAGTCGTTGGACGGATCGGCGATCAGCAGCCGCCGGTCGCGACCGAGCCAGAGCTTGACGGTGAGTTTTGCCTCCGCCTGGCCGCGCGGCTCAAATTCCTGGCTGTCCTCGAGATCGAGCCCTGCCTCCTCGAACCAGTCTGCGATCTGCCGGTCGGAGAAGCCAAGCCGCAGATGGGCATGCTGGTCGCGCAGGAACTCCAGATTATGGGGCGCGAAGTCGACGATGACCAGCCTGCCCGCCGGGCGCAGCAGCCTCGCCGCCTCATCGATGGCGCGGGCCGGATCGTCGAGATAGTGCAGCACCTGGTGGATGGTGACGAGATCGAAGGCGTTGCGCTCGACGGGCGGCGAAAAGATGTCGCCCTGGCGCACCTGCGCATTGGCGACGCCTGCCTTGTCGAGATTGGCGCGCGCCACCGTCAGCATCTCGCGCGACATGTCGATACCGACGCCGCGCCTGTAGAGCGGCGCAAAGATTTCCAGCAGCCTGCCCGTGCCGGTGCCGAGGTCGAGCATTGACTGGAACGGCCGCTTGCCCACAAGCTTCAGCAGCGCTGCTTCCACCGCGCGGTCCGGCACATGCAGCGAGCGGATGCGATCCCAGCTCGCGGCGTTGACCGAGAAATATTCGGCTGCGCGATCCTGCCGCTTGCGCTTCACTGCCGCCAGCCGCTCCAGATCGCGCACCACCTGCGGATCGGCCTCGCGTACGCCCGAGACCAGGCGCTGCACGAAGTCGCGCGAGCTGTCGGTGTCCGACAATCTGAAGAAGGCCCAGGACCCTTCCTGGTAGCGGCCGATCAGCCCGGCATCGAGCAGGAGCTTCAGATGCCTCGATACGCGCGGCTGCGACTGGCCGAGGATTTCGGTAAGGTCGGAGACCGTGAGATCCCCACGCGACAGCAGCACCAGGATGCGCAGGCGGCTGGATTCGGCCGCCGCCTTCAATGTATCTACCATCGTGTCGAGCGTGACATTCATGAGCGGGCTCTCAGTGAAAGATATAAAGATATGTTTATGTCGAATTTGAAACCCTGGCAAGTGCCATGTCGCTTGCGGACAAGAAAATGCCGCAGCCATGACCGGCGCGCGGTAAGCCGTTCCTCGGGGGACTGATCGGGACGAAGGCGATGTTCGAGACGCGCGAGGGTGAGAAGCTTCTGGAGATTAACCCGGCGGATCTGCCGCCGGACGGCCATGTCGTCTTCATCGGTCATATCGTCTCGCCCTGGACGAGCCGAGAGGATTGTCCGAAGAACATGCGCGCCGCACGTGAGGCCGGCCGCACAGCAGCCATCTTGATCGACGCGCCCTACCGCCCGGGCCTGCAGAACCTCGACCGCGCCAGCCACATCGTCGTCCTGTCCTGGCTCGATCACGCGCCGCGGAATCTCATCGTGCAGAAACCCCGCCATGCGGCTGAACCGAAAGGCGTTTTCTCGCTGCGCTCCCCTGCCCGTCCGAACCCGGTCGGGCTGCATGTCGCCAAGCTCGTCGAGTTCGATATCGAGGCTGGCCGGATTGAGATTGATGCCATCGACGTGCTCGACGGCACGCCGGTCATCGACATCAAACCCTACTACGCTTCAATCGATGCCTTCCCGGAGGCGACCGTTGCCGGGCGCGATGAAAAATGAGCGCACCCACCGGCCGACGCCGCGCCATTGCGAAAGCGCTGACCGCGCTCTTGCCGCTCGCCCCTTACGCCGACATGGAAAAGATCCGCGCCGACGCCGGCGCCGCGCATATGAAGACCCTGCCGCCGACGATCGCGGTGTGGTTGGCAACCATCGCCCATGTCCGCCACGCCCATACCGATTACGAGAAGCTGCTTGGCGAAGGCTATGATCGGGACTCGGCGCGCTTCTTCGTCATCGAGCAGACCAATGAGGTGCTGACCCGCTGGCGCGCGACAAGGCTGTTGGAGGAGGACGACGAGGACGAGTGAGGCTGATGAGAACCGCCTGGACCGCGCCGTCGCCTCGCAGGCCAAGCGGCGCCGGTGACCTGGCTCTACTGCATTCGGAGCCGGACGCTAGCCTGCCTTGCCGCAGCGACGAGGGAGGAATGAAATGAGCCAGGCTGTCTTCAGGCCCGCCGGCCCGCTCCCCGTTCTTTCGCATCGTCACGTCGACCCGCACGCTTATCCGGACGGCGTCGCTTACCTCGATGGTCAATACCTGCCGATGTCCCAAGCCAAGGTCTCGGTGCTGGACTGGGGCTTCCTGCATTCGGATGCCACTTACGACACGGTCCATGTCTGGGACGGCCGCTTCTTTCGGCTCGACCTGCATCTCGAGCGTTTCTTCGGCGGGCTGGAAAAGCTTCGCATGACGATTCCGTTCGACCGCGACGGCGTTGCCGAGATCGTTCACAACTGTGTCGCCCTGTCCGGCCATCGCGCCGCCTATGTCGAGATGCTGTGCACGCGCGGCGCCTCGCCGACCTTCAGCCGCGATCCGCGTCAGGCGATCAACCGGTTCATGGCTTTTGCCGTCCCCTTCGGCTCGGTCGCCAATGCCGAGCAGTTGCGTCGCGGCTTGCATGTCGCGATCAGCGACAAGGTCCGCATCCCGCCTGCCTCGATCGATCCCTCGATCAAGAATTACCATTGGCTGGATCTGGTGCGCGGGCTCTACGATGCCTATGACCGCGGCGCCGACACCGCGCTGATCCTCGACTTCAACGGCAACGTCGCCGAAGGCCCAGGCTTCAACGTCTTCTGCGTCAAGGCGGGCAAACTGTCGACGCCCGCCGTCGGCGTTCTGCCCGGCATCACGCGCCGCACGGTGTTTGACCTCTGCGCCGAGGCGGGACTCTTGGCGGCAGCGGCAGATGTCGGCGTGGAGGCGCTCAAGACAGCCGACGAGGTCTTCATCACCTCGACCGCCGGCGGCATCATGCCCGTCACGACGATCGATGGCGCGCCAGTGGCCGACGGCAAGGTCGGCGCGATCACCGAGCGGCTGATGCGCCGCTACTGGCAAAAGCACGAAGATCCGGCTTGGTCGAGCGCAGTATCCTATTGATCCCGGTCAACTTGGTTAAGCGCGATAGATCCACTGCTCCGGCACCCGCACCGAGATCTCCTCGCCGGCCTTGATCACGCCCGGCTTCTCGACCCAGGCGACGAGGCCGCGCAGGCGCTTGGCTACCTTCGGGAACAGCAATGCCCCGGCCTCATGATCGGCCATGCCGGCATGCTCGGCCACGGAGCGACCGGAGAAGCGGCAAGGCCCGTTCTGCGCATCGACCTTGATGGTCGCGCCGCCCTTGAAGAAGAGCAGCGATCCCGCCGGCAGCATCGATAGATGCGGCACGCCTTCGATCAAAAGGTTGGCGCCGATCCACTCCGGCTTGATCTGCGCAATGCCCATGCGCTCGGCGACGATGGCAAGTTCGTCCGCCGCGACCAGCGACAATTGTCGCTCGTTGCGCATCTCGGTGCCGCGCGGATACCAGGGCTCGCGCCCACCGGAACGCCGTGTCGCGCCGGCATGGAAATCGCCCTCGATGCCGTCGAAGCCAAGCCGCAACTCCCCCACCGGCCTCGTCTCGAAACGATCGAAAGGCGCCATGTAGAGCGCCGCCGCCCTTGCCGCGAGCTTGCGGCCCGGCACGATGTCGGCGGGTTGCCCGAATGTCGGGAAAAGCTCGATATCGGTTTTTGCGTCTTGCATAGCATCGGTCTAGAGACCCTCCGCAACGCGGTCCAGTCGAAAGCGCTGATGATCCGATCACGGCGCTTGATGGCGATCACGACTTTCTTACCCGAGGAGAGCGCTCGCTTTCGCATTATGCCGTATTGCCGCCGTCCCGGCGGCATAAACGATCGCGCAATTGGGAGGGTTCAATCATGCAGGTTGGACACGCTATCGCTGCACTTTGGCTGATCTGGCTGGTGTCCTGGGCTGTTGCCTCCTTCTGGGCCGACCCGGTGCAGAAGCGCGCCGGCTTCAAGGCCGAGGCCCGATATCGGGCACTGTGGCTCGCCGGAACCGTGCTGCTGTTCGTGCCGTCGCATGGCTATGTCGGCCGGTTGCGGCTGTGGACCCCAACCCTTGCCGAGGCTTGGATCTGCGTCGCGCTGATCGCCATCGGCATCGCCTTCGCCTGGTGGGCGCGCCTGCATCTCGGCAGGCTGTGGTCCGGCACGATAACCGCCAAGGCCGATCACCGCGTGGTCGACACCGGACCCTATCGGCTGGTCCGCCACCCGATCTATACCGGCCTGTTGCTTTCGATCCTCGCCACCATGGCGGCAAAGGGCACGGTCTGGGGCATCGCCGGCGCCGCCCTTCTTCTCGTCGGCATCGTCGTCAAGGCCAGGCTGGAAGAGAGTTTCCTGCGCGGCGAGCTCGGCCCCGCCTATGACGATTATGCCAGGCGCGTGCCGATGCTGGTGCCCTTCGTGCCCGCCTAAGCGACCGGATGTGTTGTCAGGCCGGGCTCACCTGAATGTCAGCGCATTCTCAGAGCATTCTGAGCAGCGCGCCACCGATCGAATAGCCGGCGCCGAAGGTGCAGATCAGCCCGAAATCGCCGGCCTTCATGTCGGCATGGTTCTCCGACAGCGCCACGATCGCGCCGGCGCCGGCCGTGTTGCCGAGCCGCTCCAGCACCATCGGCGCCCGGTCGTGGCCGACATCATGGCCGAAGGCGAGTTTAAGGATCATCGCGTTCATACGCGCATTGGCCTGATGGAGCCAGAAGCGGCGGATGCCCTGCGGCGTCAGCCCATGCTCGGCCAGGAATTCGACGATGAATTTGTGGCCGGCGACGGTGACTTCCTTGAACACCTTGTTGCCGACCTGCTTTATCAGGTTGCCCTCGAGATCGATCATGTAGGGATCGTCCTGGGCAGCGCGGGTGTGGTAGCCGAGATTGGTGCGGATGTTGTTCGACAATTGCGTCCAGGTGCGCGTGTCCAGCACCTCGAAGCGTCCCGGCCGCTTCTCGCCCTGGTCGATCCCCTCGACGATCATGGCCACCGAGGCGTCGCCGAAGATGAAATGCGTCTGCCGGTCGCGGAAATTGAGATGGCCGGTGATGATCTCGGGCGTCGATACCAGGATGCGCTTGTGCGCCCCTGCCCTGACCAGATTGACCGCGACGTGCAGGGCAGCCGCGGCGGAGGAGCAGCCCAGCCCCATGTCGAAGCCGGCGCCCCTGGTACCCAGCGCCTGCTGCATCTCGATGGCGATCGCCGGATAGGGCCGCTGGTGGTGCGAGGCCGAGCAGATCACCAGGTCGATGTCCGACGGCCTTAGGCCGGCGTAGTCGAGCGCTTTCTTAGCTGATGCGATGCCGAACTCGGCCTCCAGCGACAGCGCGTCGTCCGGCCGCGCCGGAATGCGCGGCGCCATGCGGGTCGGATCGAGAATGCCTTCGCGCTCGATCACATGGCGGGTCTGCACCCCCGAGGCTTGCACGATGAAAGCGCTGTCCGATTTCTGCAGCAGCGTTTCGCCGGTCAGCTCGCGGCGCGCATTCTCGGCCTCGACCCAGCTGTTGAAGCTTTCGATCAGCTCTTCGTTCGTAATGACGGGTTCAGGGATTTCAGCGCCGATGCCGCTGATGATGACGCGATGCATGTCCAATCCGTCCCAGGGCCGGCATATGGTGCCGAGGCAGGGCGCTACCCTTGTCGCATTTGTCCGGTTTATGCCAGCTTAAATCGACAACCGCCGCTGGCATTCCAGTGGGTAGTCAGGCCCGCTTGGCAATGATGAAGATGCGCGGGAAGCGCAGCAGCACCTTGCCGTTCGCCGCTTTGGGATAAGCCTTTGCGATCTTCGCGGTATAGCTTTCGAGGAACAGCTTTTTCTCTTCAGCGTCGAGCGGATCGAGGAAGGGCTTCAGCCCCGTCGACTTGATCCATTCGACGATCGCTTCGGCATCGGCTAGCGGGTGGTTGTAGATCGTGTGCCAGATGTCGAGCCGGTCGGCGAGCGGCGACAGAAGATCGTAGTAGAAGGAAATCGGCGGCAGCGGCGCGCGCGCCGCGCCCTTGAGCTTGGCCGCGCACGGCATCTCGGCGGCCGTGTCGCGCATCAGTTGATGCGAGGGCTCGCCGAGATTGTCGGGCATCTGGATGGCCAAGGCGCCGCCTGGCGCCAGCAGCCCCATCAGCCGCTGGAACACCGCCGGATGCTCCGGCAGCCATTGGAAGACGGCATTGGCGAAAATGACGTCGACCGGATGCTCGGGCTGCCAGGAGGAAGCATCGGCGAGCTCGAAATTGACGTTGGGCAGCCGCGCCCTCGCCTTCTCGATCATATCCGGGGAAGTGTCGAAGCCGCTGACCTCCGCATCCGGCCAGCGCCCGACCAGAAGCTCCGTCGAATTGCCCGGGCCGCAGCCAATGTCGACGACGCGGCGCGGGAAATCGACCGGCACTTGTGCTACCAAGTCCCGCGCGGGCCGCGTGCGCTCCTCCTCGAACTTCAGATATTGGGCGGCGGACCAGTCAGCCATTTGATCACCTCGCTCGTGTCTCGCCGCCCGCCTGGCTTTTACCTTGTCAGCCGCTTGTGCGTCATGCGGTGCGGGGCCGCCGCTTCCGCCCCCAGGCGGCGGAGCTTGTCCTTCTCGTATTCCTCGAAATTGCCCTCGAACCATTCGACATGCGCATCGCCTTCGAAGGCGAGCATGTGGGTCGCCATGCGGTCGAGGAACATGCGGTCGTGGCTGATGATGACGGCGCAGCCGGCATAGGCCTCCAGCGCGTCTTCCAGCGCGCCCAGCGTTTCGGTGTCGAGGTCGTTGGTCGGTTCGTCGAGCAGCAGCACGTTGCCGCCGCCCTTCAGCATCTTGGCCAGGTGCACGCGGTTGCGCTGGCCGCCCGAAAGGTTGCCGACCTTCTGCTGCTGGTCGCCGCCGCGGAAGTTGAAGGACGAGCAGTAGGCGCGGCTGTTGACCTCGTGCTTGCCGAGCTTGATGACCTCGGCGCCGCCGGAGACCTCTTCCCAAACCGTCTTGTTCGGGTCGAGCGCGTCGCGGCTCTGGTCGACATAGCCGAGCCTCACCGTCTCGCCGATACGGATCGAGCCGGCATCCGGCTTTTCCTGGCCGGTGATCATCTTGAACAGCGTCGTCTTGCCGGCGCCGTTCGGACCGATGACGCCGACGATGCCGCCCGGCGGCAGCTTGAACGACAGATTCTCGATCAGAAGCTCGTCGCCGAAGCCCTTGTTGAGGGCTTCGACCTCGACAACGACGTTGCCGAGGCGCTCGCTCGACGGAATGACGATCTGCGTGTCTGTCGGCTTGCGGTTCTGAGACTGCTCGACCAGTTCCTCATAGGCCTTGATACGCGCCTTGGATTTGGTTTGGCGCGCCTTCGGCGAGGACTGGATCCACTCGCGCTCGCGCCAGATCGCCTTCTGGCGGGCGTCGTCCTCGCGGCCCTCCTGGATCAGGCGCTTGGCCTTGGCGTCGAGATATTTGGTGTAGTTGCCCTCATAGGGAATGCCGCGGCCGCGGTCGAGCTCGAGGATCCAGCCGGTGACGTTGTCGAGGAAGTAGCGGTCGTGGGTGATGATCAGCACCGAACCCGGATAGTCGCGCAGGTGCTTTTCCAGCCATTGCGTGGTCTCGGCGTCGAGATGGTTGGTCGGCTCGTCGAGCAGGAGCAGATCGGGCTGCTCCAGGAGCAGCCTGCAGAGCGCCACGCGGCGGCGCTCGCCGCCCGACAGGTTCGTCACCTCGGAATCGCCCGGCGGGCACTGCAGGGCGTCCATCGCCATCTCGACCTGCTGCTCGAGGTCCCACAGATTCAAGCGGTCCATCTCGTCCTGCAGCTTGGCGGACTCGTCTGCTGTCTCGTCGGAATAGTTCATCATCAGCTCGTTGTAGCGCTCGATGATGGCGGTCTTCCTGGCGACGCCGTCCATGACGTTTTCGCGCACGGTCTTGCTTGCGTCGAGCTGCGGCTCCTGCGCGAGATAGCCCACGGTCGCGCCCTCGGCCAGCCAGGCCTCGCCCTGAAACTCCTTGTCGAGCCCGGCCATGATGCGCAGGATGGTCGACTTGCCCGAGCCGTTGGGGCCGAGAATGCCGATCTTGGCATCCGGATAGAAGGACAGGTGGATGTTATCGAGCACCTTCTTGGTGCCGTAGGCCTTCGACAGGCCTGACATGTGATAGATGAACTGGCGTGCCACGCGCGCTTTCCCTGAAACTGAACTGTCGAGTTGGTGGAGTTGCGCGCTATGTAGGCGATGAAGCGCCGAACGGCAATCGCTTTCGGCATGCCGCAATTTGTCCCGGAGCCTTCGTCAGACCCGAAACACCCCATTCGATATCGATCTTTTCCCGGTGTGGCGCAGGTCAGCGAAAGCCGCGGTTAACCATTCCCGGTCAGAACGGAGAAGGTTGGGAATCGCGGCTCGGATCGCGATTTGCGGAGAAGATCGGATCGATGTCGTGCTGTTGAACAGTGCCCTGCTCCTTGCCGAGGCGGTCCTGTACTTCGGCGCCATGGTCACGCTCTTCCGCTTCAGGAGCCGCATCGGGCTCGGCGTGTTCCTCTGCGCGCTGGGCGTCATGCACTTCCTCGAAACCTACCTCGCCAGCGTCTTCTACGTCGCGACGCCCTTCGGCATGGTTTCGCCGGGCTCGGCCGTGCTCTTTTCCGGCAAGCTGGCTATGCTGCTGCTCCTCTATATCAAGGAGGATGCCGCGACCGTCCGCCAGCCGATCTACGGCCTGCTGCTCGGCAATGGCTTGCTGATCGGACTGGTGCTGGTCCTGCGCCTGCACACGATTTCGCCGCTCCCCAATGGCAAGATGCCGGACATCGGCTTCATCGACGAGATGGGCTGGCTGATGGGCTGGGGCACCACCTTGTTGTTCGTCGACGCCATCCTGATCATTCTGCTCTACGAGAAGCTCGGTGCCCATCTGCGTCACATGCCTTTCACCCGCATCCTGGCATCCGTCGCCTGCGTGCTGACATTCGACCAGGCAGGCTTCTTCACCGCGCTGCATTTCTTCGCCGGCGCGCCGATCGAGGTGTTCTTCGGCGGCTGGTTCGCCAAGATGGCGGCGGCGCTCGTCTACAGCGGCATGCTCGTCGCCTACCTCCGATGGGTCGAGGACCACGAGATCGCGCGCCCGCGCGGCCTTTCCGATATTTTCGATACCCTCACCTACCGCGAGCGCTACGAGGCGCTCGTCAAGCATGTCGGCCGCGACGGGCTGACCGGGCTATTGCATCGCGGCAGCTTCGATGCCGACGGCGAGGCCGCCGTGGCGGCCGGCATCAGGACGGCCAAGCCGCTCAGCCTGCTGATCGTCGATGTCGATCACTTCAAATCGATCAACGACCGCTTCGGCCATGCCGAGGGCGACAAGGTGTTGAAGTCCGTCGCCGCGGTTCTGATAGAGACTGTCGGCAATCCGGATCAGGTGTTCAGGATCGGCGGCGAGGAGTTTGCGATCCTCTGCCAGCAGCCGCATTCGCTGGCCAAGCTGCTCGGCGAAGGCATCAGGAACGCGATCAAGACTTCCGCGCACACCAGCCGCTTCAACATCACGGTCAGCGCCGGCGTCTCCACCGTCTCCGAGACGACACGCTGCCTGGCCGACATCTTCGCGCTTGCCGACCAGCGCCTCTATAAGGCCAAATCGAGCGGCCGCGACCGCGTGATCGGCGAGCCGGGGGGCGACGCCGTCGCCCGCGAGGTAACCCCAAAGATCGCCTGATCTCGACGGCCGAACGCGGCAGTTGGACTGCTCTTACTGGAATCCGATGGCATCGACGGTACCTTTCGGGCAACCGGCCTTGCTGGTCGGGGCTGAGGCCAGAAGCAGCTCGCCGAGCTTGCTGTCAGGACCCACCTGACCCGAAAGGCCAAGCGTCAGCTCGCCGATCAGCCGCCGGCCGCTTGAAGGATCGACCAGGCAGGAGACACGCACCCGCTCGCCGGCGCCGGCGCCGAAGGCCTGGTCGAAGGCGCTGCGTATCTGCTCCGACGTGAGCTGCTTGCCGATGTTCTTGGTGAAGAGATCGCGCACCGGCGAGGCATTCACCGCGCGCATCAGATTGAGCGCGTCGGAGAAATAGTCCTGCTGGCTCTTGCCGTAGCAGGTGCCGTGCTTGATCCACTCATGGCGTTCGAGCTTCGAGGCGGTGCCTGGCATCACCTGCTCGAGCTCGGTGCGCGTGCTCGCATCGAGCTTGACGGCCGGCAGCTCCGCCCAATGCGCCGGATTGTCATTGGCCTTGTCGCTCGCCGGCACCTGGCAATAGAAATTGCCGTTCGGCTGCGGCCACAGCCCGTGCAGGGTGAAATGGGTTGCGTCGAATTCGTTGGGGCTCTGCGCCTTGCATTCGGGCTTGCTGGCCTTGGTCTCGCAGAAGGCCGGCTGCCAGCTGAGCGCGAATACATATTCCGGCTTGCCGGCGGCTGGTTGCGACGGCTTCGCCGGGTCGGCGGACGCTGGCGTGGCCGACGGCGTGCCGCCGGCGACGTGGCCGCAGCTGATCTTCACCCAGCGCCGCTCCGGGTTGGCGCCAGGCACCTGGATCAGATAGTGGGTGGGTCCGTCTTTGTTGCCGGCCAAAAGCGGGTAGCTTTGTCCCGCCTGGGTGGAAACGTCACCGGGGTTCTTGCCGCTCTTGATCGCCTGCATCGCCGGACAGGCGCTGTCGGCCACGAAGGTGCCGCTCATCTTTACGTCGGCCTGCGCCGTGTTGGCGCCGGCCACAGCCAGGACAACCGAACCCCACAATCCCCAAACCCGCATTCCCGCTCTCCCGGCGATCATTGAACCGTAGTGAATTCGTCACACTAGAACAGGCGACGTGTCAGAATTACGATCTTTTTCGTCGCGCGAAAATAATCCCCAGGTGAACGTTTTCGGCCCTGCGCAGCTGCCAACCTGGTCGACGCTGGCGCTGCTCTCTTGACGCCGGTCGAGCCCTCGCCCATCAGTCACCAAGGGAGCGAGACATGCCATTCGACAAGCAGACCAGGCTGGCCTCACCGACCGGGGCCGAACTCAACCTTTATGTGAGATATGCCGGCGGAAATCCGCGCGCCGTGGTCCAGATCAACCATGGGCTGGCGGAGCATGCGGCGCGCTATGGGCGCTTCGCCGATTTCCTTGCGGACCGCGGCTTCCATGTCTACGCCCAAGACCATCGCGGCCATGGCAGGACGAAGGCGCCCGACGCGCCGCTCGGCAGGTTCGCTGACATCGACGGCATCGCGAAGGTGATCGCCGACGTCGGCGCTGTCCACGACTTGATCGCCACTGACCATCCGGGATTGCCGGTCATCGTCTTCGGCCATTCGCTCGGCGCCTCGATCGCGCTGAACTTCGTGCTCCGTCATTCCGCGCGCGTCCATGCCGCCGCGATCTGGAACGGCAATTTCTCGCAAGGCGTGCTCGGGCAGCTGGCGCTGGGCATCCTCGGCTGGGAGCGGATGCGGCTGGGCTCCGACGTCCCGTCGCGCCTACTGCCCAGGCTGACCTTCCAGGCCTGGGGCAAGGCCGTGCCCGGCCACCGGACCTTGTTCGACTGGCTGTCGCGCGACCCGATGGAGGTCGATAAATACATCGCCGACCCGCTCTGCGGCTTGGATGCCTCCGTCTCGATGTGGCGCGATGTGGTGCAGATGGCGCTTCGTGCCGGCAGGGATTCGAGCTTTGCCGGCGTGCGCCGCGACCTCTGCGTCAATCTGGTCGGCGGCGAAAAGGATCCGGCGTCGGACTATGGCAAGGCGGTCCACCAGCTCGCCGGACGCATGCGGAGGATGGGCTTTTCGAATCTGGTTTCAAGGGTTTACGCCGAGACCCGCCACGAAAGCCTGAACGAGGTCAACCGGGACGTCATCATGAAAGAATTCGTGGCCTGGGCGGACAGCACGCTGAAACCCCAGGTGCGGGTGCGGCGTGGCCTACTGCATGAGTCGTGACACAGCCGGCTGCGATTGATAGTGCATGTCGCCCAAAACTGCGTAGCGGTTTGGGATAACGACATGCAGGATTCAAGGCTGCCCTTTCGACCCATCACGGTGATCCATGACTGAGCCTCCGCTGAAAGGCATCCGCGTTATCGAACTTGCCCGCATCCTGGCGGGTCCTTGGGCTGGGCAGATGCTTGCCGATCTCGGCGCCGATGTCATCAAGGTCGAGAGCCCGGACGGCGGCGACGACACCCGCAAATGGGGCCCGCCTTTCGTCATGAGCCATGACGGCGAGAACCTCTCGGCGGCCTACTATCATTCCTGCAATCGCGGCAAGCGCTCGATTGCCATCGATTTCTCCAAGCCCGAGGGGGCCGACACGCTCCGCCGCCTCGTCGCAACGGCCGACGTGCTGATCGAGAACTTCAAGCTCGGCGGCCTGAAGAAATACGGCCTCGACTATGAGAGCCTGAGGACCATCAACCCGCGCCTCGTCTATTGCTCGATCACCGGCTTCGGCCAGAACGGCCCCTACGCGCCGCGCGCGGGCTACGATTTCATCATCCAGGCGATGGCCGGCATGATGTCGATCACCGGCGAGCCCGGCCGCGAGCCGCAAAAGGCGGGCGTTGCCATCTCCGACCTGTTCACCGGTCTCTACTCGGTGATCGCCATCCAGGCCGCCCTTCGCCATGCCGAGAAGACAGGTGAAGGCCAGCATATCGACATGGCGCTTTTCGACAGCCAGATCTCGGCGCTCGGCAACCAGAACCTCAACTATCTGGTTTCCGGTAAGTCGCCGGTGCAGATGGGCAATGCGCATATGAATATCGCGCCCTACGAGGTGCTGCCGGTGAAGGATGGCCACATCATCCTCGCCGTCGGCAATGATAGCCAGTTCGCTAAGTTCTGCGCCGTGGTCGGCCTCACCGACTTGCCCGCCGATCCCGATTTCGCCACCAATCCCGCCCGCGTCGCAAAACGCGCGAAGCTGCGCGAGCTGATCATCGAAACGCTGAAGGCATTTGATCGCGATCCGCTGCTCAGCAAGCTCGAAGCCGCAGGCGTGCCCGCAAGCCCGATCAACACGATCGGCCAGATGTTCGCCGATCCGCAGACGATCGCGCGCGGCATGCGGCTCGACCTCGACGACGGCCACGGCAACCTCTTGCCTTCGGTGCGCGCCCCGATGGTGATGTCGGGCACGCCGCTCGTCTATGAGCGCCCCTCGCCGCGCCTTGGCGAGCACACGCAGGAAATCCTTGCCGAACTGGAGAAATCAGGACGATGAAGACCGGCGGACAACTGATCGTCGAAGCGCTCGAAGCGAACGGCACCGACCGCATCTTCTGCGTGCCGGGCGAATCCTATCTGGCTGTGCTCGATGCGCTGCATGACTCCTCGATCCGCACCATCGTCTGCCGTCAGGAGGGCGGTGCCGCGATGATGGCCGACTGCCAGGGACGCCTTACCGGCAAGCCCGGCATCTGCTTCGTCACCCGCGGCCCCGGCGCCACCAATGCTTCGGCCGGCATCCACATCGCCATGCAGGATTCGGTGCCGCTGATCCTATTCATCGGCCAGGTTGCCAGCCACGCCAAGGAGCGCGAGGCTTTCCAGGAGGTCGATTACAAGCGCTTCTTCGGCGACATTGCCAAATGGGTGGTCGAGATCGACGATGCTGCGCGCATCCCGGAATTCGTCACCCGTGCCTTCGCGGTGGCGACATCCGGCCGTCCCGGCCCGGTCGTGATTTCGCTGCCAGAGGATATGCTGACCAGCGAGGTCGAGGCGCCGAACGCGCTCCCGCATACTCCGGTGGAGACGCGTCCCGGCGAGGCCGAGCTCGACGCGCTCAAAATGCTGCTGAGCAGTGCCAAGCGGCCCTTCGTCATCCTCGGCGGCACGCGCTGGGATGCGGAAGCGGTTGCGCTGATGCGCACGATCGCCGAGGCATGGTCGCTCCCCGTAGGCTGCTCCTTCCGCCGCCAGATGCTGTTCGATCATCTTCATCCGAGCTATGCCGGCGATGTCGGGATCGGCATCAATCCGAAGCTGGCGGCGGCGATCAAGCAGGCCGACGTCGTCCTGCTAATCGGCGGGCGCATGGGCGAGATGCCGTCCTCCGACTACACGCTGCTCAAGAGCCCCTACCCCGATCAGGCGCTGGTGCATGTCCATGCCGACGCCGGCGAGCTCGGCCGCGTCTATCGGCCGACGCTGGCGATCAACGCATCGCCCTCGGCCTTCGTCGAAGCCTTCGCCAAGCGCGGACCGGTCGGGACGCCGTCATGGGCAGATGAGACGGCGAAGCTGCACGCCGCCTATCTCGAATGGTCGACACCGCCGCAGAGCGGCCCCGGCGCAGTCCAGATGGGACCGATCATGAACTATCTGGAAAAGGCGCTGCCGGAGGACGCTATCCTAACCAACGGTGCCGGCAACTACGCCACCTGGGTGCACCGCTTCCACCGCTTCCGCCGCTTCGCCACGCAGGCCGCACCCACTTCCGGTTCGATGGGCTACGGCACGCCGGCGGCCGTTGCCGCCAAGGCGCTGTTTCCGGATCGCACGGTAGTTGCCTTTGCCGGCGACGGCTGTTTCCTGATGAACGGTCAGGAGTTCGCGACCGCCGCGCAATACGGCCTGCCGATCATCGTCGTCGTCGTCAACAACGGCATCTACGGCACGATCCGCATGCATCAGGAGCGGGAGTATCCGAACCGCGTCGTCGCCACCGACCTCAAGAACCCGGATTTCGCCGCCCTTGCCCGCGCCTATGGCGGTCATGGCGAAACGGTGGAGAAGACCGAGGACTTCGCTACAGCCTTCGAACGCGCACGCGCCAGCGGCAAGCCGGCGATCGTCGAGATCAGGCTCGATCCCGAAGCCATCACCCCGACCCGCACGCTGACGCAAATCCGCGACAAGTCGTGACCAATGCATGTCGCCCAAAGTGTGGAACGGTTTCGGGAAAGCGATATGCAAAAACAAGCAGAAGAAGAGGCGGTTGCCCGCCTCTCTTTCTGTTGCGGAAGGCTGCTACATCGATGCGCCTGTTGACTTCTCGATCTGCCCTCGGATCTCGCCGTCTGGGTTGGCGGCAGTGTGGACGTTGACATAGTATTTGCCGGCCTCCAGGTCTTTGGCCTGGGCATCCGTCAGCGTCGCCGAACCCTTTATCGGGCTCTTGACCTTCTTGAACGGGATTACGGGATCCGCGTTCTCACCCTTTGCCGCCGGGCCGTGAATGTGAGCCGCCGACGCCGGCCCGCTGAGGCCGGAATATTTGACGTTCCAGCTGAGCTTCTTGCTGGTGGTGTTGAATGTGAATGTGGCGGTGCCCTTGCCCTTGGTGGTGACGGGCGGGCTCACCTGAGCGCCGTCGAGCGTGGCCTTGAACTTCATCGTCTCAGCCATGGCCGGCGATGCGAGCAGGAAGGCGGTCGAGACGGCGAGCGCCGAAAGCAGCGGCAGGGATTGGATGCGCATTGGAGGACCTCCGTTTGACTCACGCGTCCGCCGCGGCTCCCCGGCGCGCGGATGCACTGCCACAACGATTGGCCGGCGCTTTGTATCCCGGCGCACGCATATTTTACCGGCGCCAAGAAAAAGGGGCGGTCGCCCGCCCCCTCAAAATTCCGGCCGATGAGGCCTGACCCTACTTGATCGCCTTGTCGGTGATTGCCGTCGTGTAGGCGCCCGAAGGCTCCTTGGCGATGATCTTCTGGTCGAGCAGCGCCTTGGCGGTGCGCTCGTAGGTCGCCGGATCGAGCTTGCCGTCGGCATTGTCGATCAGCTTGGCGACTTCGCCCATCATGCGCTTCTGATGGTTCTCGTCCTGGCCGCCATTGTCCATGACGATCCCGGCCGCCTCGTCCGAATTGTCGACGGCGTATTTCCAGCCCTTCATCGAGGCGCGCACGAAGCGCACCATCTTGTCCTCGAAGGCCGGGTCCTTCAGCTTGTCCTCGAGCGCATAGAGCCCATCCTCGAGCAGGTCGTTGCCCATGGCCGAGTAGTTGAAGACGGTAAGCTGCTCCGGCTTGTAGCCGGCGTCGATCAGCTGCCAGTACTCGTTATAGGTCATGACCGAGATGCAGTCCGCCTGCTTCTGGATCAGTGGCTGCACGTCGAAGCTCTGCTTCAGCACGGTGACGCCATCCTTGCCGCCATCGGTCTTCAGGCCGAGCTTGTTCATCCAGGCGTAGAACGGATATTCGTTGCCGAAGAACCAGACGCCGAGCGTATGGCCCTTGAAGTCGGCTTCGGTCTTGATCGGGCCGTCCTTCGGGCAGACCAGCTCCATGCCGGCCTTCTTGAACGGCTGGGCGATGTTGACCAGCGGCACGCCCTTCTCGCGCGCGGCCAGCGCGCCGCCCATCCAGTCGACGATCACATCGGCGCCGCCGCCGGCGATCACCTGCTCCGGCGCGATGTCGGGGCCGCCCGGCTTGATGTCGACGTCGAGGCCCTCGGCGTCATAGAAGCCCTTCGCCTTGGCGACATAGTAGCCGGCGAACTGGGCCTGCGTGACCCATTTCAGCTGCAGCGTCACCTTGTCGGCCGCCATCGCCTGGAAAGCGGCCAGCGACATCGCGCCGGCCAAAGCAGAAACCACAAGTCTTTTCATGTTTTTACCCTCTGAAGTTAGCACCCAAACCCACCGCCCCTATCCACCACGGACAGAGGGATGCCAAAACGTGACGGCTCTCTCGACGAGAGCGACCACGCCATAAAAGACCGAACCCGCCAGTGCTGCAACCGCGATTTCGGCCCAAACCATGTCGATGTTCATCCGCCCGACTTCCGTCGAAATGCGGAATCCCATGCCGACAACCGGCGTGCCGAAGAACTCCGCGACGATGGCGCCGATCAGCGCCAGCGTCGAATTGATCTTCAGCGCATTGAAGATGAACGGAGCGGCCGCCGGCAGCCTGAGCTTCAGCAAGGTCGGCCAGTAGCTCGACGCATAAGTGCGCATCAGGTCGCGCTCCATATGGCCGGAGGCGGCAAGGCCCGCGACCGTGTTCACCAGCATCGGGAAGAAGGTCATGATGATGACAACCGCCGCCTTGGACGGCCAGTCGAAGCCGAACCACATGACCATGATCGGCGCCACGCCGATGATCGGCAGCGCCGAAACCATGTTGCCGATGGGCAGCAGTCCGCGCCGCAGGAACGGCACCCGGTCGGCGAGGATGGCGACGACGAAGCCGGCGAGATTGCCGGTAATGTAGCCTACCAGCACGGCCTTGAAGATCGTCTGCCGTACGTCCTCGCCCAGGATCGGCAGCGCATTGGCGATGCGCGCACCGATGGCGCTCGGCGGTGGCAAAAGGATGAAGGGGATGCCGGCGCCGCGCGTCACCGCCTCCCAGATAATCAGGATCCAGGCGCCGAAGATCGCCGGGATGATGAGGCGCAATGCAGTCTTCGCTCCACTCGCGGTAGGATGCAGCGAGGACAGCAAGGCCGCGCAGCGCCAAGCGAGCAGCCAGGCGGCGGCGAGAGCCAGGAAATAGGGCGCCAGCGCCGTGCCCTCGAAACCGGCGATGCCTTTGATCAGCAGCCAGCCCGCGATATGGGCGCCTATGAAAAGAACGATGGCTTCGACAAGTGGCGCGAGCCGGGCTGTCGAGACCAGCGCCGCTATCAGCAGCAGCCCGAGGATCAGGCCCTTCGTGCCCAAATACGGATAGGCGATCGTCGCCGTCGGCTCTGCCAGCGCGGCCGCTTCCGGCTTCGACATTGCGCCGAGCGCGAAGGAGATGAGGCACAAGAGGATCCCCAACATCGATTGCCAGGACGGTTTCAGCCAGGTCATGCCGGCCTCCCGCCCATAGCGCGGTCGACAAGTCGGCCGGCGATGCCGACCACCATGACCAGCAGCGCGGCGACCACCGAGCCCGCCACCAGCGCCGACCAGATGTCGATCGTCTGGCTGTAGTAAGCGCCTGACAGCAGCTTGGCGCCGATGCCGGCGACCGCGCCGGTCGGCAATTCGCCGACGATCGCGCCGACCAGGCTCGCCGCCACCGCCACCTTCATCGAGGTGAACAGGAACGGCACCGATGCGGGGACGCGCAGCTTCCAGAAGGTCTGCGAGGCGCTGGCATTGTAAGTGTGCATCAGGTCGAGATGCATGAGCTCGGGCGAGCGCAGGCCCTTCACCATGCCAACGGCAACCGGGAAGAAGGAGAGGTAGGTCGAGATCAGCGCCTTGGGGATCAGCCCGGTTATGCCGACCGCCGCGAGCACCACGATGATCATCGGCGCAACCGCCAGGATTGGAATGGTCTGCGAGGCGATGATCCACGGCATCAGGCTGCGGTCGAGCGTCGTCACATGCACGATGCCGACCGCGATGATGATGCCGAGCGCCGTGCCGAAGGCAAAGCCGAGCAGCGTCGAGGACAGCGTCACCCAGGCGTTGTAGACCAGGCTGCGGCTCGAGGTGAGGCTGCGCAGGAAGGTGTTCTCGAAGAAGTTCACCGCCACCTGATGCGGCGCCGGCAGCGTCGGCTTCGGCTGCGACAGCGTCTTGCCGATGAATTCTATCGTACCGGGCGTCTGGTTGGCCCGTTGGTCGAGGTCGCGCTGGAACGGCGTGTTGAGGATGACGGCGAAGACATACCAGATCACCACCACGCCTGCGAGGATGGTGGTTACGGGGATGATTTTCGAACGGAAGCTATCCATCAGCGCCGCTTCCCTCCTCTCCCCACCACCGGGGAGAGGGTGGCCGGAGCGAAGCGAAGGCCGGGTGCCTTTGTCGCCTTCGTCATCCTAGGGCGGAGCAAGGAGCGGAGCGACGCGGCGCAGACCCTAGGATCCATGCCGTTATCTTGACGCTCTGCAGCGGTGCAGAATACGGCTCCCTGCGCCGCGCCCCGGGCGGATATTCTCGACCGCTGGCGCCCTTCGGCCGAGGTCATGGCATGGATCCTAGGGTCTGCGCTCCGCTTCGCGTCGCTCCGCCCTAGGATGACGAAGCGGTGGGCGGCCGCCCGCTCCGGATTCCCCTCAATCATCATAGCTGTGCCCTGCCCTCAGGCCGTCGCGGACGCGGGCGGCGATCGCTAGGAATTCAGGCGTCTCACGGATGTCGAGCGGCCGCTCCCTCGGCAGCGTCGATTCGATGATGTCGGTGACGCGGCCGGGCCGCGGCGACATCACAACGATGCGCGTCGACAGATAGACCGCCTCGGGGATCGAATGGGTGACGAAGCAGATCGTCTTGTTGGTCCGGTCCCACAGCTCGAGAAGCTGCTCGTTGAGATGGTCGCGCACGATCTCGTCGAGCGCGCCGAACGGCTCATCCATCAAAAGCAGGTCGGCGTCGAAGGCAAGCGCGCGCGCGATCGAGGCGCGCTGCTGCATGCCGCCGGAAAGCTGCCAGGGATATTTCTTCTCGAAGCCGGAGAGGTTGACGAGTTCCAATGTGCGCTTGATGCGCTCTGCCTGCTCGGCCTGGCCGAGGCCGATGATCTCCAGCGGCAGCGCCACATTGCGCTCAATCGTGCGCCAGGGAAAGAGCGCGGCCGCCTGGAAGACATAGCCATAAGCGCGCTTCTCGCGCGCCTGCTCCGGCGAAATCCCGTTGACCGAGATCGTTCCCGAGGTCGGTTTCTCCAGGTCGGCGATGACGCGCAGCAGCGTGGTCTTGCCACAGCCTGACGGGCCGATGAAGGAGACGAACTCGCCCTTGCCGATGGTGAGGTCGACATTGGACAATGCCTGCACCGGACCGTCACTGGTCTGGAAGGTGAGGCCGAGCTTGCTTGCCGAAACGACGGCTGGCGACTGTCCGGTCATTGGCTGCAGCCTGCCTTTCGCAGGCGCTGCCGCGCCGGCCGGAATCCGGTTGCATTTATGCTGATGTTGTTTTCCACTCGTCCAATCCCACTCGATCGACACCGCCTGGAGCCTTGCCGATGCTGCCTGAACCCACCTGTCATCTTATTCGCCCTGAAAGCACCTATGAAGGCAAACAGGGGCTGAGCTATTTCGCCGGCATCGCCGCCGAAACGGTCGGCTCCTCCGGCATCTGCATGCATCTCCTGACCATGCCGCCCGGTGCCCGCGCCAAGGCGCATATGCATGAGAACCACGAGACCGCGATCTATGTGCTCTCGGGCGAAGTCCATACCTGGTATGGCGAGCGGCTCGAGCACCACATCGTCGTCAAGGCCGGCGACCTCTTCTACATTCCGGCCGGCGTGCCGCATCTGCCCGCCAATCTGAGCGGCGCGCCTTCCTCGGCGGTCATTGCCCGCACCGATCCCAACGAGCAGGAAAGCGTCGTCCTGCTGCCGGAACTTGATGCGCTGGTCGCCTGAGGCCGAAGGGACCACTCTCGCCGCTACTTGCACCGGGAGACTTCGCCCATCACGTTGCCGTCCTCGCCGGCGATCATCAGCTTCTTGGCGTTCTTGGCGCTGCGCTTGATGGTGAACTGGGCGGGCGACTGGTTCTCCTCGCCCTCCACCTCGCATTTGGCCTTCGCCTTCAGCGACCCGTCGGCCTGGACCTGCTTGTCGCTGAAAGTGCAGGCCATCGTCACCGTGATCAATTCCTTGTCGGTCAACAGCAGCATGTCCTCGGCATAGACCTGCTGGCCGTTCTTGTTGATGCAGCCGGACTTGTTGCCCCAGGGCTTTGAGAGATCGATGCCGGCCGCAAGGGCCTGGCCGGCGGACAGCAAGGCAGCCGCCGCGATCGCAAGATGAACAGCGCGCACGCTCAAACTCCGGTCGCTGGAATGCCGGAACGCTCCACCTTGCGTGGCGCGCTGATTTCCTTCCAGGTCGACAGCGCCCGGTTGACCGCGGCGTTCGGCTCGCGGGCGACGAACTCGCCATGGCCGGCCTTGGCCTTGACGTCCGCTTCCTCGATCGACAGCTCGCCGCGCGAGAAGACGAAGCGCGGCAGGCCGGTCACCTCGAAGCCTTCGAAGACATTGTAGTCGATCACCGACTGCTGGTTCTTGGCCGTGATCGTCTTCTTGCGCTTCGGGTCCCACACGACGATGTCGGCGTCCGCGCCTTCGACGATCGCGCCCTTCTTCGGGTACATGTTGAGGATCTTGGCGATGTTGGTCGAGGTCACTGCGACGAACTCGTTCATCGTCAGGCGGCCCGTATTGACGCCGGTGGTCCACAGGATGGGCAGGCGATCCTCGAGGCCCCCGGTGCCGTTCGGGATCTTGGTGAAGTCGCCGACGCCGTTGCGCTTCTGCTTTGTGGTGAAGGAGCAGTGGTCGGTCGCCACCACCTGCAGCGACCCGGCCTGCAGGCCGGCCCACAGCGAATCCTGATGCCACTTGCTGCGGAAAGGCGGGCTCATCACGCGCCGCGCCGCATGGTCCCAGTCCTTGTTGAAATATTCGCTCTCGTCGAGCGTCAGGTGCTGGATCAGCGGCTCGCCATAGACGCGCATGCCCTTCTGGCGGGCGCGGCGGATGGCCTCGTGGCTCTGCTCGCAGGAGACGTGCACGACATAGAGCGGCACGCCCGCCATGTCGGCGATCATGATGGCGCGGTTTGTCGCCTCGCCTTCGACCTCCGGCGGGCGCGAATAGGCATGGCCCTCTGGGCCGTTGTTGCCGGCGGCAAGCAGTTTTTGCGAAAGGGCCGCGACCACGTCGCCGTTCTCGGCGTGCACGAGCGGCAGCGCGCCGAGATCGGCGCAGCGCTGGAACGAGGAATACATCTCGTCGTCGTCGACCATCAGCGCGCCCTTGTAGGCCATGAAGTGCTTGAACGAGGTGATGCCCCTGTCGACCACGGTCGCCATCTCGTCGAACACCTGCTTGCCCCACCAGGTGATGGCCATATGGAAGGAATAGTCGCAGGACGCCTTCGAGGTTTTGTTGTCCCACATCTGCAGCGCCTCGAGCAGCGACTGCTGCGGCGCCGGCAGGCAGAAATCGACCACCATGGTCGTGCCGCCGGAGAGCGCGGCGCGCGTGCCGGATTCGAAATCGTCGGCCGAATAGGTGCCCATGAAGGGCATTTCGAGATGGGTGTGCGGATCGATGCCGCCCGGCATGACGTAGCAGCCGGTGGCGTCGAACTCGTGATCGCCGTGCAGGTCCGAGCCGATGGCGATGATCTTGCCGTGGCTGAACACCACGTCGGCCTTCCACGTGCGGTCGGCGGTGACGATGGTGCCATTCTTGATGACTTTGGTCATCCTCTTGTTCCCTTCTTATTCCTGCGCTTCTTTCGAGCGCTTCGGCTGTTTTCAAATCGTCCAGGAGTTGGCCCGGACAGACACTACATCACTCCGACTGCCCGCAATACTCGTTAGGGGTGGGTGTGCAGCGCCAAATCTTCACTCCACAATCCCCGCCGTCTCGACCACCGCGTGGAACAAGACGTCGGCGCCCGCCGCCGCCCATTCCTTGGAGATGTCCTCGGCCTCGTTGTGGCTGAGCCCGCCGACGCAGGGACACATGACCATGGTCGCCGGCGCGACCTTGGCCGCCCAGCAGGCATCGTGGCCGGCGCCGGAGATGATGTTCATGTGGCTGTAGCCCAGCTTTTCGGCAGCCGTGCGAACACGGCCGACCAGCGTCGGATCGAAGGTCACCGGGTCGAAATGTCCGACCGCCTCGACCGAGCATTTAACGCCGAGCGCCTCGCAGATCTTCGGCGCTTCCTTCTCGATGCGGGCGCGCATGCCGTCGAGCTTCGCCTGGTCCGGCGAGCGGATATCGACGGTGAAGATCACCGTGCCCGGCAGCACGTTGCGAGAGTTCGGCGAGAACTTCACCTGGCCGACACCGCCGACGGCGCCCGGCTGGTTCTCCATGGCGACCGTCTGCACCATCTCCAGGATGCGGGCCATGGCCAGCCCGGCATTGACGCGCATGTTCATCGGCGTCGAGCCGGTATGCGCCTCCCTGCCGGTCAGCGTGAATTCCAGCCACCATAGACCCTGGCAGTGGGTCACCACGCCGATCTGCTTGTTTTCGGCTTCGAGGATCGGCCCCTGCTCGATATGGTATTCGAAATAGGCGTGCATCTTGCGCGCGCCGACGGTCTCGTCGCCGACCCAGCCGATCCGCTTCAGTTCGTCGCCGAAGGTAAGGCCGTCGAGGTCCTTGCGGGCATAGGCGTATTCCTGGGTATGCACGCCTGCGAACACGCCGGAGGCGAGCATCGCTGGGGCGAAACGCGCGCCCTCCTCGTTCGTCCAGTTGGTGACGACGATCGGATGCTTGGTCTTGATGCCGAGATCGTTGAGCGAGCGCACGACCTCCAGGCCCGACAGCACGCCGAGCACGCCGTCATATTTGCCGCCGGTCGGCTGGGTGTCGAGATGGGAGCCGACATAGACCGGAAGCGCGTCCGGATCGGTGCCGGCGCGCGTCATGAACATGGTGCCCATCTGGTCCACGCCCATCGTCAACCCGGCCTCATCGCACCAGGACTTGAACAGCTCGCGGCCCTGTTTGTCGGAATCCGTCAGCGTCTGGCGGTTGTTGCCGCCGGCAATGCCGGGGCCGATCTTCGCCATCTCCATGATGGAGTCCCACAAACGGTCTGAATTCACTCGCAGATTCTCGCCGGGGGCGGCCATTCAAAGTCCTCTCATTTTAGTCTCCAGTCAGGCGGCGGTTCCCGACGCCGCCCGACCGGTTATAACCAAAGTTAATCTATCGACCTCAGCACATCCCGAACATGGTCGATCAATTCGTTGATCTGGCCCTTGGTGATGATCAGCGGCGGCGACAGCGCGATGATGTCGCCGGTGGTGCGGATCAGCGCGCCGCGCTCGAAGGCTTTGACGAAGGCCGAGAAGGCCCGCTTGGTCGGCTGGCCGGCGATCGGCGCCAGTTCGATCGCGCCGATGAGGCCGATATTGCGGATGTCGATCACGTGCGGCTCGCCCTTCAGCGAGTGTAGCGCATCTTCCCAGTAGGACGAGAGCTCCTCGCCGCGGGTGAGCAGGCCCTCTTCCTTGTAGGTGTCGAGCGTGCCGAGAGCCGCGGCGCAGGCGATCGGATTGCCCGAATAGGTGTAGCCGTGGAAGAACTCGATCAGGTGCTCGGGGCCGGTCATGAAGGCGTCGTGGATCTCCTTCTTGACGAACACCGCGCCCATCGGGATGACGCCGTTGGACACGCCCTTGGCTGTGGTCATGATATCCGGCGTGACGCCGAAATAGTCCGCCGCGAACGGCGCGCCGAGACGACCGAAACCGGTGATCACCTCGTCGAAGATCAACAGGATGCCGTGCTTGGTGCAGATCTCGCGCAGCTTCTGCAGATAGCCCTTCGGCGGCAGGATGACGCCGGTCGAGCCCGCGACCGGCTCGACGATGACGGCAGCAATGGTCGAGGCATCGTGCAGCGCGACAAGGCGCTCGAGCTCGTTCGCCAGTTCCGCGCCGTGCTCCGGCACACCTTTCGAGAAGGCGTTCTTCTCCGGCAGGTGCGTGTGCGGCAGATGGTCGACGCCGCCCAGCAGCGTGCCGAACATCTTGCGGTTGGCGACGATACCGCCGACCGAGATGCCGCCGAAATTGACACCGTGATAGCCGCGTTCGCGGCCGATGAGCCGCGTGCGCGAGCCCTCGCCCCTGACGCGATGATAGGCGAGCGCCATCTTCAGCGCTGTGTCGACCGATTCCGAGCCGGAATTGGTGAAGAAGACGTGGTCCATGCCCTTCGGCGCGATGTCGACCAAGCGGTTCGCCAGTTCGAACACGATCGGATGGCCCATCTGGAAAGCCGGCGCATAGTCGAGCTCCGCGGCCTGGGCCTGGATCGCCTCGGTGATCTTCGGCCGGCAGTGGCCGGCGTTGACGCACCAGAGGCCGGCGGTGCCGTCGAGCACCTTGCGGCCGTCGCTCGTCGTGTAGTGCATGTCCTTGGCGGACACGAACATGCGCGGCGCCTGCTTGAACTGCCGGTTTGCCGTGAACGGCATCCAGAATGCGCTGAGATCGTTCGGCGTGACTTTCAGCCGGTTGGACATGACCAAGACTTCCCCTTGTAACCTGTTTCGGTGCGCTAACGCTTGGTCTTCCCAAGGCTTGGTCTTCACTGCGTTTTCGTGCTACGCAAATTTTGACCGATTGGACAAACGTTAGCACCGCCCTGTCGGCGGTCAAGGGATTACTAACGGAAATGCCGCATCGAACGCGCGTTCCACAGGTCGGAGAAAAACTGGTCCAGAGAATTGGTCCAGAAGGCTCCCGCGACGGCGGCCGACAAGGATGACGGACACGATGGAAGGCTCAGCTCCTCGCCGCACCCGCATCCAGCAGGAGAAGCGCGAGCTTATCCTGGAAGCCGCGCTCGAAGTCTTCTCCGCCAACGGTTTTCGCGGTTCGACCATCGACCAGATCGCCGAAGCCGCCGGCATGTCGAAGCCGAACCTGCTCTATTACTTCCGCCGCAAGGAGGACATTCACGAGACGTTGATGCAGCGGCTCCTGGATACGTGGCTGGCGCCGCTCAAGGAGCTCGACGACATCGGCGACCCGATGACCGAATTGCGCAGCTACATCCGCCGCAAGCTCGAAATGGCGCGCGACTTCCCGCGCGAAAGCCGGCTTTTCGCCAACGAGATCCTGCAGGGCGCGCCGCGCATCATGCCGATGCTGGAGGGCGAGCTGAAGACGCTGGTCGACGAGAAGGCAGCCGTCATCAAGGGCTGGATGCGCGCCGGCAAGATCGCCCGCACCGACCCCTGGCACCTGATCTTCGCGATCTGGGCGACGACGCAGCACTATGCCGATTTCGACGTCCAGGTGCGCGCCGTGCTCGGCCCCGATCGCGGCGGCGACGGGCGCTTCGAGGACGCCGCCAGATTTTTGGAGCAATTGTTCCTGGACGGGCTGAAGCCGAAGGCATAGCGGCTGGTCATAACAGCTCAGCGGGCCGGAATAACCTGCGAGCCGTTTGGTTGTGTCCTTGGAGAATTGGCCGAAGCCTCTCAGCGTCGTCATCCACGGGCGGGGAGCGGGAGCGAAGCGGACGCGGAGACCCGAGGATACCATTCCATTACCTTTGCCGTGGGTGCAGCGGTGCAGAATTCTGGACGGTAGCGGCGCTCCGAGGGCACGGAATGGATCCTCGGGTCTGCGCTGCGTCGCTACGCTCCTTGCTCCGCCCGTGGATGACGAAGCTGAGGGGCCTCACGCGCTGCGCCGCTCGGCCGGTTGCGCTTCGAGCAGCTTCTTGAGCTTGGCGATCGAGTTCTGCTCAGGCAGCGGCGTGTAGACGATCAGCCGCATGTCCGAGCCGTCGTCGATCGACAGCCTCATATGCTCGAAGGCCATCGTGCCGGCGGTGGGATGGCGGACATGCTTCACCCCCGTCAGCCGTCGCGCCACGTCTCGCCTTGGCCACCAGTCGCGGAACTCCGGGCTCGAGCGCATCATGAGCGCGATCAGCCGCTCGAAATCCGGATCGCCGACATATTTGGCGCTCTCGGCGCGAAAGGAAGCGAGCACCACGCGGGCGAGTTCTTCCCAGTCGACCAGCAGCCGGCGGTGATGCGGGCTGGTGAAGACCAGATGGACGATGTTGCGGGCGTCGCCCTCCAGCAAGCCATAGTCGCCGAACACGGCCGCCGCCGCATCGTTCCAGGCCAGCACGTCCCAGCGCCTGCCAACCACATAGGCCGGCTGCAGGACGAGGCTTTGCAGCATATGCAGCAGCGTCCCGTCGACCTTCTCGGGCGCCGCCGCGCGATGCTCAGGCTGCTGGCGTCCGGCGAGGATGAACAGGTGCCGCTTCTCGACGGCGTCGAGACGCAAGGCCTCGCAGAGCGCGGTCAGCACCTCGACCGAGGGCCGCACGTCCCTGCCCTGCTCCAGCCAGGTGTACCAGGTGGTGCCGACGCCGGCGATCATCGCCACTTCCTCGCGCCTCAGCCCGGGCGTGCGCCGCCTGGCGCCGGTCGCGATCCCAATGTCGGCGGGCGACAGCCTTTCACGGCGGGAACGCAGGAAGGCGCCAAGCTCGCGGCGGCGGCTGTCCTCGGGAGAATGGGTCACGGAATCCATACGGTTATTATAGCAGTACCGATACCAGGATAAAGTTTGAACTGTTTGGCGCGCACGCCGCGCCCCATCTTCCCGTTCAGAGCAACACAAGGAGGCTCTGAACATGGAACTCAGGAACAAGACCGTACTCGTCACAGGGTCGACCGACGGCGTCGGCCGCGTGGTCGCCGAAAGGCTCGGCGCCGCCGGCGCCCGCGTGCTGGTGCATGGCCGCGACCAAGCCCGCGGCGAGGCCGCAGTCGCTGCCATCAAGGCAAAGGGCGGCAAGGCTGAATTTCTCATCGCCGACCTCGCTTCGCTCGCCGGAGTGCGCGGCCTCGCCGAAGCCGTGCGCGCAAGGACAGACCGGCTCGACATATTGATCAACAATGCCGGCGTCGGCACCGGCGGCCAGAATGCGAAACGGCAGGTGAGCGCCGACGGCTATGAGCTGCGCTTCGCCGTCAATTATCTCGCGGGCTTCCTGCTGACGTCCGAACTGCTGCCCCTGCTCGAGGCAAGCGCGCCGGCGCGCATCGTCAACGTCGCCTCGGCCGGCCAGCAGGCGATCGACTTCGACGATGCCATGCTGACGCATGGCTATAGCGGCGTGCGCGCCTATTGCCAGAGCAAGCTGGCGCAGATCCTGTTCACCGTCGATCTGGCCGATCAGCTCAAAGGGACCGGCGTCACCGTCAATGCGCTCCATCCGGCAAGCTATATGAATACCACCATGGTCCGGCAGGCCGGCATCACGCCGTGGAACTCGGTCGAGACCGGCGCAGATGCCATCCTCAACCTCGCCGCATCGCCCGCTCTCGAAGGCCGCAGCGGCCTTTATTTCGACGGCCAGCGGGAATCGCGCGCCGACGCCCAGGCCTATGACGAAAAGGCCCGCCGTCGGCTGCGGGACCTCAGCCTCGAACTGACCGGACACTCGTCTTCGACATCCAGGGAACAGCATTCATGAGCGACAACATCGAACACTGCGTGATCATCGGCGGCTCGTCCGGCATCGGCCTTGCCACGGCCAAGCGGCTGGTCAGCCCCACAATGAAAGTGACGATCACCGGCCGCAACGAGGAGAAGCTCAAGAACGCCTGGAAGAGCCTTGGCGGCACAGTCGGCAAGGCCGCCTTCGATGCGAGCAGACCGGACGAGGTCCGCCGTTTCTTCGATGGTCTCGGCCCGTTCGATCACCTCGTTCTCGCGGCGAGCGGCGGCAAGGGACTGGGGCCGTTCGCGACCCTCGACCTCGCCGACATCGGCAGCGGCGTCGACGAGAAGATCAAGCCGCAATTAGCCTGTCTGCAGGCTGCCCTCCCAACGCTGAAAAAAAGCGGATCGGTCACGTTCATTTCGGCCGTCTCGGCGCAGCTCGCCGCGCCCGGCATCGCCGGCATCGGCGCCATCAACGGCATGCTGCTCACCCTGGCGCCGATCCTCGCCGTCGAGCTGAAGCCGTTGCGCGTCAACGTCGTGGCGCCCGGCGTCATCGACACGCCCTGGTGGGACTTCTTGCCGGACGAGCAGCGGCAAGCGGTCTTTGCCGAATATGCCGGCAAGACCCCGGTCGGCCGCATCGGCCGCGCCGAGGACGTCGCCGACGCGATAGCCTTCTTGGTCTCCAACGGCTTCATGACCGGCCAGGTGCTGACCTGCGACGGCGGCCTGCGCTTTGCCGCCTGAGCAGGACAGCAATCGAAGGCCGGTGCTGTCCCTCATCAGCCTGCCGGCACCTTCTCCCCGTGTAGTGACGGGGAGAAGGGGCTGGCCGCGGCCTTGGCGCCCATTCTGCAACGCTGGCGATCGGCGAAACCGTCGAGGAAAGCGTCTTTCTCCCCGTCGCTATACGGGGAGAAATGCCCGGCAGGGCAATGAGGGGCGGCGCCACCGTCGGCGATTTGGTGCAGCAGCCAGCTCCTCCTCCGTCTTAACCTTGGGTATACTAGAAGGGCGTGGAGCCTATCGTGACGGCGCTATGAACCCCTGGCTATGCGGCCTGCGCGATCAGCGCCAGGAACCCGCCGGCCAAGGCGACATTGCCGACGAAGCCGATGATGCGGGAGCCGCGATCCGGACCCTGATGGTCCCAGAAATTGTGGAACATCGGCGTCGCGGCAATCAGGAACACGACAAGGCTTGCCGCCGCCGGCGCGGTCCAAAGGCCGGCGATCACCAGCGCGCCTGCGACGACCTGCAGCACGATACCCAACCACAATGCCAGGCCAGCCTGCGGCACACCGCGCGCCGCCATCATCGGGATGAGCAAGATCCTGCTCTGGATGTTGCGCAGGCCGGCAAAGACGAAGGCGCCGCCGAGCAGCAGGCGCGCGGCAAACAGAATCTCGCTCTGAAAAGTCTCAAACATGTTATTGATCTCGCAAATGAAAACGCGCGGGCCGTGAAGCGATTCCAGGTGAAGTGTTTAGACCCGCGCGCCGGTCAAAGTCTCAGGCGGCTTTGGCGGCCGGCATCGGATGGATGGCGTGGAACGACACGCAGAGCCGGTTCCAAGTGTTGATCATGCCGATCACCACGGTCAGCTTGACCAGTTCCTCCTCGGAGAAATGCTCGAGCATCCTGGTGTAGAGATCGTCCGGGACGCCGTTGACGGAAATGTTCGTCACCTTTTCGGTCCAGGCCAACGCGGCGCGCTCGCGCTCGGAAAACAGCGGCGATTCCTTCCAGGCGGCGACGAGATAGAGCCGGGTTTCCGACTCGCCGTCGCGCCTGGCTTCGCGGCTGTGCATCTCGACGCAATAGGAGCAGCCATTGATCTGCGACGCCCTGAGCTTGACGAGGTGCATCAGGCTTGCCTCCAGCCCGCACTCCTCCACGGCCTTGTTGAGCGCCATCACCGCCTTCATGATCTCCGGTGCCTTGGCGAAGAACTGCAGCCTCTGTTTCATTTCACTTACCTTTCACGCTTTGCTTGATTGAACGGGAACTTTCTGCGGTCGCTGGCGGCGTTCGACGAAAGCGCAGCTTGCGGCGACCGTGCGGGGATCGGCGTCGTTCATGAAATCGGCGACGATGTCGGAAAGCTTCGCTTCGGCAAGCGCCGTGCGGTAGGCGCGCTCGGCCTTCAGCATCGCAGCATTGATGCCGCACGGCTTCACATAGGCCGAGGCGTCGAGCTTGGTCGGGCCACGCTGGCGGATCTCGCCGCAGCGGAAGGCGGGCTCCCTGCCCTCGACCGCCAGCACGATGTCGAGCAGCGTGATGCGCTCGGCCGGCCGTGCCAGCCTGTAGCCACCCGCAGGTCCCGGCACCGATTCCAGGATACGCGCCGTCGTAAGCTGGTTGAGATGTTTCAGGAGATAGCTCGGCGACAGGCCGAAGGCCTCGGCCATGGCCGCACCCGACATGGTGCTGTTGCCGTCGACGCCGGCAAGCATGGCGGCGCAGTGGATGGCTGCTTCGACCCCTTCTCCCAGCTTCATGGTCTATCGCTCCTATTCATGGATAATTTTTATCATGGATAATTTTTATCCGCAATAAGCAAAATGAAAGCTGCCCGCAACGGCAATGTGAGAGGAAAGGTCTGCTGGTTTTCGACACACGGCGCTTCGCAGGACTTGGGTTCCTCGCACCCCGCAAAGCGGGGGAGAGGTGGCCCGGCGAAGCCGGGACGGAGAGGGGGACGCCATCCGCGAAATCAAAATCGGCGAAGGACTAGGCGCAAGACAAAAGCACTCGCGAGCCGGAGGCAACTTCCCGGTCGTCCCGAGGGCCCCTCTCCGTCCCGGTTTCGCCGGTCCACCTCTCCCCACTTCGTGGGGCGAGGAACCCAAGCTTACTCCGCAGCCACCTTGGCCATCGGATTGTTGGGGTGCGTCGTCCAGTTGGCGTAGATCGGCGACACCGGCTTGCCGGTGCGCTGGTCCATCGAGCCGGCCGCCAGCGGCTCCATGGTGATGCAGCCTTCCACCGGGCAGACATTGACGCAGAGGTTGCAGCCGACGCATTCGGCCTCGATGACCTCGAAATGCCGCTTGCCGTCGACGAGTGCGGTGATCGCCTGGTGCGAGGTGTCCTCGCAGGCGATGTGGCAGCGGCCGCATTTGATGCAGGCGTCCTGGTCGATACGCGCCTTGGCGACATAGTTGAGGTTGAGATACTGCCAGTCGGTGACGTTTGGCGTGGCGCGGCCGATGATGTCTGACAGCGAGGCATGCCCCTTCTCGTCCATCCAGTTCTCCAGCCCTGCGATCATCTCCTGCACGATCTTGAAGCCGTAGGTCATCGCCGCCGTGCAGACCTGCACGTTGCCGGCGCCGAGCGCCATGAATTCCGCGGCGTCACGCCAGGTGGTTATGCCGCCGATGCCGGAGATCGGCAGGCCGTGCGTTTCCGGATCGCGCGCGATCTCGGCCACCATGTTCATTGCGATCGGCTTCACCGCCGGGCCGCAATAGCCGCCATGCGAGCCCTTGCCGTCGATGGTCGGCATGGGCGCGAAATTGTCGAGATCGACCCCGGTGATCGAATTGATGGTGTTGATCAGCGACACCGCGTCGGTGCCGCCGGCCTTGGCCGCGCGCGCCGGCTTGCGGATGTCGGTGATGTTGGGTGTCAGCTTGGTGATGACCGGCATGCGCGTGTATTGCTTGCACCAGCGCACCACCATCTCGATATATTCCGGCACCTGGCCAACGGCCGAGCCCATGCCGCGCTCGCTCATGCCGTGCGGACAGCCGAAATTGAGCTCGATGCCGTCAGCCCCGGTCTCCTCGACCAGCGGCAGGATCGCCTTCCAGCTCTCTTCCACGCAAGGCACCATGATCGAGGCGACCAGCGCCCGATCCGGCCAGTTCATCTTCACCTGCTTCATCTCGCGCAGGTTCGTCTGCAGGTCGCGGTCGGTGATCAGCTCGATGTTGTTCAGGCCGAGCAGGCGTCGGTCGGCGCCCCAGATCGCGCCGTAGCGTGGGCCGTTGACGTTGACGACCGGCGGCCCCTCTTCGCCAAGCGTCTTCCAGACCACGCCGCCCCAGCCGGCCTTGAAGGCGCGCTCGACATTATAGGCCTTGTCGGTCGGCGGCGCGGAAGCCAGCCAGAACGGGTTGGGCGACTTGATGCCGACGAAAGTGTTGCGGATGTCTGCCATGCTCATGCCCTCCCGTTAGAGGTGAATGCCCGGTGGATGGATTCGGCGGCGTCGCGCCCTTGAGCCACGGCCGAGACCGTCAGGTCGTCGCCGCCGAAGATGCAGTCGCCGCCGGCCCAGACCTTCGCCAGCGAGGTGCGCCCTTCCGCGTCGACCTTGATGCGGCCCCCTTCGAGCTCGATCGAGGCGACACTGCCGTTGAGCACGGCCGGCACGAAGCTCTGGCCGATCGCCTTGAACACCTGATCGGCGGCGAGGGTAAGCCGCTCGCCGGTGCCGACGAGCTTGTCGCCATTCATGGCTGTGTACTCGAGTTCGATCGCCGACACTTTGCCGTTCTCGGCAATGACGCGCTTCGGCTGCAGCCAGTGGCGGATGGTGACGCCGTTGGCAGCGGCCAGATCCTGCTCGAAGCCGGACGCGTTCATTTGCTCCTGGCCGCGCCGGTAGCAGATCGTCACCTCCTCGGCGCCTAGCAGCTTAGACTGCACCGCGGCGTCGATCGCCGTCATGCCGCCGCCGATGACGACGACGCGCCGGCCGACCGGCAGGCTGGAAAGGTCGCTCGCCTGCCTGAGCTCGGCGATGAACTCGACGGCGTTGGCGACGCCGTCCGCATCCTCGCCTTCGGCACGCAGCGCATTGACGCCGCCAAGGCCGAGGCCGAGGAACACCGCATCATAGTTGCGGATCAGGTCGGAAAGCTGGAAGTCGCGGCCAAGCACCTTGCCGTTCTGGATGTCGATGCCGCCGATCGAGGTCACATAGTCGACTTCGGCCTGGGCGAAATCGTCGACGCTCTTATAGGCGGCGATGCCGTACTCGTTGAGGCCGCCGGCTTTCGGACGCGCCTCGAGGATCGTCACGTCATGACCGTGGCGGGCGAGGCGATGCGCCGCCGCGAGACCCGCTGGCCCGGCGCCGACCACGGCAACCGTCTTTCCGGTCGGCTCAGCGCGGTTGTAGAATTGCTTGTTCTCGTCCACCGCGACATCGGTGGCGTAGCGCTGCAGCCGGCCGATCTGCACCGGCTTGCCTTCCGCCACCTCGCGCACGCAGACCTCTTCGCAAAGCGTCTCGGTCGGGCAGACGCGGGCGCACATGCCGCCGAGGATGTTCTGGTCGAAGATGGTCTTGGCCGAGCCCAGCGGATTGCCGGTCGCGATCTGCCGGATGAACATCGGGATGTCGATCGATGTCGGGCAGGCATTCATGCACGGCGCGTCGTAGCAGAAATAGCAGCGATCGGCCTCGACCAGCGCCTCGTGGTGATCGAGCGGCGGATGCAGGTCGGAAAAATTGTCAGCATATTGCTCGGCCGACAGCCGTCCGCCGGCGATGCCTTCGATGAAATGACCAGTCGCCATTCCAGTTCCCCTTGTTTTGTTTTGGGGAAGGCTAGCACGTTTTATTTTTTTATCAATTGGTCAATTTTCGGCCAAGTCACTGCAACGACTGAATAAAAACTTGATAATTACAGTCATATTATAGCGGCGACTGCTGTCTCCGACGGCTCGCTGCTTGCGATCCTGTGGCCATGGATCGACCTGATCTCGTCCGCGACCAGCTCCTGCAATCGCCACAGATTGCGGTCGTGGATGCCGAATGTCTCGAGGTGGCTGACGGTATTGTAGAGATACTCCGCGCCCGACCCGACATGGCCGCAGGCGCGCGCGAGCACCCATGCCACCTTATCCAGCGGCTGACCGAGGGAGGTGCCCCTGCCGCTCACGCCGACCCAGAAACCCAAGGCCCTGAGCGCCCCTTGGGGCGTGCGTACCGGAACCCATCTGACCGAGCTAACCGCCTCGTGATCGTCGATTTCACGCCGCAGCAGTCTCTCGATCTGGGCCGGCTTCTCGCCGTCGGGCAGACGGTAGATAACGCCGTCGCAACGCCCGCCGCGCTCGAGCGCCATCATCAGCCCGGGCTGCTCTGCGCTGCCCCTCCAGCGCACAAGGTCCAGACAGAAGGAGCGATGCCAGCCATAGGCCGAGGCGCGCCGTTGCTCGACGGATTCGAAGGCCGGCTTCCAGATCAGCGAGCCATAGGCGAACACCCAGAGCGGCCCCTCGTCGGCTTCGCCCGACAGGCGCAAGGCAAGCGTGCGGAAATCGTCGTCGTTCAACTGCGTCCAGGCTCCGCTCGGACCGGGATCGACCTCCTCCCGGTGGCACAGAGCGACAAGCTCAGGCGTGAGCGACATCCGACGTATGGAAAACAAGAGCCCCTCTTTGACACCAGCCCCCTCTTTGACGCTAGCAAAGTCGAAAACCGCGGAGTGTGCAAGATTGCGGGCTCCGGCGCCTTGCCGTTCTCGATTTCTGGACCAGATGTCGGATTTCTGTCGCCGAGATCGTCCTAAGATGGATCGAACCGCGATCGCTGCCTGAACCGGTGAGGAGACCGACCATGCCGAATTCCCCCTTCTTTTGGTACGAGTTGATGACCACCGACCTCGACGCCGCCGAGGCCTTCTATACCGCCGTTGTCGGCTGGAGGGCCGAGCCCTTCGACAAGACGCCGGGCATGCCCCGCTACATCGTGATGAATGCCGGCGAGCGCGGCGTCGGCGGGCTGATGACGATGCCCGAGGATGCCACCAAGATGGGGATGCCGCCGGCCTGGCTCGGCTACATCCACACCACGGATGTCGATGCCTCAACCAAGGCGCTGCGGGAAGCCGGTGGCGCTGTCCATCGCGCACCGGAAGACATTCCGGGTGTCGGCCGCTTCGCTGTCGTCGCCGATCCGCAGGGCGCGACCTTCATGCTCCTGCAGCCCAATGGCCCGGACCAGCCGCCGGTGCCCGCTACCACGCCCGGCCATATCGGCTGGAATGAACTCTACACCTCGGACTGGAAAGCGGCTTTCGACTTCTATTCCGGCCAGTTCGGCTGGGAGAGCGCCGGCGAGTTCGACATGGGCGAGATGGGCATCTACAAGACCTTCACCGCCGGGCCGCAATCGGGCGGCGGCATGATGAACAAGCCGCCTCAGATCCCGGTGCCGGTCTGGCAGTTCTATTTCAACGTCGACGCCATAGACGCGGCGGCCAAGCGCGTCACCGACAACGGCGGCAAGATCCTGATGGGGCCGATGGAGGTGCCGAGCGCGCAGTGGGTGGTCCAGTGCCAGGACCCACAAGGCGCGCATTTCGCGCTGCTCGCCCCGGTTCGGTAACAACATCGCTTCGCGATTGCCGAAACCGGCAGCAACAGGCGATCTCCCCTCGTGGCTACGTCGCGGGGGGACGTTCGACCCGCTGCGGAAGACCGGCAGGACAGTGAAGGCGCTGTCTCGCCGAAATCACCTTACTCCGGCGTCAGCACCGCCACCTTGAGGTCGGCCTTCTTGGCGCCGCTGAGCTGAACGGTCGCCGGACCGGCGGACAGTTTGAAACGCACGCTCTTGCGAATGCCCGGGCAGGCTTTCGCGCGGCTGAAGCCCGCCGACTTCACGGCATGGCCGTCCTGAACGACATCGATCCAGACTTCATCCGACAGGCTGAACTGGAGCTCGCCTTCAGTTGGTACGGTCACGCTTGCCGTCGCGCCGAACGTGCCGGCTGCCGGCGCACGTGCCGGCGGAATCTCAAAGCTGACCGTGTCGACCGCCGCAAGTGCCAAATCCACTGCTTGCCCGACTGCCAGGTCAGCGCCGGACTGCGCTGCGGGAGCTGCCGGAAACAGGGCCTGCTCGCGTGCGACCGGCCATTTGAAGGCACCACAACCGGCGTCGGCGGCAATGGCGAGATTCGTGCCTGCAAGGAACGCGAATAAGCTGATGGCGGCTTTCTTCATGGCAAAGGTGACCCAGATAGTGTGGAGTATCGATTCACCGATACAACTATAGCGATATAAATGCAACCATGGAGAGAACAAAAACGTGAACTTGGGAACCATTCCATCACCGATTGTTGATGGCAGGCCATGGGAAGTGAGTGGTCCGTTGCCGGACGATAATTTATGGCCGGTCCCGAAGGGGGTAAAATGGAGCTTTAGATGAAGCTTTTGGAAAGCCTCGCCCAATACCGCCCTCAGGTGCTGGGCGTGCTCCGCATCATGGCGGCGTTGCAGTTCATCGAGCACGGCACCCAGAAACTGTTCAATTTTCCTGCCGGCGTCCATGCCGGACCGTTGACCGGGCTTGCGCTCACGTCGGCGATCCTCGAGTTTGCCGGCGGCGTGCTGCTGGCGCTGGGGCTCTTCACGCGCCCGGTGGCGTTCCTGCTCTGCGGCGAGATGGCGGTTGCCTATTTCATGGTGCACATGCCGCGCAACTTCTTCCCGGCCAACAACGGCGGCGACGCAGCCATCCTGTTCTGCTTCGTCTTCCTCTATCTGTTCTTCGCTGGTCCGGGCTCCTTCGCGCTGGACAATCGCGGCAACGCCGAAGCCTGACGGTAGTGCGCGCCTGGTTCAGGCGCGCATCCGTTCGAAATTGGCATCGAACAGCGGTACGGGCTGAACGCGCGCCGCATGGCGCTTGCCGAGGATCTCGATCTCGAAGCCGTCCGGCCTGTCGGCGATCTCCTTCGGCACATACCCCATCGCCACCGACTTCTTCGAATTATGGGCATAGCCGCCCGAGGTGACCCAGCCGCGCACGACGCCGTCATGCCAGATTGCCTCGTCGCCGATGACATCGGCGTCGGTGGCGTCGACGATGAAGGCACGGAGCCTGAGCTTGCCGCCATTCTTGCGCTCGGCGATCGCTGCTTCCTTGCCGATGAAATCCGCTTCCTTGCCGTAGGCGACGAAACGGTCGAGCCCGGCCTCGACCGGTCCGTAGATCGGCCGGTATTCGCGCGCCCACGAGCCGTAGTTCTTTTCGAGCCTCAGCGCATTGAGCGCGCGCGAGCCGAACAGGCCGATGCCGAATTCCTCGCCTGCCGCCATCAGCGCCTGATAGGCGGCGCGCTGATATTCCGGCGCCACCCAGATCTCGTAGCCGAGATCGCCGGTGTAGCTCACGCGGCCGACCAGGCAAGGCGCCATGCCGATATCCATCCTGGCGACCGCCATGAAGGGGAAGGCAGCGTTGGAGACGTCGGCGCGACTGACCTTGGCCAGCACCTCCCTCGCCTTCGGACCGGCGATGGCGAGACCCGTAAGCTCCTGCCCCAGCGCCTCGATTCGAACAGAGCCGTCCCCAGGCAGATGCGCCTCGAACCAGCGCATGTGATATTGCTCAGCAACGCCGGAGCCGGCGATGAACCATTCGCCCTCTCCGACATTGGCAAGCGTGAAATCGCCGATCAGCCTGCCGTCTTGCTTCAGCATCGGCGCCAGCGTCATGCGGCTGGGCTTGGGCAGCTTGCAGGCGAGCATGCGGTCGAGCCAGGCTGCCGCCCCCTCGCCAGTCACCTCGTACTTGGCGAAGCTCGAAATCTCCGACAGGCCGACGCCGTTGCGAACGGCCGCCACCTCCTTCGCGACATGCTCGAAGTCGCTCGAGCGCCGCCACGAGAACTCGTCCTTGACGCCTTCGGGCGCATACCAGAGCGGCACCTCCAGCCCATAGGCGACACCCCATTGCGCGCCCTTGGCGGACAGCGCGTCGTAAACGGGCGTCGTCTTGAGCGGACGTCCGGCCGGCAGCTCCTCGTTCGGGAAGCGGATCGAGAAGCGCCGCGAGTAGTTCTCGCGCACCTTGGCATTGGTGTAAGCCATCGTCGCCCAGTCGCTGTAGCGCGCCACGTCCATTGCCCAGATATCGGCGCCCGGGTCGCCCTCGATCATCCAGTTGGAGAGCGCGAGGCCAACGCCGCCGCCTTGGCTGAAGCCCGCCATGACGCCGCAGGCGACCCAGAAACCGGGCAGGCCGCGCACCGGGCCGACCAGCGGATTGCCGTCCGGAGCGAAAGTGAAGGGACCGTTGATGATCTGCTTGATGCCGGTGTTCTGGAAAGCAGGGAAATGGCGGAAGCCGACCTCCAGCGACGGCGCGATGCGGTCGATGTCCGGCTCCAGCAGCTCATGGCCGAAGTTCCATGGTGTGGAGAACTCGGACCATGGCTTGTTGGCCTTCTCGTAAGTGCCCATCAGCATGCCGCCGCGCTCCTGGCGCAGATAGAGCTCGCCGTCGAAGTCGACGGCGTGGATGATCTCGGTGCCGGTCTTCTTGTTCCAGTCGGCGACCTCCGGCATGTCCTCGGTGATCAGGTACATGTGCTCCATCGCCAGCACCGGCAGCTCCAGCCCGACCATGCGGCCAACCTCGCGCGCCCACAGCCCGCCGGCATTGACGACATGCTCGGCCACCACCTCGCCCTTGTTGGTGATGACGCGCCACAGGCCATCCGGGCGGCGCACGATGTCCTCGACCTTGGTGAAGCGCTCAACTTCCGCGCCCAGCTTGCGCGCGGCCTTGGCATAGGCGTGTGTCACCCCGGACGGATCGAGATGGCCGTCCTCCCTGTTGCGCACCGCGCCGACGAATTGTTTCGGATCGAGGAGCGGCATCAGCTCGGCCGCCTCTTTCGCCGAGATCACCTCGAGGTCGATACCAAGATAGCGGCCCTTGGAAACCACGCCGCGCAGCCAGTCGAGCCGTGCCTCGGTCGCCGCCAGGAGCACCCCGCCGGTGAGATGCACCCCCGTAGCCTGGCCGGAAAGCTCCTCGATCTCCTTGTAGAGCGAGATCGTGTATTTCTGCAGCTTGGCGACGTTGGGGTCGCCATTGATGGTGTGCATGCCGCCGGCCGCATGCCAGGTCGAGCCCGAGGTCAGCTCATCGCGTTCCAGAAGCACGACATCGGTCCAGCCGTGGCGGGCAAGATGGAACAGCACGGAACATCCGACGACACCGCCGCCGATGACCACGACCTTTGCATGCGACTTCATGGGTTCTTCTCGTTATTTCAGTGAGTTGGATGGTTGAGTGGATTCAGAATGGGAGGCAGTTGTCTCTCCGCAAAAGTCGGCGCTGCCCCTCACCCTTACCCTCTCCCCGTGAAGAACGGGGAGAGGGGGGCGTCAGCGTCGGAGCTTGTCCCTTCTCCCCGTCCTTCACGGGGAGAAGGTGCCGGCAGGCGGATGAGGGATGGCGCCAGCGTTCCAAAACCATCACGGCTCGCCCTGCCCGATCGCTTCCTTGCGGCGCGCGACATAGGCTTCCAGCGCCTCGCGCACGGCGGGGTCCATGGCCGGCTGGACGTATTCCTCCAGCGCCTTCTTCCAGAGCCGCGTCGCACGTCCCGTCGTGTCGAGCGCGCCGGCCTCCTGCCAGGCCTCATAATTCTGCCAGTTGGAAAGCAGCGGCTGGTAGAAGGCGGTGGTGTAGCGCTCCAGCGTGTGCGGCTCGCCGAAGAAATGCCCGCCGGTCGGCACCGCGCCCAGCGCTTCCACCGCAAGCTCCCCTTCATCGACCACGATCGGCCGCAGGAATTCCATCATGTGCTGGATCATCTCGACATCGATGATGAGCTTCTCGAACGACGCCGTCAGCCCGCCCTCCTGCCAGCCCGCGGCATGGTAGACGAGGTTGCCGTGACCAAGCACCGCGCCCCACAGCGCCATCAGCGTCTCATAGGCGCCTTGTGCGTCGGCGGCGTTGGAAGCAGAACCCGGCGTCGTTCGGTACGGCAGCTTATAGCGCCGCGCCAATTGCCCGGATGCGATGTTGGCCTTGGTGTTCTCCGGCGTGCCGAACGCCGGCGCGCCAGATTTCATGTCGACATTGGAAGTGAAGGCGCCATACATCACCGGCGCGCCCGGCCGCACAAGCTGGGTCAGGACAACGCCGAACAGCGCCTCGGCATTCTGCTGCGCCAGCGCGCCGGCGAGCGTCACCGGGCTCATCGCCCCCATCAGCGTGAACGGGGTTACCGCCACCGACTGGCCGTATTCGGCCATGGTCATCAGCCCTTCGGCCATCATCTCGTCGAAGCGGCGCGGCGAATTGACCGAGATGATGGTGGTGACGCCGGGGTCCTGCGACATCTGCTCCAGCGTCAGCCCGCGCGAGAGCGCCATCATCTCGATGCCGTCCAGCGCCCTGCCCCGGCCGATGGCCGAGACGTGGAAGCATTTGTCGGTCAGCGTCAGGTTGGCGAAATAGGTGTCGAGATGGCGCGAATTGGCCGGTAATTCGACTGGAGCGCAGACCTGATTGCCGAGCATATGGATGCAGTTGAAATGCTGCGCCAGCCGGACGAGGTCCGAGTAGTCGACGAGATTGCCGGCGCGGCGGCCGCGCTCCATGTCGTGCACATTGGGGGGCCCGGCGACCAGCGTGAAGTTGATGGTGTTGCCGCCGAGATGGATAGCGCGAGCCGGATTGCGTGGGGTAAGCGTGTAGGTCGACCGTGTCGACTTCAGCGCTTCGTCGACCATGCCGCGGTCGACGCGTACATTCATCGAGCCGCGATCGACCTTGGCGCCGGCCCGCTCGAACAACGTTAGCGCCCGCTGGCTCATCACCTCGATGCCGAAATTCTCGAGGATATGCATCGACGCCTGGTGGATGGCCTCGATCTGGTCGGCCGAAAGCAGAGCCATCGGCGGGTAGGGATTCGTCGCGCGCCGCAGCGGCAGTTGCGGGATGGCGGATGGCCCCCGGTTGCTGGTCCGCTCTGCGCCGCGCCTTCGTCTAGGTTCTGTCATGCGCGCATCAGAGCGTCAGCTGGGCGTGGTAGCTGTCAGGAATTCGCCATTTGCCGGCGTGATTTTAGTCGAAGCGGCATTTTTCTAGATAGACGAACGGAAAAACGACGCAAATAGTCGGAATATCGACAGTCGATTTTTCTACGCGCAGGCGACGGCGTTAAGGAAGCTCGCAAGAATCCTTTTATGATTTCGGCCTATTCGTTTTCCGATGCGTAGGTCGAGTTTTAGTAAAATTGTCGCTGTCTCAATGCTGCTGGCGCTTTCGGCCTGCGCGACGGCGCCCAGCCATATCAACAATGTCTGCGCTGTCTTCGACCAGAATGACGGCTGGTTCGACAACTGGCAGTCCTCCGCCGAGCGCGCCGAGCGGAAATACGGCGTTCCCGTTCCGGTGCTGATGGCGACGGTGCGCAAGGAGTCCGGCTTCAAGAGCAACGCCCGGCCGCCGCGCACCAAGCTGCTCGGCTTCATTCCCTGGACGCATGTCTCCAGCGCCGCCGGCTACTCGCAGGCGCTCGACGGAACCTGGTCGCAATATCAGATGGAAACCGGCAACTGGGCGGCGCGGCGCAGCCGTTTCGCCGACGCCATCGACTTCGTCGGCTGGTACCACTCCAAGACTGCCGACACGTTCGGCGTCGCCCGCAACGACACCTACAATCTCTATCTCGCCTATTATCTCGGCTGGTCGGCCTATGGCCGCGGCAACCGTGGCGATGCCGGCGTGCAGAATTACGCCCGCGCCACCGACCAGATGGCCCGCGACTACGCCGCGCAACTGCGGCAGTGCGGCAGCTAATAGCGGCGCAGCGCTGCTATCTTAGTTGGGCTTCTTACCGCGCGGCCGCTTTGCCGGGGGACTCTCGGAAGCGGCGCCGTGCGGCGCGTCATCCGGCACGCCCTCATGCGCCGCGTGCTCCTTATCGAATTTGATGACCGGCTCCATCTTCGCCAGCACATCGTCGGCAAGCCAGCACAGGCTCATATGGCCGTCGCCGAGATTCTTGATCGGCGGCACCTTGGTCTCGCACAGATTGTCCGGCACCAGCTTCTTGTAGCCGCAACGCGTCTGGAACGGGCAGCCGGTCGGCGGGTTCATCGCCGACGGAATGTCGCCCTCAAGCACGATGTGCTTCTTGACCACGCTGGTGTCGGCGATCGGGATCGCCGACAGCAGCGCCTCCGTGTAGGGATGGTAAGGCGGCGAGAAGATCTGGTCCGTCGTGCCCTGCTCGACGATATAGCCGAGATACATGACGACCACGCGGTCGGCGATGTAGCGCACCACCGACAAATCGTGGCTGATGAACAGCATCGTCGTCTTGTTCTTGCGCTGGATGTCCATCAACAGCTCGGTCACCGCCGCCTGCACCGACACGTCGAGCGCCGAGACCGGCTCGTCGGCCACCACCACCTTGGCATCGCCGGCAAAGGCGCGCGCCACGCCGATGCGCTGCTTCTGGCCGCCCGAGAGCTGGCGCGGCTTGCGGCCCTCGAAGGCTCTCGGCAGCTTCACCAGGTCGAGAAGCTCCAGCATGCGCTTGCGCCGCTCGGCGACCGTCTTGCCGACGTTGAACTTCTCCAGCGTGCGGATGATCTGCGAGCCGACCGTGTGGCTGGGGTTCAGCGTGTCGAACGGGTTCTGGAACACCATCTGGATCGAAGACACGGTCTCGACGTTGCGGTTCTCGATGCCGGTCGACTGGATCTCCTTGTTGCCCAGCGTCACCGTGCCCGAGCTTGCGGTCTCGAGCCCCAGAAGCACCTTGGCGAGCGTCGACTTTCCACAGCCGGATTCGCCGACGATCGCGACCGTCTCCGACTCGCGCGCGGTGAACGAGATCGTCTCATTGGCCTTGACGACGCGACCTTCGCTGGAGCCGAACACTTCGCTGCCGCCGACCTTGTAGTATTTCTTGAGGTCATCGATCTTGAGCACCGGCTGGCCGGGCTCGACCTTTTCTTTGACCTTCTTGGCGCCGGGCGGCAGCGCTTCCCAGTCGATCTCGTTGAAGCGCACGCAGCGCGAGAAATGGCCCTCGTGGCCTTCGACGGCGATCATCGGGATCTCGGCGGCGTTGCAGACGCCCTCGACGAAATGGTGGCAGCGCGGGCCGAAATTGCACCCTTTCGGCCGCTCATGCGGCAGTGGCAATTGCCCCGGAATGGAGATCAGCGGCCGCGAATTCTTGTCGGCGCCGGGCAGCGGGATCGAGCGGAACAGGCCCTGCGTGTAAGGATGGCGCATCCGGTCGAAGACGTCCTCGATCTTGCCGGTCTCGACCGCCTCGCCGGAATACATCACCGTGATCTTGTCGCAGGTCTCGAGGATGAGGCCGAGATTGTGCGACACGAAGATCATCGAGGTGCCGAACTTCTCGCCCAGCCCCTTGACCAGCTCGACAATGCCCGCCTCGACGGTCACGTCGAGCGCCGTCGTCGGCTCGTCGAGCAGAAGCAGCGCCGGCTTCGACAGCAGCGCCATGGCGATGACGATGCGCTGCTGCTGGCCGCCGGAAAGCTGGTGCGGATAGGAGCGCATCATGCGCTCCGGATCGGGCAGCTTCACCGCGCGCACCATTTCGAGCGCCCGCCTGTAGGCCTCCTCCTTCGACACCTTGTCGTGGATCAGCGGCACTTCCATCAGTTGCTGGCCGACCTTCATCGCCGGATTAAGGCTCGCCATCGGCTCCTGGTAGATCATGGCGATCTTGTTGCCGCGGATGGCGCGAAGCTCCTCCTCGGACATCTCGCCCATGTCCCTGCCCTGGAACTTGATCCGCCCGCCGACGATCTTCCCGATGTTGGAGAGGTCGCGCATGATGCCGAGCGATACGGTCGACTTGCCACAACCGGATTCGCCGACGATGCCCATCGCCTCGCCGGGCATGACCGTGCAGGAAAAGTCCATCACCGCCGGGATCTCGCCCTTGCGGGTGAAGAAGGAGATCGAAAGGTTCTCGATCTCGATGATCGGCCCGTTGGCTGGCTTGCCTGGATCTCGGACTGCCTCGTTCATGGGTCGCTCCAATCCTTGCTTTTCAAGTAGGGCCGAAGACCCTTCCATCAATCCTTCATCGATTGTTCACGCAGCGAGTCAGCCAGAAGGTTCAGCCCGAGCACGAAAGACATCAGCGCGATCGTCGGCGGCAGCGCCGGATGAATGAAGGAGCGCAGCAGGCGGCTCGCGTCCTTGATCGCCGTGCCCCAATCGGGGCTTTCGGGCGCCAAGCCCAGGCCGAAATAGCCGAGCGTACCGAGCAGGATCGTCGTGTAGCCGATGCGCAGGCAGGCATCGACGATCAGCGGTCCGCGCGCATTGGGCAGGATCTCCCACAGCATGATGTACCATGGCGATTCACCGCGCGTCTGCGCGGCCGCCACATAATCGCGCGTTTTGATGTCCATGGTAAGCCCGCGCACGATGCGGAACACGCCGGGGCTGGAGGCAAACACCACTGCCACGAAGATGTTGAGCTGGTTGGGATCGATATGAACGATGCGCAGCGGATCCTTATCGAAGACCAGGCCGACATAGATCCAACCGCCGATGACCAGCGTCAGGCCGAGCAGAATGTAGAGGCGGTCCGGCCGGTTCTTGAAGCGCGTCCAGAACAGCACGCTGAAGAAGATGATCGGGAACAGGAAGAACAGCCCAGCCATGGCGTAGGGGATCGGCGTGTCCATGATGCCCGGCGTTACCAGGAGATAGAACAGAAGGATCACCGGGAAGGCCAGCACCAGATTGGCAAGGAAGGACAGGATCGTGTCGATCTTGCCGCCGTAATAGCCGGCCGGCAAGCCGAGCGTGATGCCGACCATCAGCGCAAATCCGGTCGCCGCCGGCGCGATAATCAGCACGATCTGGCTGCCATAGACCATGCGCGAGAATACGTCGCGCGCGAGCTTGTCGCCGCCGAAATAGTAGATGAGCTTTGTTGTCGGCTCGACTGCGCCGGGCAGCGCGTCCTTCATGATCGACACCTGCGCCAGCGGATCGAAGGGCGAGATGGTCGAGGCGAATATCGCTGTGAACAGCCAGAACAGGCAGATACCGACGCCGGCGATGCCGACGCCACTGTCGAAGAGCTGACCGTAGAGGCCGAGCTTCTTCTTGTAGGTAAAGCTTGCACCCATCAACAGGACGAGCGCGACCCATACCGGCCAGAAGCGCCAAAGCACGCCGACCACGACATCGAAGGCGCTGATATATTCGATCTGCATCCGCCCTGCCCCCTACTGAACCCTGATACGCGGATTGAGAAACGCGTAGCCGACATCCGAGATGAGCTGGGTGATCAGCACGATAAACACCGAGACCAGCGAGCAGCCCAGCAGAAGGTCGATATCGTTGTTGCCTGCGGCCTCGACCAGCGTGTAGCCGAAGCCCTGGTAGCGGAACATCACCTCGACGATGACGACGCCGGTGAGCAGCCACGGGAACTGCAGCATGATGACGGTGAAAGGTGCGATCAGCGCGTTGCGCAGGGCATGCTTGACGACGACGCTGCCGAACGAAAGTCCCTTCAAACGGGCGGTGCGGATATATTGCTGCGTCATCACCTCGACCATCGAAGCACGTGTCATGCGCGCTATGTAGCCGGTGCCGTATATGGCCAGCGTCATGACGGGAAGCGTGAAATTGTAGAAGGTAAGGCCCTGACTTGCCGAGGCGGCCGAGCCGTTCAGCCAGCCCAGCCACGAGGCAAAGATGACGGTGAAGATGACGCCCGACACATATTCGGGCGTCGCCGTCGAGGCGATAGAGGCGACGGACAGCGTGCGGTCGGTGCGCGAACCCTCGCGCATGCCCGCCAGTATCCCGATAAGGAGTGAGATCGGCACCATCACCGCCAGCACCCAGAACATCAGCAGCCCCGTGGCACCGAGCGCCGGGAAAAGTTTGGAGGCCACGGTCGTCTTGAACTTGGTCGAGCAGCCGAAATCACCTTGTAGCACACCGGAGAAGGTCGGCTCGGTCGGATCGTTGCAGAAGGAGAAGCGCTGCATAGGCTTGCCCGTCGCCGGATCGGTCGCTGGCTGCTTGGGCAGCAGGCCCAGCCACTGGCCATAGCGGGCGAAGAAATTCTGCCGGTAGCCGTGGTTGACCAGCCAGTCCTCGAGCTGCTCGGCCGATGTGTGCATTTCGGTCTGGCTGATCGCCAGCTTCTTCAGGTTCGGGTTGAGATTGATCAGGAAGAAAACGATCAATGTCAGGCACAGCATCGTCAATGCCATCGTGCCAAGGCGTCTGAGGATGAAAGATAGCATGGCGGCCCCTGCCGGTCTGGTTGGGGGTTGGAGCCTGTCTAGAAACCAACCCGGCCGTTAGCGGCCAGGCTGATTGTCAACGGACCCTCGGATGCGATCAACCCTGTTCTGTTACATGCCGTTGCCGGAAGGCCCGCGCGCTCTTGGAGCGGCGGCTTCCGGTCCAGCATTGTGTGGGGAGTGAGGGGAAGGGGCAAGAGCCCCTTCCCGATCGGCTCCGATCACGCCTGGTCGAGCCAGACCTTGCCGTAATCGCGTTCGAAGGTCGGATGCATTTTGTAGTTCTGCACCGCCTTGACCGAGTGGCTGTAGAGCTTGCGCCAGTAAGGCTGGATGATGATGCCGGCATCCTGCAGGATCTGCTCGATGTCCTTCATCATGCCCTTGCGCTTGGCGGCGTCGGCGACGGCGAGCGCGGCATTGAGCTTGGCATCCCAATCGGGGTTCGACCAAGCCGTCTCATTCCAGGCTTCGCCGCTCCGATAGCCGATGGCAAGAACCTGGACGCCGAGGGGCCTCATGTTCCAGTTGGTCATGGACAGCGGATACTTGGTCCAGTCGTTCCAGAAGGTCGAGCCCGGCAACACCGTGCGCTTCACCTTGATGCCGGCGTCGCGCATCTGCGCAGCGATGGCATCGCCGGTGTTCTTATGCCAGTCCTCGTCGACCGTGATCAGCTCATGCTCGAAATCTGCCTGGCCGGCCTCCGCGAGCAGGGCCTTCGCCTTGGCCGGATCGCGCTTGATCTTCGGCAGCTCGTAGTATTCCGGGTGGATCGGGCTGACATGGTGGTTCTCGGCGACCGTGCCGGCATTGCCGTAGCCGAGCTGCAGGACGACGTTGTTGTCGACCGCGAGTTGCAGGGCGTTGCGGACCTTCTGGTTGTCGTACGGTTTGTTATTGACGTTGGTGCGGCAGACGATGGTCGAGGCGGTGACGATCTCCGACTTCACCAGATCCATGCCGTCGAGGATCGACACGTAGTCGGCCGAGGTCTCGAAATTGGTGTGCACTTCACCCGATTCGAACGCACTGACCATGGCTTGCGGATCGGTGCCGTAGTCGATGAACTCAATGCCGTCGAGGAACACCTCGCCGTCCCACCATTTGTTGTCGGCACGGCGCTTGTAGACCACCTTCTGGCCGACATCGTAGGAGACGAGCTCGAACGGACCGGTGCCGATCGGGCAGGATTTGAAATCGCCACCCTTCTGGTCGAAGCTCTTGTGGACGAGGAGCGCGGGATAGTCGCACATGTTCGGGATGAGCGCGATGTCCGGCTTGCCAAGCTTCAACTTGATGGTCATGTCGTCGACCTTGGTGACAGCGCTTTCGTCCAACTTGTCGTCCTTGACCAGCGTGCCGAGGCGGCCAGGCATCGAATTGCCTTCGGCCTTCTTATCGGCCCAGCGCTTAAGGTTGAAGATGACGTCGTCCGCCGTGAAGGCATCGCCGTTCGACCAAGTCACGCCCTTGCGCACATGCAGCGTGTATTCGGTAGCGTCATCGTTCACGTCCCAGCTTTCCAGCAGATAGGGGCGGAACGTGTATTCGGTGGTGTACTTGACCAGTGGCTCGAGCGCCTGGCGCTCGGCATTGGCGATTTCCGACCAGTCGGACTTGCGCGGATCCTTGGGGTCCTTGATCCACTGCGCGACCTTCAGCGTGCCGCCCTTCTTGCCCTTCACTTCATCGGCCTTTGCCGGCGTCGGGTCGGCCAGGCCAAGCATGCCGTAGGCCATTGCCGTTGATGCGCCGAAGACGCTGGCCAAAGCCAGGAATTCGCGGCGGTCCACCTTGCCCGCCTTGGCCTCCTCGGCCATGGCCAGGATATGGTCCGGAACGCGGTCACCGTTACTTTTGTAGATTGCCATGACTAACTCCCATTGTTGGCTTTCTGCCTTTTAACATTCCGCATCCAAACCGTGATGTCAAAAGACGGTGTGGAGTGGGAACGTGTGGGCGAAATGTGCAACTTTGGAATGAGGCCGGTTCGCGTGATAGCGACAGTCTTGACGCAAATTTGTTAGTGCGCTGCACATTTCCCGAAAAATCGACAGGGCGATTAACTCAATACATTTTAGGTGGATAAGGCCTTGCCCGCGCGGCAAAAGCCTTACGACGCCGCCCAGAGCGGGCGCCGCGTCGTCAATATTCGCGTTCGTAAAAGACACCGCCTTTTGCCTCGCCCGCGTCGTTGGCCTCGCCGCGCAGCTTGACGCCGCGCCCGACATTGAGGTCGATCGTCGCCTTGCCGGAGCCGGGCTTGTCGCCCTTCTGGATCGTCACATAGGTGCGGTCGTTGAGGTATTTGCCGGCCGAGACCGCGGTACCGCCCTTCTCGTCCGTCGTCACGTCGAGATTGTCGACGCCGATAGCGCTTTGCAGGTTCTCGAGCAGCGACGTCGAGCCTCCGACGCCTGCCAACTGCGCGGCGGCTTGCGCCAGTTGCGCTATCTGCACCGGTGACAGTTTGGACATGGATTGACCGAAGATGAGCTGGGCCAGGATCTCATCTTGTGGCAGCGCCGGTACCGAGGAGAAAGTGAATTTCGGATTTGTCGCCTCGCCGGACACGACGATGGTAACCGTGGCGCTGCTCGTCGTCGTGGTCGCCGTCAGGTTGAGATAGGGCACCAGTGAACCCTGGAACCCGACCGTGCCCTCGGTGAAGGTCAGCCGCTTGGCAAGGATCGTCAGCCGTCCGCGCTGCAGGGTGAAGGTGCCGACCGCGTGCGGTGACGACGCCGGGCCGGTCAGCTTGAGCGAGCCACCCAGTTCGGCGTCGACGCCCCGGCCCTGGATAAAGATCTGGTTCGGCGCATTGATCGTCACGTCGAGGGCGAGGCCGCCGCCGCTGTTGCTGCTGCCGCTGGATGTAGCGGGGCGCAGCGCTTTGTCCTGCGCGCGCACCGGGGCGGGCGCGTTCTTGTGCTTGACGTCGAGCGCCGAGAGCGACCCCGGCAGTTTTTCCGGAACAGTGATGACCGTGCGCGCTAGGTTGATGGTGCCGGCGATCACCGGCGCCGAGACGAGCGGCCCTTTGACCGTCAGGTCGCCGCCGAGATTGGCGGTCACCACCCTGCCGTCGGTATAGCGGCCGTCGGTGAGCTTGATCGAAAGATCGGCCGGGAAGCCCTGCGCAGGCGTGATGCCGACGGTACCGCTGGCCGAAAGGCTGCCGCGCGTCGAAAGCGTGCCGGTCAGGCGATTGATCCTCGCAACGCCGCTGCCGATCGAGACTTCGGCTGCGATGTCGTTGACGGCAAGTCCGGAGCGCGCGTCGATGAGGCGCGCGCCGGACGTGGTGACTTTGCCGCTGATCACCGGCGAGGATGCCGGGCCGCGGACTTGCACGTCGACATTGGCGGTGCCGTTAAGCGCTAGGCCTTGCGCGGCCAGCTTGGCGGCAAGGAAGGAGAACGGCACCTTGCCGTTGAAGTCGAGCGCCAGGGTCGGCGCGCCAGCAGTCGTCACCGTGCCGCCGCCCTTGAGGCCAAGGCCGGCGCCGTCGCTGATATTGGCATTGAAGGCGAGCTTGTTGGCAGCAAAAGTTCCCGACGACGACACGTTCATACCGCCAAGCCCTGCGCCGCGCGTCTGCGAGGTCTGCACGCCGGCGGCATTGACATTGAAGCCGACCGCCGGGCTGGCCGGCGCGCCGCTCACCTTGACCGTGCCCGAGATCGAGCCGGCCGCATCGAGGCCCGGCGAAAAACTGTTGGCGAGCGAGACCGGCACCCTGGCCAGGTTGGCGTTGATGTCGAGCGTCTGCGCGACCTTGCCCGTCACGGTGGCCGTGCCGCCGCCAAGATTGAGCACGAGCTTGTCCAGTGTTGTCGCGCCGTTGGCGATGGTCACGGTCGAGGCCTGTGCGATCGCCGCCTTGATTCCCTGCACCGTCGCCTGGCCGGATGCGAGCTCGATGGTGGTCGTGCCGTTCGCCACTTTCACGCGGCCGGCCGCCCGCGCCGGAATGTTCTTGACCGTGGCGCCGCCGGAAAAGCCGGTCCAGTCGCCGTCGCGCTTGAGGTCCACATCGATGCTGGTGACGGCGGTGCCGCCGGAGGTCACGTTGTCGGCGCGGATCTTGCCGGAGATGACAGGTGCACCAAGATAGTTGGCGATCTGCGCGTCGACGGCGACGCTCTTGGCCGAGAGATCGCCGCGCTTGATTGCCGCCGTGGTCGCCTTGACGGCAACATTCGCTCCGTTGCCCGCCTTCGAGAAGGCGATCGTGCCGCGCACGTCGCCCTCCGCCTTTTCCAACGCCAGCGCGGCCAGCGGCCCGATGTCGGGCAGGTCGAGCGACACCGTGCCCTCCGGCACGAAAGCCTGGTCGAGCGCCAGATCGCCGGAGATCTTGTTTGATCCCAGCGCCAGCAGAAGTCCGTTGATCGCGCTCTTGCCGTTGGTGGTGGCGAGCACGGCATTGCCCTGCAGCGGCTGCCCGGCGACATTGCCGGTCAGTTGCACATTGGCCGCCGGATTGGCGGCATCCGGCTTGCCAGTCGCGGTCAGCTTGAGGCCGGTGATCTCGCGCGCCGCCACCGAAAGCCGGTCGCTGTTCACGGTCAGCGAAAGATCCGGCGCCGCGACGGCGCCCTGCGCGTCAAGCGCGAAGGTGATGGCGCCCTTGGCGTCCTTGGACAGCAGCGAAATGTCACCAAGCGCGCCCTTCACGGCGGCGCTGAGCTTGTTGTCGGCGATGCTCGCCTGGCCGTCGGCGCTGAACGCGCCCGATGCGACCTTCACCGGGCCGACGCTGACATTGCCTTTGGCGTCGCGCCGCGTCGTCGCGCTGAGTTGCGTGCGCTCGGCAAGCACGCCGCGCACTGCTGCCGGTAGCGCCGCCGAAAGCACATCCGCCTTCACGGTGAAGTCGACGGAGCCATCGGCAAACGAAACCCGGCCGTTGAAGGCGCCGTCCACCGCCCCGCTGGTTGCCGAGCCGTTGTCGATGGTGATCGCGTCCGGGGCAAGGCTGCCGGCGACCTTTGCCGTGACCTTGCCGGCGACCAGCGGCGCAACCGTCGGGTTGTCGAGATCGATCTTGTCGGCCGCGACGCTGCCGGAGACCGGGCCGCTCCGGGTCTTGACGTCGAAACCGTCGGAATGCAGCGCCAGCGCCAGGCCTTCCGCCTTGACGTGGTTGGCGGTGGCGGAAGCGAGCATCGCGGAGATGTCGAGCTGCGGCGTCGCGCCCTGCCCCGCGGCCTTCACTGAGACGGCCCGCATTTCCAGCTCGACGGGGCTTGCTGCGGTGCCGAATTTGAGCGGCAGGCTCGGTCCGTTCGAGGTGAGATCGAGCGAGAAATTGCTGGCGCCGTTCGGATTGATGGTGCCGGCCGCCTTGCCCGAGACCTTGTCGCCGGAGAGCGTCGCCTGGTCGATTGTCAGGCCAGCCGCGGTCGAGACGCTGCCGGAAGCATCGAGATTGAGCGGTCCGAGCCCTGCCTGGCGGGTCTGGCTGGTCTCGGCGTCGGCGAGCTTGGCATTGAACCGGATATCGGGGTTGGAGGACGGGCCGGTGACATGCGCCGTACCTTCCAGCGATCCGGCCGCATCGAGACCGGGCACGAAATCATTGGCGAGCGCCGCCGGTAGCTTGGCGAAATTGGCCGTCAGGTCGAGGACCTGGGCGGCGCTGCCTGAAACCGACGCCGTGCCACCGCCAAGGTTGAGCGCCAGTTTCTCGATGCTGGTCACGCCGTCGGCGATCGACAGCCTGGAAGGCTCGGCGATCGCCGCCTTGATGCCGCGCACCGTCGCTTCGCCGGAAGCGATCTCGACGGTGGTCTTGCCGTCGGCGATCTTCACGCGGCCGGTGGCGGTGGCCGGAATGCCCGACGCCGTCGCGCCGCCGGTAAAATTGGTCCACTCGCCCTCGCGCTTCAAATCGATGCCGATGCCGCTGATCACCGTGCTTCCGGAAGTCACGTTGTCGGCCTTGATCGTGCCCGAGATCGCCGGTCCCTTGAGATAGTTGGCGATCAGCGCGTTGACTGTGATGGTCTTCGCCGCGAGATCGCCGCGCGCGATCGATCCGCTGGCCGCATTGATGGTGACGGTCGGCGCCTCGCCCTCCTTGGCGAAGGCGATCGTGCCGTTGACGTCGCCGGTCGCCGTCTGGCCGCCAAGCGCCGCCAGCGGCGCAATGTCGGGCACGGCGAGCGTCAGGGTGCCGAGCGGCAGGAAGTGATCGTCGAGCGCCAGATCGCCCGAAACCTTGTTGTCGCCGAGCGCCAGGCTGAGCCCTCTGATCGAGCGTTTGCCGTCGGCGGTCACCAGCGACGCGCGGATGTCGAGCGGCTGCTCCTCGGCGCTGCCGGTCAACGATACGTCGGCCGAAGGATTGGCGATGTCGGCCTTTCCCTTGGCCGAAAGCTTGATGTCCTTCACGGTGCGCCCGGCCGCCGTCAGGCTGGCGCTGTCCGCCGAAACGGAGAAGTCCGGCGCCCAGCGCGGACCGCTGGCGGTCAGCGCGAAATTGACCCCGCCGGCGAGCGGCGTGCCGGCAAGCGACGACAGCGGCGAGACGTCGCCCAGCGTGCCCCTGACGTTCGCCTGGATGTCCGAGCCCTGGACGCTGCCGGTGCCGCTGGCGCTGAGCGAGCCGGAGGCAAGTTCGAGCTCGTTGGCCGCAAATGCGCCTTGCGGATCGCGCGTCGCCGTGGCCGAGAATTTGACCCGCTCACCAAGCAGCGAGCTGATCTGCGGCGGCAGCGCTTTCGATATGGCGTCGGCGTTCATCTTGAGCGTCATCGACAGGTCCGCCAGAGACACTCCGGCTGTCAGCGCGGCATTGAGCGCATCGCTGCGCAGCGTGCCCTTGTCGATGGTCACATTGTCACGACTGATCGAACCGGAGAGATCGGCGGCGAGCTTGCCCGTCACCAGCGGCGCCAGCGTCGCCACGTCTGTCTTCAGGCCCGCGGCGGCGAGCTTGATGTTGACGGGGCCGGAGCGGTTCTCGACGTCGAAGCCGTCGGAATGGATCTGTCCCGTCAGATTGTTGAGCTGCGTGCCGCCGACGGCGACCGAGGCCAGCGACGTGCCGATATCGACCATCGGCGCCTTGCCGTCGCCAAAGGCGCGCGCGGTCGCCTTCTCGACGGCGACCAGGATCGGGACCGCGCTGTTGCCGACATCGATAGTGACGGGCTTGTCCTTGGCGGAAAGCTCGACGGCAAGATCGCTGGCGCCCTTCGGGTGGACATTGCCTGTGGCCGTGCCATGAACCGTGCCGCTTTCTATTTTGGCACGCTCGATATCGACACCGCCGGCGGTGGTCGCGGTGCCGGCGAGGTCGAAGCTCGTCTTGCCGGCAAACAGCGACTTGAACTTTTGCGGCAGGAAGCGCTCGAATTCGCCGTCGCCCTTGGCTTCTATATAGTGGCCCTTGTCGTTGAGCTGGTGGCGGCCGGTGAGTTGGGTGACGATCTGGCGGTCGACGACGAAGGTGCCGATGCCGTTCCAGTTGGCGAGCGGCCCGGTGCCCGAAACGACGATGTCGACGGGCGGCGCATCGGGCAGCTTGAGCAGGTTGGCGATGATGCCGCCGGCCGGCTCCGATGCCTTGAGATCGAGGTCGAGCTTGTTGTCTGCCGGCGCGAAATGGATCTTGGCGTCGACATTGCCCTGCTTGCCGTCATGGCGGGCGACGTTGAGCACCGTCTCGATCGCCAGCGGTGTCGGATCGGCTTTGAGCGAGCCCTTGGCGGCGAGTTCCGCAATGCCGCTGCCGGCGAGTTCCTGCCCGAGCGCGATCTCGGGCAGGTTGATCTCTCTGATGTCGATCGAAACCGGCAGGGTCGTCGATCCACCTTGCGACGCCTGCTGGCCGGCTTGCGGCAGCCGCGCCAGTTCGATGCGCTCGGCTCCGATGCGATCGGCGTTGAAATTGCGCGACAAGAGCGCCGTCGGCGACCAGTCGAGCGCCACCTTGCGCGCCACCAGCCAGGGCCCGGCGCGGTCCTCCAGCACGACATGATCGAGCCGCAACGCGCCGGACCAGATGCCTTCGATGCCGCTGACGGTGACCTTGCGGTCCTCGGTAGAGGCCATTTTCGAGATCAGGCCGGCGAGATTCTGGCGGCCGCCTTCGGTGCCGGTCAGCACGGCGAGCGCGCCGATCGCCACCACGAGCAACAGGAGCAGCACGTAGAGGCAGATGCGAAGTATGCGCCAGAAGATCTTCATCGTCAGAACGCCTGGCCGATGCCGGCATAGATGCCGAAATGCGGATCGCTGGGGTCACGGTTGAGCGGCACCGCCGCATCGATGCGCAGCGGCCCGAACGGGGTGAGGTAGCGCAGACCGACGCCGGCGCCGACCTTGACGTTGGAGAAATCCGGGAAGGACTTGGTCGAGACCGTGCCGGCATCGACGAAGGGCACGACGCCGATCGTGTCGGTAATGGCGATGCGCATCTCGACCGAGGTCTCGAAAAGCGAGAGTCCGCCGATCGGCTGTCCGTTGATGTCCTTCGGACCGATCCCCTGATAGGCATAGCCGCGCACCGAGCCGCCGCCGCCGGAATAGAAGCGCCGATCGGCCGGGACATTCTGCAGGCCGGTGCCCACGATGGATCCGAGCGTGGCGCGTTCGGCAAGCACGAACTTGCTCGCCGTATCGAGCGACTGATAGGCGTAGCCCTCGCCCTTCAGCTTGAGGAAGGTCGCGCCGTTCAGGATGTCGTAGCTCGGCTCGGCATAGGCGAGCGCCCGGAAACCCCTGGTCGGATTGAGCTTGTTGTCGCGGCTGTCATAGACATATTGCAGCGGAACGCTGGCGATCAGATAGGTGTGCTTGCCGAAGGCGTCGGTGATCCTCGAGTAATCGAGGTCGAATTCGGCCGAGACCCGCTGCCTCTTGTCGAGGTCGTAGGAGACACCCACGTCGCCCTTGACCGAGAAATGGTCATAGGCGTCCGGGTGCTCGAACACCGTCTTGACGCCGGTGAAGAACTTCGATGTCGGCCCGAGCACGCCCGGCTTCTCGAACATGATGCCGGCATTGTAGTTGAGCGCGGAAATGCTGTTGCTGCCGATGCCGCTGATAGAGCCGTCGATGCGCAGCTTCTCCGCGTGGCCGAACAGGTTGCGGTGGCCCCAGTAGCCTTCCAGCCCCAAGCCCTCGGTATTCGAATACGAGCCGCCCAGGCCGAAGAAGCGCGGCTTGCGCTCGCTCACCCGGACGTCGATCGGGATGTTGCCGTTGGCGTCGAGGCTGTCGCCCTCCTTGATACTGACGCTGTTGAAGACCTCGAGCCCGAGCAGCCGATCCCGGGCATCGTCGATCTCCTGCGGCGAATATTGCTTGCCGCGCTTGAGGCCGGTCATATATTCGGTGAAATCGCGATCGACCTTCTCGGTGCCCTCGACCGTTGTATCGCCATAGCCGGCGACCGGTCCGGCCGCCACGGTCAGCGTCACGTCGAGCGTCGAGGTGGCATGATCGGCAACGATCTCGCGGTTCGTGACCTTTGCGAGCGGCCTGCCCTCTTCCTTGAGAGCCCGTACGATCGCCGCTTCGGCCTTGATCACAGCGCCCGAACTCGCATCGCCGCCGGCGATCAGGCCGAAATCGGCACTAGCAAGCCCGGCCGCGTCGCCCTTCAGCCTTATGTTGCCCAGCGTGAATTTCGGTCCGGCAGCAATGCTGACCACCACCGGAATGGGCTGCGGCCCCTTGAATTCGGCGTCCGGCGGCAGTTCGTCGATGGACTTGCCCTGGATGGTGATGTTGACCACGCCTTCATAACGCGCGTCGGCGTAAAGGGCGGCCACGAGATGTTCGCGGTCGCTGCGCGCCTTGGCCATCAGGCCGAGCGACCCCGACACCGGGTGCTCCTCGTCGTTCTTGAGCGCCGAGGCATCCTCCAGCTTCTTGACCAGATCCTTGTCTGCATCCGGCGCATCGATGGTCACCGAATAGCGCAGCGGATCGACGATATCGGCGTCCTCGTCCTTGGACGCGCCCCAAAGCTTGATGCCGAAAATCTCGAAGGCGGCCGCAGGCGGCGCTTCGCCGGCAAGCACGGTCGAGCAGACGAGCGCCACAAGCAGGGCGCGCGGAAGCCCGCGCCCTGGCGCGATCCCTCCTGACATCTGCGTTTCATGCGCCGGCATTAAGACAACCTAGTCGACAAAACTAAAATTGGAATGAAGTTCTGAAATGCTCGTAAAGGGGCCACAATCCAATTGTCTGAAATGGACCGGGCTTGGAATTCACACCTTTTGCACCTTCGCAAGAATGTGTGATCCATCTCATAGAGGTTCTGTCGAAATACCGGCCTTTGGCCGGAGTGGAAACCGTTGGCCGGTTGAAAAACCGGCCGCGTTCCGGCGTTGACAAGCCTGCTTGATGCTTGATCATGCCCGGACGCTGCAATGTCGGGAGGGTGATATGGCAATGCGCGCGGCTCGTGGTCTCTCTATCCTTCTCATCATCTTTTTCGCCTTGAGCGGCGCGGCACTTGCGGCCGAAGCCCGGCGGATCGTGACGACGGACAATTCCGACTATTTCGGCTTCGACCTCAGATCCGACCAGAATGTCAGCCTCGACCAGTGCAAGACCACCTGCCTCGGCGACCCTGCCTGCCGTGCCTTCACCTACAACACCAAGGCCAGATGGTGCTTTCTCAAATCCGACTATAACCAGCTCAAACCCTTCAGCGGCGCGGTCGCCGGCAAGATCGCCAAGGTCGATGGCGATCCCGACATCGGCGCCCCGCCGGCGCTTGCCTTCTTTCCCAACTGGATGGCCGACCAGGCCCAGCAGTTCCGCAACAAGCTGACCGATCCGGCCTATGACAAGCCGACCGAAGGGCTGGCGGCGCTCGAGGCCGCCGCCGAGCAGGCGGCGCTGACCGGCGACCATCGCCTCGCCATGCAGAAATACCAGGCGGCGCTGTCCGTCCTGCCCGACGACGGCGCGCTCTGGCTGGCCCTGGCGCGCGAAACGCTTGGCGTGCAGCCGGCTGCCAACACTTCCGAACCGTCGACCTTGCCGGCAAACGTCACTTCGGCCGCCTTCAACGCCTACAAGCTGGCGCGCACCGCAAAGACCCGCGCCGAGGCGCTGGCGCTGCTTGCCGCCGGCCTCGACAAGCGCGATCTCTTCCGGCCGGCGCTGCAGGCCTATGAGGCCAGCCTTGCGCTGGTGAATTCGCCAGCCGTCCAGGCCGACTATGCCGACCTCAAGGCGCGCAAAGGCTTCCGCGTCGTCGAGCACACCGTTGATGCGGATTCCTCTTCGCCGCGCATCTGCGCGCAGTTTTCCGAGGAACTGGTCAAGACCGGCGTCGACTATTCGCAATTCGTCACCGTCGACAACGCCGCCCCGAAGGCCGTCGAGGCCAAGGACAAGCAGATCTGCGTCGAAGGGCTGGAGCACGGCCAGCATTATGACGTGACTTTCCGCGCCGGCCTGCCCGCGGCCATCGGCGAGACGACCGCCGCCCCGGTCGTGCTGTCGATCTATGTCCAGGACCGCGCCCCGTCCGCGCGCTTCACCGGCGACAGCTTCGTGCTGCCGGCCGGCGCGCGACGCGGCATCCCGGTCGTCACCGTCAACATGAACGCCGCCAAGATGAAGCTCTACCGCATCGGCGATCGTTCGCTGGCGCAGCTTCTGTCCGGCTATCAGTTCCTGCATCAGCTCGACGGCTACGACATTTCCACCATTTCCGACCAGATGGGCGCGCCCGTCTGGGAAGGCACGCTCGACATCGCCAACGACCTCAACAAGGAGGTCACCACCTCCTTCCCGGTGGACGAGGCGATCCCGCAGCGCAAGCCCGGGGTCTATGTGCTGACCGCCCAGCCGGTCGATGACAAGAGCGACGATTATGGTTCGCGCGCAACGCAATGGTTCGTGGTGTCCGACATCGGCTTGTCCACCTATACCGGGCAGGACGGGCTGAACGTCTTTGCCCGTTCGCTGGGCTCCGCCAAGCCGATCGCCGGCGCCGAGCTGACGCTGCTTGCCAAGAACAATGAGATCCTGGGCACGACAACCACCGATGCTGAAGGCCACGCGGTCTTCAACCCGGGCCTCACCCGCGGCGAGAACGGCATGGTGCCGGCCGTGTTGATGGCCAAGCAGGGCGACAGCGACTTCGTCTTCCTCGACATGGGCAAGGCCGGTTTCGATCTGTCGGACCGCGGCGTCGCCGGCCGCGCCGCGCCCGGCGCGCTCGACGTCTATGCCTGGACCGAGCGCGGTATCTACCGCGCCGGCGAGGATGTGCATGTCGCGGCCCTTGCCCGCGACGGCGCCGCCAAGGCGGTCGAGAACCTGCCGTTGACCTTCATCTTCACGCGTCCCGACGGCGTCGAGAACCGCCGCATCATAAGCAATGGTGAGTCCGCCGGCGGCCACGCGGTCGACCTGCCGCTCGAGCCGAACGCCATGCGCGGCACCTGGACGGTGTCGATCTACACCGATCCCAAGCAGTCGCCGGTGGCGAGCCAGATGTTCCTGGTCGAGGATTTCGTGCCGGATCGCATCGAGTTCGACCTAACGGCCGACAAGAAGGAGATCGCCCAGGGCGAGACCGCCAATGTCAGCGTCGACGGCCGTTTCCTCTATGGCGCGCCGGCTGCCGGCCTTGCGCTCGAAGGCGAGATGACGCTGTCGACCACAGAGAGCTGGGACCGTTTCAAGGACTTCACCTTCGGCTTGGCCGACGAGCAGTCGGCCGAACCGACGGTGACGCCCTTGGCCAACCTTCCCGTCGTCGGCGATAACGGCAAGGCGACCTTTCCGGTCTCGATCGACCAGTTGCCTTCGACCACCAAGCTGGTCAACGCCAAGGTCACCGTTCGCATGCGCGAAGCCGGCGGCCGCGCCGTCGAGCGTTCGCTCGACATCGCCGTCCATCCGGAAAAGGACATGATCGGCATCCGCCCCGACTTCGAAGACGACGAGGTGCCGCAAGGCGGGACCGCGAAGTTCAGCATCATCGCCGTCGATCCGAACGGCAAGCGCGAGGAGCTGAAAGGCGCGCAGTGGTCGCTGGTCAAGGTCGAGCGCAATTACCAATGGTATCGTTCCAACAATTCCTGGAACTATGAAGCGGTGAACCTCACCAAGGCCGTCGCCAACGGCCAGATCGACCTGAAGGCCGACGGCGAGGCGACCGTGTCGCTTCCCGTCGACTGGGGCCGCTACCGGCTCGAGGTCGAGACAGCCGACCCGGACGGTCCGGCGACCAGCTATGAGTTCGACGCCGGCTGGTATGTCGCCTCGACCACCACCGAGACCCCGGACGGCCTCGAGATCGCCCTCGACAAGGATACTTACGCCGCGGGCGAGGTCGCCAAGCTGAAGGTCTCGCCGCATTTCGCCGGCGAACTGCTCGTCACCATCGGTGCCGAGAAGCTCTTGAAGACCGTCACCGCCTCGGTGCCTGCCGGCGGCAGCACGGTCGACATTCCTGTCGGCGACGACTGGGGCGCCGGCGCCTATGTCACGGCGACTTTGTTCCGGCCGGGCGATGCCGAGCAGTCACGCATGCCGGCCCGCGCCATCGGCATCAAATGGCTGACCGTCGATCCGGGCTCGAAGAAGCTTGCCGTCAGGCTGACGCCGCCCGAGAAGACCGCGCCGCGCCAGCAGCTGTCGATCCCGGTCGCCGTCACCGGCGCTCAAGCCGGCAGCAACGCCTATGTGATGGTCGCCGCCGTCGATGTCGGCATCCTCAACCTCACCAACTATAAGGCGCCCGATCCGGAGGACTGGTTCTTCGGTCAGCGCATGCTGGGTCTCGAGATCCGCGACCTCTACGGCCGCCTGATCGACGGCTCGCTCGGCACCACCGGCAAGTTGCGGACCGGCGGCGACGGCGCCAACATGCAATCGCAAGGCAGCCCGCCGACCGAGAAGCTGGTCGCCTTCTTCTCCGGCCCGGTCGAGCTCGACGCCAACGGCAAGGCGCGGGTCGACTTCGACATCCCGCAGTTCAACGGCACCGTGCGCGTCATGGCCGTCGCCTGGAGCAAGGAGGCGGTCGGCCACGCTCAAACCGACGTCATCGTGCGCGATCCGGTGGTGATCACCGCCGGCCTGCCGCGCTTCCTGGCGCCCGGCGATGCAGCGACCATGCGCCTCGACATCGCCGACACCGACGGTCCTGCCGGCGATTACAAGCTCTCGGTCACCACGACGGGCGACCTTTCGACCGGCGACAAGCCCCTGCCCGAGAAGGTGACGCTTAGCCAGGGCAAGCGGCAGTCGCTCTCCTTCCCGCTGATCGCGCGGACGGCGGGCGACGCTTCGGTCACCGTCAAGCTCGCGCATGACAGCGGCACCGAAGTCGAGCAGACGCTCTACCTGCCGGTGCGCCCGGCGCAGCTTCCGGTCACCAACCGTATGGTGGTCGACCTGAAGCCCAATGGCGGCGCTTTGCGCGTCGACAAGGAGCTGCTCGCCGCCAGCCTTCTCGACGGCGCTTCGGTGAGCGTCGGCGTTTCGCAGGCGGCAGCCTTCGACGTGCCCTCGCTGCTGATGAGCCTCGACCGCTACCCCTATGGCTGCGCCGAGCAGACCACCAGCCGCGCCATGCCGCTGCTCTATGTCAACGACATGGCCAAAAGCATCGGCATGGAGAGCGATCCCGAGCTGCATGGCCGCATCCAGGACGCCATCTACAAGGTGCTGAGCTACCAGGCCTCCGGTGGCAGCTTCGGCCTCTGGGGTCCGGGCTCCGGCGATCTCTGGCTCGATGCCTATGTCACCGAGTTCCTGACCAGGGCGCGCGAGCAGAAATACGACGTGCCGGCGCAGGCGATGAACCAGGCGCTGAACAACCTGCAGAACTCGCTCGGCTACGACCAGAGCGTCCAGGATCGCGGCAGCGACATCGCCTATGCGCTCTATGTGCTTGCCCGCAATAAGAAGGCCTCGATCGGCGACCTGCGCTATTATGCCGACACGCAGCTCGAAGCCTTCTCCAGCCCGATGGCGGTCGCGCAGCTCGCGGCGAGCCTGGCGCTCTATGGCGACACGCAGCGTTCGGAATCGACCTTCCAGACGGCGCTGCGGCTGGCGCAGGCGAGCACCGAGTACGACTACTATCGCTACGACTACGGCTCGCCGCTGCGTGACGGCGCGGCGATGCTGGCGCTGGCGGCGGAATCGAAGCCGGTGCCGAGCATCATGCCGCAGCTGATCCGGCTTGTCGGCAGAGAACGCGCCGACGCCCGCTGGACGAGCACGCAGGATGAATCCTGGATGCTGCTCGCCGCGCGGGCACTGAAGGAAGGCAATAATTCAATCATGCTTTCCGTCAATGGCGCGCCGCATTCCGGCGGCTATTCCGACCGGGTCGCCGGCAGTGAACTGGTTGACAGCCCGCTCACCATCGCCAACACCGGCAAGACGCCGCTGCAGGCGGTGGTCACCGCGGTCGCCGCACCGGTCGAGCCGCTGCCGGCCGGCGGCGACGGCTTCACCATCGGGCGCACCTATTACAAGCTCGACGGCACCGAGGCCAACGTCACCGAGGCCAAGCAGAACGAGCGCTATGTGGTCGTTCTCAAGGTCTATGAGCAGAACAACTGGCCCTCGCGCCTGCTGATCACCGACCTGTTGCCGGCCGGCTTCGAGATCGACAATCCGAGCCTGGTCTCCAGCGCGCAACTGTCGAACTTCTCCTGGCTGGCGCAGACCGACGCCGCGCATCTGGAGTTCCGCGACGACCGCTTCGTCGCCGCCTTCAACCCCAACGAGGGCGACGGCGACCGCAACATCACGCTGGCCTATGTCGTGCGCGCCGTGACACCTGGCACCTATGCCCATCCGGCGGCGACAGTCGAGGACATGTACCGGCCGCAATATTCGGCCCGCACCGCCTCCGGCATGATGGAGGTCAAGGCGGAGTAGTGGTGGTGCTGACGACCATGACCGGGGCGACGGCGCTGCCCCTCATCCGCCTGCCGGCACCTTCTCCGGCACCTTCTCCCCGTCTAGAGACGGGGAGAAGGGGATTGTCGCGATTGTCGGCACCTATTCTGCAGCGTTGGAAATTGGCGAAAGCCCCTGCGCGGGCCCCTTTCTCCCCGTCACTATACGGGGAGAAATGACCGGCAGGGCAATGAGGGGCAGCGCCATGCTTTCCAAGATATTTCTGCGTCGAACAGCCGTCGCCGGGATTTCGCTAACCGGCTTCGCGGCGCTTTCCATTACCGCTCTCTGGGAGCTCGACCGCGCCTTCCCGCCGCCGCTGCCGGCGACGCTGACGGTCTCGACCGAGGTGCAGGATCGTGACGGCCAGCTCTTGCGCGCCTTCGCCACGCCGGACGGCTACTGGCGGCTGGAAACCCGGCTCGACCAGGTCGACAGAGAGTTCGTCGACATGCTCGTCGCCTATGAGGACAAGCGCTTTTGGGATCACCGGGGCGTCGACGTGCTGGCGCTCTGCCGCGCCGCCGGTCAGTTCGTCACCAGCGGTCACATCGTTTCCGGCGGCTCGACCCTGTCGATGCAGCTTGCCCGACTGATCGAGCCGCGCGACAGCCGCAGCCTCGCCTCCAAGCTCAAGCAGATCCTGCGCGCCGTCCAGATCGAGCGGCGGCTGTCCAAGCGCGAGATCCTCGAGCGCTACCTGACCCTGGCGCCCTATGGCGGCAATCTTGAAGGCGTGCGCGCGGCTTCGCTCGCCTATTTCGGCAAGGAGCCGAAGCGGCTGACCGTTTCGGAATCGGCGCTGCTCGTGGCGCTGCCGCAACTGCCGGAAAAACGCCGGCCCGACCGCAATCTCGACATCGCGCACGCCGCGCGCGACCGGGTGCTCGCCCGCATGGTTTCGGCCGGCCTGCTCGGCGAACGCGAAGCCGCGCGCGCCGCCCTAGACGACGTTTCCGGCCTGCGCCGCAAGCTGCCAGCGCTGGCGGCGCACGCTTCCTATGCCATGCTGCCCAAAGCCGAGCCCGGCAAGCCGCTGCAGCTCACCGTCCGCAGGAGCGTCCAGCAAGGGCTGGAGCAGGTGGCGAAGGACGCCGCCAGGAAGCTCGGGCCCAAACTGTCCGTCGCCATGGTGATGGCCGACGCGCGCACCGGCGACATCCTCGGCGAGGTCGGCTCGGCCGATTTCTTCGACGCCGGCCGTTCCGGCTGGATCGACATGACCAAGGTCCTGCGCTCGCCCGGCTCGACGCTGAAGCCGTTCATCTATGGGCTCGCCTTCGAGCAGGGCCTGGTGGCGCAGGAGACCATCATCGAGGACAGCCCGGCCGATTTCGGCGGCTACCGGCCGAAGAACTTCGACATGGGCTACCAGGGCGATGTGAGCGTCCGCCAGGCACTGCAATTGTCGCTCAACGTTCCGGCGATCCGGGTGCTCGACGCCGTCGGCCCGGCGCGGCTGACGGCGCGCTTCCGCCAGGCAGGCGTCAATCCGGTCCTGCCGATCAACGAGGCGCCAGGCCTGGCGATCGGACTTGGCGGTGTCGGCATCACGTTGCGCGACCTGGTGCAGCTCTATACCGGCCTTGCTAATGGCGGCAAGATGCACACGCTGCATGACGGCACCGAGCCGGCCAATGCCGAGCGCGCCACCGCCACCATCCTCGACGACCAGGCCGCCTGGCAAATCGACGACATATTGTCCGGCGTGAAACCGCCTGAGGGTGCCATGCAGCGCGGCATCGCCTACAAGACCGGCACCTCCTACGGCTACCGCGACGCCTGGTCGGTCGGCTTCGACGGCCGCTATGTGCTGGGTGTCTGGGTCGGCCGCGCCGATGCCAGCCCGATACCCGGCCTTTCCGGCTATGTGTCGGCGGCGCCGATCCTGTTCGAGGGCTTCGTCCGTTCCGGGCTGGCCAGCGTGCCGCTGCCAGGCCGGCCGCCTGGCGTCTTCAATCCCAAACGCGAGGAACTGCCGGTGACGCTCGCCCGCTTCGGCGCCGGCTCGGACGGGCTGGTGCAGGCCACGCCGACCGAGCCGGCACCCACCATCATCTTCCCGCCGGACGGCGCCCGCGTCGATCTCGCCACCAATTCGGCCGACGCCACGCCCCTGGTACTAAAGCTCCAGGGTGGCCGTGCGCCCTTCCGCTGGCTCGCCAACGGCAAGCCGCTCGCCGGCGTCGACCGCCGCCGCACCGCGACCTGGCAGCCGGACGGCACCGGCTACTCGACGCTGACCGTCATCGACGCCGCCGGCCGCGCGGCCAGCGTGAAGGTTTTCGTTGAATAGAATACGGCAAGCGATTCCGCGCATTGCGTTTGTTGAGGGTCGAACGGCGCGAGGCACCCCCCTCCCTCTGGCCTGCCGGCCAGAGGGGGTGCCTCGCGCCGACCTTCGCTCTCCTGCCCGTAATCTCCTCCCCGCCGCCGATCCCTTGCCCTCCCCGCGACCGCTCCTAATTACGCCGGCTGACGAGGAGCCGCGCCACCGTCATTTGAGGAAGATATTTCCTCGATTACCCGAAGCCCGACGAAAAATTTCTGCGGGGAGATGAAAAAGGCAACATTCAATGCATCTAATTTCTATAAATTCGGTAGAGTTCAGCCGTCATCAACGGAGGCGGAAATGACCAACCCTCATTTCAGGAAACTGCTCGGCGCGCTGGTCGCCACGTCTGTCCAGTTCGGCACGCTCGGTTTCGCGTTCGCCGATACGACCATTCTGAACGTGTCCTACGACCCGACACGTGAACTCTACAAGGCCTATGACGAGGCCTTCGCCGCGCATTGGAAGGCCGAGACCGGCGAAACCGTCACCATCCAGCAGTCGCATGGCGGATCGGGCGCGCAGGCCCGCGCCGTGATCGACGGCCTCGACGCCGATGTCGTGACGCTGGCGCTCGAAGGCGACATCAACGCCATCGCCACGAAGACGAAGAAGATCAAGCCGGACTGGCGCACGAAGTTCGAGAATAACTCCGCGCCCTATACCTCGACCATCATCTTCCTGGTGCGCAAGGGCAATCCCAAAGGCATCCACGACTGGAACGATCTGATCAAGGACGGCGTCCAGGTGATCACGCCGAACCCGAAGACCTCAGGCGGCGCGCGCTGGAACTATCTTGCCGCCTGGGCCTACGCCAACGCCAATGACGGTAACGACGAGGCCAAGACCAAGGAATTCGTCGGCAAGCTCTATGCAAACGTCCCGGTGCTCGATACCGGCGCGCGCGGCTCGACGGTGACCTTCGCGCAGAAGGGTCTCGGCGACGTGCTGATCGCTTGGGAGAACGAGGCCTATCTCGCGCTCGACGAATTCGGCGCCGGCAATTTCGACATCGTCTATCCGCCGACCTCGATCCTGGCCGAACCGCCGGTCGCCGTGGTCGATGCCAATGTCGACGCCAAGGGCACGCGCAAGGTTGCCGAGGCCTATCTCGGCTGGCTCTATTCCAAGGAGGGCCAGACGCTGATCGCCAAGAACCACTACCGCCCGGCCAAGCCCGACCTGGTACCGGCCGAGGATCTCGCCAAGCTGCCGCCGATCAAGCTTGTCAGCATCGACGACCCGCAATTCGGCGGCTGGAAGAAGGCGCAGCCTTACCATTTCGGCGACGGTGGTGTATTCGACCAGATTTATAAGCCGGCCCAGTAAGGCCAGACGGCGGGCGGGCCCGATCCGGCACGCCTTCCGAAAGTGACTGCAAACAGCCATTCTGGTTTTAACAGTAAGGGACGACCCAGGACAGCATGAACACAGCACCCGCCAAGGCGGGGTGGCGATTCAGACAGCCGAGTGTCATTCCGGGCTTCGGATTGACGCTCGGCTTCTCGCTTGCCTACCTCACGCTCATCATCCTCATCCCGCTCTCGGGGCTGGTCTGGCGTTCGGCCGCGCTCGGCTGGACCGACTTCTGGGCGATAGCCGCCGACCGGCGCACCCTCAACGCGCTGAAGATCAGCTTCGGCGCCGCCTTCATCGCCGCCGCGGTCAATGTCGTCTTCGGCACGATCGTCGCCTGGGTGCTGGTCCGTTATCGGTTCCCCGGCCGCCGCATCGCGGATGCGATGGTCGACCTGCCCTTCGCGTTGCCGACGGCCGTCGCCGGCATCGCGCTCACCACGCTCTATGCGCCGAACGGCTGGATCGGCCATCTGCTGATGCCGCTCGGCATCAAAGTCGCCTACACGCCGCTCGGCATAGTTATCGCGCTGGTCTTCATCGGCCTACCTTTTGTCGTGCGCACCGTCCAGCCTATCATGGAGGAGATCGACAAGGAGGTGGAAGAAGCAGCGGCCTCGCTCGGTGCGAACCGCTTCCAGATTATCACCCGCGTCCTGTTTCCGGGGCTGGCGCCGGCGATCGTCACCGGCTTTTCGCTGGCCTTCGCGCGCGGCGTCGGCGAATACGGCTCCGTTATCTTCATCGCCGGCAACTTGCCGTTCAAATCCGAAATCGCGCCGCTTCTGATCGTCATCCGGCTCGAGGAGTACAACTATGCAGCGGCCACCGCGATAGCTGCGATCATGCTGGCGCTGTCCTTCCTGATGCTGCTTGTGATCAATCTGGTGCAGTCGTGGAGCCGCAAACGCTATGGCTGACCCCGAAATCAAATCCTACGAACCCTATCACGAAAGCCAGTCGGCGGCGGTAACCGAAAGCCGACCGGTGCGCATTGTGGCGATGGCCGTGGCTTTCGCCTTCCTCGCCATCTTCCTGCTCTTGCCGCTGATCGTCGTCTTCAACGAAGCGTTTGCCAAGGGCGCCAGCGCCTATAGCGAGGCGCTGGCCAACCCGGATACGCGCTCGGCGATCCGCCTGACGCTTTTGGTGGCGGCGATCTCGGTGCCGCTCAACGCCGTCTTCGGCATCTCCGCCGCCTGGGCGATCGCCAAGTTCGAGTTCAGGGGCAAGGCGTTCCTGACCACGCTGATCGACCTGCCCTTCTCGGTCTCGCCCGTCATCTCGGGCCTGGTCTATGTGCTCCTTTTCGGCGCACAAGGGCTGCTCGGCGAATGGCTGAAGGCGCACGGCATCCAGATTTTGTTCGCCGTGCCGGGCATCGTGCTGGCCACCGTCTTCGTCACCTTCCCCTTCGTCGCCCGCGAGCTGATCCCGCTGATGCAGGAGCAGGGCAATGGCGACGAAGAGGCCGCGCTTTCACTGGGCGCCAGTGGCTGGCAGACCTTCAGGTATGTAACGCTGCCCAACGTCAAATGGGGCCTGCTCTATGGCGTGCTGCTGTGCAACGCCCGCGCCATGGGTGAGTTCGGCGCGGTTTCGGTGGTGTCGGGCCACATACGCGGCCTTACCAACACCATGCCGCTCCATGTCGAGATCCTGTACAATGAATACAACGCCGTCGGCGCCTTCGCCGTCGCTTCGCTGCTTGCCGGCCTGGCACTGGTGACGCTGGTCTTGAAAACACTGCTCGAGATGCGCTACGGCGCCGAGATCGCCGCGACGCGCGGACACTGAGATGCATGTCGCCCAAAAGTGTGCAGCGGTTTTGGGACAACGATATGCATCAACTAACTGAGGGATCTGTATGGAAGTTCGCGTTGTCAACGTGCGCAAGGAGTTCGAGCGGTTTCCTGCGCTCCATGACGTATCGCTCGACATAAGGTCGGGCGAGCTCATCGCGCTGCTCGGGCCGTCCGGTTCAGGCAAGACGACCCTGCTCAGGCTGATCGCCGGCCTGGAGCGCCCGACCAAGGGCGCAATCTTCTTTGGCGAGGAGGACGCCTCGCAGAAGTCGATCCAGGAGCGCAATGTCGGCTTCGTCTTCCAGCATTACGCGCTGTTCCGCCACATGACGGTTGCCGACAATATCGGCTTCGGGCTGAAGGTCCGGCACGGCGCCGCGCGTCCGTCGGCGCAGGAAATCCGCCGCCGCGCCTCCGAATTGCTCGACCTTGTCCAGCTTTCGGGGCTGGAAAAGCGCTATCCGGCACAGCTCTCCGGCGGTCAGCGCCAGCGCGTGGCGCTGGCGCGCGCCATGGCGATCGAGCCCAAGGTGCTGCTGCTTGACGAACCGTTCGGCGCCCTCGACGCCCAGGTGCGCCGCGAGCTTCGCCGCTGGCTGCGCGAGATCCATGACGCCACCGGCCACACCACGGTCTTCGTCACCCACGACCAGGAAGAGGCTTTGGAGCTTGCCGACCGCGTTGTGGTGATGAGCCAGGGCCGCATCGAGCAGGTCGGCTCAGCCGACGAGATCTACGACATCCCAAACTCGCCCTTCGTCTATAACTTCGTCGGCGAATCGAGCTCGCTGCCGGTCAAGGTCGAAGATGGCCAACTGTGGATCGCCGACCGGCCGATCGGGCTGTCGGCACCGCAGGGGGCGCCTTCGGGCCAAGCGTTGCTCTATTTCCGCCCACACGATGTCGAGTTGCTCGACGGCTGCAGCGGCTGCATAGCCGGCACGGTCGCAGCCAGCCGGCGCGTTGCCGGCACCAGACGGGTGGAGCTCGAGGTGGGCGGCGAGCGCCAGCGCGTGGAGATCGAACTGCCGGTCGACCATCCTGCGGCACAGAAGAGCCGGGTGGCCTTCAGGCCCCGGCGCTGGAAGCTTTTCCCGGCCTCCTGACTTTCTGGCTGTCGCTTTCCTGCGGCGCCCACCGATGAATCTGCTTGGAAGAAAATCCTGCCAAATAGCTGTTTTCGCGGCGCATTTTCCTGACACCTGCCATCCACCCGGATCGCATGCCTCGTCGGACCAGACTTTCCTTCTTATGGTCGCACTATAGTTTCTGATTGTTCCGAAGGAGACTTCGTTTTCATGAAGCGCTTATTGGTTGGCATCGCCGCTTTCGTCGGCATCGTCCTCGCCTCCGCCCAAGCCTGGTCGGCCGACAGACTCCTGAACGCCTCCTACGACGTTGGCCGCGAATTGTTCGCCGACATCAACAAGGCCTTCATCGCCGAGCATCCCGGCGTGGCGGTCGATCAGTCCCATGCCGGCGCCTCGGCGCAGGCGCGCGCCGTCGCCGACGGCCTGGGTGCCGACGTCGTCACTTTCAACCAGGTCACCGACATCGATTTCCTGGTCAAGAAGGGTCTCGTTTCAGCCGACTGGCAGAAGGATTTCCCGGACAACGCCTCGCCCTTCTATTCGCTGCCATCCTTCCTGGTGCGCGCCGGCAATCCCAAGCACATCAAGGACTGGAACGATCTGGTGCGCGACGACGTGCAGGTGATCTTCCCCAACCCGAAGACATCGGGCAATGCGCGCTACACCTATCTGGCGGCAACAGCCTACGCCAAGGAGGCCTTTAAGGGTGACGACGCCAAGGTGAAGGAGTTCATCACCAAGCTGTTCAACAACGTGCCGATCTTCGATACCGGCGGCCGCGCCGCCACCACCACCTTCGTGCAGCGCGAGATCGGCGACGTGCTGATCACCTTCGAGTCGGAGACGCGGGGCATCCGCAAGGAGTATGGCGACGACAAGTTCGAGCAGGTCACGCCCTCGGTCAGCCTGCTGGCCGAATTCCCGGTGGCGATCGTCGACAAGGTCGCCGACGAGCACGGCAGCCGCGATCTTGCCAAGACCTATCTCGACTTTCTCTATTCGCCGGAGGGCCAGGACATCGCCGCCCGCAACGGACTGCGAGTCCGCGACACCGCTGTCGCCGCCAAATACAAGGCCGACTTTCCCGACGTTCGCCTGCTGACGGTGGAGGAAGTCTTCGGCGGCTGGGACAAGGTGCAGAAAGAGCATTTCGCCGCGGGCGGCCTGCTCGACCAGGCCTACGGCAACCGCTAGCCGCTCTCGATCGGATAGAGCAGGAAGGCCGGCTTTGCCGGCTTTCTTCGTTAACTGGCACAGGCATCGCTTTGCCGGGGAAATCACCGCGGCCACTGTGAAAAACGTTACGAAGAATCAACGCGTTTGCGCCTAAACCTGTGCTGACGAATTGTTGTGCCAAAACGCGCGCGCGGCAAAACTGTCATGATTTGCACACAAACAACCGCCAGATGCAGGGCTATTGGGGTTTGATAAACTGAATCGGGCATGCTGACCAAAAAAGGCAAATACGGGCTCAAGGCCCTTGTGCATCTTGCCAGCCTGCCGGCTGGTCAGCTTGCATTCGTCAACGACATCGCGGTCGCCAACAACATCCCGAAGAAATTCCTGGATGCGATCCTCGGCGAATTGCGCAATGCCGGTTTCGTGCAGAGCCGCAAGGGCAAGGAAGGCGGCTATCGCCTCGCCAGGCCTGCTTCCGAGATCAAGATCGGCCATGTCGTGCGCGTGCTGGACGGGCCGCTGGCGCCGATTCCTTGCGCCAGCCGCACGCAATACCAGCGTTGCGAGGATTGCGACGAAGCGACCTGCCAAGTCCGCCACATGATGCTGGAAGTGCGCCAGGCGATCGCCGAGGTGCTCGACAATCGCAGCCTCGCCGCCATGCGCGACGCCGACAACGACGATTTCCCTGCCGAACTGACCTCCCAGATCTGAACGCGTGCTCCACCCTGCGGCTTGCGCCTCAGTTGCCTGTCTGCCTTGGACGCAGTAAAGCGGCTGAAGGACGCAACAGGGCTCTGGCGCATGAGGCTGTTTTGGCTTGGCAGTTCCCGCAGGGCCAGCCGGCAACCGTCATCGGCCAGCACCTACCGCACCGAGATCATCGCTGACGTGCGGGTGCCGGAGCGCGGCGAAACCGTCCGCTTCTTCAGCCGCAAGCTTGTCCGCCCCGGCAAGCTGCGCCGCGTCTCCAACAAGGACCTGCGCGAAAGCCTGCTGTCCTGCTTCTATCTGGGCGTGGCGGCGGCCCTGCCGGTCGCCTCCTGGGCGCCGATCTGTGACTGGGTCTCGACGCTCCGGCACAGGCGCCATTTTCGCAAGGACTTCGCGCACTACGACGTTGCTGTAAGAGCGGTTCTCGGCGATGACGTCGACACGAGAGGCCTTTTCAGGGGCCATCTCGCCGCCATGCATCGCCGCCGCTTCGTGCCTGCAGCCCATCTGGTTTCCGGCCGCCGCTGGTCGCCGGCAATCCGGCTGGAGGGCATCGACGGCCTGCGCCAGGCCTTGCAGCGCGGCCGCGGCGCCATCGTCTGGTGCGATCAGTTCACCGCACAGACCGTCATGGGCAAGCGCGCCCTCTTCGAGGCCGGCGTAGAGGCCCATCAGGTCAGCGTCAACTTCCACGGCTTCTCGGAAAGCAGGTTCGGCCTGCGCGTCATCAACCCGCCGCTGGTCAAGGTCGAGAACCGCTTCCTGAAGAGCCGCATCGTCTTCGAGCGCGCCGACGCCTATCAGGTCACCGCGCGCATCCAGAAGACGCTGAAGGAAAACGGCGTCGTACTGATGACCAACACTATCCACGCAGGCTCCACCTTCGCGGAGCTTGCCATGGGCGAGCGCGGCTGGACCCACCTCGCCTCGGCGCCGGCGAATTTCGCGGTGCGCGCGGGTGCTGCGCTGTTTGCCATGGCGACGCTGGAGACGGAACCGTTTCGCGAATACCTGGCGATCGTCAGCCCGGAGCTGAGGCCCAACGCCGCCCTGCCGACATCCCTGCCGGCAAGGGACGTGGCGGCGAAGGACCTTGTTCGGCACGCGGGCTACATCCTGCTCAAGCGCGACCACTTGCTGCAAGCGGTCAAATTGCACCCGGAGCAGATGATGGCCTGGTCCAGCGCCCACCGGCTTACCGAGCGACAGGGGCAAGCCGCGGTCGGCAACGACGTCGGCTAACCGAGCAGTTCTTTCACGATCCCGGCAACGGTCCGTGTTGCATCCATCGTTGCCGCCCGCTCGTCCGCGCCCGGTTCTTCCAGGGTCGCGAACTGGCTGTCGACCAGGCTGGCCGGCATGAAATGGCCTTTGCGGCCGGCGACCCGCCGCCAGGCGGTCTCGCGATCGATCCTGAGATAGAGGAAGAAGATGTCGGGACAGAAGCGGCGCAGCCGGTCGCGGTAGCTGCGTTTCAGCGCCGAGCAGGCCGCCACCGCTTTCTGCCCGCCGCCGACCGAGGCCGCGATGCGCTCGCCGACGGCGTCAAGCCAGCCCTCGCGCAACGCATCCGTCAACGGCTCGCCGCGCGCCATGCGCGCTACGTTTTCCGGCGGATGCAACCTGTCGCCCTCGATGAAGACCGCCTTCAGTGTCTCGGCCAGCGCCTCGCCGACGACCGTCTTGCCGCAGCCGGCCACGCCCATCACAACGATCGCCTGCGCTGACCGGACGTCATTCATGCGAGGCTCCTGGGGCTGCGGTCTTGCTCTTGTCTCATCCACGATCAGCGATTTGCCGGCGTGCGCCCATAAAGCAGAAGCATGGCGACGATGACAACGCCGTAGATGATCTGCCGTCCCGCTTCCGGCATCTGCATGACCGAAAGGATCGACTGCAGCAACGTGATCAGGATCACGCCGGCGACGGTGCCGAGATAGGAACCGCGCCCGCCGAGGATCGAAGTGCCGCCCAGGACCACCGCCGCGATCGACGGCAACAGATACGCGTCGCCCATCGACTGCGCCGCCTTCGATGCATAGCCGGCGAGAAGCACGCCGCCGAAAGCCGAGAGTCCGCCCGAAACGGCGAAGGCGATCATCACCACGCGGCGCGTGTCGATGCCGGACAGGTAAGCGGCGCGCTCGCGGTTGCCGATGCCGTAGACGGCGCGGCCGAAGCTGGTGCGGGTCAGCACGAAGACCGTCGCCGCGCCGATCAGCGCCCAGATGATGACCGCGTTCGGCACAGCCGGAACGGCAAAGCCAGTGGCGAGGTAACGCATTGCCGCCGTCGCCGAATCCTGCGGTGAGAACCCGCCCGTGTAGACCACCATCAGCCCTTGCGCGACGGCGTTGGTGGCCAGAGTGATGATCATCGAGGGGATGCGCAGGTAAGCGACGCCGATGCCGTTGACGATGCCGATCGCCACACCGCACAGGATGCCGAACGGGATGGCGAGCGCGACGCCGACCGTACCATAGGCGGCCGCCGCGCAGGCCATCATGGCGCCTGTCGCCACCGACCACGGCACGGACAGGTCGATCTGCCCGAGCAGGATGACCAGCATCATGCCGGTGGCAATCACGCCAAGGAACGACGCGACCTTCAGCTGCTGCAGGAGATATTCCGGCGACAGGAAGCTGCGCGAATAGAGGCTCCCCAGAAGAAGCAGCACCACGATGCAGGCGAAGGCGGTGACCACCGCGGGGTCGGCGCGGCGAATGAATTTCGGCATGCGGCCGGCGATGCCGCCAAGCGTCGTTTCGCTCACAGGAACCACTCCAGCCGGTTGCGCACCCTGAACAGCGCGAAGGCGCCGAGGCTGACCGCGATCAACAGGACAACGCCTTGGAACAGCGGCTGCCATAGCGGATCGAAGTCGAAGACGAACAGGAGGTCGCCGATGGTGCGGAAGGCGAGCGCGCCGAAGATTGCGCCGATGGCGCTGCCCTTGCCGCCGAATAGCGACACGCCGCCGAGCACGACGGCTGCGATCGAGAACAGCGTGTAGGCATTGCCGCTGGCATAAGCGGCCTCGCCCGTATAGGTGAAGAAGGTGAGGAACAAGCCGCCGATCGCCGCAAGCAGGCCGGCCAGCGTATAGGCAAGGAACTTGCCGCGGCGGATCGGCACGCCCGACATATAGGCCGCCGTCTCGGAAGAACCCGCCGCATAGGCCGCCCGGCCGAGCTCGGAGCGGCTGAACGGCACCCAGATGACGAGCACGACGACAAACAGCGCCACAAGGCTCGCCGGCACGATCCCGAAGAAGCGCCCGGTGAGGAAATCGGCGAGATCCTCGTTGACGGAGCCGCCTGGGACCGGGCGCAGCAACAGCGCCAGCCCGAAATAGACTGCACCTGATGCGATGGTCGCCACGATCGGCTGCAGCCGGCCGTAGATGACGATGGCGCCGTTGACCGCCCCGCAGAGCAGCCCCGTGCCGACCACCGCGATCACGCCGAATGCGGTTTCGAGCCCGGTGCCGACCACCAGCCAGGAAGCCATGCAGTTGGTCAGCGTGAAGATCATGCCTACCGACAGGTCGATGCCGGCGGTGATCACCACGAGCGTCTGCGCCATCGCGACGAAAGCGAGCAGAACGCCCTTGTTGGCCGCCGTCTGCACGACATTGGCGGTGAAGCCGGCCGGATGGTTCGCGCTGTAGATCGCGAACATGACGATGAATATGGCGAATGCCAGCAGTGTTCCCCGCTGCTCGGCCAGCCAGTAGCGCCAATCCTTCACGCTTCGCCTCCTTTCCCGGCGCCACGACCTGCGCTTTCGCCGTGGATGTTGAGGGCACTGGCGATAAGCGCATGCTCGGTGATCTCGGCGCCGACGAGCTCGCGCTTCACCGCGCCATCGTAAAGCACCAGCACGCGGTCGCAGCAGCCGATCAGCTCGTCATAGTCGGTCGAATAGAACAGGATCGCAGCGCCCGCGTCGGCCAGCTTGCGCATCAGCTGGTAGAGCTCCTGCTTGGTGCCGACATCGATGCCGCGCGTCGGATCGTTGAGCAGGATGATGCGCGGCTGCCGCATCAGCCATTTGGCGATCACCACCTTTTGCTGGTTGCCGCCAGAGAGCGCGCCGACCGGAATGTCGAGGCCCGCCGACTTGATGGCTAGAAGACCGACCATGTCGTCGATCAGCCGTTGCTCGGCGGCGCGGTCGATGACGCCCGCTTTCGACAACCTGTCGAGCGCTGCGAAGGACAGGTTCTCACGCACCGTCATCGGCAGCATCAGCCCTTCCGTCTTGCGGTCTTCCGGGATCAGGGCCATGCCGATGCGGGCATCGCTCGCGGCGGAAGGGCTTGCGATCGAAACCGGCCTGCCGTCGACCAGGATCTGTCCGGAAAGGCCGCGCAGCACGCCGAAGAAGGCGAGCAGCAATTCGCGCTGGCCCTGGCCGTCGAGGCCGCCGAGTCCGATGACCTCGCCGGCTCCAATCGACAATGAGATATTGTCCAGCCGGTCGCTCCAGGAGAGGTTGCGCGCCTCCAGCACCGGAACCGCGCCGGAGTGCGAGCGGACCGGCTTCGGCGGGAAAATGTGGCTGTATTCGCGGCCGATCATCAATTCGACGACTTCGTTGTCGCTCTTCGAGCCCGCCGCGTAGCTGGCGACATTGCGGCCGTTGCGGAACACCGTGCATTGGTCGGCAAGCTCGGCGATCTCATTCATACGGTGCGAGATGTAGAGCAGCGCCAGCCCTTCCTCGCGTAGCCGCTTGAGCACGCCGAATATCTTGGCGACATCGGCCGCCGTCAGCGCCGAGGTCGCCTCGTCGAGGATCAGGATGCGCGGCTTCCTGGCCAAGGCCTTGGCGATCTCGACCATCTGCCGGCGCGACAGCGGCAGGTCCTTGACCAGGGCCAGCGGATGAATGTCGGAGGCGCCCGCCCGGGCAAGCGCCTCCTCCGCGATGCGCCGCTGCGCCTTGCGGTCGATCATGCCGAAGCGCTTCGGCGGACCGGAGATGACGATGTTGTCGGCGACGCTGAGTTCCGGGATCAGCGACAGCTCCTGGAAGATGCAGACGATGCCGGCCTGATTTGCCGCCGCAGGTGAGGCGAAAGTCACCTCGCTCCCTTCCAGCATCATGCGACCCTCGTCGGGCGCGACGACGCCGGCCATGACCTTGATCAGCGTCGATTTGCCGGCGCCGTTTTCGCCGAGGATGGCGTGGATGCTGCCGGCCGTGACGGAAAGGTCGGCCTTCTCCAAGGCACGCACGCCGCCATAGCGCTTGGATATGCCTTCCATGCGGAAAAGCGGAACCGCGCCGTCCATCAGCCCTCCCCAGGCCTGTTCGCGATTGGCATCAAGCGGCCGGCGCCGCGGCTCTCCCGCGGCGCCGGCTGGTCAGGCTACTTGTTTTCCTTGGTCTGGCCCATGATTTCCTGCGCGGTGAAATTGATGCCGCAGGTCGGGAAGGAATTGCCGACGAAGAAATTGTCGGACTGGTCGGGGAAGAAATCCTGGCCTGCCTTGAAGTTCGGATCCTCGACGATTGCCAGCGGCAGCTTGACCGACTGCGGCACGACATTGCCTTCGAGGGCGGCGATCGCCGTCTTGATGGCGACCGCGACCTGAGCAGGTCCGGTGCCGGCCGAAGAACATTTCAGCCCGTCTCCCGCATGCGCCGCGCAGAATTTGCGGAAGCCGTTTTCCGTCTCGCCGCCGAACGGCACGAACGGATGCTTGGCGTCGATCATGGCTTGCACGATGCCGGTGTCGCCGCCCTGCCCGGTGATCCCGTCGAACGGTCCGCTGGTGGCGATCGCGTCGGCCGTCGCCTTCTGCGCGACGCCGTCGTCCCACTTGCCGACGACCTCCGTGACATTCCATTTCTTGCCCGAGGCATCGAGAACCTCATGGATGCCGTTATGCCGGTCGGTGTCGACGGAAGTGCCGGCAACGCCGCGTACCTCGAGCACCTTGCCGCCATTCGGCACGTGCGAGACCAGCCACTTGCCCCACAGCTCGCCGAGACCCTTCTGGTCGACATTGACGTTGATGGCGTCCTTGGTGTCGAGGATGTTGTCGAAGGCAACAAGAATGACGCCGGCTTCCTTGGCGCGCTTGATGACCGGCCCGAACGCTGTCGGGTTCTGGGCGTTGACGACGATCGCGTCGAAACCGGAATCGATGAAGTTGTTGATCGCCGAGATCTGCGCCGGCACATCCTCGCCGGTCGACACCACCTTGAATTCCTTCAGCTTCTTGGCAACGTCCGGTTGCGCGGCATAGGCCTTGGCCGTCTGGATCATCTGGATGCGCCAGGTGTTGGCGATGTAGCCGTTGGCAAGCGCGATGCGGTACGGCCCTTCCTTCTTCGGATATTTGAAGAATTGCGTGTCGGCAGCCCAGGGCGCGAAGCAGTCGGGCTCGGCCGACGGCCCTTTGACGATTTCCGGACCGGCGATCGCCGAAGAACTCAGCATGACGAATGCAGTGGCGGCAATGACACCGCCAACGAGTGACTTGATCATCGGTATTCCTCCCAGTTGCAGTTCTGCTTGTCGATGAAACCCCGGCACTGCCGGCCGGCACCTCCTGCCGGTACGATGCGCTTTCGAGGTGACCTGCGCCGTCCCTCTTGTCCCCCTTCGCCCGCTTCAGGCCGCCGAAAAAACTATCATATTATACATAATAAACAAGCATCAGCTGTTGCTTATATATAATAAACAGCCATTCGCCTGACCCCGGATTACCCGACGGGAAAATTGGTAGCGCTACCATAGATGGGTGTAAACCGGCATTTGCACAGTCGCATCTGTGGGTTTCAACGCGTGGTGCTCTCGCGGCGCCTGAGCTCGAAGCCGAGATCGACGATTCTCTGCTGCGGCCGCTGTCCGGCGATCGCGGCGAGCGCCATGGCCACCGCCCGGCGGCCGATTTCGTAGCGATGTGTGCGAATGCTGGTGACCGACGGGAAGGCCGACTGCATCATGTCGAGGTCGTTGAAGCCGACGATGCCGATGGTCTTAGGCACCGCGATCGCGGCGCGGTGGCATTCGAACAGGACGCCGAGCGCGATATCGTCATTGTTGCAGAACACGCCATCGAGCGTCGGCATCTTGGCCAGCGCATCGCGCAAAAGCTCGCGGCCGAGCGTCACGCTGGACAACAGCGGCGTTGTCGTGACCAGGCGCGGATCGTACAGGCCCGCCGCCTGCATCGCCGCGCGATAGCCGGCGAGGCGCCGCTGCGAGCGCGGGTCCATGCGCGCGCCGATGAAGCCGATCCGCCGGTAGCCCTTCTCGATCAGGTGCTCCGTGGCCGTCCGGCCGCCATCGAAATGCGAGAAGCCGACCAGCATGTCGACCGGGTCGGGCCCGGTTTCCATCACCTGCACCACCGGGCAGCCGGCCGTCTCCAGCAGCTTTCGCGACAGCGGCGTCTGGTCGATCCCGGCCACGATCAGCGCCGCCGGGCGCTGCGAGGCGAACAACTGCAGCAGCCGCTCCTCTTCCAGGCCCGAATAATGCGTGTTGCCCATCTGGATGCGGAACGGACTGTCCGAAAGGCTGTCGTAGATGCCGCGCACCACTTCGGCGAAGACGTTGTTGGTGAGCGAAGGCACCAGCACGCCGAAGACCTCCGCGCGCGCCGAGGCCAACGCGCGCGCATTGGGATCCGGGATGTAGCCGAGCTCGTCGACGGCGGCCTGTATCTGCCGGCGCAGATCTTCCGAGACCCGACCCGGCTCGCGCAGGGCGCGCGACACGGTGATGGCGCCGACCCCCGCCTTGCGCGCCACATCGGCAATGGTCGGGCGGCCGCCGCCGCGGCGAGAGCGCGGCTTGGTCACAGCCCTGCCCTTGTCTCGCGAAAGGAGCGCGGCAGCGAGCCGTCGATCGCCATCCTAGCCACAGCAGCCATGTTTTGCAGCCCGTCCCATCCCGTCTGGGTCGCGCAGGCCATGGCCGTTGTCAAGCCGACGGCCGGCCTGTCCAACGCGCCGAAGGCGCTCAGGCCAGCGCCTCGACGCCCCGCCTTGCCTTCCACATCAGCAGCAGGATCGCCGCGAGGTTCACCAAGTTCCACGCGATGCCGTTGAGGAAGGCGGCGGCGTAGGAGCCCGTGAGATCGTAGATCCAGCCCGACATCCAGCCGCCCACCGCCATGCCGAAGATCGTCGCCATCATGACGATGCCGACGCGCTGGCCGGCCTCCTTGGCGGGCATGTAGTCGCGCACGATGATCGCGTAGCAGGGCACGATGCCGCCTTGCGAAAGGCCGAATACCAGCGAGACGACATAGAGCGAGGCCAGCCCGTCGAACGGAATGTAGAAGAACAGCGACAGGCCCTGCAGCGCCGAGCCCGCGAGCAGCGTCTTCACCGCGCCGATGCGGTCGGCGACGAAGCCCGAGCCGATGCGGCTGACGACGCCCGCCGCCAGCATGATCGACAGCATATCGGCGCCGCGCGCGACGCCGTAGCCGAGATCCAGGCAATAGGCGACGATATGCACCTGCGGCATCGACATCGCCATGCAGCAGCCGAAGCCGGCGATGACCAGCAGCACCTGCAGTTGCGAAGGCGTCAGCGAGATCGGCTGCACCGGCCGGCTCCCCGGCGAGCCTTGGGCAGCCTCGCGCGGCGCACCGCGCCGCAGCATCAGCACCAGCGGCACCATGGTCGCGAGGCAGATCACCCCGATCGTCGCATAGGTGAAACGCCAGCCCCCGCTCTGCATCGCATAGGGCATGACCGTCGGCCAGACGGCGCCGGCGAGGTAGCTGCCGGAGGCGGCCACGGTGACCGCGACGCCGCGGCGACGGTGGAACCAGTGCGAGACGTCGGCGATCAGCGGACCGAAGATCGCCGATGTGCCGACGCCGATCAGAAGTCCCTGGACGAGGGTGAATACCAGGATCGACGTTGTGAGCGAGGCAAGGAGAAAACCGGCGCTGAGCGCCACCGCGGAGGCGAGCGCCGGTACCCAGTAGCCCATGCGGTCGATGGCGCGTCCGACCAGCACATTGCCGGCGGCGAAGCCGACCATGGTCGCGGTGTAAGGCATCGAGGCCGCAGCCCGATCGACGCCGAATTCCGCCTGCACGGCGGGCAGGACCACGACCACCGCCCACATGCCGGCGCCGCCGATCGTCGCCAGCAGCACCGAAACGGCAAGCCGCATCCAGGCATGGAAGCTGTCGACGCCGGGGCTGTCTGCCGCGTTTCGGGGGATCGTCGTCAAGGCGTTTCCTGTCCGCGATTCTCTAGGATCGGGCGGTTTCGCCCACTATCGGCGCTTTTTTCGCGTGGTGAGCAGCGCCACGTGGGACAAATCCGTGGCTCCAGCAATCGGAACCGGCCTCGCCGCCCGGAGTTCTGCACCTAAAGCGCGTCGCGTCGACGAATTCAGGCGACGCGCCTTAGGCCTTGTTGTGATGCGTGTCTGCGCACTTTTGGGCGACATGCATTGGGAAGGAGTTTAGTCATGACTGCCAGCAAGAAATGGTCGGCCGAAGTGACCGAGCACAGCGATGCGCTGGATCTCGAGGAGCACATCTTCGAATCCGACGATGCCAAGAAGATCGCCGCCTCGCTGAAGCGCTCGGCCGAGCACAGCCAACGCCGCAAGGCGGAGCCGTTCCGGTCCGCAATGTCGATGCTGAATTTCTACATCAACCGCGCCGGCAAGAACTTGCCGCAGAAGCGCAAGCGGGTGCTGGAAAAGGCCAAGGACGAATTGCGCGCCGCCTTCGGACGCGAGAAGCAGAATTAGCCGGCTGGCATGAGGCTCGGCGCAGGTCAGGCCGCCCAGTCGCTACCTCGACCTTATGACATCGTCGGTATTGGCAAGCAGCTTGCGCACGGCATTGCGCGCCGCATCCGGCCGCTGAAGCCGGATGTTCCTCTCGATCGCCTCGTGCAGTTTCTGGGCGTACTGAAGATCGTCCAGTTCGCGCGTCGTATAGGCGAAGAGGTGGTCGAAGGCGGATTCGATCAGGACGCCGAGCGGCACCAGGAGATCATTGCCCGAGGCCCGCAGGATGGCGAGATGGAAGCGCGTGTCGGCGCGCGTGCGCTCCTGCAGATTGGTCGCCTCGCCCATCTCGCGGCACGTTTGGCTGATCTCTGCCATCTGCTCGTTGGTGCGCCGCATCGCCGCGAAAGCGGCCGCCTCCGGCTCGATGATGTGGCGGAATTCCTGCACCGTCTTGAGGAAGACTTCACGATCCGGCGAGGTCGCGTACCAGGCGAGCACGTCGCGGTCGAGCAGGTTCCAGCGCTCCTTCGGCTCCACCCAGCTGCCGATCTTGGGCCGCGACGCCAAGAGGCTCTTGGCCATCAGCATCTTGATCGCCTCGCGCACCGCCGAGCGGCTGACGTCGAAAGTCTCCGACCATTTCGCTTCGTTGGGCAGGATGGTGCCCGGCGGATAGTCGCCGCGCACGATCCGAAGGCCGATTTCGCTGGCCAGCGACGTATGCACGCTGGCGCCTGGGATGCGCGGCGCATCCGGCCGGCGGGCCCCCGCCATACGCTCGGCGGAGGCCGTTCTTGTCGGCCTTTTTTCGTTGTTCGGCTTTGCGTCCCGCATATGTCCAGAAAGTCCTGTTTTCAGAAGCTGTCAAGCACGGCAAAGCCGGCTTTGCCGCAGGGCGCCAGGATGTGCACAGCTCAGCCGGGATTTGGCTCCCTTCACGCCGTCTTGACGTATTTGCGCCAGCTGTGCTCGGGGCGGAAGCCGAGCACGTCGCGCGCCTTGCGGTTCGACAGCAGCGTCTCATATTCGCCGAGCTCGGCTTTCACCGGTACGCCTGGATAGAAGCGCTCCAGGAGCTCGGCGGTCGGCAGATCCGACGAGGTGTCGTCGTTGGCCGCGTTGAAGACCTGGTAGCCCAGTCCATCCTTCTCGATGGCGCGCAGCGTGATCTGCCCGAGATCGCGGGCATCGATGTAGCTCCAGGCGATGCGCTTTCGGAACCCGGGATCCGCGAACCATTTCGGGAACAGCGCATATTCATGCGGCTCGATGACGTTGCCGATGCGCAGCGCATAGATGTCGAAGCCGCTGCGCAGCGCGAAGGCACGCGCCGTCTTCTCGTTGACGATCTTCGACAGCGCATAGCTGTCCATCGGATCGACATCGTAGTCCTCGTCGAGCGGGAAATGCGTCGGGTTGCGCGGCTCGTTAGCGAAGACGAGGCCATAGGTCGTCTCGCTGGAAGCGATGATCACCTTGCGGATGCCGAGCTTCACCGCCGCCTCGATGACATTGTAGGTGCCCATCGCATTGATGCGGAACACCTCGTTGTCCGGCGTGATCATGATGCGCGGGATGGCGGCGAAATGCACCACGGCGTCGACCGGCTGCGCGCGCAGCGACGGATCGAACTCATGCAGCCCCGCATAGCTCGACAGCGCGTTGAATACCTGGCCGCTGTCGGTGATGTCGGTGATCAGCGTGCGCACTTTCGGGTTGTCGAGCGGCTTGGTGTCGATGTTGAGCACCTGGCAGCCATGCTCGACCAGATATTGAACGACATGACGGCCGGCCTTGCCGCTGCCGCCGGTGAACATGATCCGCTTCGTCATTTTGCTCTCCACATTGCTCAGAAATTATGCGTATTGTCAGACAATATGGCATTCCGCAATCGCCCGCCACCGCCATGGCCCGCGAAAACCTCATGGCAAAGCGCTCGCGGCCGGTCGCGCCGGCGCCGATCATCAAGAACGACAGGGACGAAAACGACATGACCACCACTGCTGCCCGCGAAAATATCGGTTTCATCGGCCTCGGCCTGATGGGGCACGGCATCGCCAAGAACATCGTCGACAAGGGCTATCCGCTCACCTTTCTCGGCCGCAAGAACCGCAAGCCGGCGGAAGACCTGGCTAGTCGCGGCGCGAAGGAGGTTGCCACATCGCGCGAGGTGGCGGCCGCCTCCGATATCGTCTTCATCTGTGTCACCGGCTCGCGCGAGGTCGAGGCGATCATCCGCGGCTCTGCGGGACTGAAGGAAGGATTGAAGCAAGGCTCCGTGGTGGTCGATTGCTCGACATCCGATCCGACGTCGACCGTGGCGCTCGCCGCCGAGCTCAACGCGCTCGGCGTCGATTATGTCGACGCGCCGCTCAGCCGCACGCCAAAGGAGGCGTGGGAAGGCACGCTCGACGCCATGGTCGGCGCGCCCGACGCGGTGTTCGCCAGGCTGAAGCCGGTGATCGAGACCTGGGCCGGCCGCATCGTCCATATCGGCGGCACTGGCGACGGCCATCGCATGAAGCTGCTCAACAACTTCATCTCGCTTGGCTATGCGGCGATCTATTCGGAGGCGCTGGCGCTGGCTGAGAAGGTGGGCATCTCACCGTCGCGCTTCGACAGCGTCATCCGCAACGGCCGCATGGATTGCGGCTTCTACCAGACCTTCATGCGCTGGACGCTCGAGGGCGATCGCGACGCGCACAAATTCTCCATCGCCAATGCCTTCAAGGATCTGACCTATCTGGAATCGATGGCGGGAGCTGCCGGCATCGCCAATCCGCTGGGCAACGCCACCAAGAACTCGTTCGCGACCGCCTTCGCCGCCGGGCCGGCCGAACAGTACGTCCCGATGTTGGCCACCCATATCGGCAAGCTCAACGGCGTCGACCTGATGCCGTCGAAGGATGGAAAGAAGCAGACGATCTGAGGACTGCTTTGCTGTCTTGGTCTAAGTTGGCGCTGCCCCTCACCCTTATCCTCTCCCGTGAAGAACGGGAGAGGGGTCGCCGACGCCGAGGCTTGTCCCTTCCCCCCATTCTTCACGGAGAGAAGGTGGCGGCAGCCGGATGAGGGGCAGCGCCAACTTAGATCCTATTCACCGCCGCGACCGTCCGATGACCTCGTCGGTGTTGGCGAGCAGCTTATGCACGGCACTTCTCGCGGCGGCCGGGCGCTGCAGGCGGATGTTCCGCTCGATCGCCTCGTGCAGGGACTGGGCCCGCCGCTGGTCGCTGTGCTCGCGCGTGACGAAGACGAAGAGATGGTCGAGCGCCGACTCGATCAGCACGCCGAGCGGCACCAATAGCTCGTTGCCCGAGGCGCGCAGGATGGCGAGATGGAAGCGCGTATCGGCGCGCGTGCGCTCCTGGATATGGATGGCCTCACCCATCTCGCGGCAGGCTAGGCTGATCTCGATCATCTGCTCGTCGGAACGCCGCGTCGCCGCGAAAGCGGCCGCTTCCGGCTCGATGATGTGGCGGAACTCCTGCACCGTCCTCAGGAATACCTCGCGGTCGGGCGAGGTTGCGTACCAGGCGAGCACATCGCGGTCGAGCAGGTTCCAGCGCTCCCTTGGCTCGACCCAACTGCCGATCTTGGGTCGTGACGCCAAGAGGCTCTTGGCCATCAGCATCTTGATCGCCTCGCGCACCGCCGAGCGGCTGACGTTGAAGGTCTCCGACCATTTCGCCTCGTTGGGCAGGATGGTGCCGGGAGGGTAATCGCCGCGCACGATTCTCAGGCCGATCTCGCCCGCCAGCGAAGCATGCACGCTGAGGCCGGCGATCCGCGTCGCCTCAGTCCTACGGATGGCAACCGGCTGGACCGGCTCGGCTGAGCGCTTCCCTGACTTTTCCCGTGGCATCCGCGTTCCGGCGCCTCCCGTCGCGGGCAGAAGTCGCCCGCAAGCATCCGCCAAGAAACTCCGGGCGCAAAAAGGTCCCTCGCCTGTTGCCAGAGGCAAAGGCCGCGTCCATGGTCCGAGCGGAAAAAGGGTTAAGGGGCGCCCTTGAAGAGCGCCCCCAGATCGAAGCCTACTTCTGGATGCAGGTGTCGACCGTATCCTTGGTGCATTCGTCGAGGCCGGTGAAGACCGGATCGTCGACCTTCTTGCCGCCGATCAGGTCGAGCATCACCGACGGCGCCTTGTAGCCCATTTCGAACGGCCGCTGGCCGACCAGCGCGCTCACCAGCCCGTCCTTGGCAATCGCCACTTCGTCGCCGATGGTGTCGGCGGCGCCGATGGCGAAGTCGTTCTTGGCGATCTTCTCGGCCATCGGCTTGAACAGGTCGCGATAGGGCTGCGGAGCGCCGAACAGCGGCCAGCCGCCCATGATGCCGAAGGCGTCGAGCTTCGGATTGGCGGCGAGGATGTCGGTCATCGCCTGCACGCCCTTGGCGCCGTCGTCATTGGTGAACACCGGGCAGCCGGCGACTTCAGTCCAGCCGCCTTCACCCTTCAACGCCGGCAGGCCTTCCTTGCCCGACAGCGCATCGCGCATGCCCTGCGCGCGGCGCAGGATGTTGTCGGCGGCCGCATTGCCTTCGATGGTGCAGATCGTGCCGCCATTCGGCTTGGCCTTCTTGATGTATTCGCCGATGCGCTTGCCCATCAGATAATTGTCGGTGCCGAGATAGGTCTTGCGTAGCGCCGCATCTTCCTTGGCGAGGTCGGCGTCGACCGTCATGATCGGGATCGACGGATTGGCGCTCTTGATCGTCTGCGCGATCAGCGGCGCATTGGACGGCGAGATCGCCATCGCGGCCGTGTCCGGCTTGCTCAGCATGTCCTGCACGATCTGGGCTTCACCGGCCTCGTCCGAGGTCGATGCCGGGCCGGTGTAGAAGCATTCATATTCCGAGCTGGCGTTCTCCTTGTTCCATTTCTCGCAACCCTGGTGGATGGCTTCGAAGAACGGATTGTCCAGACCCTTCACGACGATGACGAGCTGTTTCTTGGCCAAAGCCGGCCCGGCGCCCAACGCCATGGCGGCGACGGCGGCGAGCAAAAGTGATTTCCTCATATCATCTCCTCCCTTGAAAACAGACGGACACGACGTGCCCGCCACACCGATCGGCCCAGATACAAGGAACACAGATGCAAGGGACACGGCGGTCGCCTTGAATACTCGTGTCCCTAAGCCGGGCCGATAAGCATTTGCCGAACCGTTCTAGCGCGAGTGAGCGCTGGCATTGCCGATCCTGACCAAACCCCGTCAACCGGCCTCCATCGAGCAGCGGTTTTGCGAGGGCAAGTTTCTTCCTCCGACGCTAGCTAATATCGGCTCGTTGCCAACGTCAATTCCTATTTGTCCTACAAAACGGATTTTTCGACGAGATCCGAAATTAATCGTCCGACAGTTGATTGACGCCCATGCGGGCTTTCGCCTAAATGCACCGATCGCACCCGCTCGGGAGGAGTTGGACGTGCGAAGCTCATGCGGTGCCGGCATCGATGGCGGCGCCCGTGGAACGGAAATGGGGAGGCTTAAGGCTGGTGTCGGTTCTCGAACTCGCCAACATCTCGAAGCATTTCGGCGCCATCCAGGCGGTGAACGATGTTTCGTTCACGCTGCAGGCCGGCGAGGTCGTCGGACTGATGGGCGACAACGGCGCCGGCAAGTCGACGCTGGTCAAGATGATCGCCGGCAACTTCCGCCCGAGCCACGGCACCATGCGCATGGACGACAAGGAGCTGATCCTGCACAAGCCGGCCGAGGCCCGCCAGCACGGCATCGAGATCGTCCATCAGGACCTGGCGCTCTGCAACAATCTGACGGCCGCCGCCAATGTTTATCTCGGCCGGGAACTGCGCCGCGGCGTCGGCCCGTTCCGCATTCTCGACTATGCCGCGATGTACAAGCGCGCCGGTCAGCTCTTCGCCGAACTGAAATCCGAGACGCGGCCGCGCGACCTCGTCAAGCAGATGTCGGGCGGCCAGCGCCAGGCGGTGGCGATCGCCCGCACCATGCTGTCGCAGGCCAAGATCGTGCTGATGGACGAGCCGACGGCGGCGATCTCGGTCCGCCAGGTCGCCGAAGTGCTCAACCTCATCCGCCACTTGCGCGACCAGGGCATCGCCGTCGTACTGATCAGCCACCGCATGCCCGACGTCTTCGACGTCGCCGACCGCGTCATCGTCATGCGGCGCGGCCGGAAGGTCGCCGACAAGAAAATCGCCTCGAGCTCGCCCGAGGAAGTCACCGGGCTGATCACCGGGGCCATCGAGCAAGTGGCATAGCGGCGCCCATGGCGCTTGCGCGTCTCACCGCCGACAGAAAGGTCGATAATGGCAGTCACACTTGACCAGACGATCGCGCAGAAGCAGCACACTTTTCTGTCGCGCATGCTGTCCAGCCAGACCTTCTGGGTGGTGATCGCGGTCATCCTTGCGTGCCTCTTCCTGTCCCTCGCCACCGATTCCTTCGCCACGTCGAAGAACATCTTCAACATCACCCGCAACGTCACCTTCGTCGCGATCATCGCGCTCGGCATGACCTTCGTCATCATCACCGGCGGCATCGACCTCTCGGTCGGCTCGGTGCTGTGCCTGTGCTCGATGGTGCTCGCCGTCACCATGCATGCCGGTTACGGCATCGTCACCGGCATTGGAGTGTCGATTGCCACCGCACTCATCATCGGTGCCTTCAACGGCGTCCTTATCGCCTATCTCGAGTTTCCGCCCTTCGTGGTGACGCTCGGCATGCTCTCGGTCGCCCGCAGCCTCGCCATGGTCGCCTCCAACAACACCGTCGTCTTCCAGTTCGGACCGGACCACGACAAGCTGCTCGCACTGGGCGGCGGCGCCTGGGTGTTCGGCATCGCCAACCCGGTGCTCTACATGATCCTTCTGGCGCTGCTTACGGGCTTCACCCTGCGCTGGACCAAGTTCGGCCGGCATATCTTCGCCATCGGCGGCAATGAACATGCTGCGACGCTGACCGGAGTGCCGGTGCGCCAGATCAAGGTCGCGGTCTATATGATCTCGGCGCTTTCGGCCGGTCTCGCCGGCATCATCCAGACCGGCTGGCTCGGCGCCGTCACCACCAATATCGGCACCGGCATGGAGCTTCAGGTGATCGCGGCCACCGTCATAGGCGGCGCCAATCTCGCCGGCGGCGTCGGGACGGCCCTGGGCGCCGTCGTCGGCGCCGCACTGATCGAAGTAATCCGCAACAGCCTCGGCCTGCTCGGCATCAACGCCTTCTGGCAAGGCACTTTCATCGGCGGCGCGATCATCCTGGCCGTCCTGTTCGACCGCATCCGCAATTTCCGGCGCAGCGACTGAAGCGCGGCCTTTCCTGCTCCCCTTGTTGACCCCACGGCGAGAAGGTGGCCGCGAAGCGCCCGGACAAGGGGTGCTGGAAGGATCGCTGCTTTGAAGAACTAGGCGCCTAAAAGCGCTCGATTTTTTTACGCCTGATTTCTTCCAAAACCCCTCATCCGTCTCGGCGCTGCGCGCCGATCCACCTTCGACCACAAGGGGACAAGGGGAGGCGCGTAGCCGTCGGCATGGACTTGGACACGGCCTCGTTGTCGGGAATGCTGGTCATGACGCGCTGGTTGAACAGCACAATGCTGAACCGGTCCAGAGATTAACCAACAAACTTTCGTGTCGCCTCGCCGCCTGTTATGGAGAGCAGGGGCTTGAGAGGGGGAACTTGATGAAGCCCATCTATATAGACTACCTCAACGCCCTCGACATCGAGGCGCTGGCGATGACCGATGCCGAGATCATCGGCGCCGTCGAGGCGGGGCTTGTCGCGCAGGGCAACGGCCAGACGGTGATAGAGCCGCGCGTCCATCTCGAACCCGATCCGTCCCTCCACGGCCATTTCAACGTGCTGCGCGGCTACGTTGCCCCGCTCGATGCGGCCGGCGTGAAGATCGTCGGCGACTATGTCGACAACTACCTGCACGGCCTGCCGTCCGAATTCGGCATCCTCAACCTCTTCGATCCGCGCACCGGCACGCCGCGCGCCATCCTCGACGCCACCGTCATCACCGACATGCGCACCGGCGCCGTCACCGCGATCGGCGCCAAGCACCTGGCGAGGAAGTCATCGAAGGTGCTCGGCCATATCGGCGCCCGCGGCACTGCTTACTGGAACGTGCGCCTGCTCGACCATCTCTTCGACTTCGACGAGATCCGCGTCCATTCGCGCCGCCCGGAAAGCCGCGACGCCTTCACGGCAAGACTTGCCGCCGATCTCGGCAAGCCGGTCATGGCCGCAGCCGATTGGAAAAGCTGCGTCGAAGGCGCCGACATCGTCGTCGAGGCCTCGCGGCTGCCGGAGCCCCAGCCATTGCTCAAGACCGAATGGATCAAGCGTGGTGCGCTGGTGGTGCCTTACGGCACGATGAGCGCGGTGGAACTGTCGCTCACCGATATCATGCAGAAGATCGTCGTCGACGACTGGGGCCAATGCCGGACCGGCAAGTTCGGCTCGCTGCGCGCCCATGTCGAGACCGGGCGGCTGAGCGAGGCGACATTGCATGCCGAGCTCGGCCAGATCGCCGCCGGCCTCAAGGCGGGTCGGCAAAGCGACGGCGAGACGATCCTGCTCTGGCATCGCGGCCTGTCGCTCTCCGACATCGCGCTCGGCAAGGCCATGCTGGCAAAGGCCGCGAGCCACGGCATCGGCCAGAGGCTGCGCTTCGCATGAGCCCGCTCGTCCTCACCGGCGCCGGCGTCAGCACCGAGGATGTGGCCGCCGTCGCGCGCAATGCCGGCAAGGTCGAGGTCACGCCTGCCGTCATCGAGAAACTGGGCAAGGCGCGCAAGGTCCTCGACGAGGCCGCCGCGGGCGGCCAGCAGATTTACGGGCTGAACACTGGCCTCGGCGCCAATCTCGGCACGGCGGTCGAAGGCGATGCCGGCGCGTTCCAGCGCCAGCTTCTCGATGGACGCGGCGCCGCGGTCGGCGATGCGTTGCCCATCGAGAAGGTGCGCGCCGCCATGTTTGCCCGTATCGCCATGCTCGCGGCCGGCGGCTCCGGTCTCTCGCCGCATGTCTTCACCGCGCTCGTCAATCTGCTCAACGCCGGCGTCCATCCGGTCATGCCCTCGCTCGGCTCGATCGGTGCCGGCGACCTCGTGCTGATGACGGCGATCGCCCACACGCTGATCGGCGAAGCCGATGCCGACTATCAGGGCCGGCGCATGCCCTCGGCCAAGGCGCTGATGATGGCGCGCCTCGCGCCCGTCAACCTGGCGCCCAAGGACGGCCTGTCGCTGATCAACGCCTCTGCCGTCTCCACCGGCGCCGGCGCGCTGGCGCTCGTCGATGCGCTGTCGGCGCTGGAACAGCAGCAGCAGGCCGGTGCGCTGACCATGGAAGCGCTTGGCGCCAACCGCACCATCCTCGACCCGCGCCTGCATCAGGCACGGCCCGCAGCCTGCCAACAGGTGGCGGCCAAGGCACTGCGCGACCTGCTTGCCCGCGACCAGGAGCCGGCGCCGACCACGATTCAGGATCCGCTCTCGATCCGCTGCATGCCCTCGATCCATGGCGCGCTGATCCAGGCGATCGACCATGCACGGCACGCCGTCGAGATCGAGCTCAACGCCGCCGCCGACAATCCGCTGGTGCTGGCCGACGATGCGCTGGTGCTGTCGACCGGCAACTTCCACACGGCGTCGCTGGCATTGGCATTCGAGACGCTCGGCCTGGCGATTGCGCAGTGTGCGGCAGCCTCTGCCGCCCGCTTCATCCAGCTCACCGGATCGGGCCGCAACGGGCTGCCCAAATACCTCTCGCCCGTCGGCGGCGCTTCCGCCGGCTTCGTGCCATTGCAGAAGACGGTGACGGCAATGCTAGCGGGCATCCGTCACAAGGCCAATCCGGTGATGCTCGACTTCCTGGCCGTATCCGAGGGCGTCGAGGATCATGCGACGCAGACCCCGCTTGCCATCGCGAAATGCGCCCAGATGATCGCCCTGTGGCGGCGCCTTATCGCCTTGGAACTGATGGCGGCGGCGCAGGCGGTCGACCTGCGCGAAGGGCTCACGCTGGCGCCGGCCACCGGCGCGATCCACGCGGCCGTCCGCGCCCATGTGCCGACGCTGAGGGAAGACAGGCCGCTCGGCCCCAACGCCGACGCGCTCCACGCCGTGCTCGCCGATGGGTATTGGCGCCCTGCGGTGCACCAAATACTGCTTGTTTAGATTCGTCCTCACGACGGGCAGGATTTCACTCTTCGTTTCCGTGAAATCAGCGCAAGCGCCGGGGATTGGCTGAATCCTTTCCAACCTCGTCATCCCAGGGCGAAGCAGGAGCGAAGCTCCGTCGCGGAGACCCCGGGATCCATGCCGTTACCTTGATCGAAGTGTGCAACGGAGCAGGAATTCTGCACCGTTGCAACGCC
>LM655195.1:0-28354 GCA_000824825.2 Mesorhizobium sp. ORS 3324
ATCTTAGCGCTTATGCCCTCAAGGGGGGAGATCGACAGCTTCGTCGCCTCGCCCTTCCTGCAACGTTGGCGATTGGCGAAAACCCGGGTCACATCCAATCTCCCCCCTTGAGGGGGAGATGTCCGGCAGGACAGAGGGGGGGCGCTGTCCCGCCGACATCTCCAAGGAGCGGGAGCACCCGCTACCGATCCACCCGTGTCGACAGGATGATCGACGACGACGTCCGTTCCACGCCGTCCATCGCCCCGATCTGGTCGAGCAGCGTGTCGAGGTCACGGATCGATGGCGCGTCGACGATGACGATCATGTCGAAATTGCCGCTTACCGAATGCACCGTCCGCACCGGCGGCATCGCCTCCAGGCTGCGCACCACCTTGTCGGCGAGCTTCGGCGTGACGGTGAGCAGCACATGCGCCTTCACCAGACCCTGCTCATAGTCGGGCGACAGCCTGACCCCATAGCCGGTGATGATGCCGCGCTGCTCCAGCCGCTCGATGCGGCTTTGCACCGTGGTGCGCGACACGCCGAGCTTTCTCGCCAGCTCCGCGGTCGAGGCGCGCGCGTTGGTGCGCAGCAGGGAGAGCAGGGCCTGTTCGGCTTCCGTGAGCATTTCGACGAAACCTTTCGGCAAATCGCTTAAAGTCGTGTTTCACTTTGCCAGATTCTACGCTTCCTTTCGACAGGCAAGCTGCGATGATTCCCGCCAACTGGTAAATTGGCAGGGGTATTGACCATGAAGAACATCGTTGTCGTCGGCGCCGGCAAGATCGGCTCGACCATCGCCGAAATGCTCAGCGCCACGGGCGACTATCACGTCACGCTCGTCGACCGCTCCGCGGCCCAGCTTGCAACGGCCGAATTGCCGGCCGGCGTCGAGACAAGGGGGCTGGACATCGCCGCGCCCGGCGCACTGGAAAAAGTCCTTGCCGGCAAGTTCGCCGTGCTGAGCGCGGCGCCCTTCCACCTCACCACGCGCATCGCAGAGGCGGCGGCTGCGACCGGCGTGCATTATCTCGACCTCACCGAGGATGTCGTCTCGACCCGCCGCGTGAAGGAGCTGGCGCGTGAGGCCAGGGGCGCCTTCATTCCGCAATGCGGCCTGGCGCCGGGCTTCATCTCGATCGTCGCCAACGACCTCGCCAGCCGCTTCGACACGCTGGAAAGCGTGCGCATGCGCGTCGGCGCGCTGCCGCAATATCCGTCGAACGCGCTGAACTACAACCTCACCTGGAGCACCGACGGCGTCATCAACGAATATTGCGAGCCCTGCGAGGCGATCGTCGAGGGCGAGTTGGTCGAGGTACCGCCGCTGGAGGAGCGTGAGGAGTTCTCGCTCGACGGCGTCACCTACGAGGCCTTCAACACCTCCGGCGGGCTCGGCACCTTGGCCGAGACGCTGAAGGGCAAGGTGCGCACGCTGAACTACCGCACCATCCGCTATCCCGGCCATGCAGCGATCATGAAGGCGCTGCTCAACGACCTGGGGCTGCGCCACCGCCGCGACGTGCTGAAGGACATTTTCGAGAGCGCGCTGCCGGCGACGCTGCAGGACGTAGTCATCGTCTTCGTCACCGTCTCGGGGCGCAGGAACGGCCGCCTGCTGCAGGAGACCTATGCCAACAAGATCTACTCGCACCGCGTCGGCTCGGTCGTGCGCAGCGCCATCCAGATCACCACCGCTTCCGGTATCTGCGCCGTGCTCGACATGCTGGCCGACGGCACGCTGCCGGCGAAGGGCTTCATCAAGCAGGAAGACATTGCCCTCGATGCCTTCCTTGCCAATCGCTTCGGCCGCGCCTATGCGCAGCACGAGATGGTGAGCCGGCTGGCGAGTTGAGCAGCGCGATCTTCCCTTCTCCCCTTGTGGGAGAAGGGGGAGCTCGCTCAAACATGCAACGCATGCCCCAGCGCCTTCAGCGCCGCCTCCTGGAAACCCTCGCCCTGTGTCGGGTGCGCATGGATCGTCCCGGCAATGTCCTCCAGCCGCGCGCCCATTTCGAGCGCAAGGCCGAACGCCGCCGACAGCTCCGACACGCCCTGGCCGACCGCCTGGATGCCGAGCACCAGGTGGTTGTCGGCGCGGGCCACGACACGGACGAAACCGTCCTCGCCCTGTTTGGTCATCGCGCGGCCATTTGCGGCGAACGGAAACTGGCCGATCTTGATCTCGCCGGCGAGCGCCTTTGCCTCTTCCGGCGTGAGACCCGCGGTGACGAGCTCCGGATCGGTGAAGCAGATCGCCGGAATCGCGCGCTTGTCCCAGCTTCGTTTGTGACCGGCGATGATCTCGGCCACCATCTCGCCTTGCGCCATTGCGCGATGCGCCAGCATCGGTTCGCCGGTGACGTCGCCGATGGCGTAGATGCCGCGCATTGATGTGCGGCACTGGTCGTCGATGCGGATGAACCTGCCGGCCATGTCGAGGTCGATCTGCTCCAGTCCCCAGCCCTCGATGAGCGGCTTGCGGCCGACCGTGACCAGGATCCTGTCGGCGGCGACCTTGGCGTTCTTGCCCTCAGCCGTGTCGACCAGCAGCGCGTCGCCCTTGGTCGACAGCCCCTTGGCCTTGGCCCCTGGCATCACCTCGACGCCGAGCTCGCCGAGCCGCTTGAGCACCGGTCGAGTGAGTTCCGCATCATACTGCGTCAGGATGCGCGGCAAGGCTTCGACCACGGTCACCTTGGCGCCCATCTTGGCGAAGGCCATGCCAAGCTCGAGCCCGATATAGCCGCCGCCGACGACCGCGAGCTTCTCCGGCACCTCGCTCAGCGCCAGCGCCTCGGTGGACGAGATGACCGGACCGCCGAAGGGCAGGAACGGCAATTCGGCCGGCGCCGAGCCGGTGGCGATCACCACCGCCTCGGCGCGGATGACCTGGCTTCCGGTCTCGGTCTCGACCTCGACGGTCTTGCCATCGCGGAACGTCGCCCAGCCTTGGACGGTCTTGACCTTGGCCTTCTTCAGCAGCCCGGCGACGCCCATGTTCAGCCGGCTAACGATCCCGTCCTTCCAGGTGACCGTCCGCGCCAGATCGATCACTGGCGCGCCGACCTCGATGCCGAGCGGGTTCTTGCCGCCGGCCATATGCGCGATCTTGTCGAACTCCTCCGCCGCATGGATGAGCGCCTTGGACGGGATGCAGCCGACATTGAGGCAGGTGCCGCCCGGCTTGCTGAACTCGACGATGACGGTGTCGACGCCGAGCTGGCCGGCGCGGATGGCGCAGACATAGCCGCCCGGCCCGGCGCCGATGACGAGCAGCTTGCAGGAGATTTCTTTCATGACAGCTGCATCCTTTTTGCGGCGAGGGCCCCCTCATCCGGCCGCTTCGCGGCCACCTTCTCCCCGCGGGGGAGAAGAGGTTGGCGCCGGCCTTTGCGTCCTCCTCTCCCCTCGGGGAGAGGTCGGATTGCCCCGAATTGCCTTTCGCAATTCGGTTGGCAATCCGGGTGAGGGGGAGCTTTGGAGACCAACCTCATCCCCTCAATCCACAAAGATCAGCGCCGGCGTCTCGAGCAGCGTCTTGATGCGCTGGACGAAGACGGCGGCGTCCCAGCCGTCGATGACGCGATGGTCGAAGCTGGACGACAGGTTCATCATCTTGCGCGGGATGAACTGTGCGCCGTCCCAAACCGGCCGCACCATGATCTTGTTGACGCCGACGATCGCCACTTCCGGATAGTTGATGACCGGCGTCGTCGCCACGCCGCCCATGGCGCCCAGCGAAGTGATGGTGATGGTCGAGCCGGAAAGCTCGTCGCGCGTCGCCGTGCCGGACTTGGCCGCATCGGCCAGTCGGTTGATCTCGGCGGCACTGTCCCAGATGTCGCGCGCTTCGGCATGCTTGACCACCGGCACCACGAGACCGGTGGGCGTCTGCGCGGCGATGCCGATATGGATGCCTTCATGCTGGTGGATGACACCGGCCTCGTCGTCGAACAGCGCGTTGAGATTGGGCTGGTCGGCGATCGCCTTGACCATCGCGCGCATCAGGAACGGCAGCAGTGTTAGTTTCGGGCGATCGGCACGCTTCTCCTTGTTAAGCGTGGCGCGCAGCTCTTCCAGCGTCGTGACATCGATCTCCTCGACATAGGTGATGTGCGGGATACGCGACTTGGCGAGCGCCATCTTCTCGGCGATCTTGCGCCGCAGGCCGACGACCTTGATGTCCTCGACGCCGTCCTTGCGGGCGAGCACTGTCGCGCGGACAAGCTGCGGCCCGCGCGCCAGGAAGGCGTCGATATCCTCATGGCTGATGCGCCCGGCCGGGCCGCTGCCCGGAACCTGGCGAAGATCGATGCCTGCTTCCTTGGCGCGCAGGCGCACCGCGGGCGAGGCCAGCGGTCTTTCGCCCTCTGGACGCGGCGCGCCGGTGGTCGGCGCAGTACCCGCACCCCTGGCCCCTCCCCACAAGGGGGAGGGGGACGCTGTGGCCACCGTCGGCTCAACTTTCCCCGAGGAAGCCTTTTTGGATGGACCCATAACCGGCTTGGCATCGGCCTTGGCGGTCGAAGCGCTTTCCCCTCCCCCTTGTGGGGAGGGGCCAGGGGTGGGGGTCGGCGCCGCCTCCGGCGAATTCGCACCCGCCTTGATATTGCCTTCGCCGGCCACCTTCAGCCGCACGATCGGCGAGCCGATCGCCACCGTGTCGCCGATCTCGGCGCCGAGCCACAGGATCTCGCCATCGACCGGCGACGGAATCTCGACCGTCGCCTTGTCGGTCATGACGGCCGCCAGCACCGTATCCTCGCGCACCAGGTCGCCGATCTTGACGTGCCATTCGACAAGCTCGGCCTCGGCGACGCCTTCGCCGACATCGGGAAGCTTGATCACATATTCGCCCATCGTGCCGCCTCCCTCAGGCCTCCATGGTCTCGACGAGCGCACGCCCGACGCGTGCGGGGCCGGGGAAATAGTCCCACTCCTGCGCATGCGGATAGGGCGTGTCCCAGCCGGCGACCCGCGCCACCGGGGCTTCCAGATGATAGAAGCAGTTCTCCTGCACCAGCGCGGTGAGTTCGGCGCCGAAGCCTGAGGTCAGCGTCGCCTCATGGACGACGACACAGCGCCCGGTCTTCTTCACCGAGGCGACGATCGCGTCGAGGTCGAGCGGCAGCAGCGTCCTGAGGTCGATGATCTCGGCATCGATGCCGGTTTCCGCGGCAGCCGCCTCGGCGACATAGACCATGGTGCCGTAGGCGAGCACGGTGACCGCCGAGCCCGGCCGGCGGATCGCCGCCTTACCGAGCGGGATCGTGTAATGGCCGTCCGCCACCTCGCCGAGGGCGTGCTTCGACCAGGGCGTCACCGGCTTGTCGTGATGGCCGTCGAACGGTCCGTTGTAGAGCCGCTTCGGCTCGAGGAAGATCACCGGATCCGGATCCTCGATCGCCGCGATGAGCAGCCCCTTGGCGTCATGCGGATTGGACGGCACCACCGTCTTCAGGCCGGAGACATGCGTGAACAGCGCTTCCGGGCTCTGGCTGTGCGTCTGGCCGCCGAAGATGCCGCCGCCGGTCGGCATCCTGACCACGATCGGGCAGGTGAAATCATTGTTGGAGCGGTAGCGCAGCCGCGCCGCCTCCGAGACGATCTGGTCGTAGGCGGGATAGACATAGTCGGCGAACTGCACCTCGACGCAGGGCCTGAGCCCATAGGCGGCCATGCCGATCGCCGAGCCGACGATGCCGGATTCGCTGATCGGCGCGTCGAAGCAGCGGTTCTTGCCGTATTTGGCCTGCAGGCCTTGCGTGCAGCGGAACACGCCGCCGAAGAAGCCGACATCCTCGCCATAGACGATGACGCGCTCGTCGCGCGCCATCGACACGTCCATGGCGTCGCGGATCGCCTCGATCATGGTGCGTCTCGGCATGGTCAGACCCCCGCCTGCTGGCGCTGACGCCTGAGATGCGGCGGCATCTCGGCATAGACGCCCTCGAACATGTCGCGCGTCGACGGCTTGCCGCCGGCATGCAGCGTGCCGTGGCTTTCGGCTTCCTTCTGCGCCGCGATCACTGTTTCGAGGATCTCGGCTTCCGCCTGCGTATGGCGCTGTTCCGACCAGACGCCCTTGTGGATGAGATGGTTCTTCAGCCGGATGATCGGATCGCCGAGCGGCCAGGCGTCCGATTCCGCCTTCGGCCGGTAGGCCGACGGATCGTCCGAGCTCGAATGCGCGCCGACGCGGTAGGTGACATATTCGACCAGCGTCGGCCCGAGATTGCGGCGCGCCCGCTCGATCGCCCATTTGGCCACCGCATGGACGGCGAGATAGTCGTTGCCGTCGACGCGCAGCGACGGGATGCCGAAGCCCAGCCCACGCGCCGCAAAGGTGCCGGAGCCGCCGCGCGCGATGCCCTGAAAGGTCGAGATCGCCCATTGATTATTGACGACATTGAGCACGACCGGCGCCTTGTAGGTGGAGGCGAAGACCAGCGCGGCATGGAAATCGGATTCCGCCGTCGAGCCGTCGCCGATCCAGGCCGCCGCGATGCGCGAATCCTTCGAGATCGCCGAGGCCATCGCCCAGCCGACCGCCTGGATGTACTGCGTCGCCAGATTGCCGGAGATCGAGAAGAAGCCGTGCTCCTTCGACGAGTACATGATCGGCAGCTGCCGGCCCTTCAGCGGGTCGGCCTCGTTGGAATAGATCTGGTTCATCATCTTGACCATCGGATAGCCGTCGGCGATTAGCAGGCCTGCCTGTCGATAGGTCGGGAAATTCATGTCGCCTGGCTGCAGCGCCTTGCGGAAGGCGCAGCTCACCGCCTCTTCGCCGAGATGCTGCATGTAGAAGGAGGTCTTGCCCTGGCGCTGCGCCATCTGCATGCGCGCGTCGAAAGTCCTCAGCGTCATCATGTGGCGCAGGCCTTCGAGCAGCTCCTCGTCGGTGAGCAGCCCGGCCCAGGGCCCGACGGCCTCGCCGGCGCGGTTGAGCACCCGGATGATCGAGAAAGCCATGTCGCGGATGGTGCGCGGATCGACATCGATCTCCGGCCGCGGCACCGAGCCCGCCTTGGGAATGGTCACATTCGAGAAGTCGGGCGTGCCGCCGGGCCGAACCTCCGGCTCGGGCACATGAAAGCGCAACATTCCAGCATCGGCCATGACCTTCGTCCTCCAATGTTGCCGGTGCGATATTTGCACATCCGCGCCGCCATTTCATCGGGCGAGATGGCGGCTCCTCCCGGTCATCGGCCTCGTGGAGCCGATGCGGCACATGGGCGACAAGATGCAGATATGGCGGCGAAATTTCTTGTCGATGTTTCCGCGCGCCGCGCAATTTGGCGAATGGTTGTAATGGTTTGGGCGCAAGAGGCGGTAAAAATGCCCGCCGTATGAAATCGGCCAGTTGGCGGCGTCGGCGCCGCCCCTCACCTGCCTGCCGGCATCCTCTCCCCGTATAGTGCCCGTATAGTGACGGGGAGAGGGGCGCTCTCGTCGGCAATTTCGCCAACTTCCAGCGTTGCAAGAAAAGTGCCGAGGCGGCGGCCAGCCCCTTCTCCCCGTCACTATGCGGGGAGAAGGTCCCGGCAGGGGGATGAGGGGCGGCGCCATCGTTTCGCCATCGGTTACCCTGACCTTTGAAGCGTAGCCCCGGTGTGAAGCAAGATAATCGTCGCATGTGTAAACAGTGCGGCGCAGTACCTAACTTGCCGAACCTCTAGTTCCCTCACCCCACCTCATGCTAACTCACCCCGCATGGCACAGAAGAAAGGATACGAGGTCGATTCGTGGCTCGCGAAGCCGGATCCGGCCATGGCCATCGTCCTGCTTTACGGTCCCGATCGCGGCCTCGTCGCCGAGCGGGCGAAGACCTTCGCCACCAGGACCGGCCTGCCGCTCGACGACCCGTTCTCGGTGGTCAAGCTCGACGGCGCAGAGGTCGACCGCGACGAGGGCCGGCTGCTCGACGAGGCGCGCACCGTGCCGATGTTTTCCGACCGGCGGCTGCTTTGGGTGCGCAACGCCAGCGGCCAGAAGGCGCTGGCCGACGACATCAGGGCGCTGACGACCGAGCCGGCGCGGGATGCGATCGTCCTCATCGAAGCCGGCGACCTGAAGAAGGGCACAGGCTTGCGGGCCATCGTCGAGGCCGCCGGCAACGCCATCGCCTTGCCCTGCTATGCCGACGAGGCCCGCGACCTCGACTCGGTGATCGACGACGAACTGCGCAAGGCCGGCATGTCGATGACGCTCGACGCCCGGCAGGCGCTGCGCCGCAATCTCGGCGGCGACCGGCTGGCCTCCCGGGGCGAGATCGAGAAGCTGGTGCTCTATGCCCATGGTAAGAAGGAGATCGGCGTCGAGGACGTCAACGCGCTGTCCGGCGACGTCTCCGGCGCCTCCTTCGACGACGCAGTCGACGCCGTGCTTGACGGCAAGGTCGGCGATTTCGACGTTGCCTTCACCCGTCACTGCCAGTCGGGCGGCCATCCTTTCCTGGTGCTGTCCTCGGCGATGCGGCAGCTGCAGGCGATCCAGGTGATGCGCGGCCAGATGGAATCCGGCGGCCGCAACGCCGCCTCGGTCGTCGCCGGCGCCCGCCCGCCGGTCTTCTTCTCGCGCCGCAAGCTGGTGGAAAAGACGCTCGAGCGCTGGAACAGCGAGGCGCTCGGCCGCGCATTGAACCGCCTGCAGGGCGCGGTGCTGCAGACGCGCAAACGGCCGGATTTGTCGGAAGCGCTGGCCCGCCAGGCGCTGCTCGGCATCGCGGTGGAGAGCGCGAGGCTGGGGCAGCGGTAACGACTTCGGCGACTAGCGAAGGCCACGGCGACAGCTGATCTCCCCCACAAGTGGGGAGATTGGCCGCCGCTTTCGCCAATCGCCAGCGCCGACGAAAAGGGCCAGCGTCGTGGCCGGCCCTGAGCTATCACCAATATATCAGACGTACACTATTCTTCCGGCAAAACTTCAGTAAGCCGGCTAAATGTCGTTGCGCCTCAACCAGCTACCGCTCATCCTTCAACCGCCGGCAGAGCTCGTCGAGCTGGTCCAGCGTGCGATAGTTGACCCGCAGCGTGCCACCTCTGCTCTTATGCTCGATGGTCACGATCATGCCGATCGTGTCGGTCATCAGCTTCTCCAGCGCCAATGTGTCGGGATCTTTCTCCGGCGTGCTCGGCGCGGACTTGACCTTGGCCGGCGTCGGGCCGGCCGGCATCTGCGCCAGCGCCTCGGCCTGGCGCACGGAAAGCCCTTCCTTGACGATGCGCTTGGCGAGCCCTGCCGGATCCTCGGCCGTCACCAGCGTGCGGGCATGGCCGGCCGACAAATCGCCGTCTACCAGCATGTCGCGGATGACATTAGGCAGCTTCAAAAGCCTCAGCGTGTTGGCGACATGGCTGCGGCTCTTGCCGATCACCTGACCGAGATCAGCCTGGGTGTAGCCATGCTCATCGATCAACTGCTGATAGCCCTGCGCTTCCTCGACCGGATTGAGGTCGGCGCGCTGCACGTTCTCGATGATCGCCAGCTCCAGCGCCGTGCGGTCGTTGACGTCGCGCACGATGAGCGGGATTTCGGTCAAGCCGGCGCGCTGCGCCGCCCGCCAGCGCCGTTCGCCGGCGATGATCTCGTAGCGGCCGGGCTGCGACGGCGAGGGCCGCGCCACCACCGGCTGCACCACGCCATGCTCGCGGATCGATTGGGCAAGATCGGTGAGCTCGGCGTCGCCGAAATACCGGCGCGGGTTCTTCGGGTTCGGGCTAACGAACTCGATCGGGACCTTGCCGTCCGCCGCCACCGCGCTCGGCTTTTCCGGCGCCGCAGGACGGTCGATCTCGCCGATCAGCGCCGCGAGGCCGCGGCCCAGCCTTTTTCTTGATTGGTCTTCACTCATTATTCTGTCCAGATCGTTTCGGAATCGAATCGGCTATTCGTTAATGGGATGATCGCCTGAAGCGTGGACTCAGGCGGCGCGCAGCTTGCGCTCGCGGCGGATCACTTCGGAGGCGAGCTGCAGATAGGCCTGGCTGCCGGAGCATTTGAGATCGTAAAGGATCGCCGGCTTGCCGTAGGACGGCGCTTCGGAAACGCGCACGTTGCGTGGGATGATGGTCTCGTAGACCTTGTCGCCCATATGGGCGCGCACATCCTGCACCACTTGGTTGGCGAGGTTGTTGCGGCCGTCGAACATGGTGAGCACGATGCCCTGGATGGTGAGATCCGGATTGATCGTGCCGCGCACCTGATCGACCGTCTCGAGCAACTGGCTGAGACCTTCCAGCGCGAAGAACTCGCATTGCAGCGGCACCAGAACCGAATCGGCTGCCGCCATTGAATTCAAGGTCAAAAGATTGAGCGAGGGCGGGCAGTCGATCAGCACATAGCCGAACGGCGCCGTCCGCCCGGCGGCGGCGCGCAGCGCATTGCGCAGCCGGAGCACACGGTCGGGCGCCGAGGCGATCTCCATCTCGATGCCGAGCAGGTCGAGCGTCGAAGGGACGATCGAAAGCCCCGGCACGGCGGTCGGCATTGCGGCCGCTTCCAGATCCAGCTCGCCGGTCAGCACGTCATAGGAGGAGACGGTGCGATCCTTGCGGTCGATGCCCAGCCCGGTGCTGGCGTTGCCCTGCGGGTCGAGGTCGACGATCAGCACGCGCTCGCCGATCGCGGCCAGCGCTGTGGCCAGATTGATGGCCGTCGTCGTCTTGCCGACGCCGCCCTTCTGGTTGGCGACAGTGATGATACGCGGTCCAGTTTTCATGGGTCGATGCCAGTAATTCATTGCGGGGTCGCCGGGCGCAGGTCGGTGATTTCCAGGATGACGCCGTGAGGGTCGGTCATGCTTGGATGTTCTACCAGATCGAAGGCCCAGCGGTGAGTGCTTTCTTCCACTTCGGCGCGGTAATCCCGGCCTTTGTGGAAAAGCGCGCGCGCACCCTTGGTCAGCCAAGGCGCGGATAAATCGAGCAGGTTCGGCAGCGCTGCCAGTGCCCGTGCGGTGACGATTTCCGGCGCGGAAACAACGGCGTAGCTGTCATCGATACGCCGCGCCAAGACCCGAGCCGGCAGGCCGAACTGGCCGATGACCGACTGCAGGAACGACGCTTTCTTGCGGTTGCTTTCGACCAGATCGATGGAAGCGCCAGGGCGCTCCGAAAGCAGGAAACCGAGCACCAATCCGGGAAAGCCGCCGCCCGAACCGAGATCGACCCAACGCCTGGCGGCGGGACTGATTCGCGCAAGCTGCGCGCTGTCCAGGATATGGCGATGCCAGACGTCGTCCAGCGTCGACGGCGCCGCCAGGTTGATGCTGCGGTTCCATTTCAAGAAGAGCTGTTCGAAGGCCTGGAGGCGCTCGAATGTTTCACGTGAAACCGGACCTGCTGCCTTCTGCAGCTCTTCCCAGGCGTCGGCGCTCACGCCACAGACCTGCGCGCGGCAAGCTCCGCATTGCGAACGTGCGCAACGATGATTGCCAGCGCCGCCGGCGTCATGCCTTCCATGCGCTGCGCGTCGGCGATCGAGCGCGGCCGGCGTTCCTTCATCTTTTGCTTCAACTCATTGGAGAGGCCCGGGACGTTTGCGAAGTCGATGGTTTCGGGAATGAGCCGCGACTCCTCGTGCCTGATCTGCGCCACGTCGGCCTGTTGGCGCTCGAGATAGACGGAATATTTTGCCTCCGTCTCAAGCCGCTCCGCCGTATTGGGGTCAAGTTCGGCAAAGCGCGGCTCGATCCGTGTCAGCCAGGCCATGTCAACGCCCGGATATGCGAGCAGGTCGTAGGCCGAGCGCCGCACGCCGTCCTTGTTGATCTCCAGCCCCTGCCGCGCGGCTTCATTCGGCGTGAAGGTGATCGACCTCGCCAATGCACGGGCATCATCGAGCTTCCTGCTGATCGCACCGAAGCGCCGCATGCGCTCGGAGGACGCAATCCCCAGCCGATCGGCGAGCGGGGTGAGCCGCTCGTCGGCGTTATCGGCGCGCAAGGAAAGCCGGAACTCCGCTCGCGAAGTGAACATGCGATAGGGCTCGGCGATGCCGCGGCTGGTGAGGTCGTCGATCATCACGCCGATATAGGCTTCGGTGCGGCTGAGCACGACCGGCTCGCTCGCCGACGCCTTGCGCGCGGCGTTGATGCCGGCGAGCAGGCCTTGCGCGCCGGCCTCCTCGTAACCCGTTGTGCCATTGATCTGCCCTGCCAGGAACAGGCCGGCCACGCGCTTCGTCTCCAGCGTGGTCTTGAGCTCGCGTGGATCGACATGGTCATATTCGATGGCATAGCCCGGCTGCAGCATCGTCGCCTTGTCGAGCCCGGGGATCGTCTTCAGGATGTCGAGCTGCACCTCTTCCGGCAGCGAGGTCGAGATGCCGTTCGGATAGACGGTATCGTCGTCGAGCCCTTCCGGCTCGAGGAAGATCTGATGGCCCTCGCGGTCGCCGAATTTGACGATCTTGTCCTCGATCGAAGGGCAATAGCGTGGACCTACGCCTTCGATCGAGCCGGAATACATCGCTGAACGCTTTAAATTGAGGCGAATCAACTCATGTGTCGCCGGTGTGGTGCGGGTGATGCCGCAATTGATCTGCGGGTTCGCGATCCGGTCGGTCATCAGCGAGAACGGCACCGGGTGTTCGTCCGCCGCCTGACTTTCCAGCGAAGCCCAGCCGATCGTGCGTCCGTCGAGGCGAGGGGGCGTCCCGGTTTTGAGCCGCCCGAGCTTGAAACCGGCGCGGCTCATCGTTGCCGACAAGCCCGTGCTCGCCTGCTCGTTCATCCGGCCGGCGACGATCTTCTTCTCACCTATATGGATCAGTCCGCGCAGGAAGGTGCCGGTGGTCAGCACCGCCGCGCCGCAGGCCAGGCGCCTGTCCCCGGAGACCAGCACGGCGGCAACCCGCCCGTCCTCGATCTCGAGATCCAGGACTTCGCCCTCGACCACGTCGAGATTGGCCTGCTCGCTGATCGCCGCCTGCATGGCCAGGCGATAGAGCTTGCGGTCGGCCTGCGTGCGCGGTCCGCGCACGGCCGGGCCTTTGCGGCGGTTGAGCAGGCGGAACTGGATGCCGGCCGCATCGGCGATGCGCCCCATCAATCCGTCCATGGCGTCGATCTCGCGCACGAGATGACCCTTGCCCAGGCCGCCAATGGCCGGGTTGCAGGACATGACGCCGATCGTGTCGAAACGCAGCGTCACCAGCGCGGTCCTGGCGCCGGCGCGCGCGGCAGCGCTTGCCGCCTCGCATCCGGCATGGCCGCCGCCCACCACCACCACATCATAGTGATCGGTCATTTCAAGAATCCGGTTTCAGAGATTGGTTGACACATGTCCCCGACGACGTTCGGTGTCAAGGAGAGGTTGGCGTATCATAATGATCGCGGCGGTTTCGGCTACGCCTCTCGAACGTCGGCGCTGCCCCTCACCTGCCTGCCGGCATCCTCGAGGGGCTCTCATCGGCGGTTTCGGCGGTCGCCTGCGTTGCAAGAAAGACGCGGGGGCCGCGGCCAGCCTCCTTCTCACCCGTTCTACGGGGAGAAGGTCCCGGCAGGGGAATGAGGGGCAGCGCCGGCCTCTGGCAATCAGGGCGCGCTGGATGACTCGTTTCACGTGAAACACGCATTCCGCCTGCCGCTGTTTCACGTGAATCATCGCACGCCGCGCCACGGCCCCATGTTTCACGTGAATCACTTGCCGATGCAGAACTGCGAGAAGATGACGTCGAGCATGTCCTCGACATCGACTGCACCGACGATCCGCCCAAGCCGGTCCGTTGCCAATCGCAATTCCTCCGCCCGTAGCTCCTGGCTTTGTCCCGCCAGAGCCGCGACGAGAAATTCCTTCGCCTCTTTCAGAAGCTCGACATGCCGGAGCCTCGAAGGCAGGACGTCGCCCGCATCTCCGATCGCCAAAGCAGTGCGGCGGCCGATTTCTTCGAGCAGCCCAGAAAGTCCGGTGCCGTCCTTGGACGAGATGACCCAGTCATAGGCGCCCTCGCTTGCGTCCTTGAGATCGGCCTTCGTCCCGATCCTTAGCAACGGCACGCCTGTCGGGACCGCGCCCACCGGCTGCGGATCCACCATGTCCTCCAGCAGCAGGACAAGGTCGGCCCCGCCGGCCTTGGCACGCGCCCTCTCGATGCCGATCGTCTCCACCTTGCCGACGCTGTCGCGCAGGCCCGCCGTGTCGACGATGCGCACCCGCATTCCGTTGAGATCCAGCACCACTTCCAGCAGATCCCGGGTGGTTCCCGGCTCGTCCGTGACGATCGCCGCCTCGCGTTTCGCCAGCGCGTTGAACAGGCTGGACTTGCCGGCGTTCGGAGAGCCGAGGATGACGACCTCAAAGCCGTCGCGGATGATCTCAGCGGCCTTGAACCCCTGGATGTGCCGCTCGATCTCGTCGATCATCGCCGCCACGTCGGACCAGATCGCCTCCGAGACCGAACCCGGCACATCCTCTTCATCGGCAAAGTCGATTTCTGCTTCGATCATCGCACGCGCATGGATCAGCCGGCGGCGCCAGCTCGCATACAGTTCGCTTTGCGCACCTTCCGCATTGCGAACGGCGAAGCGGCGCTGTGCTTCCGTCTCGGCGTTGACAAGATCGGCCAGCGCCTCGGTCTCGACCAGATCGAGCTTGCCGTTGAGAAAGGCGCGCCGGGTGAATTCGCCGGGTTCGGCGTGCCTGACACCGTCGAAGCCGGTGATCGTCTCCAGCATCTTCGCGGCCACGGCCCGGCTGCCATGGACATGGAACTCGGCAACATCCTCGCCGGTGAAACTGCCAGGGCCGGGGAAGAACACGACAAGGCCATGGTCTATGACCGAACCGTCCGCCGCCGTCAGCTTGCGCAATGTGGTGAATCGAACCTTAACGCTGCCGCCGGCAATCGTTTCGACCACGAATCGAGTCTTCGGGCCGGAGATTCGGATCACCGCAATGCCGGCGGGCAGGCGGCCGCTCGAAAGCGCGACGATCGAATCCTTCGAAGTTATCATTTGCCGGACCTGCCGAACCGCCCTAGGTATTTTTCTTCCACCAATTCCGGACGGAATCACCGCTGCGGGGCTTTCCCGGAATTGACTTGCCCATGAACGAACATGCCGAGCCGTTCACCGTGACCCTGCCCGCGCGAAACATGCTTGCCGCAGAGGTCAGCCCCTACCTCCAGCAGCACAGCGAAAACCCCGTGCATTGGCGGGCGTGGTCGCCGGCGGCACTTGCCGAAGCGAAGGAGTTCGAACGGCCGATCCTTCTCTCCATCGGCTATGCCGCCTGCCACTGGTGCCATGTCATGGCGCACGAGAGCTTCGAGAACGACACCGTTGCCGCCGTCATGAACCGGCTCTTCGTCAATATCAAGGTCGATCGCGAGGAGCGCCCGGACATCGACCAGATCTATATGGCGGCGCTCCAGGCCATGGGCGAGCAGGGCGGCTGGCCGCTGACGATGTTCCTAACACCAGAAGGCAAGCCTTTCTGGGGCGGCACCTATTTCCCGCGCGATCCGCGCTATGGCCGGCCAGGATTCGTCCAAGTGCTGGAAGCGGTCGACAAGGCCTGGCGGGAGAAGCAGCAAAGCCTCGCCGAAAGCGCTGCTGGGCTGACCGCTCATGTCGAATCGCAGCTGGCCGGCGGGCAAGGCAAGGCGGCGCTCGACCGCGGCGCGCTTGCCGACCTCGCCGACCGCATCGGCAGCATGATCGACCGCGATGCCGGCGGCCTGCGCGGCGCGCCGAAATTCCCCAATGCGCCCTTCATGCAAACCTTGTGGCTTTCCTGGTTGCGTGACGGCGACAGCGCGCATCGCGACGCCGTGCTGCTCAGCCTCGAAAGAATGCTCGCCGGTGGCATCTATGACCATGTCGGCGGCGGCCTCAGCCGCTATTCGACCGACGCCGAATGGCTCGTGCCGCATTTCGAGAAGATGCTTTACGACAACGCCCAGCTCATCCGCATGTGCAACTGGGCGCATGCGGCGACCGGCAATGATTTGTTCCGGAGGCGAATCGAGGAGACAATTGCCTGGCTGCTGCGCGAAATGCGGGTCGGAGGCGGTGCCTTTGCCGCCAGTCTCGACGCCGACAGCGAAGGCGAGGAGGGGCTGTTCTACACCTGGAGCACGCAAGAGGTCGAAGCCGCGCTCGGCAGCGATGCGGCCGCGTTCTTCCAGCATTTCGAGCTTGCCGCTCCGCATGGCTGGGAGGGCAAGCCGATCATCCGCCAGGGCGAGGCGCAGCAGCGCCAGGGGATCGCCGATTACGCCCGGCTCACGCCGCTGAAGGCGCAACTGCTGGCCGCCAGGGAAAAGCGCATCAGGCCCGGCCGTGACGGCAAGGCTCTTACCGATTGGAATGGATTGACGATCGCCGCGCTCGCGGAAGCCGGACGTTCCTTTGCGCGGCCCGACTGGATCGGCGCCGCGGCAAAGGCCTTCGCCCACATCGTCACCGCAGGCGAGGACGGCCGTCTGCCGCATTCCATGCTGGGCGAGAAGAAACTCTTCCCGGCGCTGTCGAGCGATTATGCTGCCATGGCCAATGCTGCGGTGGCGTTGTTCGAGGCAACCAGCGATCCAGCCTATTCGGACCACGCCCGGCAGTTCATCAATGAGCTCGACCGTTGGCATCGGGACAGCGAGAACACCGGCTACTATCTGACGGCGTCCGACAGTGGCGATGTTCCGATTCGCATCCGCGGCGATGTAGACGAGGCAATCCCATCGGCCACGAGCCAGATCGTCGAAGCGCTGGTGCGGCTCTCCTCGCTCACCGGCCATGCCGATCTCTGGGAAAAGGCCTCGACGACCGCCGAGCACGCCATGGGCCGGGCGGCCCGGCAGGCCTATGGCCAGGCCGGCATCGTCAACGCCTGCGCGCTGGCGCTCGAGCCGCTGAAGCTCGTCCTCGTCGACAAGCCGGAAGCTTCAACTCTTGTTCCGGTGGCGAATCGAAATCCCGACCCGCGCCGGGTCGATGTCATTGTGCCGATCGGAACGGAGGCGAATCGACCGCTTTTGCCAGGTGGCGTGCTGCCGCCGACGGACAAGCCTGGCGCCTGGTTCTGCAGCGGGCAAGTGTGCCTGCCGGCGGTTACGGACCCGGCGGAGCTGGAGAAACTGCTACGGCGAACCTAGTTCGTCATCCTATGGCGGTGCAAGTTCTGCACCGCGGTTGCCTTCACCAAACGTCACGGAACGGATCCTCGGGTCAAGCCGGTCAAGCCCGGGGATGACGAAGAGGAGGGGGCAGCCCCTCCGACTACGTATTCATCGAATCGAAGAAATCGGCGTTGGTCTTGGTCTGCTTGAGCTTGTCGATGAGGAACTCGATCGCGTCGGTCGTTCCCATCGGCGCGAGAATGCGGCGCAACACGAAGATCTTCTGCAGGTCCGAACGGGGCACCAAAAGGTCTTCCTTGCGGGTGCCCGACTTGAGGATGTCGATCGCCGGATAGATGCGCTTGTCGGCCACCTTGCGATCGAGCTGGATCTCGCAGTTGCCGGTGCCCTTGAATTCTTCGAAGATGACCTCGTCCATGCGGCTGCCGGTGTCGATCAGCGCGGTCGCGATGATGGTGAGCGAGCCGCCTTCCTCGATGTTGCGCGCGGCGCCGAAGAAGCGCTTCGGGCGCTGCAGCGCGTTGGCGTCGACACCGCCGGTCAGCACCTTGCCGGACGACGGCACGACGGTGTTATAGGCGCGGCCGAGGCGCGTGATCGAATCGAGCAGGATGACGACGTCGCGGCCATGCTCGACCAGACGCTTGGCCTTCTCGATCACCATTTCGGCGACCTGGACGTGCCGGGCGGCCGGTTCGTCGAAGGTCGAGGAGACGACCTCGCCCTTCACGGAGCGCTGCATGTCGGTCACTTCCTCCGGACGCTCGTCGATCAGAAGCACGATCAGATAGCATTCCGGATGGTTGGCGGTGATCGAGTGAGCGATGTTCTGCAAAAGCACCGTCTTGCCGGTGCGAGGCTGGGCGTTGATCAACGCGCGCTGCCCCTTGCCGATGGGCGCGACCAAGTCGATGACGCGCGCCGAGATGTCCTTGGTGGTCGGATTGTCGACCTCCATCTTCAGCCGCGAGGTCGGATAGAGCGGCGTCAGATTGTCGAAGTGGATCTTGTGGCGGATCTTTTCCGGATCGTCGAAATTGATCGAGTTCACCTTGAGCAGCGCGAAATAACGCTCGCCCTCTTTCGGGCTGCGGATCGGTCCTTCGACCGTGTCGCCGGTCTTCAGCGAAAACCGCCTGATTTGCGAGGGCGAAATATAGATGTCGTCGGGACCGGGCAGGTAATTGGCATTGGCCGAGCGCAGGAAGCCAAAGCCGTCCTGCAGAACCTCGACCACGCCGTCGCCGATGATCTCGACGTCCTGCGCGGCAAGCTTCTTCAGGATTGCGAACATCAGCTCCTGCTTGCGCATGACGCTGGCGTTCTCCACCTCGAGCGATTCGGCAAAAGCGATCAGCTCCGGCGGCTTTTTGTTCTTGAACTCGGTGAGTTTCATTTCTTGCATTAGATGGACTCTGGGCAGGCTTTGGGGAGAAAAAAATCGGCTGGTATGCGACAAATGCCGAGCGCGGCCGAAGCGAAAAGAGGGCGGCGCGTGACGGGAAGGAAGACCCGTCTTTTATCGTCGGTCGCCTGAAAGAGCAAGCCGCCTTTTGCTGGGCCTTCTGGCTGGATCCGCGGAAGCGTCAGAACGGCTTCACGACCACCAGGATGACGATGACGATCATCAGCAATGTGGGGATTTCATTGACGATCCGCCAGTGCCTGACGGGCTTTTCATTGCGGTCCTCGGCGAATTTTCTCACCGCGCCGGCGAGGTAGCCGTGCAGCGCCGAAAGCAGGAGTACTGCGGCGATCTTGGCGTGCAGCCAGCCGCCCTGGAATCCAAAACCCTTCCAGGCGAGCCAGAGCCCGAAAACCCAGGTCACCGTCATCGCCGGATTGATGATGGCGCGCAGCAGACGGCGCTCCATCACCTTGAAGGTCTCGGACTGCACGGAACCCTTCTCGGCATCGGCGTGATAGACGAAGAGCCGCGGCAGATAGAGCATGCCGGCCATCCAGGAAATGACCGCAATCACATGAATCGCCTTCGCCCAGGGATAGAAACTGTCGGGCGCCACGAAGAAGAGCAGCGCCGTCAGCACGACGAGTAGGGCGATGCCGATCGTCATGCGCTTCATCGCCTGGCCGATGCTGTTGTCATTGCTCGTGCCGGTCATCGATGGCTCCTCACCATTTTCACCATGGCCTCGACATGCGCCACAGGCGTTTCCGGCGTGATGCCATGGCCGAGATTGAAGATCAGCGGCCCGTCGCTTAAGCGTCGAAGGATGGCGTCGACGCCGTCGGCCAGCGCCTTGCCGCCGGCAACCAATCGCAGCGGATCGAGATTGCCCTGCACGGCGCCTTCGCCCTGCAATTCCTTCGCCATGGACAGCGGCACGGTCCAGTCGAGGCCAAGGCCGGTGATACCGGTCTTCTTCCTGTAGTCGCGATAGCGCTCGCCGGCACCTTTCGGAAAACCGATCACCGGAACATCGGGATGGGCGGCCTTCACCTGCCGGACGATCTCGGCCAGCGGCTCGACGCAGAACGCGTCAAAAGACGCTTCATCAAGAACACCCGACCAGGAATCGAAAATCTGCACCACATCGGCGCCGGCCTCGATCTGACGGATGAGATAGGCGGCCGAATGGTCGGCCAATATCTTCAGAAGCCGGCCGAAGGCCTCCGGCTGGCGATAGGCGAAAAGCCGTGCCGGTCCCTGGTCCGGCGTGCCGTGGCCGGCAATCATATAGGTCGCCACCGTCCAGGGCGCGCCGCAGAAGCCGATCAATGTCGTTTCGTCCGGCAGTTTCGCGCGCAGCCGGCGGACCGTCTCGTACACCGGCTCGAGATTCACGTGAAACGTTTCGCCCGTCAGCGCCGGGATCTCGGCCGCCGAAATCGGCTTCAGGATCGGCCCGTGTCCTTCCTCGAAGCGGACTTCGCGTCCCAGCGCATTGGGCACCACGAGGATGTCGGAGAACAGGATCGAGGCATCGAAGCCGAAGCGTTCGATGGGCTGCAGCGTCACTTCAACGGCAAGGTCGGGATCATAGCAGAGGTCGAGGAAGGATCCGGCCCGCTTACGCGTCTCCCTGTATTCCGGGAGATAGCGGCCTGCCTGACGCATCATCCAGAGCGGCGGCGGAGAGACGGCCTTGCCCTTGAGGACGTCCAGCATGATCCGTTTCCCAGGCATTCAGCGTCCGTCCCTTAGGCGCCCTTACAATCAAATATCTATTTTAGAAGAGTCTTCTGATTCTAAGAGTCTGTTGGTTGTGGTGGTTGCGACCTGTCCCGCCTGCCGCTCGAAAAGGCCAGTCAGCATATTGTCGCGCAGCCTCTTTCGCAAATTGGAGGGATCTGGGGACGATCCGGATTCCGCTATTGGAGTCAGTGGCTTGGCTTCCCGGTTCCGATTTCAGCGTTGTGGATGATGTCGGCCAAGAAAACTTGATCCCCGGTTTTGTCCCCAGCGCCGCGACAAAGCCTACAGCGGGGCGAATTGTGGACAAGGTGCCATTTGATACAGTCGCTCCGACCGGATCGGCTTTTCCATCCAGCCTTGTCCACATCTGCCCACAGCCTGGAACCGCGCCTGTGAACAAACCCCAAAGCTTCTTCCATCTGCATCTGATTTCCGACGCGACCGGCGAGACGCTGCTGGCGGCCGGGCGCGCGGCGTCCGCCCAATACAAGGATGCGCGCGCCATCGAGCACATCTATCCGCTGATCCGCACGGAAAAGCAGGTCGCCAAGGTATTCGAGGATATTGAGGAGGAGCCGGGCATCATTCTTTATACCGTGGTCGACCAGAAGCTCGCGCGCGCCATCGACGAACGCTGCGCCGCCATGGGTCTGCCTTGCGTTTCGGTGCTGGAACCCGTGCTCAGCGTCTTCCAGTCCTATCTCGGCACGCCGGCCGGCCGGCGCGTCGGCGCACAGCACGTGCTCGACGCCGAATATTTCCGCCGCATCGATGCGCTGAACTTCACCATGGAGCATGACGACGGCCAGTTGCCGGCCAATATGGACGACGCCGACATCGTGCTGATCGGCATCTCGCGCACCTCGAAGACGCCGACCAGCATCTATCTTGCCAATCGCGGCATCAAGACCGCCAACATCCCGATCGTGCTCGGCGTGCCGCTGCCGGAGAGCCTGATCAACGCCAAGACGCCGCTGATCGTCGGCCTGGTCGCCACCGCCGAGCGCATCTCGCATGTGCGCCAGAACCGCATCCTCGGCAACACCGCCCCTTATGTATCGAACGACTATATCGACCGCGCCGCCATCAACGAAGAGCTCGCCTATGCGCGCCAACTCTGCACGAAACATGGCTGGCCGATGATCGACGTCAGCCGGCGCTCGATCGAGGAAACGGCCGCGGCCATCGTTGCCCTGCGTGGAAAGACGCGATAACGGAGATTGGCCGGATGAAGGTGGACCTGCCACCGCCGCCGGGTAGATCGAAAAGTCACGACGGATCGCATGCCTTGGAGATTGGCGGAGACGCCCATCGCTTCGTCATCCTAGGGCGGAGCAAGGAGCGAAGCGACGCGGCGTAGACCCTAGGATCCATGCCGTGACGTCGAAGTATTGCAACGGTGTAGAATTCTGCTCCGCTGCGCCCCTCGGCTGAGGTAACGGCATGGATACCTAGGGTCTTCGCGACGGAGCTTCGCTCCTGCTTCGCCCTAGGATGACGACGTGGGAGAGGGCTCCGGCTAATCTCCAAGGTTTGTGCTGGCCCACCGGACCAGCGATGGAATCTCGGTCGCCGGCAAAACGCCCAACCGGTCGGACCAACAAAAGGAGCTAGTTGGCGAATATCATGGCCGAGAAAATCATCCTCGCTTCGGGCAGCCCGTTTCGCAAGGCGATGCTCGTCAACGCCGGGCTCGACATTGAGGCGGTGCCGGCGGACGTCGACGAGCGCGCGCTCGAGGCGCCCTTGCAGGACAGCGGTGTCTCCCCCGAGGATGTCGCCTCGATCCTCGCCGAGGCTAAGGCGACCGAGGTCAGCGAGCGCAGACCGGGCGCGCTGGTGCTCGGCTGCGACCAGACGCTGTCGCTGGGCGACGAGATTTTTCATAAACCCGCCGACATGGAAGGCGCACGCCGCCATCTGCTGGCGTTGTCAGGCAAGACCCATCAGCTGAACAGCGCCGCCGTGCTCTGCCGCAACGGCGAGATGCTGTGGCGCCATGTCGGCGTCGCCAGCCTCACCATGCGCAAGCTCGATCCCGCCTTCATCGGCCGGCACCTGGCGCGGATCGGCGCCAAGGCTTTGGCAAGCGTCGGCGCCTACCAGGTCGAGGGCGAGGGCATCCAGCTCTTCGAAAAAATCGAAGGCGACTATTTCACCATCGTCGGCCTGCCGCTCTTGCCGGTGCTGAAGGAACTGCGTGCCTTGGGAGCCATCGATGGCTGAGACAAAGGCTTTCGTCACCGGCCATCCGATCGCGCATTCGCGCTCGCCGAAGATCCATGGCCACTGGCTGGCGAAATACGGCATCGACGGCAGCTATGAGGCGATCGACGTCGCGCCGGAAAATTTTGCCGCGTTCCTGGAATCGCTTGGCGCCAACGGCTACCGCGGCGGCAACGTCACCATCCCGCACAAGGAAGCCGCATTCGCGCTGGTCGAGCGCCGCGACGCGGCGGCGGAAGCGATCGGTGCGGTCAACACCCTCTGGCTGGAAGATGGCGTCCTGTGGGGCGGCAACACCGACGGCCTCGGTTTTGCCGGCAATCTCGATGACTACGCGCCGGGCTGGGCCGCGAATGGCCCGGCCGTGGTGCTGGGCGCGGGCGGTGCGTCCCGCGCCGTCATCCACGCGCTGAAGGAGCGCAGCATCAAGGACATCCGTATCGTCAACCGCACGCTGGCGAGGGCCGAGGAGCTCGCCGACCGGTTCGGGACCGGAGTTTCCGCGCATGGCGCCGACACGGTCGGCGAATTGCTTGCCGATGCCGGCCTGCTCGTCAACACCACCGCGCTCGGCATGCATGGCAACGAAACGCTCGCCGCCGATCCGGCCGGTCTCCCCGGCCACGCCATCGTCACCGACATCGTCTATGTGCCTCTGGAGACGCCGCTGCTTGCCGCAGCCAGGGCGCGCGGCCTCAAGACTGTCGACGGTCTCGGCATGCTGCTGCACCAAGCCGTTCCGGGCTTCGAGCGCTGGTTCGGCAAGCGGCCGGAAGTGACGCCCGAACTGCGGCGCATGCTCGTCGCCGACATCGAAGCGCATTGAAAAGGGCGGGGACATGATCGTGCTCGGCCTCACCGGATCGATCGGCATGGGCAAGTCGACCACGGCGAAGATGTTCGCCGATGCCGGCGTGCCGGTGCATGATTCCGACGAGACCGTGCATCGGCTCTATGCCGGCAAGGCCGCCCCCCTGGTCGAAGCGGCATTCCCCGGCACGACAAAGGCGGGCGTGGTCGATCGCGCCAGACTGGGCGAAAAAGTATTGGGCGATCCCGCCGCGCTGGAAAAGCTGGAGGCGATCATCCATCCGCTCGTGCGCGCCGACGCCGATGCGTTTCTGGCCAGGCATCGCGCCGCCGGCGCGCCGATCGCGGTGCTCGACATTCCGCTGCTGTTCGAGACCGGCGGCCGCAACCGCGTCGACAAGGTCGTGGTCGTCACTGCGCCGGCCGAGATCCAGCGCGCCCGCGTGCTGGATCGCCCCGGCATGAGCCAGGAGAAATTCGCCTCCATCCTCGCCAGGCAGGTGCCGGACGCCGAAAAGCGCCGTCAGGCCGATTTCATCGTCGACACCGGCCAGGGATTCGATGCAGCCCGCGCGGCGGTCGCAGCCATCGTCAGCGAATTGACAATGGCTAAGAATTGACGGGGATAAGTCCGGCAAGGACGCTTCCTGACGCCACCTGTCAGCAGTCCCCATTGCCATTTTGTTCCGGTTTGTGATTCTGCTTCTTGGAGCGGGCTGATTCGAATGCGTGAGATCATCTTCGATACCGAAACCACCGGCCTCGATTTGCGCGACGACCGCATCATCGAGCTCGGCGGCGTCGAGCTGGTCAACCGCTTCCCGACCGGCCGCACCTTTCACAAATTCATCAACCCGCAAGGGCGCGCGATCCACGCCGAGGCGCAGGCCGTGCACGGCATCAGCGCTGGAGACCTGGTCGGCAAGCCGACCTTCGCCGAAGTCGTCGAGGAGTGGCTGGCCTTCACCGACGGCGCCAAGCTGATCGCCCACAACGCCACCTTCGACATCGGCTTCCTCAACCTCGAATACAGCCGGCTCGGCCATCCGGCCATCGATCCAGGGTCAATCGTCGACACGCTGGCCCTGGCGCGCCGCAAGCATCCGATGGGCCCGAATTCGCTGGACGCGCTCTGCCGGCGCTACGGCATCGACAACACCCGCCGCACCAAGCACGGCGCGCTTCTCGACTCCGAATTGCTCGCCGAAGTCTATATCGAGCTTATCGGCGGCAAGCAGGCGGCGCTGATCCTCGACGCCGTGGCGGTGCAGGCGAATGGCGCCGAGGTGGCCGACATCGACATCACGATCGGCGCCAGACCGATTGCCCTGCCGCCGCGCCTCACCGAAGCCGACCGCGCCGCGCATGCCGGCCTGGTCTCGGCACTTGGCGAAAAGGCGCTGTGGCTGAAGGTGGCGGCCGCGGGGTGAGCGGCCGCTTCCGCCGTCGAGCTGCACAATTGGCCTAAACGCCGAACCTGCTGGGTCGAGGAACCGGGCCGCTTTCGCGATGCCGCGACGAAGTTTCGCCATAGGCAAGCAGCGGCCGGGGCGCTAAGAGGGGTGCCAAGTTGCAGCCCGGCTGCGAAGCCAAACGAAATATCACGGAACAAACCCCGATTTGAACCAGTCGCTTCCACATCAAGCGAAGGCCCTGCCGGGCGAGACCTTGGCGATCCTGCGCCGCATCATCACCGAGAACGGCCGGGAATACCGCTGGTCCTATGTCGTCGCGATCACCTGCTCGCTGGTCGTTTCAGGAACGACAGCCTTCGCCGCCTGGATCATGAGTCCCGTCGTCAACCAGATCTTCTATGATCGGCGCGGCGATCTGATCTTCCTGATCTGCGCGGGCATCATGGCTTCCTTCGTGCTGCGCGGGCTTGCCACCTATGGCCAGGCGGTGACGCTGTCCAAGATCGGCAATAATCTGGTGGCGCGCTACCAGCGCCGCATCTTCGACCACCTGATGAAGCTTGGCGTCGGCTATTTCACCGACACCCGATCCGGGCAGCTCGCGGCGCGGATCAACGAAAACATCAACGGCATCCGCGACCTCCTGTCGATGACGCTGACCTCGATCGCGCGCGACGGCGTGTCGCTGGCGGGCCTGATCGGCGTCATGATCTATCAGGACCCGCTCCTGTCGCTCTCCTCGCTGCTGATCGGGCCGCCGCTGATCTGGGCCGTCGTCTATCTGCAGCGCCGCGTGCGCCGCATCTCGCGCGAATCCGTGCAGATCAATTCGCGGCTGATCGGCGCCATGCAGGAGGCGACGCAAGGCATCGCCATCGTCAAGGCCTTCACCATGGAGGAGGTGCTATCGCGCCGCATCGGCCAGCTCTCCGAGAGCGCCGAGCAGCGGGGCAACAAGATCGCGCGCGTCTCGGAGCGGCTGACGCCGATTTCCGACATGCTGGCCGGCCTCGCCGTCACCGGCGTCATCGCCTATTCCGGCTATAAGGCGCTGGTTCTCGGCCAGCCGCCGGGCGCGGTCTTCTCCTTCATCACCGCGCTGATCCTGGCCTACGACCCGGCGCGCCGCCTGGCACGCATGCAGGTCGGCATGGAGCGGTCGCTGGTCAATGCGCGCATGATCTACGAGCTGCTCGACCTCGAGCCGCAGCAAGGCGACGCGCCCGGCGCGGTCGAGGCCAAGATCACCAGCGGCGAGGTCCGCTTCGACAACGTCACCTTCGGCTACAGCGCCGACATGCCGGTGCTGCGGAACCTCAGCTTCACCGCCGCCGCGGGCAAGGTCACGGCGATCGTCGGCGCGTCCGGCGCCGGCAAGTCGACGCTGGTGGCGCTGCTGCAGCGCTTCTACGACGTCGACAGCGGCAGCATCGAGGTCGACGGCCAGGACATTTCGAAAGTAACCAAGCAGTCGCTGCGCGGTTCGATCGCCTATGTCTCGCAGGCGCCCTATTTGTTCGAGGGCACGATCCGCGACAACATCCGCTACGGCCGGCTTTCGGCCAGCGACGCCGAGATCGAGCTGGCGGCTGCCCAAGCGGCGGCCGACGAGTTCATTCGCCAACAGCCGCAGGGCTACGACACGCCGGTCGGCGAGAACGGCGTGACTTTGTCGGGCGGCCAGCGCCAGCGCGTCTCGATCGCCCGCGCCATCGTGCGCCAGGCGCCGATCCTGCTGCTCGACGAGGCGACCTCGGCGCTCGACAACGAGGCGGAAGCGCGCGTCCAGGAAGCGCTGACCCATGTCATGGAAGGGCGCACCACCATCGTCATCGCGCACCGGCTGTCGACCGTGGTCAATGCCGACCACATCATCGTGCTGGAAGAAGGCCGGCTGGTCGAGGAAGGCACGCATGCCTCGCTGATGGCCGATCCGCACAGCGTCTATGCCCGCTTCCACCGGGTGCAGGGCAAGAAGGGGCTGGGGCTTGTCGATGACGCCAAGCCAATCCAAACTCCGCAGCGCGCGAAGAAGACCGTCAGGAGAAGCGCATGAGCGATATGGGCGATATGGGCCTTGTGGTGGTCGGCGCCGCTGGCCGGATGGGCCAGACGCTGATCCGCGCCATCCACACGATCCCCGGCGCAAGAGTAGCCGGCGCCGTTGAACGGCCGGGCTCGCCTTATCTCGGCAAGGATGCAGGCGAGCTTGCCGGCATCGGCACCATCAACGTGCCGATCGTCGACGATCCGCTGCCGGCCTTCGCCAAGGCAGACGGCGTGCTCGATTTCACGGCGCCCGCCGCAAGCGTCGAATTCGCCGGCTATGCCGCGCAGGCGCGCATCGTCCATGTCATCGGCACCACCGGCTGCTCGGCCGATGACGACGCCAAGATCGCGGCCGCCGCGCGCCATGCCACAATCGTCAAATCCGGCAACATGAGCCTCGGCGTCAACCTTCTGGCAGTGCTGGTGGAACAGGCGGCGCGGGCCCTCGACCCGCAGGATTTCGACATCGAGATCCTGGAGATGCATCACAGGCACAAGGTCGACGCGCCGTCCGGCACGGCGCTGCTGCTTGGCGAGGCGGCGGCGAAGGGCAGGGACATCGCGCTCAACGACAACAGCGTGCGGGTGCGCGACGGCCACACCGGCGTGCGCAAGCCGGGCACGATCGGTTTCGCGACGCTGCGCGGCGGCTCGGTGGTCGGCGAGCACAGCGTGATCCTGGCCGGCACCGGCGAGCGCATCACGCTCGCCCACCAGGCCGAGGACCGTGCGATCTTTGCCCGCGGCGCTGTAAAAGCGGCTCTTTGGGCCCGCGCGAAGAAGCCCGGGCTCTATTCCATGCGGGACGTGCTCGGCTTGAGCTGAGGCGGCTCTTAAGTATTTCGTTCTCGTGCAATTCCGGACGCCTGGACAGTTTCCCGGAATTGCTCAAACCCTAGAGGAGCAAACATGTCGGGAACTCTCGTACTCGTGCGCCACGGCCAGAGCGAATGGAACCTGAAGAACCTGTTCACCGGCTGGCGCGACGTGGGTCTGACCGAGCAGGGCAATGCGGAAGCCCTTGCCGCCGGCGAGAAGCTCAAGGCGCGCGGCCTGAAATTCGACATCGCCTACACCTCGGCGCTGAAGCGGGCGCAGAAGACCTGCCAGATCATCCTCGACGTGGTCGGCCAGAGCGATCTCAAGACCATCCGCGACCAGGCGCTCAACGAGCGCGACTATGGCGACCTGTCCGGCCTCAACAAGGATGACGCGCGCAAGAAATGGGGCGAGGACCAGGTGCATATCTGGCGCCGCTCCTACGACGTGGCGCCGCCCGGAGGCGAAAGCCTGAAGGACACCGGCGCGCGTGTGTGGCCCTATTACCTGCATGATGTGCAGCCGCATGTGCTGCGCGGCGAAACGGTGCTGGTGGCCGCCCACGGCAATTCGCTGCGCGCGCTGATCATGGCGCTGGACGGCAAGAGCGGCGAGGAGATCGTCAAGCTCGAGCTCGGCACCGGCGTGCCGGTGATCTACAAGCTCAACGCCGATTCCACCGTGGCGAAGAAGGAAGTGCTGGAGGGCTGACGGCTGTCGCGGCCGCTTGGGACAATTGGCTCTGGCGATCATGCAGGTTTCGTCCCCCCTCCCTTATCTACCCAGCGTTTGCGCTGCCCCTCACCTGCCT
>LM655195.1:28454-54593 GCA_000824825.2 Mesorhizobium sp. ORS 3324
GGGGAGAGGGGCGCTTTCGCCGATGATTTCGCCAATCTCAGAGGTTGCAGGAAAGGCGCAGAGGCTGCGGCCAGCCCCTTCTCCCCGTCACTATACGGGGAGAAGTGCCCGGCAGGGGGATGAGGGGCGGCGCCGACGTCGACGAAAAAGCGCGTTGACACGCTTCGCTTGCCCGCTTACATGAGCGCCCACCAGCCCAGATGGCGGAATTGGTAGACGCGCACGGTTCAGGTCCGTGTTCCGCAAGGAGTGGAGGTTCGAGTCCTCTTCTGGGCACCAAATTCTCGTTTCAGACGATCTGCCGCGATGAGCAAAAGCCCGGATTTTCCGGGCTTTTTTGTGCCCTGCAACTCGTCTCGAGTTGAACCGTTCCTATCGTGTCGGTTAATCCGGGATTCCGTGATGCCCAAGCCATTCAAGGAATGGAAGGTTCTGCCGCATGGCAGGCTCACTCCTGTCGACGACAATATTCTGACGGTGATGGGCGACATACCGATGCCAGTCGGCAACATGAAACGGCGCATGACTGCGGTGCGATTGCGCGACCAACGGCTCGTTATCTTCAGCGCCATCGCGCTTGATGACGAACAGATGCGCGTTATCGAGGCCTTCGGCCAGCCGGCGTTCCTGATCGTCCCGAACGATCATCACCGGCTCGATGCAAAGCCATGGAAGAATCGCTATCCCGGCCTTCAGGTAATTGCGCCGCCGGGCGCGCTCAACAGAGTCGAGAAGGCGGTACATGTCGATGCAACACGCGGCGACTTTGGCGATCCCGACGTCAAGCTCATGACCGTCCCCGGAACCGGCGATCGCGAGGCGGCGCTGCAAGTTGACGGACCAAACGGCACGACGCTTATTCTCAATGACGTCGTCGGCAACATCCGCGATGCATCAGGTTTTGCGGGCTGGGCATTGCGAATGATGGGATTTGCCGGTGATGAGCCGCATGTACCCTTGCCGGTCAAGCTGACGATGGTCGGTGACAAGGCGGCGCTCGCAATGCAGTTCAGACGATGGGCGGAACAACCGGCGCTCAAGCGAATCCTTGTCTCGCATGGCTCCGCCATCACCGATGATCCGCAAGGGGCGCTGCGCAAGCTGGCTACGTCGCTCGGATAGCGAAAGCATAGCGACCAACCTCCCCTTCCGGCCAGGCGCTGAACAAACCGCTTCAAACCCAGCGACCATAACGCTACGGTCGCCGCATGGCCACTTCCGTCAGTCCGACCATCGCCGCCCGGCGCGACCAGATGTTCCCCGTCCTGACCGATGCGGACATCGAGCGCATGCGCCGCTTCGGTGACGCGCGCCCCTATGCCGCCGGCGAGCATATCGTCACCGCCGGTGCGATCTCGCCTGGGCTGATCCTCATCCTGTCGGGCAAGGTCGACATCACGCAGGCCGGGTTTGGCCCGCGCGAGGCGATCATCACCCATGGCCCCGGCAATTTCATCGGCGAGCTGGCGCAGCTGTCGAACCGCCCGTCGCTGGTCAATGCCGAGGCGACCGGGTCGGTCGAAGCCATTGTCATCCCCTCGCAACGCCTGCGCGACCTGATCGTGCAAGAGGCGAACCTTGGCGAGCGGATCATGCGGGCATTGATCCTGCGCCGCGTCGGCCTGCTCGAGAGCGGCATCAGCGGGCCGATCGTCATCGGCCCTCCCGGCAATGGCGACGTGCTGCGGCTGCAGGGTTTTCTAACCCGCAGCGGCCTGCCGCACCGCGCGCTCGATTCCGACACCGACCCTTGCGCCAAGACACTGATCGAGCGTTTTCATGTCGATCCGCACCATCTGCCGATCGTGCTCTGTCCCGACGGCAAGCTGCTGCACAATCCGGGCGAAAACGACCTCGCCCGCTGCGTCGGCCTGCTGCGGCCGGTCGATGCCAGCAAAGTCTACGACGTGGCCATTGTCGGCGCCGGACCCGCGGGGCTGGCCGCCGCGGTCTATGCCGGTTCGGAGGGGCTGTCCACGATCGTGCTCGACTGCCGCGCCTTCGGCGGCCAGGCGGGTGCGTCCTCGCGCATCGAAAACTATCTTGGCTTCCCGACCGGCATTACAGGCATGGCGCTGATGGCGCGCGCCTACAACCAGGCGCAAAAGTTCGGCGTCGAGATGGTGATTCCGGACGAGGCGAAGCTTCTGGGCGCCGCCGGCGACATATCCGGCTACCGGCTCGACGTCGGCGACGGCGAGACCGTACGCGCCCGCACTGTGGTGATCGCCAGCGGCGCGCGCTACCGCCGCCTCGACATTGCCAATCTCGCTCAATTCGAGGGAACCTCCGTGCATTATTGGGCCTCGCCAATCGAGGCGCGGCTTTGCCGGAACCAGGAGGTGGCGCTGGTCGGCGCCGGCAATTCAGCCGGGCAGGCGGCGGTCTATCTGGCGAGCCAGGTGCGCAAGGTGACGCTTCTCGCGCGCCGCGACAGCCTCGACGCCACCATGTCGCGCTATCTGGTCGAGCGTATCGAGGCGCAGCCGAACATCGAAGTGCTGCCCGAGACCGAGATCGAGGCGCTCGACGGCCACGACGGCAATCTGGAGGAGGTGCGCTGGCGTAACCGCGCGAGCGGCGTGGCTACGACGCGCCCCATCCGCCATCTCTTCCTGTTCATCGGCGCCGACCCGAATACCGACTGGCTGGCGAATTGCGAGGTGGCGCTCGACGCCAAGCGCTTCGTCCGTACCGGACCGGACGTGGCGCCGGGGCACGGCTTGATGGAAACCAGCCGCAGCGGCGTGTTCGCCATCGGTGACGTGCGTTGCGGCTCGACCAAGCGCGTCGCCGCCGCCGTCGGCGAAGGCGCCCAGGTGGTGGCGGCGCTGCATGCCTATCTGGCGCAGAATGGCAGCCGCGCCAGTCACGCCGAATTGGCGAGGAGATCGTAATGGACGAATGCAGGCATACGGACGACATCCAGGACGTGCAGCCGAGCGCGCTCGGCTGCGAGGAATGCCTGAAGAGCGGATCCTGGTGGGTGCATCTGAGGCTCTGCCGCACCTGCGGCCATGTCGGCTGCTGCGACGACTCGCCCAATCGCCACGCCACGAAGCATTTCCACGCCACCCAGCATCCAATCATCGAGGGCTACGATCCGCCCGAAGGCTGGGGCTGGTGCTATGTCGATGAGGTGTTTATCGACCTCGGCGACCGTACCACGCCGCAGAACGGGCCGATTCCAAGATTTGTTTGAGACGCCCTGGGTTCCCGGCGCGGCGTAAAAAGAGGCCGCCCGAAGGCGGCCCCAAAAGCCCGTGCTGTAACACGTGGGCGGAACTTACTGTGGACATCCAGAAGCCTTCGGGTCCTTAACGCAGTCGGCGATCAGCGAGAACTTGGAGTTCAAAGCCCCGCCGAGCTGGGTTGCTCCGACCATGATTGCCAACGCAATCAGCGCCGCGATCAGGCCGTACTCGATAGCCGTCGCGCCGGATTCGTCGTTCTTGAAACGCTTGATTAGTTTGAGCATTGGACGATTCCCTCATTGCCCGTTGGTGACCTGCTCAAACTATAAAGAAACAATTTTTAGGACCTTAATCCAAACAGTTAACATTTTGTTATTGCAGTCATATCCGAAATAGAGTTTGGATAATTGAATGACCCATAATAGCACCGATTAATCAAGCTATACCTAATATATGGCGCAGACAGGCCAGAGCAGGATGATTGATGAGAAAAATGAGAGGCACTGACCGACTTTTGCGGTTTGCGCTGCGCTAGACTATTGTCTATACCGCTCCAAGAAAGCCTTTTATGACGTCTGCATTCGCCAAGGCGTGAACAAAACCTGCTCTCACTATAATGACAACGTCATTACAAGCTACTACTTTTGAACAATGAAGCACGAATCTCCAGACTCTTCGAAGAGAAGCACGTTGAACATGCGCATCAAGCCCGAGGAGCGCGGCTTGATCGACGAAGCCGCGCGGACGCTCGGCAAGACCAGAACGGATTTCATCCTCGATGCCGCCCGGCGTATGGCTGAGGACACGCTGCTCGAGCGCACGCTTATCAAGGTTTCGCCGGAAGCCTATGCCGAATTCCTTGCTCTGCTCGATGCGCCGGCCAAGTCGAACGAGCGACTGTCCAAGCTGATGAACGCGCCACTGCCATGGGAAACCAAGTGACGCTCCAGGCGCCGGTACCGCTGGATCGTGGCCACGACCTTTCGTCTTTTTCATCGGGTGTTCCGGCGTCGGATGACTGGGTCAAACGCCGAGCGCTCGCCAACCAGGACAGTGGCGCGACACGCACCTTCGTCGCTTACCAGGACGCCAAGGTTGTCGCCTACTACGCGCTCGCTTCGGGCGGCGTCATTGCCAGCCATGTACCGGGTCGGTCTTGGCGCAACATGCCCGATCCGATTCCGGTGGCCATTCTTGCTCGTCTCGCAATCGACACTTCCTGTCAGCGGCAAGGATTCGGCAGGGCGCTGGTCCAGGATGCAGCAGGCAGGGTAATGAATGCTGCAGGGTCGCTCGGCATCCGCGGCATCCTGGTCCACGCGATCTCGGATCAAGCGCGAAGTTTCTACACGGCGCTGGGGTTCAATCCCTCGCCCCTTGATCCCATGACGCTGGTGATATCTCTCGCCGATCTGCGCAAGGCCGATCGCATAGGAGATGTCTGACCGGACGTATCAACCGACCCAGCTGCGGAACGCATGCCGCCGGCCCTTGCGTTCTCGCCGAGACCGGATTTCTCGATGCCCGCAACCTTGGATTTTTGTTTTTGCGCGGGCGGAAGCCGCTACGCACTCTTCCTGGAATTGCTCTCTTCCGGCGCGAGTCCTGCCGCCGCCAACACGTCGGAAGCCGGTGTCACGCGCGCATGCGGCTTGCAATAGGCGAGAATGATGGCCCGGTAGCCGAGCCAGCGGCCAACAGGCGCGAGGATACCGAAAGCGATCCGCTGGACGGCCGGTGGCGGCTGCGTGAATACGATGACATCAGCAAACTCTTTGGCGATCACGGCCGCCTGGAGAGGGTAGGGCCTTCCCTTGCGATCGACCCTACCGTCATTGGCCAGGCCGAACAGCATGCCGATCAAAAGCTCGAAGCGGTTCGGATCGACATGCGTGGCGCCGCTGGCCTGTCGGACCTCGACTAGCACTTGCGCTTCCTCCGTCTTGCTGCCATTCCACCAGTCATGCGCGACGCCGGCTTCCACGGTGGCGGACTGTCCGGGTCCGAGCGACAGGACCTGGCCCGCGATGCGGGCATCGAGCCGGCCTCTGAGGACGGTAAACTTTTCGACCAAAAAGGGATGGAAATGTTCGCCCACGACAGCGGCTCCCGGTCGCGCCGTCAGGTGGGCGATGCCGGGTCCATCGCCGCGATCTTCGGTGCCGCGCAGGATCACCGCATATTCACCCGTCACCCGGTTTTCGTAGACGTCCCCGCAACGCGACATGGATGAGCTCATCGTGCCAGAAGCAGTTCGCTCGCGACTGCATTTTGAGGCCGCAACTCTAGCACGGAAACGAGCAAGGCGTGTAGCTGCTGGACATGGCGCTCATCCATGTCGTCGTCGAAGGCATCGGCGCCCGATCAACGCTGTCCGAAATTTGCTGACCGGCGCCGGCGCCTGCCGACAGACCGTCTATTTCACCGAGCTGGTGACGGTCCGGTCGATGCCGTCGGGAGCGGATTTGCGTTCGTTGCCGGCGAGCGCGCCGATGATGAGAAGGCTGACGACGATCGGAACGAACAGAATGGCGACGCGGGCCTGGACGTAAAGTATGGCGCGCCATTCGCTGCGCTTTTCGGGGCTCTCGCTCATCTTGCTCACTCTGTCATGCCGCCCGAGGGGGACATAGTAGCCAACGGTTAAACAACTCCTTCCGATTCCGTTAACGCCGGCATATTCGAGCCGCCCAAATCAGATCAGTCGGCGGGCAGCGCAAACAGCCTCCCGCCGGCCGGCACGACATCGTCGATGCCGGCAAGGCGCAGGCAGTGCCAGGCCATGGCGTGATTGGACGAGGTGACGGGTATGCCGATGCGCCGTTCCAGTCCTGCCACAGCCTCGGCAACGCGCAGGCTGGTGCAGGAGATGAAGATCGCGTCCACGCCAGGCACCGCCGCCATGCGCTCGGCCGCCGCCTCGATCGAAGCGAGCGAGATCCGGGCAGCTTCGCGGTCGTCGCGCCGGTCGAAGGTGGCGACGGCAGCGATGTCGAGACCGCGGCCTGTGAAATAGCGGACCAGGCCCTGATTGATCTCGGGCGCATAGGGTGTGAGCAGGCCGATGCCCTTGGCGCCGAGCGCCTTGAAGGCCGCAAGCGCGCCGGTGACCGGCGTGGTGCAGGCGACGCCCGGCCGCGCCTTCCTGATCTCGGCGAACACGGCCTCCTCGCCGAGCGTCATGGTCGCCGAGGTGCAGCCGAAGCCGACGACGTCGAGCGGGATGCTGGGCAGGATGAGGTCGACGGTCGGCGCGATGCGCGGGCCGATGGCGCGCAGCGTGTCGGGCGTGATGTCGTTGTCGTTGAAGAGGCGGGCCTCGTAGAAGGCCACGCCCGGAATGCGGATCAGCGCGCGGAATTCATGCTCGAGCGTCTGGTCGGTGGCGAGGATCGCAAGCCCGATCGCCGCGCGCGCGGCAAGCCCGCCGTCGAGCTCTGACGGCAGCACACCGAGATCGACCGGCTTGGGATCGACCGGCTTGGGATCGACTGGTTTGGGATCGACCGGTTCCGAAGAGTGAAGGCGGGCTGCTTTGACAGACATGGCATTCCCTTTCTTCCTGTCGATCCCTGTTCGGATCCCGTCGGGGACCCCAGCGTTCAGTCCAAAAGTCCATCCATGGAAATGGCCGGCCGGCGGCCGGCGATGAGGTCGGCGGTGATGCGGGCCGAGCCATGCGACATGGTCCAGCCGATATGGCCGTGCCCGGTATTGAGGTAGAGGTTGCTGAGGCGCCGCCGTCCGAATTCCGGCAGGTTGTTCGGGGTCATGGGCCTCAGGCCCGCCCACATCTCGGCGCGGTCATAGTCGGCACCCTCGGGATAAAGCTCCTGCGTCACGCCCTTCATGAAGGCGAAATCGGCCGGCTTGTGGCTGGTGTCGTAGCCGGCGAATTCGGCGGTCGCGGTGACACGGATGCGGTCGCCGAAGCGCGAGATGGCGACCAGATTGTGCTCGTCGACCGAAGCGATGGTCGGCGGGTGAGGCCGGTTGCCGACCGGGATCGTCAGCGAATAGCCCTTGATCGGGTAGATCGGCAGGCTGATGCCGATCGTCTTGGCGATCAGCGGGCTGTAGGAGCCGAGCGCCAGCACATAGGCATCGCCCTTGAACCTGCCCTTGTCGGTCAGCACCTGGGTCACGCCATCTCCGGACGTATCGATGCCGGTGATGGTCGTGCCGGTGCGGATTTCGCCGCCGCGCTCCGCGACTTTTGCCGCAAGCGCCCTGGTGAACTTCGCCGGGTCTCCGGTTTCATCGGTCGGGCAGTAGATGCCGCCGGCGATCCTGTCCTTTGCGGAGGCCAGCGACGGATCGAGCGCGACGACGCCGTCGCGGTCGAGCACCCTGATCTCCTGGCCATCGGATTCCAGCAGCTTCATATGCTCGACGCCCTTGTCGAGCGCCTGCTGGCTGCGGTGGAAATAGACGATGCCGCGATCGTTGCGGTCGTAATCGATGGCCTCGCCGGCGATGACCTCGTGCAGGACCGATTGCGAATAGGCGGCAAGGCGGTGCTTGAGCAACGTGTTGCGCCTGGCCTTTTCGGCCGTGCATTCCATCAGGAACAGCCAGGACCAGCTGTAGAGCCTGGGATCGGCCGACAGCTTGAAGCGCAGCGCCTGGTCCTTCAGCACCAGCGATTTCAGCAGGATCATCGGCGCCTTGGGCGAGGACCAGACAAAGGAATGGCCGGGCGCAATCATGCCGGCATTGCCCCAGCTGGTCTCGGCGGCGACCTGAGGCTGGCGCTCGAGGATGACGACCTCGTGCCCATCCTGCTGCAGCTGATAGGCAGTGGTGACGCCGACAACGCCGCCGCCCAACACGATCACGCGCATGACGCCTCCGGAGATCGTAAAGTGGGGGCAGTTTAGAATGTGGATTGCGGTGTGCAATGGCACACATACCCAAGTGTCGGCGGGACAGCACCCCCCTCTGCCCTGCCGGCCATCTCCCCCGCAAGGGGGGAGATTAGCAACTCCGCCGGCGGCGCCCTTCCTGCAACGTCGATGAGTGGCGAAAGCGGTCGCGACATCCAATCTCCCCCCTTGCGGCGGAGATGGCCGGCAGGGCAGAGGGGGGTGCGACGGAACTCGACGCCTGCCCCCAAACCCTCAACTCCCCAACGCCTGCTCTAGATCCGCGATCAGATCATCGCCGTCCTCGATGCCGGCCGACAGCCGCACCAGCGAATCGGAGATGCCGTTTGCCGCGCGCTTTTCGGCGGGGATCGAGCCGTGCGTCATCAGCGCCGGGTGCTCGATCAGGCTTTCGACGCCGCCAAGGCTTTCGGCCAGCGTGAAGAGCTGCGTGCGCTCGAGGAAGCGTTTTGTCCCCGCCAGGTCGCGGTCGAGATCGACCGAGATCATGCCGCCGAAGGCGTGCATCTGGCGCTTGGCGATCTCATGCTGCGGGTGGCTGGCCAGCCCCGGATAGATGATGCGACGCACATCCTTGCGCCCTTCCAGCCACTGGGCGATCTTCAACCCATTGGCGGAATGCCGCTCCATCCTCAGCGCCAGGGTTTTTATACCGCGCAGCGCCAGAAAACTGTCGAACGGGCCGGAAATGGCGCCGATCGCGTTCTGCAGGAATTTTAGCCGGTCGGCGAGGTCCTTGTTGTCGCCGACGACCGCCACGCCGCCGACCATGTCGGAATGGCCGTTCAAATATTTCGTCGTCGAATGCACGACGACGTCGATGCCGAGCTCCAGCGGCCGCTGCAGATAGGGGCTGGCGAAGGTGTTGTCGGCGACGGTGAGCAAGCCTTTGCGCTTTGCCAGAGCGGCGAGGCCTTCGAGATCGACGATGCGCAGCAGCGGATTGGTCGGCGTCTCGACCCAGAGCAGCTTTGTCTCGGGGCGGATCGCGGCTTCGACCGCAGCTAGGTCGGTGAAGTCGGCGAAGCTCACCTGGAGACGCGCCGAGCGCTTGCGCACCCGCTCCATCAGTCGGAAGGTGCCGCCATAAATGTCGTCGGTGGCGACCACATGGGCGCCGGCGTCGAACAGCTCCAGCACCGTGGCGATCGCCGCCAGGCCGGAGGCGAAGGCGAAGGCCTTCGTGCCGCTTTCGAGGTCGGCCACGGCGCGCTCGAAGGCAAAGCGCGTCGGGTTCTGGCTGCGGGCATATTCAAAACCCTTGTGCACGCCGGGCGACTGCTGGCCGTAGGTGGAGGTGGCGTAGATCGGCACCATCACCGCGCCGGTCGTCGGGTCGTGGCTCTGGCCGCCATGGACTGTGCGGGTGGAGAAGGCCAGGCGGTTTCTGCCGGGTGTGGTCATTTTGCGCGGCGCCTCAGATGGTTGATCAGGTCGATGCGGGTTATCAGGCCGATGAACTCGTCGCCATCGAAGACGATGGCGACCTCGTTGCGGTCGAAGACGGGCAGCAGCGCATCCAGCGTCTGGCTGGCCTGCAGCGTGTGCAAGGTCGAGGTCATGGCCGTGCGCACCGGTGCGTTGAAGCGGTCCCAGCGGCCTTCGTAGGGGCCTTCGACCTTGGCCAGGATATCGCTCTCGTCGACAATGCCCACCAGCTTGCCGTCGTCGAGCACCGGCAGCTGGGAGACATCGGAACGGCGCATGCGGCCATAAGCGTTGAGCAGGTTTTCGTCCGGGCCGACCCAAACCGTGTCGCCGGTGCGGTAGGTGCGCATGACGAGATCGCGCAGGTCGCCATGCTGCTCGCGCTCGGCGAGGCCCTGCTCGGCCAGCCAGAAATCGTCGAAAACCTTGGACAGATATTTGTTGCCGCTGTCGCAGACCAGGGTGACGACGCGTTTGGGCGATGTCTGCTCGCGGCAGTAGCGCAGCGCGGCCGACAGGAGCGTGCCGGAGGACGAGCCGGCGAGGATGCCTTCCTTCGACAAGAGATCGCGCACCGCCAGCATGCTCTGCTTGTCGGTGATGGAATAGGCCTTCTTCACCAGCGAGAGGTCGGCATTGGGCGGGACGAAATCCTCGCCGATGCCCTCTACGGTCCAGCTTCCAGCCTCTTCCATCTTGCCGGTCTTGATCAGCGGCGCCAGCACCGAGCCGACCGGATCGGCAAGCACCATCTCGGTCTTCGGCGAGGCTTTCGCGAAGAAGCGGCCGACACCGGTTAGGGTGCCGCCGGAACCGACGCCGACCACCACCGCATCGACATCGCCGTTAAGCTGCGAAAAGATTTCCGGGCCTGTGGTGGTCTCATGCGCCAGCGGGTTGGCCGGGTTGGCGAACTGGTTGGCATAGAAGGCGCCCGGGATTTCGGCGGCGATCTTCTCGGCCATGTCCTGGTAATATTCGGGATGGCCCTTGCCGACATCGGAGCGGGTCATGCGCACCTCGGCGCCGAGCGCGCGCAGATGCTGGATCTTCTCGCGCGACATCTTGTCGGGCACGACGAGGATGATGCGATAACCCTTGGGGATGCCGACCTGGGCGAGGCCGAGGCCGGTGTTGCCGGCGGTCGCCTCGACGATGGTGCCGCCGCGCTTCAGCCTGCCCGCCTTCTCGGCCGCCGCGATCATCGACAGCGCGATGCGGTCCTTGATCGAGCCGCCGGGATTCTGGCTTTCGAGCTTGATGAACAGCCGGCATTTGCCGGTGTCGAATTTGGTCAGCTCGACGATCGGTGTCTGGCCGATCAGGTCGAGCACCGAGGCGTAAGGCGGACGCAGCCGTGACAAATTGCTTTCCGCGCCGTCCGGCGCCGCTTTTCTGTGCACGCTCATCTCGGACCCTCCATGAAATCGACGTAGGACCAGTCTTCCCGGTTCAGCGCATGATGCCGGACTCCGTTCCGGTTCACGGATCCCGCACGAGCCGTCTTTTCCAGCCCTTTACGTCTGAAAAGAAGATAGATCGTGCCAATCCGGCGGCGAGTGGGGGAATGGAATTTCACGGGCGTTGGGGGGACGGGTGGTTCTGGATCGAGCACTCCAACGTCGAGTTCCCGCCCACCCCCCTCTGGCCTGCCGGCCATCTCCCCCGCAAGGGGGGAGATTGGATGTCACCTCGGCTTTCGCCAATCGCCAACGTTGAAAGGGAGAGCCGGCGCCTGAGCTGCCAATCTCCCCCCTTGCGGGGGAGATGCCCGGCAGGGCAGAGGGGGGTGCTGTCCCTCCGGCGTCTCGAGGTCTCACTTCACAGCGAACGCCTCACCCCAGCAACTGCTCGCTGAGCTTCGCGCATTGCACCCGGATATCCGGGATGGCGTCGATCTCGAAGAAGGTGCCGCGCGTCAGCGGGCCGACGGCGAGGAGTTTTGACGACACCGTGCCGTCGGCCGCGATCAGCTCGCACTTCGCGGTGACGTCGAGGCCGAGGCGGAGCGGGTCCGGCCGCGCCAGGCCGCGCTCGACCAGCGAGCGCACAACGCCGTTCGACGTCTTCGAGATGTCGCGGGCGATGCCCATGCAGTCATAGATGCGCGCGACATCGAGCGTCTCCAGCGCCTGCGTGCCGCGCGGCTGGATCGTGACGGTGAGGCCATCGTTTGGCTCGATGTCCACGACCCGCCCGGCGACGAGGCGGATGCGGCCCGAGCGGACCGCTTCGGTGACACGCTCATACACTTCCGGCGCCATGCGGTGGCGATGGATGTCCCACCACGCCTTGGTGTGCTCGACGAAGCGGCGCTTGGCCGAGGACGGCCAGTTCTGCCAGATCTTCTGGTTGAAGGGTCTGAGCCCATCGACGACATCGCGCCAGTCGCCGCCGGCCTTCTGGTTCTCACGGATCAGGTTGCGGAACCAGCCGACGAAATAGGAAAGCTGGGTGCCGAGCGGGATATCGGCGACGTCGAGCTTGATCGGGTTGCCTTTGCGGTGCGGCGAGGGCAGCAGGCCGCGCCGCGACACGGCAACGATCTCGCCGCGATGGCCGCGCTGCTCCAGCGACAGGAAAGCGTCGACCATGCTGAGGCCCGTGCCGAGCACCAGCACCGGAGCCTCAGGGTCGAGAGCGGTGTCGGCCTCCGAGCCCATGCGGATGGCGCGGCCCTGGAAGGCGCCCGGCTGCTCGTCGTGGCCGGTGGCGAGCACGGCGAGATGGCCGACGACGCTTGTGCCGTTGGCCAGGGCCACCTCGACGCCCGACGGGGTCGGCGAGATCGACAGACTCTCCTCGCGGATCAGCCGCAGCCTTCCCGTTTCACGCTCGCGTTCCACGAGATCGTCGAGCAGATCCTGCAGATACCGGGCATAGAGGCTGCGCGGCGCGTAGAATGGGCCCTGGTCCGGTTTGGCGAAACCGCGCTCCAGCACCCAGCGCGCGAAATTGGTTGGGTCGTCGGCATAGGCGCTCATGCCCGACGCGTTGACGTTCAGCACATGGGCGGAAAGCAGCGTCGAATAGGCCATGCCCTGGCCGAAATGCGGCCGCTTCTCGATCAGTGTGACGCGCAGATCCGGACTGGGCGATTTGAGCAGATGCGCGGCAAGCACGACGCCGCTGGCGCCGCCGCCGACAATGATGATGGAGTTGCCGCGTCCAACCATGGCTGAAATTCAGGGGCTGTCGAGGAGAGCCGCGATCGAGCCTAGGCAACCAGCGCCGGCTGCCATGCAGCAGCCGATGTCGCGGCCGTCAGGCCGGCGCCGCGAACGACTGGCGGTATGCGATTCAGATGGTCGCGCATCGTTCTCTCTCCCTAATGTTGATAAGGTTACTATACTAAACCAGCCACACACGGAATCCCGTTTCAATTCCGCCGCTATCTGGGGCACGGATTTACCCGGGAAAGGTGACGGGAGGATTTTCGTTTGCTTGCGGTGCTTCGAGGAGGATGTGACATCGACAACTCCTGACCCAATACCGGGTTCTGCACCGCCGCATCGCTTCCAGGTCACGAAATGGATTCTAGGGTTCTGCGCGCGTCGCTTCGCTCCTTGCTCCGCCCTGGAATGACGACAGGAGGGACGGCTCCGCCAATCTCCGAAGGTGGCGCTCCGGCCACCCAAGCCACGCACCCGCGACCGTCCTTTTGCGCCCGCGCAACCAATACCGGGCGACTTTTTTCCATCAAAGCCAGTCGAGATGGAAGGATTTAACTCTACAAACCCGATAGAATTAACAGACGATAGAATGGCAATCCGGTTTTCTCCTTTGAATGGAGCCTTTCATGTCGATCATTTCACGCCGCATCCTGCTTCTGTCGTCGGCGGCCCTCGCAGGTGCAGCCCTGCTCGGCCCGGCCGCGGCGGAAGACCTCAAGATCACCATTGGCTACCAAACGGTGGTCGAGCCTTCGAAAGTGCCGCAGGCCGACGGCGCCTATGAGAAAGCGACCAAGGCCGCGATCGACTGGCGCAAGTTCGATTCCGGAGCCGATGTCATCGCGGCGATCGCCTCCGGCTCGGTCGATATCGGTTATGTCGGCTCGAGCCCGCTGGCCGCGGCGGCCAGCCGCGAGTTGCCGATCCAGACCATCTTCGTGGTCGGCCTGATCGGCCCGTCGGAGGCGCTGGTCGCTCGCAACGGCGCCGGCATCGGGAAGGTCGCCGACCTCGCCGGAAAGAAGGTGGCGGTGCCTTTCGTGTCGACCACGCACTACAGCCTGCTTGCGGCGCTGAAGCATGAAGGCGTCGATCCGAAGTCGGTTGAGATCCTCAACCTCAGGCCGCCGGAAATCGCCGCCGCCTTTGCGCGCGGCGACATCGACGCGGCCTATGTCTGGGATCCGGCGCTCGGCCAGATCAAGACCAGCGGCAAGGTGGTGCTCGATTCGGCGCAGGTTGCGGCCTGGGGCGCGCCGACTTTCGACGCCTGGATCGTGCGCACCGACTTCGCCGAGAAGCACCCGGAAGCGGTGCGCGATTTCGTCAAGGTGACGGGCGAAGCCTATGCGCGGTTCCTGGCCAAGCCCGAGGCCTGGTCGGTGTCCTCGCCCGAAGCCGGCAAGATCGCCAAGCTCACCGGCGCCAAGCTGGATGAGGTGCCGGATCTGCTCAAGGGCTATGTCTTCCCGTCGCTCGACCAGCAGGCCTCGGACAAGTTCCTCGGCGGCGGCACGGTCAAGGCGATCGCAGCGGCGTCGGCCTTCCTCAAGGAGCAGGGCAAGATCGACGCGGTGCTGCCCGACTATTCGAAATACGTGACCACCAAATATGCCAGCGAGGCGGCCGCCTCGAACTGATGCATGGAGCGTTCGCGCGGCCCTTCTTCCCTGGCTGCGCCTGCCTGTCCCGGAACCGCTTGCAAGGAGCGGGGTCGGGACAAGCACCCCTCATTCGGGACCATTCAGCGGAGGCTTGAGCCCAATGCCGCATCTGACGCTCGACAAGGTCACCGTCCATTATGACGGCCAGCCGGCGCCGGCGGTCGAACGCGTGTCGCTCGACATCGGCAAGGGCGACTTCGTCGTGCTGGTCGGCCGCTCCGGCTGCGGCAAGACTTCGCTGCTCAATGTCGCCGCAGGCCTGGTGCAGCCCGCGCGCGGCCATGCCGCGATCGACGGCCGGCCGATCGCCGCGCCCGGACCAGACCGTGCCGTCGTCTTCCAGAACGACGCGCTCTTCCCCTGGCTGACGGCGCACGAAAACGTCGCCTTCGCGCTGCGGCTGCGCGGCGTGCGCCCGAAAGAGCGCGCGCGGCGCGCCGACCAGTTGCTCAAGCTGGTCAAGCTCGACGGCGCCGGCGACAAGCGCATCTGGGAACTTTCCGGCGGCATGCGTCAGCGCGTTGGCCTGGCGCGGGCGCTCGCCGCCGAGCCGGACTTCCTGCTGCTCGACGAGCCGCTCGGCGCGCTGGATGCGCTGACGCGCGAACGCATGCAGACGACGCTGCTCGATCTCTGGGCCGCGAGCCGCGCCGGCGTGCTGATGGTCACGCATGGGATCGAGGAAGCACTGGTGCTTGCCACCGAGATTGTCGTGCTGGCGCCGGGACCGGGGCATGTGGTGCGGACCTTCGAGACCCATTTCGGCCGCCGCTATGCCGCTGGCGAAGCCATCCGCGCGATCAAGGCGGATCCGGCTTTTGCCGCAGCCCGCGCGGAGCTGACCGAGGCGATCTTTGAAGGAGAGACGGCATGAGCGTCGGCGCCTACACCGAACGTCCGGGCGCAAAAGCCGGCGAGGCCGACCGGTTCTCGGTGCCGTGGTCGAGGCCGCGGCCAAAGCGGCCGGGAGTCTCCGCACGGCTGATCAGCGCCCTCACCATCCTCGTCCTGCTGGCCGCCTGGACAGTGTCGGCCCACCTGCAGCTCGTCTCGCCGGTCTTCCTCCCCTCGCCCGCAGCGGTGTGGGCGAAGTTCGTCGTGGTGGCCCGCGACGGTTTCGTCGACGCGACGCTGCTTCAGCACATTGGAGCGAGCCTGTGGCGGGTGTTCGCGGCACTCATCGTGGCGATCGCCGTCGGCGTCCCGGTCGGGCTCGCCATCGGCATCAGCAGGGTCGGGCGCGGCGTGTTCGATCCGCTGCTCGAATTCCTGCGCCCCATCCCGCCGCTCGCCTATCTGCCGCTGGTCGTCATCTGGTTCGGCATCGGCGAGCCGTCGAAGATCCTGGTGATCGCAATCGCCATGCTGGCGCCGGTGGCGCTGTCGACCGCCGCCGGCGTGCGCGGCGTCCCGCGCGAGCGCATCGATGCCGCGCGTTCGCTGGGCGCCACGCGCGGGCAGGTCATCCGCCATGTCGTGCTGCCTAGCGCGCTGCCCTCGATCCTCACCGGCCTGCGCATCGCGCTCGGCGCCGGCTGGTCGACGCTTGTCGCGGCCGAGCTGGTCGCGGCGACGCGCGGGCTCGGCTTCATGATCCAGTCGGCGGCGCAGTTCCTGGTCACCGATGTCGTGGTGATGGGCATCCTGGTGATCGCGACGATCGCGTTTGCGCTGGAATTCGTCATCCGCCGGGTCGAGCGGGCGCTGGTTCCGTGGGCGGGGCGGGAATGATCTGAGCCAAGGAGAACGACGATGACGCATTCCACCGCAGTGCTTTTCGCCCATCTCGGCCACTGGCTTCTGCGTCTTTCTGACGAGGACAGACAATCACGGGAAGACGCGCCCAGATCGCCGGCGCCGGTCCAGCTCAACGCAGAGCGCGGCCGCCTGCCGCCGCGCGACGAGAGTTTCTACTGGGCCTGGCAGTACTGGTCGCAGTGATCGGCCCCGCAAAGCAATTCCAGGAAAAGTGCGACACGGTCTTCCGTCCGGAATTGCGTGAGAACAAAGAGACAGAGCGCCTTTTCCCCAACGAGCAACCAGGAGTGTCCCATGAGCAACCCAGTCCTTGTCGACGAGATCATTCCGGCGACCGATGTCATTCCGCTGACCGCCCGTGTGGGGGCGGAAATCAGGGGCATCCGCCTTGGCGGAAGCCTGCCGGACGCCGCCATAGCAGCGATCAACCGGCTTCTGTTGAAGCACAAGGTCGTCTTCTTCCGTGACCAGGAGCATCTCGACGATTCCGAGCACGAGCTGTTCGCGCGGCGGCTGGGCGATCTCGTGCCGCATCCGACGCAAGGGCCGGTGGCAGGCACCGCTTCGATCCTCAACCTGGATTCCAGCCGCGGCGGCGGCCGCGCCGACCAGTGGCACACGGACGTGACCTTCGTCGACGCCTATCCGAAATTCTCCGTGCTTCGCGGCGTCGTCATCCCCGCGGCCGGCGGCGACACCATCTGGTCCAACACCCATGCCGCCTACGAAAGCCTGCCCGCGCCGCTCAAGCTGTTGGCGGACAATCTCTGGGCCATCCACAGCAACGCCTACGACTACGCCGCCGTGCGTCCTCGCGCCACCGCCGAGGAAAGGAAGCATTTCGAGGAGGTCTTCACCTCGACCGTCTACGAGACCGAGCATCCTGTCGTGCGCGTGCATCCGGAAACCGGGGAGCGTTCGCTGCTCTTGGGCAACTTCGTCCAGCGCTTCGTCGGCCTGTCGAAGAGCGACTCGGCAAAACTCTACGAGCTGTTCCAAAGCTATGTGACGACGCCTGAAAACACCGTGCGCTGGCGCTGGCGGGCCGGCGACGTGGCGATCTGGGACAACAGGGCCACCCAGCATTATGCGGTGAACGACTATGGCGACCAGCACCGGATCGTGCGCCGCGCAACCGTCGACGGCGATGTGCCGGTCAGCGTCGACGGACGCCGCAGCGTGACCCGCGTCAAGACAGCCAAGCCGGCGGCAAAGGCTGCTTGAGGGCGGACAGAACGGCACCCCTTCTCCCCTTGTGGGAGAAGGTGGTGCCCTCCTTCAACCGCGTGAGCGGCTCGCCCAGCGGAGGCCGAGCAGGCCGACCAGCATGGTGATGAGCCCGATATAGAGCCACTCTCTCTGGCCGGTCATGAAGCTGCCCTGGACCAGCCCAAGGCCCTGCAGCGACCACAACACGCCGATCGTCGTCACGATCAGCGCCAGCAAAATCCTGATCAATCGCATCTGCGAGATCCCCCCGGAAAGTCGATCCTCCACCGGAATGCGCGCGCAATAAAACAGCAAAAGGAAGCGAAGCAGTCACCCCCTCTTCTACTTGGGGCAATGACCGCCGACCCACTCAACACTTCCCGCAAACCGCTGCGATCTTCACAAAGAATACGCCGGCGCGCGCCGGAAATGTCATGACAAACTGTTTCGCGGCGACTCCAAACGTGTGCATTTGCCACGGAACTGCCAGATCGCCGCCGCATTTCCCGCCTCATTCGGCACCTACGGCGGGTTGTCTATAAACGGAGCCCACCCCTAAAAGATGAAGAAAACCAACCGCGCCGCGCTTGTCGCGGCAACGATCGCGGCTGGCCTGACGGCTGGCGCCTCTTCCGCCTCCTCAGCCGCCGCGCAATGCGGTCGCGCCTCCTGGTATGCGCTGCATTCGAGAACCGCTTCCGGCGAGCGCATGAACCCCGCCGCACTGACTGCCGCCCACCGCAGCCTGCCGTTCGGCACCAAGCTCAAGGTCACCAACAAGAACAACGGACGCAGCGTCGTCGTGCGCATCAACGACCGCGGCCCGTTCGTCCGGGGCCGCATGCTTGACCTCTCCCGCGGCGCCGCCAACCAGCTCGGCTTCATCGGTTCGGGCCACACCTCGGTGTGTATGGCGCGCGTCTAGTGCATTCGGTGTCCGGCAAGAGGGCCGGACACATTTCCTTCATATCGCGGCACGGCACAGTAAGCCGGCTCCGGCGCTGGGTGCCGGTTTTCAACAGCTTAGACCAAAGCAGCATTCGTCACGGCAGTTGACGTATTGCGTCGCAACAATATCTTGTTAACTTCACTGCGAGACATTCAAGGCTCGGCGCTGCTCGTCGTCCCTTCGGTGATCAGGCAGCAGCGAGGTTCTTGATGTTCTACCAACTCTACGAATTTAACCATGCGGCGCTGCAGCCCGCCCGCCTCTACGCAGATGCGGTGCGGTTCTTCTATTCCAACCCGCTCAATCCGGTTTCGCATACGCCGCTCGGCCGCTCGGTCGCGGCCGCCGCCGAACTCTTCGAGCGCACGACGCGCCGCTACGGCAAGCCGCAATTCGACCTGACGAAGACGGTGGTCGACTGGAAGAGCGTAGAGGTGACTGAAAAGACCGTCTGGTCGAAGCCGTTCTGCAACCTCATCCGCTTCGAGCGTTCGCTGCCCTCGGATCGCAAGCCCGACCCGAAGCTTCTGATCGTGGCGCCGATGTCGGGCCACTACGCAACGCTGCTGCGCGGCACCGTGGAAGCAATGCTGCCCCATGCCGACGTGCATATTACCGACTGGGTCGATGCCCGCATGGTGCCGCTGTCGCAGGGCAGCTTCGATCTCGACGACTATATCGACTATGTCATCGACATGTTCCATGCGCTGGGCCCAGACACCCATGTCATGGCGGTCTGTCAGCCTTCGGTGCCGGTGCTGGCCGCGGTGGCGCTGATGGAAAAGCGCGGCGATCCCTTCGTGCCGTCGACCATGACGTTGATGGGTGGGCCGATCGATACCCGGCGCAACCCGACCGCGGTCAATCTGCTTGCCGAGGAAAAGGGCATCGGCTGGTTCCGCGACAACGTCATCATGCAAGCGCCCTGGCCGGTGCCCGGCTTTGGCCGCGAGGTCTATCCCGGCTTCCTGCAGCTCTCGGGCTTCATGAGCATGAACCTCGACCGCCACATCATCGCCCACAAGGACTTCTTCATGCACCTTGTGAAGAACGACGGCGACAGCGCCGAGAAGCACCGCGACTTCTACGACGAATATCTGGCGGTGATGGACCTGACGGCCGAGTTCTACCTGCAGACCGTCGACACTGTATTCGTGCGGCATGCCTTGCCGAAGGGCGAGATGAAGCATCGCGGCGAGGCCGTCGATCCGAGCGTCATCCGCAATGTCGCCCTGCTCACTGTCGAGGGCGAAAACGACGACATTTCCGGCCTTGGCCAGACCCAGGCCGCGCATGACCTGTGCGTCAATATCCCGGCTGACAGGCAGGCGCACTACATGCAGCCGGCGGTCGGCCACTACGGCGTCTTCAACGGTTCGCGCTTCCGGTCGGAGATCGTGCCGCGCATTGTGGACTTCATTTCCAGCTATCGTCGCCAGACCCGCGTGGCTGTGAAGCCCAAGCTGGTCCGGTCTGCCAAGAGCTGAGCGAAAAGCGACCGCACGTTTGCCCTGCGCGTACCGCGCGGTGGGCGTCCCTATGCCGATTGCCCTGCCACCAAAAGCTGAGCCGCCCCGGGCAGCTTAAGTGCTCCTGTTGCGCAACTGCCGCTGTCAGGCTCGCGCGGGTAACCATCCCTTCAAACTAGTCGTTGTCTCTAATTGACACGCACTGTAAATCCCCTTTAACGTTTCGTTAATAAACGAGGGTGGACCCCGGGGGACAATGATTTCCTCATCGATGGCGCGGACGCTGCGTTTGTGTGCAGTCGCAGGGCTGGCGATTTCGGCTCATTGGGCGATGCCGGCATGGGCGGCAGGCGCCATGGTCACGGGCGGCCTCACGTCGCAGCCGATCGGGCACTACGATTTCTGCAAGGCACAGCCCAGCGAATGCAACATCCGCCCGGCCAATCTCGAGCCGGCCAAGATGACCGATGCGCTCTGGCGCAGGCTGGTCAGCATCACCGCCAAGATCAACGCCGCCGTCAAGCCGATGAGCGACCTCGACAATTACGGCAAGGACGAAGTCTGGGCCTATCCCGACAACGGCTTCGGCGACTGCGAGGACTATGTGCTGGAAAAGCGGCGCGAGCTCTACCGCATGGGCATGTCGCTCGCCGATCTCCTGATTACCGTGGTGCGCAAGCCTGACGGCGAAGGCCATTCGGTGCTGACGGTGCGCACCGACAAGGGCGACTACATCCTCGACAATCTGACCGACAAGGTCAAAGCCTGGGACGAGACCGGCTACCGCTACCTCAAGCGCCAGGCGATCGACAACACCGGCCGTTGGGTCTCGATCCGCGACGGCCAGGCGGTGCTGGTCGGGTCGGTGCAGTAGCAGGGGTTCGGGCATCCCGAGCGTCGCGCTCCCCCTCACCCAGCCTCCGCTTCGCTCGGCTGACCTCTCCCCAAGGGGAGAGGAGATTGCCGGCGTCAGCGCCAGTCTCTTCTCCCCACGGGGAGAAGGTGGCCGCGAAGCGGCCGGATGAGGGGGCAGCGCCGGCGTTGCCTACTGACCGCGCCGACCCAACGCCGCTCGTATCGACGCGCTAAGGCGCCGCAGTTCCGCCTCGTCGAGCTTCTCGATGCTCTCGGCCAGAAGGTTGGCCAGCTCGGTCGCGGCGGGCGATAGGCCCGAGGTGTCGATCCTGACCCTCGGATGCGAGGCTTCGGCGAGGCGGGCGAGATCCTCGGCGTCGTCCCAAATGATGTTGAAATAGCCGATGATCTTCTGGATCAGCGTCCAGGTCGGCGCGCCGCGGCGGCCATGCTCGAGCGCCGAGAGATAGGCGGCACTGACGCCGATGGCTTGCGCCATCGCCTTCTGGCTGACGCCGCGCTCGGCGCGCAGCGCCCTGAGCTTCTCGCCGAACGGGGTCATGCCGGCTCGCTCATGAACGCGTGCGCCTCAGCCGCACATAGAGCGCGCCCGTGCCGCCATGATTGCGGGCGGCATGGTCGTGGCTGGAGACCAGGTGCCGGAAGGCCGGTGTCGACAGCCAGTGCGGCACCGAGCGCCGCAGGATGCCGTCGCCGCCGGAGGACGAACCCTTGCCGGTGATGACCAGCACATAGCGGATGCCGCCGGCATGCGCCCGATGCAGGAAGGTGAGCAGCAGCGAATAGGCCTCGTCCTGCGTCATGCCATGCAGGTCGACGCGACCCTCGATCGGCAAGCGGCCTTTCTTCAGCTTATCGAGCGTCTGGTCGTCCAGCACATGCGAGACGTGCTGCGGTTTCGGCTTGGCGGCGGCGGTAGGAACGCCGTTGGCCGGCGCGGGCGCCAGCGCGGGCTTGGGCTCCACGATGTCGGGAATCTCGATCACGGTCCTGCCCTTCAGCGGCCGCGTCGTGCGCGCCACCAGGTTCCACAGGATGCGGTCGTCCTCGCTGAGCTCGTCGGCGCGGCGGGTCATCGGCGCCCTCCATCGACCAGGCCGCGCGGGACCAGCGCATAGAAATCGGCCGCGTTGCGCACGACGCCGGCGATCTCGCCGGCGGCGTCGCCGGAGCCGGCGAAGAGGTCGCCGCGCGCCGGGCCGGTGATGGCCGAGCCCGTATCCTGCGCGATCATCAGCCGCCGGAACGGTTTTCGGTCGAAAGCAGTCAGCGTCGGCGCATCGATATAGAAAGGCGTGCCGAATGTGTGCAGCAGCCGGTCGACAGCGACGGAGCGGCCGGGCGTCAGCGGCACCTTGGCGGCGGCGATCGGGCCGAGCAATGGATCGTCGACCGGCGCTTCGCGGAAGAAGATGTAGGAACGGTTTCGCCACAGGATCTCGTCGACGCGGTCCGGATGCGCCTTGAACCAGGCGCGGATCGACTGCATCGTCACCTTTTCCAGCGGGATCTCGCCGGTCTCGCTCAGGATCCTGCCCGGACCGGTGAAGCGCTGGCCGGATTTGGCGGCGTAGGTGACGCGGCAGAGCCTGCCGTCGGTCATCGTCAGCCGCGCAGCGCCCTGGACATGGATGAAGAAGGCGTCGACCTTGTCGGCGAGCCAGGCAATCGCAAGGTTCCGGCCAGCCAGCGCGCCGCGCTCGATTTCGCCCCGGTCGAAATATTCCACCGGACCTGCCGGCGTCTCGCGCGCGAAGGCGAGATAGGGGTCCATGCCGGCGGGACGGTTTTTGCCATCTATGTCGATGAGGTCGGCCGGCCGGGAAAGCAGCGGCACGGTGAACCGCTCGGTCCTCACCGGCGAGGCCTCGACCTCCGGTTCATAGAAGCCGGTGACCAGCCCGGCACCGTCATTGCCGGCCGCCACCAGCATCGGCGCGAAATGACGCTCGAAGAAGGCGCGCGCCCCGGGCCGATTCGTGGGCGAAACGGAACGCGCCTCGGCATAGGCCTCGGCAAAGGCGTCGTAGGCGACGCCGAGCGAGCCGCTGCGATAAGGTTTCGACGGCACGTGCAAGGCGGAACGCTTGAACGCCGCGAAGGCGACGAGGTGATCGTCTGCCTCCCAGCCGGGCAGATCGCCGAAGGATTTTTCGCTGAATGTGGGAGAGAGCGGCACGACCGGGCCCCGCCGCTTGGTCTCAGTCTTCTTCTTCCGTGGCGACGAGCTTCCAGTTCGGATCCCGCGAGCGGGTGTCGCGGAAGAAGGTCCAGACGTCCTTGACCTCGGCGACTTTCTCGGGATCGCCGTCGATGACGGCGCCGACCTTGTCGCGGGTCGCCGAAATCAGCTCGCTGACGATGCGCAGCGTGATATGCGCCTCGGTGCCCTTCATCTCGGCGGCGACGATGTCGACCTTGTCGATGCCGACGAAAGAAGACTGGATCTTTTCCGATTTCGCCTCGCGCTCGCCGATCGCGGCGGCGAAGCTGTCAAAGACCTCGCGCGACAACAGGTTCTTCAACGTCTTGCGGTCGCCGTCGGCAAAGGCCATGACGATCATCTCGTAGGCCATCTTGGCGCCGTCGATGAAGGTCTTCGGATCGAAGGACGGATCGTTGTCCTTGATCGTGCGCAGGCCCTTGTTGAGGTCGCTGTCGGGCTTGGCGAAGGCGTCGATCTCGGCATAGGTCTCGGCCGCCGTCTCACCCGGCATGCGCTTGCGCGGCAACGACACCACATTTTCGGGCTTTTTGGCCGCGTCCGGCGTGCGGCTTGCCGAATAAGGATCGAAAGGCGGACGCTCATTTCCGGTCCGACGTCCGAGCACGTTACGGAGCTGGAAGAAGATCACAACCGCCGCAATCAAGAAGAAAATCGTGCCGAAGTCGAAGAAACCCATATCTTCCGCCAATTCCATCCCTGTCCTGGCCGGACCACCGGGCCCTGACGAGGCGGCAGCCGCATAGCATTCAACACCCAAAGCATATAGAACGACGGGCGCAATCATTCAAATCAAAGGCAGCCATACCTATCTAAGGGCGCCAGGGCCAGCGGCGATTGCCCGAGAGGCCCGCAAAAGAAGAAAGCGATCGGCCAAGACTTGCGCGTTTCACTCTTCCCGCTGTTCCTGCTCCTGCTGCCGCTTCTGGAGATCGCCGGCTTCGTCATCGTCGGCCGCGAAATAGGCGCTTTGGCGACGGTCGGGCTGGTCGTCCTTTCCAGCGTCGCCGGCAGCCTGCTGCTAAGGCATCAGGGCTTCGGCGTCATGGCGCGGGTGCGGGCGGAAATGGATGCCGGGCATGATCCCAGCCGCCAGCTCGCGCATGGCGCGATGATCGTGCTGGCGGCAATCCTGCTCATCATCCCGGGCTTCATCACCGACATCTTCGCCATCCTGCTTCTGCTGCCGCCGGTGCGCGATCTCGCCTGGCGCCTGCTCAAGAACCGCATCGTGATGGCGACGAGCTTCAGCAGCGGCTTTTCCGCCCGCGGCCGCGACAGGGTGATCGATCTCGACGACAGCGATTATTCACGCGACGACTACAAGCGCGGGCCGGACCACAACTCCCCTTGGCGGCGGCTGAAAGACGACTAGGTCTTGTCAAGGGTCGCTTGAATTCCGTCTCATGCATGGCGTTCCCCAAACCGCTACGCACTTTTGGGCGACAGGCATAAAGGCGGCAAAACTTGTTTTGTCCTGCCGACCATGATAGCGAACCCCCGATTTCAATCCGGTCAGCAATGCTGCCCAGGCAAAAGGACAAAGGCTCATGGCCAGCAATGATGACGCCGCGACAGGCGCCGCCAACGGCAACGGCAACCAGGCACAGCCCTCGCTCAACGTGCTTGCCCAATATGTGAAGGACCTGTCCTTCGAAAGCCCCGGCGCGCCGAACTCGCTGCGCGGCCGCGACAAGGCCCCGGGCATCGCCATCAACGTCAACGTCAACGCCAATCCGCTCTCTGACAAGCAGTTCGACGTCAACCTGTCCCTGAACGCCAAGGCTTCCTTCGACCAGGAAGTGCTGTTCAATGTCGAGCTGGTCTATGGCGGCGTCTTCGCCATCAGCGGCTTCCCGCAGGAGCACATGCTGCCGATCCTGTTCATCGAATGCCCAAGGCTGCTGTTCCCCTTCGCCCGCCAGATCATCGCTGACGCCACCCGCAACGGCGGCTTCCCGCCGCTGATGCTCGACCCGATCGATTTCGCGCAGATGTTCCAGCAGCGTATCGCCGAGGACCAGGCGGCGGCGAAGGTCAAGGTGAGCTGAGGGGCTCAGTTTCTTCAAGGTTTGAAAAGCCCGGCCTCGCGCCGGGCTTTTTATTGGTCGGGGTCAGCCGGGCTGCCGCCGCCAGTGCCGTCCCGCGGTCTGGACGCCGAACAGAGATGGGGTCCTGGCATAGGCGGCGAGGCCGAGAAGCGCCGCCAGTGGATGGGTGATGACATAGACCGGCATCGAGCGCAGCAGCGCGCTGTGCGGCGCCTTGTCCTCGAAGGCGGCGCGGAAATTGCCGGCTTTCAGCGCCGGCACGATCTTCTGCGCGATGCCGCCGGTGAGGAACACGCCGCCGCGGCTCATGAACACCAGCGCGAGATCGCCGGCGGTGCGGCCGAGGCAAGTGACGAACAGCGACAGCGCCTCTTCCGCCACCGCGTCGGATTTGGCGAGCCCGGCTGCGGTGATCTCGGCGGGCGTCGTGAACGGCGTCGGCTTGGCGTCGGCCTTGGCGACGGCGCGATAGAGATTGACCAGCCCGCGGCCGCACAGGATCTGCTCGCCGGAAACACGGCCCTCGAGCTTTTCGATATGCGGGAACACTTCGAAGTCGCGCGGCGTGCGCGGGCCGATATCCATGTGCCCGCCCTCGCCCGGCACCGGTATCCAGTGGCGCAGCGCGTAGATCAGCCCGGCGACGCCGAGCCCGGTTCCGGGGCCGAGCACGACTTTGCCCGCGCTCGGCTCCGGCGTGCCGCCGCCGATCTTTTCCATATGCTCGTCGCCGAGCGCCACGACAGCCAGCGCCTGCGCCTCGAAATCATTGAGCACGACGATCTCGCTCAAGCCCAGATTGGCAAACATCTGATGCGGCTTGACCACCCAGGGGCAGTTGGTGAGCCGGATCTCGTCGCCGTCGACCGGGCCGGCAACCGCCAGCACCGCCGAATTGGGCTGGACCGACGAGCGGTCGAGCACCGCCGCCTGGATCGCCTCGTCGATGGTCTTGAAATTCGCCGTCTGGACGATTTGCGGCTCGGTCGCCTCCGAATTGGCGTCGAGCACGATGGAGAAGCGCGCATTGGTGCCGCCAATGTCGCCGATCAGGACCGGAAACCGCAGAGCTGTATCCTCTTCGCCTGCCATCTTGCTCGCTCGTCCCCGTGTTGGCCATCTGCCGCTTGTCTGTTCGTTGAACTAGCGCATGGACTTGCAAAGGGAAAGCGGCTTCGGCGTCGGTCGCAGAGCAATCGCTCCAGGTTTGAATTCCGTCGTTGCTCTCGCCTTTTCAGCGTCGGCGCCGCCCCTCACC
>LM655195.1:54693-59915 GCA_000824825.2 Mesorhizobium sp. ORS 3324
GAGGGGCGCTCTCATCGATGATTTCGCCAATCTCAAGCGTTGCAGGAATGGCGCCGAGGCTGCGGCCAGCCCCTTCTCCCCGTCACTATACGGGGAGAAGGTGACGGCAGGCGGATGAGGGGCGGCGCCAACCTCGGCAACTGATCACCTATGGCCATTGCTCGAAAGCTAGGGGAAATGCCTCAGTTCCCCGGTCTCGGCCGCGGCAGCGGGATGCCGATCGAAGGCGTGGGCGCGAAGGCGCTGGCCTGGGCCGGGAGCGCTGCCATACCGCTGGAGATCGTCTCCGCCGGCTCGGTCGGTTCCGGCTCGGCAGCCGCTACCGCCGCCGCGCCGTCGCCCTGGTAGGTGACAGCTTCGAGCGAAGGCGCGTCCGGCGCGGCAAGCACTGCCTGGCACTCCTTTGGCAGGCTGGCCATGGTCATCAGGTCACGCGCCTTCGGCGCGTCCGGGTTCTTGTTCGGGCGCCAGGGCTCCTCGGTGAACCACCAGGCAAGCGGCTTGCCGCAGCCGTCATCCGCGGGCGTCGCCTCCTGCGCCTTGCAGCCGGGCGAGCCCGGCTGGCAGCCGATGCGCATGTGGAAGTGATAGTCGTGGCCCCAGAACGGCCGGATCTTGCGCAGCCACGAACGGTCGCCGGTGACCGTGTCGCAAAGCTTCTTCTTGATGCCCGGATTGACCAGGATGCGCTCGACCTCGGCATAGCTTGCCGCGCGCTTCAGGAGTCGCGTGTGCGCCGGCGTCCACAGCGCGTCTTTCACCAGATGCGTCTTCTCGTCGACCATCAGCGTAGCGCTCATATTTTCGCGCTCGGCAAACGTCAGCGGGCGCCTCGGCATCGGCGTCAGCCAGATATCGGCGTCGAGGCCGATCTGGTGCGAGGCGTGGCCGGTCATCATCGGCCCACCGCGCGGCTGCGAAATGTCGCCGATCAGCAGGCCCGGCCAGCCGTCCGCGCGGGCATCGCGCGCGAGCTTCTCGATCAGCGCGATCATCGCCGGATGGCCCCAGCGACGGTTGCGCGAGGGGCGCATCACTTCCCAGCCCGGCCCCTCCATCGGCAAGGCGACGCCGCCGGTGAAGCAGCCCTTGGAGTAGAAGCCAAAGGATTGGGCGGACGCCACCGCCGGTAGCTTCTTGGCGCCGAACAGGTCCTTTGCCTTCTGCTCGGCGGAAATCGCACCCGCGACGAGCGCAGTGAGCGTCAGAAGCGCAAGCGCGGCGGCCAGGAACGGCTTCCTGTCGGGCAGCGATCGCAACGTCATCAGGCCGGGTCCCCTCTCCAGTCAATCCGTTTGCAACGACGAAGTTTCAGGCGGCACGCGCTAGGCGCAAATCATATCATGTCATGCGCTTCGCTTCGATCACGAGCGTTTCATCGGGCTGCGCGGCTCTCCATTCCGCCAGTTGCCGTCGGCCCACATCCGCTCCAGCGCCACCCGATAGTTCTGGAAGCGAAAGCTGTAGCCGGCCGCCTTGATCGCCTTGTTGGCGACGCGTTTGTTCTCGCCATAGAAGGAACGCGCCATGGGCGAAAGTTGGGCGGTCTCGAAAGGAATTTCCGGCGGCGGCTCGACGCCCATGAGCCCGGCCGCATAGGCGACGACGTCCTGCGGCGGCGCCGGCTCGTCATCGGTGACGTTGAAGATGCCGCCAAGATTGCGTCGCGCCAGATGCCAGAGCGCGCCGGCAATGTCGTCGCAATGGACGCGGTTGAAGACCTGGCCGGGTTTGACCAGCCGTCGCGCCGTGCCGTCCTCGATGTTGGCAAGCGCGTTGCGGCCCGGGCCATAAATGCCGGAAAGCCGCAGGATTGCGACCGGTTTTCCGATGTCGCGGCCAAGGGTCAGCCATTCCTGCTCGGCGGCCAACCGCATCACCGAGCGTTTCGAAACCGGCTTGCATTCGGCGCCCTCATCCACCCAGGCCCCGCCATGATCGCCATAGACGCCGACGGTCGAGAGATAGCCGATCCATACGAGCGCCGGCATTCTTGTCCGGATCGTTTCGCCGGCGGCGTTGAGCACCGGATCGCCGGATTCGTCCGGGGCGACCGAGACAATGAGATGCGTGGTTTGGCGAAGGGCATCGCCGATCTCGGGCGTCAGCGCTCCGTCGAATTGGAGCGGCTCGATGCCCGCCTGTCGCAACGCTTCGAACTTTTCCGGCAAGCGCGTCGTGCCCAGGATCGGCTCGCTCTGCGCGTTCGCCCGCGCGAAAGCCTTGCCGGAATAACCGGCGCCGAAGATGAAGAAGCGTCTTTCGCCCATCAGGGAACCTCCGCTGAATTTCGCTGCGCCGCCAGCCATTCGTCGCGCACCGTCCCGTCGCCTTCGGTCGTCGATGCCGATTGAGCGAGCCTGGCAAAATCGCGCCGCGGCATCAGCTGCGATAGCGCCCAAACTGCCGCACCCCGCACCAGCGGCGAGGCGTCGTCGAGCAGGCCGCGCACGACCGGCGTCAGCGAGGCATCGCCGGAATTGCCGGCGGCGATCAGCACGTTTCGGACAAAACGGTCGCGGCCGATGCGCTTGATCGGCGAACCGGAGAAGAACGAGCGGAACGCCGCATCGTCGAGAAGTAGCAGCTCCGACAGCGGCGGCTCGCGCAGGTCGTTGCGCGCGGCAAGCTTGGCCTCGGAGGCGACGCTGGCGAACTTGTTCCAGGGACAGGCGGCGAGGCAGTCGTCGCAGCCATAGATGCGGTTGCCGATCTTCCGACGGAACTCGCGCGGGATCGGCCCTTTGTTCTCGATGGTGAGGTACGAAATGCAGCGCCGCGCGTCGAGCCGGTAGGGTGCCGGAAAGGCGTTGGTCGGGCAGACGTCGAGACAGGCGCGACAGGATCCGCAATGATCGATCTCCGCCTTGTCCGGTTCGAGTTCCGCCGTCGTGAAGATGGTGCCGAGGAACAGCCATGAGCCATGCTCACGGCTGACCAGATTGGTGTGCTTGCCCTGCCAGCCGAGCCCGGCGGCTTCGGCCAGCGGCTTTTCCATCACCGGGGCCGTGTCGACGAAGACCTTCACGTCGCCGCCGGCGCGCGCGACGATCTTGCCGGCGATCTCCTTCAGCCGGCCCTTCATCACGTCGTGGTAGTCGCGGTTTTGCGCATAGACCGAGATCGCGCCGCGATCGCGTTTGCCGAGCACATCGCGCGGATCGCGGTCCGGGCCGTAATTCATCGCCAGCACAATGATCGAGCGCACCTCCGGCCACAGCGTCGAAGGCTCGGCTCGCCGCTCGATCGTCTCGGCGATCCAGTCCATCGAGCCGTGGAAACCCTCGGCGACGAACTCCGCCAGGCGCGCGGGCGCGTGCGGGATCGCGTCCGGCCTGGTGACGGCAACGGCGTCGAAGCCGGCCCGGCGCGCCTCTGCGTCGATCAGCGCGCGCAGCTTCGTCTTGTCAGAAATCGAGGTCCGCATAGTGCGATACCGGCGACAGGCCGCGCACCCGGTCGGAGAGCAGCGGCCGGAACGACGGCCGTGATTTGACGCGTGTGTACCATTCGCGCGCGGCTGTGTGCTCGCGCCAGTCGATCTCGCCGAGATAGTCGAGCACCGAAAGCGTCGCTGCGGCGGCGAGGTCGGCATAGGTCACCCTGTTACCGGCGAGCCAGTGGCGGGTGCCGGCCAGCCAGTTGGTGTATTTCATGTGCTGGCGGATATTGGCGCGCGCGGCGCGGATCGCCGCCGAATCGGGCGAGCCGCCGCCCGCCGTCTCCGGCATCACCGGCTTCAGCACGCGCTCGCGCACCAGGTGGCGGGTGACCTCGCTCTCGGCCTTGCTGAGATACCAGTCGGTCAGCCGGCGGATCTCGGCGCGCTGCATCGGATCCTCGGCGAACAGGCGCTTGTCGCGCTTCAGAACCCCGCGCGTCTCGTCGAGATATTCGGCGATCACCATGGCGCCGACGATCGGCACGTCGCCTTCGGCGAGCAGGATCGGCAGCGTGCCGGCCGGGTTCAGCGCCAGGAACTCCTTGCGCCGCGTCCAGGGCTTTTCCTCGATCAGCGCCAGCTCCTCGCCATACTCGCCGAAAGCGAGGCGCACGAACCGGCAGGTGGCGAACATCGGATGGTGGAAAAGCGTCAGCATGGTTCCGCGATGATAGGGCGCACTGGCGAATCGTTACCGGCGCCGGTAAGTCTTGGCGGCCCGTCATGCGGCCGTCACGGTGTTGCGACCTATAGGGGCACTTCCGCGCCGTGACAAGCAAGCCGTTGTCTCCAGCTATCCCCGAAATCGTGAGGTTGCCATGGAAAGCCAGACCATCGTCGAAGCGCTGCTGCTTGGGCTGCTGGAGGGCCTGACGGAGTTCATCCCGGTCTCCTCGACCAGTCACATCCTGCTCGCCGGCCATTTCCTCGGCTTCCATTCGACCGGCAAGGCCTTCGAGATCCTGATCCAGCTTGGCGCGATCCTGGCGATCCTCAGCGTCTATTTCAGCAAACTCTGGCAGATGCTGATCAAGCTCCCCAGCGACCCGCAGACCCGGCATTTCGTCATCGGCATCCTGATCGCCTTCCTGCCGGCGGCGGTCATCGGCGCGCTGGCGCATGATTTCATCAAGACCTTCCTGTTCGAATCGCCCAGGCTGATCTGCATCATGCTGATCATCGGCGGCGCGGTGCTGCTCGCCGTCGACCGCATGAACCTGAAGCCCGTCCATCACGACGTCGAGCGCTTCCCGACCAGCCTTTATCTCAAGATCGGCCTGTTCCAGTGCCTGTCGCTGATCCCCGGCACCTCGCGCTCCGGCTCGACCATCGTCGGCGCGCTGCTGATGGGCGTCGACAAGCGCGCGGCGGCGGAGTTCTCGTTCTTCCTCGCCATGCCGACCATGGTCGGTGCCTTCGCCTTCGACCTGTTCAAGAACCGCAACGTGCTGACCTCGGCCGACCTGCCTATCATCGCCGTCGGCTTCGTCGCCGCCTTCGTCACAGCGCTGTTCGTGGTGCGCTTCCTGCTCGATTACGTCTCCCGCAACGGCTACGCGCTGTTCGGCTGGTGGCGGCTGGTGGTGGGCGGGCTCGGCCTGCTGGCTCTGATGGTTTGGGGGTGAGGGCGGGCTTCGCCCGCACCACGTGGTCGAGTTCCCGCCAACCCCCCTCTGGCCTGCCGGCCATCTCCCCCGCAAGGGGGGAGATCGGACGTGACCGCGGCTTTCGCCAATTGTCGACGTCGAAGAAGGGCGCGGCGCCGAAGCTGCCAATCTCC
>LM655195.1:60015-68152 GCA_000824825.2 Mesorhizobium sp. ORS 3324
CAGGACAGAGGGGGGTGCTGTCCCGCCAACATCTCGCAGAAAGGGGCCCAACAAGGCCCTCAATTCCTCCCATAAAACGCGTTCTCGACATGCACCGGCCAGCGCCAGGGCAGCACCGCCACCATGTCGAAGCGCACCGACAGCCGTCCGTAATCCCGCTGGCGCGATAGCCACAGGTCAGCCGCGCCCTCGATGCGGCGCTCCGATTCATGCGCGATCGCTTCCATCGCCTCCATCAGCGTTCGCCGCGCCTTGACCTCGACGAACAGCACCAGGTCGCCGCGCCTGGCGATCAGGTCGATCTCGCCGAGCCTGGTGCGATGCCGGCGGGCGAGGATGCGGTAGCCCTTCAGCATCAGCGCCAGCGCCGCCAGCCATTCGCCGCGATGGCCGCGCCGATAGGCTTTTCGCCGATGGCCGACGGTGCGCTCAGCCATCGCCGTCCGCCTTGAGCTCGAGCAGCCGCCTGTAGAGCGCCTGCTTCTGGCCGCCGGTCATCTTCGCCGCTTCCGCGGCTGCCTTGGAGGCCGGCATCTCGGCCGCGAGCGACAGGAGCAGCCGGTCGATGTCGGCCGGCTGGTCCGCCGTGGCCTCCGGCGGGCCGACGCAGACGACGATTTCGCCCTTCGGCGTGTCGGCGGCCGCATAGTGGTGGGCGAGTTCGGCGAGCGTGCCGGTCCGCATCTCCTCGAAGGTCTTGGTCAGCTCTCGCCCGATTGCCGCCCTGCGCGTTCCGCCCAGCGCCTCGACCATCGCGGCAAGCGTCTCGGCCAGTCGGCGCGGCGATTCGAAGAAGATCAGCGTCGCCGGCACCTGCCTGAAGCTTTCGAGCTTGGTCAGCCGCTGGCCTGCCTTCGCAGGCAAGAAACCGGCGAACAGGAAGGCATCCGACGGCAGGCCGGAGGCCGTCAGCGCGGCGAGCGCCGCCGAAGGCCCCGGCACCGGTACCACGCGGATGCCGCGCTCCAGCGCCTCGCCGACCAGCCGGTAGCCGGGATCGGAAACCAGCGGCGTGCCGGCGTCCGAGATCAGCGCCACGCTTTGCCCGGCAGCGAGCGCCTCGATCAGCTTCGGCCCGGCCTCGGCGGCGTTGTGCTCGTGATAGGCCGTGGTGCGGCGGCGGATGCCGTAGCGCTCGAGCAGCACGCGCGAGACGCGCGTGTCCTCGCAGGCGACGTTATCGGCGGCGGCCAGCGTCTCCAGCGCCCGCAGCGTGATGTCGGCAAGATTGCCGATCGGCGTCGCCACCAGATAGAGTGCTGGCTCCAGCGGGCGTGCCGGGATTTCGGTCTGCCCGATCAGGTAGCTGCGTCTTTCGCCGGTCAAGAATAACCCTCCGTTCACTCTGTTTGGCACGGCTCACGCCCTGTTGCAAAACGTGAGGTCGATGCAAGCAGATCGCCATGCCTTCGCCACAGTGAGGAACGACACCGGCACCCGGTCGATTTAATCCCTGATTCCCCGGAGGAGGCAGGACCGGACGATGCCCAATCGCTTCGACATCTTCATCAGCCGACTCGAAAGCAAGACCGCCCGCGAGGGCATCCCCCCACATCCGATAGCCGCCCAGCCGGGCGTCCGCCGCGACAAGGCCGACGAGAAGCCCGCCCGCAGCGGCGAGGCGCAAGCCGAGAAGACCCGCGGCAAGCACCGCCAGAAGCACGACGCTTAAGATAACCAGCAACCCTCGCGATCTCGCGCCTCGTCATTCCAGGGCGGAGCAAGGAGCGAAGCGACGCGCGAAGACCCTGGAATCCATGCCGTTACATCGAAGCGCCACCAACGGTGCAGAATTCTGCCCCGCCGCGCCCTTCGCATAGGTAACGGCATGGATTCTCGGGTCAATCCTCGGGTCAAGCCCGAGAATGACGAGGCACTGTCTTACCTTGCCAAATCCGCCACAACCGCGTCCAGCACGATCATGCCGGCGGTTGTGGCGCGCAGGCGAGCATTGCCGACCGGCGCCACCAGCCCTTCCTCCTGCAGCACTGAAAGCCTTGCGGTCGAAAGCCCGCGTCCGGCAAAGGCCTCGTAGCGCGCGAGGTCGATGCCTTCGGCAAGCCGCAGCCCCATCAGTAGGAACTCGTCGGCCTCTTCCGCCCGCGTCAGCACCTCGCCGCCGGTGACGCCATGGCCTTTGGCCTCGACCAGATTGGCCCATGTCTCCGGCATCTTTTCCGCGACGGTCACGGTGCGGCGCCCGTTCTCGACGAAACGGCCATGCGCGCCAGGCCCGACGCCGACATATTCGCCGTAACGCCAGTAAGTCAGATTGTGTCGGCTCTCCGCGCCCGGCCGCGCGTGGTTGGAAATCTCATAGGCCGGCAGTCCATGCGCCGCGGTCACCTCCTGCGTCAGCGCGTAGAGGTCGGCGGCATGGTCGTTGTCGGGCAGGACGAACTTCCGCGCCGCATGTAGCGCATGGAACGGCGTGCCTTCCTCGATGGTGAGCTGGTAGAGCGACAGGTGGTCGGCCGCATGGCCGATCGCCTCCTCCAACTCCGCCTGCCAGGCTTCGGGCGTCTGGCCCGGCCGGGCATAGATCAGGTCGAAGGACAGCCGCGGAAAGATCTCGCGCGCCAGCCCGATGGCCTGAAGCGCCTCCTCGACATTGTGCAGCCGGCCGAGGAATCGGAGGTCCCTGTCGTTCAGCGCCTGCACGCCGAGCGACACCCGGTTGACGCCGGCAGCGCGATAGCCCCGGAAGCGCTCGGCCTCCACCGAGGACGGGTTCGCCTCCAGCGTCACCTCGATGCCGGCTGGCACCGTCCAGTTCTTCGCCACCGCCTCCAGCACCGCCCCAACAGTTTCCGGCTTCATCAGCGACGGCGTGCCGCCGCCGAGGAAGATGCTGGTCACCTCGCGCTGCCCGCTGCGGGCGCGCATCGTCGCAAGCTCGGTCGCGAAGGCGCGCGCAAACCGCTCCTGGTCGACAGGCTGGTGGCGGACATGGCTGTTGAAGTCGCAATAGGGGCACTTGGCCGCGCAGAACGGCCAATGGATATAGACGCCGAAGCCGGGGCTGCGGTCGAGCGGCATTGTTTGGCCGATCCCGATCATTCCGAACCAAGCCGTGCCAGATCCAACCGCGCTTGCGCAAACTTCTGGAAGGCGCGGGCGCGATGCGAAAGGGCTGTTGCCTGGCCGGGTTTCCAGCCATGCTTTTGCTCGGCGCTCATCTCGCCGAAGGTTTTGTCGAAACCGGCGGGCAGGAACACCGGATCGTAGCCGAAACCGAGCGTGCCGCGCGGCGGCCAAACCAGCGTGCCTTCGGCCTCGCCCCGGTAATATTCGGCTTCGCCATCGGGAAAGGCGAGGCAGATGACGGCGACGAAGCGGCCGGTGCGCTGCGCCGGCTTGGTCGCGCCGACTTCCTGCAGCGCCACCTCAGTGCGCTGCATGGCCATGCCGAAATCGCGACTGCCGTCCGCCGTCTCGGCCCAGTTGGCGGTGTAGACGCCCGGCGCACCGTCAAGCGCGTCGACGCAGAGCCCGGAATCGTCCGACAGCGCCGGCAGGCCGGTGGCCTTGGCGGCGGCATGGGCCTTGATATAGGCGTTCTCCTCGAAGCTCGTGCCGGTCTCGTCCGGTTCCGGCAGGCCGTATTCCTTGGCCGATTTCGCCTCGAAGCCGAACGGCGCCATCAGGTCGGCGAATTCGCGCAGCTTGCCTTCATTGTGGCTGGCGACGACGATCTTTTTTCCGTTGAGCGAATGCATCAGAGGCCCCAGATCCTTGGCTCGGCGAACTCGATCGAATTGCCCGACGGGTCGCGGATGTAGATCGAATGTCCGCCCTGTGGCCATTCGAAGTCGCTTTCGATGGCAACGTTCTTGGCCGCAAGATGCTTGCGCCAGCGGGCGATCTCTTGGGCGCTCGCCGTGAAGCAGAGATGCCCGTCGCCCACCGTGCCGTGCGGCGGCACCTTCACCTTGGCGTCGGGCGCCGGCGGAATTTTCGTCGCCTCGGCGTTGAAGAGCAGCAGCACGCCGTCGCCGCAGCGGAAGAAGACGTGCCGGCCTTCGACCTTGCCCAGCGCCTCGAGGCCGATGACGTCGCGGTAGAAGGCCTCGGCTGCATCGAGATTGGTGACGTAGAGCGCTGATTCCAAAATTGCCGAGGGAGTCACGAGGCACCCCCCTCTGCCCTGCCGGGCATCTCCCCCGCAAGGGGGGAGATTGGCAGTGGCTGCGCCGGCACCCTTCCTGCGGCGTTGGCGATTGGCGAAGGCCCAGACGGCACCTGATCTCCCCCCTTGAGAGGGAGATGGCCGGCAGGCCAGAGGGGGGTGCCTAGGCTCAACATTGAGAATTACGCCACCGCCATCTGCTGCAGGCTCACCAGGCGCTGGATGCCTTTCTTGGCGAGCGCCATCAGCGCGGAAAACTGCTCTTCGGAGAAGGGCTCGCCCTCGGCGGTGCCCTGGATCTCGACGATGCCGCCCTTGCCGGTCATGACGAAATTGGCGTCGGTTCCGGCGGAAGAGTCCTCCAGGTAATCCAGATCGATGACCGGCTGGCCGTCATGGATGCCGCAGGAGATGGCGGCGACATGGTCCTTCAGCACCTTGGAGACGCTTGCCATCTGGCGGGCTTCCATCCAGCGCAGGCAGTCGTAGAGCGCAACCCAGCCGCCGGTGATCGAGGCGGTGCGCGTGCCGCCGTCGGCCTGGATCACATCGCAGTCGACGGTGATCTGCTGCTCGCCGAGCGCCTGCAGGTCGACCACGGCCCGCAGCGAACGTCCGATCAGCCGCTGGATCTCCAGCGTCCGGCCGCCCTGCTTGCCGGCGGAGGCCTCGCGTCGCATGCGCTCGCCGGTCGAGCGCGGCAGCATGCCGTATTCGGCCGTCACCCAGCCCTTGCCGGAATTGCGCATCCAGGCCGGCACCTTTTCCTCCAGGCTCGCCGTGCACAGCACATGCGTGTCGCCGAACTTCACCAGACACGAGCCTTCGGCATGCTTGGAGACGCCCCGCTCGAAGGAGATGGCGCGCATTTCGTCGGCTTGGCGTTTGGAGGGGCGCATCGAGGCTCTTTCTTTTCTTTGCTCGGATTCGTCGGCGGCTTGTAGCCGCATGCGGCGCATGGCGCAAAGGAAAATGGGCCGTTGCGCCCGCAGCCGCTGGGTCTATATCTTTCGGCTGGAGGTTTTTCGCCGGAATGAACAAGGCAGTCGATCCCGCTTCGCAGCCGCCCGCCCTTCAGTCGCTCGACATGCGCTCGCGCGACATCTTCAGGCGAATCGTCGATTCCTATCTGCGCGATGGCGAGCCGGTCGGCTCGCGCAGCCTGTCGCGCATCCTGCCCTCATCCCTTTCCCCGGCCACCATCCGCAACGTGATGAGCGACCTCGAGCATCTCGGCCTGATCTACGCGCCGCATGTTTCGGCCGGCCGCCTGCCGACCCAGATCGGGCTGCGCTTCTTCGTCGACGCCTTCATGGAGCTCGGCGATCTCACGGACGAGGAGCGCCGCGTCATCGAGGCGCAGGTGCGCGCATCCGGCTCCGGCGCCACGCTGGAGCATATGCTGACAGAGGCCAGCCAGATGCTCTCCGGCATGTCGCGCGGCGCCGGCCTTGTGCTTGCCGCCAAGAACGAGGTGGCGCTGAAGCACATCGAGTTCATCCAGCTCGAGCCCACCAAGGCGCTGGCCGTGCTGGTGTCGCAGAGCGGCGACGTCGAGAACCGCGTCATCGACCTGCCGGCCGGCATCACCGTCTCGCAGCTCCACGAGGCTTCGAACTTCCTCAATGCCCACATTCGCGGCCGCACGCTGGCCGAGGCGCGTATCGAGGTCGCCCGCATCAAGGACGAGACGAGGGCTGCCCTCGACACGCTGTCGCAGGAGCTGGTCGAGAAGGGCCTTGCGGTCTGGGCCGGCGCCGACAGCGGCCTGCCGGCGCGTCTCATCGTGCGCGGCCGCGCCAACCTGCTGGAAAACGTCACCGCCCAGGCCGACCTCGAGCTGCTGCGCCATCTGTTCGAGGATCTGGAGACGCAGGACGGGCTGCTGCAGCTGCTCGACCTCGCCGAGGAGGGCCCCGGCGTGCGCATCTTCATCGGCTCGGAGAACAAGCTGTTCTCGCTGTCCGGCTCTTCGCTCGTGGTCGCGCCCTATCGCGACAAGGACGCACGGGTCGTCGGCGCGCTCGGCGTCATCGGCCCGACCCGGCTCAACTATGCCCGCATCGTACCTATGGTCGACTATACTGCCCAATTGATTTCGCGCATGCTGAGATAGGCGGGATCCCGCAAGGAGGGTGGAATGGCGCTGGAATCGTTCAAGGCCCAGATCAGCCTGCTGCTCGAGGAGATGGTGAACCAGCCCAAGGACGAGCACGAAGTGCAGGAGCAGCTGCGCGAGAAGCTCAGGGAAATGCGCGCCATGGGCCTGCCGCTGCCGGCCGATCTGGTCGCGCTGGAAAAGCGGCTCGACGAGGATCTGGACGTCGAGGGTTAAGAACCTCGGCTCTTCTCAAATCTGCGTGCGTCGGCGGTTCTTCATGGAACGCCTGTTGATCCCGGCTGTTTCTGGGCATGACGCGTGGGCGCAAACCATGAAGAACAGCATGATCCGCATCGCCGGCCTTGCGGCCCTCGCCCTTCTCCGGGTCTCCGTCGCCTTCGCGCAGCAGGCCGATCAGCCGCTGCTGACCGGCGACAAAGCCTTCGGCGACTGGAAGGCCGACCGCCCCGGCGTGCGCCGGCTGATCAGGCCGGACGACCTGCCGTCTCCCAGTATCGGCAGGCTGGCATCGAATGCCCCGGGCCTCGCCGACCGCCCCCAGGGCGCGAAGCCGATAGTGCCGTCCGGCTTTTCCGCGGAACTGGTTGCCTCCGGCATCGACAATCCGCGTGTCGTGCGCGTTGCGCCGAACGGCGACCTCTTCGTCGCCGACAGCGAAGCCAACCAGATCCGCGTCTACCGATTGGCCGCGGGCAGCGCGAAACCGGCCGAAAAATCCATCTTCGCCAAGGGCCTCAGCCAGCCCTACGGCATCGCTTTCTATCCCCCGGGCGACAGGCCGCAATGGGTCTATGTCGCCAACAGCGACAGCGTCGTGCGCTTTGCCTATCGCGACGGCGATCTCGAGGCTTCCGGCGAGCCGGAAACCATTGTCGAGAATATCCCGGCCAGTCATCACTGGACCCGCGACATCGCCTTCTCGCCCGACGGCAAGACGCTCTATCTCTCGGTCGGCTCGGGCTCGAACGTCGGCGAGGACATGGGCGCCAGGCCGAAAGGCGGTCTCGACGAATGGGCGAAATCGCAACCGCTCGGCGCCGCCTGGGGCTCGGAGGCGGGTCGTGCCGACGTGCTCGCCTTCGATCCCGACGGCAAGAACAAGCGCACCGTCGCCACCGGCCTGCGCAACTGCTCGGGCATGACTTTGCAGCCGTCGACGGGAGCGCTTTGGTGCGTCGTCAACGAGCGCGACGAGCTCGGCGACAACGTGCCTTTCGAATACGCCGCGGCCGTCAAGGACGGCGCCTTCTACGGCTGGCCCTGGTACTATATCGGCTCCAACCAGGATCCGCGCCACAAAGGCGCACGTCCCGATCTCGCCGGCAAGGTCACGGTGCCGGATGTGTTGATGCAGGCGCATTCGGCGCCGCTCAACATCGCGTTCTACGAAGGCGGCAACTTCCCTGCCGACTACAAAGGCGATGCGTTTGTTGCCCTGCACGGCTCATGGAACCGCGCTGTCCGCAGCGGCTACAAGGTAGTGCGGTTGAAGTTCAAGGACGGCAAGCCGACCGGCGAGTACGAGGATTTCGCCACCGGCTTCGTCATTTCGGATGACGAGGTTTGGGGTCGGCCCGTTGGCGTGGCGGTGGCGAAGGACGGCGCGCTGATCCTCACCGAGGACGGCAACGGCACCATCTGGCGCGTTACATATGGTGGGTAGCTCGTCGGCACAGGGGTTTTGGAAGGCTGCCGTTTGCGAGATTTTCACCGTTCATTTCCGCCGTTTCAGACCGCTGATTGTCGACGTCGGCGCTGCCCCTCATCGCCCTGCCGGGCACTTCTCCCCGTATAGTGACGGGGAGAAGGGGCTGGCCGCAACGACGGCGTCTTCTCTGCGGCGCTGGTGGTTGGCGAAACCGGCGATGAGAGGGCCCCTCTCCCCG
>LM655195.1:68252-79095 GCA_000824825.2 Mesorhizobium sp. ORS 3324
AGGCAGGTGAGGGGCAGCGCCAGCGCTCGGAAAAGGTGACGGGCGAGTTCGAAATCAAAGCGATTGCCCAGGAACCAGCTGATTGAGCTGGCGCAACGAATCCCGCCGTGAGGGAATTACCATCGACCCGGTACAGTGATAAGAAGCCCGGCTCTGCATCGGTCCCTATGGCCAGGTTCCAATCATGACACTCACCGGATTTCTCGCTTACAGCGCCGCCCTCGGCGTCGCCGCCGCCATTCCAGGCCCCGGCGTGACGGCGCTCGTCGCCCGTGCGCTCGGCTCCGGCTTCCGTTCGTCGCTGGCGATGTCGTTCGGTCTGATGCTCGGCGACCTCACCTATCTCACCGCCGTCGTGCTCGGCCTTGCCTTCGTCGCGCAGACCTTCGGCATGGTCTTCCTCGCCATCAAATGGGCGGGCGTCGCCTATCTCGCTTTCCTCGGCTGGCGCTTCTGGACCAGCGGCATCTCGCCCGAAACGGTCGAGGCGCGCAAAGGCAAGGGCGGCTTCGCGGCGAGTTTCGTTGCCGGGCTGACGGTCACGCTCGGCAACCCGAAGACGATGATCTTCTATCTCGCCATCACGCCGACCATCGTCGACCTGAAGACCATCACGCTTGCCGACTACGGCATCCTCGTCGCGCTCACGGTGACGGTTCTGTTCGTCGTGCTCGTGCCCTATCTGGCGCTGGCCGCCAAGGCGCGCTGGTTCCTGAAATCGCCGCGCGCGCTGAAGGTTTTGAACCGCACCGCCGCCGGCTTCATGATGGGGGCCGCTGCGGCGATCGCCGCCCGTCAATAGGCTGCAATCTCTACAGGCGCCTATTTCGAGGAAGGCATTCCGAAAGCGGGCCGATCCAGAAAATGCATTTCCGACGCGGCGCGGTATTCAGCAACCGGCCCACTCGGATATTTTCGGCCGCCGGCCTATCTTGCGCGGCTGAAAGTCCTATTCTGTTTGCCTATGCCTTTGCCTTGGGAGCGAAACCAATGAACAAGCCCGTCACCTCCGCGCGCGTCCCCGGCCGCGGCCGCATCTTCAACTCGATCACCGAGACGATTGGAGACACGCCGCTGGTGCGGCTCGACAAATTCGCGAAGGAGAGGGGCATCGTCGCCAATGTCCTTGCCAAGCTCGAATTCTTCAATCCGATCGCCTCGGTCAAGGACCGCATCGGCGTTTCGATGATCGAAGCGCTGGAGGCGGCCGGCAAGATCTCCCCCGGCAAGACGACGCTGATCGAGCCGACATCCGGCAATACCGGCATCGCGCTGGCCTTCGCCGCCGCCGCCAAGGGTTATAAGCTGATCCTCACCATGCCTGAGACCATGTCGGTCGAGCGGCGCAAGATGCTGGCGCTGCTCGGCGCCGAGCTGGTGCTGACCGAAGGGCCGAAAGGCATGAAGGGCGCCATCGCCAAGGCCGACGAGCTTGCCGCCACGCTGCCCAACGCCATCATCCCGCAGCAGTTCGAGAACCCGGCCAATCCGGAAATCCACCGCCGCACCACGGCGGAGGAGATCTGGAACGACACCAATGGCGAGGTCGACATCTTCGTCGCCGGCATCGGCACCGGCGGCACCATCACCGGCGTCGGCCAGGTGCTGAAGAAGCGCAAGCCTTCGCTGCATGTCGTGGCTGTCGAGCCGGAAGCCTCGCCGGTGCTGTCCGGCGGCCAACCCGGCCCGCACAAGATTCAAGGAATCGGCGCCGGCTTCGCGCCGAAGATCCTCGATACCACGATCTATGACGAGATCGTCAGGGTCTCGAACGAGGATTCGGTCGCCAATGCCCGCCTCGTCGCCCGCCTCGAAGGCGTGCCGGTCGGCATCTCGTCTGGCGCCGCCCTGCAGGCGGCGATCGTCGTCGGCTCGCGGCCGGAAAACAAGGGCAAGAACCTCGTCGTCGTCATCCCGTCCTTCGCCGAGCGCTATCTCTCGACGATCCTGTTCGACGGGCTTGGGGCTTAGGTCGCTCGAGGGCCGATAGGCCGCTGTCCCGCCGGCGTTTGCCGGACTCGAATGTCTGAAAACACCGCCGCTTTCAATTCCGCACCAGCTTCCCCCGTTCGGCTTGCAGGAAGCGGCGCAGGGCCGGGTCGCGTTCGAGCCCGATCGCCCGGTCATAGGCTTCGGCAGCGTCGGCGGTCTTGCCGAGCCTGGCGGATAGGCCGGCTCGTGCTGCCCAGTAGGGCTGGTATTCGGCAAGCCGCCTGTCGTCGCCGATCCGCTCGAGCGCGGCGAGACCTTCGGCAGCACCCTCTACCTCGGCGATCGCCACGGCGCGGTTGATCGCCACCACCGGCGAGCCGGCAATCGCCATCAGCGCGTCGTAGAGCTGGCGGATCGCGGGCCAGTCGGTGCTGCCGCCGCGCCGTCGCGCCGTATGCGCCGATTGCACCGCGGCTTCCAGCTGATAGCGGCCGATGACTCCCTTGGCCGCGGCGCGCCTGAGCAGCCCTTCCGCCTCGTCGATCAGCGTGTCGTCCCAGAGTGTCGTGTCCTGCTCGGCAAGCGGCACGAAGTCGCCGTCGGGGCTGCGCCGCGCCGCGCGCCGGGCTTCGGCGAAAAGCATCAGCGCCAGAAGGCCGAGCGTCTCCGGCTCGTCCGGGATCAGCGAGGCGACGAGCCGGCCGAGCCAGATGCCTTCGCTGGCGAGATTGCGCCGGCGCGTCTCGGTGCCGGCCGGGTCGGACCAGCCTTCGGCGAAGGTGGCGTAGATCGCTTCCAGCACAGCATCGAGCCGCTCGCCGAGCTCGGTACGTTCCGGCACGCGGAAGGGAATGCCGGCTTCGCGGATGCGGTTCTTGGCGCGCACCAGGCGTTGGCCCATCGTCGTCGGCGAGACCAGAAAGGCCGAGGCTATTGCCGCGGCGTCGAGGCCAAGCACGGTCTGCAGGATCAGCGGCGCGCGCACGCTGGCCTCGATCGCCGGATGGGCGCAGGCAAACATCAGCCTGAGCCGCTCGTCGGGCAACTCGTCATTCGTCATGCGCGCCTCCGCCTCTTCGGCAATCAGCTGCAGGTGGCCGCGAGCCGCCTCGCCGGTCAGCCTTCGCCGCACGGCATCGACGTCGCGCCGGCGCGCCACCGCGAGCAGCCAGGCCTCCGGCTTTTCAGGCACGCCGCTCAGCGGCCAGCGCTCCAGCGCGGCGGCGAACGCATCGGCCAGCGCATCCTCGGCGCCGGCGACGTCGCGCATGCGGGCCGCGAGATAGGCGACCAGCTTGCCGTAGCTCTGGCGGGCGGCCGCCTCGGCCGCCGCCCGCGCCATCTCCGAGCGACCGTCCATCAGATGGACGTTTCTAGGATAGGTAGTCGGTCATTTCCCAGATCGGCCGCACCTCGACCGTTCCGGTGCTGGCTGCCGGACAGCGCGCGGCCCATTCCATGGCGGTGTCGATGTCCGTTGCCTCGATCATGTAGAAGCCGGCCAGCTGCTCCTTGGTATCGGCATAGGGACCGTCGAGCACGTTGGTCTTGCCGTTGGCCAGCCGTATCGAGGTGGCCGCCTGGGTCGGGCGCAGCCTTTCGCCGGCGAGATACGCACCGGATTTCTTCAAGGCTTCTGTATAGGCACCGTAGGCGGCAAGCGTCTGCTCGGCCTTGTCGCGCGGCGCATTCGCCATTGCGGCTTCGTCATTGTAGATCAAAAGCATGTATCGCATGGTCTTCTCCGTTTTCTCGAAGGCCGCATCGTCGCGGGCCGACCTAAAGTCGTGCGGCCGCGGCCGATTTCGACAGGCGCCGAAAATTTTCGCCCCTGGCCGTCGTTGGCGCAAGGCCGATTGGACGGCGTCCGCCAAGCTCGCAGCAATGCCACCGGCCCGGCGGTTTCTTTCATGCAATTCGGACGTACCTAGCCGATCAGCCGCTGCCGCAGTTCGGCGGACGGGATCTCGCAGCTGTCCTTCCTGCCGAACAGCGCGTAGCGGTTTTTGGCTACGCGGTCGTAGAGCCAATCGCGCAGCGGGCGCGGCAGGAGGAGCAGTGCCTTTGCCGCCCGCCAAGGCCAGCCGAGCACGGCCATGATGGCGACGAAACTGTCGAGCTTCGTGAAGGCGCCGCCGTCGATGATGGCGAGGTTGGTTTCGTAATCGCCAGTCGGCAGGCCATATTTGCGAAACAGCGCCTCGCCGAGCGGCGACTGCGCGGTGGCGAAGCGGAAGCGCCTGTCGCGGTCGAGGTTGACGATCAGCTGGACGAAGCCCGAGCAGAACACGCAGACGCCGTCGAAGACGATCAGCGGCTGGCGGGCGTCGTAAGCTTGGGCTGGGAGGAGAGGACGCTTCGGTTCAGGCAGGTCGATCATGGCGGCCCCGGCTGCTTGTGCCTCAAGACACTAAGCCAGCCGGCGGCGGCGTCAAAGTCGCGGCGTTGTCGCACGCCTGCCGTCGATAACGGCGGGGCGCTCGTCGCGATAGGTCGTGGCGCGGTTGTCGGCGGCCGGCTTGCAGATCCGGCTATCGTGGCGGCTGTCGAGCATCATGGTCAGTTCGTGCCGATGCCAAGCGAGTTGCCGCGGCGCGCACAGGCCGGGCCCGGGCCGCGCATGTAATAGCGCTCCGGCCGATAGGTCGGCGCGACGAATTCGCGGATGGCGGCGGCATAGCCGGCAATGTGGCTCCAGAAGTTCATTTTACCTGTCCCTGTCCCGTTTTCGGATGTCCCTTCCGAATTGCGGGCATCATAGCCTCGAGGCGTGAATAGTCGGTGAACGCGATGTTAATTTCTGGTCCGAAACCCGCTGCTTCGTGGCTGGAATGCGGCTGATTCGCGGTCTTTCCACGCCTTTTGTCGCGTTTCCGGCGCGTGTGGCTTTTGCATCACATATGTTTCGTGCGGATGTCGCTTGGGCGCGCTTCTGTTTCACGTTCGGGCGGCGCTCGGAAATTTCGTTGCTCCTCGGAGGAAGCTCAGGAACCCGCCTGGAGGGGGCACGTTGATCCCCAGGCCGGCGTTGCCCGGCTCCGAGATTGGCGGCGCGCGCCGCCGTTTGAATTCCCACCCGGCACAAGCAAATGGAAGGCAAGAGCCATGGGTTTCTTTTCGAAAGACATCAGGACGCTGGACGACCTCTTCGTCCATCTGCTGCGCGACATCTATTATGCCGAGAAGCAGGTCGAGCGGACGCTGCCGAAGATGATCGGCAAGGCCACCGATCCGCAGCTGAAGGCCGGCTTCGGAAAGCACCTCGAGCAGACCAAGGCCCATATCGGCCGGGTCGAGCAGGTGTTCGAGCTGCACGGCATCAAGGCCAAGACCATCAGCTGCCCGGCCATCGACGGCATCCTCGAGGAAGCCGACGAGCTATGCCGTGACATCGACGACCGCGAGGTTCTCGATGCCGCGCTGATCGCCTCCGCGCAGGCCGTCGAGCATTACGGAATGACGCGCTACGGCACGCTGATCGCCTGGGCCAGGCTGCTCGGCCGCAGCGATTGCGCCAATGTCCTGGCCAAGAACCTCAAGGACGAGCAGGCGACCGACCGCAAGCTCACCGAGATGGCGGAAGGCAGGATCAACCTGCAGGCCGCCTGACCGAGCGCCGGCCTGGCCGGCGTCAACCGGAACCCAAGCGAGCCCCTGTCCGTTGCGATTATGATCGCATCGCGCCGGAGTTTGCCATGGCACCGCGCCCCGCCTGGAAGGGCTATCTGAAACTGTCGCTGGTCACGTGCGCCATCGAGCTGACCAACGTCGTCACGCATGCCGAGAAGGTTTCCTTCCGCATCCTCAACCGCAAGACCGGCAACACCGTCAGGCGCGTCTATGTCGACGCCGGGACGGGCAAGCCGTTGGAGGACGGCGACGAGATCAAGGGTTACGAGGTGAGCGATGGCGAGTTCGTCCATATCGAGGAAGACGAGATCGAGGCGGTTGAGATCGAGTCCTCGCATACGCTGAGCCTCGACGGTTTCGTCCAGAAATCCTCGATCGAGCAGGTCTATCTCGACACGCCCTACTATGTCTCGCCGGCGGACGAGGTGTCGGAAGAGGCTTTCGCCGTCATCCGCGACGCGATGACGGCGAAGAAGATGGCCGGCCTCGCCCGCATCGTGCTTTATCAACGCGAGCGCCCGGTGGTGATCGAGCCGCTGGGCAAGGGCATGGTGCTGACGACGCTGCGCTATGAGGACACCGTACGCAAGCCGGGCGAGGTTTTCGACGAGATCAAGGCGACGAAGACGGATGACGAGATGATCGATCTCGCCGAGCACATCATCGACGAGAAGAAGGCGAAGTTCGATCCTTCGAAATTCGACGACCGTTATGAGGATGCGCTGCTCGAGCTGATCCGCGCCAAGAAGGCTGGCAAGAAGGCGCCGAAGGCCAAGGCGCCCCCGAAGCCGTCCAATGTCGTCAACCTGTTCGACGCGCTGAAGAAGAGCCTGGACGCGGAAGGCGGTGGCAAAGCCGGCAAATCGTCATCGAAGGCGCCGGCGGCGCGGACGAAGGCCAAGGCCGCCGCGCCCGGTCGCAGTCGAAAATCCGCATAGGAGCACGTCGTCATGGCGAGCCTCGAGCAATATCATGCCAAGCGCGATTTCAGGAAAACCTCCGAGCCGGCCGGCAAGGCGCGTCGGCACAAGAAGGGCGAGGCCGGCGGCATCTTCGTCGTCCAGAAGCACGCCGCCACGCGGCTCCACTATGATTTTCGGCTCGAGCATGACGGCGTGCTGTGGAGCTGGGCGGTGACGCGCGGCCCGAGCCTCGATCCGCATGAGAAGCGGCTGGCCGTGCATGTCGAGGACCATCCGGTCGACTACGCCTCCTTCGAGGGCACCATTCCGAAAGGCGAGTACGGCGGCGGCTCGGTCATCGTCTGGGACGACGGCAGATGGATTCCGGAAGGCGATCCGGCCGAAGGCATGAAGAAAGGCCATATCGGCTTCGAGCTCGAAGGCTACAAGCTGCATGGGCGCTGGCATCTGGTCAGGCTGAAGCCGCGCCGCGGTGAAAAGCGCGACAACTGGCTGCTGATCAAGGCCGACGATGCGGCCGCCCGCCCCGGCGAGGACATCCTCAAGGACGAGCCGCAATCGGTGAGGTCGGGCCTCACCGTCGAGGAGGTCGGCGAAGGCAAGGCGGCCAAAGGCGCGAAGCCTAAGGTCTGGCACTCCGACAGACCGCCCGCCCGCAAGGCAAAGGCCGTGCGTGTGCGGCGCCTCGAATTCATCGAGCCGCAGCTCGCCACGCTGGAAAAGGACGCCCCTTCCGGCGACGAGTGGCTGCACGAGGTGAAGTTCGACGGCTACCGCATGCAGGCCCAGATCGCCGGCAGCGACGTCAGGCTGCTGACGCGCGGAGGCCTCGACTGGACCGACAAGTTCGACGGCCCGGTCACCGCGGCGCTTGCAAAGCTGAAATGCCGCGACGCCGTCATTGACGGCGAGATCGTCGTGCTGGCCGACAGCGGCGTGTCGTCCTTCCCCCTGCTGCAGGCGGACCTTTCGGCCCGCCGCACCGACCGCCTCATCTTTTATGTCTTCGACCTGATGCGGCTCGACGGCAAGGACCTGCGCCGTGAGCCGCTGGTCGAGCGCAAGCAGGCGCTCACCGAGCTGCTCGGCGAGCAGCCCGAGGATTCGGCGCTGCGCTTCAGCGACCATTTCCACGAGCCCGGCAAGGTCATGCTGCAGCATGTCTGCCGCATGGGCCTCGAAGGCGTCGTCTCGAAACGCGCCGATGCGCCCTACCGCAGCGGGCGCGGCCTCACCTGGATGAAGTCGAAATGCACGCTGCGGCAGGAATTCGTCATCGGCGGCTATCTGCCTTCGGACAAGACCGGCCGCGGCCTGCGCTCACTGCTTGTGGGTTACAACGAACGCGGCAAGCTGCATTACGCCGGCCGCGTCGGCACCGGCTTTTCCGGCAAGGTCGCCGCGAGCCTCAAGAAGAAGCTCGACGGGCTCAAGGTCAAGGAATCGCCCTTCGCGACGGCCGTGCCGAAGGGCAAGGGGCTTACGTGGGTGAAGCCCGAGCTGGTCGGCGAAGTGGAGTTCCGCAGCTGGACATCCGACCGTATAATCCGCCATGCCTCGTTCCAGGGATTGCGCGAGGACAAGCCGGCGGAGGAAGTGGTGCAGGAAGAGCCGAAGAAAGCCGCCGCCAAGCCCGAGAGCGGCGCGAAGGCAAGAAGCGACAAGACAGCGCCGAAGGCCGCCTCGGCTGGATCCGCCAAGACCTCGGTGAACCTCTCCCATCCCGACAAGCTGCTGTGGCCCGACGAAAAGATCTCAAAGCAGGACCTGCTCGACCACTACGCGCTGGTCTGGCCGCACATGCAGCAATTCGTCGTCAACCGGCCGCTGGCCCTTGTGCGTGCGCCGGACGGCATCCACGGACAGCGCTTCTTCCAGAAACATGCCTCGCCAGGCATGAGCGAAAAGATCGCCAGGATGAAGGATCCGACCGATGGCGAGGAGATCCTGTTCATCCGCGATTTCGACGGGCTTGCAGCGCTGGTCCAGTACGGCGTGGTCGAGGTCCATATCTGGGGCTCGACGATCGAGGAATTGGAAAAGCCGGACCAGATCGTCTTCGACCTCGATCCGGACGAAGGCGTCGACGTCAGCCGCGTGCGCGAAGCGGCGCTCGACATCCATAGGCGCCTCGACGATCTGTCGCTGCCGAACCTGGTCAAAACTTCCGGCGGCAAGGGATATCACGTGCTGGTGCCGCTTGAAGCCTCGGCGGACTGGGACGAGGTCAAGGACTTCGCCCATGATTTCGCCCGCGCCCTGGAGCAGGCCTCGCCGGATCGCTACACGGCAACCTTGTCGAAGAAGGCGCGCACCGGAAAAGTCTTCGTCGACTATTTGCGCAACAGCCGCGGCGCGACCACCGTGGCGCCCTACTCGTCGCGTGGCAAGAAGCGCGCGACGGTGTCGATGCCGGCGACCTGGCCGGAGATTGAAAAGGGCCTGCCCCCCAACGCCTTCCCGATCGGCGACGAGACAACGGTGAAGCAGCTGAAGAAGGCCGACCCGTGGAAGGATTTCTTCAAGCTGGGCAAGCCGCTGAAGCGGGGTTGAGTCTGCGCGCGGAAGGCTCTGTCCTACGGACATCTCCCCCGCAAGAGGGGAGATCGGCAGCTTCGGCGCTCCGCTCATCCTGCAACGTTGCAGATTGGCGAAGGTGGCCGAGCGCTCAGTCTCCCCCTTGCGGGGAGATGCCCGGCAGGGCAGAGGGGGGGTGCTGTCCCGCCGACATTTCGAAACTATCGCCAGCGAAACCTACGTCAGAAACACCCTCTCGAACGCCTGCCTGCCCTTCTGCGAGAACACCACGGCGCGACTGTCCTTCTCGCGCCGCGCCCATTTCTCGGCGATGATCTTGTCGAGGATGGCGGCGCCCAGCGCGCCGGCGAGATGCGAGCGCCGCACGCTCCAGTCCAGGCAGGCGCGGCACACCGGCCGCCTGACCTTGCTGTCGATCTCGATGCCGAGCGCTGCGAAATGTGAAATAGCCGATGGTGAGAGCCTGATCTCGCCCTCCTCGCGCAGCAGCAGTTTCCTGTCGACGAACCGGTCGAGCATCGCCACCGCCTGCTCGCCGGCGAGATGGTCGTAGCACACGCGCGCCACGCGCATCGCCGCGTCGCGCGGTCCCGGCCGCACACGCTTCGGGCCGACGGCTTCGGCAACGCCGATGATCGCCTCGATCATGCCGGCCACCTGCGGGCCGGCGAGGCCGTAGTAGCGGTGCCGGCCCTGGCTCGCCAAAGTCAGCAGCCCGCCATCCATCAGCTTGGCAAGATGCGAGGAAGCGGTGGGCAGCGACACGCCGGCTTCCAATGCCAGTTCCGATGCGGTCAGCGCCGTGCCGCCCATCAGCGCGGTCAGCATGTTGGCGCGCGCCGGGTCGCCGACCAGGCTGGCGATACGGGCAATGTCGGGTCCTTCACGCATGGTTCGATCCATATCGAAGCATTCCCGCAAGCGAAGCACTATTCTCGGGTCAGTTCAAGGAGCGGACAGCAACGCTCCTGACACGAAAACGCCTAGCACATGGAGGCAGGCGACGTTTCGACCGCGGTCGAACGGTCGTCGCCACAGGAAGCCAACCGACCCAGGAAGCCAATCGACGAGGAGACCGAAATGACGATCACCTGCTTCATCCGTTACGAGATCGACCCGTTCGGCAAGGCGGCCTTCGAACAATATGCGCGTGCCTGGGGCCAGGCCATCCCGCGCTGCGGCGCCGACCTGATCGGCTATTTCGCGCCGCATGAGGGCTCGGCCACCACCGCCTACGCTGCTTACAACATCGAGAACCTGGCGGCCTACGAAGCCTACCGCGCGCGGCTTGCCGCCGACCCGGCCGGCAAGGCAAACTACGACTTCGCGCGGCGTGAGAAATTCATCCTCAAGGAAGACCGGATCTTCCTGAAGCTGGTATCGGGACCGCATGGGCCGAGGCAGGTGTTTCAAACCGACGTAACAGTCAGGGAAGGGATAGAGGCATGATTGCTGTCATCTTCGAAGTTGAGCCGGCGGAGGGGAAGCGTGACGCCTATCTCGGCATCGCCGCGGATCTTAAGCCCCTGCTCGAAGGCATAGACGGCTTCATATCGGTAGAGCGCTTCCAGAGCCTGACCGACCCGAAGCGCCTCCTGTCATTGTCCTTCTGGCGCGACGAGGAAGCGGTGAAGGCATGGCGCAACACCGAGGAGCACCGGCAGGCGCAGAGGGCCGGCCGCAGCGGCATCTTTGCCGGCTATCGTCTGCGCATCGCCCATGTGGTGCGCGACTACGGGCTGACCGAAAGGGCCGAGGCGCCTCAGGACAGCCGGGCGGTGAATGGGTGAGTAAAACTGTCGAGGTCGGCGCTGCCCCTC
>LM655195.1:79195-97194 GCA_000824825.2 Mesorhizobium sp. ORS 3324
GCGAACCTTTCCCGCTCAAGCATTCCCTATCAGCACGCCCGCCCCGAACACCAGCGCGCCGCCAAGCACCACCTGGAAGGCGGCGCGCCAGAACGGCGTCTGCATGTAGCGGTTCTGGATGAAGGCGATCGCCCAGAGCTCGAAGAACACCACGATCGCGGCGACGATGGTCGCCGTCCAGAAATACGGGATCAAGTAGGGCAGCGCGTGGCCGAGCCCGCCTAGCGTCGTCATGATGCCGACGGTCAGCCCGCGCTTCACCGGCGAGCCGCGTCCCGACAATTTGCCGTCGTCGGAGGCCACCTCGGTGAAGCCCATCGAGATGCCGGCGCCGATCGAGGCGGCGAGGCCGACGAGAAAAGTCTGGAACGTCGCATGCGTGGCAAACGCCGCGGCGAAGATCGGCGCCAGCGTCGACACCGAGCCGTCCATCAGCCCGGCGAGCCCCGGCTGCACATAGGTGAGGATGAACTGGCGCTGCTCGGCGGTCGCTTCCTCGGCCTTGACCTCGCCGGGGACATGCTTCTGCTCCAACTCCTGCGCCGAGCTCTCATGGCCGAGCTCGGCCGCGGCCAGCTCGTCGAGCAGCTTGCGCGTCGAGGCATCGGTGGTGCGCTTGGACGCCTCGACATAGAAGCGGTAGGCCTGCTGCTCCATCTCTTCGGCCTGGCGGCGCACATGCTCGATGCCCAGCGGCCGCACCAGCCAGTCGGGCTTGCGCTCGTAATAGCCTCTGACGTGCTCGCGGCGGATCAGCGGAATGCGCTCGCCGAAGCGCTTGCGGTGAAGCTCGATGAGCGAATCGCGATGGCCGTCTTCCTCCTCGGCCATCGCCTCGAATACCTTGGCCGACTGCGGAAAGTCTTGCGCCAGTGCGTCGGCATAGGCGCGGTAGATGCGCCCGTCATCCTCCTCCGACGAGATCGCCAGCGCCAGGATCTCCTGCTCCGTCAGCGAATCGAAGGAGCGGCGGCCGAAGCCGAAAACACGGGAAAGCATGAGGAAATCACCCTAGTTTAGAATGGTTCTAAACTAGGGGCTTGAGCGTCGAGGGTCAATCACGGAAGCGTGGGCCAAGCGGAATTCATCGAACCACCGGTTTCACGGCGCGCCCTTCATTATTGCCGAATGTTCACCTATATGGCGTGGATCGCCGAAAACGAAGGAAGCAGGGCATGACGGAAAAGAAGCCTCCGCACGCATTCGACACGAAACCCGTTCTCGATCTCATCGCCAGCATCGAGGCCGACCTGCAGCGGCTCAAGGGCCTGGTCGACCAGCAGGTTGCGAAATTCAACCCCGCCAATCCGCACAACAAGACGCCGGACGGCAAGCTGACCGACGAAGGCGTGGAATGCTGCTACCGCATGTTCGACGAGGGCAAGTCGCGCTACTCGGTCGCCCAGCAGATGAAGATCTCCTTCGCCGCCGCCACGCATCGGTTCAACAGCTGGCGCAAGCTCGGTGGCAAGAAGAGAACAAGGACGCTGCTAGGGTGAGCGGCCTGCGCCGGGGTCATCGCGAGTCGCCTTGATCGGCAGCGCTGACGGTGGTTATGACCCACCAACATTGTACCCATCACATTTTTTCGTTGGCGCATCCCCGTATTTTCCGTGCACCATAGGCGGTGCCGTTCTGCGCGAGACCACGCCCATGACCACCCTTCCCGGCATTTCCGACGTCCGCGCCGCCGCCGCGCGGCTTTCCGGCCTGGTCGTCGAAACGCCGCTCATCGAATCGCCGGAGCTCAACAAGCGCTATGGCGGGCGCATCCTGTTCAAGCCGGAGACGCTTCAGCGCACCGGCTCCTTCAAGATCCGCGGCGCCTATAACAAATTGTCGTCGCTGAGCGAGGAGGAGCGCAGCCGCGGCGTGGTCGCCTTCTCGTCGGGCAACCACGCGCAAGGCGTCGCCGCTTCGGCCGCGATGTTCGGCGTCAAGGCGGTTATCGCCATGCCCGTCGATGCACCGGCGCTGAAAGTGGGCAATGTCCGCAAGATGGGTGCCGAGGTGGTGCCGTTCGACCGTTTCAAGGACGATCGCATGACCATCGTCCGCCCCTATATCGAGAAAGGCATGGCGCTGGTGCCGCCTTTCGACGACCCGGCCATCATCGCCGGCCAGGGCACGATCGGGCTGGAGCTGATGCGTCAAGCGAAGGCGCTGGGCGTCAGCCTCGATGCGGTCGTCGTTCCTTGCGGCGGCGGCGGCTTGTCGAGCGGCATTTCGGTCGCCGTCAAGGATGCGTCGCCTCAGACCGCGGTCTGGGCCGTCGAGCCGGAGCATTTCGACGACACGCGCCGCTCGCTGGCCAAGGGCGAAAGGGTCTCGAACGAGCCCGGCCACTCTTCGATCTGCGACGCGATTCTCACCGCCGAGCCCGGCCTGATCACCTTCGAGATCAACCGCAGGAACCTGGCGGGCGCCGTCGCCGTCTCCGACAAGGCCACGGCGCAAGCGATGCGCGACGCCATGGCGTATCTGAAGCTGGTGGTCGAGCCCGGTGGCTGCGTCGCGCTTGCGGCGCTCTCGTCGGGCGAGATCGACCTTGCCGGCAGATGCGTGGCGGTGGTGCTTTCGGGCGGCAATGTCGATTTCAGCACTTATGCGGAGATCATGGCGGCGGCGTAGGGGCTGTGGATCGCACGCAGGAAGTGCCGTGATCCGTCGCACCAGCGTCAAACCTTTCGCCGTGCCTCGCTCAATCCAGCGTCCGCCGGAAGCGCGCCAATGCTACGCCGGCAAACAATGCCACGAACAGCGCGAGCCAGCCGATCTCGGCGGCGACCGCATTGAACTCGGCGCCCTTCAGCATCACGGCGCGGGTGATGCGCAGGAAATGCGTCAGCGGGAAGATCTCGCCCAAGATCTGCGCCCAGCCCGGCATGCCGCGATAGGGGAACATGAAGCCGGAGAGCAGCAGCGACGGCAGGAAGAAGAAGAAGGTGAGCTGCATCGCCTGCATCTGCGAGCGGGCCATGGTCGAGATCGTATAACCGAGCAGCACCAGCGCTAGCACGAAGATCAGCACCGAGGAGAGCAGCAGCGTCAGGCTGCCGACAAAGGGGACGCCGAACAACAGCTTCGCCGCCACCAGCACCACCGCCACCTGCACAGCGCCGACGACAAGGAAAGGCAGCACCTTGCCCAGCATGATCTCGGTTGGGCTCGACGGCATGGCGAGCAGGTTTTCCATCGTCCCGCGCTCGGTCTCGCGGGTCAGCGCCATCGCCGTCATCATCACCATGGTCATCTGCAGGATGACACCGAGCAGGCCGGGCACGATGTTGTATTGCGAGATGCCTTCGGGATTGTAGCGCTGGTGCACCACCACCTTAAGCTGCTGCTTCGCGGTTTCGGCGGCGGTCGCCTGCATGCCCTGGGCGCGCAGCAGCGCCTGGCTTGCCACCGTGCCCAGCGTCGAGATGGCGCCGCTCGCCGCCGACGGATCGGTCGCGTCGGCCTCGATCAGGATCTGCGGGTTGTCGCCGCGCTCGACGCGTCGGGCAAAATCGGCCGGAATGGTGACGACGAAGGAGACGGCGCCCTTGGCCATCAGCATTTCGGCCTCGGCCGCGCTCTCGGCCACATGGTCGAAACGGTAGTAGCCGGTCATCTGCAGGGCGGAGACAATGGCACGGGTGTATTGGTCGTTGCTCATCGCCACCAGCGCCGTCGGCAGGCTCTTCGGATCGTTGTTGATGGCAAAGCCGAACAGCACCAGCTGCAGCAGCGGCACGCCCAGCATCATGGCGAAGGTGATGCGGTCGCGCCGCATCTGGATGAACTCCTTGATCAGGAGCGCGCCGAGCCTGGCGAAGGAGAAGACCGCTCTCAGGCCATCTTTCATGTCATATTGTCCTTCGAGCCGGCCATGAACTGGATGAACACGTCTTCCAGGCTGGTCTCGCCCGGCGTCACCGTCACGCCTTTGTGCTCCTTCTCGACATCGCCAAGCGCCTTTTCCAGCGCCGCCTTGTCGGAGCCGACGACATGCAGCGTGGCGCCGAACGGCGCCACCTGGTCGACGCCGGGGCGCCCTTCCAGCGCCTCGGCCACGCGGCCGAGCCGCGGTCCCTGCACGACGAAGGTGGTCAGCCCGGCATTCTCGACCACCTCGTCCACCGTGCCGGTGGCGAGCAACTTGCCGTAGGAGATGTAGCTGATGCGGTGGCAGCGCTCGGCTTCGTCCATGTAATGGGTGGAGACCAGCACCGTCAGCCCGCCGCCCGCCAGCCTGTGGATCTCGTCCCAGAACTCGCGCCGCGCCTTCGGGTCGACGCCGGCGGTCGGCTCGTCGAGCAGGAGCAGCTTCGGCTTGTGCATGATGCAGGCGGCTAGAGCCAGACGCTGCTTCCAGCCGCCGGAAAGCGTGCCGGCCAGCTGGTTGCGGCGTGTGGTCAGGCCGAGCTCCCTGAGCGTGCGGGCGACATATTCCTCGACCGGCTTCAGCTGGTAGAGCCGCGCCACGAATTCGAGATTCTCGCCGATCGTCAGATCCTCGTAGAACGAGAATTTCTGCGTCATGTAGCCGACTTCGCGCTTGATCCTGAGCGAGTCGGCGCGGATGTCGAAACCCAGCACCGTGCCATCGCCTTCGTCCGGCGTCAAAAGCCCGCACATGATGCGGATGGTCGTCGTCTTGCCCGAGCCGTTCGGCCCGAGGAAGCCGACGATCTCGCCCTCGGCCACCGTCATCGTCACATGGTCGACGACGGTTTTGCCGCCGAAGCGCTTGACCAGCCCGCGGACGTCGATGACGTTCATTTTTGGAGATCCGCGAGGTCGACGTCGACGATCTGGCCGGGCTGCAGCGCGCTGGCGTCGCCTTCCGGCCGTGCCTCGACGAGATAGACCAGCTTCTGCCGGTTCTGAAGCGAGTAGATCACCGGCGGGGTGAACTCCGGATCGGGCGATACATAACTGACGCGCGCCTTGAGATCCGGCCCGCAGCCGTCGCAACGCACGCTGAGCAGCGTGCCGACCTTCACCGACGAGAAGGCCGCCTCCGGCACATAGACGCTGAGCTTCATGGCGCCATCCGGCAGCATCGAGACCACCGGCGCCGTCGGCCCGGCGGTATCGCCGGGATTGCGGATGACATCGTTGACGCGGCCGCCGGAAGGCGCTGCCAGCACACGCTTGGAAAGTCGCCACTCGGCCTGCCCCAATTCCGATTGCGCCTGCTTGACCTGGTTCTCGGCCGCCTTGATCATCTCGGCCCGCCCCGGCAGGCCGCCGACGGCGAGATTGGCCTCGGCCTGGCCGACCTGCGCGTCGGCGGTCTCCAGCGTGGCGGAGGCGGTGTCGTAGTCGGCCTGCGTGCCGGTGCCGCGCTTGTAAAGGTCGCTGGCGCGGTCGTATTTGCGCTTGGCATCGGCGGCCTGGGCCCTGGCCATGTCGACCTGTGCCTTGAGCACGGCGATCTCTTCCGGCCGCTTGCCCACTTGCAGGTCGGCAAGCTGTGCTTTGGCCTGCGCCAGCGCTGCCTGCGCCTGCGCCACGGCGATCTTGGCGTCGGCATCTTCCAGCGTCACCACCGGCATGCCCGGCGTCACCCGGTCTCCGCGCTTGACGTTGACCGTCGCGACCTGCGCCACCTCGATCGGCGCCATCAGCACATATTCGCCTTCGACATAGCCGACGGCAAGCGGCGCGGCCGGCGCGCAGGCGCTGAACAGATGAGCCGCGAGCGGCAGCGAACAGAGAAGACTCATGATTTGCCCTTCTTGCGGGCGGCCGCGTCGCGCGCCGTCAGCATCGCCCTGAGATTGTCGCTTACGACCGCCACGACCTTGCCGGCTTCCTTGTTGCCGATCTCGCGCCAGCCCATCCTGCGCATCACCGCCTCGCGGCCGATGCGGAAATAGATGACCTGGCCGATAACGGTGAACATGGTGAGCTTGGTGGCCTCGCTTTCGGCAGGCTCGCCGGTCGCCTGTTCCCAGATCTGGCAAAGCCTGCGGTGCATCGGCTCGAAAACGCCGGCATAGATGCGGTCGAGCGCCGCGGTCGGATGCGACAGCTCTCGAAGTACAAATTGTACGATCTCGCCGGCTTCGGGAGTGGCGACGACGAAAGCCGCCATCCGCTCCAGCGCGGCGAAGAGCTGCGCCCGCGCGGCTTCCGGGTTCGAGGGGGCTGCCTGGGCCGCGCCAAGTGCCTGGCCGGCGATCCCCTGGATGGTCTCGACGATGAAGTCGGCGGCGGCGGCTCGCAGCCCCTCCTTGCTGCCGAAGTGATAGGCGATGGAGCCGATATTGGCCTTGGCTTCGGCCGCGATCTCGCGCGTCGAGGTGCCGTCGAAGCCTTGCCGTCCGAACAGCTTGAGCGCGGCGTGCACGAGGGCCGCGCGCGTCTGATCCGCGGGAGAGGCTTCACGTTGCGCCCGTCTGGCATTCGTTTGCTTGCTCATGCGCCTTGTTTTAATCAATCGATTGATTAAAGTCAAATTGATTCGGGGGAGGCCTGCTTGCCATGGCCGTCCCCACACGCTTTAGTGCGCGGCCATGGGCAAGGAAGTCGAGCGCAAGTTCCTGGTCTCCGGCAACGCCTGGCACCGTCTGGTCGAGGCGGAAATCCGCATTCGCCAGTTCTACCTCGCCGCCGCGCCCGGGCGCACGGTGCGGGTGCGCCTCAGCGACGGCGCCTCGGCCATGCTGACGCTCAAGTTCGGCGACAAGGCGCGCGAGCGCGATGAGTTCGAATATCCGATCCCGCTGGCCGAGGCCGAGGAATTGATGGGCTTCGCCATCGGACGTGTCATCGAGAAGACACGCCACCATGTTAGGTACCGCGACTATCTCTATGAAGTCGATGTATTCGGCGGAGCGCTCGCGGGTTTGGTGATCGCGGAGCTGGAGACGCCGGAGGACGTACCTGACGAAATGCTGCCCGACTGGCTCGGTCGCGAGGTCACCACCGAGTCGAGGTTCTACAACGCGTCGCTCGCCCTTGGGGGGATTCCGGAGATCGCCGCATGAGCTTTCGCATTGATCCGCGCCTGCCGCTCACCGGCGAGGTCAGGCGCATATTGGCCGACGAAATCGGCAAGGCGCTCGGCCATCTCGAGACGGCGCGCGACAAGCCGGAGCAGGGCCTGCACAAATGCCGCAAGCGGCTGAAGGCCATCCGCGCCTTGCTGCACCTGGTTCGTTCCGGGGACGAACCGTTCTGTCGGACCGAAAACGAATGCTACAAGCAGGTGTCGGCGCTGCTTGCCGGCCCGCGTGAGGCGACCGCTCTCGTCGAGACCATCGACCGGCTGGCGGACGCCTTTCCGGATCAGACCACCGGCGGCGGCCTCGACCCCGTCCGCGAGCGGCTGCTGCTGCGCCAGCATGAACTTCATGCCGGCCCCGGCCTCGACGCCGCCATAAACGCGGCGACAGCCGCCTGCCAGGAAGGCCTGGAGCGTATCGACAGGCTGTCGCTGCCCGACCAGCCCGAGCAGGCGGCCGACATCCTGGCCGAAGGCGCCCGCGCCGTCTTGCGGCGGGCGAGAAAGGCGCTCGACGAGGCCGGCTCGCGGGGCGAGGCCGATGACTTCCACGATCTGCGCAAGGCGGCCAAGACGCACTCGATGCATCTGTCGCTGCTCGGCCGCCTGTGGCCGACGCCGATCAAGGCCCGCCGCAAGGCGGTCGACAGGCTTGGCGAGCTGCTCGGCGAGCTGCATGACGTCTTCGTCATGCGCGCGCTGCTCGCCGCCGACGGCGAGCCGCTCGGCCCGCCCGAAGACACGAAGCTCCTGCGCAAGCTTTTGAAACGCTCCGAAAAGAGCCTCACCAAGGCCTGCCTCTCCGAGGCCGCCGAGTTGTTCGGCGACAGCCCCAAGCGCTCGGCCAAAAAGCTCGCGCGCAAGGCACGTGATGATCTCGCCGCGCCGCGTGAAGAGACGAAAGCCGCCGCGGCCTGACTTGGAGCGAATATCCGGCCTCTCCCAGGGGCCATGTCAGGCAACAAACTCCACGGTCTCGTATCCCATCCCTAACCCTCCCGCAGGGGAGGAGAATTTTTTGCGGCCGCCAGGGCTGACGAAACCATCGACGACTGGTGCCTTGCGGAGATGTCATCAAGTCCCGCCTGAAAATGCCTTCAGTCGCGTCAGCACCAGATCCGGAGCCTCAAGCTGAGGCAGGTGGCCGACGCCAGGCAGTGTTTCGAACGACGCCTGCGGGATCAGCGCATGAAGCGCTTTGCCTCGCGTCAGCGGAATCCATGGATCGTCCTCGCCCCAGATTATCTTTACCGGACAGCGTATGTCCCCAAACATCGGCTCGACTTCGGCGGTATATCTTTCATCGGCTTGCGCGAATTGGCGATAGAAGCTCGCGCGCCCTTCCTCGGAAAGCCACGGCTCGACAAGCTTCTCGAAATCTCCGGAATCGATGTCGTTTACGATGGCTCCCTTGATGTAGGCCTCGACGACCGCTCTGTGGATATGCGGCGGCAGGCCCAGAAAGGCATCCACATGGCGACCCACATGATCGAAGAACTCCGATCCCCAAGGGCGCATCGCGACAACGTTCATCAGCAGATACCGGTCGAAGTCGCAGCCATGCAGCAAATGCGCCCGCAGCGTTGTCGCTCCACCCATATCGTGGGCAATGACGATCGGACGCTCGATACCCCAATAAGCAAGCATCTCGGCGAATATCCTTCCTTGCACGTCGAGTGACGTGCGCTGCCCCGCATCCTTTTCGGATTGCCCGTATCCGGGCATGTCATACCAATGGACGCGATACCGCCTTGCAAGGCCCGGAATGATCCGATGCCATGAGAACGAAGACCACGGCCAACCGTGAGCCAGCACAAGTGCGGGCCCGCTACCAAGCCGACCCGCTGCCACTTTGCCCGCGGATGTCAGCACGGTCTCATCGAGTTTCCACGACATCCAATATTCTCCCCGGGTTTCCGGACTGCGGGTACCAGGTGCTGGATTTCAACCATCAGGCCGGCAGCGGTCGCCGCCCTTTCGCCCCGCTATCCGTTCGCGCGCCTGCATCGCGCGGATGCGGGCCGATCGGCATGATGGCCGGAAACGGCGTCGCGCCGAAGGCAAAGGTCCATTTGTAGCCGACGAGCTGATCCTCCGGCGTGGTGTGCTGGTCGTGATGGGCAAGCAGCCTGGCGCGTTCCGCCAGCTCCTCCGCCTCGCGCCGGACCATCTCCGCCGTCTCCGGCCGCATCCGCCGCGAGAAGCTGACGAAGGTTGCTTGCCTTTCCATGTGGCCGATCGCCCAGCCGATGAAATTCTTGTTGGTCATTTCGAAATGTGGCTTCAGCGGCCCCTCGAAATCCCACTGGATCGGCGTGTCCACCAGCAGCCGCGCCGACAGGCCGCGTCCGAGCGTCACCAGCCCGAGTTCCTCCAGGTCGCGCAGATAGAGGAACATCGAGGCTTCGCTGAGGCCCTGCGAGCGCATGATGCCTTCGGGCGTGAATTTTTCCGACAGCATGATGAAGACGAAGAGCAGCGCCGGCCGTGACGCCAGCTTGCGCTCGATCTCCGGCCCGACGCGGTTGGCCGGCCCGGGCCCCCGATTCATCGAGCCAAGCACATTCTCCAGCTCCACTTCCGCCGCGGCGCAGATGTCCATCAGCCGGTCGAGCTTGCAGTTCCGCTCATGGAAGATGCGCTTCACCGTCGGCTCGGAGACGCCCATGCGCTCGGCGAGTGTCCGATAGGTCAAGCCCTTGGCTTTCAGCGTCCGTTTCAGCGCCTCGAAGAGCGGACCGTTCATGGAATGCACCTCATTTGCGTGAATTCGTATCGATATTTGATACTACATCGGAACAGTCTTCCCGAGAAGTATCAAAAAACTTAGCTCTCCGCCGTCATCACAGGAGAGCACCATGAAGACCCTCATCGCTTCGGCCATCCTTGCCGTCGCTGCCGTCGCAACGGCCCCCGCCGCCGAGGCCGGCGAAATCTGGCGCGCCAGCGGTTTCGAGCAGCCGGAATCAGCGCTTGTCGACGCCGCCAACAATCGCATCGTCGTCTCCAATATCGTCGGCAATCCCGGCGATGCCGACGGCAATGGCTATTTGTCGCTGCTGTCCATGGACGGCAAGGTTATCACCCGGCACTGGGTGGGCGGCATGAACGCGCCCAAGGGCATGGCGATCTCAGGCGGCAGGCTCTATGCCGCCGACATCACCAGGATCCGCGTCGTCGACCTCGCCAGCGGCAAGCTCATCTCGACCATCGATGTGCCGGGCGCGATCTTCCTCAACGACATGACAGCCGATGCCTCCGGCAATGTCTATGTCAGCGACATGCTGGCCGACACGATCTATCGCATCGACGGCGACAGGCCGGAGTTGTTCGTGAGGGATGCGGCTCTCGCCTCGCCCAACGGCGTCTTCGCCGACGGCGAGAGATTGATCGTCGCCTCCTGGGGCAAGGGCATCAAGCCCGATTTCAGCACCGCGGAACCGGGCGGCCTGCTTTCGGTCGATCTCGCCAGCAGGAAGGTGACTCCGCTGCCGGGCGCGCAAAACTTTGCCGACCTCGACGGCGTCGTCGCAGTCGGCGGCGAAATCTATGCCACCGCCTACATGACCGGTACGCTCTACCGCTACCATGCCGGCGATGCGCCGCAAGCGGTCGCCACCTTCAAACCGGGCAGCGCTGATATCGGCACCGACGGCAAGCGCATCTTCGTGCCGCTGATGAATGAAGGCGAGGTCGTGACGCTGTCACTGGATTGAGCATGCGCGATAGAGGTCGGCGACCTCAAGGCGTTGCGGCGGTGGAGAAGCCTTGAGACGCCGGCGGGACAGCAGGGGTGCTGTCCCCGCCGGCATTTCGGATTCTACGCTGGCAGCGGAAATCGGCTGTGCATGTCGCCCAAAAGTGCGCAGCGGTTTTGGGGGACATGCAAAACACAGATCGACGGGCCTGGTTCTGCCGGCTCGCAATGGCGTTGACCCTCGGTCAGTCGCTTTCGGGCACCACCTTGCGTCGCTGCAGCAGGCGGGCCGCAAGCCAGCACAGCATGGCCCAGGCGAAGCCGGCGCACCAGCCGGCAAGCACGTCCGACGGCCAGTGCACGCCGAGATAGACGCGACTTACTCCGACCAGCACCGTGGTGAGCACGGCGAGGCCGAGCACGAAGACCTTGCTCGTGCGGTCCGGCAGGAAGCGTGCCGCCAGCGAGCCGAGCGTGAGGTAGGTCACCGCCGACAGCATCGCATGGCCGCTGGGAAAGGAGAATGAACTCTCGTTGACGAGATGCGAGACAAGCTCCGGGCGGGGCCGGTCGACCTCGTACTTGAGCAGGCTGGAAAGCACCTGTCCGCCAGCCACCGCGACGAACACGAACAATGCCGTCGCCGGCCTGCGGATCAAAAGCAGGTAGACGATCGCCGCCGTCGTGATCAGCACCAGGACCGCGGAGCTGCCAAGAGCGGTGATGTCGCGGACGGCGCCCTGCAGCCAGGGCGGACCGATCGGACTGTTCGGCTGCCCGGCATGGCGGAAGGCGAGCAGGATCTCGGCGTCGAAGGCGTGCGGCGTGGTCGCGCGCGCCAGCTCCATCAGTTCCTCCAAGCCCCACAGCCCGCCGGCGATCACCAGCCCTGCCAGAAGCATCGGGAATTCTATCTTGTTGAGCAGCGCGGCCGCGGGGAATTTCATCTCGCCGATGTTCCACCTGGAGCAATTTCAGGAAAGCGTGTAGCGATTCTCCGTCCGGAATTGCCTAAATTGAACCGTCCTAGAGCCGCTGCATATAGGGCCCGAGCGTGATCAAGGCGACGGCGGCGATCGCCAGCACGACGCCGGTCGCCTGCAACACATTGAGCCGTTCGCCGAAGAAGACCAGCGCCACGACGTTGACCGACACCAGCTGGATAACCGCCGACAGGCTGAAGGACACCGACATGCCGAATTCGCGGATCAGGCGGAGCATGATCAGATTGCCGGCGGAATAGAGCGCCAGCGTCAGAAGGATCTTGGCGAGGCTCGGCGCCAGCCCCCATTGCTTGGCGGCCATTGCCGCGAGCAGGAAGATCACCGTCGAAACGCTGAGCTGTGCCAGTCCCCAGAAACTCACCGTCGTCCCCTCCCGAAGCGGCCTGCGCCGCGCCCTGCTGCCGTCCTTGTTTCCCAAGCACGCGAAGCCGTCAAGCTGGGACGTGCCAGTGACCCCGGCTATCGTGGCGTCGGACATTTCCCCTTCATTCGCGGCGCATAGCATCCTATATGGCGCTGGCGCGACACGATCGGTCGCGTCTGGCGACTGATTCGAGGCCCGTGGGCCGACGGGTCTCTGTTCATCGGCACGCGGAAGCCCATGCCCTCCCTGCGTATTCATATCGACAGGTTTCTCGAAGGCGCCGCGCCCAAGGTGGAGCGGCGCGAGCTGACGCATCTCGAGCGCCTGGCGCTGGTTCGCCGGCATGGCGACTTCTCGCTCGCCTATTCGACCGCCGTACAGCAGAAACTGTCCTATTTCAGCGACGGCGACGGCTACATCGCCTTCGGCACCAAGATGAAGCACCATTTCGCGCTCGGCGATCCGGTGGTCGATCCGGCGGACCGGCCGGGCTACATCAAGCGCTTCGTCGAGGCCGCCGGCGGCCCCTGGTTCGTGCAGATCGGCGCTGCCACGGCCAAGGTGCTGGCCGGGCTCGGCTATCGGGTCAACCGGCTTGGCGTCGACACCAGGCTGCAATTGCCGGCGCATGATTTCTCCGGCAAGCGCAACGAAACCGTGCGCTATTCCGAGCGCTGGCTGACGAAGAAGGGCTTCAGCTTCGCCGAGGACAGGGCCAACATGCTCCTCGACGAGGTCTCGCGGCTTTCCGAGAACTGGCGCGGCGAGCGCATCGTCAAGCGTTGGGAAATGAGCTTCCTCAACCGCCCCTTCGCCGATCATCTCGGAGCCGACATGCGCCGCTTTGTCCTGCATGGCCCCGAAGGCGAGCTCGTCGCCATCCTCGACTTCGATCCGCTGTTCAGCGACGGCAAGGTCATCGGCTACACCACCGCCTTCAAGCGCAAGCATGTCGATGCCACGCCGCATGCCGAGATCGGCCTGACCAAGTTCGCCGTTGACCGTTTTCGCGAGGAAGGCATCTCGGTCGTCACGCTCGGCCTGTCGCCGCTGCTCGATGTCGAGCCGAGCGGCTTTGCCGAATCGAGCTTCTGGCGCGGTGCCTTCCAGCGCGCCTACCAGTCGCCCTGGGTCAACCGCTCGCGCTTCAACCTGCAGGGTCAGGCCGCCTTCAAGCGCCGCTTCCACGGCCTGGAGGAACCGACCTACATCGCCTTCCGCAAGGGGACGCTGATGGAGATGCTGGGACTGCTTCGGCTGATCAAGGCGATTTAGCCGGGCGATTAAAAGAAGATCGACAGGCGTCGCGATCCTTCACACCCCCCTCTGGCCTGCCGGCCATCTCCCCCGCAAGGGGAGAGATCGGCAGCCTCATCGGCGGCGCCCGTCATTTGACGTCGGCGATTGCCGAAAACGGGAGCGACGTCCTATCTCCTCCCTTGCGGGGGAGATGCCCGGTAGGGCAGAGGGGGGTGCTGTCCCGCCGGCGTTTCGGATTTTTCTGAACCACAGTGACGATGAACGTCGGCCCCCCTCAATTCCGCAACCGATACCCCGTCCGGAAAATCCACGCCACGATCGCGATGCACACGGCCAGGAACACCAGCGTCATGCCGAGGCTCACGCCGACCGAGACGTCCGCCTTGCCGTAGAAGCTCCAGCGGAAGCCGCTGATCAGGTAGACGACCGGGTTGAACAGCGTGACCGTCTTCCAGATGCCGGGCAGCATGTGGATCGAATAGAAGCTGCCCCCGAGGAAGGTGAGCGGAGTGACGATCAGGAGCGGTACCAGCTGCAGCTGCTCGAAGGTCTTGGCCCAGATGCCGATGATGAAGCCGAACAGGCTGAACGTCACCGCCGTCAGCACCAGGAAGGCGATCATCCAGAACGGATGCTCGATTCTGAGCGGCACGAACAGCGACGCCGTCGCGAGGATTATCAGGCCGAGCATGATCGACTTGGTCGCGGCACCTCCGACATAGGCGAGGATGATCTCCAGATAAGACACCGGCGCAGACAAAAGCTCGTAGATCGAGCCGACGAATTTCGGGAAGTAGATGGCGAAGGACGCGTTCGAGATCGACTGCGTCAGAAGCGACAGCATCATCAGGCCCGGCACGATGAAGGCGCCGTAGCTGATGCCGTCGATCTCGTTGATCCGCGAGCCGATGGCGGAGCCGAAGACGACGAAATAGAGCGATGTCGAGATCACCGGCGAGATGATGCTCTGCAGCACGGTGCGGAACGCACGCGCCATCTCGACCCGGTAGATCGCCCACACTGCACGAAGGTTCATGGCCACGCGCGGGTTCATGGCTCTTGCCTCAGAAGATTGACGAAAATCTCTTCGAGCGAGCTGTTCTTGGTGTCGAGGTCGCGGAACTGGATGCCGGCGGCCTCGAGATCGCGGATCAGCGAGGCGACGCCCGGCCGGTCGCTCTGGTTGTCATAGGTGTAGGTCATCTGCTCGCCGTCGCCCGACAGCTCCAGCGCGTAGCGCGACAGGCCCGGCGGTATGGCCTTGAGCGGCGCGCGCAGCTCCAGCGTCATCTGCTTGCGGCCGAGCTTGCGCATCAGCTCGGCCTTGCCTTCGACCAGGATGATCTCGCCGCGGTTGATGACGCCGACGCGGTCGGCCATCGCCTCGGCTTCCTCGATGTAATGCGTGGTGAGGATGATGGTGACGCCGTCCTCGCGCAGCCGCCGCACCATCGCCCACATGTCCTGGCGCAATTCGACATCGACGCCGGCCGTCGGCTCGTCGAGGAACAGCACGCGCGGCTCGTGCGACAGCGCCTTGGCGATCATCAGCCGGCGCTTCATGCCGCCGGAAAGCGTGATCGCCTTGGCGTCCTTCTTCTCCCACAGCGAGAGATCCTTGAGCACCTTCTCGACGAAGGCCGCGTTGGCCGGCTTGCCAAACAGGCCGCGGCTGTAGTTGACCGTCGCCCAGACCGTCTCGAAGGCGTCGATGGTCAGTTCCTGCGGCACCAGGCCGATCAGGCTGCGGGCGGCGCGATAGTCCTTGCCGATGTCGTGGCCGTCGACGGTGACGCTGCCCGACGAGCGGTTGACGATGCCGCAGACGATCGAGATCAGCGTCGTCTTGCCGGCGCCGTTCGGCCCGAGCAGCGCGAAGATCTCGCCGCGCTCGATGTCGAGATTGATTTCCTTCAGCGCCTTGAAGCCGGTGGCATAGGTTTTCGTGACACCGGAAATCGAGATGATGGATGACATGCTGAAATATGGCCGGCTGGAAAACGTGACCTCATATAGGTCGGATGCCGGTTTATTCAAACCGGCAATTTATAGCCCTCCTGACAGCTCTGGACAGTCACGCGTGCCGCTGGCGCAACGGCGGCGTTGCGCGCCGCGGCCGCGGCGTCGGCAAGCTGTCACGCGGAAGGATTATTCGTGCTGGCGCGGCATCGCGCTCTGCGCTGCGACAACGCGCCTCGCGCGGCGCCGCGCCGCTTTGACCGGGGCGTGTTCGAGGCCTATCCTTCAAGCATAAATTGCAGCCGGAGCCCCGCATGGACCCGCTCATCCTGTCGCGTATCCAGTTCGGCGCGAATATTTCGTTTCATATCCTTTTTCCGGCGATCACCATTGCACTTGGCTGGGTGCTTCTCTTCTTCAAGCTCCGCTACAACGCCACAGGCGATTCCGCCTGGATGCGCGCTTACTTCACCTGGGTGAAGGTATTCGCGCTCTCCTTCGCCATGGGCGTCGTCTCCGGCGTCACCATGAGCTTCCAGTTCGGCACCAATTGGCCGGGCTATATGGAAACGGTCGGCAATATCGCCGGGCCGCTGCTTGCCTATGAGGTGCTCACCGCTTTCTTTCTCGAGGCGGCCTTCCTCGGCATCATGCTGTTCGGCTTCCGCCGCGTCTCCAACCGCGTCCACACGCTGGCGACCGTGCTGGTGGCGGGCGGCACCACCGTCTCGGCCTTCTGGATCATCGCGCTTAACTCCTGGATGCAGACGCCGGCCGGCTTCGAGATGCGCGACGGCAAGGCGCATGCGCTCGACTGGTGGGCGGTGGTCTTCAATCCGTCCATGCCCTACCGGCTGGTCCACATGCTGCTCGCCTCGGGGCTCACGGTCTCCTTCCTGATCGCCGGCCCGTCGGCGCTGCGCTACCTCTATGGCGACCGCTCGGAATCGATGTGGAAGGCGCTGCGCACCGGCGTCTTCACCGCCGCCATCCTGATCCCCGTCCAGATCTTTGCCGGCGACCAGCACGGCCTGAACACGCTCGAGCACCAGCCGCAGAAGATCGCCGCCATGGAGGCCAACTGGAACACCGGCCCCAACGTGCCGCTGGTGCTGTTCGCGCTGCCCGACGAGCAGGCCAAGGAGAACCGCTTCGAGATCGCCATCCCGGACGGCGCCAGCCTGGTGCTGCGCCACAGCGCGAGCGGCGTCGTGCCCGGCCTCAACGACTATCCCGGCAACCATCCGCCGGTCTTCCCGGTGTTCTGGGGTTTCCGCATCATGGTCGGCACCGGCATCCTGATGCTGATCGTCTCCTGGTCGGCGGCTTGGTTCCTCAAGCGCCGCCGCAGCCTGCCGAAGCCGCTGGCGCTCATCATGGTGCCGATGGCGCCGTCGGGCTGGCTGGCGACGCTCGCCGGCTGGTACACCACCGAGATCGGCCGCCAGCCCTGGCTGGTCACTGGTGTGTTGAAGACGGCCGACGCCGTCGGCCCCGTCGCCGGCAGCCATGTGGCGCTGACGCTGGCCGTCTATCTCATCCTCTATGTGCTGCTGCTCCTGGCCTATCTCGGGGTGCTGCTGCACCTGGCGCTGAAGGCGGCCAAGGACGGCGACACCTCGCCGCTGCCCGGTGTCATGAACGCTGCCTTGTCGCAGCCTGCTGCGGGAGAGTGATATGACCTTCGACTGGCCGACCGCGCTTCCGCTGATCTTCGCCGGCCTGATGGGCCTCGCCATCCTGATCTACGTCGTCCTCGACGGCTTCGACCTCGGCATCGGCATCCTGTTCGCCGCCGCCGAGGACGAGGAGCAGGATACGATGATCGCGGCCATCGGCCCGTTCTGGGATGCCAACGAGACATGGCTGGTGCTGGCGGTCGGGCTTTTGCTGGTCGCCTTCCCGATGGCGCATGGCACCATCCTCACCGCGCTCTATCTGCCGGTCTTCGTGCTGCTCGTCGGGCTGATCCTGCGCGGCGTCGCCTTCGATTTCCGCGCCAAGGTGCCGGCCGGCAGGAAGCATCGATGGAACCGCATCTTCTTTTTGGGCTCCGCAACCGCCTCGCTGGCGCAGGGCTATATGCTGGGCGTCTACGTGCTCGGCCTCGATGTCGGCCCCGGCGGCATGGCCTTCGGCGCGCTGGTCGCGCTCTGCCTGTCGGCCGCTTACGCCGCGATGGGTTCCGCCTGGCTGATCTACAAGACCGAGGGCGATCTGCAGCGGAAGGCCGTGCGCTGGCTGCGCACCACGCTGGTGCTGACGGCGCTCGGCATGGTGGCCGTCTCCTTGGCCACCCCCTTCGCCAGCCCGCGCATCTTCGACAAATGGTTCCTGTGGCCGGAGATCTTCTATCTCTCGCCGCTGCCAATTGTGTCCGCGCTGTTGTTCCTGTGGCTGTGGCGGCAGACTTTTCATCTGCCGAAACCGAACGACCAGCACGCGATCCGCCCGTTCCTGACCCTAGCCGCCATCTTCGCGCTCGGTTTCGCCGGGCTCGCCTGGTCGTTCTATCCCTTCGTAGTGCCCGACCGGCTGACGATCTGGCAGGCCGCCTCGGCGCCGGAGAGCCTGGCCGTCATCCTGGCCGGCACCGTCGTCGTGCTGCCGATCATCATCTTCTATTCCTTCTATGCGTATCGGGTGTTCGCGGGGAAGGCGACGGATTTGACGTATGATTGAGGGGGCGGCGCTGGTGACGGCGTCTTTCTCCCC
>LM655195.1:97294-100974 GCA_000824825.2 Mesorhizobium sp. ORS 3324
GGGCAATGAGGGGCAGCGCAAACCTATCAAGCAGAGCGCGGGTGGCCCATTCCTGCAAAGCAGGCGCCGCCCCTCATCCGCCTGCCGGCACCTTCTCCCCGTTTAGTGACGGGGAGAAGGCCCAAGATGGTCATCCTCAGCTCTTGCTCGACGCCAGCACCAGCACCGGCTTCTCGCTGTAGAGTTGCGGGAACAGCGCCTTGAGGTTCTCGATCTTGGGCAGGTCGTTGTAGACGATATAGGGATAGGTCGGGTTCAGCGTCAGGAAGTCCTGATGGTACTCCTCGGCCGGATAGAAGGTCTTGCCGGTCTCCAGCGTCGTCACGATCGGTTTGCCGAACACCTTGGCCTTGTCGAGCTGGGCGATGTAGCTCTCGGCGACCTTCTTCTGCTCGGCGTTCTCGGCGAAGATCGTCGAGCGGTACTGCGTGCCCTGGTCCGGCCCCTGGTAGTTGAGCTCGGTCGGATTGTGGGCGACCGAGAAATACACCTGCAGCAACTGGCCATAAGTCACCTTCGACGGATCGTAGGTGATCTCGACCGACTCGGCATGGCCGGTGCGGCCGGTGCCGACGACCTCGTAGACGGCGTTCTCGGCGCTCCCGCCCGTATAGCCGGAAACCGCCTTGCTAACGCCCTTCACATGCTGGAACACGCCCTGCATGCCCCAGAAGCAGCCGCCGGCGAAGACGGCTTTCTCGGTGCCGCTTGCCGCCTTCTCGTCCAACGCCGGCGGCGGGATCACCACCGCGTCCTCGGCCGAGCGGGCCGGCGTCTGCCAGAACGCGGCGGCGACTGCCGCAAAGCCGAGCGCGGCCAGTGCACCGCGCGCGAAAAATGGCGATCGCCGCGCGGCCTTTGTCTTGATGCCGTTCATGTCTGATCTCCTTGGTTTGGTTCCAATATATACGACACAAGCCGCCGAGAGGCTCTCACTTTGCCGTGCGGCGCTCCCCTCATCCGGCCGCTTTGCGGCCACCTTCTCCCCGTTGGGGAGAAGAGATTGGCGCCGGCGCTGACAGTCTCCTCTCCACCGGGAGAGGTCAGCCGAGCGAAGCGGAGGCTGGGTGAGGGGGCGTCGCAAGGCATGGCCCGACCTTACTGCGCCGGAGCCATCGCGTCGGCCGGCTTCATCGCATCCGTCGCCGGCTTCATGGCATCCGCCGGCTTCATCGCGCCGGTGGCCGGCTTCATCGCCTCGGTGCTCATCGCATCGGGCTTCATGGCATCGGCCGGCTTCATTGCGTCCGTTGCGGGCTTCATCGCATCCGTTGCCGGTTTCATCGCATCGGTCGCCATCGCATTGGCAGGCTTCATGGCATCGGTCGCCTCGTCGGCACGGGCGCCGGCGGCGAAGGTCGTGGTTGCGAGCGCAAGCGCGAGCGCCGTCAGGAATTTGGTCATCGTGGTCTCCTTGGGGGTTGTGGCGCGCAATGCGAGCCCGTTGGTGCGCTGCCGCTTGCCGCGGCCGGCGCGAAAAATGACGATCAGTTGGCGGCCGCGGCGAGGATCGGCCCGCCGCCGGGACTCTGCACCAGCACGGCGGTGCTGAAGCCGTCGCCGCCCTTGGGCAGCGGCAGCGTCGTGGCCTGGCCGTTCCAGCGGCCGAGCTTTTCCAGCGAATACACGACATTGGCATGCGGCAGTGTGCGACCGGTGTTTTCGCCGCGCGCCACCGGCACCTCGACGACGCCGCGACGGTAACGCACCAGCCAGACATCGGCCGCGCCGCCGGGTGCCTTGCCGGCGCCGATGCTGACCTTGCCGCCGGACAGCGCGACGTCCGGGCCTTGGCGGGGGCCGCCCTTATCGGTCAGGCTCTGGGCGATCAGCTGCTGTATCTCGCCCGGCCTGGCGCCGACCGCATCGTGGGCGCCATTCACCACCACCTGTGGCGTGAACGGCCCGTCATGGCCGAGCGCCGGCTCGTAATCGACCTGGCGTTGCGTGAACTCCTGCCGGCCGAACGTGTCCTTCCAGCCGAGATAGTCCCAGTAGGTGACGTTGAAGGACAGCGCCAGCACGCCCGGCTGGTCCTTGACCTTGATGAGATTGGCATTGGCCGGCGGGCAGGACGAGCAGCCCTGGCTGGTGAACAGCTCGACGACGGTCAGCGGCTGCGCCGATGCCGTGCCGGCCGTGGCGGCAAGCGCGATCAAGGCTGCGCCGGCGAGCCTGCCGAGCGTTGTCTTTGGTCCGGTCATGAGAAGCATTCTCCGTTGCGGCGATGTTCCCATTTCGCCGCCGCGGAAGGCTTCGTTACAGCTTCACCGGTTTGTGATTGGGGCGCCTCTCGTTCTCCCCTTGTGGGAGAAGGTGTCGCCGAAGGCGACGGATGAGGGGTGCTCCAGGGAACGCCAGCGTCTCACTCCGCTGGAGCACCCCTCATCCGTCTCGGCGCTGCGCGCCGATCCACCTTCTCCCACAAGAAGGGGAGAAGGAGAGGTGGCAGTTTCTACTGCGTCAGCACCGTCTCCGACGGGCGCTGGTTGAAGTCGCACTTGCCGGTGGTGGTGTAGAAGAAGTCGGCATTGCTGACATCGGCCGGCACCGCGCTGCCGCCGTCCTCCCAGGCCTGGTAGCCGGCCTGGCCGCAGGGCACGGCGCTGAAGATGTCGACGGTCTGGCCGGTCGCGACCTCGGGCATGTTGGTGGCGCTGGTGCCGATATAGAGCCGGTTCGAGGTGGTGGGGTCGTTCGACTTCAGCACTTTCGGGCTACCCGAGGGCACGTCCATCTGCAGATAGAGCTTGTCCATCTGGCTGACGTCGATCACCGCGCCGGAGCCGTTGGCGGGATAGAAGGTGTCGGCGCAGGTGGTCGCGTACTTCTTCCCATTGCTGTCGGTCTGGGTGATCGTGCCGGCGGCCAGATTGTTGAAGTTGCCGACCGTCTTGGTCGTGCAAGCCTGCTGTTGGACCACCGTCGAAGTGGAGCCGTTGATGGTGCTCACCGTGGTCGTGCCGTAGCCCTTCGGGTCGCCATAGCCGTTATAGGCATAGCTGATCGTCATCAGCGGCTTGGGCGTGGTTTCGCCGAACTTGGTGCCGTAGAGCGTCATGGTCTTGTTCCACCAGCCCGACACTTTCGTCACCTTGAAGGTGGACTGCACCAGCGCCGGCGTCTTGCGCACCGAGGAGCCGACGCCGACGTTCACCGTATTGATCTTGGCGATCGACATGAAATTGGTCGGCATCGGATAGCTCGCCGTGGCGCTGAACGTCGCCGTGCCGTCGGCGGCGACGTTGACGCCGGTGAGCGTTGCCGTGCCCTGTCCGCTGTTGGCGATATAGGCCTGCTGCAGCGCCGTCTGGCGGTCGCCTTGCGACGTCGTGGTCGGCAGCGTGGTGATCGAGATGATCGCGGCATCCAGCGCGTTCTGCATGTTGCTGCGGGTCGTCACCGCCGAGGTGTAGTCGACGGAAAAGCCGACCGCGAGCAGCAGCGGGATCGTCGCCATCACCATCACCGGCATCATCGAGCCGCTTTGCGAGCGAACGAAATTTCTTGCGGATCCGAACATTCCCCAACCCCCCAAGCGCCGCCAGCGCAGCCTGCCTGCGCCGGCAGAGCTATGCCCCAAATGGGTGCATATTTGTTTAAGCGGTTTTGAATGTAGTGGGGGCGCTATGCAGGGTCCCCGAGAAATTTTCGAAGTTGGCGCTGCCCCTCACCTGCCT
>LM655195.1:101074-106999 GCA_000824825.2 Mesorhizobium sp. ORS 3324
GGGGAGAGGGGCGCTCTCATCGACGGTTTCGCCAATCGTCAGCGTTGCAAGAAAGGCGCCAAGGTCGCGGCCAGCCCCCTTCTCCCCGTCACTATACGGGGAGAAGGTGCCGGCAGGCGGGTGAGGGGCGGCGCCGGCCTCCGGTTATTGGCTGCGTCCGGACATCGACGAGCAAGCTCGCCTGCTCAGCTCCGATCGCTCTCCACCCCCCGCCGCTTGCCCCTTAAACCCGCCCCTGCTAAAGCGCGCCGCATGACGACCCCGCTCGACCACATCCGCAATTTCTCCATCGTCGCCCATATCGACCATGGCAAATCCACGCTTGCCGACCGGCTGATCCAGCTCACCGGCGCGCTGGAGGAGCGCGACATGAAGGAGCAGGTGCTGGACTCGATGGACATCGAGCGCGAGCGCGGCATCACCATCAAGGCCCAGACCGTTCGGCTGAACTACCGCGCCAGGAACGGCGAGGACTATGTCCTGAACCTCATCGACACGCCCGGCCATGTCGACTTCGCCTATGAGGTGTCGCGCTCGCTCGCCGCCTGCGAGGGCTCGCTGCTGGTGGTCGACGCCTCGCAAGGCGTCGAGGCGCAGACGCTGGCCAATGTCTACCAGGCCATCGACAACAACCACGAGATCGTCGTGGTGCTGAACAAGGTCGACCTGCCGGCGGCCGAGCCCGAGCGCATCCGCGAGCAGGTCGAGGAGGTGATCGGCCTCGACGCCTCCAACGCTGTGCAGATCTCGGCCAAGACGGGGCTCGGCGTGCCGGACGTGCTGGAGGCGATCGTCCACCAGCTGCCGCCGCCGCGCGAGGGCGACATCAACGCGCCGCTGAAGGCCATGCTGGTCGACTCCTGGTACGACGCCTATCTCGGCGTCATCGTTCTGGTGCGCATCATCGACGGCGTGATGAAGAAGGGCCAGACCATCCGCATGATGGGCACCGGCGCAAAGTACCTCGTCGAGCGCACCGGCGTCTTCAGGCCGGCCCGCGTCAATGTCGACGAGCTCGGCCCCGGCGAGTTCGGCTTCTTCACCGGCTCGATCAAGGAAGTGGCCGACACCCGCGTCGGCGACACCATCACCGAGGACCGTCGCCCGACGGCAAAGGCGCTGCCCGGCTTCAAGCCGGCGCAGCCGGTGGTGTTCTGCGGCCTTTTCCCGGTCGACGCCGCCGATTTCGAGGATCTGCGCGCCGCCGTCGGCAAGCTGCGCCTCAACGACGCCTCCTTCTCCTATGAGATGGAGACCTCCGCCGCGCTCGGCTTCGGCTTCCGTTGCGGCTTCCTGGGGCTGCTGCATCTGGAGATCATCCAGGAGCGGCTGGAGCGCGAGTTCAACCTCGACCTCATCGCCACCGCGCCGTCGGTCGTCTACCGCATGAACCTCATCGATGGCACGACGAAGGAGCTGCACAACCCGGCCGACATGCCCGACGTGGTCAAGATCGCCTCGATCGAGGAGCCGTGGATCCGCGCCACCATCCTCACGCCGGACGACTATCTCGGCGGCATCCTGAAGCTCTGCCAGGACAGGCGCGGCATCCAGGCCGACCTCTCCTATGTCGGCAAGCGCGCCATGCTGACCTACGACCTGCCGCTCAACGAGGTCGTCTTCGACTTCTACGATCGCCTGAAATCGATCTCCAAGGGCTACGCCTCCTTCGACTATCACCTGACCGACTACCGCGAGGGCGACCTGGTGAAGATGTCGATCCTGGTCAATGACGAGCCGGTCGACGCTCTCTCCATGCTGGTGCATCGGTCAGCGGCGGAAAAGCGCGGCCGCGCCATGTGCGAGAAGCTGAAGGAGCTGATCCCGCAGCACCTGTTCAAGATCCCGATCCAGGCCGCCATCGGCGGCCGCATCATCGCCCGCGAGACTGTCTCGGCGCTCAGGAAGGACGTCACCGCCAAATGCTACGGCGGCGACGTGACCCGCAAGCGCAAGCTGCTCGACAAGCAGAAAGAGGGCAAGAAGCGGATGCGGCAGTTTGGGAAGGTGGATATCCCGCAGGAGGCGTTTATCCAGGCGCTGAAGATGGGGGATTGAGAAGCCGGTTGGCGCGCGCAGCGCGTCAAGCCATCGAACCAGTGAATCGATGGCAGGCTTCGAAAGCGGGGGAGCTGCCGGCAGGCAGTCGGCCAGCTAGTTACTCACCACCTCAACCGAAGCCATTCAACTTATTTCGTGAAAAACTGCTGAAAATCGTCGGATTTTCGGGGCTTAGGCCTGATTCAGCGTTGACGGTCGGAAACGACTCGCCCCACATTCCTCGCGGATTGGCATTCCGCTGATCTCGATACGACAAAGCCGGGGCTGCAACCCCGGCTCCGTGTCGGTAACCGCAAAGCCTTTGGTCAGGTTGCGGCTAGTCGAAGACACAAAGTGAGGATACTCGCAATCGATTTGCTGTCAACCTGATCAAAGGTTTCCACATAAGGAAATCTTTATATGAGTGTATTTGTGGTTTCATTCCGAATTGCGGATGAACAAAGTACGTATGGCACTTATTCGGAACGCTGGGCGTCTGTTAACGAGGCCATACAAAGCAAAGCTGTTGGGCGGAACTACTGGAAACAGACGACTTCGTTCTTCGCTCTCCAGTCAACTGAGACGTTCGCCTCTTCGCTGGCCAGCGCTATCAATGTGAGCTCGAAGTTCGACCCTGCTAAAGATTTGCTATTGGTCGTAAATTTAAGCTTCAAGGACTACAAAGTCCTGGGGGTCAACAACGATGCAGACATAGAGGCCATTATGGCTCTCCGTTGAGCGTTCAAGGCATGTGTACCAATTGCACGGCAAATCCCGATCATGAATTCGCTTAAATCTGAGTTGGCGGCAGATTATTAGCACTTGTCGTGGTTTGGTGCCTCGGGAGTTGGCGGGTAATCCGCCAATTCTCCGCAAGCCCAACTGCCCTCCTTCACCTTCCCCACTTCGGCGTATCCAACCAACCTTTGAGATCGTCTGGCGTTGCGTTATCCTCTCCCCGGCTTGGGGAGACATCACATGCGCTCCACTCTGGACACCGTCGCCGCGATCGGCCTCGCCATCGGCGGCGCGCTTGGCATGGCGGGCACTTTCGTTGCTGGCGACGCGCTGCGCGAAACACTGTGGACCATCGACGGCGTGGCAATCGTCGTGGCGGCGGCGCTGCTCGTGGTGAAATACCAGCGGCTGGGCAATGATCTTGTCGCGGCTGGCTTCCTCACCTTCCTGGCCGGCGAAAGCCTGCTTCTGGCCGGCAATGCGGCGGGCCTGCAGGCGAGCGTGCCTGCCTATGTCGGCGGCATTTCGCTGTGGGCGGCGGGGCTCGTCATGGTCAGCGCGCAGGCCACCTTCGCGCTCTGGATGCGGCTCACCGCTTTCGTCTCGGCGCTGCTCTTCGTCGTCTCGGCCCTGATGATCCTCTGGGGCGCGCCGCTGCTGCCCACCTCGGCGCCGCTGCCGGCGATCAGCTATCCGTTCCTGGTCCTCACCTTCATCGGCTGGATCTGGACGCTGCTGAAATCCGAACGGTGAGCGGCAAGAAAATGGCCGCGCCGCTCGAAATCCGCAACAGCGCCTCGGGCAAGATCCTGCCGGCCGTGGGCCCGTTCCTGATCGGCGGCATTTTCGGCTTCGGCGCGCTGCAGGGCGTGGCCTCGGGGGCGAGCAGCGGCCATGTGCTGTGGATCGCGCTGCTCGGCGTCGCCTTCCTGGGGCTCGGCTTCTTCATTTCGCGCGGCGCCTTCGACACCTCGGTCAAGGTCACCTTTGACAGCCAAGGCTTCCGCGATGCTCGCGCCGGCGACGTGCTGGTGCCGTGGGAGAAGGTGCAGAGCGTGCGCCTCGCCACCGGCGGCAAGGGCGCGGCGATGCTCAACTTCGAGCTCACCGAAGAGCCGCCCGACGCCATCAAATACGCGGCCGCCAATGCCTTCGGCTTGATGCCCTTCGGCAAGACCACCGTGCACATGGAAATCTCCTCGCTCGACATCCACGGCCAGGACCTGATCGAAGCGGTGAAGACATTCGCGCCGCATGTGGTGGTGAGGCGGTAGGGCGACCTCTCCTTCTCCCCTTCTTGTGGGAGAAGGTGGCCGCAAAGCGGCCGGATGAGGGGTGCTGGAAGGAATGAGGCGCTGGCGATTTGGCACGATGCGGCGCTGATGACGAAAGCCGCCGCCAAGCTGGAACACCCCTCATCCGTCTCGGCGCTGCGCGCCGATCCACCACCCTGCCGGATCCCCGCTGCTTCGCAGCGTCCCGGCGTTCGCTGGCCTTTCATCGTGCCGCCGGCACGATGAATTCGCTTCGCGAACCGGCTGATCACCCCACAAGGGGAGAAGGGGGAGGTCGCGCCTTTCGCCCGCCCGTGCTCTACTCCCCTTGGGGGACACCATGATTCGCATCTTCCTCGCCGCACTTCTCCTCACCAGCCCGGCCTTCGCCGCCGACATGTCCGTCTTCGTGCGGAACCAGCGGTCGGACGGCGTGGCGCTGGAGCTGTTCGGCCGCGACAGCGGAAAAGTCTGGCCGGGCGGCGACAAGGTTTTCCTCATCCGGCCGAAGGCGAAGAAATCCGTGCCGATCTCCTGCGAGAACGGCGAGCACATCTGCTGGGGCGCCTGGGTGAACGGCGACGATTCCGTCACCGCCGGCGTCGGCCCCGACAACGACCAGCCCTGCGACAGCTGTTGCTTCATCTGCGTGGAGCATTCGACGGAGACGGTGGATCTGGCGGAGTGAGCGCCTCTCCTTCTCCCCCTTGTGGGAGAAGGGGGCCGCGAAGCGGCCGGATGAGGGGTGCTGGACGGAGTGAGGTGGCGGCGATTTGGGACGATGCGCCACTGATGGCGAACGTCTTTGCCAGGCTGGAACACCCCTCATCCGTCGCCTTCGGCGACACCTTCTCCCACAACAAGGGGAGAAGGGGAGGTCGCGCCAATCGCCCCCAAATTCAGTCAGGGAATAAATGCCGCCACCCACTTGGCATCGGCACAGGCCATGCCATCATTCCGCATCGGCCGTTGGGGCCGATTCTACCTCGGGGGCTTTCATGTCGTTCACCGTCGCGCGCCGCGCCGCCGCCGCGCTCTCGCTTGCCGTCATCGTCTCGTCCGCCGCGCATGCCGGCGATGTCACCTTCCGGATCAAGAACAGCCATCCCAACGCCATGCGCCTCGAGCTCTACAGCCAGGACCGCGACTATGTCTGGCCGGGCAATGGCAAGGATTTCTATCTTGACGACGGCGAGACCAAAGAGCTGCCGATCTCCTGCGAGGACGGCGAGAAGATCTGCTACGGCGCCTGGGTCGACGGCGACGAGGAGACCTATTGGGGCGTCGGCCCCAACAACAAGGAAAACTGCGAAGACTGCTGCTACACCTGCAGCGGCGGCCAGACCGAGGAGATCGAGCTGGCGGAGTAGCGGCGCGCAGCGCCGAGACGGATGAGGGGTGTTCCAGCGGGGTGAGACGCCGGATACTTGAGCGATCACCAAGAGTGGCCAGTTTTCGCCATGCCGCATCAACCCGTAACTCCGGCCAAACGCAAATTCGCTCGAATCATGCGCCGCGAAGCAACCGAGGCGGAGGACCGCCTATGGCAGGAACTGCGCGGCCGCCGCCTCGACAAGATCAAGTTTCGGCGGCAGGTGCCGATAGGCAGATTCGTAGCCGATCTCGTCTGCGCGGAAGCCGGGCTTATCGTCGAAATCGACGGCAGCCAGCATGCGGAGTCACGCCACGATCAGGAGCGCGATGCCGAATTGAAGGCGAGAGGATTTCGCGTGTTGCGTTTCTGGAACGATGGCGTTTTGAGGGACTTGAACGCGGTCTGCGACACCATCATCGCCTAGGTGCGGGATAAGAATCTGCAGCCGTGGCGGTGATGCCTATGGGCGTCTTTGCCAGGCTGGAACACCCCTCATCC
>LM655195.1:107099-108302 GCA_000824825.2 Mesorhizobium sp. ORS 3324
CCCACAAGGGGAGAAGGGGAGTTCATCCTTGACGCCCGTCGCGCCGCCGCCCTAGCCTCTCCCCAACCCACCCACAGGAGAGCACCCATGGCAGGCACGGTCGAAGGCGAGAAGGTCGACGTTTCCTTCAGCGGCAGGCGCTGCATCCATTCGCGCAATTGCGTGCTCGGCAACCCGCATGTCTTCGTGCCCAATGCTGCGGGTGAGTGGATCCATCCCGATGCCGCGAGCGTCGAGAAGGTAGTGGCGCTGGCCGAGAACTGCCCTTCGGGCGCCATCACCTACAGCAGGAAGGACGGCGGCCCGCAGGAGCAGCCGCCGGTGGTCAACACGGTGCGTGTGCGCGAGAACGGGCCGCTCGCCGTCCATGCCGAGATCGTGCTGAACGGCGAGACCTTCCATCGCGCCACGCTCTGCCGCTGCGGCCTGTCGCAGAACAAACCCTTCTGCGACAACAGCCATATCAAGGCCGGCTTTTCCGCCACCGGCGAGCCGCCGCTGAAGGAGGCGCAGGTGCTCGATGTGCGGGACGGCCCGCTCAACGTGACGCCCACCGTCAACGGTCCGCTCAAGCTCGAAGGCAATGCCGAGATCGTCACCGGCACCGGCCACACCATCGCCCGCACGACGAAGGTCTTCCTGTGCCGCTGCGGACACTCGGCCAACAAGCCGTTCTGCGACGGATCGCACAAAAGAGTGGGGTTTGTGGCATGACAAGCGCTGCGCCGGCGTTAGTTTAGGAGCAGCTACACAACCCATGGGAGGAAATCCACCATGCGCACGGTGCTCGTTCTCGCTTTGCTTGCCTTCGCCATGCCCGCCTTTGCCGCCAACCACGCTGTCCGGATCAAGGGGCATGAATTCCACCCGGCCAAGATCAGTGTCGCCGTCGGCGACACCGTGACTTTCACCAACGCCGACCCGGTGACGCACACCGCCACGGCGGACGACGGGTCCTTCGATACCGGCCAACTCGCCAAAGGCAAGAGCGTCAAGGTCAAGATCGCCAAGGCCGGTGCTCATTCGTTCCATTGTGCGATCCACAGCTCGATGACGGGCGTGGTTACGGCGAAGTAGGGGAAGCCGACGGCGGAGCGCCAATCTCCCGCCAAAGGTCGATCTGCAGGCAGAGAGGTTGGCGCGAGGCACCCCCCCTCTGCCCTGCCGGGCATCTCCCCCGAAAGGGCATACGCGCTAAGATAG
>LM655196.1:0-50860 GCA_000824825.2 Mesorhizobium sp. ORS 3324
CTATCTTAGCGCGTATGCCCTTGCGGGGGAGTTCTCCCAAGATAGAAAAATGCCCGGTCCTGGAGGGGAACCGGGCAATGTGCAGGCAGGCCGGCGGGGAACCGGCAGGGAGTGTGGGAGCCTGCATGAAGCTTGGTCGCGCCGAGCCTCCAAAAGGTTCAAGGCGACCGAAAGTGTACCGCTCCAGCGTTCTCAGGCGACCTTGCGCGCGAGATCCTCGACCGAATCGGCGCGCTCTTCTGCAATCGCGCGCAGCTTGATCGTCGGATCGCGGCCGAAGGGCACGGCGACGGCGACATGGAGGTCGGCGCGGGTGAGGCCGATATCGGCAAGCTCGGCATCCGACATCTCACCGAGGCGATAGAAAGCGCGGCGGTTTTGCCAGGCGCGGACCATATCGGCGACCGCATTGAGCACGCGCGTCGCAACGGCCGGACGCGTGGTGATGCGCGGGGTCTCGGAGGCGAATTCGATCGTGGTCATGTCAGTCTCTCCTTCAGGAGTCGAGCGGACGAAACCGGGCGATCGGCACCTTGGGAGAAGCGCCGTCCGGTTTCCATTCACATGCTTTCATGTGGACGATGCGAATATGCCATCAGCCGATTGATTAATCCAACGAATGTTTCTAATCTTTAGCATCAACATCAATGATGGGTTTGACCGATGAAAGCGCCGCTCGACCTCGATCAGTTGCAGACCTTCATCTCGATCGCCGACACCGGCAGCTTCACCCGGGCGGCCGAAGAGGTGCACCGCACGCAGTCGGCGGTGTCGATGCAAATGCGCCGGCTGGAGGAGCGGATCGGCAAGCCGCTGTTCGAGAAGGACGGGCGCACCAACAAGCTGACCGAGGAAGGCGACAGGCTGCTTTCCTATGCGCGGCGGCTGATCTACCTCAACCGTGAGACGCTCGCCGCCTTCGACGACCAGCGGCTCGAAGGCACCATCCGCATCGGCACGCCGGACGACTATGCCGACCGCTTCCTGCCGGAGATCATGGCGCGCTTCTCGCGCTCCAATCCCCGCGTCGAGCTGACCGTCATCTGCGAGCCGACGCCGGGGTTGGTCGAGCACATCAAGCGCGGCAACCTTGACCTCGCCCTGGTGACGCACAACGACACGCGCGGCCAGTCGGAAGTGGTGCGGCGAGAGCCCTTGCTGTGGGTCACCTCGGCCAACCATGCCACGCATGAGCAGGAGATCCTGCCGATGGCGTTCGGCCGGCCGAACTGCATCTGGCGGCGCGCCGCCGTCGATGTGCTCGACCGGCAGAACCGCGAATACCGTGTCCTCTTCTCCAGCTTCTCGGCCACCGTTATCACCGCCGCGGTGCTTTCCGGCCTTGCCATCTCGGTGCTGCCGGAATGCGCGCTCAGGCCGGGCATGCGCGTGCTCGGCGAAGCCGACGGCTTCGGCACGCTGCCCGACTGCCGCATCGGCATCATGCGCGGCCAGACCTCGCAGCCGGAGATCGTCGACGCGCTGGCCAGGCACATCGCCGAGAGCCTCGACAACATTTCCGTGCCGGTCGGCGAGGAGACGGGAAGCTTCGATTTTGCAGCGCTTGCCTTCGCCAAGATGAAGCGGACCAAGCCCAGCCAGATCCTGCCCGGCTGGTAGAGGTTAGGCTCGGGCGGCGGCCCGCTCTGGAACGCTCCCCGACAAGCCAGGCAGCGCAAGCAACTGGCTTGGCTCCAGCGGCGGCGACAGGAGATAGCCCTGCAATTGATGGCAGCCCATGCCGACGAGCAGCGCTTTCTGCTCGTCGGTCTCGACGCCTTCGGCCGTCACCTCGACCTTCAGAGCCAGCGCAAGCTCGATTAGCGCCTTGGCGATTGCCGCCGCGCTTTTGTCCTCATCGAGCAGGCGGATGAAGGAGCGGTCGATCTTCAACTTGTCGATGGCATGGCGGCGCAGATAGCTCAGCGAGGAATAGCCCGTGCCGAAATCGTCGAGCACGATACGGATGCCGGATTTGCGCAGCGCGGCAATGGCCGAATTGATCGTGTCGTTGTGCTCGAGGAGCACGCTTTCGGTGGTCTCGAGCTGCAGGCGGGCCGGATCGAGCCCGGTTTCGCTCAGGATCGCCGCGACCTGTTCGGCAAAGCCCGAATCGCGCAGCTGCATCGGCGAGATGTTGACGGCGATCCAGGGCAGCCCGGTCCCCACGGCGAAGCGGCACGCCTCCGTCAGCGCCCATCTGCCCAGATCGCCGATCAGGCCGCGCTCCTCGGCGATGGCGATGAACTGCGCCGCCGGCAAAGCGCCATGCACCTCGTGCCCCCAGCGGATCAGCGCTTCGGCGCCGAGTATCCGGCGGCCGTCGATCGAGAAAACCGGCTGATAAGCGAGCTTTATGCCGTCGCCCCCGGTCAGCGCCTTGCGCAGCTCGGCCTCGACCTTGCGCTTGCTCAGCAAGAGCTCGTCCATGTCGCCGGCGAAGACCTGGTAGCGGCCGCGGCCATTCTTCTTCGCCTCATAGAGCGCGATGTCGGCCTGGCGCAGCAGGTCGTCGGCGTCGGTGTCCGGCCCAGCCGACAGCGCGATGCCGATACTGGCGCCGACAAAGACCTGGTCATCGACCAGCTTGAAAGGCTCGTGCAGCTTCTGCAACAGCCGGTCGGCGATGTCCTCCGCGCTTCTGGCATCGGGAACATCGAGCAGGATGATGGCGAATTCGTCGCCGCCGAGCCGCGCCACAGTGTCGACCTCGCGGATGGTGTGCCTGAGCCTTGCAGCCGTCTGCCTGACGAGTTCGTCGCCGGCCGGATGGCCGAGCGTGTCGTTGACATGCTTGAACCGGTCGAGGTCGAGGTAAAGCAGCGCCACCCTCGCGGCGTCATGGCCGGCGAACAGCAGCATGCGCCGCAAGCGGTCCTCGAACAAGGCGCGGTTGGGCAGGCCGGTGAGCGTATCGTGGAAGGCAAGATATTGCGCCTCATCCTGGCTGGTCTGCAGCGCCGACGAGGCGCGGCGCAGGCGGCGCAGCAGGAACGCTAGAACGCCAGCCGCTACAAGCAGGGCGACGGCAAGCGCCGGCACCATCTTGCGCAGCAGGGTGAGACCGGGCCGTTCTTGGTTCCAGCCGACATAGCCGAGGATGACGCCGCGGGAATCGACCAGCGGGACCGCCGCCGCGCCGACCGGTTGCGACAGCGGCACCAGATGTGCGCCGTCGAGCAGGTATTTCCCGGCGATCCTGCCGATGACCGCGTCGTTGATGAATTCCACCGACACATGCAGATATTCGGTGCCGTGCGCCTGCGTGATCCGGTCAGAGCTCGGCACCAGGGGCATGACGCTCAGGATCGCCGGCTGACCGGCGAGCGACACAAGATCCTCGACGACCATCTTGGCCGGCTGGCCGGACGCATCGTTTTTTGGCTGCTGGGCGAGCATCGCGCGCAGCTTCTTGATGATGGGAAGCACCACCGGCTCGTCCTCGCCATAGGCGGACAGATCGACTACCTTGCCTTCCCGCATGGCGTGAACCGGATGGTCGGCGGCGTCGAGTATGTAGATGCGGTTGTGGCCGTAATAGGAATACATCCAGACGCTGAGATTGTCGGCCATCCAGGCCTGGTTGCCGGCTTTCACGTTGGTGACGGATTCGTCCCAGACGGAAACGCTTTCCTGCTCCCGCTCCAGCGACGCGACCTTATCCCTCAGGCCATCGGCGATGAATATCTTTTGGCGTTCGAGCGAGGCATTGTCGGCCTGGGCCGCAGCGTAGAAGCTGAAGCCGACGACCATGGCCAGCGCCAAAGCGGCGAGCGTCAGCACGCTCAGCGTGACCTGGTGCGTCAACGGGCTGCTGTTCGGGCGTGGGCTCATGCGTCCTTGGCCGGCGGTGTCAGGCGCCAGTCAAAGCAAATCCGGCTTAAGATCGGGTTATAATATTAGCGAGGATTGCGCCGTGCCTTGACGCAGCCCAATAAGCGTTCCCCAATCATGCGATGAGTGAAGCAGCAACCGAATCACGCAGCAATGCCACCGAATATACGGTGAGCGAGATTTCCGGCGCGCTGAAGCGTACGGTCGAGGACGCGTTCGGCAATGTGCGGGTGCGCGGCGAGATTTCCGGCTATCGCGGCCCGCATTCCTCCGGCCACGCCTATTTCGCGTTGAAGGACGACCGCGCGCGGCTCGATGCCGTGGTCTGGAAGACCACGATGAGCCGGCTGAAATTCCGCCCCGAGGAAGGCATGGAAGTGATCGCCAGCGGCAGGCTGACGACCTATCCGGGAAAATCCAACTACCAGATCGTCATCGACAATCTGGAACCGGCGGGCGCCGGCGCGCTGATGGCGCTGCTGGAGGAACGCAAGCGCCGGCTGCAGGCCGAAGGCCTGTTCGATGGCGGCCGCAAGCGGCGCCTCCCGTTCATGCCGCGCATCATCGGCGTCGTCACCTCGCCGACAGGCTCGGTGATCCGCGACATCATCCATCGCATCAAGGACCGGTTTCCGCTGCACGTGCTGGTCTGGCCGGTGCGGGTGCAAGGCGAGACGACGGCCAAGGAAGTGACCGCAGCCGTCAACGGCTTCAATGCGTTCACCGGGGACGGCCCGATTGCGCAGCCCGATCTCCTGATCGTGGCGCGCGGCGGCGGCAGCCTCGAGGACCTTTGGGGCTTCAACGATGAGGGGCTGGCGCGTGCCGTCGCGGCCTCGCGCATCCCGATAATCTCGGCCGTCGGCCACGAGACCGACTGGACGCTGATCGACTTTGTCGCCGACATGCGTGCGCCGACGCCGACCGGCGCCGCCGAAATCGCGGTCCCTGTCAAGGCGGAGCTCGAGGCGACGCTCGCCAGCCTTGGCGCGCGGCTCAATGCCTGTACCTCGCGGCATCTGGATCGCAAGCGCCAGGCCGTGCGCGCCGCGGCGCGGGCGCTCCCTTCGCCCGACCAGTTGCTGGCTTTGCCGCGCCGCCGCTTCGACGATGCGACCAGCCGGCTCGAACGGGCGCTGACGGTGAATATCGAGCGCAAGCGCGCCAGGCTGGAGCGCCAGCGGCTGACGCCGGCGACCCTGTCACGGCGTCTCAACGAGACGCGCACGCTGACCGGTCGCGACATCGCCCGCGCGCGCGCAGCTTTCTTCGCCATCGTGCGCCAAAGCCGGGAGCGCTTCCAGCGCACGTCGGCCAGGCTGTCGCCGGCGCCGATTATCAGGCAGCAGAAGCTGCAAGCCGATACGCTGGCCGGGCTCACCCGAAGGCAGGACCAGGCGATGGCGCGGCAGCTCGACCGGCTGCGCGCGGCTCTCACTCAGGCCGAACGGTTGCTCGCCACGCTGTCGCACAAGGCCGTGCTGGCGCGCGGCTTCGCGCTAGTCAAGGATGCCGACGGCTCCGTCATCAAGCGGGTCGCAGAGCTGGCGCCGGGCGCGGCGCTGCAGCTGGAGTTCGCAGACGGCAATGCCGAGGCCATCGCCACCAGCGGCGGGGCACGGCCGAAGCTCGCCGCTAAGCCTTCCGGCAAGGGCAAGGAGCCCGGCAACCAGGGCTCGCTGTTCTGAGGACGCGATGAGCATCCAAGATCCGCATCTTCGCACGCCATCAGGCAAGCCACGCCTGCGCTCGTTCGGGATAACGCTGGACGGCACGCCTGGGCGCTTCAACGCTATCACCGACGTGCCGGGTGTTGCGGTCGGCTACACGACGCTGATTACCGGTGACGGGCCGCTCCAGGTCGGCACAGGCCCGGTGCGCACCGGCGTGACCGCGATCCTGCCCAGACCGGTCGGCGAGCTCGTCAGCCCGGTGTTTGCCGGCGTGTTCAGCCAGAACGGCAATGGCGAGCTCACCGGCACCCACATCATCGAGGAGACCGGCGCCTTCAATCTGCCGATCACCATCACCAACACTCATTCATGCGGCGTCACCCGCGACGGCACGCTGCGCTGGATGAGCCGGGTGCTGCCGGCGGCGCTCGACAGCGCCTGGGGCCTGCCGGTGGCGGCGGAGACCTATGACGGTTTCCTCAACGACATCAACGGCCACCATGTGAGCTTCGACCATGTCGCCTTGGCACTCGACGGCGCAGCAGGTGGCGCCATCGAGGAAGGCAGCGTCGGCGGCGGCACCGGCATGATCTCCTTCGGCTTCAAGGCCGGGTCAGGAACCGCCTCGCGCATCGTCGAATGGCAGGACAGAAGCTATACGCTCGGCGTGTTCGTGCAGGCGAATTTCGGCAGGCGGCACAATTTCACCATTCGCGGCCGGCGCGTCGGACCGGAACTCGCAGAGCCTGCGGTCCTCGAAGCCACGCCGCGCGCCGAAAAGGGCTCGATCATCGCCATCGTCGGCACCGACGCGCCGTTGCTGCCGCATCAGATGAAACGGCTGGCCCGGCGTGTGCCGCTCGGCATCGCCATGACCGGCGGTTACGGCTACCACAGTTCGGGCGATATCTTTCTTGCCTTCTCGACCGCCAATCGCGAGGCCGCGCTGGCGCATTCGGGCTGCATTGCCCGCGCGGATTTTATCCCGGACGTCGATATCGACCCGTTCTTCGACGCGGTGGTGCAAGGGGTGGAGGAAGCGATCCTCAACGCGCTGACCGCCAATGAGGACATGACAGGGCGCGACGGCAACTTCGTGCCAGCGCTGCCAAGGGAATGGCTGAAGGAGACGTTCGGCTAATCCGGGCGCCGGCTTAAATCATTGCGAGGCCGACGCGCTACTCGGACGGCTTGTCCGACTTCGTTTCGTGCTCGCTCTCTTCGGCGGCTTCCTCGAGGCGCGATGCGATCAATTCCTGGATGTCGCCGACCTCTTCCTGGATGTCCTCCAGGAGGATGCCTTCCTCCGCCGCCTTGGCGCAGCACTCCTTGGCGAGGGTTTCGGCCTGCTTCTCGATCTTTAGCGGCGAATGCTGGCACTGGACTTTTTCGCCAATCCATCCGCGCAAGAACTCGATCGCATGTTCACTCATACTGCTTCTTCCCTAGCGGCAATGCCGGTTGGTAGCCATGAACGCCCGCACCCGCCAAAGGATGCATACCCCCATTCGAGCCCGAGTCGGCCTCGACCGGCAAGACATTCTTGCTCATGGTCCACGGAGCCAAAAGATTGAAAAGGTTGAGAGGGCACGTTCAGATCATCGAGGATGGTGGTACCGTCGGTCGGGCTCCCTTCCCATCCTAACCATTGTTTTGACTTTCTTTCTTGGCCTTTTGAAGTTCCGATCTGCACCACAATTTGCGTCGCGACACGTTGCGCGTCAAAGGCTGCTTCCGCTGCCTCTTCCTCGAGATGCATCGTTCGAAGCCGCCGCTATATAGTGGTATCCCCAGGCAATGTCGACTCTCTCCTAAAGCGCGTCGCGATGAGGCGGCCTTAGGTCGCGCTTGGGTGTGTGTTTTGAGGTGGATAGATCAGTGCCGCATCGCAGTCGGACTGTCAGGCCGAGATATAGGACCGGTCAAATCCGGACATTTCGATGAGCCCCGCGTGGTCATGCAACTCCACCACGCCATTGCGGAACGAGGCGAGGCCCGCCTCCCGCAATGTCTTCAGCACGCGGCTCACATGCACGGCCGAAAGACCCAACACGTCCGCCAGTTCGGTCTGGGTCAGCGGACAGTCATAGCGGTCCGGATAGCTCGTTGCCGACCGGTGCGTGCGGCAGGCCAGTTCGAGAAGAAGGTGGGCCGTACGCTCGACGGTTCCCCTTCGGCTGACTCCTGCCAGATGTTCCGCGACCCTTGAATATCGGCTCGCCTCAGCTGCCAGCACAGCCTCGCAAATGACCTGTGGGTAGCGCGAAAAAACGGAACGGATGGGACCAGGGAGCTCGATCGCGGTGACGTCCGACAGTGCCGTCACCGTCTCGCTCATCTCTCCGGCGAACTCGATCAAGGCCATTTCGTGCGGCAGCGCGAAATCGAGGATTACACGTGAGCCATTCGGCAGCATCCTGGCAAATGCCGCCCAGCCGGCGGTTATGACCAAGATGGCCGATCTGGCCTGATATTCGCGCGCAATCGTCGTGCCCGCCGGATGGACACGCCGGACGGCTCCGGGCAGCTCAGACACATGCTTTTCCCAACTCGAGTCGGCTAACGCAGGTGTCCGCCCGGATGCCAGAGACTGTCTTGATAAACCCATCTCGCCCCGAAATAACTCAACGCTCAAGCAACCCGTAGCTGCAAACCTAAATCAACTACGCCGAAAGTTCCATCATGATTTCACACAACCGGTCTCAAGCCTACTACTTTTAGATATTGTTCTACCGCTCTGCGGGATGGAACGGCAGGAAACACGGTCGGCGCCCACGCAAGCGGACCCTTCGCAGCTTGCGGAGCGACATCCCCCACGCGATGGCGGCAGCCGAGCAAGCGCTCGCAGCCGACCGGAGCGCAATCGGCAACAGGAGGCGTGTGCCGCCCGACCACCGGACCTTGGCATCCGTCGATCGACGTGCTCGCGACCGCTTGCATAAACCGTGAACCACGCTCAGGACGGCGGACATTGCCGGCCATCACGCCGATTGCCACAGGTGCTGCAGCTTGGCTGTGAGGAAAGTCACATCGAGACGGCGGCCAGCTTCACCGGCAATGCCGATCCCGCTTGTGCCCCTGAGAAATCGCATCGTAGCGCGAACGATCCGTCCGCCGGCAAAAAGCAATGTCTCCTGCCGTGGAACGGCTTCGCGCCACGGCTCGGCCGTATCGTCAGAGCGACCTTCTCCGCCGCCTGAACAGGCTCGAACCGTCGCCGGCTGAATTGCTCGGGTCCGATGGGGCTTTCGCTGGAGTTCCGAAGAAGGCGGGATCGTGCTGTGCTGACGGTTCAGCGAATTCCGGCCGCAGGCCGGCTGCTCGCGGTTCCTGCGAATACAGGTCGGGGAATGCCGGCGTCTCTTTTCCAGGCATGGCGGCAGCACCGGGCGAGACGGCCTTTTCCGCTGCTGCTGCCGTTGACTGAAGCCGCGTGAGAAGCCGTGAATTGGGAGCACGTCTCGTGCTGAAAGTTTGTCGCCTCTCCTCGGCCATTTCCAGCCTGTCGATTGCCGACGCCATCGAACTGAGGCGATCCTCGATTTGCGCCAGTCGCCTGCGGGTGGAAAACACAACCGTTGAAAAGAGCAGACTGCTTGCGAGAACGACGAGCATCGCCGCCACGGTGCTTTCGATGTCGAACACAATCAACATGACGGCCCCGGCAAATACGCCAACGACACCGTAGGCCACCAACCGCCCCTCTCTTAAGAGAAGAGCCAATGGCAAGGTCGCAGAGAACACCAGGATGGTTCCGGACCTGTTCGTCACCCAGTCCACAAGCTCCGAGACAAATTCGCCGTAGGTTTCCATGTCGACCCCAGACTGGTTGAGACATATGCCGATATCCGGCGACGGGGCGCGCAGGCTCTCCTGCACCCCGCCTGGCGCCGGTGACGTTGCAACCCGCCGAGCAAGCTCGCGAAGATATTCGGCAGCATCCTAAAAGACAGCGGGAAGCCGTCGGGTAGACCAGATCGACCTTTTGTCGATTTACTACTCATTAATGGTAATGGCGAGGACATCCGCGAAGCTGATATGGTTTTGGTTGGCCGATAGCGCGATCGGTCAGCGGGCGGAAGAGAGGATCTGGGCGTACCGTACGGCGGGCACGAACCTGCACCTTTTCACGAGCGTGAGCACGCTTAACACCTGCTATTGCGAATTTTGAAGTGCAGGCCATTCAGCTGGCGCTGAAGGGGTAGGAGTTGTTTTCCCTGTCGCAAGGATCCGAAAATGAGCTATGCAGCGGACGATCCGATTATAGCCAGGCAATTGCCTTCACTTGATGTGAGGGAGATCTTCGACTTCTTTCTCCGTCGCTGGAAATTCGGATGTGCAATTGCGGCTATCACCCTCGCCATTTTCCTTGTTGCCGCTTTTACACTTCCGCCGTCGTACACTGGTGTTGCGCAAGTCCTGCTGGACTCGCCGGTCGACTATATGACTCCCCAGGACTATTCCAATTCCGACTTTTCCGACAATCCAACATTCATTGAAAGTCAGATCGCTGTCCTGAGGTCCGCGTCGCTTCTTCAGCAGGTGGTCGATAGCGAAAAGCTGGCCGAGGACCCCAAGATCGGGCCCGCGGCATTGACATGGCTTCAAGGCGCATTGGGTGTCTCGCGTGTCGGACTTGGCAACGTCATCGAGCTCGATGTGACCATGTACGATCCGGCAAAAGCAGCATCCCTGGCGAACGCAATCGCCCAGGCATATGTCGCCGATCGAACAAAGACCCGCTACGAAGGGGTTCAAAAAGCCTCCACATGGCTCAGTGACCGGGCCGCGTATCTGCGCTCAGAGCTCAGCCGTTCGGAAGAAGCCGTCCAGAAGTTCCGGGCGGACCACAATTTGCTGACAACACGGGCCGGCAGTTTGACCGACCAGCAGATGTCGGAACTGAATGTCGCGCTGATAAACGCTCGCGCCGAATTGTCGGCGAAACGGGCGCAATATCAACAAGTTGACAAATTGCTAAGCAGCGGGGGCGACCTCCAATCGATGCCCGATGTGCTGCAATCGGTTGTGGTCAGCGCGCTTCGATCCCAACTCTCCGTGGTAAGCCGGCGGGAAGCAGACCTGCGGCTGAAATATGGCGAGCGACATCCCGACGTCCTGTCCGCCCAGGCGGAACGCCGCGATATCGAGGGACAAATCTCCGCGGAAGTGCAGCGCCTCGTAGGCAATCTGAAGAATGAAGTCGACGCCGCCGAGGCCCGCGAAGCCGCCCTGGTCCGGGCTTTGGGTTCGGTATCCGACCAGTCCGAGGTCGAAGGCCAGGTCGGCGTCCAGTTGCGCGATCTTGAGCGGATTGCCTCCGCGAACCAGAACCTCTTCGAGACCTTCCTGTCGCGCGCCAAGCTTACCGAGGAGAAGTCCACTCTCCTCAACAGCGGCGTGCGCGTGATCACGGCTGCAGCTGTTCCGCTTTCGCCGAGCTTCCCGAACAGGCCTCTTTTTGCCGCTTTGGGTCTGGTTCTCGGCGTCCTCTTCGGAGGCGCCGGCGCCGTCCTTCGCGAGCTGTCTGCATCCGGCTTCATGGCAAAAAAACAGATAGAGGAAGAGCTGGCCGTTCCGGTTCTTGCGTCCATGCCGAGGATGTTGGGCTGGTCGGGAGAGACCCAGCCTATCGCCTATCTCGAGCGCAGGCCACTCTCCAGGTACAGCGAGGCCGTGCGGCGGCTTCGCCTGGGCATGGACGCAACATCGGAACTGAGCTGTTCGCCGCGCCTCATGCTGGTGACATCGGCGATGCCCAGCGAAGGGAAGACCACGCTGGCGTTGAGCCTGGCCTGCTCCGCTGCTGCCGACGGCGAGCGCGTGCTGCTGATCGATGCTGATCTGCGCCTTTCGGCTGCCACGGCGTTCTTTGGAATGGCTGAAAAGGTCGGGTTGGTCGACCTTTTGACTTTGCCGATGAAGGCCTCAAACGCAATTCACCTGGACGAACGCTCGGGCATTAGCCTGCTACCCGCCGGCGCAAAGACAAGGAATCCGCCTGCTCTTCTCGCTTCGGCGCGAATGCGCTCGATCCTCGATGAGCTTCGAGGAAAATTCGACACGGTTATCGTCGATGCGCCACCCGTGGGTCCGGCCGCCGATGCTTCGATCCTGGCAAGACATGTCGACAAGATCATCTTTGCCGTGAAGTGGTGCGAAACGTCACGCGAGGCCGTCGCCGAGGGGATCAGGCATCTTGGCGGCCGATCCAAGATCGCCGGTATTGCCCTAACGATGGTGGACGAACCTAAGCTGCCGAAATACGGCCGCTACACGTCGCTCGATAGCAGCGTCTCCGACAGTTACTACCTCAATTGAACGAAGAAGAAGGCATCCGCAATGCTGCATGCCGGCCTACACTACGATCCGCTTCCGGAACCGCCGAGACAGCTTCACGACAGCGGGGCAGCGCGTTGGTGCGTGGTGCAGACGCATCAGCATTCCGAGAGCCTGGCCGAGCGGCATCTGTCAGCACAAAACTTCCGCACCTACCTGCCCAAGCGCAAGCGGACCGTGCGGCACGCGCGCAGCGTGAAGACCGTCTCTAGCGCGTATTTCGACTGCTACCTGTTTGTCTCGTTGGCCCTTCATCAGCAGAGCTGGTACCCGATCAACTCGACCGTCGGTGTCCGCAAGCTGATCATGAGCGAAGGATTGCCGGTGCCCGCGCCACACGGTGTGGTCGAGTCCTTGATGTCCGCAACCGACGAGGACGGAATTCTACACCCGGATATCCTGTTGAGGTCAGGGCAAAGAATCAGGGTCATAGATGGGCCGTTTGCGGATCAGCTTGGGATACTTGACCACGTCGGAAAAACTGGGGCGGTCAGAATTCTTCTCGATATCATGAACCGCTCGATACCGATTACTATCAACAGAGATAAGCTGGCAGTATTTTCATAAGAATTAGACTTATCGATTTTCTTTGATTTTCTTTGTTGTTTCTTTTTCGCATGCATGACGCCGAAATTGCGGCAAGGAGTGATGAGTTGGCACCCAATTCACCCTCGGTGCGGCAGCTTGCAAAGGTGACGGCCGGCAACGCTGAAAGCCGGTAACGTAGCGTCAAAACGAGGTCGGTCCGACAAAGGTCAGCCCGAAGGCCTGCCCGGTATCTGGTCCCGACGCCCAATTCGACGACCGAAGCGAACGGCGCCCGCCGTGATCAACAAACGGGAAGCCCCCTTGCGATCCTCACGCAACTCCAAAGCGGCAAACTCCGGTGAGCCACGTGACGAGTTCTGGCCCCGACAGTATCGGCGCGTAGGGATGGCCATGGCGGCAGTAGCGCCAGGCATGAATGGGTCAGCGCTGGCCAGAGCGAGCAACGGGAGACGCAAGGCCTTCCGGCAAGATAACGTCGCGGACGGCGATACGGAGGCCCTCCTACCCGGCGGAAGCGCGCAGTCCATTCATGTCGACGCGGTGCCCGCCTTGCCGATTGCCGCCGTGCTGTTTCAAGCCCTCAATGGGGCCGGGCTGAAGTACGGCGTAGTCCAGGACCTCGCATACCTGCAGGACGCCTTTGCCGGCCGCGACGATCTCGATCTCCTTCTGGACAAGCGGGACTACCCGGCCTTCTGTTCCATCGTGAATGGACTTCAGGGCCGTCGCGGAGTGAGCCTGTCCTGCTACGACAATGTCTGTGCCGGCCGAGAAGATTGGTTCGTGCCCGACTTTTCGACCGGCCGATATCTCCATCTCGACGTGCATATCGGTGTCCGGGTCGGACGGGAATTTCGTAAGCGCTATGCGGCCTTCGACTACGCAGCGATCGAGCGATGGGGGGCGATCCATGTGGACGGCGCTGCGGTTCCGGTCGTCTCTCCCGAAGACGAGCTTCGACTGACGATCGCCCGTTTCGCCTTTCGCGGCTGGACCCTCCCTTGGCAGCGGTGGGTCACCATGCATCACCATTGGAGGGACCCGTTCGCACAATTGCCGTTTGCGCCCGGCGAGCAAGGCTTGCACGTCGTGGAATTTGCGTTCGGCGGCAGAAGAACGGTGAGCTGCAGGTTCCGGCAGAGCGGCAACGATCTGGTCGTGCACCGCGCAGATCTTGCCAGGCTTCGGCGCTCGATCCGGGACATGTGCGGCTTCGCCGACCGCCACGCCATCACCGATGCCGCAGTGCATCTGGCGCGCAAGGCCTCCTATCTTGCCTTGAGGTTGCTCCAGCGCCTGTTGCCCGGCCGCCTTCCGCCAAAGAGGCGACCCGCCGCCGGCGGTTTTTTGGTGGCGGTGATAGGGCCCGATGGGGTGGGAAAGAGCACCCAGGTCGATCGGCTGACACGGACATTTCGATGGAAATTCGGCTGCGCGCAGGCCTACGCAGGGATCGGCGACGGCAGCGGTTGGTGGCTTCGTAAGGCGCTGCAGAAGGTGCTTTTCCCCCATCGGCACCGCCTGAAGTCTCTGGCCCAGTCCGGTGGCAATGATACCGTCCGCGGAACCTGGGCCAAGGGAAGCATTGCGGCGACCGGTCTGGCATTGTGGGCGATTTTGATCGCGTTCGAGCGATATGCTGCCGTCAAGCGCGCGCACCGAATGGCGGCGCGCGGCCTCATCGTCATTTGCGACAGGTGGCCTCAGGCGCAGCAGAGAGGATATCTCGACGGGCCAACCATCCCGCCGCACCTGTTCTCCATCCGAGGCTTGTCGGCCCTCGCCCGCATCGAGCAGAAACTGTTTCAAAAGATGGAAGCGTGCCGACCGCATCTCACGCTGCATCTCGTCTGCGATTTTGCCGTCTCCGAAATGCGAAAGCCCGGTGAAATCAGGAAAGAGGCGTTCGATGCGCGGCTGTCGTTGATGGCGGAGTTGCGCGCCAAGGACGAGGAAATCCGAACGGTCGATGCAGGCGCGAGCGTAGAGACGGTCAACCGGCAACTGTTCAGGCACATCTGGCTATCCCTGTAGGGACAGAACAAGGGGCCGCCCCACCACCGGCACAACATCACGAACCAGCACCCTTCAGCGACCTCGCCGAGGCCGGATGCTCCCGGCCATGCGCCCCTGAGAAGGCGCAGACGAAGGCCCAGAGGCTCCGACTCCATTCCACCGATCTCCTGCCCGCCGTCCGCCGGATTTCACGTCCCCTGAGGTATAAGCAAATGAAGATCGTTCATGTGCTCACCCGGCTGCTTCGAGCCGGCTCGGAAGAGAATACCCTGGCCTGCTGTCTCGACCAAGCAAGGCATGGCCACGAGGTCCTGCTGGTCCACGGCAGCGAATACGACCCGGGCTTGCGGGCGTCGGTCGCCGGAGCTCTTCGGGTCGTCACCCTCGAACAGCTCACCAACCCGATTTCGCCTGCCCGCGATATTTCCGCATTTAGGCAACTCACGCGCCTCATGCGCGACTGGCGGCCCGACATCGTGCACACGCACCAAAGCAAGGCCGGCATCATCGGCCGTCTTGCCGCCGAGCAGGCCGACATCCCCGGCATCGTGCATGGTGTGCATATCCTGCCTTTCGTGCATGTCGGCAAGAGCCAGAAGCTGACCTTCCTGGCCGCCGAGCGCCTTGCCGCCAGGTTTACGCGCGCTTTCATCGATGTCAGCCAGGCGATGCGCGACATCTGCATCGCCAATCATCTGGGCGGCCCCGATCAGCATCATGTCGTCCATTCCGGCTTCGACCTGGCGCGCTTCGCCAACGCGCAATGGCCGGAAGCCTCCCACCTCCTGCTCGGGACAGAAGCCGGCGCACCGAAGCCGCCCGTGGTCCTGATGCTGGCTGCGCTGGAGCCGAGGAAGCGCCATGTCGAATTCATCGAAGCGTTCGGCCAGGTTGTCGACCGCATTCCAAATGTGCGGCTCCTTTTGGCCGGCGAAGGACCGGCGCGGCCAGCGATTGCATCGGCGATCGAACGGTCCCCATTCGCGAAGAACATTCGCATGATCGGCTACCATCGCGAGCCCGAAAGGCTGATCAGCCTGGCAGATGTTTGCGTGCTGACGTCGATGCGGGAGGGATTGCCTCGTGTCGTGATGCAATATCTGGCGGGCGGGCGGCCCTGCGTGGTGTCGCATTTGCCTGGAGTGGAAGAGGTCGTGACGCATGGCGTCAACGGGATCGTGACACCGGTCGACAATGTGGGCGCCGCCGCGGCGTCTGTCGCCGACCTTCTGGAGAACGAGCCCTATCGCGCGCGGCTGGCGGATGGCGCAAGGCTCACCGATCTTTCGTCCTGGGGGCTGGATGCCATGTGCGAGCGGGTCGAAACGATCTATCAGTCCGTCCAGGCTTCCGCCCTTTCGGCTGCCAGGCCGAACGTCAAGCGGGGCATCATCGGCGGCACGGCCAAGCAGGCCTTGCGGCTGCATGGATTTTGACGGGCCGATTCGCCAAGCCGACCTCCTGCCCACTCGTTCGGATCGGCCTTCTGTCGTGCAACGGAAAACGGACCACAAGCCCTTTCCTCTCGAAGGATTTGCCATCACGTCCGACCAGCAAATCGAATCTGGAGTCGGCGAGCAGTTAACCGGAGTGAGAACGATGTATCGGTGTTTTGATCTGCAGTTCGTGTCGATGCCTTTCCCAAGGACAACCTCCCAGAGACCGAAGCTGCGCTGTAAGCTTGACCTTGCGGTCCGTTCTTTGCTCTCAATCGTTTGCGGCCTTTTCGCCATGGCCTTTGTCCTGCTTGCTGCGAATGCGTCCCGCGCCGACGGGTACACTTTCGACACTGGCGACGTGCTCCGCATATCGGTGGTCGGCGAGGCCGCTTATCCGCTGCAAGTCGTGGTCGACGATCGCGGCTCGATATCGCTTCCGTTGCTTGGCGATATTCAAGCGCGCGGCCTCACCAGCGTCGCTCTTTCGCAGGCCATCCAGGGCGCGTTCCAGCGGCAGAAGCTCATCCTCGAGCCGTTTGTGCAGGTAGAGGTTGGCCAGTACCGGCCCTTCTTCATCTCCGGAACGGTGGCTCGTGCCGGATCCTATCCGTTTCAACCGGGGATGACGGTTCGCCATGCACTCGCGGTCGCAGGCGGTTTTCGGGCCATGGTCACGGGAAATACCGAGCCGGCCCTGCAGATAGCAGACCTGCGCAGCGCTCGCTCCAACCTGGCGATCGAAGAATATCGCCTGAAGGTTCGGCTAGCCCGCCTCCAGGCGGAGAGCCGGCAGGACAAGACCTTTGTCGCTCCGGCGGACCCGCCGATCGAATTCGGCGGACACCTGGTCTCCGACATCATCGCGTCCGAACAGGCACAGCTCGATGCGCGGCTTGCCGCGTACCGGGACGACATTGCCTATCTCGAGGCCTCGATCGACAGGGCGAAGAAGGAAGCGGACATGGCTGCCGCCACGCGGCAGGAACGAGAAAAGACTGCGGACCTTCAGATGGAGGAATTGCAGTCCGCCCGAGCCTTGCGGGAAAGAGGTTTGGTAACGAACACGAATGTCATAAATGCGGAAAGGGCACATACCAGCTATCGCGCCGAACTTGCGCAGACCGAGTTTCAGCAGGTCCAGACACAGCAGGGAATGCTGAATGCGGAAAGTGAACTCCGCAAGAAGCGCCAAGCTTATGAAATGGACTTGATCGCGCAAACCCAGGACACCGAGGTCGAGCTGGGCAAAGTCCAGAGCCAGATAAGATACGTTGCCGACAAGCTGCTTTTCATCTTCACCTATGGTGACCAGAGGACCTTGGAAGATCTGCAGGGCTCGGTGAAGATTTCGATCTTCAGGCGCGACCAGAAAGCAGCGCAGAACATCATCGCGAACGAAAACACGGAAGTGAAGGCGGGCGACGTCATCGAAGTTTCGGTCGTGGCCAACAAAGGCTTCTACGCTCCCGACATTTCGGCAACCAGGCCCGCTCCGGGCGCCGGAGCTCAGGCGACCCAGTCTACCATCGTCGGCCAATAGGCGCCGGCACGCCGCCGGCCGCGCCTTGGGTATGATTTCACGCTGGGAAATTTAGTGGTCATCTTCAGCACAGCACCGATAGCCTTGGGCAGTCGCCTTCGCCGCGCGAATGGCCATGCTGAAACGCGGCGGAAGCCGGTCGGCCTTCTCCACGCAACGGCCCGCTCGAAAAGGTCGCGTCGCGTCCCGCGCCGCCGCCCAGCGCGCGTTCGCCGTACAATCCTGCTCCTTTTCGCTCTCACGCTTGCCAGCGTCGGATTTCTGTCGCCCTCTTTCGATTTTGCGAGATTGGTCTCACAGGCGCGGCATTGGGCCGATCTTTTGCCCGGGTGGCTGCACTTTGCCGATGAACGGCTGGCCCTGCTGCCCGGCCAGGGGAGCCTTCCGGTCTGGCTGGCGGCGGCAGCCCTGGGATTGCTGACGGCGGCAGCCGCCAAGGCAAGGCGGAAACGACGAGGCCGTGAGCCAAGCGTGTCCGCGGAGACCGGCGCTCAATCCCCATTCAGGGACATCCAGCCGGCGCCCGGTACGGAACTCGCCTGCGCGCTGCGCTCCTGCAGGGCAGCGCTCGCGGGCGTCGCGGTTTTCAGCGGCGTGAGCAACATCCTCATGCTGACCGGTGCGATGTTCATGCTGCAGGTCTATGATCGGGTGCTGCCGAGCCGCAGCGTTCCGACCCTGGTCGGCATGGCGATATTGGCAGGTGTTCTGTTTGTCGGGCAGGCCGTCATCGACCTCCTGCGCGGCCGCATCATGACGCGGATCGGCGCCGAGTTGGACGAAGCGGTCGGGGGACGCGTGTTCACCGCCGTCTCCAGACTGCCCCTGTTCATCGGCCAGCAGAGCGATGGGCTGCAGCCGCAGCGCGATCTCGACAACATCCGCACATTTCTGTCGAGCCCCGGGCCTAGCACGCTTTTCGACTTGCCGTGGCTGCCTTTTTATCTGGCGATCATCTGGAGCCTTCACCCGACCCTCGGGATCACCGCCGCCTGCGGCGCAATCGTGCTGGTGATCTTGACGGCCACCACCGAGGTCTTCACGCGCAAACCGATGGGCGCGGCCGTCATGACGGCCCTGCGGCGCAACGGATTCGCCGAGGCCAGCCGCCGCAACGCGGAGGTGCTGTCGGCGATGGGCATGGGCAAGCGCCTGCATGACCATTGGCGGGAAGCGAGCCGGCAACATCTCGCGCAACAGCAGCTGGTCAGCGATATCGTCGGCGGCTTTGGCAGCTTCGCCCGCGCCCTGCGGCTGATGCTGCAGTCGGCAATGCTGGGCATCGGCGCCTGGCTGGTCATCCAGGGCGAGGCGACGTCCGGGATCATCATCGCCGGGTCGATCCTCGCGGGCCGCGCGCTTGCGCCCGTCGACCTTGCTATCGCCCATTGGCGCAACTTCGTCGGCGCGCGCCAGAGCTGGCGTCGGTTGAGCAACCTGCTCGCCCGGCTGCCCCAGGACGGCCAGCCGATGGCGCTTCCGGTGCCGAGCTCGAACCTGTCCGTGGATCGCATCGCGATCGGCGCGCCGGGCACGCAGCGGATCATAGTGCAGAACGTCGAGTTCCGCCTGGAGGCCGGTTCGGTGCTTGGCATCATCGGACCAAGCGGTTCCGGAAAATCGAGCCTGGTTCGCGGGCTGGTCGGCGCGTGGCGGCCGCTGGCGGGCCGTATCAAGCTGGATGGAGCCGCCCTCGACCAGTGGTCGTCAGAGCGCCTCGGCCGCTACATAGGATATCTGCCGCAGGACGTCGAACTGTTCGCCGGAACGGTCGCAGCCAATATCGCGCGCTTCGAACCGGACGCGGACCCAGAGGCCGTTGTCGCCGCCGCCCGCGCGGCAGGCGTCCACGACCTGATCGTCGGCCTTCCCAACGGCTACGACACACAGATCGGAGAAGGCGGAGCCGCGCTTTCAGCCGGGCAGCGCCAGCGTGTCGCCCTGGCGCGCGCGCTCTACGGCGACCCCTTCCTTGTCGTCCTCGACGAGCCGAACTCCAATCTCGACATGGAAGGCGAAATGGCGCTTGCCCAGGCCATCCTCGGCATCAAGGCGCGCGGCGCCATCGTGGCGATCGTGGCGCATCGGCCCAACATCCTCAGCACTGTGGATTTCATGCTGATGATGAAAGATGGCCAGATGCACATGTTCGGCACTCGGGACTGCGTCCTGTCGAAGCTTCTTCCGATGCCTCAGGTCGGCGGCGAGAGCCTGCAGCAGGTTTCAAGCTCGCCACATCTGCCGAATTGAAGACGCTCCGGAATCTGGCAAGCAAGGCAGCCATCTTGAAGCGACCAACTGCCAACCGGCGATCCATCCGCCGCAACCTACTCGCCGGGGTAACCGTCGTCGCGTTGCTCGTCGGCGGGGCGGGTGTCTGGGCCGGGACGGTGGACATTTCGGGGGCGGTCATCTCGCACGGCGCGGTGGTCGTCGAGACCAGCGAGAAAAAGGTTCAGCATCCGACCGGCGGCGTGGTCGGCAAGATCTTCGTGCGCGACGGCGACCATGTGCTGGCCGGAGATATGCTGGTCGAGCTCTCCGACACCATTGCGCGTGCCACGCTGGCGTTCGTGACCAAGAACCTGGACGAGCTTTACGCGCGAAAGTCCAGGCTCGAGGCCGAGCGCGACGGCAGCCAGCGAATGGAGCTTGCTCCGGAGCTCGCCGCGCGGATGGGCGATCCCGAAATTGCCGCCACGATAGCCGGCGAGCAACACCTGTTCGATCTTCGCCGGGTCGAGGTGTCCGGTAACAAGGCACGCCTGCGCGAGCGCATCGAGCAGCTCGGCAAGCAGATCGAAGGCTATTCGGCCCAGGCAGAAGCAAAGACCAAGGAGATCGCGCTGATCAACGACGAGCTGGTCGACATTCGAAGCCTCGTCGAGATGAAGCTCACTGTCAGATCGAAGCTGACCGAATACGAGCGCGAGGCGACACGCATCGAGGGCGAACGGGCGCAGCTTTTATCGAGCATGGCGCAGGCAAAGGGCGCCATCGCTGAAGTCGAGCTCCAGATCCTGCAGCTCGACAAGGAATTCGCCAGCGAGACCGGAAGCGAGCTGCGCGACGTCGAAGCCAAGATCGCCGAGTTCGAGGAGAAGAAGGTCGCCGCCGAGGACCAACTGGCCCGCATCGATATTCGCGCTCCCGTCAGCGGCACGATTCATCAATCGACCATCCACACCGTAGGCGGTGTGGTCGGCGCGGGGGAGCCGATCATGCTGATTGTTCCCGACACCGACAGGCTCACGGTCGAGGTGAAGGCCGCTCCGCAGGATATCGACCAGCTCCTGATCGGTCAGCACGCGCTGCTGCGTTTCACCGCCTTCAACGTTCGCACGACGCCCGAGACGGAAGGCGTGGTGTCCATGATCTCGGCCGATGTCACGCGCGACCAACGCACCAATGAAGTCTACTACACGGTGCGCATCACACCCGACCCACAGGGTCTGAAAAAACTCGGAGCGCTCCAGCTGGTGCCCGGCATGCCGGTGGAAGCCTTCATACGGACCACCGATCGCAAGGTGATCACCTACCTGATGAAGCCGTTGACGGACCAGATGATGCGCGCGTTCAGGGATCAGTAGCTGCACTGCTCAGTTCGCCGCGCATATCGCACGCAATCCTGGTCCGCCTGTCTTGAACAAGGAGTATGTCATGATGACGACGCAGCTGAGACCTCCGATCTTTCTGATCGGCAATTATCGGTCGGGCACGACCATGACGCAGAAGTTGATCGGGCTGCACCCCGACATCGTTACCTGGTATGAGCCCAAAACGGTGTGGCTTTACGCCGATCCGGCGCGGCGTCATGACGAATTTGGCGAGATCGATGCCACAGAAAGGGTCGCTCGTTACATTCGCAGCCGGTTCCTCGAATATCAATCGCGCAATGGCGGCCGACAGATCATGGAAAACACGCCCGCAAATGTCCTGCGCGTGCCGTTTGTCCACCAAATTTTTCCGGAAGCCATATTTCTATACATTACGAGGAATCCATTCTCCTACATAAGTTCGATGGAGCTTAAATGGCAGCGAGCAAAGTCTTTTAAGGGTCTACTACGGCTCTTGAAAATTACTCCAGTCACTCAGATTCACTATTATGCAAAAGACCTTGCAAAGCAGGTAATCACAAAGAGGGTATTGGGGCGAAAATACACATCGATCTATGGTCCTCGCTACAATGGAATAGATCGGGATTTGAAGGAGCAAGAAAAGTTGACGGTGATCGCGCGCCAGTGGGCCCGCGGCAATCGCAAGGCACGGGAAGACCTCGCAAGATTGGGAAGCGGCCGCGTATTCTCGTTCCGCTATGAGGATCTCATGCAGGATCCAGAGCCGGTTCTGCGGGGCATATACGAGCATTGCGGCCTGGACTGCGATGACCGCATCCTTCGCGCGGCAAAGGAGATGATCGATCCCGGCCGCCAACAGAAGTGGCTCCGCCTGGATCCGAACGAACTGGCGGCGATCATCCCGGAAGTCCGGGATGAGATGGAGTTCTACCGCTACGAGATCCCGTCCGTTCTGGTCGAGCATGGCTCGCGGCCAACCAGGACTGCCTTGGCGTTTCAGCATGGCCATCCGGATATTCCGTCGTCCCGCTGAGCAGTCCCTGGAAGAGGCATTGGCCGCCCGCCTTGGTCGGCCGCGTAAGTAACCAAGTGGAGATTGGCGTGGGCGACATTCGGCGCGGACTGGCAAAACGCAGTGTCGTGGGCATGTTCTGGACGGGCCTGTCCATGGGTGCCCTGGCGGTCGCGGAGCTTGTCGCCCTCCTCCTCCTGGCCCGGCTGCTATCGCCCAATGAGTTCGGCCTTTACTCCGCGGCGCTCATCGTCATCAGATTTTCGACCATCTTCCAGGGACTTGGCATCACGCCTGCGATCGTGCAGCGGCCTGTGCTGGAGGAGAGGCATCTTCGGGTCGGGTACACCTTGTCGCTCCTGCTTGGCCTTGCCGTTACCGCTCTGGTGTGGGCGATGGCGCCCACCATTGCCAGCCTTCTTCGCCTCGCCGATCTCACTCCGATTGTGCGCGCGATCTGCTTCATCTTCCTTTTCCAGGGCGGTTCCATGGTGGCGCTGGCCTCGGCCCAACGTGCGCTGCGGTTCCGTTGGCTCGCGCTTGTCGACGCGATCGCCTTCGCGGTCGGCTACGTGGTTGTCGGTCCGGTGCTGGCTTGGCTCGGCTTCGGCATCTGGTCGCTTGTCGCCGCGCTCCTGGTCCAGCAATTGTTCCGCACGATCGTGCTGCTCGCCGGCCAGCCGCACCCGATGCGGCCTTTGCTGGAGAGGAGCGCGATCCTCGAACTGCTCTATTTCGGAGGCGGCTTCACCATTGCCCGGGTCTTCAACTACCTCGCCACTCAGTTAGACCGGCTTGTCGTGGGCCGCTACCTGGGCGCCGATGCGCTCGGCGTCTACGGCCTCTCGTCGCAGCTCATGACAACCCCGGCGGTCATCGTCGGCCAGGTTCTCGATCGCGTGCTGTTTCCTACCATGGCACTGGTCCAGGAAGAGCCCGTCCGACTTGCTCGCGCCTACCGCAGCGCGGTGGCCGGTTGCGCCATCCTCGTCCTGCCGGCCAGCGTGGTCGTGGCGATCGTCGCTCCCGAATTGGTTCGGGTCATCCTCGGACGGGGATGGGATGGTGCCGTCGCGCCGCTCCAGGTCCTGGCGTTCAGCATGCTGTTCCGCACGAGCTACAAGCTTAGCGACTCGGTCTCGCGGGCAACCGGAACGGTTTACGCCCGAGCCTGGCGCCAAGCTGTTTTCACCATCGGTGTCTTCGTCGGAGCCTTCATAGGGCAGCTCTGGGGCGTGGAAGGAGTGGCGTTCGGCGTCGGCATGGCTTTCGGGATCAACTTCTTTCTCATGGCACAGTTGAGCCTGCGCGTGACAGCGATGACGTGGCGGGAATTCGTGGTGGCGCACTTGCCCGGCCTCGCGCTCGCGGGCGCTCTCGGAGCAGGCGTCTGGGCATTCGTCGGATGGCTGCGCGAGTTCCGGCTGCCACCTCTTCCTCTGCTCATCGATACGGCGTTGCTGGCGTCTGCCGGATGCCTGCTGCTTTGCTGGATCCTGCCATCACTGTTCCTGGGACGGGATGGGCTATCGCTGCTGCGCCTGCTGGCGGCCGTGATGCCCGCGTGGCCCCAGCTCCGCCGCCAGGGATGAAGACAGACCGATCAACGGCGAGGATCGAGGGGTAACAGACCGGGCTGTGACAACGTGAACAACGCCGAACTGTGCAAGCAGGGCACCCTCGATCGGGGTGGCACGCTTCCAGTTGGGAAAAATAGCGGTAGGGGAGAATTGGTATGTCCAAATCACTTCGGATTCCGGACAGCGGCAATATCCTGGGACCAACCACGGCGGAGCTCGGCTCCGTGCCGTTCCTCAAGGGCCTTCACCTGATCAATGACGACTCGCCGACCGGTACCGGCGATCCGAGCGTCGCGGAGCACAGCGAGGATGGTGTGCTGGGAACTTCCCTGACAGGGGAAGCGAGCACCGACGACCACGGCCCCATTGCCGAAACCAGCACGCGCGGCAACGGCAGCAGCGCAGAGCAAGCCGCTATCGAGGTCGATGGTCTTATCTCCACCTGCGGGACTACCCCGACCTGGGCGGGCGATGGCGGACTGAAGCTGACCGGCCTCGCAGGGGCGGCAGCCAGGATCGGCATTCATCTCGACGGCACCGTTTCCGATACGGCGAATGCCTCCGGCTTCTGGTACCATTCGGCCGCGCGCAATGCGGAAACCGGTGCAACCTATGCCGCCAGCCCGGATACGATCGCCGGCGCCAGCACGACGACGGCGACTACGCTCGCCATCAACAGCGCGCTTGGCGCCGATCCGATCTTTGAGACCAGGGTGGCGGCCGCCGGCGACGATGTCGAAGAGAAGGGCTCCGGCACGATCTCAGGCAACATCAACGATCTGGAGCTGGGTTATGACGGCACAACCCGCCAGACGGTCGGCATCCGCTTCACCAGCATCGACATCCCCAAGGGCGCCATCATCACAAGCGCCTACATCCAGTTCCAGGCCAACGAGGTGAAGACCGGCGCGGCGTCACTGCTGATCCAGGGCGATAACGTCGACGATGCCAACCCCTTCACCACCGCCAGCTTCAACGTGTCCTCGCTTCCCAGGACGGCCGCATCCACCGCCTGGACGCCAGACCCATGGACCACGGTGGGCGAGCACGGCCTTGCCGAACGCACGCCTGATCTTTCGTCGATTGTTCAGGAGATCGTCAACCGCTCGGGCTGGGCGGCACTCAACGACATGGCCTTCCTGATCACCGGTACCGGCACGCGCACCGCCGATTCCTACGAATACAATCCGGCCAGCGCGCCGCTGCTGCACATCGAATATCTTCTGCCCGGTCCGGCCGGCAGTCCGGTGGCCTTCAACACCCCGCCCGACACCGATGCAAACGCCAATCAGATAGCCGAACTCGCCGCGGCGGGCACGGCCATCGGCATCACCGCCTCGGCCACGGATCCAGACGCCGGTTCTACCGTCGCCTACAGCCTCAATGACACGCGCTTCGCCATCAATGCCAGCACCGGCGTCATCACCCGCTCGGGCACCGGAACGCTCGACTTCGAGACCCAGTCGTCGATCAACTTGACGGTGACGGCAACCTCGTCGGACGGAAGCAAGGCCAACCACACCTACACCCTCGCCGTCCTCGACAGCCCCGAACCGGTCGCCTTCAACAATCCGCCGGACACCAACAGCGCGCCCAACCAAATCGCCCAGAACGCCGCGGCGGGCACGGCGGTCGGGATCACAGCCTCTGCCAGGGACCCCGACGCCGGTTCGACAGTTACCTACACTATCGATGACCCGCGCTTCGCCATCAATTCCAGCACCGGCGTCATAACGCGCTCGGGCACCGGCACGCTCAATGCGACGACCGAGCCGACAGTCACCTTCCACGTGAAGGCAGCCTCGTCCGATGGCAGCACCGATACCCACGCCTTCAGCGTGAGCGTCGCGGGCAACCAGTTGCCGACATCGCTAACGCTGGAGCACACAATCCTGACTTCGCAGTGGTCGCCGCCGAGCCCCGACCCCATGGACATCGTCTACATCTCCCACCTCGGCACGCTGCTGGTTGCCGACAGCGAAGTCGACGAGATGTCCATTTTTACCGGCAAGAATCTCTACCAAATGAACCTGAACGGCACCTTGGCAGGCACGCTCACGACCATCAGCTTTTCTGACGAGCCGGCCGGGGTCGCCTACAATCCCGCCAATCACCATCTCTTCTTCGCAGACGATACCGGCACGAAGAGCGTATACGAACTCAACCCTGGAGCGGACGGACGTTACAACACATCCGACGACATCTTGACCTCATTCAAGACGTCAGCGTTCGGCAGTTCGGACCCGGAGGGGATTGCGTACGACACCAATCGCGGGGTGCTATACGTCGCGGATGGCACAACCCAGATTATTTATACCGTCGCCCCGGGCCCGAACGGCAAGTTCGACGGTGTCGCGAGCACTGGTGGCGACGACATCGTCACGAGTTTTTCCGCGCGGTCGCTCGGAACCCCTTCCGACGAGAGCGTTGCGTACGACCCAGTCCACGACCTCCTTTACATCATTCAGTCGCGCAACTCGATCGCAATGGTGACGCCGACAGGCCAGTTGCTGGGCACGCTCGATATCTCCGCCGCCCAGGCGCACAAGCCATCGGGTTTGGCGCTGGCGCCGAGCAGCAATGATCCGGCACACCACATGAGCCTCTACATCACCGATCGCGGCGTGGATAACGATGCGAATCCGACCGAGAACGACGGCAAGATCTATGAATTCCAATTGAACGATTGGCTCCTCGTCTGATCCAAAGCGACCTTTAAGCACTTATCCCTGGAACGAGACCGCCGCCCGCGCGAGTGAGGTCGAGGCAACGAGCCCCACCGCACTTGCGGGCTTTTGTTGTCTGCAGTGGTGCTGCCCTGGCCGCAGCCTGAGCGCGAAGGTCGCGGGCAGTCAGCAAGACATCACCGACTGCAATGCAGCCGATCCCTCCGACCGTCGCTGCGATCGCGACGGGCCGGAGCTGGTTGCGATGTCCACATCCGGCCCCATCGGGGGCGCAGGTTCGGAAAGATAGCGGCAAAGGAGATCTGACATGTCTAAACCACCTCGGATTCCAGACAGCGCCAATATCCTGGGACCGATCCCGGCGGAGTTCGACTCCGTGCCCGTTCTCAAGAGCCTTCACGCGATCGATGACAAGTCGCCGCCCGAAAGCGGCGATCCTAACCTCGCGGAGCACAGCGAGGCCGGCCTGCCGAGTGCTCCCCCGACAGCAGAAGCAAGCAGCGACGGCAGCGCAGAGCAGGCTGCTGTCAAGATCGGAGATCTCATCTCCACGCACGGGATTACCCCGACCTGGGCCGGCGATGGCGGACTGAAACTCACCGGTCTGGCGGAGGCGGCCGCCAGAATTGGCACCCATCTCGACGGCGCCGTTATCGACACCCAGACAGCAAATGGATTCAGTTCCTGGCACGATGTGAGCCTCGCAGACGGCATTCACGCCACCAGCGCCGATACAGCCGCCGGCACCGGCACGACCGCGACGGCGACCACGCTCGCCGTCAACAGTGCGCTTGGCGCCGACCCGATCTTCGAGACGCGGATAGCGACCGCTGGCGACGATGTCGAAGAAAAGGGCTCCGGCACGATCGGAACCAACATCAACGATCTGGAACTGGGCTATGACGGCACCACGCGCCAGACGGTCGGCTTGCGCTTCACCGGCATCAACATTCCCCAGGGCGCCATCATCACAAGCGCCTACATCCAGTTCCAGGCCAACGAGGTGAAGACCGGCGCCACGTCGCTGCTGATCCAGGGCGACAACACCGATGACGCCAGTCCGTTCACCAACACCGCCTTCAACGTCTCGTCGCTTCCCCGGACGGCGGCGTCCACCGCCTGGACGCCGGACCCATGGACAGTAGTGGGCGAGCATGGTCTTGCGGAGCGCACGCCGGACATCTCGGCGATCGTCCAGGAAATTGTAAACCGCTCCGGATGGGCGGCGCTCAACGACATGGCCTTCCTTGTCACCGGCACCGGCACACGCACGGCTGATTCCTACGAATACAATCCGGCCAGCGCGGCGCTGCTGCACGTTGAGTACCTCCTGCCCGGTCCGGCCGGCAGCCCGGTGGCCTTCAACACCCCGCCCGACGCCGACCCTGCCGCGAACCAGATCGCCGAGCTCGCCGCGGCTGGTACAGCCGTCGGTATCACGGCGTCAGCCACGGATCCCGACGCCGGCTCGACCGTTGCCTACAGCATCAATGACGCACGCTTCGCCATCAATTCCAGCACCGGCGTCATCACCCGCTCCGGCACGGGCACGCTCGACTTCGAGACCCAGTCGTCGATCAACCTGACAGTGACGGCAACCTCATCCGACGGCAGCACCGCCAACCAGACCTACACCGTCGCTGTCCTCGACAGCCCGGAACCAGTGGCCTTCAATATCCCGCCGGACGCCGACAGTGCCGCCAACCAGATTAGCCAGAATGCCGCCGCCGGCACGGCGGTCGGGATCACAGCGTCGGCGAAGGATCCCGACGCCGGGTCGACGGTCATCTATAGTATCAGTGACACGCGCTTCGCCATCAATTCCAGCACCGGCGTCATTACGCGCTCGGGCACCGGAACGCTCGATGCGACGACCGAACCGACAATCAACCTCCATGTCACCGCAACCTCGTCCGATGGGAGCACCGCCGGCCAAGACTATGCGCTCAGTGTGACCACAGGGCCAACCTTCGAGAGAAGGATCGCGACCAGCGCCGACGACGTCGAGCAAGGTCCGACGGGCGGGATGGACCTAACCAGCACCAATCTCGACATGGTGGTTGAGGGCACCAAGGTCCAGACGGTCGGAATGCGCTTCACCAGCGTCGACATTCCCTACGACGCCGTCATCACCAGCGCCTACATCCAGTTCCAGGCGCAAAATACCAGCACCGGCGCCGTGTCGCTCCTGATCCGGGGGGAAAGCGACGAAGCCACCCCCTTCGAGGTTGAGACAAACGATGTCACCGCGCGGTTGATGACGAATGCCTCGGTGACGTGGACGCCACCCGACTGGACCGTGAACAATGAAGCCGGCCTTGCCGAGCGCACGCCGGACCTTTCGGCGATCGTACAGGAGATCATCAAGCAGCCGGGCTATCTGCAACTCAACGACATGGCATTCGTCGTCAGCGGCACAAGTGGCATCCGCAGGGCCAATTCCTTCGACGGCAGCCCGACTGGCGCCCCGCTCCTGCACGTCGAGTACTATGTGCCGACGACCGGTCCGGTCAGCTTCAAGCATCCGCAGGATGCCGACCCCGCTGCCAATGAGATCACCCAAAATGCAGCCGCGGGCACCCTGGTTCACATCACAGCCTCGGCCAAGGATCCCGATGTGACCGATAAGGTCACCTACAGCATCAACGATTCGCGTTTCGCCATCGACGCCCATACGGGCGTCATCACGCGCTCAGGCACGGGAACGCTCAATGCGGCAACCGAGCCGTCAATCAACCTCCACGTCACCGCGACCTCGTCCGACGGGAGTACCGCAACGCAAGACTATGCCCTCAGCGTCGTTCCGACCACGGCGCCGCAGGTGCTATACCGCTACGCGGTCTTTGGTGACTACGGCGACACCGATCTCTCCGGCGAGAAGGCGGTGTCAGCGATGGTGCATGCCTGGAACGTCGATTTCATTCTGACCATAGGCGACAACGTCTACGCACCGCAGGTCCTGGACGCTGCGGTCGGCCAGCAATATCACGACTACATCGGCAACTATCAGGGCGCCTATGGAAGCGGCAGCACCATCAATCGCTTCTTTCCGACGTTAGGCAACCACGAATACAACGAAGGCAATGTCACCAACTACCTGAACTATTTCACGCTGCCCGACAACGAGCGCTATTACGACTTCCAGGTAGGGCCAGTTCACTTCTTCGCCCTCAACAGCAACAAACAGGAGCCGGATGGCCGCAGCTACACGTCAGTGCAAGGCCATTGGATGCAAAACCTTCTCGCGAGTTCCGACGCGACCTTCAATGTCGCCTACTTCCACCACACGCCATACAATCCAGCTGGCTACACCGCCATCATGCGATGGCCCTTCGAGCAATGGGGCGTCAACGCCGTCTTTGCCGGCCACGAGCACAATTACTACCGCGAGAACCGGGACGACAACGGCGACGGCGTCTATCTTCCCTACACCACCACTGGTCTCGGCGGCTCCGGCAAGACCGTTCCCAATGTCGGCGCCAACCTGGTGACGGTCACGGACCAGGGCATGCTGATCGAGTTCTACAAGGTGAGCAGCTTCGACGGGACAACCGCAACCCCCATGTTGGTGGATTCCTACTTTGTCCCGACGCCCGCCGGGCGCACGCCGACGATCGTCAACGGCGGCTATGTCCTCAACGGCACGACGGGCGCGGACTATCTATGGGGCCTTGGCGGCAACGACACGCTCATCGGCGGCAAAGGCAACGATCTTCTGGTCGCCGGCAACCAGCAGAATCTGTTCGTATTCCACAAGGGAGACGGGCAGGACACTGTCATGAATTTCGTGGCCGGCACCGGCACCGGCGATGTCCTCGACCTCAGGGACTTCGGCATCAACAACGCCAGTCAGTTCCAGCAGGTGGCCACGAATCAGGGCTCGAACGTCGTGGCTACGCTGGGCGGCGGCGATCAGATCACGATTACCGGCGTCCATGTCGAGCAGTTCCAGGACGACAATTTCGTGAGCAGCCTGCTGCTCGCTTAGGGGGACTTCCAAGCGCGACATGGCGACATGTCGTAACGGCCGTCAGACATCTTCCAGAAATGCTCGTTCCTGAGGATGCTCGAAGGCATGCGGATCAGCCAGATAACCGCCCAGCAAAAAGCCCGGGCTGCTCAATGGAGCGGTCCGGGCTTTCAAATGACATCAAATAGAGGTTAGCCTAAATTCTCGAAACCACTATTTTCCAGTTTGGCCAGGAGGGCCAAGATGAATGTGGTTCTTGTCTCCAAAGCCATTACCCGGCCAACCACCGGATTTGGCGATCGCCCGAGAGTTCAAGCTAGTGCCGAGCAGGAGGGTTATCGCTGGCGGCGTCACGGCCGCGAAACGCCCTGCCTTCTTGAGAAAGTCGCGACGCGCCTGAGCTTCCGAGACGAGAACCTCCGGCCTCCGCTCCAATTCGTTGCTTTGCAATGCCATGTCAAAACCCCCTTTCTGGCAAATCTACTTTAGAGATCGCAGGCAAAATAAACCAGTACGTCAAAAGGCTTACACCTCGCGCGGGTGTTAACTAGATTTTCGCGCGCGAGTAAAAAAGGATGCGGACGACGCGACGCCCAAGATCGAGCGGACCGCGTCGCGCGAGACCACCGGCATGCAAGAACCGCCTGGTGCCCCACGCCAGATTGCCGGCCAGTCGCAAGGGGGCGCCAAGGACAGGATGCTTGGCAGTAAAGACCCGTCTCCAGTGCTGGAGGCGGGCCATCGGGCGCATGCAGCTTGCCGGAATCCTGATCCCGAAGAAATGGTGCAAAGCCAGGAGCTGGGTGTCGAGCGCATTGCGGGCGCCCCGGTCGGCCATGGCTACCTGCAGAGCAGTCCAGTCCATGTCATCGCTTTTCGCCAACCGCGCCAGATCATGAAGGTGCCTCAGATCGATCCGCCCGCGCCAGTAGTCCCCCTCCTTGAGCAGGTCGTGCACCATCCAGTGCAGGGCTTGAGAATGCGGGGGAGGGATTTTCACGCGCAGGCCATCCCTCTCGACGAGCCGCGGGGGAGCGAACCCTTTTACCTGAACGGGCCGCAACTCCAGCATTCCGGCGTCCTGCTGGCGGGCCGCGCCACGACCACCTTGCACCTGGGTGTAGCCAAGCCCTTCCAGGCACATTCGGGCGATCGCCTCTTCGGCCGGCTCCACACCCAGATCAAGATCGCTGGTCATCCTGCTGGGAACCCGATCGGCCACGGAAAAAAACAGGGGGATGGCCCCCTTTAACAGCAGCGGAACGATGCCGCGCCGGTTCAACGCCGCGACGGCTTCAGCCAGTTGCGCGCGCAGACGCAGGTTCCGCTCGCGATTGCAGTCGTGGACGAACCGAAGGTACGCGTGCACATCCTGCGGCAGGCCCTGGATCTGGCCGGCATGCGCGAGGGACGAGAACAAGTCGGGCGTGAGCAGAGTGCGGTTGGCGAGGGCAATCACGTCCTGCCAATCGGCCCCGACGGGTGGCCGGCCGCGAAGTCCGGCGATCAAAGCATCGAGCGTGTCGCCGGCGCGCGTCATCGGCATGCCTTCGCGATCAGCTCTACCGCATCGTCGAGGCTGGAATAGTTCAGGCAATAGGCCTGCGCCGACCCGATGACTTTGGCCAGCGTATTGAACGCCGTGCCCGTCAGTTCTCTGCCGGGGGCAAATGCGCCGTTGAGCAGGCCGCGCAAAGCGCTCGCCGGATCGACGGGCTCCAGGCAGGCTTTCGCGTCGTGACCTCGACGGAGCAGGATCACACTGCCGACGGACTGCGGAGAATGCGGCGCGAACGCCCTGGGCACAGCAAACCGCACGCGCCTGCGATCCGGGCGGCGAAAGATCGGAACGGCATGGAGATCGGGGCAGTATTCGGCCAGAAGCGGCCATGCTCCCGCCTTGACAGCGGGAGCAAACGGAAGACCCACGCACCGCCCGTTCGAGTCCAGAAGCGTCACGTCGTCCGCAGCAAAGCCGAAGCCTGCATGGACCAATGCCATGGTCAATGTCGTCTTGCCCGCGCCCGGGTTTCCGCAAACGAGCGCAACGCGCGCGCCTGCGAGAAGCGCAGCCGCATGGACGGCAAGTTCATAGGCGCCATGCTCGAGAACCTCGGTGAGCAAATGCCCTTTCAGCATGACGGGAAGTTCGTCGGGCGAGCAGGACTGGACCCAGTCGCCTGCCCTGAACAGATGAATTCGTCCGCGGTGCTCGGCCAGATGGAACACAACGTCGGCCGCCTCTCTCTGAACTTCGAGATGTCGAAAAACAGTGGCCGCCGGAAAGGCGCAGGCTGCAGGATAGACAATGCGTATATGGAGGCCCGCGATAGCGACCATCTGGCTCACATGCGCCCATGGCGCAGACAATGGCCCACGGGGTCGTATCAGGCCGAGCCGCTCCCAATCATCGAGCGCTGCCTCGACATATCTGTCTGCCTCATGTCTATCGATGCCGCCACGCGCGATCTCGAACGAGATGGCCTCAGGCGGCATACCTTCTTCCAGAGACCGCCAGATGTCGGCGGCGGTATCGTTGATGGCGAAAATGGCCTGCCCGGACGAGCCGAACAGGATGTTCTGCCCCCCGACGCGCGCCAGCCGGCCCTGGATCACCAAACTGGTCGGGCTGCAGTCGGCACGACGTGCCGCAACGGTTCCATCAACTGCCTGATGCTGCTTCATCACGTGGGTGTCCCCGCGTCCGCCAATACAGGCCATCGGATCCGACTCGACTTTCTTAGCTTTAATAGGCGTCCCACCTCTGTTTTCGCTTCCAATGCATCCCATGAAGGGATGAGCCGGTCGATCCGCCGCGCGATCCTGTCACAAGACGCAGACGCGAGCATGGACCCGTTGAGCGCCCACCGTTAGCGCTCAGACCGAGCGATCGCGCAATGGAATGGGCCGCGGGTATTGCCCACCGTGCGATTTCTCACAGTGCTTCGTCGGAAAACCGGGCCACGTCACGATGCGCTTCAATCCATTGGGAATGCACGTTGTCCCAGTACTGGCGGGCGTGAAGCCCCTTCAGCACTTTGAAGCCGGACGGGGGCATCGGAAACGCGTATGGGATCGGCTCGTCGGGCAGCCACAGCAGCATGTTGTCCCGACTTTCGATCGCCAGCCGCCACGTCCGCTCCAGTCGACGAAAGCCACGCATGTTTGGCGCGGCGAGCGCAAAAACCGATCCTGTGATCCGCAACCTGGGCGACCGGTCGGTAGCCTTGACCGGCGCCTGATGCGTGATTTCACCCTTGGACAGATAGGGGTGCATGTGGATGAGCGTTCGGTCGATATGCACTAATTCCTTTGTTCCGTCCCGCTCCTTGTTTTTCGCGGGATCCACACTGACCCCCGAGAAGCAACCGTCGAACAGGCAATCTTCGATGGTGCCGCTGAGCAGATAGTCGTTCTCCACCGCGTCATCCCTGATCTCGCTCAGCCAACAGCCTTTGAGGCGGAAGCCAGCGGCCTCCTCGGCGAAGCGAATGGCGTCCCAGCAGCGGCGTGCGCGGATACCTTCTATCGTCGCGTCGGTGGATCCGCCCCTGACGAGAAGAGCCGCGCTGTTGCAGTAGGTGTCTTCCCAAGCCGACGTCTGCGGCACCTCACCGTTGAAGCGCCCGCCGATAAAGCGAACGCCGGGGCAGTCGCGCAGGACGACCGGATAGCGATTGACCGGCAGCGTCCCCTCATCGCAGCCCATCGTCACACCCGGATCGCTGTTCCTGCTGTTGGCTACTTTGAATGAAGCATTTCGAGCATCGACTGTCGTTCCTGCCGGCAGGTCCCGCATCGATTGTTGCTGGTAGCCATACTCGCCGCTCAGCACAATCGGCTGGCCGCCCCCACCGGCGCCCCCCGTAAGAGGAGCCTGTCCGCTTTCCGCCTTGCAGGGACCGGACAACAGGGCGAATGCAGGATAGCTGGCGGCAAGTCCCATGAAGGATCGGCGATCCATGTTCGCGCTCAACGTTTCAAACCCCTCGATCTACCAAGTCACTTTGCCCGTGGCTGTCGAGGCAGGCCAGCAGCACCGCCTCGAGGGCACGTTCCGCCACATCCTCAGGCGACGACAGCCTGTCCACTTCGACGCAAGCCAGGACACCGCCGTGATCCTGCCTCCGCATTTCCTTGCCGAGATCGGCCGCCATGTCGCGGCAGGCGCGATCCGCCGAGGACCAGAGAGCGGGGTCGCTGTCAGCTATTGTCCTTTGCATCCGCGAGGAGCAGTCGCTCCTCGCCAGCAGTCGATCTCGCGCGACATCGATGCCGCCGCGCAGATGGACAAAGACCATGTCGTGCACGCCGATGGCGGACAAGATATCAAGCCATTCCTCGGATGTCTTTCGATGCTTGCTTTTCAGAAATATTGACCAGAACCCCTGCAATAATCCCTGATCCATTATGACGATCGAATTTGTTCTTATTCTCTCGTTCTCGACGTAGGCCACCAAAGCGGAAAGATTCCAGATAACTCTGATCATATCAGCGACAGAGGCCTGGCCGCTTTCGAAGACAAAGCGTGCAATCCGTCCGACCAATGAGCGGAACTCCGCATTCCGGAGCCTCGGGGCAACGACGCCTATCCTGTGTGCCTGCCTTTCGATGAACGATCTTGATTCGCGGGCGATTCTCACGTCGCCCAGCAGCGGACCGCATCGGCGCAAGCTGTTCGCCAGCAGCCCGGAGGCGGTCGTTTTTCCAATGCCGGGGAGACCGAAGAATTCCACAAATCGAATATCTGACCGCAGCACGCCGGCATTTGGCGGCAGGCTTGCCGCGAGGTCACGAACTGCGTGCGAAGTCATTGGATTGAGCTCGCGGAGTTAGTCCGGAGGATCGAAAAGAGCGGCTCTCGCCCTTCTTCAGTTCCTCACAGGGCCGCACGTGCGAACGGATGCGTAAGGACTGTGCAGAAACTTTGGTTTCCTTCGCGAACTGAGGGTCAGCGAAGCAAAAAACGATGGGTATGGGTCATGCGCTAGCGTTCGTATGCCGGCCACACCGCGCCTGTATAGCGCGTTGTCTTCTCGGCGCGTTTGGCCTGCGGCAGCCGCTGATTTGCGCGGTAGAACATGAGCAGTGCCAATGGCAGCCAGAAGAACGGTGAGGTCGATGGACCGAAGGAATCGCTCATCTGATTTGCGACGAGGTAATTCCATACGGAAACCGATGTACCGAGCACCATCACATTTGTAGATGTCGCGGACTCGCTCGTGTCGTCGCCAACCGCCTTCAATGTGCGAAGAACGCCGATGACCAGGTACGACGTCACGAGCAGGAACATGATCGTTATCAACGCGAGACCGGGCACTCCCAGCGTTCTGAAGTATTCGATGAACAGGTTATGACTGTGGGGTGCAATATCGCCTATCGGCTGCCCCGCCCCTACTCCGAGGAACGGGTGCGCCAAGCCTAGATCGATTGACATCGCCCATAATCGTTCTCGCGATACCACCGAGTGCGCCTCACCGCCGGAAGCTTGAAGCGACAGCAAGCCGTAGGCCCGCGGATTGAGATGCTCCAACGCCAAGAGGCTGGCCTCTAGTATTATCGGAGCCAGAACTGTCCCCGCGATGACTGCTACTGAGCCCCTTTTCCTTATCGACAGATAGACACTGTAAAGCCCGAAGAAAGACCCAAGACCTGCAACGCCGAGCACGAAATTTGTCTTTGAACCCGACTTCACCAAACCGAGGAGTAGGGCCACGAGACAGCCCATTAGGACAAGCCGGAGAATTGGCTGCCTGCGGAAAGCAATAAGCTTCGCGGCGAGGAGCGGCAGACTGGCCGACAACGCAATTCCGAGTTGGTTCGATTGCTTGAAATAGCCTTCGGCCCGATCAGCGAATTTGGCGCCGCCGATACCGACCGTCACAAGGCAGGACGTTACGACGCTCATTATGAGCATCGCCATCACGATCCTGTCGACCGCCTCGGAACCCTTCTGCCTGGTGGAGATCGCCGCGACCGCCGGGATGATGGCAAAGCCGAATATATGCGCAAACACCGTGCGGAGCGTCCTGATCGGGTTATCCGTGTAGAGCATCGACATGAGTGAAAAGACGATGATGAGAGCAGACGTCGCCAGGACGGAGGCCACCAGAGTCGCTTCGGTCCGCTGAAGACGTCTTGCCATTTCGCCATAGGTGGTCACGCTTACCGTGGCGCAGAACAGAGCCAACATGAAGGAAAGCGTGCCATCGGTCCCGCCAATCCGTGTGGCGCCAGGGAACCATATCGACACAATCAGCAAAAGAATGGTTGCTTGCAGCATGGGATGGTCTCGGACTGTGCCGCCAAGGGCGGCCATTTCCTGCTTTTTTTGCGGACAATGAGAGGGCTGGATACGGCCGGGAAACAGGCGTTCAGCGCTGTTGCGCGAGAGAAATCAAGGCATGCTGCCGCACGGCGGGTGAATACTCCGCATACCTATTCAATACGCAGCGTAGGCTCGGCCGACGGATAAGAAAATGAGCGAAAAGGTTGCATTGGGATAAGCAGCCCCTACGCCTTTTGTGCGAATGGCGTCCTGGCGGCTGCAGTTCACGCGGACGACAGGCGAGAAGTGGTCGAAACGGTGGTCAACCGATCAAAGGCATGCAGTCAGGTATTGGTAGGATCTTGGTGACGTGGGAGACTCGGCGCGCCCAGTACCCTGATTCTTCCACCATCGGAGATCGCCGTGCATTGGAGCCTTGTCGCGGCCGGCGTGACCGGCACTCTGCTGGGATTTCGCGCTCGCGCGCCTGCACTGATCGTTGCCACTGCGGTGGTTGTCGTGGCCGGCGCCGTCACAGGCGATACGGGCGGCCTGTTTGACTGGCATCGCCTGCTTTCGATCCTGCTCCTCGTTGCAACGCTGCAGTGCGCATATCTGATCGGTCTCTTGCTTGGCCTCCTGTGGCACCGCGGCATGACCCGCGAGCGATGACCTCAAGCTGCATTACCTCAATCCGTCTCAGTGAAGGGACGTCTTGGTCAAAACGCCCGGGATCAGGACGCCTGGTCGAATTTCATCACGGCAAAGGCAGTCCGGACGAGAATAACGAGATCAGTCCATATCGACCAATTCCGCACATAGCGGCTGTCGGTAGCGACGCGACTGGGATAGTCCATTGCGTTCCTACCGGTCACCTGCCAGAGGCCGGTAAGGCCGGGACGGGCTTTCAGATAGTCGGCCGCCCAGATGCCGTAGCGTTGCAATTCGTCGGGAACGACCGGCCGCGGGCCGACGCAACTCATATCTCCGCGCAAAACGTTGATCAGCTGAGGCAGCTCATCCAGGCTCGACTTCCTGAGGATGTGCCCGAGGAAGGTTATGCGCGGGTCATGCTTGAGCTTCCAGTTCTGCTCCCACTCCCTGGCGGCCTCCGGATTGCTCGCAAGGTGGTCGCGCAGAACCTGCGAAGAGTTGGCCACCATGGTCCTGAACTTGTAGCAGGCGAAGGGCTTGCCATTGAAACCGACACGGATGTGGGAGAATATCGCCGGCTCGCCATCGGCCAGCCGAACCAAAAGCGCAATCACCAGCATGACCGGCAAGGCCAGGATAAGCGCGATCAACGCGATCGTGATGTCCATCATCCGCTTGCGACGGCCTCCGAGCGGATAATGGCTATGGCCGACCTGAACGCCGGGTCTGCGGGGTTTTGTGTCAAACGCACTGATTGTCACGGGTTTACCGAGGAGTGCCATGGGAGTGGAGTGCAGTTCGTGGAACAGTTCCTGGCGCAACTTCACAGCGAGGCGTCATCCCGGACAAGAGCCGCAAAGGAGGTAGCACCCCGGCTGCCGACGATTACCCCCTTAGCCTTATTCCGCAGCGCCAAATGTCACCTGCCGATCAATTCGAAAAGCGGCGCAAATGCTCAGCCCACCCGAGGGCGCAATAGCGGTAGCCGGCCGGGCGCTCCCACTCATTCGGAGGGAGCCAAGCCGAGCAGCAGCAGCCGGGCTAAGCCTTCCGACCCAAACGGCGTATTAGGCGCATCCGATTGCCGTGGTAGAAGTACGAGCAAATTCGACCCTAGTGTGCGCAATGGATTGCTGAACGAAAACTTTGGAACTGGATCTGTTTGGGGGTCAGTTGAAAGTGCATTCCAGTGCCGGCCGCCGCCGAAGCAATTGAAGAAATCCGAGCCCATGCTGAAAAACGCAAGCCGGCAAAGGCGCTCGAGGCCTGAATGCATGCGCATTTCGCGCGCCCAATCGAGATCCCGCGAGGTGGGTTGCCGCCAGGGGGCTGTTTTGCCAGCCGGCCTGATCGTGGAGAGCGCGTAACGTGACGCACAGCTCAATGCCGTCATCATTTGACGTCCCCGCAAGGCCGGCTGCCCGCTCCGTTCCCGAGGTCGACCGTGAGGAAGCTCTTGCCCTCGTGCGCGAGCAGATAGCTTTGCTCGATCTCGACCTTTGCGGCCTCACCGTGGTCGTTGGCGCCACCACGGGATATCAGGCAATAGCCGCGACGGCAGCCGCGCTGGCCGATGCCGGCCGTGTCATAGCGCTCACCCGAGACTCCCAGCGGCATCCCGACCGGGTGGCAGCCGGTCATGCGACGTTGGCCTTTGCCAGGCAGGCCAAAGTCTCCGACCGCGTGGAAGTGACGAACAGAATCGACAGCCGTAAATGGCAGGACGTCGACCTCCTCGCGAACTGTCTGCAGGTCGCGCCGATTTCGCGGTCGCTCGTAGAGCTCCTGCCCTCCCACGCGGTGGTTTCGCTGATGGCTGAACCATGGGAACTCAGGCCTGGCGTGGTGGACTTCGACGGCTGCGACGCTGCCGGGATCAAGGTAGCAGCGCCCAACCTTGGTCATCCCGCCATAGGCCTGCTGACCGACTTCGCGCGGTTATGCTCAATCCTGCTCGACGACGCCGGCATCGATCAACGCGGCGCAGCGATCGCCGTTGTCAGCGATACGCCCTGCGGACCAGTCATCGAGCATGCGCTGCGCGAGCATGGAGCCAGAGCAGACGTGTTTGCGCATCCGTTGCTTATGACTGGCAGCAAATGGGATGCGATCGTTGTAGCGATGCGCCCTTCGGACAGGCCGCCAATGGATATCAACTGCCTGGGCCGAATTTGCGCGAATTCGCGCAATGCGTTGCTGGTGCAATTCAGCGGCGAGATCGATCGCTCCGCCGCCCACTATTTCGGCCTCAGGGTATGGCCGCCGAAGCGGCCTGCCCGCGGTCAATTGGGCTTGCCGCTCGAGGCGCTCGGTGCGGCTCCGACGATCCGCAAGCTGACGGGCGGGCTGAAAGCTGCCGAAGCGGCTTATCGCGGCGCGGAATTGGGGACGGGCAGCGTCGGCTTCATCGTTAAGGCCGGAACGGCCGACCGGGGGCGCGCCGAACCACCCGACGCGCCGCCATTTCAGGAAAGGGGTCCGCGGGGGAGGTCGACGCTTTGAGCGTCAGGCGCCAGACCCGCAAACGGCCCTTCAAAGCATCATCTCCCTAAGCTTGTAGGCCACCTCGGTACGGTTCGTGGCTTTCAGCTTTTTCATGATGTTGCGGATATGGACCTTGACTGTGCTCTCACACAGGTTGAGTTCGTAGGCGATTATCTTGTTGGCCTTGCCTTTTCTCAGCGCCTCCACAACCGCGGCCTCGCGCGCCGTGAACATGCCGGTGAGCGGGCGGGCGCTGTTTGCGGCCGCATGGATAACCTCGCGCAGCGCCAATATGGAACTGGCGGGCACGAAGATTCCTCCAGCGCGGGCGAGGCCGGTGGCCTCGGCCGCAACTCTCACGGTTACACTTGTCGGGATGTAGCCGCGAGCGCCGCTTTCAAGCGCCGCCAGAATCTCCCCCGGTTCATCGGAATCGGCCACCACGATCACCGGCACCGCGCCGACCTCGGCGACGAAATGCAAAAGCTCCGCCCGAACGCTCTGATCGGTGACCTTCCTGGCGCCCAGGATCACAAGGAAGGCGGATGGCTCCGACGCGTCGAGGTGCCGAAGTTCATCGAGCGATCCCACCGCACGGACATGCAGGGTGGGATTGTGTTCTGTGAGGCCGCGAGCGAGGCATTCTCGCTCAAGTGCACGTTTGTCGATAATTACGACGAGGCCGTCGCTAGTATGTTCCTCTTCGAGATCGGGACTGCCGAGCCCATTTCCATCCGGCAGATACCCATTGTGTATTGTTCCTGTCGTGTCATTCCAGAGATCGGGAATTCGAGAGTACCCCATGCTACTTACTCCTCTCCGCCACCCATTCTGCTTTTTCGTTTTTCCTTTCTTTGGCTTCGCGTTTTTGCTAAGCCTTCCATTTGTCGACAGAATGTCCCGTCCAGGGCGTGTCAGCCCTGTGCGTTTTACTTACATCTACAGGAATAGGCATGAACGCCACCAACGCGTGGCGTACATGACCACTCCGCCCAGCTGAGGCAGCGCCCCCCCTGCGACCTACCCACATTTCAATACTACGACGCTGTGGAAAAGCCGCATTAATCCGGGTTAACAATTTGCTAATAATATCTTAGGTGGCTAATTTAGTCCAAAAGTATTGCAACCTATAATTGTCCTCTCGAAAAATTGCACCAAAAGATCGAGTTCGGTCCTTTTGTATGGGTGTGGTGCATCAACGACGGTCGCCTCGGCCAGCCCCCGGCCGCGAATGTCGTCGCCCATCGCTTTAGGGCCGGCAATTTAGGCTCAGCAGGAAATACATTCGCCCTCCCGGCCAAAGGCGTGAGCAAATCCTGCCGCGGACCTCGTCACCCGCGCCGTGCGGGACGGCGTGAAAACGTGCCTGCGCGCATTCGTCGGGGCGATCCCCTAATGCGGCGCATGCGGACTGGTCGGTGCCCCAGGGGTCACGTCTTGCGCCTGGACAATGTCCTTTCATCACTCGCCTGCCCATCCCGGCGAAAGGCGCCAGGCGTCGTATTGAACTGCGCCTTGAAGGCCCGAGTCAGCGCCGCTTCCGAGCCCTATCCCACGGTTAATGCGATTTCACCGATTCGCGCTACGCCAGCGCGCAGTTGATCGGCGGCAAGATCGAGCCGCCACGCTGCCAGATAGCGCAGCGGCATCTGGCCGACGACTTCCAAAAAGCGGGCGACGAAGGCCGAGCGCGACAAGCCTGCAAGGTTGGCCAACGCCTCGACCGTCCAGGGCCTAGGGGGTTCCTCGTGCACTGCCGCGTCGTGCAAAAGCGACGTCCCAATCGTGCAGCAGAGAACGGCGAACTTAGGCTGGCAGAGCGATGGTACCGTTGGCTGGTCTCGAACCAGCGACCCCCAGATCCACAATCTGGTGCTCTAACCAACTGAGCTACAACGGCACATCCGTTTGAGCGAAATCGAGAAGAAATCTTCTCCACGTCCGCTCCATCATCGGCGATGCGTCCCATACGGGCTAACAGAGTCTAATTCAAGGCCTTTGATAAGGCAAAGATCGGTTCGACGAACCGCTGCGCACTTTGGGCGACGTGCATTGGGCAAAAGAAAAGGCCGGCGGGAGGAGGTGCCGGCCTTTTCCTGTTACGAGCCAGCGGGAGGAGGAGCTGGCTGGTCACCCCGGAGAGCGAAGGGAGGAGGTTTCACTCCCCGGGTATTCATTTGCTCAACCCATCGCACATCTATTTGTCTGACAAAATGCGACGTTTTGATGCAGTAGAGTATATCAGGCCGCCTTGACGTCCTTGATCACCTTCTCGAACGCCGTCTTGACCGGCTTGGAGACGTCCTCCACCGCCTTGGAGGCAACGCTCTGGAAGTCCTTGACCTGCTCGATGGCCATCTCGACGCGCTTGCGCAGGAACGCGGTCTGCAGCTCGACAACCTCGGAGAGCGTCTTGGCACCGACCAGGGCTTCGAGGTGCGAGAAGTTGGCCTCGGCATTGGCGCGCAGAATGGCAATGGTCTTGAGCGAAAGGTCGCCGGAAACGGTCTTGGCGGTCTCGTAGGTCGACTCCAGAACCTTCTGGGTCTCCTCGGCGCCGTTCTTCAGCTTGGCATAGGCCTCCTTCGACTGCTCAACGCCCTTCTCGGCGAAGGCGCGGATCTGATCGGTGGCCTTGGAGGCGTCGAAGCTCGGGAATTCCACGTTCTCGATGGTCTCAGCGGTCTTGGCAGTCTTGGACATTTTCCAACCTTTCAGCGGCAGCGGCTTTGACAGAAAGCCGTCTCGTTCATGTATGATGGCAATATAAAGGCAAATTTTGTGCATTGCAATATCTTTGTTGCAGCGCACCATAAAATCGCCCAGCCGTTAACCACGAGCCCAGAGATTTCGGCCGATACACGGCATGGCTTGTGGACCTTCGCCCCGTGCGCTTTTATTAACAAAGCGTTAACTCAAAATGCCCACTTGGAGGGTTCGCCAGCGCATGCCGCCTGAAAACTACTCCTTCCTCGATGTCGCCGTGCTCGATGCGGTGCGCCAGCGCTTTGCCGCCGGCGACGCGCTCGCCATATTGTCGGCCGACCTCGAGCAGGTGATCTGGGCCAACGGGCCAGGTGCTGCGGTGTTCGGCTATTCTGATATCGAGGCCATCATCGGCGCCCCGGCGCTGCTGCCGCTGATTGCCAGGCGGCAGATCATGGCGACCAGCGGTTTTCCGGACATCGGCAGCGACCGCGCCATCACTGTCAGGCTGGCGACCGGCTTGGTGAGCCGCGCCGTCGGCTTGCTCGCCAGCGCGGTGACGATGCCCGACGGCGAAAAGGCGATCATGCTGGCAATGCCGGCGGCACAGACGGGTTCGCGCAGCGCGTCCGAAATCGCCGGCCGCGCCATTGGCGGCTTGACCGAAGCCGGGCATTTCATCGCCTTCGTCGATGCCCAAGGCCATGTCGAGGCGGCTTCCGAAGGCTTTGGCGCGCTCGGCATCAAGCCGGAGACCCTGGCTGCCCTTGTCGCGGACGTGGCAAGCGCGGGAGACCGAGTCGTCAAGCGTCTTGTTCCAGGTGCAAGCACCTCCTATCCGGCCGGCTTCGCGCGGCTCACCGATCAGCGTCATCTCCTGGTGGTGATCGACGAGGACCAGCTCGACGGCCAGCAGGACGATCGGCCGGGCGGCGATGACAGAGCGGCAGCGCCGGAAAGCGCGCCCGCCGCCTCCGAGGACAAGCGCCCCGCCGAAGCCGAGCCTATCCGAGACAACGATATCTCGCCCCCGGCAGCGACTGCGGGTGGGGAGGCGCTCACGCTCTTGGCGGTGTCCGCGGACAACGCCCGGCCAACAGAAGAGACGGCCGACCGTGCGCCGGATGCCACCGGAGCAAGCAGACCGGCTGCGGATGCCGGCAATGCACAGCACGACCATTGGTATTTCAATGCCGGCGGCGACGACGCAGGACGCGCTAAACCGGAGACGCCGGCGCGGGCCGGACCGGAGGATGCCGCGGCCGAAAGCCGGCAGTGCGGCGCCGAAACCGCAGCGCCTGCCCAGCCTGCCCGTGCTGTCGACCGTTCGGCGCCGCCGCTGCGCTTCGTCTGGCGCACCGACGCCGAGGGCAAGTTCAGCGCGCTGTCGCCGGAATTCGCCGACATCGTCGGCAAGCCGGCCGCGGACGTGATCGGCCGCCGCTTCAAGGATGTCGCCACCACTTTCGGCCTCGACGCATCGGGCGAGATCGCCTCCCTGCTCGAGCGGCGCGATACCTGGTCCGGACGCTCGGTGCTTTGGCCGGTGGCGGGTACGGATCTGAAAATCCCGGTCGATCTCGCGGCGCTGCCGGTCTACGGCCGCGGCCGCGCCTTCGAGGGTTTCCGAGGCTTCGGCGTCGCGCGCAGCGCCGACGCCGTTGTCGATCCGGAAGCGCTCGGCATGGCGCTTGTGCCCAATGGCGCCGCGCTGGCCGAACCCGAACCTGCCGCCGAGCAACCGGCGGCCGAGCCGCCGAAGCCTGCCGATCCGTTCCGGGGCGAAGTGCCGGCGCTGACCATCGTGCCGAAGCCGGAGCGGCGTTACGCCGACAAGGTGATCCGGCTGGCCGAGCACCGCCAGCCGGCCCATGACAAACATCCAGGAAGTGACGGGCAGCCGGGACGCGAGAAGGGCCTGTCGATCCTCGAGCGCAGCGCTTTTCGCGAGATCGGCGAGCGGCTGAGAAAAGACGGTGCCGGCCCGGCCGAGCCGCCAGCCACCGACAATGCTTGGACTGAAAGGCAGCCCGATGCGGCTGCGGCCGCCGACAGGACCGGTCCAGCGGCGGAACAGCCGAAGGCCGACAAGAGGCAGGCCGGCGAACCCGACGTAACGGCGACCGACGCGACCGGGCGCGAACCCACCGCGCGCGAAGACAACCAGTCCGAGCCCGAGTCCGTCGAGACGGCGGAAGCGGAGACCGAGGCGGAAGATCAGAAGGATCTGGCTCGGCTCGACGGCATCGACGATGCTTCCGAGGCTGCCGCTGCCCATGACGAAACGCCGCCCGCCTCCGGTTCGCTGCTCGACTACGCCGGACCCGAGATCGCTGCCGGCGAAACGAACAACGAAGCGCCGGCCTCCGAGGCCCGCCAAACCGCAGCGACGGAAAAACCTGAACGGCCGGCCAGCGCCGAGGCGCCGACGTCTGACGCCCTCGACGACAGCATGACCGCCGACGATTTCCGCGACGCGGAAGACAACGAGGATTGGGCCGGTTCCGATACGGACACAGCCCCGCCTGCGGTTGAACGGCCTGGCGAAGCGAAGGCCTCGCCGGAACGGCCGCGCCTCAAGGCGCCGGTGCTCAAGCTCGAAGGTTTCGTGCCGTCGGCTTTCTCGACGGGGGAGGAAGCGAGGGCGCCCGATACGTCGATCGTCGCCCGGCTGCCGGTGCCGCTGCTCATCCATTCCGGCGATGTGCTGCACTATGCCAATGACGCGTTCCTCGAGCTCACCGGCTATGACGTGCTGGACGACCTTGCGGATGCCGGCGGGCTGGGCGCGCTGTTTGCCGACCATTACACCGATGATGGCCATGCCGACGAAAGCGACCGTTCGCTGAGGCTCAGGACCCGCCAGGGCCAGGAATTCCCGATCGATGCGCTGCTGCGTGCCGTGCCGTGGCGCGGCGGCAAGGCGCTGATGCTGGTGGTGCGCCGCTCGGGCGAGGACGAAGCGGCGGCGGCGCATCTGAGCGCGGCGAACGACGAGCCGAGCCAGCAGCCGGATGTTTCGGAGCTCAGGTCGCGCATCGCCGAAATGCGAACCATCATCGACACCGCAACCGACGGCGTGGTGCTGATCGGCCGCGACGGCAACATCCGCTCGATAAGCCGCCCTGCGGAAGCGCTGTTCGGCTTCGACAGCGACGAGATCGCCGGCAAGCCATTTGCCTCGCTGTTCGCAATCGAGAGCCAGCGCGCGGCGCGCGACTATCTCGCCGGACTTTCCGAGCCCGGCGTGGCCAGCCTGCTGAACGACGGGCGCGAGGTGATCGGCCGCGAAGCCCAAGGCCGCTTCATTCCGCTGTTCATGACCATCGGCAAGTTGCCCAACGACAGCGGCTTCTGCGCGGTCGTGCGCGACATAACGCAGTGGAAGCGCGCCGAGGAGGACCTCACCCAGGCGCGCGCCGTGGCCGAGCGCGCCTCCTCGCAGAAGACGGATTTCCTCGCCCGCATCAGCCATGAGATCCGCACGCCGCTCAACGCCATCATCGGCTTTTCGGAACTAATGGTGGACGAGAAGTTCGGCCCGGTCGCCAACGACCGCTACCGCGACTATCTGCGCGACATCAACCGTTCGGGCAATCATGTGCTCGATCTCGTCAACGACCTGCTCGACATCTCCAAGATCGAGGCCGGCCAGCAGGAAATGGCCTACGAGGCGGTGTCGCTCAACGACACGCTGGCCGAAACGGTGGCGATGATGCAGCCGCAAGCCAACCGCGAGCGGGTCATAATCCGTTCGAGCTTCGCCTCGCGGCTGCCGGAAGTGGTGGCCGACCTGAGAAGCGTGCGCCAGATCGCGCTCAACATCCTGTCCAACGCCATCCGCTACACGCAGGCCGGCGGCCAGGTGATCGTCTCTACCGCCTACGAGGCCTCCGGCGATGTCGTCATGCGTGTGCGCGACACCGGCATCGGCATGACCCAGGCCGAGATCGAGCAAGCGCTGAAGCCATTCAAGCAGATCAATGCGCTGAAGCGCGGCCGCGGCGACGGCACCGGCCTCGGGCTGCCGCTGACCAAGGCGATGGTGGAGGCGAACCGCGCGCGCTTCGCCATCACTTCGACGCCCGGCGAGGGCACGCTGGTCGAGATCGCCTTCCCCTCGACGCGCGTTTTGGCGGAATAGTCGCGTTCGGCCGTCGGATCGCAGGCCGCACAAGAAAAAAGGCGTCCAAACGGACGCCTTGAAGCTGGGATTGCTGTCACAACGGGGGCTTGAGCGAATCTGGTCCTCAGGGGGCGAGGAACGGGATTTCTCCCTCAAGTTACACGCGACTATCGGCGGCGTCCCTTAACAAGTCCTTACCGGGGGGCGAAAAAATTTACGAATGTGTACCACTCGTGAAATCTAGGTAAATTCGACCGAGAGGATTTGTTAACCACTAATCTGCCAGCTGCGGCAGGTTCTTGAACAGCTCCAGTGCCTCGGGGTTGGCGAGCGCTTCCTTGTTCTTGACGGTGCGACCGTGCACCACGTCGCGCACGGCGAGCTCGGTGATCTTGCCCGATTTGGTGCGCGGGATGTCGGTGACGGCGACGATCTTGGCCGGCACATGGCGCGGGCTGGCGCCGGTGCGGATCCTCGTGCGGATGCGCTTTTCCAGGTCCTCGTCGAGGCTGACGCCGGCGGCGAGCCGCACGAACAGCACCACGCGCACGTCATTGTCGAAATCCTGGCCGATGCAGAGCGCCTCCAGGATCTCCGGCATCTGCTCGACCTGGTTGTAGATCTCGCCCGTGCCGATCCTGACGCCGCCCGGATTGAGCGTCGCGTCGGAGCGGCCGTGGATGATCATGCCGCCATGCGCCGTCCATTCGGCGAAGTCGCCATGGCACCAGACATTGTCGAAGCGCTCGAAATAGGCGGCGCGGTACTTCTTGCCCTCGGGGTCGTTCCAGAAACCGACCGGCATCGACGGGAAGGCCTTGGTGCAGACGAGCTCGCCCTTTTCCTGCCGCACCGGCTTGCCGTCGTCGTCCCAGACGTCGACCGCCAGGCCGAGGCCCGGGCCCTGGATCTCTCCGGTCCACACCGGCTCTGTCGGCACGCCGAGCACGAAGCAGGAGACGATGTCCGTGCCGCCGGAAATCGAGGCCAGATGCACATCCTTCTTGATGCCGTCATAGACGAAGCGGAAATCCTCCGGCGACAGCGGCGAGCCGGTGGAGGAGATGGTGCGCACGCTTGAGAGGTCGTGACTCTTGATCGGCTTCAAGCCGGCCTTGCGCACGGAATCGATGAATTTCGCCGAGGTGCCGAAATAGGTCATCTTCTCGGCGTCGGCGAAATCGAACAGCACATTGCCGTCGGGATAGAAGGGCGAGCCGTCATAGAGCAGCAGCGTTGCGCCCGAGGCGAGGCCGGAGACAAGCCAGTTCCACATCATCCAGCCGCAGGTGGTGAAGTAGAAGAAAAGGTCGCCGTCGAGCAGGCCGGCATGCAGCCGCTGCTCCTTGACGTGCTGGATGAGCGTGCCGCCCGCGGAATGCACGATGCATTTCGGGATGCCGGTCGTGCCCGAGGAGAACAGGATGTAGAGCGGATGCGCGAATGGCAGCCGCTCGAAGCTCATCGTCTTGACGGCGAAGGGCGAGAGGGCCTCTTCCAGCGCCGCTGCCTTGTCGATGGTGGCGGCGACATCGGAGGACGTGCCGAGATAGTCGACGATCAGCACCTTGCGCACCGTCGCGAGCTTCGCCGCCACCGCCCGGACCTTGTCGGCGACCTCGATCGCCTTGCCGTTATACCAGTAGCCGTCGGGCGCGATGAAGACGACCGGCTCGATCTGGCCGAAACGGTCGAGCACGCCCTGTTCGCCGAAATCGGGCGAGCAGGAGGACCAGACCGCGCCGATCGAAGCGGCAGCCAGCATGGCGGCGACGGTTTCCGGCATATTGGGCATCATGGCGGCGATGCGGTCGCCCTCTCTGACCCCAAGCGACAGGAAGAGCTGCTGCAGGCGCGAAGTGAGCGCATGGAGCTCGTTCCAGGACAGCCGGCGCTCGACCTTGTCCTCGCCGCGGAAGACGATGGCCAGGCTGCCGCCTGTCTTCTTCAAAAGGTTCTCTGCGAAATTGAGCCTGGCGTCGGGAAAGAAGGCGGCGCCCAGCATCTTCTCGCCGTCGACGAGGGCCCGTTCGCCCTTGTCGCCGACGAGCCCGCAGAAATCCCAGACCAGGCTCCAGAACGTCTCGCGATCCTCGATCGACCAGCGATGGAGCTCCGCATAGGTAGAGAAAGCTTCCCCGGCTTTCGCCGCCGCGGCCTTCATGAAGGCTGTCATGGGCGCCGAGTCGATCCGGTCCTGCGTCGGCGTCCACAAGGGGGTGTCGGCGGCCATGATCGTTCCTCCCAAAGCGCGTCGCGATTGCGGCAGTCAAGCCTGATATCGCCCGCGTCGTTGTCCCAAAACCGGCGTACCGTTGCCAGGCCGGACGGGTCTATCGCTTATGCATACCGCAGCGCAGCAGAGCAAGATTTTGTTGGAATGGCCGATAGAGATACGGCGCAAATGCCATCGCAGGGCCATAAAGACTTGAAAAGCGTCAGCGCTCGGTTACACCCGTCGGACGATTTGTCGGCAATGGAAGCATACGGGGCGAGATGCCATCATCTTTGATCCGGCGAGGGGTATGGGTGATCGGCGTGGTGGTGCTGGTCATCGCGCTCGCCGTCGCCGCCCTGCCGTTGATTGCCTCGACCCGCATCGTGCGTGATCGCATCGCTTGGGAATTGAGCGCCTGGAGCGGCTTTCGCGTGACGATCGACGGCTCGCCGCGCATCGAGGTGTGGCCGAAGTTCCGGGCGATCCTGAGCGATGTGACGCTGTCGCAATGGACCGAGACCGACGCGCCGCCGGTGATCGAAGCCGAGCGCGTCGAGGTCGGCCTTTCGGCCATGGCCGCTCTGCAGGGCGACGTTCAATTCTCGACGGCACGGCTGGTGCGGCCGACCATCAGGGTCGAGCGCATGGCGAGCGGCTTCTATCTGCCGCCGCTACCGACCGGCGGCCGCATCACGCGCTCGATCGACACGGCGCGCGGCGTGGTCACCGCGAACCCACAGAAGCCAGATCTCGGCAGGCTGCCTTCCGATCCGTTCGGCATCGTCGAGTTCCGCGACGGCCGCGTCGTGACCTCTGCGGGCGGCAAGGACACCGAAATCCTGAGCGGCCTTAACGGCCAGGTGAACTGGGCCGCGATGAACAGCGATGCCACACTCACGGCGACCGGGATATGGCGCGGCGAGAGCGTCCAGGTCGATTTTTCCTCGGCGCGTCCGCTGGTACTATTTGGCGGAGGGGTGGCGCCCGTCACATTATCGTTCAAGGCGGCGCCCGCCAGCCTCTCCTTCGACGGCGTCGCCTCGATGTCTGAGAATGCCTATCTGGATGGTCAGGCGAAATTCGCCGCTCCGTCGCTGCGGCGCCTGCTTGAATGGTCGCAGGCCGGCATTGCGCCCGGCGCCGCGATCGGCTCCGTCTCGGTAGCGAGCAAGGTGACGGCCGCGGCGGGACGGGCGAAATTCGAGAACACGACGGTGGCGCTGGACAACAATCCCGGCATGGGGGCGCTGGACTTTTCGTTAAGCGAGGCGCTTCCGGTCATTTCCGGCACGCTTGCCTTCGACACGCTCGACCTTCGATCGTTCCTGTCCGCCTTCACGCCTATCGCTCCCACCGGCGAAGCAGGCCCCGGCGAGATCGACACCAGCTTCGCCGACAAGATCAATCTCGACCTCAGACTGTCGGCGGCGCACGCCACCGCCGGCCCTGTCCAGCTTGCCGACGTCGCCGCGACTGCGCAGGTCAAGAACGGGCTCGCCGTCTTCGACATCTCCGATGCATCCGCCTTCAACGGCAATATCCAGAGCAGCCTGCGTTTCGACCGCAAGCCGGACGGTACCCAGGTTGAGATGCGGCTTCTGGCTTCGAATGTCGACACCGGCGCCTTCGCCACCGCTGCGGGGATAACGCGACTGGTGCCTGCCGGCACCGGAACCGTCTCGGTTATCCTCAAGGGACCCGGCAAAGCCTGGGGCTCCATCTTCGAGAATGCGGACGGGTCGTTCTCGGCGACGTTCGGGCCGGGCTCGATCAACGGACTCAACCTGCCTGCCTTCCTCAAGCGCAACGATCAGGGCGGATTCTTCGCCCTCGACGATGTCGCCAACGGCTCGCTGCCGATCGACGGCGCCGAGATCAAGGCGAGCATCTCGAAAGGCGTGGCGCGGCTCGACAAGGCCGAGGTCAATGCACAGAAGTACAAGATCTGGCTCTCTGGCATTGCGTCCTACGCCGGGCACGGACTGGCGCTCTCCGGCGGCATCGTCCCCAACGGACAACCTGCGCAGCAACAGCCGGCAAAGCAACCAGCTACCACCGGTCAGGCAGCGGTGCAGGCGCCGCAGCCGCCAAACCAGTCGCTGTTCTTCGTCGGCGGCAACTGGAGCACGCCTTTCATCTCGCCGATCAGCCGCGGCATTTCAGGCCAATAGAGCAATTCCAGGAAAA
>LM655196.1:50960-67738 GCA_000824825.2 Mesorhizobium sp. ORS 3324
AATTGCGTCAAAACAAAGAGACAGAGCAAGGCGCAGATCGCTCTCCTCCTTGTTGCTTACCCGCGCTGCGCGGCCTGCTCGTCGCGTTGGCGCTGGACCTCGCGGCGCTTGTTGGCGATCGAGGCGATGATGACACCGACCGCGACGACGGCGATCAGGATGGTGCAGGCGGCGTTGATCTCCGGCGTCACGCCGAGGCGCACCTGGCTGTAGATCTTCATCGGCAGCGTCGTGGCGCCCGGACCTGATGTGAAGCTGGCGATGACCAGATCGTCGAGCGAGAGTGTGAATGCCAGCATCCAGCCGGAGATGATCGCCGGCATGATGACCGGCAAGGTGATCTGGAAGAAGGTTTTCACCGGCGGCGCACCGAGGTCCATGGCGGCCTCCTCCAACGAGCGGTCGAAGGAGACCAGACGCGACTGCACGACCACGGCCACGAAGCACATGGTGAAGGTGATGTGGGCGAGCGTGACCGTGAAGAAGCCGCGGTCGAGCCCGACCGCCACGAACAGCAGCAGCAGCGACAGGCCGGTAATGACTTCGGGCATGACCAGCGGCGCAAAGACCATGCCGGAAAACAGCACCCTGCCCTTGAAGCGCGTGTAGCGCGTCAAGGTGATCGCCGCCAGCGTACCGAGCACGGTCGCCACGGTGGCCGAGATGACGCCGACGCGCGCCGTCACCCAGGTGGCGTCCATCAGACCCTGGTTGTGGAACAGCGAAACATACCATTTGGTCGAGAAGCCGCCCCAAACGGTGACCAGCTTCGATTCGTTGAAGGAAAAGACGATGAGCAGCACGATCGGCAGATAGAGGAAGGCAAAGCCGAGCACGATCGAGCTGATGTTGAAGCGGCTCCAGGTGGTGTTCATTTGCCCTGCTCCTGGGCACGCGCCTGAGCCTGCTGGAAGAACATGATCGGAACAGTCAGCACCAGGAGCAGGATGACCGCCACCGCCGACGAGACCGGCCAGTCGCGGTTGGCGAAGAACTCGTTCCACAGCGTCTTGCCGATCATCAGCGTCTGCGAGCCGCCGAGCAGGTCCGGGATGACGAACTCGCCGACCGCCGGGATGAAGACCAGTAGGCAGCCGGCGATCACGCCCGGCAGCGACAGCGGGAAGGTGATTTTCCAGAAGGCGCCGATCGGCGGACAGCCGAGGTCCTGCGCCGCTTCGATCAGCGAATAGTCCATCTTCTCCAGCGATGAATAGAGCGGCAGCACCATGAAAGGCAGATAGGAATAGACGATGCCGATGAAGATCGCGGTGTAGGTGTTGAGGATGACCAGCGGCTGGCTGATGAGGTGCAGCGATAGAAGCACCTGGTTGAGCAGGCCTTCGGGCTTGAGGATGCCGATCCAGGCATAGACGCGAATCAGGAACGAGGTCCAGAACGGCAGGATCACCAGCATCAGGAGTGTCGGGCGCACCGTTGCCGGCGCGCGCGCCATGCCATAGGCGATCGGATAGCCGACGATCAGCGTCAGCAGCGTCGAGATCGCCGCGATGATCAGGCTCGTCACATAGGCGTTGAAGTAGAGCGCGTCCTGGGTGAGCCAGGTGTAGTTGTCGAAGTTGAGCGCACTGAATCCGGCGAAGAATCCGGAAACGCCTTCGCTGAAATCGAGCACGGGCGTGTAGGGCGGCATCGAGATCGCCGTCTGCGACAGCGATATCTTGAAGACGATGATGAAGGGAACGAGGAAGAAGAACAGCAGCCAGAGATAGGGAATGATGATGACGAGGCGGCCGACGAACCCCTTCGCCAGCCTGGTCGGCAAAGCGGCTGCGGTTTCGGCCGACGGAGAAGCGGCGGCGGCGATATTGGTCATGGCGCCCTCCTACCTGGTCAGCACGACGCCGGCGTCCGGCCGGAAGGACACCCAGGCGCGGTCGTTCCAGGTCAGCGGGTCGTCGCTGACCCGGGCGGCGTTCAATGCGCTGGCCCGCACGATCTGCCCGTCGTCCAGCCTGACGTGATAGACGGTCATATCGCCGAGATAGGCGACATCATAGACTTCGCCCTCGAGCGCGTTGACGGCGTCGGCCGGTTTCTTCGACGAGACTTTGATCTTCTCCGGCCGGATCGCGAAGACGATGTCGGCGCCGGCAGAGGCATCGCCGCCATTGTCGACGAGGATCTCAGCGCCGGTCGCGCCGGTGATGCGCGTCGTGCCGGCCGTCCGCTCGGCGACCCTGCCCTCGAACAGGTTCACATTGCCAACGAAATGCGCCACGAAGCGCGAGGTCGGCGCCTCATAGATTTCCGCTGGCGTCGCGACCTGCATCACCTCGCCCTTGTCCATGATGGCGATGCGGTCGGCCATGGTCATGGCTTCCTCCTGGTCGTGGGTGACGACGACGAAGGTGAGGCCGAGCTCCTGCTGCAGGTCCATCAGCTCGAACTGCGTCTCCTCGCGCAGCTTCTTGTCGAGCGCGCCGAGCGGCTCGTCCAAGAGAAGCACCTTCGGCCGCTTGGCGACGGAGCGGGCAAGCGCCACGCGCTGGCGCTGGCCGCCGGAAAGCTGATGCGGCTTGCGCTTGGCGAACTGCTCGAGCTTGACCAGCCTGAGCATCTCGGCGACACGCTTTTCAATATCCGGCGCAGGCATGCCTTCCTGCTTGAGGCCGAAGGCAATGTTCTTCTCCACGGTCATATGCGGAAACAGCGCATAGGACTGGAACATCATGTTGACCGGCCGCTTGTAGGGCGGGATGCCGCGCAGGTCCTGGCCGTCGAGCAGAATGCGGCCGGCCGTCGGCTCTTCGAAGCCGGCGAGCATCCTGAGCAGCGTCGACTTGCCGCAGCCCGAGGCGCCAAGCAGCGCGAAGAACTCGCGCTCGAAGATGGTCAGCGACAAATTGTTGACCGCGGTGAAGTCACCGAACTTCTTGGTCACCCTGTCGAACTGGATGTACGGCTTGGCGTTCGGATCATTCCAAGGCGCGAAATCCCTGCGGATGCTGCCAAGCGATTTCATGTCCCCACTCCGGTAATGCTTGATGCCGCTAGAGCGGTTCATCGTTTCAAGGAAACGCAGAACCGCTCTATCCCTTTAGTTTTGACGCAATTGCTGGCGCAAAACCGCCCACACTTTTCCTGGAATTGCTCCAAACGGAACGACCCCGACAAGCTGGCTGCCGGGGTCGCGTCTAGTTATTTATTGGCCGGTGACGATCTTGGTCCAGGTCCGCGTGATGACGCGCTGTGTCTTGGGATCGTATGGCTGCACGGTATAGAGCTTCTTGGTCGTCTCCTCGTCGGGATAGACCGAAGTATCTTCCAGCAGCGCCTTGTCGACGAATTGCTGAGAGGCCTTGTTGCCGTTGGCGTAGAGCACATAGTTCGACGACTTGGCGATGACTTCAGGTGTCATCAGGTAGTTGATGAACTCATGCGCCTCCGCGACGTGTTGCGCATCGGCCGGGATTGCCATCTGGTCGAACCACATCTGGGCGCCTTCCTTCGGCACCGAGTAGCCGATCTCGACCCCCTGCTTGGCTTCCTGGGCGCGATTGCGGGCCTGGAACACGTCGCCAGACCAGCCGACCGCCAGGCAGATGTCGCCGTTGGCGAGCGCGTTGATGTATTCGGAGGAATGGAATTTGCGGACATAGGGCCGGACCTTCAGCAACGCTTCCTCGGCCTTGGCGATGTCGTCGGGCGAGGTGCTGTTCGGGTCGAGGCCGAGATATTTCAGCGCCGCCGGAATGATGTCGGCCGGAGAATCCAGCACATAGACGCCGCAGTCCTTAAGCTTGGCCAGCGTGGCGGGATTGAAGAACACGTCCCAGCTGTCGATCTTGTCGGTGCCGAGAGCTGCCTGCACCTTCTTGACGTTGTAGCCGAGGCCGACTGTGCCCCACATGTAGTTGACCGAGTATTCATTGCCCGGATCGTATTTGGCGGTGCGGTCCGAGATGACGTCCCACATGTTGGAGATGTTCGGCAGCTTCGACTTGTCGAGCTTCTGGAAGACGCCGGCCTGGATCTGGCGGGCCAGGAAGTTGGCGCTCGGCACGACGACGTCATAGCCGCTGCCGCCGGCGAGCAGCTTCGTCTCCAGGATCTCGTTGGAATCGAAGGTATCATAGACGACCTTGATGCCGGTTTTCTTGGTGAAGTCCTCGATGATCGAGCTGTCGATGTAGTCCGACCAGTTGTAGACGTTCACGACGCGGTCCTCTGCATGGCCGCCTATGGTGAAAAGCGTGAGGAACGCCGAAGTTGCCGAAAGCCAGAGCGCTTTACGGATCATACTGTTCTCCTTTGGTGAGTATTCCCCTGCCGGCCCGGCGCGGCGTAGGCGCAGGGCGACATTTGGTTCAGATCATTGAGCTGTCCGGAGGACGACAAGTGCGATCCGCTGCTGCCATGCCGGATCGTTGAGTAGCGGTTGCAGCCCTTAACCTCCCTCCGGGAAGGTCTCAGAGCGGCGTCAGCGGCGTTCGCCGCGGCGTAAGCAGAAATATGACATTGTAGTCCGGCCCCGGTGAGGCCGGCGGAGACACGTGGCAAGATACGCCTGTCTTGTTGTTGCCGTAATCGCAGCCTGCCCGGCCGGCGATACGCTTGTCAATGGCAAACGCTTATGCAACTTCAATTAGGGGATGGGACGCCGGTGATGCCCGGCCGCTCGGGACGTGTCTGCCGCTTGAATTCGAATGCGATATGGGCAAGCAGCGCCGTGACGACGACCGCGCCGCCGATGATGGTGCGCACTGACGGCACCTCGGCATGGACCAGCCAGACCCAGATCGGGCCGAGGATCGGCTCGAAGGTGCCGAGCAGCGCCGCGACGGCGGCCGGCACGAGACGCGCGCCCATGGCGAAAAAGGCGAGGCCGACGCCGAGATTGACAACGCCGAAGGCAAAGAGAAAGCCCATGTCGCGCCCGGAGACGGCGAATTCCGTGGCCTGTGAGGCAGCAAAAGCACCGGCAAGCAGCGCGCCTAGGCAGGTGGCGGGCACCATGCGCACATGGGCGAAGCGCCGGGTGATCACAGTCGCGACCGAAAACATCACCGCGATCAGCAGCGCCAGCCCGTCGCCGATCGGCGAGACGGCGCCGCCGAGGGATTCCGAGACCATGATGGCGACGCCAGTGATGACGGCGGCAATGGCGACCCAGGTGGCCGGGCTCACGCGTTCGCGAAACAACAGCCAGGCGAGCAGGGCTGCCAGCAGCGGCACGCCGGCCTGCATCAACAGGATGTTGGCGACCGTCGTGTAGGCGAGCGCCACCACGAAGCTCGTCGAGGCGGTGGCGAAGCAGAAGGCGACGCCGAGTCCGGGCAGGCCCATGTCTCGGACGAGTTTCAAGGTTCTCCGCAAGCCATCACGCCAGAGCATAAAGGCGATGAGGAAGGCCGCCGCCCAGAGCGAGCGCCAGAACACCACGGTCCAGCTGTCGCCGACGTGGATGAAGCGGGCGATGGTGCCGCCAAAACTCCACATCAGCGCCGACAGGAAGACCAAGAGCATGCCGATCCGCTCCTCGCGCGGCGAGACGGCAGGCAAGGCGATGCGAGGCGATGCGGTATCGGACATGGACACGACTGTCAGCGAGTTGCGGGCGGCACGATCCACCGGAGACGACAAGACCATGTCCCATTCGCGTAGCGCAAAGACCGGCGCCAGGCGTGATCCAGCAACCGCTGAAATGTGGGACAAAGCCGCGCGCTTCTGACCCAAAAGGCCGCGAGCTGAGCGGCGCTATCCCTGGAAATCGAAGGCGCTGAGGCCCGTCACCATCTCGTCGAGGCCGAGCGGCCGCGTCACCGGCGGCTCAGCGCGCGCCAGGCAGCCGACGCGCTCGCAGAGCCTGCAGGCCGGGCCGACTGGCGTTGCGAATGCCGCGCCCTGCGCGGTCTTGCCGGCGGCCGGCCCGGGCAGCGCCGCGCTGTAGACGATCTCGTCGCGAAAGCCGATGTCGCAGCCGAGCAGAAGCGCCGTCCGCCGCGGCCGTTCGGAGAAGGCGCCTTGCGGCCCTTCGAGCGTGCGGGCGATGCAGAGGAACTCTGCGCCGTCGGGCATTTCCACCGCCTCGACCAGGATCCGGCCCGGCTGCGAAAAGGCGGCATGGACGGGAAGCTTCGGGCAGGCGCCGCCGAAACGGCTTTGCGGATAGCCCTGGCTGCCCGCCTTGCGGAAGCGGTTGCCGGCGTTGTCGACCTCCAGCATGAAGAACGGCACGCCCGACGTGCCCGGCCGCTGCAGCATGGTCAGCCGGTTTGCCGCCTGTTCGAAGGACACGCCGAAGCGGGAGCGCAGAACGTCGATGTCGTAGCGGGCGCGGACGGCCGCCGCATGAAAGGCCTGATAGGGCATCATCAGCGCATGCGCGGCATAGCGGCCGAGCTCGAAGCGGGCGAGCCGGCGCGCCTCGTCGGTGCCGAGCTTCAACGCCTGGACCTCGCTCGCAACGGCGACCGTCATGCGTATCAGGCTCGCTTCCATGGCGACTTCGCGCAGCTGATCGAAAGGGGAGAGCCGCTCGGACAGGAACAGGCGCTGCGAATGGCGGTCATAGCGCCGACGCCAGTTCGGCATGGTGGCGACCGGCAGCACCTTGACGACGATGCCGTGCTCGCGTTTCAGCCAGGCCTTCAGCGCCGCGAACAGATCGTCTCCGGGATCGAGCACCGAGGTGAAGGCCTCCGCCTCCTCCTCGAGCGCGGCAAAGTGGTTGGGCCGCCGTTCCAGGACCTCGTGCACCTCGTCGACCGGCAGGCGCGTGCCGGACAGCGCGGTCGCGCGGCCTTCCCGCGCCAGAAGCTCGTTGAGGTCGGACAGCCGCTCCACCTGCTCGCGATAGGCGCGAAACAGCTTCACCATCGCGGCGGAAGCGTTCGGCGCGATCTCGGCGAGGTCGATCAGTTCCTGGTCGCCGGGGAGTTCGCTCGCGAGCAGCGGATCGCCGAACACCTCCTTCAGCGCCGCGATCGATCCTTTGGTCTCGCCCTGCAATTCGTGCGGGTCGACCTTGTAGACGGCCGCCAGCTTGAGGATCAGCTGCACTGTCAGCGGCCGCTGGTTGCGCTCGATGAGGTTAAGATAGGACGGCGAGATGCCCAGCCCTTCGGCCATCGCCGTCTGGGTCAGGCCCTTGGCGTTGCGAAGACGGCGGATGCGCGGCCCGGCGAAGATTTTCTGGTCGGCCAATCGACTGTCCTTGACAAGATTTTACATGAAGTCGGGTGTTCGCAGATCATCCACTCTTTACAATCGTGACAAATTTACAGCACCGACCTGTCAAACACAACACAGTTTTTCCCTTATTTCCCTCGCTAAACCCCAGTTTCCCTGGCGCTTTTTGCGTCGCAATGTAAATGATGTCACACACCAACGGCAGTCGGAGTAATCTCACAAGGGCGCCGTCCGAACACATAGAACCGATCTGGAGCAACCGATGACTGATTTTTACAACCTCGTCCCGTGCGCGCCGGAAGGCCGCTTCGACGGCATCGAGCGCCCCTATTCGCCGGAGGACGTGAAGCGGCTGCGCGGCTCGGTCCAGATTCGCCAGACGCTTGCCGAAAATGGCGCGAACAGGTTGTGGAAGCTCATCCACGAGGAGGACTTCGTCAATGCGCTCGGCGCCATGTCGGGCAACCAGGCCATGCAGCAGGTCAGGGCAGGGCTGAAGGCGATCTACCTGTCCGGCTGGCAGGTCGCGGCCGACGCCAACACGGCGTCCGCCATGTATCCGGACCAGTCGCTCTATCCGGCCAATGCGGCGCCGGAGCTGGTCAAGCGCATCAATCGCACGCTGCAGCGCGCCGACCAGATCGAGACGTCCGAAGGCAAGGGGCTTTCGGTCGAGACCTGGTTCGCGCCGATCGTCGCCGACGCCGAAGCCGGCTTCGGTGGACCGCTCAACGCCTTCGAGATCATGAAGGCCTTCATCGAGGCCGGCGCGGCGGGCGTCCATTACGAGGACCAGCTGGCATCCGAGAAGAAGTGCGGTCATCTCGGCGGCAAGGTTCTGATCCCGACCGCGGCGCATATCCGCAACCTCAACGCTGCGCGGCTTGCCGCCGACGTGATGGGCACACCGACGCTGGTCGTCGCGCGCACCGACGCGGAAGCGGCCAAGCTGCTCACCTCGGATATCGACGAGCGCGACCGGCCTTTCGTCGATTACGACGCCGGCCGCACGGTGGAAGGTTTCTACCACGTGAGGAACGGCGTCGAGCCGTGCATCGCGCGCGCCGTCGCTTACGCGCCGCATGCGGACCTGATCTGGTGCGAGACCTCCAAGCCTGATCTTGAGCAGGCGAAGAAGTTCGCCGAAGGCGTGCGCAAGCATCATCCGGGCAAGCTGCTCGCCTACAACTGCTCGCCGTCGTTCAATTGGAAGAAGAACCTGGACGACGCGACGATTGCGAAGTTCCAGAAGGAGCTCGGCGCGATGGGCTATAAATTCCAGTTCATCACGCTCGCCGGCTTCCACCAGCTGAACTTCGGCATGTTCGAGCTGGCCCGCGGCTACAAGGACCGCCAGATGGCGGCCTATTCGGAACTGCAGCAAGCCGAGTTCGCGGCGGAGGCCCACGGCTACACCGCGACCAAGCACCAGCGCGAGGTCGGCACCGGATATTTCGACGCCGTGTCGATGGCGATCACCGGCGGCCAGTCTTCGACCACCGCCATGCATGAATCGACCGAGCACGCCCAGTTCAGGCCGGCGGCCGAGTAGCAACGACAACAAGAGGAAACGCCCAACGGGCATCAATTTCGAGGAGAAGAGCAATGGCGTCGATAAGCCGCGTCAAGGAACGGGCCGAGGAACAATCGAGCACGATGAGCGTCGATCAGCAGGCGACGATCCGCATGCTCGCCAACGATCTGCACAGATTGAACCAGTCGGTGATGAAGGCAGTCGAGGCAGGCGTGTCCGTCGAACTGGTGCGTTCAGCCAGGCACCATGGCGGGGACGGCAACTGGGGTGATCTTTTGATCCCAGTGATCGTTACCAACCAGAAGCACAGTTGACGTTACGTCAAAACAATCTTTGCGAGTGTCTCCCGTGCGCTATACGTTCGGGAGACTATCGCTTTTTTTCGAATTCAATCCGACCTAACGGGTAGGACTTGCGACGAATATTAGCCTTTCTTGTTATATTGTCGTTTTCGACTATTTCTGCTTGACACCGCCGGCGATCTCGCGCCAATTGCTCTCAGGTTTCAACCCTGCATTGAACCAGAGCACCCGGCCGCCATGTGCCCTCCCAATCGTGACGATTCTCGAAGCCTGATGACCGCCGCAGCCCGGCTGCCGGCGGATTTTTCCAAGGTGCTTGTGGTCGGCAAATCATCGATCAACAGGGTCGTGGTGTCGAAAATCGTGGAGAAGTCCGGGCTCAAGCCGATTTCGGAATCACCCGAGACGGCAGAGAAGGCTCTGGCCGGCCTGGTCCCCGGCGCAGTCATCCTTGACGGCGGCCCCGACAACAAAGATTGCGACAGGCTGTTGTCCGGTATCGACGCGCTGCGGCGCGCTTCCGGCACGGCGCTGCCCTCGGTGATCCTGCTCTCAACCAGGAATGGCACGCCGGACAGCCTAGGTTTGTCGAACCTGGTCGACGCTGTGGTTGCCAAGCCGATCACGCCCGAGAGACTGCAGCCTGTGATCGACCGCCTGGTCGGCCGCGGCTAGACCCTTTATTTTCACGCAATTCCGGACGGACGGCTACGGCGAAGTCGCCGAGCCCAACCGCTTCACACCTTTCCTGGAATTGCCAAAAGCGAACGGATTCAGTCGGCCTTCACGATGGTCTCGACCAGCGCCGGCAACTCGCCGAGATCTGATATCTCGCGAAAACGCGGCGCCGCGACGGGCGCCTCGGCATGCTCCACAGCCCAGGTCAATTCGTGCGGCACATGGATGCCCCAGCCGCCGGCCTCGATGGCCGGCACCACGTCCGACTTGAGCGAGTTGCCGACCATCATGCTGCGTTCCGGACCGTCGCCATGCCGGCTGAAAATGCGAGCATAGGTGGCGGCGCTCTTGTCGCTGACGATCTCGACGGCATCGAAGAGGTCGCCCATTCCAGACTGTGCAAGCTTGCGCTCCTGATCGAAGAGGTCGCCCTTGGTGATCAGCACCAGATGGTAGGAGCCCGCCAGCTTTTCGACCGTCTCGCGCGCATGCGGCAGCGGCTCGATCGGATGGCTGAGCATCTCGCGGCCGGCAGCCAGGATTTCGCCAATGACCGAACCAGGCACCTCACCGTTCGTGACCGCGACGGCAGTCTCTATCATGGACAGGGTAAAGCCCTTTATGCCGAAGCCATAGAGGGCGAGGTTGCGCCTTTCCGCCTCGAGCAGCCTTACCGCGATGTGCTCATGGTCGCCGTGCTCGGCCAGCAAGGCGGCAAAGCGCTTCTCGGTCATGCGGAAGAACTGCTCGTTCTGCCAAAGCGTGTCGTCGGCATCGAAGCCGATGGTGGTCAAACGTGGAGCGGACATAGGCAGACCCTTCTTACTTACAGGCTCATCTAGACCTTGTGGCACTGCACCGCCAGCAGGTAGCCAGTTGCGGCGACACGAATGCACCGCAGTTGGCGCTCGCCCATAGGGCTCCAGCGCCTCCCCTTCCCTTCCCCCACAGCGCCCGGCTATACTTCGAAATCCGCAACACAATCTGGTGAATAATGCCGCCTGAAAAAAGGGAAGTCCGTCCGTCGAACCGGGGGGGACGCGCACGCACGCCTGCCTTCTTGAAAAGCCAACGCGGTGTGAAAAACTGGAAGGAAGCCAGTGCCTGGCTGGAATGGCGCGGCATCGAAGACATCGAATGCATCACGCCGGACCAGGCCGGCGTCGCCCGCGGCAAGATGATGCCGTCGAAGAAATTCACCTCCAACACCTCCTTGGCGCTGCCTTCGGCGGTATTCATGACGACGATTTCCGGCGGCTATCCGGAAGACGGCAACGGCTTCCACTATCCGGAGGACGACGGTGACCTGAAGCTGCTTCCCGACCTCTCTACCCTGACCGTCGTGCCGTGGGAGGAAGATCCGACCGCCGCGGTGATCTGCGATCTCGTCCATCAGGACGGCCGCTCGGTCGAGTTCACGCCCCGCAATGTGCTGAAGCGCGTGCTGGCCGCCTATGACGATCTGGGCCTGAGGCCGGTTGTGGCGCCCGAGATCGAATTCTACCTGGTGCGCAAGAACCCCGATCCTGACTATCCGCTGACGCCGCCCGTCGGGCGCTCGGGGCGGCCGATCGGCGGCGGCGCCGGCTATTCGATCGCCGGCGTCAACGAGTTCGACGAGCTGATCGACGACATCTACCATTTCTCCGAGCGGCAGGGCCTGGAGATCGACACGCTGATCCATGAGGAAGGCGCCGGCCAGCTCGAGATCAATCTGCGCCACGGCAATCCGATCGAGCTCGCCGACCAGGTGTTCATGTTCAAGCGCACGATCCGCGAGGCGGCGCTGAAGCACGAGATCTACGCCACCTTCATGGCCAAGCCGATCCAGGGGCAGCCGGGCTCGGCCATGCACATCCACCAGTCGGTGATCGACAAGAGGAACGGCCGGAACATCTTCTCGGCCGAGGACGGCTCCGAGACCGACGCGTTCTTCCACTTCATCGGCGGCATGCAGAAGCATGTGCCGAATGCACTGGTGATGCTTGCGCCCTACGTCAACTCCTATCGCCGGCTGACGCAGGCGGCGTCGGCTCCGGTCAACAACAAATGGGGCTACGACAACCGCACCACGGCATTCCGCGTGCCGCGCTCGGATCCGGCAGCCCGACGCGTCGAAAATCGCATCCCGTCCTCGGACGCCAACCCGTATCTGGCGCTCGCCGCCTCGCTTGCCTGCGGGCTGATCGGCATGAACAACAAGATCAAGGCGGAGCCGCCGGTCGTGACGACCGCAAACGAGGATGAAATCGACCTACCGCGCAGCCTGCTCGAGGCCGTCGACCTCTTCGAAGCCGATAAGGAGCTGGCTGCCATCGTCGGCAAATCCTTCGCAGCCACCTACGCCGCGATCAAGCGCGCCGAATTCGAGACCTTCATGGAAGTGATCAGCCCGTGGGAGCGGGAGTATCTGCTTCTCAACGTCTGACCAATCATGAACTATCAGTCTCCGATTTCCCCCGGCCGTTCCTGGTATGAAGACACCGCGGGCATTCGGCCCGAGTACCCGATGCTCGATGGCGACCGGAGTTGCGACGTGGTCATCATCGGCGGCGGCTTCACTGGGCTGTCCGCGGCGGCGCACCTCGCCGAGGCCGGCACGAATGTCGTGCTGACTGAAGCCTATCGCTTGGGCGACGGCGCGTCTGGGCGCAATGGCGGCCAGCTCGGCACGGGCCAGCGGGCCTGGGCCGAGGAGATGGAAGCCGAGCTCGGGTTCTGCCGCGCAAAGGCGCTGTTCGATCTGGCGGAGGAAGCCAAGGCGCATCTCCTCGACTTCGCCACGGCCAACGAGATCGAGATCGACTATATGCCCGGCCAGCTCTCGGTCGCGCACAAGAGGCGCTATGTCGACGACTACAAGACCCATGCCGAGATCATGGCGAACCGCTTCGGCTATCGGCACATCTCCTTCATGGATGCCGGCGAGACTGCCGAACGGTTGGGCTCGACGCGTTACTTCGGCGGCACGCGCGATACCGGGACCGGGCATATCCACCCGCTGAAGCTGGTGATCGGCACGGCAAAAGTGGCGGCAGCGGCAGGCGCGCACCTGTTCGAGCGGACGCCTTCGACCGGCGTTGCCTCCAGCGGCGGCAAGGTGAAGGTGACCACTCCGAAAGGCACTATTTCAGCCGAGAAATGCCTGATCGCGGTCAATGCGTATGGCGGCAAGCTGGAGCCGGTGAGCGCAGCGCACATCATGCCGATCGGCTCCTTCATCGGCGCCACCGTGCCACTCGGCTCTCAGTCCAAGGTGCTGCCAGGCGGCGAGTCGGTGGACGACTCCCGCTTCGTCGTGCGTTACTTCCGCAAGTCGAAGGATGGCAGGCTTCTGTTCGGCGGCCGCGAGGTCTACGCCGTCAACGACCCGAAGGACATCCATATCCACATCCGCCGGCAGATCGCCGAGCTCTATCCGGCGCTGAAGGATGTCGAGATCACCCATGGCTGGGGCGGCTATGTCGGAATCACGCTGCCGAGGAAGCCTTTCGTGCGCGAGGTGATGCCGAACGTGATCTCGATCGGCGGCTATTCCGGCCACGGCGTCACGCTCTCGAATTTCTTCGGCAAGCTCTATGCCGAGACGGTTGCCGGCAACCGCGACCGGCTGAAGCTGATCGAAGACCTGAAGATCCCCGCTTTCCCGGGCGGCCGCCGCCTTCGCGCCCCGCTCCTGTTTCTGGCGCTCAACTGGTTCGCACTGCGCGACAGGATCTGAAGTCGCACACCTGCAGAAGCTGCCGATTCGACGAATCCGCTTCCCCTGCGGCACGTTGCAGAATCCTTAATGAACGCGCAGAATTTCGCAAAAGGGCGCAGTGATGCCATAATCTGCGGCAAAAGATGCCGGTTCTGGGCGATAAACGGGGATTTGCGCGGGCCTGCCCGCTGGAATTTCGGGACCGATGCCGACCACCGCAAACCGTTTGCGGCAAGATCGAAAGAACGTCGGCCCGGTTGTTGGAGGTGGTTTAAGTGAATGTGCCCTTCAGTTTCGGTGCGCCGGAACGACGGCGCTTTGCAGTGCAGTTCGGCTATGACATGCGGCCCTCGTTTTGGCAGGGTCTGCGGTCGAACGGGCATCTGGTAATAGCGGCAGTCGGTACCGCGGCGTTGCTAGGCGTCGCTGGGTTGGCGCTTTGGCTGGCCCTGCCCGCCAACGAAAGGCAGGCAATCGCGAAAGCGGAGCAGACCGTGCCCGCGGTTCCAGTCAAGACGACGAAGATCGCTCCCGCCGTGGCGAGCGCCGTCAGCGTCGCCGCAGCGCCGCAAGCCGCTCGCAAGGCCGACGCGGTGTCACCCATCACCGCGACCCGCGAAGCCGCTATCCCCGCTCTGTCATCCAACAGCCCGCGCTGGACCGATCCGGGTGCTTCGCCGGCTTCGACCGCCCCTGCCGCTAATTCACCTGGCGCCAGCTCCGGGAGTGCCAACTCCGGGGGCGCCAACGCGCCGGCCGATCAGAAACCCGCCGCAGCAGCCTTTGCCGAATCCGCTGCCGAGACCGATGCCTCGACCGCTCTGTCGAACGTCGCGGCGCCTGCGCCGGCAGCGGCCCAACCGGCAGACGCGAAAAAGCCGGACGACAAGATGGATGGCGCCCAGACCGCGGCCATACCGGAGGCGAAGTCGCAGGAGCCGGCAGCTACCGGCGACGCTGCCCAGGACCATCCGAAACCTGAAAACGTCAGCGCTGGCGCCAACGGACGCATTCTGAGGGCAGTCACCATGCGGAGCGGCCCGAAGAAGGGCGCATCCGCAATCGTCACGGTGCCGGCCAAGGCGTCGGTGCAGGTGATGAGCTGCAAGAAATGGTGCGAGATCGTCTATAACGGCAAGCGCGGCTGGGTCTACAAGACTTACGTCAAGACCGGCGCCTGAAGATTCGATCGGAACCGGCTGACGAAGCGAGCTGCAACCCGATCAGCCGCTGAGCAGCCGTCCAAGGCGATGTCTTCTGCGAGCGAGCTTGCGCTTCGCGAGGAAATCCCGGTGCTCCTCGAACGGCACTTCATAGAGGCCGCAAAGCTGGCAGCTTTCCTTTTTTCCACAGGCGTGCACCCAGCATTTGACGTCGTGCTTCCAAGCCAGCGCCACTCTCTCCAAATGCAGGTTGGGAGCGCTCTTGAGAAGTATGAGTTCGCCTGCAACGGCGGTCTTTCTGATATGGTCGGACACGTCCTTCAGCATGCGAATTTCCCGGAACCGGCCGCTGTCACGATCTTCCTGCGTGGCTCTGGAACGATGGGCGTTGTCGCCAGTGTAAATCACTTCGTCAGCAACTTCGCGCGCAGAGGCATAGGCCTGGGCATATTTTCGGGTCGAGCCCGCATAGTCGGAAATTTGTCCGAGGATGACGCGCTTTCGTCCGGCCTTCGCCTTGGCGACCATGTCGATGGCGAGATCGATGGAATGCCAGGGCGCCTTGGCTGAATCGACGATAAACTGCGGGCCGTTTTCGATCGTTACCACCTCGCAGCGGTTTACCAGAGGTTCGAACGCCGCCACGCAATCCGTCACCTTGTGCGCAGCAACACCAAGTTCAAGCGCGGTGGCGACGGCGGCGGTCACCGGCAGCCAGAAATGTTCCCCCGGAAGCCGCGTCTTCAGTTCCAGCGTGCCGCCTCGCCAGTGGATCAAGAAGGTCAACCCTTCCGGCCAGGTCGCTCGGATGTCGCTCGCGCGATAATCGGCTTGCTGTAATTGTCCGAAGGTGACGACGCGGCTGCTGAGGCCGTATGCCATGCCAAGCACATGCAGATCGTCAGCATTGAGGACGGCAAAACCACCTGGCTGCAGCGCGTCGACCAAGGCGCGCTTCTCCTGCGCGACGGCTTCAAGTGTCCTGAAACTGGCGAAGTGTTCGAGCCGGACCATGGTCACAATGGCCACATCCGGCTTCAGCATTTCCGCCATCGGGCGGATCGAATCGACGCCGTAGGCACCGGCCTCGAATACAACATAATCGACCTTGCCGGCGCGCTTCATGCGCTTGTAGAGCGTGCGAACGAGTGCCTTTATCGTGTTGAACAGGGCCTGGACATGGACCGAACCATGGCTGGCCAGAATGCTGCCCAACAAGCTGGTGGTCGTCGATTTTCCGGAGCTACCGGTAACGCCGATGAAGGTCGCCGCGCTTCGCGCACGCGCGCGCCGTGCCAAATAGCACCGCAACCGCCAGCCGATATCTTCGCTGATCTTCCGCCGCCAGGCGCCCATCGCCCCCCAACTCCGGCCCAGCCTCCTTATGCCTTTCGGCAGGTGATGAAGTCAAACGGCGGCCAGGCTTGGCAAGCGCAACTCAGATGCAGCGCCCGCCGTCCACCTCCAGCGCCACGCCGGTGATGAAGGCCGCCTCGTCCGAAGCCAGCCAGAGCGCCGCATTGGCGATGTCGAGCGGCGTCGACAGCCGGCCGAGCGGGATCGAAGCGCGGAATTTCTCGCGGACTTCCGGCGTGTCGGCGCCCATGAACCTCTCCAGCATGCCGGTCTCGCCGGCGACCGGGCAGAGGCAGTTGACGCGGATGTTCCTTGGCGCCAGCTCGACCGCCATCGACTTGGTGGCGGTGATCGCCCAACCCTTGGAGGCATTGTACCAGGTGAGGCCCGGCCGCGGCCTGATGCCAGCGGTCGAGGCCGTGGTCAGGATGACACCGCCGCCCTGCCGATCCATGATCGGCACGACGGCAAGCGCTGCGTGATAGATCGCCTTCATGTTGACGGCGGTGATCAGGTCGAAGGTTTCCTCGTCGACGTCCAGCATATCGCCATTCCGATGGGTGAAGCCCGCATTGTTGACCATGATGTCGACGCGGCCGAAGGCGCTCTTGGCGGCATAGACCATCTCGCCGAATTCGGAGCGCTGCGAGACATCCGTCTGGGTCCAGATCGCGCGCTCGCCGATTTCTTGCGCCACGCGCTCGGCCCCCTTGGCATTGAGGTCGGCGACGACGATACGCGCGCCTTCTTCGGCGAAGCGCTTCGCCATGCCCTTGCCGAAACCCGACGCCGCGCCGGTGATGATGGCAACCTTATTTTCCAGACGCATGATTTTCCCGCTCATCGAGATCAAATCTTCAGTTCTGATGCATGTCGCTCTCCCAAAA
>LM655196.1:67838-103368 GCA_000824825.2 Mesorhizobium sp. ORS 3324
TTTTGGGCGACATGCATTGGCTTTCGTCACATTCACGTTCTATGTTGCAACCGCGAACGCTGCCGGAAGCCATCGCTTGCCGACAAGCCTCCCGGTAGCGCCCAGTGTCAAGCGCCAGTATCAGGGGGCATGTTGTGGACCCAATCAATCTCCAGCGATTGGCCGTTGATGTGACACCTTGGCACTGGACGATTTAAATCGATTAGAATATACCAGCCCCGCTACCGGCGACCGGCATCAAATCGGACCGACCATGACCAGCCAGATCATCCCCGTCGACCCGTTCGACTTCATCATCTTCGGCGGCACCGGCGACCTGTCGGAACGCAAGCTTCTGCCCGCGCTCTACCATCGTCAGCGCGACCACCAGTTCTCCGAGCCGACGTGCATCATCGGCACGTCGCGCGCCAAGATGACCGACACCGAGTTTCAGAATTTCGCCAAGAAGGCGATATCCGACCATGTGAAGCCGGCCGATATCGACCCGAAGGAGCTGGACACATTTCTTGCCCGCCTTTCCTATGTCTCGGCGGACGCCACCACCGGCATCGGCTTCGACAAGCTCAAGAAGGCGATTGGCGACAGCGACCGCATCCGCGCCTTCTATCTGGCGGTGGCGCCCGCCCTGTTCGGCGACATCTCGCACCAGCTCAGGGAACACAAGCTGATCACGCCGAACTCGCGCATCGTGCTGGAGAAGCCGATCGGCCGCGATCTGGCTTCGGCGCGGGCGCTCAACGATGCGGTGGGCGATGACTTCCACGAAAGCCAGATCTTCCGCATCGATCATTACCTCGGCAAGGAAACGGTGCAGAACTTGATGGCACTGCGTTTTGCCAACGCGCTCTACGAGCCGCTATGGAATTCGGCCCATATCGACCATGTGCAGATCACGGTGGCCGAGACGGTCGGCTTGGAGGACCGCGTCACCTACTACGACAAGGCCGGCGCATTGCGCGACATGGTGCAGAACCACATCCTGCAACTTCTCTGCCTGGTCGCGATGGAAACGCCGTCGTCGATGGACGCGGACGCCGTGCGCGACGAGAAGCTGAAGGTGCTGAGGGCGCTGAAGCGCATCAATGGCAATGAGGCGCCAAAGCAAACCGTGCGCGGCCAGTACCGTGCCGGCGCTTCGGCCGGCGGGCCGGTCAAAGGCTATGTCGAGGAGCTCGGCAAGGACAGCAACACCGAGACCTTCGTCGCCGTCAAGGCCGAGATCGGCAATTGGCGCTGGGCCGGCGTTCCCTTCTATCTCAGGACCGGCAAGCGGCTGGCGACCCGCGTCTCCGAGATCGTCATCGAGTTCAAGCCGATCCCCTATTCCATCTTCGGCGACAGCGCCGGGCCGATCTTCCCCAACCAGCTGGTCATCCGTCTGCAGCCGGACGAAGGCGTCAAGCAGTACATCATGATCAAGGATCCGGGGCCGGGCGGGATGCGACTGCGCCAGATCTCGCTCGACATGAGCTTCGCGCAATCCTTCCGCAGTCGCGCGCCGGATGCCTACGAGCGGCTGATCATGGATGTGGTGCGCGGCAACCAGACGCTGTTCATGCGCCGCGACGAGGTCGAGGCGGCCTGGAAATGGATCGACCCGATCCAGAACGCCTGGGAAAGCGCCAGGCAGGAAGCGCAGGGCTATACGGCCGGCACCTGGGGACCCTCGGCCTCCATTGCGCTCATCGAACGCGACGGACGGACATGGCACGAGAGCAACTGAGCGGGGCCGCTTACGCCTGGAACGGCTTTGGCGACCGCCAGCAGCTGGCGGCGGCACTTGCCGGCAACGTCGCCGCCAGGCTGACCAAGGCGATCGCGGAGCGCAGCACGGCGCTGCTCGCGGTCTCCGGCGGAACGACGCCGGCGAAATTCCTCGCCGCGCTCTCCTCGATCCCGATCGCCTGGGACAAGGTCACGGTGACGCTGGTCGACGAACGTTTCGTGCCGCCCTCCTCGCCGCGCTCGAATGCCGGACTGGTGGCGGCCAACCTGCTCCAGAACAAGGCAGCCGCAGCGCGCTTCGTGCCACTTTACCATGAGACGGCCAGCATCGAGGCTGCGGCCGCTTCGGACAGCGAAACCTTGCAATCATTGGCCTGGCCGCTCGACGTCGTCGTGCTCGGCATGGGCGCCGACGGCCACACGGCTTCATTCTTTCCCGATGCCGGCAATCTCGCAGAGCTGCTTGACCCGTCCTCGCAGCGGATCGTGCTGCCGGTGCATGCGCAAAGCGCCAGCGAGCCGCGGCTGACGCTGTCGATGGCGCGGATCGTTGCCGCCGGCTTCATCGCGCTCCACATCGAAGGCGAGGACAAGCGCACCGCCTTCGACGGCGCGATGGGAGCGGGCGTGAAAAAGCCCATCCGCAGAGTGCTCGAAGCGGCACCGACACCGGTAGAGGTGTTCTGGGCACCCTGATTTCACCAAGGAACAGTCCCGGGGACAATGGGAGGACGTTTCCGGGGCTCGAAAGGACCGACCATGACAGCCAGAAGCGACATCGAAGCCATCACGGAACGCATCCGCCAACGCTCGAAAGCCGGCCGGGAAGCCTATCTCGGCCGCATCGCGGACGCATCCGGCCCCGCCGCCAACCGCGCGGTGCTCTCTTGCGGCAATCTCGCCCACGGCTTTGCCGTCTGCAGCCCGTCGGAGAAGGTCGCGCTCGGCGGCGACCGCGTGCCGAACCTCGGCATCATCACCTCCTACAACGACATGCTGTCGGCGCATCAGCCCTTCGAAACCTTTCCGGCGCTGATCAAGGAAGCGGCGCGCGAGGCCGGCGGCATCGCGCAGGTGGCGGGCGGCGTGCCGGCCATGTGCGACGGCGTGACCCAGGGCCAGCCAGGCATGGAGCTGTCGCTGTTCTCGCGCGACGTGATCGCCATGGCGGCGGCGATCGGCCTCTCGCACAACATGTTCGACGCCGCAGTCTTTCTCGGCGTCTGCGACAAGATCGTGCCGGGGCTGGTGATCGCCGCGCTCACCTTCGGCCATCTGCCGGCGGTCTTCATCCCGGCCGGACCGATGACGTCGGGCCTGCCGAACGACGAGAAGGCCAAGGTGCGCCAGCTCTATGCCGAGGGCAAGGCCGGCCGCGCCGAGCTGCTTGAGGCCGAGTCCAAGTCCTATCACGGGCCGGGCACCTGTACCTTCTACGGCACCGCCAATTCCAACCAGATGCTGATGGAGATCATGGGCCTGCACATGCCCGGCGCCTCCTTCGTCAACCCCGGCACGCCGCTGCGCGATGCGCTTACCAAGGAAGCGGCGAAGCGCGCGCTGGCGATCACCGCGCTCGGCAACGCCTATACGCCGGTCGGGCGCATGATCGACGAACGCTCGATCGTCAACGGCGTGGTCGGCCTGCACGCGACCGGCGGCTCGACCAACCACACCATCCACCTGATCGCGATGGCGGCCGCCGCCGGCATCGCGCTCACCTGGCAGGACATTTCCGACCTGTCGGAGGCCGTGCCGCTGCTCGCACGCGTCTATCCGAACGGGCTCGCCGACGTGAACCATTTCCACGCCGCCGGAGGTCTCGGCTTCCTGATCCGCGAACTGCTGGATGAAGGCATCCTGCATGAGGACGTGCAGACGGTCTGGGGCGAAGGCCTGCGGCCCTATGCGGTCGAGGCCAAGCTCGGCGCCGACGGCAGCGTGCTGCGCGAGGCGGCTCCGCCGGAGAGCGGCGACGAGAAGGTGCTGGCGCCGGTCAAGAAGGCCTTCCAGCCGACCGGCGGACTGAAAGTGCTCGCCGGCAATCTCGGCCACGCCGTCATCAAGACCTCGGCCGTCAAGCCGGAGCGCCGCTTCATCGAGGCGCCGGCCAAAGTGTTCGGCAGCCAGCAGGCACTGAACGATGCCTTCAAGGCAGGCACGCTCACCGGCGACTTCGTCGCCGTCATCCGCTTCCAGGGGCCGAAGGCCAACGGTATGCCGGAACTGCACAAGCTGACCACAGTGCTCGGTATCCTGCAGGACCGCGGCCAGCGCGTCGCGCTGGTGACGGACGGGCGCATGTCGGGCGCCTCCGGCAAGGTGCCGGCGGCGATCCATGTGACGCCGGAAGCAGTCGAGGACGGGCCGATCGCCAGGATCCATGACGGCGACATCATCCGCCTCGACGCCGAGGCCGGTACGCTCGAAGTGCTGGTGCCGGGCGCGGAATTCGCGCTGCGCCGCACGGCCGAAGCCGATCTCATCGGCAACGAGTTCGGTTTCGGGCGCGAACTGTTCGCCGGATTCCGGCAATTGGTCGGCCGTGCCGATCATGGCGCCGCGGCGTTTGGAATCGCCTGACCTCCACTCAACGCGCTTCACAAAAAAGGGCGGCTTGGGCCGCCCCTTTTTCATCCGTTCGCGGACTGCATGCCTACTGCAAGGTGATCTCGGTCCGCCCGCCGGCCTTGATCGTCACCGGCACTTCCTTCTCCTGGCCCTCGGCCGACATGTGCCGGACGACGACATAGTCGCCGGCGGGGATCGTCTGCTGCCAGCTGTCGCCGTAGTTCAGCCCAAGCGACTTGCGCTTGCCTTCGATATCCTTCTTCGAGGACAGCACCTCGATGGAATAGGCGCCCGGCGCCGACATCGCCAGCACGCCGGCATCCAGCGCGACCTTGATGTCCTGATTGTCGCCGGCCTTGATGCTGAAAGGCTGTTCCGAGACGGCAAGGTCGAGAGTGGTGATGGCCACATAATCGTCCGGCGGCAGCCAGAACTTGCTGTCCGGGCCGTAAGAGTGCTCGAGGCTTTCGCGCGATCCGTCGATCTTCTTCTTCGCCTTGACGATCTCGAAGCCGATGCCGGAATTGTCGGCCTTGTCGCCGCCGGCGGTGTAGTAGGCGTTGAGCACGGCGTGGCCGACGCCGACCACGACATCCTTCTCGACCGTCTGCCCGGCGGCAAGCTGGACGGTCTCGGTCGCGGTGCCGGCGCCGATCTGCACCGTCACCTTCTGCTCGCCCGCCGGCACGGTGGCCTTGGCGTCGCCGTAATGGGTGGTGCTGCCGCCCGGATAGGCGAAGTCGACACGGGCCTCGCTGCTGATCTCCGAACCCTGGCTCGCATGCGGGTGAACGACCAGAGTGCCGGCATTCAGCGTGAACAGCGGCTTGTAGACCTGACCGGCCTCGACCTTGATCTTCTGCTCGCTCTTGGCTTCGTCTTCGCGCGCGACAACGACATAGTCGCCCGGCTCGAGGTTGGTCTTGAGCTCACCATATTCGGTAGCGACCTGATCGCCGCGCGTGCCGTCGGCGGCGGCCTTGTAGATCTCCCAGGCGTTGCCGTCGGTGATCGGACTGCCGCCCTCGGCCAAGACCACGTCCGGCATGAAATTGAATTCGGACTTGGCGGGTTCCGGCGCTGGCGCCGGCGCGGGGGCCGGAGCCGGCTCAGGCGCGGGAGCCGGCGCGGCCACGGTCTCGACCAGCGCTTGCTGCAGCGCCTTCTCGTCGGACGCCTGGATGTACTTGCCGCCGGTGTTCTCGGCGAGGCAGGCGATCTGCCTGCCTTCGTCGGCGGTCAGGCCGAAGCCGACGACGTCGGCTCTGAAGTCGACACCGGTTTGCTTCAGCTCCTTGCCGAGCGCGCAAGGATCGCCGCCGCAGGTCTCGAGCCCGTCGGTGATGAGGACGACGGTCGCCTTGTCCTCTGTATATTTCAGTGCTTCGGCCGCCTGCTTGACGGCGGCGGTCAATGGCGTCTTGCCGAGGAATTTCATGCTGTCGGCGGCGGCCGAAATCGCGCTTGCGGAGCCCGCCTGCGGCGGCACGATCAGCTCGATGTCCTGGCAGCTGCCTTTCTGGCGATGGCCATAGGCCATGAAGCCGATCTCGTCGTCGGCCGGCACCGACTGCAGCACGGTGCGCAGCGATTCGCGCGCGATCTCGAGCTTCGGCTTGCCGTCGATCTGGGCCCACATGGAGCCCGATGCATCGAGAATGATGATCACCTTGTTGGCGGCAAAGCCAAACGTGGTCATCGACAAAAGGAGGATCGCCGCAGCAACGCTCCGTGCCAGTCCCGCCATGAAAATCTCCTGAGTGAGCCCCCTGTCCGCGCCGGGAAAGCTATTTGAGGCGGCCCGCAGAGACAAGTCCGATGGCGGCGACGCCACTCAATAGGTGGTGCGGCGCTCTTCGGAGGGCGGCCGCCCGAACTGCAGCCGGTAGCTTTGCGCAAAATAGGAATGCGAGGTGAAGCCGGTGGCGATCGCCACGTCGAGGATCGGCATGTTGGTCTGGCGCAGCAATTCGCGCGCCCGCTCGAGCCTGAGCCGCATGTAATAGCGGCCTGGCGTCACGTTGAGATGACGCAGGAACAGGCGCTCGACCTGCCGCACCGACAGGCCTGCAGACTTGGCGAGCTGCACCGCCGACAGCGGCTCGTCGAGATGGTCGGCCATCAGTTCGACGATGCGCCTGAGCTTCTCCGACTTGCCGGTGAGATCCCGCTCGGGGCCGACGCGCTGGCGGTCGCCGGCCGAGCGGATGCGCTCGTGCTGGAACTGGTTGGCGACGCCATTGGCAAGATTGGAGCCGAAATCGCCGCGCACGATCTCCAGCATCAGGTCGATCGAGGTGGTGCCGCCGGCGCAGGTGTAGCGCTTGCGGTCGATCTCGAAGACGTTGCCAGTGCAGGTGATGTCGGGGAAGCGCTCCATGAAGCCGGCGCGGTTCTCCCAATGGATGGTGCAGCGATAGCCGTCGAGCTGCCCGGCCTCAGCGAGCAGATAAGAGCCGACCGACAGCGCGCCGAGCGCATTGCCGCGCCGCCCCCAGCTGCGCAGCGCTGCAAGCACCTTGCTCTTGCCGGGAAATTCGGTGGTGAGCCCGACCGAGACGAACAGGATGTCGACCGGCGGCATGTCGGCGACGGAATAGTCGATCTTGAGCGGTAGGCCGTTGGAGGCCATGACCGCGTCGCCATCCGCCGAAATCGTGGTCCAGCCGTAGAAGTCACGGCCGAGCAGACGGTTCGCCGAGCGGAAGCAGTCGATCGCCGCGGCCAGCGAGAACATCGAGAACTTGTCGACCAGCAGGAAGCCGAACTGACGGCCGCCCTGAACGGGATCGTTCGTGACCGGCCGTTCGACAGGGGCAATCAGGTTCGGCAAGGATCAAGCTTTCCGATCAGAAGGACGGCCGCTTCAACCCAGCCGCGAGGTAGGCGGAAGCTACCGTGTTGGCCATCAGCATGGCAATGGTCATCGGCCCGACGCCGCCCGGGACGGGCGTGATGGCGCCGGCGACCCTGGCCGCCTCGCCATAGGCCACGTCGCCGACCAGCCGCGACTTGCCTTCGCCCTTCTCGGGCGCCGGAATGCGGTTGATGCCGACATCGATGACGGTGGCGCCGGGCTTCACCCAATCGCCCTTGACCATTTCCGGACGGCCGACGGCGGCTACCAAAATATCGGCAGTGCGCGCCAGCGCCGGCAGGTCCCTGGTGCGGCTATGCGCGATGGTGACCGTGCAATTGGCGGCAAGCAGCAGATTGGCCATCGGCTTGCCGACGATGTTGGAGCGGCCGACGACGACGGCGTTGAGGCCGGAGAGGTCCTTTCCGCGCACGCGCTCGATCAGCAGCATCGAGCCCGCCGGCGTGCAGGGGACGAAAGCCGTCTCCAGCTCGCCGGTGCCGAGCTTGCCGACATTGATGAAGTGGAAGCCGTCGACATCCTTCTCCGGCGCGATCGCCTGGATGACCTTGCCGGAATCGATATGGCCCGGAAGCGGCAGCTGCACGAGGATGCCGTGGATGGACGGATCGGCATTGAGGTCGCCGATGATCTTCAGCAAGTCTCCCTCGGTCGTCTCGGCCGGCAGCGTGTGCTGGAGCGAGAGGAAGCCGCATTCCTTGGCCGTGCGCGACTTCGAGGCGACATAGACCTGGCTCGCCGGATCCTCGCCCACGATCACCACCGCCAGGCCGGGCCTGGTCGCGCCCTTGGCCGACAGCTCGGCGGTCAGCGCCTTGACCTTGTCGACCACATCTTCGGCGATACTCTTTCCGTCAATCACTTCGGCCATCATTCACCTTCAAAACCGTTCGCTTGGGAGCGGCATTTTCACGAAAATTCGGCCGGGCAATCCCGCCAAAGCGCCGTCGCATGCCGTAAACTCGAAACCGGCACGCTTTTAACCGGCATGGAGCGCTTTAGAAATAGCGGCGGCGCGTGCGGCTTTCGGTCAGATCGCGAACCGCCTCGCGGAATTCGCGCAGGCTGGCCCGGATCTCGTCGATCTGACCCTGCTGGTCGGGTGAAGTCGGGCGCTCTTCAGCCATCGGCGGTTGCGAATACGCATCGTCATGCGCGCCGGGCCGCTCGTAATCCGGTTGATGTGAGTAGGAGTATCCTTGCTCGGGCAGCGGCTCGACGTCGCGCCCCTGCGGCGCCTGCGGACGGGAAGAACGAGCCTCCGGCGTCGTCGCGTGCCGAGCGCTTTCAGTCGCGGCGGCACTCGTACCGGCTGGTTCAGCCGGCCCGCGACGCGCAAGGTAGCGCAATGCCGAAGCCATCGCCGCCAGGAGCCCCGGGCGACCGGCGTCATCGACCGGCACCGGTGCCGGCGCGACGGGCGGCGCCGGAGCAGCGACGGGCCTCACCGGCGACGGCATGACAGGCTGCGCCGACCTGTCCTCGAAGGTCGATGCACGCTCGCTCGTCCTGCGGCGCGAGCGCGTATCGGCGGTCTCGCGCAGGCTCGCATAGGCGCCGCGCAGCGCGCCAAGGCCAATGCCGGCGAAGAAGCCGGCCAGCAGGCCAGCCAGCGCCACTATGGCACGCGATGGCCCCTTGGCTTCAAGCGGTGGCTCGGCTTCCGATATGACGCTCATGTTGGCGGTGTTGATGTCCTTCTGCTCGCCGGTCTCCTTGGCGCGTAGCAGAAACTGCTCGTAGACGGAGCGCTTGGCGGCAGCCTCACGCTCGAGCTCGCGCAGCGAGACCAGGTTGTTGTTGACGTCGCCGCTCTGCACCTTGGCCTGCGCCAGACGCGACGCTAGGTCCTGCTCGAGTTGCACGGAGCGCTTCAGCTCGACCTGCAGCGAGGAAGCGATGCGCTGCAATTCGGCGGCGATGCGTTCGCGCGCGCCGGCAAGCTGGGCATTCAGCGCCTGAAGCTCCGGGTGCCGCGGTCCGAACTTGATCGCGGCGCGGTCGGCTTCCTGTTTCAGCGCCGCATATTGCGAGCGCAGCTCGCTCATCGTGTTGGAGTTGATCTCTTCCGGCAAGGTGCCTTTGAGAACCGAGTTGACGTCCAACGCGCGCGCCGAGGCAGCGCGCGCGTTGAGCTCGAGCGTGTGGGCGCGAGCGACGGAAAGCTGTTCGTTGAGCTTCAGCATCTGGTCGTCGCTGATCAGGTGGCCCTGCGCGTCGACAAGGTCGTGCGTGGCCCTGAAATCCTCGACCTTGCGCTCCGCCGTCTCGACGTCCTTGCGCAGTTGGGCGAGCCTCGCGGTCAGTTCGTCGGTGGCGCGGCTCGCCGTGTCGGACTGGATCTTGCTGAAGGTATCCTGGAAAACCCTGATGACAGTGTTGGCGATCTGCGCCGACTTTTTGGGATCCTGAGTGGTGGCGCTGACCGATATGACGAAGGTCTTGGCGTCGCGCTCGATGTCGAGGCTCTCGGCCAGGTTGCCGACTGCCAGCGCCTGTTTACGCAACTCGTCAGCCGGGCTGCCAGCATCCTGCCGCGACAGGATCGATCGCATCAACGAGATCACCGCAAATCCGCCGCGGCCTTGCCCGTTGAACTCCGGATCGCTGGTCAGGTTAAGTTCCTTGACCACCTGGTTAAGCACCTTGCCCGACTGGAGCACACGCACTCGATTCTCGACGAGGGCAAGCGTCGCATCCGATGCGACCACATTCTGCGTCAGGTCGCGATCGGTGAGCTTGAGATCGCGCGGGTCGGCGATAACCGCAGTGGTGGCCTCGTATTTCTTCGGCGTCGACAGCGCGATGGCGATGCCAAGCGCGGCGCCCAGCATGGTTGTCGAAAGAATCAGCGCCCTGGAGCGGGTGATGCCGCGCACGACCTGCATCGGGTCGATCAGCGGCTTCCATTCCTGATCGTCGCCGGCTGGAGCCCGGCCTGTGTAGCGCGGCTCGACCGCGGCCGGCGAGGAATAGCCAGGAGAACGGCCCTCTTCGCGCGAGCCGAGTTGCGGATAGGTTTCCCGCGTCGCCCAGTCGTCCTCAGCGCGGATGGTTTGCGAACGCGGGTCGGGCCGAGGACGTTCGTCAGTATTCGCGGGCTGCTGATACAACCGCCCTTCGCGCTCGAAGCGCGCGGCGCGGTGGCGCGCTGCGGCGTCCTCGCGCCAGGACTGGTCGGCCTTGTCGCCGATGGAAACCAGCGAAGGGTCCGGGCTGTCCTCGCCGCGCACGGCCCGGCCGAGCGCAAGCAAAGAGCGCTCGCGCCTCCAATCCTCACGGTTTTCCCTGTCGACCATGTCCTGGAACTTACTCTCTGTCGGCCTGGGAGCGGCACTCGGCCCATCGTTAAGCCACGCTAAACAGGCATGGGAAACAAAAGGTTAATTTTGTGCTTCGAAACGCAGAGTTTCTCGTTCTGATTGCAACGTTTGCGCCGGGCCGGCGCTGCCGGCAGAACGGCACGTTAAGCTTTCCGCCTTAGCCTTTTGACCGACACATGACCCAGACCAGCGACATACCGCAAAGGCGGACGCTCGCGCGGATCGGCCACTTCGTGGCCGCGCGCCGGAAGCTGGTTTTCGACTATTTCTCGGCGGTGAGCGGCGCCGGCGGGCGGCTGGTGTTCTCGCTCGCCTATTTCGTGGCGCTGGCCAATACACTGTCCATCGCCGAATTCGGCATGTTCGCCACCGCCTCGGCGGCAGGCGTCATGCTGTCGCGGATCCTCGCCTTCGGCTTCATCTCAGCACTTTACCGTACCGCCGCGATCCGCCCGAATCTGATCGGCACCTTCACAGCCGGCTTTCTGTTCCTCGGCGCGATCTCGCTGCCGGTTCTCGCCGCCACCTCCTACGTCGTCTACCTGACCTTCTTCGCCGGGACGGTGCCGCTGCCGGTCTTCGCCGCGGTGGTCTTCGCCGAGGCACTTTTGTGGCGTCCGGTCGAAGTGGTGCTGATCGTCAACAACGGCCTCGGCAATTTCGGCCGCGCGGCAGTGCTGACGATCCTGGCCACGGCGCTGAGAGCCGTCGGCGCGGTGCTGTTCATGCTCGCCGCGCAGCGCAGCATCGGCGTCTGGTCGTGGTTCTATATCGGCGCCAACGCCGCCTCGCTCATCGTCGCCTTCGTCTTCTTCTACCCGCGCCAACGGCTGAGGCTACGCAGCGAGCTCTATTTCAGGCGGCTCGCCGATTCCGTCTATGTCGCGGGATCGGAGGTGCTGTTCTACCTGCAGATGGAGTTCGACAAGCTGCTGGTTCTGTCGATCGGCGGACCGCATCTCGCCGGCATCTACGCCATCATCATGCGGCTGGTCGATCTCACGGCAATCCCGATCCGCACATTCTCGATGATGCTGGTGCAGCGCATGATGCGGGCGCCGCAGCTTCTGTCGCGGCTGGCGGTCAAGAGCGGCATCGAAGGCGGCGTGTTCCTTATCTCGACGCTGGCGCTCTTGTCGCTCGGCATCGTGCTGCATTTCTTCCCCACTGCGCTGGGCAGGAATGTCGCCGAGGCTGCACCCCTGGTGGCGCTAGCGATATCAGTGCCTGGCCTGCGCAATCTCGTCGAATACCAGGCCGAGCTGCTGTTCGCGCGCGGGCAGACGGCGGTGCGAGCGATCAACCTCGGACTGCTCGCCGGCTTGAAGGCTATGCTACTCACGTATGTGCTGAGGACGATCCCCGACACGCCCAATTTGGTGCTGTCGCTCAACATCGTCTTCCTGCTGCTCTATCTCGCCTCGGTGCTTTTGACCTATTCGGCGATGCGGCGGCCGGCAAAGGCAATCTAGAGTCAGGTGAGCCTATTCAGCCCGATCAAACGGCGGATGCGGGCGACATCCGTGCCTATGAAGGACTGCATGCCGATCGCCACCTGTTGCGGTTCCATGGCGTCGACGAAACGGCGAAACTCCTCATCCGACAGCGCCTCGCCATTCCAGTGGACACGGCAGAATTCCACTTGCTCGTGGAAATGGCCGGCGCCGTCCAGCAGGTCGTCGACATAGCGGCCGTAGATCATGCATTCGGAGAATTTGCGTGCCGCGCCGACGACGCCGACCCAGTCACGGCCGTGCATCTTCTCGATCTGCTCGCACATCGCATTGACCGTCTCGCGGCGCCAGGCGATCAGCGTCGAAATATAGTCGTGGGTCGAAACCTTCGCCGCATCTATGCCGAGCGCCGAGCCGGCATTGCGCGACCAGATGCGATGCTGGTCATGCCCGTCAGTGGCGAGCACGCCGTCGCGCCGGAACAGCCGCACCTTGCCGTCGCGCCAGAAGGCGCTTGTGTCGAACGGCCAGAGGAAAGCGACATCGGAATCGCAAAAGACGAGCACGTCCTCTGCGGCATGCGCGGCAATGGCGATGCGGCGAAGCTGCTGCACGTGCCAGCCGCGCAGCGGTTGCGTCTTGAGGCTCAGCCAGACGCGGCGGCGGAACAGGCTGAGCGGATCGTCGAAAACGCGCAGCCAGCGCGGCAAAAGATCCCGTTCGTCGACGATCGTGCGGCGGCCGCCTTCCAGCTGGCGAAACAGCGCCAAGTCGCGGTGCTCGACGAGGATATAGTGCCTCGCAATGCCGGTCACATGGCGATCCATTGTCTCGCACAAGAGCCGGCAGCGTTCGAAATCCGGCGCATAGCTTGCCGTCACCATCGCGGCCGAAGGCGTGTGCGGCAGCGGATCGATCCTGGTTGCGGCATCCGGCACGAAGCGGCTGTTCAACGGCTCGCCTCCACCGCTTGCGGCTTGCGCGACAGTCTCTGCTTCAAGACGCGCCACAGGAAGAGCGGGTTGCCGACCACATAACGGCGCCACAGGCGACGGGGCTCGATCCACAGGCGAAAAAGCCATTCGAGCCTGAGACGACGCATCCAAAGCGGGGCGCGCGGCACGGTGCCGCTGAGGAAATCGAGCAACGCGCCGACCGCGATCGGCAAGGTGCAGTGACGAGCATCGATATGGCGCGCGATCCACAGTTCCTGGCGCGGCACGCCCATGGCGACGAGCAGTATATCCGGTCGAAGCTTCGCGATGCGCTCGATGATCGCGGGCTCTTCGGCGGGGGAGAAATAGCCGTCATGGACGACCACGAATTTGTGCTGCGCGGCGAGCGCCGAAAGCTTGACGGATGCCGCCTCCGCATTGACCCGCGTCGCGCCGAGCAGCGCCACGGTCAGCGGCCGCGCCGACGCCTGCAGGAAGGCCGGCACGAAATCGGTGCCGTTGAGATTGTCGGGAAAAGGCGCGCCGTAGAGCAGCGTTGCGGCGATGTCGACGCCGACCCCGTCGGGCAGCACGAGGAAGTCGTCGAGCGCGCCGGCGAACACCGGATCGGTGCAGGCGAGATTGGCGTTGTGGGCGTTGAGGAAGCTCACCTTGGTGAAGCGTTGCTCGGCGATCAGCCGGGAAAGCAGCGCTATTGCCTCGTCCCAGCGGATGGCAAGCACGGGGATGCCGAGGATCGTCTTCAGCGTGTCGAAGCCGAAGGCGCGCGCCGCGTGCACATTCATGCAGCGACCTCCTGCCTGATGGCGCCGAGCTTCTCCAGCCCAAGCGCGATCGCGGCATCGAGCGCCCTCACCTGCCGGTAATGGAAGGCGCTGCCGTCGACATCCCGGACATCGGCCGCCGCCGCTTCGAGCGCCGCGGCGAAAGCGATTGGGTCGTCGGTCACGACACAGTTTTGCGGCCGGTAGCCGATGCCGCGCAGCGAGCGGCTGGTGGCGACGGACGGCAGGCCGAGCTCGAAGGTCTCGATGGTCTTCAGCTGCACGCCGCTGCCGGCGATGCTGATCAGCGGAATGACGGCGGCGCCGCGCACAAAGGCCCGGGCGTCCGGAACCCGCCCGACGAACTGCACGCCGGGATGCGTCGACGTCACCCCCGACGGCATGTTGCCGGCGATCCTGATACGGAAATCCGGCTTGAGATGCGGCACGACCTTGCTCAGGAACCAGTCGAGGCCGATGCGATTGGGCTGCCAGGTCCAGGTGCCGATCAGCGCCGCGTCGCAGTCGATGTGGCGCTGCGCTTTTTTCACCGGCGCCTCGGCGCGGGTCACCAGCGGCAGCACAGCAGAGCGGTCACCTGAGGCAACGCCGAGCGCTGCGCGGTCCTCTTCGGCCAGCGTGAAGACGAAGCGCGCGGCGCGGCAGAGACGCTTCTCCATCACTTCGAGCAGCCTGGCCTCGCGGCGAAACAGCCAGCGTTGAAGGGCGCTGCCGGCCGCGGCGGCGTTCTCCTCGGCCGAACGGTGCTCGACATTATGGGCGACGAAGATCGAAGGCCGGTCGCCGAAGAGATTTTCAAAGGCGCCGGCAAATTGCACAGAATTGAGCACGTAGCCGTCGAACGGGCCGGCGCCCTCAATCGCGGCGCGGATCTGCGCGTCGGAAACGACGCGCAACTTGACGGACGAGAAAGTGAGACCGCCGAGCATCGCCTTGCCCACCCACGCGATCTTGCGCAGCGGCGAGGCGCTTTCGGTGCGCACCTCGACGGCGCCGAGGACAATGGTGTTTTCAGGATCGGCGGGCGGCTTTCCCGGCCAGCTGAAGCCGATCACCGTCACGCGCGCGCCGGCGCGCCGCAAGGCGTCGATGATCGCGGCGTTGGCAATCTCGTAGCCCGAGGCGAGAGCGCCGTCTGGCACGATCGATGTGGCGAACAGCAGATGCATCTCACCTATCCATTGGTGCAGCCGGTAGCAAAGCGCGGTGAAGCCTTGATTAAATGGCACCGGCAAAGGCCGAGAACCCGGGTTTTTCGGAGCCCGCGCGCGAAGGTGATTAACGAAACGTTATCATCGCGCTGCTATCGAGGATCAAACCCACACGGCCTGGAAACGGATGATGCCTTTGCCCTCGGACGCTTTGGCGATATCGATCGCGGGCCGATCTCCGGGGCTTGCCGCCGAGACCGTCGAGGCGGTCGTCACGCTGCCGACCTTCAGGCGGCCCAAGCAGGTTTTGGAAACGCTGGCATCGCTCGGGGCGCAGAAAACCGAGCGCCGCTTCGCCGTCATCGTCATGGAAAATGAGGCCGAGGCGCGCGAGGGCGCCAGGGCGGCACTGCCGCTGTTCGAGCGCGACGAGATGCCAGGCCTGGTTGTCATCGCGCATGAACGCGGCAATTGCAGCGCCTACAATGCCGGCTGGCAGACGGCGATCCTGCAGTTCCCCAACTTCAAACATCTGCTGGTGATAGACGACGACGAGGTCGCCGAGCCCGACTGGCTGGAGCGCATGTGCCGTGCAGCCGAGACGCTCCGAGCCGACATCGTCGGCGGGCCGCAAGTACCGGTCTTCGCCGATCCCTCCCATGCGAGATGGGCCGAACATCCGGTCTTTGCGCCGCCATACTACGAAACCGGCCGCGTTCCGGCGCTCTATTCGTCCGGCAATCTGCTGGTAGGGCGCAACGTGCTCACGGCCATGGGGCCACCCTTTCTCGATCTGCGATTCAATTTCATGGGCGGCGGCGATTCCGACTTCCTGAGCCGCGCCGCGCAGAAAGGTTTCGCGCTCGGCTGGTGCGCGGAGGCAAGGGTCAAGGAAACGGTTCCGGCCCGCCGCGTGGAATCCGACTGGATCCGCGCCCGCAGCCTGCGCAATGGTGTGATCTCTACCCTCGTCGAGAAGAAGAAGCGCGCGGGGACGCCATTCGCCGGGGCCAAGGTTCTGCTGAAGAGCCTGGCGCTGCTTGCCGCCTCGCCGCTGCGCGGCGTCGTCCGGCTGGCGCGCACCGGCTCGCCGGCGACAGGTCTCTATCCCGTCTATGTCGCGCTCGGCCGGGTGCTTGCCGAATTCGGATATGCCAATGAGCAGTACCGACAGCCTGAAAAGAACTGAGCGCGAGCCGCTCAGCGCCGCCTTCACGCGTGAGGGCTTTGCGACGGCGATCGCGGCGCTGCTCTTTGCCGTCATCATCGTCTCGTTCCGGCCGTTCCAGCCGGCCGGCGCCGAACTCACCGGCGAAGGCGGCGACATAGTCAACCAGCTCGGCTTCGGCTCGCTCGGCGCGATCTCGATCTTCTCGCTGCTCGCCTTCGCCGATCCGCGCGTGGTGCGCTCGCTGGTCAGCCCGTCATGGGCGCTGATGCTGGGCTTCTTCCTCCTGTCGGTGGTGCTCGCCACCGATCCGCCATCGGCGATGCGCGCCGCCTCCTTCACCATGATCGGCATCATCACCATGGCCACTATCCTGGCGCTGTCGCGCGACGCCGACTCTTTTGCCAGGGTCATCATCTTCACCGCCGTCGTGGTGATGGGTCTCTCCTACATCGGGCTCTTCGTCTTTCCGCACGAGGCGCTGCACACGGCGGACTCGCAGGAGCCGGAACATGCGGGGCTCTGGCGCGGCGTCTTCACCCACAAGAACATCGCAGGACCGGTGATGGCCTGCTTCAGTTTCGCCGGGCTCTATCTCTGGCGGCGCGGGCAGCGCTGGTGGGGCATCGGCATTTTCTCGGCGGCCATGATCTTCATGCTGCACACCGGTTCGAAGACAACGGTCGGACTGGTGCCCTTCTCGATCCTGATCGTGGTGCTGCCCAGCCTCATCGGCATGCGGCTCGGCACGCCGATCCTGTTTGCGTCCGCGATCACCGCGACCGCTGTCGGCACGCTCGGCATCGTCTTCATCGCGCCGGTCAAGCATCTGGCAGCGGTCTATTTTCCGAACCTCACCTATACCGGCCGCACGACGCTGTGGGAGTTTGCCGGCGAGATGCTGGCGAAGAAGCCCTGGACCGGCTACGGCTATGAAAGCTTCTGGGGAACACCGCTGCTGCTCAACCAGGACCAGCCTTTCGACCGGCCTTGGGACATCCGCAACATCGTGCACGGTCATGACGGCTATCTCGACATTGCTGTGCTGATGGGCATCCCCGCGCTTTGCGTCGCGGTCTATACCTTTCTGATTGCGCCCCTGCGCGACTACATGCGCATCCCACCGCGCAAGGAAAACATCTTGCTCGGCGATTTCTTCATGATGGTGGTGCTGTTCGCGGCATTGAACGCTTTCCTCGAAAGCTTCTTCTTTCGCCGCGGCGACCCCGTCTGGCTGTTCTTCGTGCTTGGCGTGCTTGGCCTGAGGCAGGTATCGCTGCGGCCGATCCCGGTTCGCCGCGGCACCTGATCGCTGGCTGATCGATCTCCTGCAGACTGGACTTTCCTGCCGCAATGCAAGCGTCTAAGGAGGGAGCCTTCTTGCGGAGGCTCTAATGACGATCAGGCTCGTTCTCGCCGGTTGCGGCAATATGGGATACGCCATGCTCTCGGGCTGGCTGAAATCGGGCAAGCTCGAGCCGTCGGCGGTGTTCGTGGTCGAACCCAATGCCGAATTGCGCAAGCGCGCCGAGCATCTTGGCTGCGCTGCCGGCGCCGACGCTTCCGGCGTTCCGGCCGATGCGGTGCCTGATCTCGTCGTCATCGCCGTGAAGCCGCAGGTTATCCGCGACGTGCTCGCTGCCTACAAGCGCTTCGCCGACGGCAGGACCACATTTGTCAGCATCGCGGCGGGCACGCCGGTCGCAACCTTCGAGGAAATCCTCGGCGAGCTTGCGCCGATCATCCGCTGCATGCCGAACACGCCGGCGGCGATCGGCAAGGGCATGATGGTGGTATTTTCCAACCCACTCGTCCTGGACGACGTCAGGCGCTTCGTCGCCGAGCTGCTCTCGGCAAGCGGTGTCGTCACGACGATCGACAACGAGGGCCTGATGGATGCTGTAACCGCGGTCTCCGGCTCCGGCCCGGCCTACATCTTCCATTTTATCGAAGCGCTGACGGTGGCCGCCGAGAAGGCCGGGCTGCCGGCCGAGACGGCCAAGCTGCTCGCCATGCAGACCGTTTATGGCGCCGCCTCGCTCGCCGCCGAAAGCGATGAGGAGCCGGCCATCTTGCGCCAGCAGGTCACCAGCCCGAACGGCACGACAGCCGCGGCACTCGCCGTGCTGATGGGCGAAGACCGGCTGACGAAGCTTTTGATCGAAGCGGTGGAAGCGGCACGGCTCAGGTCGATAGAGCTGGGGAAGTGAATCTCGTTCCGATCACGCGAGACCGGTGTGCGAAAAATCATTGCCCTTGTAGAGCAAGGCCATTCCGCGACTTTTCGCCGAAGCATATGACAGGCAGTCGGCGAGGTTGAGTTGGGCCGGATGGCAGCGACCCTTCCCATAATCAGAAAAGGCCCGGATCGCGAGTTTCGCATCGCCGCTTTCGATCGGGACGACTTCGATTTCGGCCTCTCGAAGAAAGGCCTCGATCGCTGTTTCCGCCACGATGGGTTCCACCGCCAGCAGCGAGGAGAGTCGCATCGCAGCCTCCAGCATAACCAGCGGGGACGTTATCCTCCTTGGTGACTTCTCGATCTTGCTGCTCCACTCGGCGGCGTCGTCCTCACCTGCCAGGATTGCGACAACCACCGACGTGTCGACGAACATCAGGAATGTCCCCACATCTCGTCGATCTCATCCTTGCTCAAGGCCCTGCCGCCGTTGCCTGCCTTGGATCTGAAGTCTTGTGAAATGGCGGCCAGCCGCTCAGCCAGCGGAATTTGTTCGCGCCCGCGCTGCAGCTCGGATTCGAGCGCTTCGATGACCGCTTCGGTCATCGAGATCTTGCGCCTTTCAGCCAGTTGCCGGGCGAGTTCCCTTGCCCGCGGGTCCCGTATCTGAAGATTCATCTGAACGGTCTCCTGTCTTTGCCACTACAATATAGTGAATTCGTCATGACAAAGCGAGTGCAGTCGACGGGCTGAGGAGAATCAGGCTCCGTACAGCAACTCGTCCTGCAGTCGGCGCAGGGCGTATAGCCTCGTCGACTTGTCGGGCGCGGCGTTGTCACCGGTCAGCAGCTCGCCTCTCCTGATTGGCTTCAGCACCTTGCCCCCTTCGAGCAGCCCGACCGGCACGGCGCGGCTGGCGCGGGCATCGGCGACGGTCATGGTCCAGGAGCGATAGCAGGTCTCGCCGATGGCGTCGAAGGTCTCGCCGGCGGCAAGCTCGCGCTTGGCGACGGCGCAGACCTCGGCCACGGGGTTCGGCAACGGCACCATGTCAGGCTTGCCGTAGAGCATGATGCGGGCCGCCGTCAGCGGCACCTCTAGCGAGGTCAGGTGGTAGGGCCTGAAGAAATTGTAATAGGGGCCGTGGCCGACATGGAGATCGTCCATGCGCTCGACGACGCGCGGATGCGTCGCCTCGACGATGACGAAGACGCCGGGCGCCACGCCCTTGCCGATGGTGTAGTCGACGACGCCTTTCTTCGACAGGATGCCGCCGTCCTGGCGCGGGACGAGCACCTTGGCGAGCTGATCGCGGTCGGCCTTGGGGCCATGCATGCCCGGAATATCGGGCACCAGGCCGGTGGCGTTGGCGATGGCGCACATCTCGACCATGGTTTTCGAGCCGTCGACGAACTCGACCAGCATGCGCGGGTTCATGTTGCGGCGCAGAGCTTCTTCCCGATAGTCGTCGGGGACGGCATCGTGGTTGAGCGGGTTATTCTTGCCCTTGCCGGCCGAGACGATGGTGTAGCCGAGCGCCGAGGCGAACTCGATCAGTTCCATGCAGCTGGACGGCTCGTCGCCGGCACCGACCGAATAGACCACGCCCAGCCGGTCGGCCTGCTGCTTGAGGTAGCAGCCGATGGTGACGTCGGCCTCGACATTCATCATCACCAGATGCTTGCCGTGCTCCATGGCCATCAGGTCGAAATCGGCGGCGACGCCGGGCTTTCCCGTCGCGTCGACGACGACGTCGATCAGCGGATTGGTGACCAGCATCTCATTCGAGGTGATGGCGATCCTGCCGCTCTCGATCGCCTGGCTGACCCTGGAGGCGGTGTCGGCTTCGGCGGCCATCGCGTCATCGCCATAGGCGATGCGAATCGCCTCTCGAGCCGTGTGCGGGCGGCGCGTGGAGATGGCCGCGACCGAAATGCCCGGCATCAGCATGCCCTGCGTCACCAGGTCGGTGCCCATTTCGCCGGAGCCGATGACGCCAATGCGCACGGGACGGCCCTCGGCGGCGCGCCGGGCGAGATCGCGGGCAAGCCCGGTCAGAGCGACATTTGTCATACAAGAACGTCCATGCTTTGCTCCGGCCCGCAATACAGGGAACGATCCCCGTTTGCCAACAAAACCAGCCGCAGATGGCAATTTGCGGCGCACACTTTGCAGAACCGCAGCAGATTTCCCGCAGCCTTCGCGCCTCCGCGGCATGGCGGGATCGGGTTTCCCGGCAGGCCAACTTCCAAAGGGAAAAGGGATGGTTCAGCTTACGTCAAAATCCGACCCTGGCGCCGGCAGCGGCGGCCTCGAGCGATTCCCTGAGCGCGTTCGCAATTCGTTAAGAAAACTCGTGGTTGCGGTCGATTTCAACCGAACCGCGATCCGGACAGGCACCGTTTCTGTGCCATTTTTGCTACAACCGCTGGGTCTAATGGCTGGAATCCTCGCTTTTTGTGGTCCCTAGATCAATAAGCGCTCACATCTTCGGAAAATCTGCTAGATACTGACTGAAGGCTCCGGTGGCAGGCTTGGGCAAATAAGCGCTAAAAAAACAACAGGGCGCGGGGATAGTTACGGGGTAGAAATGACCAGGACGGGTAAAGTGACCGTCGGCTGGCGGATTGCGCTTGCCATTACGGTATCTATGCTTGCTTGCGGAAGCGCGAGCGCACTCACGCTCAAGGAAGCGGTAGCGGTTGCCGTCGAGTCCAATCCTGAGATTGGTCAGGCGATCGAAAACCGCGAAGCCATAGAATTCGAGCTGCGTCAGGCAAAAGGCCTTTATCTTCCCAGCGTCGACCTGGAGGCGTCGACGGGCGTTCGCCGACTGGATAATTCTTCCCGGCGCGCGCTCGACGAGCAGCACGACGCTCTCTACCCGAACGAAGCCGACCTCTCGGTCACGCAGACGCTTTATGACAGCGGCGCAAGGCGGGCCGAGCTGGATCGCCAGGCCTCGCGTGTCGACGGGGCGTCCTTCCGGGTGCTGGAACGGTCCGAATTCATCGGGCTTTCCGTCGTCCAGGATTATCTCGAATACATGCTGCAGACGTCGATCGTCGCCGAAGCGAAGAAGAACCTCGCCTTCCACCAGTCGATTCTCGGCGACATCAAGCAGGGCATCGCGGGCGGCGCGCTGAACGATGCCGACCGGCAGCAGGCGGAAGAACGCCTCTATGCCGCGAAGGCGCGGATGCAGGAGGCCACGGAAGAACTGGAGGCGGCCAAGATCCGCTTCTTCAAGAATGTCGGCAAGCCGCTGACCAGTCCGTCGCGCCCCGCCGATGTCGCCGCCGCGCTGCCGCGTTCGCTCGACGACGCGATCGGGCTCGCCAGGCAGAACAATCCGCGCGTCCATATGGCCAACAGCGACATCGACGCCGCCGCTTCCCTGGTCAACGCGGCGCGGGCGAAATACGGCCCCACGATCACCGCCGAGGGCGTCGCCCGGGGCGGATATGACATTGACGGCGACAACGGCGACACCAGCGACCTGCAGGCTCGGGTCGTGCTGCGCTGGAACCTATATCGTGGCGGCATCGACAAGGCCAACGAGCAGGAGCAGATCCGTCGCACCAGCGAGCAGCGTCTTGCGCTACACCAGGTGCTGCGCGAAATCGAGGAAGCCGTCCGCACGTCGTGGGACCGTCGCTTCCGCCAGGCGGAGCTCGCCCAGACGCTGCGGCTGCAGGCAGCCACCAACGAAAAGCTGGTTGCGTCTTACCGCGAGCAGTTCAAGGTCGGACAGCGCTCGCTGCTCGACGTGCTCGACGCACAAAACACGCGTTTCAACACCGCCACGCTGGCCGACACCTCGTCCTATGCGTCGCTGTTTGCCGAATACCGGCTGCTGGCTGCGACCGGGCAGTTGCTGAAGACGCTGAACATCCAGCCGCCCAAGCAGGCCACCGCCTACGCACAGACGGAATTCGGCGTGCCGGCGACGGCCGATACCGAAACCTATGCGCGCACCCCGTCCGAGCAGAAGAACGATCTGCCGTTCGACATCCTCGCGCCGGTCAGGAAGAAGTAGCCGATGTAGCCATCGATCTCTGTTCCTTCGGGGCGGATCGTGAACCAACAACCTAACATCGTCTCGCCCAAGGAGGCTTTCAAAGCCTGCTTCTCGGCGATTGCAGCCTATCTCGGCCGGCCGAGCGCGGAGACCGTGCTGTTTGCCGGGGTGCCGATTTCGGATACGCGCATCGCGCCGGACGACATCAGGCACCTTGCCGAACGCATCGGCCTCGAGGTCCAAGCCTTCAGCCATCGCGACTTCGTGCGGGGTCGCGTCGATCTTCCGGCCATCGTCTTCCGCACCAATCAGCTGCCGGTCGCGCTGCTCGCCGAGACCGAGACCGGGCAATATCTGACGGCTCCGCAGGAAGACGGCCGCACCACGATCGGCAAGTCGGAGCTCGCCGAAAGCTATATCAGTGGCGGCGCCTCCTTCTCGATCACCTATGCCAACGCCGCCGAGGAGATGACGGTCGGCACGGCGCCGAAGATCGAAAGGCGCCATTGGCTGACCGGAACGATGGGCGCGTTCTGGCGCACCTATTCGAAGGTCGTGCTGTCGGCGATCTTCATCAACATGCTGGCGATCGCCTCGCCGATCTTCACCATGAACGTCTACGACCGCATCCTGCCGAACAAGGCGATCGCGACGCTCTGGGTGCTGGCGCTCGGGATCGGGGCGGCGATCCTGTTCGACCTGTTGCTGAAGACGGCCCGCGCCTCGCTGATCGACTATGCCGGACGCAAGGCGGATCTGAGGATTTCCTACCTTTTGTTCGAGAAGGTGCTCAACTCGTCCCTGTCGGCGCGCCCGGGGTCGACCGGCGAATACGCGAACCGCGTGACGCAGTACGAATTCGTGCGTGAGTTCTTCACCTCGAACACCATCAGCGTCTTCATCGACACCATTTTCGTCTTCGTCTTCTTGGCTGTTATTTACGCCATCGGCGGCTGGCTGGTGATCATACCGGCCCTGGCCTTCGTCATCGCCATCATTGTCGGGCTGGTGACGCAGCGCCGCATCGGCAAGCGCGTCGCCGCTTCGATGAACGAAGCCTCGCAGCGCCAGGCGCTTCTGGTCGAATCCATCTCCACGCTGGAGACGATCAAGTCGCTGCGCGCCGAGGCCTATCTGCTGCGCAAATGGGGCGAGCATTCCAAGAACGCGGCCAACACGTCGGAAAAGATCAAGGAGCTTTCGGCCGCCGCCGGCAACATCACCGGCGCCATCCAGCAGTTCGTGACGGTTGCGCTGGTGGTTGCCGGCGCCTATGCCTTCGCGGACGGCCAGGTCTCGACGGGCGCGATCATCGGCACCGTCATGCTGGCGGGCCGCGCGGTCGCGCCGCTCGGCCAGATCGCCATCACGCTCGCCCGCTTCCGCCAGGCCATGCTGTCGCTCAGGATCATCAACACGATCATGTCGCAGCCGGAGGACCGGCCCGATACGGTCGGCTTCGTCAACCGGCCGATCCGCAGCGGCGCGGTGCTCTTCAAGAATGTCGGCTTCGCCTATCCGGGCACGGAAAACGAGGTTCTGAGTGGGCTCAATATCGCAATCAGGCCGGGCGAACGGATCGGCATCATCGGCCGCATCGGCTCCGGCAAGACCACGATGGGGCGTCTCATCGGCCGGCTCTTCCTGCCGACCTCCGGCGAGCTGCTCATCGACGGCATCGACATGCGCCAATACCATCCGTCGGAGGTCCGCGCCGCGGTCGGCATCGTCGCGCAGGCCGGCGACCTGTTTTCGGGCACCATCAAGGAGAATCTCTTGATGGCCGCTCCGGAAGCGACCGACGAGGAGATCATCGATGCCGCCAAGGCCGCTGGCGTTGACGACTTCGTCTCGCGCCATCCGCGCGGCTACGACATGAATGTCGGCGAGCGGGGCACTAATCTGTCCGGCGGCCAGCGGCAGGCGGTGGCGATCGCGCGGCTGCTTCTGACCAAACCGAAGATCGTCTTCCTGGACGAGCCGTCGGGCTCGATGGACCTCGCCTCGGAACGGCAGCTGATAAAGCAGCTCAAGGTCGCGTTCGACCGCAACACGACGCTGATCGTGTCGACCCACCGCTACAGCATGCTGGAGCTCGTCGACCGCCTCATCGTCATCGAGCAGGGCCGCGTGGTCGCGGACGGAGCGAAGGAACAAGTTATCCAGGCATTGCAAAAGGCAAATGCCTGATTGGGGCGTTGGGGAATGCTTGCAAAAGAAGATCGGCCGCCGCTTTTCGCATCGGCGTCCGTCTACATCATAGGGGCACTGTTCGTTGCCTTCACCGCCTGGGCATCCTTTGCCGAGGTCGATGAGATCGCGCGCGGCGACGGCAAGGTCATTCCCGCCTCCAAGACGCAGATCATCCAGGCGAGCGAGCCCGGCGTCGTTCAGGAGATCGCGGTCAAGATCGGCCAGACGGTCAAGAAGAACGACCTGATCATCCGGCTCGACAACTCGGGCAACACGTCGAGCCTCGGCGAAGAGCAGGCCAAGGCGCGGGCGCTGCAGGCGCGCATCGCCCGGCTGAAATACGAGCAGAGCGGCAAAGTCGAGGGGTCGTTCCCCTGCCCAGCGGAAATCCAGAAGACGGCCCCGGAAATCTGCGACAACGAGCAGAAGCTGCTGGTCGCGCGGCGCGAGAACTTCGAGGTGAAGCTCTCGGTGCTCAAATCGCGCCTCGATCAGCGCGAGAAGGAGCTCGACGAGGCGACCGCCAATTCGGATCGCCTGTCCAAGAGCCTGGCCGTCACCGACCAGGAAGCGGCGCTGATCGAACCCTTGGTCAAGAAGGGACTGATGGCCAAGACCGAGCAGATCCGCGTCGAGCGCGAGCAGACCGACCTGCACGGACAGCTCAACCTCGCTGGCGAGACCATCAAAAAGACGCAAGCCGCGATCACCGAGGCGCAGCTGCAGGTCAATGAGCTTGGGCTGCAGCTGCAGCAGGAGGCGCTGAGCGACCTGACGCAGGCGCTGGCCGACCTGTCGGTGGTGGACGAGACCATTCGCGGCGCCACCGACAAGGTGGCGCGGACCGACATCCGCTCGCCCGTCGACGGCATCGTCAACACGCTCGACGTCAACACGCTCGGCTCCTTCGTCCAGCCCGGCGCGGTGGTGGCCGGCATCGTGCCGACTTCCGAGACGCTGCTTGTCGAGGCGCGGGTCTCGCCGCGCGACGTCGCCTTCATCCAGCCGGACCAGGACGCGCTGATCAAGGTCACGGCCTATGATTTCTCGATCTTCGGCGGCATCGAGGGCAAGGTCTCGAACATCACCGCCGACAGCCTCGTCGACCAGAAGACGGGCGAGCCCTATTACCAGGTTCGCGTCGCGACCGAAAAATCGACGCTGCAAAGGAACGGCAAGACCTATTCGATCATTCCGGGCATGATCTGCTCGGTCGATATCAAGACAGGGCGCAAGACGATCCTGAATTACCTTTTGAAGCCCATCAACAAGGCGCGGCAGGAGGCGATGAGTGAGCGATAGCGCCGCGCATCCCGAACCCCAGCGCGAACGTCTGCTGCCGTGGCTTGCGGCCGAGGATTTCGGCGCGGAGTTCCGGGTCGTAGCGCGCGGCGGCGTGCGCCGCGGCATCCGGATGGAGCGAGCCTTCTGGGCCTCGCTGAAGCAGATGGCCGAAAGCCGCAAATGCACGATCGGCATGCTGGTCGAGGAGATCGCCGAGAACCATCCCGACCAGGGCAATCTCACCTCGGCGATCAGGGTCGCGTGCATGCGCGGGCTGGCCGAGGAAAGCATGGAGCTGCGCAAGCTGGCCTCGATCCGGACCATCAACGCGATCCTGGTCGCCTGCCCCTCGCCCGCCTTCGCGCTGTCGTCGTTGAAGAAGATCTTGGCGTTCAACACGCCCTTCCAGCAATTGGTCAGGCGCCAATTGCCGAACGCATCGGGCGATGACGGGCGGCAGGACCTCAAGCTGGCGCTGGACCTCAACGTCACCGACATTTTCGCCCGGCTCGAAGCCAATGGCGAGACGCCTGTCACCACCGGCTTCGTCATCGGCGCCGGCGAGCGCCGCTACCGCGGCCAGCTCAGCGCCGTGCGCGCGCCCGTGGCCGAGCCGGAATTGTTGATGGCTTTCGTCTTCAACGGCTAATCTGTTTCGAACCGGTGCTTGCGCTACCAGGCGTCACATCCAGATCAGGCGAAGACCCCTCGCCGGGCACCACTCTAGCGAAGCCGCCGGCGATGTCGGCGATCTGCGCGCCGGACTTCGATCCGTGGATCCAGGCGCGATCGGTGCTGAACGAATAGAGCGGGACATAGTCGGGAAGATCGCGGTCCATCGCCACATTGTTGCTCAAGCTGTCCAGGATGAAGGCGCCGCTTCCGGTGCTCACCGACAACACGGCGTGGAAGAATTTCCGGCGCCGGTCCTGCAGCACGACGAGCGACATGCTCTCAGCCGGGATGCCCGCGCGCAGCAGCGCCGCCATTTTCAGGATGGCGAAGTCCTCGCAATCCCCCGCCCGGTGTTCGAGAATTTCCGAAGGCTTCGCCCAGTAGTCCAACACACCGTAGACGGCCATATCCGACTTATAGGCGATCAGCCGGTTGATGCTGCTGTTGACGAAGGTGAGCTTGTCGCGGAAGCCCTTGCTGCTCGCGATGTTGATGATCTCGGAAAATGCCGCGTTCTCATGGTCGCAGGCGCTGCCCGCCGTGCAGTCGACGATTGCCTTGTAGACAGGGGCCCAGCGCGCGGCGACCGGGAAGTTGTGCATGGACAAGGCCACCGACCCGAACACGCCCGGAATGATCGCGGCGGTCTGGATCGGGTCGATGCCCGGGGCGGCCTCTTCGCTCGAACGAGCCGCCGTCGCGCTAGCTTCGAGCGGTCCATAGGGGCTGACGACACCCATTATCCGGTGGGCGGCGACGGGCTGCCAAGGCTGCAATCTGGTCAGCGAAATGCCGCCGAGAAGGACCGGCTGAGGCACCGTTTGAGCAGCAGGATTTCCGAGGGGAATCGTGCCCGCCGATGAGGGCGCCGGCAGACCGGCGAGGCCAATTGCCAGCAGGAGAAGCTTGATCCCCGACGTCCCCTGGGCAGGTATTTTTATTTTCATAACGTCCACCTTTGACTGTGGACGCTACCAATCTTGTCTCAAATTATCGGAAAGGAAGGTGGGTAAGTTTCCGCGAATCAATCTATTCTGTTTTCTGTCAAATTTTATTCAAATTTATACTTTGGTTTACCAAACCGGAATCGCTCCCGGAAGTCGGCCCGGCGTTGTTTTCGAGATTACATAACTGGATATATCATGCCGGTTTACCAAGTGTAAAAAATGAAAATCTCTACATATTCCAGTATATGAAATAGGTTGAAGGTCTGTTGCAAAGTTCGAGTCCCACATGTCTCTTGCCGGGAAATGCCGAAGGGGGCTTGAGCTATGACGACCAGTATCGAATTCGACGCCGCTTCCAATTCCTGGGACGAGCACGCGACCGTTGGCGAACATCCGATCTCGGCGGGTGTCCAGGTGGCGCAGGCCGCCAGTGGCCAGGCCGCGGGTGAGCCGGTGCCGGTGGATGTTGGCAGCGGTGCACCGGCGCAGAGCACGGGCAATGCGCAGGGTGCAAACGCCCCGGGTACAAACACACAGGGTGCAAACCAGCCAGCGGCTGCTACCAACGCTCCTGCTGCCAACGCGCCAGCTAATACCGCCGCTTCGAACGTTCCGCATGAATATCACGCCGAAGCCGGCAATGTCGTGAAGCTTCCGGCCAATGTCTCGATCGACAACATCAAGGTCGACGGTCACAACCTTGTGCTGGTACAGCCAGACGGATCCGAGATCGTCATCAAGGATGGCGCGCTCAACGTTCCGACCTTCATCATCGGCGACGTCGAGGTGCCGCGCGTCGCCCTGATCGCAGCCCTGGAATCGAGCCACGTCAGTGTCGCCTTCGGCGCCGACGGCTCGATCACCGCCGGCGGAAACGGCTCGCCCAGCAGCGCCGGCGGCAATTTCGACCATCCCGCAGGCGGGATCGGCGACGGCTTCGGCCTGACCGCGCTCTTGCCGCCGACGGACCTGGCGTTCGGGCAACTGGATCATCGCGAACTGTTTCCGGGACTGCCTAACCATACACCTTCGATCCTCGACCTGACGCCTTCGGTCGATGGCGGCGACACCACCGTCAATGAAAAGGGCCTGCCGGCAAGCTCAGGCTCGGAAGGCTCGGGCGAGGCACAAGATCCCGCTCCCAACACCGACCAATCCGAGATCAACACGGGTACCTTTACCATTAACTCGCCCGACGGCATCGGCTCGGTGACTATCAACGGCCAGGTGATTTCGGGCGCAGCCCTTGCCAACAGCGGATCGACGCCGATCGAAATTACGACGCCGCTCGGCAACACGCTGACCATCAACGGTTACGACGCCGCCACCGGCCAGGTGAGCTACACCTACACGCTGCTTCACAGCGAGCCTCACCCCGGCGCTGGAATCGATTCGATCTTCGACAACATGACGGTGACGGTCACCGACACGGACGGCGACGTCTCGGCCCCCGGCACGCTGTCGGTCCAGATTGTCGATGATGTGCCGACGGCACATGCCGATACGGACGCGGCGCAGTCCGGTGAGACGGTGGCGGGCAATGTCGAGACCGGAACGAGCACCCACGGGACCGGCGCGGCGGACACGGCGGGAGCGGACAGGATCGCGTCGATCACCTGGACGAACGCTGTGACGAACGGCGGCGTGACGACGGTAACGGGCGCGCACGGCGTGCTGACGGTCTACGCCAATGGCGATTACAGCTATCACGCCAACCCGAACGCGGGGACGGGCAATGACGTGTTCACCTACACGATCACGGACGGCGACGGCGACACCTCGCCGGCGACGCTGACGATCGCGGTGACGAACGGGCAGCCGCAGCCGGTCGCGGCCGCGGCGCAGGTCGACGAGGCGGCGCTGGATACCAGCGCCACCGGCGACCTGGCGGCTTCGGCGGTGACGGGGTCGAACCCGTCGAGCACGGCCGAGACCGTATCGGGCACCTTGACGCTCGGCGACGCCGACACCCCGCATGTGACCAACATCCAGGGCGCGACTTCGTCGGCCGTCGGCGGCAGCGCGGTCACCGTGCAGGGCAGCTACGGCGTGCTGCAGATCGACCAGGACGGTCACTACACCTACACCCTGACCACGCCCTTCACCACGAACCCGGCCGCCGACAACGGCGCCGAGACCGAGCCCGGCAAGGACGTCTTCACCTATACGGTGACCGACGCCTACGGCAACACCTCGACGTCGACCATCACTATCGACATCAAGGACGATGTGCCGACGGCGCAGAACGACGCCAACAGCGCGCAATCGGGCCAGACCGTCACCGGCAATGTCGAAACCAACGACACCGCCGGCGCCGACGGCATCGCCTCGATCGCCTGGGACAGTGCATCGGGCAACTCGGTGACCGGCGCTCACGGCACGCTGACGTTCGGCACCGATGGCTCCTACAGCTATCATGCCAACCCGAACACCGCGACGGGCACCGACACCTTCACCTACACCATCACCGACGGTGACGGCGACACCTCGACCGCAACCCTCACCATCACCGTGACCAACGGCCAACCGCAGCCAGTCGCGGCGACGGCGCAAGTCGATGAGGCGGCGCTGGACACCAGCGCCACTGGCGACCTGGCGGCTTCGGCGGTGACGGGGTCGAACCCGTCGAGCACGGCCGAGACGGTGTCGGGCATGCTGACGCTTGGCGACGCCGACACCCCGCATGTGACCAACATCCAGGGCGCGACCTCGTCGGCCGTCGGTGGCAGTGCGGTCACCGTGCAGGGCAGTTACGGCGTGCTGCAGATCGACCAGGACGGTCACTACACCTACACCCTGACGACACCCTTCACCACGAACCCGGCCGCCGACAATGGCGCCGAGACCGAGCCCGGCAAGGACGTCTTCACCTATACGGTGACCGACGCCTACGGCAACACCTCGACCTCGACCATCACCATCGACATCAAGGACGATGTGCCGACGGCGCAGAACGACACCAACAGTGCGCAGTCGGGCCAGACTGTAACCGGCAATGTCGAAACCAACGACACGGCCGGCGCCGACGGCATCGCCTCGATCGCCTGGAACAGTGCATCGGGCAACACGGTCACCGGCACACACGGCACGCTGACCTTCGGCACCGACGGCTCCTACAGCTATCAGGCCAATCCGAACACCTCGGGCACCGACACATTCACCTATACCATCACCGACGCTGACGGCGACACCTCGCAGGCCACGCTCACGATCACCGTGGCGGGCAGCGCGCCTTCCGTAACGCCAGAGACCGCGACGGTTGACGAAGCGGCGCTGGACACGGTTACCAACCCGGGCGATCTCGGCCACGGATCGGTGACCGGCTCGAACCCGAGCTCGACGGCGGAGACGGCGACGGGGACGCTGACCTTCTCGGATCCGGACGGCCCGGTCACTGTGACCGGTGTCGCGGCCGGCAATAGCGGCGGTGCCGATGTGAGCGGCAATGTCTCGACAACCATCGCCGGAACCTACGGGTTGCTGACCGTCGATGCAGCGGGCCACTACACCTACACGCTGACGACGCCGTACACGACCAACCCGGCCGCCAACAACGGCGCCGAGGTCGAGCCCGGCAAGGACGTGTTCACCTTCACGGTGACGGATGGACTGGGCAACACCTCTACTTCTACCATCTCGATCGATATTAAGGACGATGTGCCTTCAGTTACGCTGAGCGGAACGCCGGCGCCGACGCTGAACGTCGACGAAAGCTACCTGGCGGGCGGCTCGCACACCGGCGCTGCCGGCTCGACCACCGACACGGAAAGCTTCGCCGGTGCCTTCACCGTGGTGCAGGGCGCCGACGGCGCCACCACCAGCTACAGCGTCAGCCTCTCCGGCTCGGCCTCCAACCTGATCGACTCGGCCACCGGCCTGGCGGTGGTGCTGACGCAGAGCGGCAACACCGTCTCGGGCTATGTCACCGGCCACAGCGGCGATCCGTCCTTCCTGGTGTTCACGCTTTCCGTCAATGCCGCGACCGGCGATGTGACGCTGACGCAGGACCGCGCGGTGCACCAGAACACGATCGACAACCCGACCGACGGCTCCGAAGGCATCAGCCTGACCTCGGGCCTGGTGACCTTGACGGCGACGGTGACCGACAATGATGGCGACAAGGCCTCGCAGTCGCTCGACCTCGGCTCCAAGGCCACCTTCCATGACGATGGCCCCTCGGTTTCGGCGAACAACGCTGTCCAGCTCGATGATGATGCACTTGTCGGCGGCAATCCAGGCGGCACCGGCGACGTCAATCCCGACACCGCCAACACCACCGGGACGCTTGCGCACAGCTATGGCGCGGATGGTGCCGGCACGACACTGCTGACGACCACCGGCATCGTCCTCCCGGCCGGGTTCACTGCTGCTGTGAGCAATGGCGGCCAGACGCTGACCATCAGCCAGGGTGCCACAGCGGTCTTGTTGATCCAGCTCGCCGATGCGAGCTCGGGCAACTACACCGTCACGCAGTTGCACGCGATCGACCATCCTGCGGGGCTGAACGAGAACAACGTCGCCTTCACGGTCAACTATGTCACCACTGACGGTGACGGCGACAACGCCACCGGATCGCTGGCGATCAACGTCAACGATGACACGCCGACGATCAGCAACATCCAGGACGCGATCATGCCGAACGTCAACAATACCGACGTTCACGGCACCTGGACGCCGTCCTTCGGAGCCGACGGGCCGAGCCAGACCTCGGCGATCACCCTGGCGATGGGAACTGCGCCCAGCGGGCTGACCTACACGCAGACCAGCCAGGGCACGAACGTCAATGGTGATGCGGTGACGCAGGTCGATGTAAAGAGCGGAGCGACGACGCTCTACACGTTCTACGAATACGCTCACTATGACGCTGCGACGCATACATCTCAGATGACCGCCTACACGACGCTTGCCGACGCGCAGGCTGCTACGGGCACGAACGAGTACTTCACGCTGACCGCCGGAGCGGACGGCAACTATGACTTCCACTTGGTGACGAACAGTCTGCAGTCGACCTCCGTCTTCGACGTGATCAACGGCATTCCGAACGGCAACGGCAATTACGTGAAGATCGTGGGCGGAACGGCCAGCTTTGCCAACGATCCTTCGCCGGCCAGCGGCTACGATGTGCTCATCGATGGCTTCACAACCGCTGACACCAATCCGACGCACAGCAATGTTTTCAAGAACGCCAACGGCATGGGTATCGGCAACGGCAACCTGGACACGAACGAGACGCTCACCTTCAAATTTGGCCTCACGCAGAGCGCCGTTTCGATCGGCATCGGCAAGGGCGGCAACGACACCTCCGAACATTTCCAGGTGACCATCTGGGATTCGACGCACACCACGTCTGCCACTTGGAACGTCACCCAGGCTGACGGCTCGGCGTTGATCGTCGACGCCGCCCATTGGGGCACGAATGGGTCGACTAGCGGCGCGTTCTTCAACTTTAGCGAGGTCGACGTCAAGAACATCGCAAGTGCTGCCGGCGACGACCCCAAGGTCGTGCTATTGTCGCTGACCTACAACTCGCAGACCGTCGTCAGCGACACGACGCTGAATTTCGCGCTCGGCATTACCGACCATGACGGTGACAGCGTCACCAGCACCGACACCCTGTCCGTGGCGCTGGTTGGAACGCATTCCGGCAGCGGCTACCAATTGACGGGTGTCGATACGGCGGGAGAAGTGATTGCAGCAAGTTCGGGAGCCGATACGCTCCACGGCGGCACCAGCCTCGGCGACACCGTCGACTACAGCAACGCAACTGCCGGGGTCACCATCAACCTGCTGACACAGTTTGTCGGCGGAGCGGGAGCGCTTGGCGACACGATCAGCGGGTTCGAGAATGCGATTGGTTCGAACTTCGCCGATACCTTGACTGCCAACGGCACCGGCAGCATCCTGTCAGGCGGCGGTGGCAACGACACGCTGAGCGGCGGCAACGGTAACGACCTTCTGATCGGCGGTGCCGGCCAGGATATGCTTACCGGCGGTGCGGGCGCCGACACCTTCAGGCTCGATCACCTCGACATTAAGGATCTGATCACCGACTACAGCGGCGTCGGCGGTCAGGGCGACAAGATAGATCTTACCGCATTGTTCCAGACTAACGGCGGCAACGTTGCTGACTTCGTGAAATATGATGCCGGCACGGGCGCGCTGAGCGTCGACACCAACGGAACGACCGGCGGAGCCAACTTCGTGGAGGTCGCGACGCTGCAGAACCATCCGGCAGCGAACACGATCACCATACTTTACGATGACGGGCTGCACACACAGACGACGACTGTGGCTTAACTGGCATAGCGCACGGCAAAGCTCCTATGCTATGCATCAGCAACACATGAATTCGCAATTCGGAGAGGGGCTTACATGAGACATTCCGTGAGACTGCTGGCTTCGGCCGTGGCGTTGCTCTTGGCCGGGTCGGCGGGCTTTGCCGCCGACATCATCGGCGAGCCGGCGGTGAATTATTGCCGCACCGTCGGCACGTCGGACCTGGTGCTGACCGACAACATGGTCGAGCTCAAGGACCATGTGGTGAAGCTTATGGACGAGTCCGTCGCCGTCGCCAACAGCCCGGAATGGATCAACTCGTCGCGCCCGGCCTTCGTCTGGGCCTCGGAAGCCAAGGTCGCCTGCGGCATGGCCTATGGCTACCTCAAGACCAACTACAAGGACGAAGACACGCTCAACAAATGCGAGTGCTTCCACGACCGCATGGTCGAATACATGCATTGAGCTGACGGGCGCGCCGGCCGGCTGTGATGATGGCCAAGCGAGCCTGGGCAGAGGTATGCGTTGTCGCGCGTCCGGAGGCGGCTGACACGCTTGCCGCCGCTGCGCGCCGTTTGCGACGGCGCTCTCTGCCGGCGCTGGCGCTTGCGCTCGCGGCAGTCGTCTGCGGCTGCCAGTCGAAGAAGGCCGCGTCGGACGTGCTCGATCCCGGGGCGATTGCCGCTCCGGTAGGCCAGGCCGGCAGCACAGCCACCGCGCCCGCGAGCCAGGCAATCGCCACCGCTCCCTCACAGCAGGCCGCCGCCACTGCCCCCGCGCAGCGGACCGCCACTGCTGCCACTGCCTTCAAGGCCAGCCAGACACTAGGCACCGGCGCGACCAAGATCACCATGCTGTTGCCGCTCTCGGCCGCGGGGAGCGCGGGCGAGAACGGCAGGAAGATGTATGACGGCGCGCGGCTGGCGATGGCCGATCTCGGCGACAAGCTGTTGACGCTGACGATCGAGGACACGCGCGGCGACGGCGGCTACGCAAAGGACCTCGCGGTGAAGGCGATCACCTCGGGCGGCGCCGAGGTGGTCATCGGGCCGGCGGAGCTTGCGGCGGCGCAGCACCTTGCCAAGCTCTCCGGCTCGCGGCCGCCGGTGCTGGCGCTGGCTGACAATTTCGCCGGCGGCCCGGGCGTCTATTCGGTGCGGCTGAGCGAAGCCGACAGCGCGGCCGCGGGTGCGGCCGCCGTCGCTGCCAAGGGCGCGAAAAAGTTCGTGCTGCTGGTGCCGGCGGGCGCCAATCAAAGCGCCATCGAGGCGCGCGTCGCCAACGCGCTCAGCATCTATGGCGCGACGCTTGCCGTGACGCTGCCCTATTCGCCGGACAGCGCGGCGAAGACGGTCTCCGACATGGGCTCGCTGGTGGAGGCGCCCAACGCGGTGATCGTCGCCAGCGGCGACGGCAGCCCGACGCCGGCGCTCGCGGCGCTGAAGGCCAAGGGCATTCCGGGCAAGGCGGTGACGCTGATCGGCACCGACCGCTGGCTCGAGCGCCCGATGGATCCGCTCTACGAGGGCGCCTATATCGCGACGCTCGACCAGAGCGAGACCGGGCCGATCGCCGACCGCTTCAAGGCCACCTACAATTACCAGCCCGACGTCAACGTCGCCTATGCCTACGACATGGTGGCGCTATCGGCCGGCATAGCGAGCTCGGCCGGCCCGGGCGGCTTCTCCAAGCAGGTGCTGGAGAACGCCAGCGGCTTCCGCGGCTCGACCGGCCTGTTCCGCTTCCGCGCCGATGGCTCGAGCCAGAGGTCGATGCCGTTCTTCAAGGTGGAGAAGGGTCAGCTGAAGCTGGTGGAGAAGCAGACGGCTGGGTTTTGAGGGCGCGAGTTTCCTCGACTGAAGCTTCCCCAACCTTGTCATCCCAGGGCGAAACAGGAGCGAAGCGACGCGGCGCAGACCCGAGGATCCTGTGTGTTGGTTCAGT
>LM655197.1:0-9979 GCA_000824825.2 Mesorhizobium sp. ORS 3324
CCTTTCGCTTCCCGCTCAGGGGCCCCTTCGAGTGTCGCTCACGCGGCTCTCTTGAATTTCGTCCAACTTCCCGCGAACCTCAGAAGCGAACTTCTTCGTCGCCAGCAGCGTCGCCGCCGTCGTTGGTGAGGCGTATATAGTCGGGGGCCGCTCGAACCGTCAACACCGATTTCGAACTTTTTTGAATTTTTTGCGACGAATTTTTCGACGGCTAGGTTTCGCCCGCCAACTGCCCCTGCGGCAGGTCCGCAGCCATCCACAGGGAGCCCTATTGCCGCCGCATTGAGGTTCGACACCGGGACGACAAGGAAGGCGCCCGCGTACGCGTGAGAGCCTCGACAACAGACGACGAGAGCACCGTTTGTGAGCGAAGTGTGAGTGGGGATATCGGCTGAAACCTGCCGCTTCGTTTGACTTCAAAGGCCGCGACAGGCAAATGTCATGGCCGCAACGAACAACGACAAGCCGTTTCGCCCGGGGAAGAAGCAGCCTTTCTGGATGCCAGACACGGAAGATGTCATAGCCGAACTCGGCAACGAGCCGCCGCTGATCGCGGACGGCCGCTCCGGTCCGCCTGACCGCCGCGAGGTCTCGGCGCGTTGGCTTTCGGGCACTTTTCTCACCGGCGTGACCTCGAGCGTGCTGATGGGCGTGGCCCTGTTCGCAGCGCTTGACGGGCGCCAGCAGCTGGCGACGCCGCCGGAAATCGCCGAGTTGATCAACCTTGCCAGCAGCAGCGACGATTCCGGCGAGCAGGCCAAGACCAGCAGGCTCGTAGCGCCGCGCCAGATCGCGAGAGCCAAGGACCGCAGGCGCATGGAAGTGTCGATGGTCACCAAGGTCGGCGACCGCGACGTTATCCACACCATGCCCTTCGTGCAGATCAAGATGGCGCTTGCGGCCGGCCACACAACCAACCGCCCCTACCCGCCATTCGACCCGATGCAGGTCTTCGGCGACGACGGCGACGACAATGCCCAGCCGGCCACCGCCGCGGCGGTCGCCGGCCAGATCTACGGCGCCAAGGTCGAAAGCGAGATGAGCCTGAAGACGGTCGACTTCCCGATCGAGACAGCGTCGTTCGACGAAAAGAGCGATCTGTCGGCCGCCGAGGTCGAAAAGGTGGTGCGTGAAGCCGGCAACGGCTTGAGTGACGGCGCCGTCCAGGTGGCGGCGCTTCATTATATCGACCCGCAGCGATTCGGCGACGCCTTCGCCGAGAGCATGGCCGGCTCCTACGACGTCAAGATCACGCCGGAGAACGTCTCGGTGGCGCCGCGCGCCATGCCGGACGACCAGACGGCGGCCTTTGCCGAGGAAATCATCCCATTCACCAAGGATACCGACATCGCCGAGGCCTTCGCCGATTCAGGCTACACCGGCGATGACGCCACCGGCATGTCGGGAGCGATCGGCAAGCTCTTGAACACGACGGCGCTCAAGGCCGGGACCGTGCTGCGCGTCGGCCTCGAGGTGCGCGGCGACATCGCCAAGGTGGTCCGCACCAGCGTTTACGACCGCACCACCCACATCGTCACCATCGCTCTCGACGATCGCGGGCAGTTCGTGCCGGCGCAGGAGCCGGAGCCCAATCCCGAATTGCTGACGGCCTTCGACGATTCGCAGCCGGTGGTGGTGCGCGGCAACCTGCCCAACGTCTATGACGGCATCTATCGCACCGCCTATTCCTACGGCATGTCGAAATCGATGACGCAGAAGCTGATCAAGCTTCTCGCCTCGGATGTCGATTTCCAGTCGCGGCTTTCGCCTGCGGACCGGCTCGAGGTGCTGTTCTCGCAGCCTGACGGCGACGACCAGACCTCCGACAACTCCGAGCTCCTCTACGTCTCGGCCAATTTCGGCGGACAGACGCGGAACTTCTACCGCTTCCAGATGCAGGACGGCAGCGTCGACTATTTCGACGAGAATGGCTCGAGCGCCAAGCAGTTCCTGCTGCGCAACCCGCTGCCCAACGGGCGCTTCACCTCCGGCTTCGGCGCACGGCGGCACCCGATTCTCGGTTATGTCCGCATGCATACCGGCACAGACTGGGCTGCTCCTATCGGATCGCCGATCATCGCCGCCGGCAATGGCGTCGTCGAGAAGGCCGGCTGGGCGGGCGGCTACGGCAAGCAGATCATCATCCGCCATGCCAATGGCTATGAGACCTCCTACAATCACCAGAGCGCTTTCGCCAAAGGCATCGAGCCGGGCGTTCATGTCCGCCAGGGCCAGGTCATCGGCTATCTCGGCCAGACCGGTCTCTCGACCGGCCCGCATCTCCACTACGAGCTGATCGTCAACGGCACCAAGGTCGATTCGATGCGCGTGCGCCTGCCGGTTGGCAAGGTGCTGAAGGGCGACGACCTGGTCGCCTTCAAGCGCGAGCGCGAGCGCATCGACGACCTGCTCAAGCAGGAAGACGGGAATTCGCTGAAGGTCGCCAGCGCCAAGACCGATTCGCAGCTTCCCAATTAATCGCGCGAATCAGCAATGCGCGGCCAGGGCAGCGCCTGCCCGGGCACCGTGAGCCAGGCGATGATCGACGACAGCAGGCAAAGCAGCGCGGTCAGGCCGGCAACTGCGGCAAAAGCCGAATCGCTTGCCGCGATCCTCAATGCATCGAGATCGGCTGCGAGCCCATGCGTGGGCGGCGCGCCGAAACCGGGGATGCCGGCAGCACTGCCGGTCAATCGCGAATAGACAAAAGCCGCGAGCGAACCCATCGCCGCCACCGCGATCAGTCCGCCGATACGCGAGACTGCGTTGTTGATGCCTGACGCCGCGCCCGTATCCTGGTCCTCGACCGACGTCATGATCGCCGTCGACAGCGGCGACACGACGAGCGCCATGCCGAGCCCCATCAAGGCCATCAGCGGAAAGATGCCGGTCCAGAAATTATGGATGCCGGCATGGGCGAGCAGGGCCATGCCGGCAAAGGCGATGGCGACGATGAAGCTGCCGGCGGCGATCGGCAGGCGCGGACCGATCCGGTCCGACCACTGGCCGACCGGCCCCGACAGCAGCGCGATCGATGCCGACAGCGGCAGGAAGATGAAGCCGACCTCGGCCGAGCTCAGTCCCCAGCCGGCGATCAGCAGCATCGGCAGATAGAAGAGATTCGCCGACAGGGAGAAATAGAGGAAGAAGGTCGCCAGGTTGGCGCCGGCGAAAGCGCCGATGCGGAACAGGCCGAGATCGATCATCGGCTCGCGCTGCCAGCGCTCGTAGAGGATGAAGACGAAAAGCAGGACCACGCCGGCGACGATCGCCGGCCCGGCCATCATCCCGCCGCCCTCGGCGTTCATCGCCGTCAGCCCATAGGCCAGCGCTCCGAAGGCGAGCGTGGCGAGCGCGGCACCTCCGAGATCGAGGCTGCGCTTCTCGGTCGGCTGGTCGGGCGGTATCTTGAAGAGCAGCAGATAGACCGAAATCAGCCCGAGCGGCAGGTTGACGGCAAAGATCGCGCGCCAGATGCCGTTGCCGAAAGTGGACAGCGCGAAGCCGCCAAGCACCGGACCGAGCGCCGTCGTCAGCGCCGAGGCAGCCGCCCAGATGCCGATCGCCCGGCCGCGCTCCTTTTTAGGATAGGCCTTGGCGATAATGGCGAGGCTGCCCGGCACCATGATGGCCGCGCCGATGCCCTGGATGGCGCGAAAGGCGATGAGCACCGCCGGATTGGGCGCCAGCGCGCAGGCGAGCGAAGCGGCAATGAAGAGCGCAATGCCGGTCACGAAGGCGCGCCGCAGCCCGAATCGGTCGCCGGCGGCACCACCCGCCAGAATCAGCGCCGACAGCGTCAGCGCGTAGGCATTGGAAATCCATTGCGCTTCCGCCAGACTGGCGCCGAGATCGACGCGCAAGGCCGGCATGGCGATTGCCAGGATCGAACCGTCGATGAAGCCGAGCGCCGAGGCCAGGATCGCCGCAACCAGCACGAACTTCCGCCGCGTCTGCGGGCAGAAGGTGCCGTTCGCACGCTGCGCGGTCGAAAACGAATCGGCGGTGGCTTCGTTCGAGGATGGCATCAATACCTGCTTAGCCCCCCGGCGCACGGCGAACAACCGGCCAGAGAATTGCTGTTCTTGAAACCAGATGGCACTGGCCGCATGGCCAGCAAAGCGGCAGTCGTGATGCAAACGAGCGGTCGCGTGCTAGGTTCCGGCCTGCGTCCGAACTCGCGCCAAGGGGGGAAGTCATGAAGCGACCGCTCGAACCGTCAGCCGAAGGGCGCGGGCGAATCGTCGGCATAACCGACGGCGTCTTCGCCATCGCGCTGACCTTGATCGTGCTGGAGATCAGGGTGCCGTCGCATGAAACGGTGCATTCGGAAGGCGAATTGCTTGCGGCGATCATGGCACTCGCGCCGCGTTTCCTGACCTATGCGCTGAGCTTCCTGACACTGACCATCTTCTGGTTCGGCCAGCAGGCACAGCATGGCCTGATCGCAAAGTCGGACCGGCGCCTTGCGACCCTTAACCTCTGCTTTCTCGCCTTCATCGCGCTGTTGCCGTTCTCCACCGACCTCCTGGCCGATTTCCTCGAATTCCGCGTCGCGGTGCTCGTCTACTGGCTGAACCTGCTGATGCTCGGGCTCACGCTCTTCGCGAGTTGGTGGCACGCCGACAAGAACGGCATGCTGGCGGATGACGTCGATGCGGAAACGAGACGCACCGTCTATCAGCGCATCGTCAAAGCGCAGATCCTTTGGGCGATCGGGGCGGCGCTCTGCCTCATCACCCCGCTGGCGAGCATAGCCTTCATCCTGCTGGTGCAGCTTGTCTATGCCGCCGCGCTGCGCGGCTCACTGCTGCGCAAGCTCATCGGCTGAATATCCGCCGCCGACAAACTCGACGGTGACGCCCGGCGAGACCAGCTTGGCAAGCTCGCGCGCGTCCCAGTTGGTCAGGCGCACGCAGCCATGGCTTTCGGTCTTGCCGATCTTGGAAGGGTCGGGCGTTCCGTGGATGCCGTAGGTCGGCTTGTCGAGCGCGATCCAGACCGAGCCCACCGGACCGTTCGGTCCCGGCGGGATGGTCAGGATCTTGTCGTTCTGGCCCTGTTTGAAATTGATGTTCGGGTTGTAGGTGTAGTTGGGGTCGAGCGCGACGCGCGACACGGCGTGGATGCCGGACGGCGACGGGGTGTCGGCCGAGCCGATGGTGGCCGGATAGGCGGCAACCAGCTTGCCGCCGGCGTCATAGGCAAAGACTTCCTTCTTGTCCTTGTCGGCAACGATGCGGGCGACCGGCGTCGACACCAGCTTGCCGAAATTGGCGACCTTGATGATCGTGCCGGGACGGTTGAAGTCGAGCCCCTTATTGATCGACTTCAGATAGGCTTCGTCCATGTGGAAGCGCTCGGCGAGCGCCTCGGTGACGGAGGTGTAGCCCATGCGGTCGAGCCTGGCCTTCTGGCTGTAGTCCTCCGGGATAGAAGCGACATATGGGCCGGCCACGTCCTCGGGCGTGATCGTGTAGGAGGCGAAGGCATCGCCACCCGATTGAGCAAGTGCTGCCTGGATGCCGACCGCGTCGGTCGATTTCAGATTGCTGCCGGTGATCTGGTTGTAGGCGGCCAGGGCCTTGTCGACATTCGAGCCGAATCGCCCGTCGATGACACCCGGCGAAGCGCCACCGCGGTCGAGCAGCACCTGAAGTGCCGCCACATCCTGGCGCACGCCGAGCGAAAGCGACGGATCGACGGTGGCCTTGCCGCCGGTGTTCGGCGGCAACGCGGCCTGGGTGTCCGGATTGACCTGCAGCACATCCCCCTGGCCCGGCTGCGGCTCGATAGAAGCCTCGTTCAGCGGCTGGCGCTTGATGGTGTCCGACTTTGGTGCCTCCGGATAGGTGGTGGCAAACCCGTCATCACCCTGCGGCGCGGATGGAAAGGCATCGACGGAACTGTCGCTGTTGGAATCGGAGTCGTCGACCGGCGGCGGGATATACCGGCCGTTCTCTTCCATCTGCCTGCGGCGGAAGCGGGCCATGTCGTCGGGATTGTCGAGATAATAGCGGTCTTCGTCTTCGACAGGCGCGCGCCCGAGTTCCTGCATCCGCAACTGGCGGCGCAGGGCCCGGCGGTCGAGCCTGGTCTGCGGCGGCTGGATGGCGATAACCTTGCCGGTATCGGCATCGACAAGCACACGGTTGCCTCTGGCGTCGTAATAGATGTCGATATTGCCTTCCTGGGCAAGCACGAGCGCGCCGTATTGAGCGGGCCGAACCGCCCCCTGAGCGCCCTCCCCACCCGGCGCCGCGAGCGCGCCAGAAGTGACCAGCCCGGCCGCGAGTGCCGAAAGGGAAAAGATCGTGCGCAGCATGTGGGTCGGGCTCTCCGGTCGGCTCGGGTCTTGGCAGGCGAACGCTTCGCCAGCGAACCAGTTACCAAAACTAAGGTTCCTATATGAACCGGGCATGAAGATGGCGGATTTCCGGTGCTTCGACCATGGTCCCCGAAAAGTGGGCCCGATTTTCGGAAAGATCATCGTCACTAAAGACCCAGCTCGAGTTCTCTGCGTGTCCGTCTTGTCAGCTTGAGGACGACCAGGCGATGGCTTTCGCGCAGATAGTCCTTCAGCGCGGCATCGTCCACGCTCTGGCTTGTCTGGCGCTGGATCCATTTCATGCCGCGCGAGGCGAGATAGGGCGCGGGCCGGCAGCCCGGCTGCTCCTTCAGCACGTCATAGGCCATGTCTGAGCATTTGAAGGTGACGAAGATCTGCCCGTCCCGGTCGTGGCCGCCGATCGCGAAGACCTTGCCGCCGACCTTCCAGACATGGGCACCGCCCCACTGCACGACATGCGTCGCGGCGGCCAGCGAGCCACAGAAGCCGTTATAGTCCTCGAGTTTCATGCGGGCTCGCCCCCTCCGACATCCGCGACCAATTGCGGTTTTGCCGTGTGGCCCTGTCAAAATGCAAGAGCGCGCCGCACCGTTCCGGTGCGACGCGCTCTCGTCAGGCGGATTGGCCGAATCAGGCCGCGGCCTCGGTCGCCACCACGGTCGGCTTCGAGCGGAAGTTCAGGCGATCGGAGCCTGCGGTGACCTTGACGGTCGAGCCGTCGAGGATCTCGCCGAGCAGGATCTTCTCCGCCAGCGGATCTTGCAGCTCCTTCTGCATCACCCGCTTCAACGGCCTGGCGCCATAGGCCGGGTCGTAGCCCTTGGACGCCAGCCACTCGATCGCGTCATGATCGAGCGACAGCTTGATCTTGCGATCGACAAGCAGGTTCTCCAGCCGCTTGAGCTGGATCTCGACGATGCGGTCCATGTCCTGGCGGCGCAGCCGGTGGAACAGAATCACCTCGTCGACGCGGTTGAGGAACTCCGGCCGGAACGAGGCTCTCACCACCCCCATCACCTCGTCGCGCACGGCATCGACATCCTGGTCATCGCGGAGATTGACCAGATATTCGGCGCCGAGATTGGAGGTCATGACGATCAGCGTGTTGCGGAAGTCGACCGTCCGGCCCTGGCCGTCGGTCAGCCGGCCGTCGTCGAGCACCTGCAGGAGCACGTTGAAAACGTCCGGATGCGCCTTCTCGATCTCGTCGAACAGCACGACCTGATAGGGCCGGCGCCGCACCGCTTCGGTGAGCGCGCCGCCTTCCTCATAGCCGACATAGCCGGGAGGCGCGCCGATCAGCCGGGCGACCGAGTGCTTCTCCATGAACTCCGACATGTCGATGCGCACCATCGCGCTCTCGTCGTCGAACAGGAAGCTGGCAAGCGCCTTGGTGAGCTCGGTCTTGCCGACGCCGGTCGGGCCAAGGAACATGAACGAGCCGATCGGCCGGTTCGGATCCTGCAGGCCAGCGCGGGCGCGGCGCACAGCTTTCGACACCGCCTGCACGGCCTCGCCCTGGCCGACGACGCGTTTGCCGATCTCGTCTTCCATGCGCAAGAGCTTCTCGCGTTCGCCTTCCAGCATCTTGTCGACCGGAATGCCGGTCCAACGCGACACGACATGCGCGACGTGGTCGGGACTGACCACCTCTTCCACCATGCCGGCCTTGTCGTCCCGGGCTTCGGCTTCCTTCAGCTTCTTCTCCAACTCCGGGATCTTGCCGTAGGCAAGTTCGCCGGCGCGCTGGAACTCGCCCTTGCGCTGGGCGATGGCGAGCTCGTTGCGCATCTCGTCGATCTGCTTCTTGAGATCGGCGGCAAGGCCGAGCTTCTGCTTTTCAGCCTGCCACTTCGCGGTCATCTCGGTCGACTGCTCTTCGAGGTCGGCGAGTTCCTTCTCGAGCCGGGCAAGCCGGTCCTTCGAAGCCTCGTCCTTCTCGACCTTCAGCGCCTCGCGCTCGATCTTCAACTGCATGATGCGGCGGTCGACCTCGTCCAGCGCCTCGGGCTTGGAATCGACCTGCATCCGCAGCCGCGATGCGGCCTCGTCGACCAGGTCGATCGCCTTGTCCGGCAGGAAGCGGTCGGCGATGTAGCGGTTGGAAAGCGTCGCGGCCGAGACGAGCGCCGAGTCGGAAATGCGCACCTTATGGTGCTGCTCGTACTTCTCCTTCAGGCCGCGAAGGATCGAGATGGTGTCCTCGACCGTCGGCTCGTCGATGAAGACGGGCTGAAAGCGGCGGGCGAGCGCCGCGTCCTTCTCGACATGCTTGCGGTACTCGTCGAGCGTGGTCGCGCCGACGCAGTGCAATTCGCCGCGTGCCAATGCCGGCTTCAGCAGGTTCGACGCGTCCATCGCGCCGTCGGCCTTGCCGGCGCCGACCAGCGTGTGCATCTCGTCGATAAACAGGATGATGTTGCCGTTGGCGGCGGTGACCTCGTTGAGCACGGCCTTCAGCCGCTCCTCGAACTCGCCACGATATTTGGCGCCGGCGATCAGCGCGCCCATGTCGAGCGCCATCAGCTGCTTGTCCTTCAAGGATTCCGGCACGTCGCCATTGACGATGCGCAGCGCCAGGCCCTCGGCGATCGCCGTCTTGCCGACGCCCGGCTCGCCGATCAGCACGGGATTGTTCTTGGTGCGCCGCGACAGCACCTGGATGGTGCGGCGGATCTCGTCGTCGCGGCCGATGACCGGATCGAGCTTGCCCGTGCGGGCATCGGCGGTCAGGTCGCGGGCGTATTTCTTGAGCGCATCATAACCCTGCTCGGCATTGGCCGAATCTGCGGTGCGGCCCTTGCGGACGTCGTTGATGACCTGGTTCAGCGCCTGCGCGGTCACGCCCGCCTTGGCCAGGATATCGGCGGTCTTGGCCGATTTTTCCATGGCGAGCGCCTGCAGCAGCCGTTCGACGGTGACGAAACTGTCGCCGGCCTTCTTGGCCAGTTCCTCGGCGGTCGAGAACACCTTCGCAAGGGGCTGTGCGAGGTAGAGCTGGCCGTTGCCGCCTTCGACCTTGGGCATCGCTTCGAGCGCTGCCTCGACGCCGAGCTTGACGTCGCGGATACGGCCACCGGCGCGCTCGATCAGGGACGCGGCAAGGCCCTCGTCGTCGTCGACGAGCACCTTCAGAATATGTTCGGGAGTAAATTGCTGGTGGTTGCGCGAGAGCGCCATAGTCTGTGCGGACTGGATGAAACCGCGCACGCGCTCCGAGTATTTCTCAAGATTCATATCTGTCTCCTTCCATCACCGGCCCGCTTTGCGGCACCGGATCAGATTGCGGTGACGGACCCGCCCATTGGAGCCGAGCCCAGTTCAGCCGAGATATGGTGTATGGGCCAAGGTCTCTCAAGACGCCTTGATATCGGTCAACGCAGAATATTCTAATGCATGTCGGCCCAAAGTGCGCAGCGGTTTGGGGAACGGCGAGCGTCGAAACAAAGACCTAAGCGCAGAAGCGAATCTGAAATATCGTGACGCGCTTTTAGGGCAATTCCAGGAAAAGCGTGAAACGGTTTTCCGTCAGGAATTGCGTCAAAACAAAGAGATAGAGTGGTTTGCCGTTTCCGTGAAACGGTGAACCACTCTAGCGCAGTTCAGTGTTTCTTGGAATCGCTGATCTGC
>LM655197.1:10079-47814 GCA_000824825.2 Mesorhizobium sp. ORS 3324
CCTGGAATTGCTCTAGCGCGCATAACGAAAACGGCGGAGATTTCTCTCCGCCGCTCGAATGCCTGAAAATAGATCCTGATCGGTTGCCGAGATCAGCTGTTTGCGTCGGCGACCGCCGGCTCGCTGGCGCCGCCGGTCGGCTCGCCGGCGACCGTCTCGCCCGGCGCCGCATTTGCCTCTCCGGCGGCGACGGTGTCGTTGCCGTTATCCGCCGTGTTGCCACCATCGTTGGGGCCGTCCGCCGCCTGGTCGGCATTGGCCTGCTCGGCGCTGTGGCCCTGGCCACGCCCACGGCGTGGGCGTCTTTGCCGACGCCCACCGCTATTGTCCGCGCCGGCTTCGTTGCGCTCGGCCTGGGCGGCAAGGCCCGCCGGCGAGAAGCTGTCGAACAGCGGAGCCTGCTCGGCCGCTAATCCGGCTTCAGCCGAAGCCTCCGGCTGCGGCTCGTTGCGGCGGTTCTGGTCAAGCTGCTGGCCGCCATATTCGCCACGCTGGCCCCCGTCTCGCTGACCCCCGTCTCGCTGACCCCCGTCTCGCTGACCATTGTCGCCGCGCTGACCATTCTGGCCGTACTGGCCATATCCGCCATTGCGACGGTCGCGGTGCCGGTCGCGGCCGTCGCGCCGGTTGTTGTCGCGGCCGTTTTCCTGGTTGAAGCCGAGCTCGGCCGGCGTACCTTCGATCACCGGCTGAGGCCCGGAGCCGTTCGCCGCGGCCTGCGCTTCACCGGCATTGGCGTTGCCCGCAGTTTCGAACTCGTCGCGATCCTCATCGATGTCGTCGTCGAAATCGTCGCGGTTCTGCTGGGCGTTCTGGATCGGCATCTGCGCCTGCGCGGCGGCAATGATGCGATTGTAGTGTTCGGCGTGCTGGAGATAGTTCTCTGCCATCACCCGGTCGCCGGAACTTTGCGCGTCACGGGCGAGTGCGGCGTATTTTTCGGCGATCTGCTGAGCCGATCCGCGGATCTTCACGTCCGGACCGTTGCTCTCGTAGTTGCGCGTCAGGGGATTGGGCCCTTTGCGGTTTTGGTTGCCACCGCCGCCATTGTTGTTGCGACCGCGCATGCGCCTGTTCTGCTGTTGTGGCCTCATTCGACTCTCTTCATGTGAAATTCAAAACTCTTCACGAACGGTGGCGCTCATGCAGCCGACCGTTTCGTTTTTTCACCGGCGTTCGCCCGCATCGATTGCGTTGGCGCCACGTGTCATCCTGTTCCGGTTACATCACTTGCCGGACGATTCCCGCACGAAGCATGGGCGTCGTTTGCACAAGGAGGCAGCTATTTCCAAGGAAAACCGAATCGCTAAGAGCACTGCCTGCTTCGTCTCATCCGGTCAAGCCGGAACCTAGCTGCATTCCCTAATGTTGCCAAGCGTTTTTTCGCACTGCATCAGGGGTTTCAACGCTCAAACACTAGAACTCTATCGTTTCCGCCGAGGTCGCGGCGCACCTCTGCCAGCCTGTAGCCGGCTCGGGCGAAGATCGCAGTGACCACGCTTTGCTGCGTATGGCCTATCTCGACCGCTACCTTGCCTCGTGCTTCCAGAAACCCTTCCGCCCCGCCGGCGATGATCCCATAGGGGACCACCCCGTCCACCCCGCCATCTAGGGCCCGGTGTGGATCGAAATCGCGGACCTCGTCCTGCAGATTTTCGATGTCTCGAGAGGGTATATAGGGAGGGTTCGCGGCAATTAAATGGTAGCGGCCCGAAACTTTTTCAAACCAGTTGGAATGCAGGGCCTTGAAGCGGCCGCCGAGCCCCAGATCCTCGGCGTTTCGCATGGCGATCGCCAGCGCGCCGGGTGAGATATCGACACCGGTCGCGGTCGCGGCCGGAACGGCGCTGAGCAGCGCCAGCGCGATTGCGCCGGTTCCGGTGCCGAGATCGAGGATGCGGCATTCGCCAAGCCTTTCGGCCGTCGCCCTGACGAAGGGCAGGACCGCGTCGACCAGCGTCTCGGTGTCCGGACGCGGCTCCAGCGTGTCCGGCGACAGCGCCAGCCGCAGCCCGTAGAATTCGCGGTAGCCGAGGATGCGGTGCACCGGCTCGCCTGCGACGCGACGTCTCAGGGCTGCATCGATCGCGGCGAGCGCTGTTGTCTCGACCGGACGATGGGGCTCGGCGATGGCCTGGGCGCGGGTCGTGCCGGAAAAATGTTCGACGATCAGCCTGGAATCCAGCACCGCATCGGCGATGCCCGCTGCAGTCAGCCGCGTCCTCGCCGCGCGCAGCAGCGGTCCGAGCGAAGCGGGCAAAGCGTCAGCCATCAATGCCCATATCGGCAAGCAGCTTCGACTGATGGTCGGCGATCAGCGCGTCGATCACCTCGTCGAGCTCGCCCATCATCACCCGGTCGAGCTTGTAGAGCGTGAGGTTGATGCGGTGGTCGGTGACGCGTCCCTGCGGGAAATTATAGGTGCGGATGCGCTCCGACCGGTCGCCCGAGCCGACTTGCGATTTGCGCGATTCCGAGCGCTCCTCATCCGCGCGGCTGCGTTCGAGATCGTAAAGTCGGGCCCGCAGAATCTGCATGGCGCGCGCACGGTTCTGGTGCTGCGACTTCTCCGCCTGCACCACCATGATGCCCGTCGGCAGATGGGTGATGCGCACCGCCGAGTCGGTGGTGTTGACGTGCTGGCCGCCGGAACCGGAAGCGCGCATCGTGTCGATGCGGATATCCTCGGGCCGGATATCGATGTCGACCTCCTCGGCCTCGGGCAGCACGGCGACCGTCGCCGCCGAGGTATGGATGCGCCCGCCGGCCTCGGTCTCCGGCACGCGCTGCACGCGGTGCACGCCGGATTCGAATTTGAGATGCGCGAACACGCCCTTGCCCGACACCGAGGCGATGATTTCCTTGTAGCCGCCGACCTCGCCTTCGCTGGCCGACACGACCTCGAAACGCCAGCCGCGCGAGGCGGCATAGCGCTCATACATGCGAAACAGATCGCCGGCGAACAGGGCCGCCTCGTCACCGCCGGTGCCGGCGCGGATTTCGAGGATGGCGTTCCTGTCGTCGGCGGCGTCCTTGGGCAGAAGCAGGATCTGGATGTCCCGCTGCAGCGCCTCGATGTGCTCCTCGACCTGCGGCAGCTCCGCCTCGGCCAGCGCCCGCATTTCGGCGTCGGTGCTCCTGTCGGCAAGCATCGCTTCCAGATCGGCTTGTTCCTGCTCGGCGGCGCGCAGCGCCCGGATCTTGCCCACCATCTCCTGGATGTCGGCATATTCCGAAGCCATTTTGACATAGGCGTCGGCCGACGGCCCGGCCGACATCTGCGCTTCGAGCATGTCGAAACGCTTGACGACTTGATCCATGCGGTCGCGGGGCAGGTTGATCATGGCAGAATGCTATAGCGGAATGGAGCGGTCGTCGGCAAAGGCCTGCAGCAGTGCCCGCATCGGCGTTCCCTGGGCAGGCGCCATCAGATTGTCCTTGAAGAAGGCTTCCAGCTCCTTCAGCGGCAGCTCGGTCAGCATGGCCTTGACCGGGCCGATCGAGGCCGGCGACATCGAGATCGAGCGGAAGCCGAGGCCGATCAGCGCCATCGCCGAGATCGGCTTGCCGGCCAGCTCGCCGCACAGCGTCACCGGCGTATGGTTGCGCGCGCCGGCGTCGGCGATCGTCTTCAGCACGCGCAGGAACGGCGCCGACAGCGTGTCGAAACGGTCGGCAAGCTGCGTGTTGCCGCGGTCGACCGCCATGATGAACTGGAAAAGGTCGTTGGAGCCGACCGAAACGAAGTCGACCGCCTTCATCAGCTCGTCGAGCTGGAACAGCAGCGACGGCACCTCAAGCATCGCGCCGAGCTTGAGGCTGGTCGGCAGATGATGCGCAAAACGCGACAGATGCCGAACCTCGCGGTCGATGATCTCGCGCGCCTGCGCGATTTCCGACAGCTCGGTCACCATCGGCAGCATCAGCTTCAGCTCGCGTCCGCCGCAGGCCTTGAGCAGCGCGCGGATCTGGGTCCTGAGCAGGCCGGGGCGGTCGAGGGTGAGGCGTATCGCCCGCCAACCGAGCGCCGGGTTCTCCTCCTGCACCGCGCCCTTGAAATAGGGCAGCACCTTGTCGCCGCCGATGTCGATGGTGCGGAAGGTGACCGGCTTGCCGCGTGCGGCGTCCAGCACGTCGCGGTAGAGCCGCTCCTGCGCCTCGGCGCGCGGGAAGGTCGAGGCGACCATGAACTGCAATTCGGTGCGGAACAGGCCGATGCCGGCCGCCCCCGATTCCGAAAGCTGCGGCAGGTCGACGGCCAGCCCCGCATTCATCAGCAGGTCGACCTGGACGCCGTCCTTGGTCAGCGACGGCTTCTTGCGCAGCTCGCGGTAGACCTCCTGCCGCCGCGCCCGGAACCGGACCTTTTCGGCATAGGCTGCCTCGAGGTCGGACTGTGGCCGCAGATGGATGGAGCCTTCGTCGCCATCGACGATGATGGCGTCGCCGTTTTCCGCCATGGAAACGGCGCCCTTCACCTGGCCGGCGACCGGGATGCCCATGGCGCGCGCTACGATGACGACGTGGCTGGTCGCCGCGCCGTCCTCCAGCACCAGGCCGCGCAGCTTGTCCCTGGGATAATCGAGCAGTTCGGCCGCGCCCATCGAGCGGGCGACGATGATGGCGTCCTTGGGCAGCGAGGCCGCGACATCCTCCGGCCCGCGTCCCATCAGCTGGCGCAGCAGCCTGTTGGCGAGATCGTCGAAATCGCTCATCCGCTCGCGCAGATAAGGGTCGGTCATGTGCAGCATGCGCGCGCGCATGTCGCTCTGCACCTTCTCGACCGCAGCTTCCGCCGTCAGGCCGTTGCGGATCGCCTCCTCCAGCCGGCGCACCCAGCCGCGGTCGTTGGCGAACATGCGATAGGCCTCGAGCACCTCGCGATGCTCGCCCTCGAAGGCGACGTCGCGACGCTCCAGCATGTCGTCGATCGAGAGCCTCAGCGAGCCGAGCGACCGGTCCAGGCGGCGCACCTCCTCCTCGCTGTCCTCATTGAACAGGTTGGTCACGACGATGCGCGGCTCGTGCAGCACGACATGGCCGAGCCCTACGCCTTCGTTGAAGGAAAGGCCGGTGAAGCTTGCCGGACGGCTGAGGTCGAGCTCAAGCCCGGGGCGAGTGAGGCGGGCGAGGTCGCCGGTGGCGATCATCTCGGCGATCACCATTGCCGTCGTTTCCAGCGCCTCTATCTCGTCTTCGCGGTATTGGCGCATCGTCTTGTTCTGCACCACCAGGACGCCGAGCGTGCGCCCTGCCCTCAGCACCGGCACGCCGAGGAAGGAATGGTAGATCTCTTCGCCCGTCTCCGGCAGATAGGCGAAGGCCGGATGCTCCTGCGCGTTGGAGAGGTTGAGCGGCCGCGCACTGGCGGCGATCGTGCCGACCAGACCTTGGCCGAGCCTCAGCTGCGCCAGGTGGACGGCATTGGGGTTCAGACCTTCTGTAGCGTAGAGTTCGAGCACGGAATCGGCGCGCAGCACATAGAGCGAGCACACCTCGGCGACCATGTTGGAGGCGATGTCGCGCACGATGCGGTCGAGCCGCTCCTGCGGCTCCAGCGGCTCCTGCATAAGTTCGCGGAGCCGTCTCAGCAGAACGCGCGGGCCACCGGCCATGTCACGCATCGCGGCTTGTTCTCCAATGGGCACATTGCCCGCCGCAGCTTCTGCCGCGGCCGGCGCTTACGCAATAACGGACTCAGTTCTTGCTATTGCTTATCGAGACCGTAGACGGAATGCAAAGTACGAACAGCAAGTTCCGTGTAGGGACCGTCGATCAGTATCGAAATTTTGATCTCGGAGGTGGTGATCGCCCGGATATTGATCGCTTTGTCGGCCAGCGCCTTGAAGGCGGTGGCGGCAACGCCGGCATGGCTGCGCATGCCGATGCCGATGACCGAGACCTTCGACATGCCGGCTTCCGACTGCACCACATCGTAGCCGACATCGGCTTTGATGCGCTCGAGCACGCCAAGCGCCTTGTCGACGTCGCCAGACGGCACGGTGAAGGTCATGTCGGTGAACTTGCCGTCCTCGGAGATGTTCTGGACGATCATGTCGACATTGATGTTGGCCTCTGCCAGCGGGCCGAAGATGCCGGCTGCAACGCCTGGACGATCGCCGACGCGGCGCAGCGAAATCTGCGCCTCGTCCTTGGCATAGGCAATTCCGGTGACGACCTGCTGTTCCACGATCTCTTCCTCGTCGCAAATAAGCGTTCCGGGCGGATTGAGCAAATCCCCCATTCCGGGCGCGTCGGGATCATCGAAAGACGACCGCACGAAAGTACGCACCCTGTGCACCATGGCAAGCTCGACAGACCGCACCTGCAGCACCTTGGCCCCGAGCGAGGCCATCTCGAGCATTTCCTCGAACGAAATCTTGGCCAGCCGCCTCGCCTTCGGCTCGATGCGCGGATCGGTCGTGTAGACGCCGTCGACATCGGTATAGATGTCGCAGCGGTCGGCCTTGACCGCGGCAGCGATCGCCACGGCGCTTGTGTCGGATCCGCCGCGGCCGAGCGTCGAGATGCGGTTGTCCGGGCCGATGCCCTGGAAGCCGGCGATGACCGCCACCTGGCCCTCGCCGAAGCGCTTGATCAGGAACGCGCCGTCAATGTCGAGGATGCGCGCCGCGCCATGGGCGTTGTCGGTCTTGATCGGGATCTGCCAGCCCTGCCAGGAACGCGCATGGACGCCCATGTTCTGCAGCGTGATCGCCAGCAGGCCGGCGGTGACCTGCTCGCCGGAGGCGACGACGGCGTCGTATTCGCGCGCATCGTGCATCGGCGAGGCCTCGCGCGTCCAGGCGACCAGCTCGTTGGTCTTGCCGGCCATGGCCGAAACCACCACCGCGACGTCATGGCCCGCATCGACCTCGCGTTTGACATGGCGCGCCACATTGCGGATGCGGGCGATGTCGGCGACCGAGGTTCCGCCGAATTTCATCACGATGCGCGCCATGGAAGCGAGATGCCTTTGATTGAGCCGGCTTGAGGCCGGAACGGAACGAAGCGCCCGGCAAGGCCGAGCCGCGGAAATGCGCGGCCTCCTTAGCCAAAACGGCCAAGCTTCGCAAGCGACGTGGACAAGAAGGGCTTGAGGCTGGTTTGAGGTTCTCCTGACGGATCCCTGCGGCCCGCCATGCGATAAGGTTGAGGAAAACGCGACGCATGGAGGAATTCATGACCGAGACGCTGGAAATCGTGACCTTTCGCCTCAAGCCGGATGCTGCGGCCGATTTTGTCGCGCAAAACGGTATCGTTACCGACTGGCTCGCGCGCCAGCCCGGCTTTCTCAGCCGCCATCTCGGCGAGCGCGAGGACGGAAGCTGGGTCGACGTCGTGCGCTGGCGAAGCCTCGAACAGGCGCAGGCGGCGGCGCAGCGCATCACGGCCGAGATCGGCGATTGCAAGGCCATGCAGGCGATCGAGCCGGCAAGCGTCAGCATGAGCCATGCCGCGATCGCGCTGTCTGGTTGAAGGCGACCGTCTCCTGGTAAGTCTGCAGGCAGTTTGCTGGCAGCAGTGGAAAAACCTGCCTTGACTTTCTCCGCCGGGGACCCGACTTCCTAGCGTTCCCCGGCTTCTTACCGTTCGAGGAGACCCGCTATGCCACAGGCCCGACGATCGACCATCGATGCCGCGGAAGTCGAGCGCTTCTCCGCCCTTGCCGCCGAATGGTGGAACCCGAACGGAAAGTTCCGGCCGCTGCACAAGTTCAATCCGGTGCGGCTTGCCTATATCCGCGACCAGGTGGCGGCGCGCTTCGGCCGCGATCCGCGCGCGGCCAAGCCTTTCGAGGGCCTGCGCTTCCTCGACATCGGCTGCGGCGGCGGGCTTTTGTGCGAGCCGATGGCGCGGCTTGGCGCCGAGGTGGTCGGCGCCGATGCGTCCGCCACCAATATCGAGGTCGCGAAGCTGCATGCGGCAGAGGCGGGCGTCAACGTCGACTACCGCGCCACCACGGCGGAAGCGCTGGCTGACGCCGGCGAGACCTTCGACGTCATCCTCAACATGGAGGTGGTCGAGCATGTCGCCGATGTCGATCTGTTCGTCGCCAAATGCGGCCAGATGGTCCGTCCCGGCGGCATCATGTTCGTCGCCACCATAAACCGCACGCTGAAGGCGCTTGGCCTCGCCATCATCGGCGCCGAATATGTGCTGCGCTGGCTGCCGCGTGGCACGCACCAGTTCGGCAAGCTGGTGCGGCCCGAGGAATTGGCAAAGGCGCTTGTCGCGGCGGGGCTGACCGTCATCGACCGCACCGGCGTGATCTATCATCCGCTGGCCGACCGCTGGCAGAGGTCCAGGGACATGGACGTCAATTACATGGTGCTGGCCGAAAAAGCCTCGGTCTGATCGGCCGCGCCGTCGCCTCTATGCTCACGCCGGCTGGGTTTGCGCCCTGGCGCGGGGCTGGCTCTGCGCCTTCGTCGTAATGAAGACGCCGGCGGTGATGATGGCCGCGCCCAGCCAAGTCAGCAGCTGATAATGCTCGCGGAGGAAGATCATGCCGGCAAAGAGCCCGACCGCTGCCGCCACATAGCCGATCTGGCTGAGATAGACCGGGCCGCCGACCGACTGCAGCCGGAAGAAGAAGGCAAACATCGCAGAGGCCGATGCGACCTGTCCGGCAGCTACAAGCGGCACGCCGCTGAGTGGCGTGAACGCCTGCCAGCCGAAAAGCGCCAGTATGCCGGCGAGAAGCAAGGTCGCCGCCGCCAGATGGCTGCCGACGGCAAGCTCTATCGGGCCTGTACCCTCGGGCCAGTCGACGGTTCGGTAGATGTTGCCGGCGGCGAGGCTGACCGGGATCAGCAGGCCGATCGCCACCCAGAAATAGTCGGCCGGCTGTCCGGCCTCGCCGCGCGTGAGCGCAACCATCACCGCGCCGATGAAGCCGACGGCAATGCCGGCAACGCCGAGCAGATTGGGGCTCCTGACGCCTAGCAGGATAGAGAACGCCAGCGTGATCACCGGCGAGAGCGTGAACATGATGCCCGTATAGCCCGCGCCGAGATGCGGAATGGCCGAGAACATCAACAGATTGGGAAAGGCGTAGGAGACCGCCGCGGTGACGAAGAAATAGCGCAGCTTCCGCGCCGTCAGCCGGATGCGCTGGCCGCCAAGCAGCAATGCACACAAAAGCACGCTGCCGGCGCCGAACGAGATGACGAAGGCCCAGACCATGGCGGGGACGCCGGCCGCCGTCCCGAGCTTGCCGAACGGCAGTGTCATGCCGAGCAATCCGCCGGTGACGGTCAGAAGGCCCAATGCCGAATCCCAGAGAAGTTTCATCGGATGGTTCCAGCTTTATCAGCGCTTGGCCGTTAGTCAGTCTTGCGATAAGATAGCGCAAAGATTCTTAACGTCAAGATACTTTACGGTGAGTCATATGGATCGCGCAGGCAAAGCCATCGAGCAGTGGCGGAGCGAACGGCCGGACCTCGACGTGTCGCCGATGGGGGTGATCGGGCGGCTGAACGAAGCGTCCTCGCTGATCGCGCGCGACCGCCTGGCGCCGGTCTTCGCCCGCTTCGGCCTGCAGCATGGCGAATTCGACGTGCTGGCGACGCTGCGCCGCTCCGGCGCGCCTTACGCGCTGACGCCGACCGAACTTTACGAGGCGACGATGGTGACCTCCGGCGCCATGACCGCCCGCCTCGACCGGCTGGAAAAGGCCGGCCTGATCCGGCGCGCGCCGCATCCGAGCGACCGCCGCGGCGTGGTTGTCGAGCTCACCGCGAAAGGCCGCGAATTGATTGACGAGGCGCTGACCGCCCATGTCGCCAACGAGCACCAGATCCTTTCAGGTCTGACGAGCGAAGACCGGGAGACGCTCGCAAAATTGCTGGAAAAACTGATCGGAAGCCTAAGCTAGCCGCGACTCAGTGCCGATCTTCGGGAAAGCTCGGGATCGGCATGAACTCGACGCCGTCCTCGGCCAGGCTTTGCGCCTCCTCCGGCGTCGCCTCGCCATAGATGCCGCGCGGATCGGTCTCGCCGAAATGGATCTTGCGCGCTTCCTCGGCGAACTTGTCGCCGACATAGTCGGCGTTCTCGCGCACCTTGTCGGCCAGCGCCTTGAGCTGCGCCAGCGCCTGCTTCTGCGCCTCGCCCATGGCGAGCGCCATCTTTTCTTGGCTCCGCGAGGTGGAGACGGCGGGCGCCATCAGCGCCTTCTCGACCTTGTGCGAGCCGCAGGTCGGGCAGTCGACGAAGCCGCGCTTCTTCTGGGTGTCGAAGTCGTCATTGCTGCGGAACCAGGCCTCGAACTCGTGCTCGTGCTCACAGATAAGCGAAAAGCGGATCAAGAGGCTGCACCCCTAAGACGCGGCGCCTCGCCCTCGCCGGCATTGATGCTGAAATCCCGCGCGTTCTTGAGATTGGGGATCTTGCGGCGCGCGGCGAGCGACTGCGCCGGATCGATCTCGGCGACGATCACATCGGGTTCGTCATGCGCGGCTTCGGCAATGATGCGCCCCCACGGGTCGACGATCAGCGAATGACCATAGGTCTCGCGGCCATCCTCATGCAGGCCGCCCTGCGCGGCTGCGATGACATAGGCGCCGTTCTCGATGGCGCGTGCCCTAAGCAGCACATGCCAATGCGCCTCGCCGGTCTGGCGGGTGAAGGCGGCAGGCACCGAAAGCACGTCGGCGCCGGCCAGTGCCTCGGCGCGGAACAGCTGCGGGAAGCGCAGGTCGTAGCAGACGGCAAAGCCCAGTCTCACGCCATCGATCGCGGTGACGACGGCCTCCTTGCCCGGCTCGTAGGAGGCGGATTCGCGCCAGCTTTCGCCATTGTCGAGATCGACATCGAACATGTGGATCTTGTCGTAGTTGGCGAGCGTGGTGCCGTCGGGGGCGAACAGGAACGCGCGGTTGGCAAGCTTGCCGTCGGCGCGCAGGATGGCCGTCGAGCCGACATGCAGGAAGATGCCGAGTTCCTTGGCGAGCCCCCGCGCCGTCGAAACGACGATGTCCTTGTCCTCGGTGGTGAAGGCGGCCGCCTGCTTGTCGCGGACGAGCGCGCCGGTCATTTCCGGCGTCTGGACATAGGTCGCGCCCCGGCTCGCGGCCTCGCGCACCAGCCGTTCCATATCAGCCGCGTTGCGGTCCGGGCTGGTGCCTGAACGCATCTGCACTGCCGCCGCCTTGAAGGAACCCATCGTCATCTCCCGTTGGCAAGCAGCATGTCCAGCCGGCCCTGCGCCTCCAGTTCATGGAGGTCGTCGCAGCCGCCGACATGCGTTTCGCCGATGAAAATCTGCGGAAAAGTGGTTCGCCCTTGCGCCTTGGATATCATTTCCCGGCGCAGTTCCGGCGAGAACGAAGCATCGTGCTCGGTATAGGCCACACCCTTGCGGTCGAGCAGCCGCTTGGCGGCGGTACAGTAGCCGCACATCATCCGGGTGTAGATCGTCACGTCGACCATTAGTCAGTCATCCTGCCGATGCATGTCGCCCAACGGTTGCGGGACAACGGCGTGCACCAAAATAAAACCCTATATAGTCGTGGACTCATCGGCCCGAAAGTCCCCCGGCAGGACGCGGGCGAAGGTCAGCACGTCGACCGCTCGGGCGCCGCCCCTCTTCAGCGCCTTGGCAACCGCCCGCACGGTGGCGCCGGTGGTGTAGACGTCGTCGATGACGAGCACCCTGCGGCCGGCGATCTCGATCTCGGCTTCGGGCGGGACGCGGAAGGCGGCGCGCACATTCTCCTCGCGCTCGTGCCGCTCCAGCCCGACCTGCTGGCGCGTGAGTTTTACGCGCCTGACTGCGGTTGGTGAGAAGGGCAAGCCGCCGAGCTTCGATACCGACCGGGCCAGCTCCGCCGACTGGTTGAACTGCCTGCGAAAGAAACGGCGCCAGTGCAGCGGCACCGGCACCACCACGTCGGCTTCGGCGATCAGTTCCGCGCCGGCGCGCATCATCCAGCGCGCCATCCATGGCGCGAGATCCGTGCGGTCCTGGTATTTCAACCCTTGCACCATCTGGCGCGCCACGCCCGAATAGACGACAGCCGCTCGCGCCCGCTCGAAAGGCGGCGGGTCGGCGATCGCCTCGGCGGAAAGGAAGCCATCGCCCATATCGTGGGTGAAGGGCGTGCCCATGACCGGACACCAGGGCTTCTCCAGCAGCCGGAGCTTCGGCCAGCAGGCACCGCACAGTACGCCGGGCTGCGAGACGTGGCGGCGACAGCCGGCGCAGACCGGCGGGAACAACAGGCGTGCCGGCCAGCCGAGCGCTTGCCGCGCCATGTCCTTGACCGCGATGGTCTTGATCTTGCGCACCGGATCGGCCACGTGAAATGAAACCCCACGGCACCATAGCATCAGTCCAACCGCCGCGGACAACAGGAATAGCCCATTGCAGCCCTTGATCGACACCGAGCTCTGGCTTGCGCGCAAGCGCCGGGCAATGGCGCGCCCTATCGAAGGCGCCGATTTCCTGATGCGGCGCGCGGCGGACGACCTTGCCCACCGGCTGGGCGCCGTCGAGCGCAGGTTCGCCAAGGCGGCGGCGCTGTTTTGCCAGACATCAGCAGCAACCGAAGTGCTCGCCGAAAGCGGCAAGGTCGCCGATATCGTTCGCGTGGAGACTGACAGTGCGTTCCTTGCCGGCGACCCCGGCGTCGTAGTGCCCCCGGAAACCGTGCCCTTCGAAGCCGGGAGCCTCGATCTCGCAGTTTCTCTGCTGTCGCTGCAGGCGATGAACGACGTTCCGGGCGTGCTGGCGCAGATCCGCCGCGCGCTGAAGCCCGACGGACTGTTCCTCGGCGCCCTTGCCGGCGCCGGCACGCTTGCGGAGCTGCGCGAGAGCCTGCTTGCCGCCGAGACCGAGCTTCATGGCGGCGCCAGCCCACGCGTGCTTCCGTTCACCGATGTGCGCGACGCCGGCGCGCTGCTGCAGCGTGCGGGCCTGGCGCTGCCGGTCGCCGATGTCGAGACGGTCACGGTGCGCTACGATTCGCTGTTTAGCCTTGCCGCCGATCTGCGCGCGATGGGCGAGACCAGCCCGCTTGTCGACCGCAGCCGGCGGCCGGCCACCAGGCGGCTGTTCGCCCGGGCCGCCGAAATCTACGCCGAACGGTTTTCGGACCCGGACGGCCGCGTCCGGGCGAGCTTTTCGATCGTGTGGATGTCCGGCTGGGCGCCCGACGCATCGCAGCAGAAGCCTCTCAAGCCCGGCTCGGCCAAGGTCTCGCTGAAGACGATCCTGGAAAACCCGCGGGAGCGTTGACCATCCCGCCTCCGACCGGCGTCATTGGAAGGCTTGGACCAGCCTGCTGCTATTGTCGCTGAACAGCCATTGGAGCGCATCGGCGGCCTTTCCCACGCCCGCGACGATGGCAAGCGACAGCACCGCGGCAATCAGGCCGTATTCGATGGCCGTGGCGCCCGATTCATCTTTCACGAATTGCTGCAGCAGGTTTGTCATGGTCATCGATCCCTCTTGGCGGGAACCATAGTGCCTACCCGTTAAGAAAGGTTAACGGCAAAAGCTTAACAGCCGATGAAACAGCCTTAGCCGGTGAATTTCTTAACCAATTAGCAGTCGCCATGGCGGCTGCCATCGTTGCGGATCACACAGATGGAGCTCGGCAGCGGCTGCAGCACGCTTCGCCGCAGCGTGTAGGTGTCATGGCGGCCGATGGAGCCGGTGCTGGTCATGTCGAGCCCACTGGCAAAACCGTCCCGCACGCTTTGCGAGCGCGTCTGGCTGTCGAGGAAAGGCGTCGCGATCAGCGCCAGCGCCACCGCGGCCGACCCGAACAGCAGCGTGATCCGCAAAATGCCCATGCCGGCATCGGCGGCGCGGAAACTGCGATCGGGCCGGATCGAGTCCCAATCTCTCTCGATGCTCATGGAATGGCTCCAAACAAGCGACCGCCGCACGGGCGGCTTTGCTTCAATCTTCCATGCCGAGATAAATCTTCCATTAACGCTGCCTAAAGCAGGCGAGGTAACGACGGCTGAAGCCAGGAAAGTGCTGGCGGCTTTCCGTCTGGAATTGCGTAAAAACGAAATAATTAGATCACAAGAGATCAATGAGGAACTGGATGAGCGGCGCGTCCGCCGGCGGCATCGGATAGTCGCGCATCTGGCGCGGCCTGACCCATTTCAGGCCCTGCCCTTCCCTCGGCTCAGCGATGCCGCGGAAGCGCCGGCAGATGTAGAGCGGCATCAGCAGGTGGAAATCGTCATAGCTGTGGCTGGCGAAGGTGAGCGGTGCCAGGCATGGGATCTCGGTCTCGACGCCAAGCTCTTCATGGAGCTCCCGGACCAGGCATTCCTCGGGCGTCTCGCCGGGCTCGACCTTGCCGCCCGGAAACTCCCATAAGCCGGCGAGCTGCTTGCCCTGAGGGCGCTGCGCCAGAAGCACGCGCCTGTCGGCGTCGACCAGCGCGCAGGCCGCGACGAGAAGCAGGCGCTTTCCGGGTTTGATCTCGCTCATGCGCCCGGCGGCCGACGATAATGGTAGCGGTAGACTTCCTCGAAGCCCAGCGACCGATACAGAGAGAGCGCCGGGACATTGCCGGCCTCGACCTGCAGCCAGGCTTCGCGCGCGCCGCGCAGCCTGGCCCATTTCAGCGCCGATAAGATGAGGTTGCGGCCATGGCCCTTGTTGCGCGCCGACTTCTCGGTGGCGACCTCGAACAGTCCAGCGAGATCGCCGTCATGGACGCAGATCAGCGTCGCAAGCGCCTCGTTGCCGTCTTCGAGCGCGAACAACCCGGCTTCCGGCTGTATGGCGCCGATGACCTCCGACAGGCCGGGCCGCAGCGCGACGTCCGAGCCGCTGGTCCTGATCGCCGCGCCGATGAAACGGCTGATATCCTTGAGCGGAATCTGGTCCATCGCGGCGTCGAGCTCAGCCTCCTTGAGCGGCAGCCGCATCACCAGCGATTCGTCGAACCGGCTCCAGCCCGCCTCGTCGAGATGCTTCGACAGCACCCGTCCCGAAAGCGGCGACATCCGAAAGGTCAGCGGCCGGCCGTAGGCGTCGAAGCGGCGGCTGGCGCGCACGATGCGCTCGGCAATGTGCTGGGTGTCGCCCGGATCGAGCGGATTGACCGAATTGAGCCGCTTTGCCGGATGGCCGGCCGTCAGCCGCACCACCCACGTCCCGTCATAATGGACGGCCGCCGCCGGCCAGGCGCGAAAGCCCGCCGCCTCGTAGCGGCGCACGATCGCGAGCACGCTTGCCGGATGTCCGGACACGTTCGCCATCAGCTCCGGTAGTCGCCATTGATGGCGACATATTCCTTGGTGAGGTCGCAGGTCCACACCGTCGCCTTGCCGCGGCCGATGCCGAGGTCGGCGCGGATGCGGATGTCGTCGCGCTTCATATAGGCCGACGTCGCGTCCTCGGAGTAGGCCGGATCGCGCTCGCCCTCATGCGCCAGCCGGTTGTCGCCGAACCAGATCGACAGCCGGTCGCGGTCGGCGGGTTCGCCTGCCTTGCCGACGGCCATGACGACGCGGCCCCAATTGGCGTCCTCGCCGGCGACAGCCGTCTTGACCAGCGGCGAGTTGGCGATCGCGAGCGCGATGCGCTTGGCCGAGCGGGCGGATTTGGCGCCGGTGACCGTGACCTCGACCTGCTTGCGCGCACCCTCGCCGTCGCGCACCACTTGCAGCGCCAGCGACTTGAGCACCTTGCCCAACGCGCGGCGGAAGGCGCCGAGCCGCGCATCCTTCGGATCGCTGATCGCGGGCGCCCCGCGCGCGGCTGCCTTGCCGGTTGCGAAGATGAGCAGCGTGTCGCTGGTCGAGGTGTCGCTGTCGACGGTGACGGCGTTGAAGGTCTTGGTCGTGCCGCGCGACAGCAGATCCTGCAGCACCGGAGCAGCGATCGGCGCGTCGGTGGCGATGAAGGAGAGCATCGTCGCCATGTCCGGCGCGATCATGCCGGCGCCCTTGGCGATGCCGTTGATGGTCACATCGGCGTCCCCGAGCTTGACCGTCTGCGTCGCCACCTTCGGATAGGTGTCGGTGGTCATGATCGCCTTCGCCGCCTCGGTCCACTGGTCCGGCTTGCCGTCCTTCACCAGGCCGGCAAGCAGATGGCTGAACTTGTCGGTGTCCAGCGGCTCGCCGATCACCCCGGTCGAGGCCAGGAACACCTCGCTCTCGGAGCATCCTGCGGCCTTCGCCGCCGCCTCGCCGGTCAGCGCTGTCGAGGCCTTGCCCTTCTTGCCGGTGAAGGCATTGGCGTTGCCGGAATTGACCACCAGCACGCGCGCCTTGCCGGCGGGCAGGTTCTGGCGGCAGTAGTCGACCGGCGCCGAGGGACATTTCGACCGCGTGAAGACACCGGCGACGGCCGTGCCCGGATCGAAGACCATGGCGAGCAGGTCGGTGCGATTCCGGTATTTGATCCCGGCCTCTGCGGTGGCGATGCGCACGCCCTCGATGACCGGCATTTTGGGATATTTCTTCGGTGCGAGCGGCGAAATCGTTGCGGACATTGGGACCCCGGAGCGGCAGGAACGCAGAAGGAAGGCCGGTTTGCCCGATAGCGCGCGCTGGCGCAAGAGGCGTTCTGGCCGCGCTTCAAGGGCTGCGCCCACGGCCCCGCGTTTAAAACGGGCCGTTTCGTTCCAGCCTCGGACCCCATATGATCTGCAACAGAGTCACGGTCTAAGGACGACGAGATGGGCGAAGCCGCTGGTCCGGGGCGCAAATCGATCGGCGCCAGGCGCAACCCCGAAAGCGCCGACGCCATCCTAGAGGCTGCCGAAGCGGTGCTCAGCGAGGCCGGCTATTCCGGTTTCTCGATCGAGGCCGTCGCGCGGCGGGCACGGGCCGGCAAGCCGACCATCTACCGCTGGTGGCCGAGCAAGGCGGCGCTGCTGATCGAGGTTTATCAGCGCCAAAAACGCGTCGAGACACCCGATACGGGGAATATCGAGGCGGACCTTGCCGGCTTCCTCATGAATCTGTTCGCCCATTGGCGCGACACGTCGTCCGGCAACGTCTTCCGATCGCTGGTCGCCGAGGCGCAATCCGACGCGGCCGCCGCCGCGGTGCTGGCCGACTACGCCGAGGGGCGCCGCGCCCATACCGGCCGGATGATCGAGCGCGCCAAGGCGCGCGGCGAGGTGGCGGCCGATGTCGATGCCGAGCTGGTGGCGGACCTCGTCGCATCCTTCGCCTGGACGCATCTCTTGACCAACCGCCTGGACGCGGAAGAGGCGACGATTCGTACTGCGGTCCGTTATGTGGTGCGGGGGATAGCTCCCGCGTGATCCTACAATGCGAAAGGGCGCCCGAAGGCGCCCCTGCAAGTTCGTTCCCAGCCGAACCGGATTACTTGCCGCCTTCCAGCGTATCGACGTCCTTCTTCAGCTTCGCGTCCGGGATCTCGACCTTGGCGGCGCCGCGCAACTCCTTGACCATGGCAAAATACTTGTCGCGGATCACCGCCTGCTTGGCCTGGTCCTTCACATCCTCGAAGGCCGGCGGCTGCTTGGCGCGCTTGTCCTCGACCTTGATGACGTGCCAGCCGAACTGCGACTGCACCGGCTCCTTCGAGTACTTGCCGACATCCAGCGCGAACGCCGCCTTGTCGAACTCCGGCACCATCTGTCCGGGACCGAACCAGCCGAGGTCGCCGCCATTCGACTTGCCGCTCGGATCGCTGGTGTGTTCGTTGGCCAGCTTCTGGAAATCGGCGCCGCCGTCAAGCTGCTTGATGATCGCCTCGGCCTCTTCCTTCGTCTTCACGAGGATATGACGGGCGTGGATCTCATTGACCGGCGGCGTGTTGGCGATTTCCTGGTCGTAGCGGGCGCGGACGTCGGCATCCGTCACCTTGTTAACGACCTCCTTCTCGACCACTTCGCCGTGCAGGGCGCGCTGCTGCAGGAAGGCCATGCGGCGCTGGAAGTCGGGATCCTTGTCGAGGCCGCTGTCGACCGCCTTCTTGGCCATGACGCGGATTTCGATGGCTGCCGAGAGTGCGGCGGCACGCCGCTGTTCCGGCGGCAGCTGCTGGAACTGCTGCGACAGCTCGCCCTCCGCGAGCGCAAGGTCGGCCTCGGTCAGCTTCTCGCCATTGACGGTTGCGACCACGGCATTCGGGTCGACCGGAGCAGCGGGCGCCGCGGCCTCCGGCTGGGCGGGCTTGGTTTCCTGCGCCATCAGCGGTGACAACGAAAAAGCCGAGAGGCCGAAGGCCAGGCCGAGGCTGGCGAGCGACACGCGGCGGAACAACAGGGACATCAAGATAACTCCAATGGGATTGCCAATAAGGATCGCTTGCGCGGAAAGGTTCCAGATCAGTCGGATTGTGGCGGAATTTGGCGCCGCCCATCGGGCTAACGCGGCGTTGACATCAGTTGAGCCCCCTCTTATCTGTCCAACGACTTGGCGTCCAGAACCGTTTTCCGGGCGCTTTTTGCGTTTGTCCGCATTCACGCGGATTTGATAGGCCCGCCAGGCGCCCGTCGCAAACGGCTAAAATTGCTATCGAAAGGACCATTGGATGGTCAGTCTCGGCGCTCTCGCGCGTAAGGTTTTCGGCTCTTCCAACGACCGCCGAGTCAAGGCGACCAGGCCCCGGGTCGAGGCCATCAATGGGTTGGAAAACGAGATGCGGGCGCTCTCGGACGCCGAGCTTGCCGGCCGCACCGAAAAATTCCGTCAGGATCTGGCCAACGGCGCCTCGCTCGACGACCTGCTGATCCCGGCCTTCGCCACCGTGCGCGAGGCGGCCCGTCGCGTGCTCGGCCTGCGTCCTTTTGACGTGCAATTGATCGGCGGCATGGTGCTGCACAACGGCGGCATCGCCGAGATGCGCACCGGCGAGGGCAAGACGCTGGTCGCCACCTTGCCGGTCTATCTCAACGCGCTCGCCGGCAAGGGCGTGCACGTCGTCACCGTCAACGACTATCTCGCCAAGCGCGACGCCGAGTGGATGGGTCGCGTCTACAAGTTCCTCGGCCTCAGCGTCGGCGTCATCGTCCATGGTCTTTCCGACGACGAACGCCGCGAAGCCTATGCCGCCGACGTCACCTACGGCACCAACAACGAGCTCGGCTTCGACTATCTGCGCGACAACATGAAATATGAGCGCTCGCAGATGGTGCAGCGCGGCCATGCCTACGCCATCGTCGACGAGGTGGACTCGATCCTGGTCGACGAGGCGCGCACGCCGCTGATCATTTCCGGCCCGCTGGAAGATCGCTCGGAGATGTACAACACCATCGACGCCTTCATGCTGAGGCTCGGCCCGGCCGACTACGAGGTGGACGAGAAGCAGAAGACCACGATCTTCACCGAGGACGGCACCGAGAAGCTGGAGAACATGCTGCGCGACGCGGGCCTGTTGAAGGGCGAGTCGCTCTACGACGTCGAGAACGTCGCCATCGTCCACCACGTCAACAACGCGCTGAAGGCGCACCTCCTGTTCCAGAAGGACAGGGACTACATCGTGCGCAACGGCGAGATCGTCATCATCGACGAGTTCACCGGCCGCATGATGCCCGGCCGCCGCTATTCGGAAGGCCTGCACCAGGCGCTCGAGGCCAAGGAGCACGTCCAGATCCAGCCGGAGAACCAGACGCTGGCCTCCGTCACCTTCCAGAACTATTTCCGCCTCTACAAGAAGCTCGCGGGCATGACCGGCACGGCGCTGACCGAAGCCGAGGAATTCGCCAATATCTACAATCTCGAGGTCACCGAGATCCCGACCAACCTGCCGGTCGCCCGCAAGGACGAGGACGACGAGGTCTACCGGACGGTGGACGAGAAGTACAAGGCGATCGTCAAGGAGATCCGCGACGCCCGCGAGCGCGGCCAGCCGATCCTGGTCGGCACCACCTCGATCGAGAAATCCGAGCATCTGGCCGAGCGCCTGCGCAAGGAAGGCATCAAGAATTTCGAGGTGCTCAACGCCCGCCACCATGAGCGCGAGGCGGCGATCGTCGCCCAGGCCGGCAAGCCCGGCGCCATCACCATCGCCACCAACATGGCCGGCCGCGGCACCGACATCCAGCTCGGCGGCAATGCCGACATGCGCATCGCCGAGGAACTCGCTGACGTTCCCGCCGGACCGGAGCGCGACGCGCGCGAGAAACAGATCCGCGATGATATCGCGCAGCTGAAGGAAAAGGCGCTCGCCGCCGGCGGCCTTTACGTGCTCGCCACCGAGCGTCACGAATCGCGCCGGATCGACAACCAGCTCCGCGGCCGCTCAGGCCGTCAAGGCGACCCCGGCCGATCGAAATTCTTCCTGTCGCTGCAGGACGACCTGATGCGCATCTTCGGCTCCGAGCGCATGGACGGCATGCTGCAGAAGCTAGGGCTCAAGGAAGACGAGGCGATCATCCACCCCTGGATCAACAAGGCGCTGGAGAAGGCACAGAAGAAGGTCGAGGCGCGCAATTTCGACATCCGCAAGAACCTTTTGAAATATGACGACGTCTCCAACGACCAGCGCAAGGTGGTGTTCGAGCAGCGCCTCGAGCTGATGGACGGCGAGGGCCTGTCCGAGACGGTGACCGAGATGCGTGAGGGCGTCATCGAAGACATCGTCGCCAAGAACATCCCCGAAAACGCCTATGCCGAGCAGTGGAACGTTGCCGGCCTGAAGGAGGAAGTAGCGCAGTATCTCAACCTCGACCTGCCTGTCGAGGACTGGGTCAAGGAAGAGGGTATCGCCGAGGACGACATTCGCGAGCGCATCTCGGCTGCCGCCGAGGCCGCCGCCAAGGAGCGCGCCGAGCGCTTCGGCCCCGACGTGATGAGCTATGTCGAGCGCTCCGTGGTGCTGCAGACGCTCGACCATCTGTGGCGCGAGCATATCGTCAACCTCGACCACCTGCGCTCGGTCGTCGGCTTCCGCGGCTACGCCCAGCGCGACCCGCTGCAGGAGTACAAGGGCGAGGCATTCGAGCTGTTCCAGGGCATGCTCGGCAGCCTGCGCCAGGCCGTCACCGCGCAGCTGATGCGCGTCGAGCTGGTCCGCCAGGCGGCGGAAGCGCCGCCGCCGGAAACCCCGAACATGTTCGGCAGCCACATCGACGGCACCACCGGGGAGGACGACTTCCAGGGCGGCGAGACGGCACTCCTGGTTCGCCAGGATCAGAGCGCAATCGTCGCGCCGGAAAACCGCGACCCGAAGAACCCGGCAACCTGGGGCAAGGTCGGCCGCAACGAGGCCTGCCCCTGCGGCTCGGGCAAGAAGTACAAGCACTGCCACGGTGCGTTTGCCTGACGCACCTTTTTTCCTTCTCCCCGTTCACGGGGAGAAGGTGCCCGAAGGGCGGATGAGAAGCGGCGCCGGCATTTGGGTGTCGGGGTGCATCTGACGCACGTAGAGGAGCCGTCAGGCCTTTATCGTCCCTATCGGATCGACCGCTGTCGGGTCACACAAATCGTCGGTCACCAATTCTCGATAGCTCGCGCCGTCCCATCCGCCTGCGATGCTCGGACTACTCCTCAACTCCCGGTATAGTGACGGCGTGCACGAAGCACTTCACCCAACCGTTTCTTAATGTGTTTCGAATACACCCGACCGCTGGAAAGAGGCGGGAAACGGAGAGAATTCGGGGTGCGCTTTTCCGCGGCGACGACTGCCGGGCGGTTCCTGCCGCAGCGCTGGGCGCTGCGCATGCGGCCGCTGCTTGGCCGCATCGATGCCGTGCTGTTCACCGCCGACGAACGCGGCGAAGCCGGCCGCATGTCGCTGATCGCCTTTTCCATCCGCATCGTCAGCGCCGTCATCGCCTTCGTCAGCCAAGTGCTGATGGCGCGCTGGATGGGCTCGTTCGAATACGGCATCTCCGTGCTGGTCTGGGTCACGATGGTGATCGTCGGCAACCTCGCCTGCCTCGGCTTCCACACCTCGGTCATCCGCTTCATCCCCGAATATCGCGAGCGCGGCATGCTCGCCGAGCTGCGCGGCATCGTATTGGCGAGCCGCCTCTTCGTGCTCGTCGCCTCGACGGTGATCGCCGGCCTCGGCGCGCTCGGCGTCTGGCTGTCTTCGGACTGGATCGAGAACTATTACGTCGTGCCCTTCATCCTCGGCGTCATCTGCCTGCCGATGATCGCGCTGGGCGACCTGCTGCAGGGGCTTGCCCGCGCGAACTCCTGGGCGCTGCTCGCGCTCTCGCCCACCTATCTGGTGCGGCCGGTGCTGATCCTGGCGTTCTTGGCGCTGATGCTCGTCATGAACTACGCCCCGGACGCCAAGACCGCCATCTTCGCCTCGATCGCCGCCACCTATGTGACGACGCTCGGCCAGTTGATGGCCGTCACCTCGCGCATGGACAAGAAAATCCCGGCCGGGCTGATGACCGTGCATTTCGGCCAGTGGTTCCTGGTCTCGCTGCCGATCTTCCTGGTCGAGAGCTTCTTCTTCCTGCTCACCAATGCCGACGTGCTGATGGTCGGCGCCTATCTCGACCCCAACGACGTCGCCGTCTATTTCGCCACCGTCAAGACGCTGGCGCTGGTGCATTTCGTCTATTTCGCCGTCAAGGCGGGCGTTGCCCAGCGCTATGCGCAGTTCACCCATGGCGAGCCCGAAAGGCTTGCCGCCTTCGCCCGCGAGACCGTCTCCTGGACCTTTTGGCCCTCGCTGGCGATGGCGCTTCTGGTGCTGGCGCTCGGCGAGCCGATGCTGGTCCTGTTCGGCCCCGAATTCACCGCCGGCTATCCGCTGCTGTTCCTGCTCGTCCTCGGCGTCGTCGCGCGCGGCGCCGTCGGCCCCTGTGAAAGCCTGCTCACCATGAGCGGCAACCAGAACATCTGCGCCGCCGTCTATGCCATGACGCTTGCCCTCAATATCGGCCTCAACGTGATCCTGATCCCGCTTTTCGGTCTCTGGGGTGCGGCGGTCGCCACCAGCCTGGCCATGGTCTTCGAGGCCAGCGCGCTGTCCTTCACCGTCTGGCGCAAGCTCGGCATCGTCATGGCGATCTTCGTGCCTGCGGATAAGGAAGCCGCCTGATGGCCGCCGTTCCTTTGCTCGAGGAGACCAGCGGCGGCCCGGCCGGCGCCATGGTGTCGGGCCTTGCCGGCCTCGCCCGAGAGGCCGACCCCGCCCATATCGAGCTCTTCGCCAACAACCGGCCGGAGCGCAAGCTCGCCCTTTACCCGGCGTCGGCCGGCTTCGACCTCGTCGAGGAGCTCGACTATCTCTGCACCCGCACGATCGAGCCCAATGTCTTCTTCAACCCGCGCTTCCTCGCGCCCGCCATGCCGAGGCTCGAGGACCGCGAGGTGCGGCTCGCCGTCATCCGCGACGGCGACGAGTTCCGCAACCGGCTGCGACTTCTGGTGCCGTTCTCCGTCGAGCGGCCGGCGATCCCCCTCGGCGTCCCGGTGATGCGCACATGGTCGAGCCCGTTCGGTCCGCTCGGCACGCCGCTGGTCGACCGCGACGACCCGGTCGGCGTCATCGAGGATTTCTTCTCGATGCTGTCCAGGCCGCATCTCAAGCTGCCGAAAGTCTTCGTGTTGCCTGACATGAGGCTGGACGGCCCGGTGGCGAGCCTGCTCACCTCCTTTGCCGACAGCCGCGGCCTGACCCTGGTCACCACCGGCAAGGTCGAGCGCCCGGTGCTGGAAAGCGATGCCGACGGCGACGACTATCTCAAGGCATCGCTGCGCTCGCATCACTTTCGCGAGTTCCGCCGCCTGAAGCGTCGCCTGGCCGACCTCGGCGAGCTCGAGCATGTCGTGGCGCGCGGGCCAGACGACATCCGCCATGCCATCGAAAGCTTCCTGACCCTGGAGGCCGCCGGCTGGAAGGGCCGCGAGCGCACGGCCATGGCGATCGATCGCTACCGCGCCGCCTTCGCCCGCGAGGCCGTGCACCGGCTGGCCGAGCACGACATGTGCCGCATCCATTCGCTGAAGCTCGACGGCCGCACGATCGCCTGCCTCGTCGTCTTCGTCGAAGCGGGCGTCGCCTACACCTGGAAGACGGCCTATGACGAGGCGCTCTCCGCCTATTCGCCTGGCACGCTGCTGATGATCGAGGTGACCAGGCAGCACCTCGACGACCCCAACATCGTCGTGACCGATTCCTGCGCGGTGCCTGACCATCCGGTGATGAGCCGGCTGTGGACGGAGCGCAAGCCGATGGGCACGCTGGTCGTCAGCCTGACGCCGGACGCCGACCGGCTGGCCCGCCAGGCGGCCTCGCAGCTCCACCTCTACCGCGAGACCCGCAACATGGCGCGCATCCTGCGCAACCGCATGCGGAGCCTGTTAAAAAGACGCTAGATGAAAAGCTGCACACCGGCTAAGGCATCCGGCGGCCGGGTCCGGCCGGCCTTCCCCACAAAGCATTTCCCATGATCGAAACCGTTCTCCGCTTCGCCCGCTTCTGTGCGCCGCTTCTCCTGGTCGCTATGCTTCCCGCCCGAGCCTTGGCCGATACTTGCCCCGAGGATTGCTCCGACCCTCCGCCGCCGCCCGTCAATGTCTACCGCCAGACGACCGCCAGCCATATGAGCCCGGCGACGGCAGGCGCCTTGCCGCGCGTCTATGTGCCCAACCGTTCCTCGAACAGCGTCTCGGTGATCGACCCCACGACGCTCAAGGAAGTCGACAGGTTTCCGGTCGGCAGCAAGCCGCAGCATGTCGTTCCGTCCTGGGATCTGAAGACGTTGTGGGTGGCCAACAACGGCACCGGCAGGAACGGCAGCCTGACGCCGATCGACCCGACGACCGGCAAGCCCGGCAAGCAGGTGCCGGTCGATGATCCCTACAACATGTATTTCATGCCGGACGGCAGTGCCGCCATCATCGTCGACGAAGCGCTGAAGCAGCTCGACCTGCGCGATCCGCAGACCATGGCGTTGAAAGCGATCATCCCGACACCCGACTGCCCCGGCATCAACCACGCCGATTTCTCAGCCGACAATTCCTATGCGATCTTCACCTGCGAATATGGCGACGGCGGACTGGCCAAGATCGATCTCAAGAACCAGAAGGTGCTCAGCCATCTCGATCTCTCGAAGATGGGCATGCCGCAGGACGTGAGGCTCTCGCCCGACGGCAAGGTTTTCTACGTCGCCGACATGATGAATGACGGCGTCTTCCTGATCGATGGCGACAGCTTCAAGGAGATCGGCTTCATCCCGACGGGAATTGGGGCGCACGGCTTCGTCGTCAGCCGCGACGCCAAGCGGCTCTTCGTCTCGAACCGCGGCTCGCACAAGATGGAGCAGGGCCGCGCCGACGGGCCGGGCAGCGTGACGGTGATCGAGTTCGCGACCCGCTCGGTCGTCGCGCAATGGCCGATCCCCGACGGCGGCAGCCCCGACATGGGCAATGTCAGCGCCGACGGCAGGCAGCTATGGCTCTCCGGCCGCTTCGACAGCGAGGTCTACATGATCGACACGACGAGCGGCGCGGTGACCAAGATCCGCGTCGGCGTGGAGCCGCACGGGCTGACGGTCTGGCCGCAGCCGGGGCGATACTCGCAGGGGCATACCGGGAACATGCGGTAGGCGTCCAGGAAGCAGCATTGATGAAGACGATCCAACGTCTCTCCAGCGGTCGCCTCATCGCTGCCAAAAGGGCAGCTTGGCGACTTCTTCCTCGGCCTGCCGTCTCGTGAGGCCGATATCGTCGATCAGATGCGGATTGTCGCGCAACATCCGCTTGAGTTCCCAGCGGAAGTAGGCCTGCTCGCGCCAGGCAGCGACGATGCTTCGCAGGGTCGCCAGGCGCCGGCGCGATCTCCGCCCCACGGGTGCTGCCGCCTGATGCGGCGCTGACGCAAATGTGCAGCTATCGTTCATGGCAACCTCCATATGGCTCGAAGGTGGCAATGGCCTTCGACCTGAAAGAGGTTGAATGGTGCCGGATGCGAACGGCGGCGTAATTAAGCGCGCCCAAATAGTTCCAAAAACATCCAAACTGGCTATAGATGCGCCGCATGCAGGGATCGCGCTTTGCCTTTGGTTCGTTCGTGCTCGATCCGGGTGCGGGAACGCTGCTTCGCGACGATGCTCCCGTTGCCGTCGGCTATCGCGGGCTGAAACTGCTCGCGGCGCTCGTCGGACGTCCGGGCGAAGTCCTGGGCAAGGCCGAGCTGATGGACGCGGCCTGGCCAGGCACGGCCGTCGAGGAAGGCAATCTCACAGTCCAGATCGCGCAGCTGAGGAAGCTGCTTGGCCCGGCCGCTGACGGCGGTGAATGGATCGCCACGATTCCGCGCGTCGGCTATCGCTTCACTGGCGCCGTCGAACAGCTCGCCGGCGCAGCGCGAAAGCCTTTGCCGTTGCCCGACAAGCCCTCGATAGCCGTGCTGCCCTTCGTTGCTTTCAGCAGCGATCCGGAGCAGGAATCCTTCGCCGACGGGTTGACCGAGGACCTGATCACCGACCTGTCCAGGAACTCCGGCCTGTTCGTCATCGCGCGCAACTCGGTCTTTGCCTACAGGGGCAAGGCGATGGACGTACGAGCGATCGCCGGGGAGCTCGGCGTGCGCTACCTGCTGGAAGGCAGCGCCAGACGCGCCGCGGGACGCGTGCGCATCAACGCCCAATTGGTCGATGCGGTGAGCGGCGAACATCTATGGGCGGAACGCTTCGACCGCAGCCTGGAAGATATCTTTGCCGTCCAGGACGAGGTGACGGCCAAGATCGTGGAAGCGTTGCTCGGCCGCCTGCGCGCGTCGCCGCCGCGCAATCGGCCAAAGAATCTGGAGGCCTACGATCTCTGCGTGCGGGCGCGCAAGCTGATCGATGATTCGCCGCAGGCGGCGCGGGAAGCGCATCTGATGCTGACGCGCGCGGTCTCCCTCGATCCGGACTATGCCGAGGCCTATCGCTGGCTCGCCATGAACCACTGGATGGGCTGGGTGCATTGGGGCCAGCCGATCGAACCCAACCGTAGCGTTGCCCTGGAACTTGCACGCAAGGCTGTCTCGATCGATCCCAACGACGCCGGCTGCCGCTGGGTGCTCGCCAACCTGCTTGCCTATGAGCGCCGGTTTGACGAGGCGGATGCGGAATTCGCCAAGGCGATCGAGCTCGACCCGAACGAGGCCGACACCTGGGCGACGATGTCCGACATCGAAGTCCTGGCCGGAAAGGTCGAAGAAGGCCTCGAACATATTCGCAAGGCGTTTCGGCTGAACCCGTTTCCACCGAGCTGGTACTATCTGACGCTCGGCGCGGCGCAATATGCCGCCGGCGACTACGAGGCTGCCGTCGAGACGCTGCGTCGGGACGAGACCTATCGTACGAGCTCACGCCGCTTCCTGGCTGCGAGCCTCGCGCGACTCGGCCGGCTCGACGAAGCCCGCGCAGAGGTCGAGATGTTCCTCGTCGCCAACCCGCATTTCACGACCCGCCACTGGGTCTGGACCGAGCCGTTCCGCGACGACGCGGTGCTGAAGCATTTCGTCGACGGCTTTCGCATGGCCGGTCTTCCGGAGTAAGGGTCGGCTCAACCTTGCAGACGGTCAATCGATCCGAAAGCTGGCGGTCGGCCTTGCCCTTCAGATCGACCAGTGGCGTCACGGTCGCGTTCGTATCGCGTCGTCACCGGAAATGGCGGCAGCCAGGACTCGCGACGGATGGTCCACAGCTCGTAGCTCGGCACCAGTTGGTCAGGAGCGTCCAGGGATCCCAGATGCACTTCGATCTCGTCCGCACTGCGTGCGAAGACCGACGAGCCGCAGCGCGGACAGAAGAACCGCCCTGCATAGTCGCGCGTTTCGCCATCGATCGTCACTGCATCCTGAGGAAAGATCGCCGACGCGCCAAAAAGCGCCCCATGATGCTTGCGGCAGTCGAGACAGTGACAGATGCCGACCCGATACGGGCGACCCGACGCCACGATCCGGACATTGCCGCACAGGCAACCGCCGGTGAACCGGTCCATGCTGCACCTCCTTCAATTCAAGCAGGCGGGTTGGTTACAGCGAACCCTGGCGGGCGTCCATGAAGACGCGAAGTTCCAAGGGCGATCTTAGGATCGCTGCCCCTGTAGCGGCGCTGAACCAACCCTGTCGTCGGTAGTGTGGCGATGTTCGACTTGTGGCGTCCGATCGCGGGTTGGCATCTGACTATAGCATAGAATGTATTGCGGCCCGCCGCCTTGGCCGCCGGCTACCGCCGCCAGAAGTCACGATGCGCGGAGAGAAGCTGGTCCTCAATTTCGGGGAAGGGGCCGTGAACCTCGATCTTCTTCTGCCCGGAGCCGAGCACAACGCGCGAGGACAGGCTCATCGTCGGATTCTCGGGATGGTCGCCGGTCAGCGCGAGAAGCTTGGTCTCCTCGAAGCCGTAGACCAGCCGGCCGATATTCGCCCAATAGAGCGTTCCGGTGCACATCGCGCAGGGCTCACCGGTTGAGACCAGCGTGCAGGTCCAGAGGAACTCCGGCGAATAGGCTGCCGCCGCGCGCCGCGCAAGTTCGGTTTCGGCGTGATGCACGGTGTCGATATTGCCTTGTCGCATGAGGATCGCATCGTCGGGGCCGACCAGCACCGCCCCGAACGGATGATGGCCTTGCGCGGCCGCGTCGCGGGCAACAGCATCTGCCGCGAGCAGGTGAGCGATCATCCGGTCGCGCGTCATGTCGATACTCCTCCGTGGCTGTCCCATAGAAAACCTTGGATAGAATATCAGCAATCAGTAAAGAGCAAATGGATGGCCTGCCATCCGAAGCTCGAAGAGCGAAGGATGGTGCCCCTAGCCGGGATCGAACCAGCACTCCTTGCGGAACTCGATTTTGAGTCGAGCGCGTCTACCAATTCCGCCATAGGGGCTCAGGCCGGACGGCCTGGATGGGCGCGGACTATACGGGCGGACGGGCTTTCGTCAACTGGCCTGTTGCCGATTTGCCCGCGCTCGCCTTACCCAGACCGCGCCTCACGGTTTCGTAAGGACGCCGGCATTGTGCGGCGCGGAAAATCTTTCTAGACAGGCGAACATTTAGGGCGCCAGGGGGTCGTAAGCGAGAGCTGCGGCGCTTTGGGTCCTTGTTTCGTGCAAGCCGGTGACCGAAAACCGCTGCGCCGCTCGGGGCGACACTAGGAGAGCCGATGCTTCGCGGACTTTACGACTGGACCTTGTCGCTGGCGGCGCGCAAATCCGCCGAATGGTGGCTCGCCTTCATCGCTTTCGTCGAGAGCTCGGTGTTCTTCATACCGGCCGACGTGTTGTTCCTGCCCATGGCTTTGGCGCGGCCCGACCGCGCCTATCGCTACGCGCTGACCGCCACCGTTGCGTCCGTGCTGGGTGGCATTGCCGGATGGCTGATCGGCTACTATGCCTATGACACTATAGCACGGCCGATCCTGGAGCACTTCGGCGGCCTTGCCACGTTCGAGAAGTGGCAGTCGTCAGGCGCCGGGCTAATGCTGGTGCTGCTCGTCACATCCGGCGCTGCGCACCTGCCGCCGATCAAGGTGGTCACTATTCTGGCCGGGGCGCTTCACGTCAATCTTGTTGTCTTCATGGTCTCGGCCATCTTGGCGCGCGGCGCCCGCTTCCTGCTGCTCGCCTGGCTGCTGCGCCGCTATGGCGTCTCGATCAAGGAGTTCATCGAGAAGCGTTTGGGAACGATCGTCGGCGCCGGAGCCGCTGCCCTGATTTTGCTCTATATGCTCGTCAGATACGCCCACGGATAAGGCCAAGCGAACGGATCAGGACCGATGACTGCGACCATGAACCCCGATACCGGACGCCAGCGGACGCGCGCCGCGCTGTTCCTCGCCGTCGCCATGGCGGCCACCGTCGGCTCCGCCCTCGCGTTCCAGTACATAGGCGGCTACATCCCCTGCCATCTCTGCCTCGAGCAGCGCACCCCCTATTATGTCGGCGCGCCGCTGATGCTGGTGGCGGTGGCCACCTCGATGCTGCGCGCGCCCGCCTGGGTGACGCGCGGACTGCTGGCGATCGGCGGCCTGTTGATGCTCTACGGTCTTTATCTCGGCGTCTACCACTCCGGTGTCGAATGGGGCTGGTGGCAGGGGCCCGCGGACTGCACGGCCGGCGCCGGCCCGGTCGACACCGGCGGCAAGGGCGTGCTCGACGCGCTCGACAAATTCGTCCCGCCCTCCTGCGACAAGGCTGCGCTTCGCATCCTCGGCCTGTCGCTCGCAGGCTGGAACGCTATTGCCAGCTTCATCCTCGCAACCGTCGCCTTCCGTAGCGCGCTCGCGCGCGATTGAGCTACGGAGCCGGCGCGACTCGCGATGCGCGGTCCGCGACTGGATTTGAAAGATCGGCGCCGCCCCTCATTGTCCTGCCGGGCATTTCTCCCCGTATAGTGACGGGGAGAAAGACGCCGTTATCAATGGTTTCGCCAATCATTGGCGCTGCAGAATGGGTGCCGGCGTCGCGGACAGTTCCCTTCTCCCCGTCACCATACGGGGAGAAGGTGGCGGCAGCCGGGGCAGCGCCAGGATCGACAATTTGCGTGGCTGGCCGATTGTGCCCTACGGCTCCAGTTCGACATCCCAGTAGAGATAATCCATCCAGCTTTCATGCAGATGGTTGGGCGGGAACAGACGGCCGTTGTTGTGCAGGTCGTGCACCGTCGGCTGATAGGGTTTTTGCAGCGGCCACATCTTGGCCTGCGCAGGCATCATGCCGCCCTTCCTGAGATTGCAGGGCGAGCAGGCGGCCACGACATTCTCCCAGGTCGTCGCCCCGCCGCGATGGCGCGGGATGACATGGTCGAAGGTGAGGTCGTCGGTCGTGCCGCAATACTGGCACTGGAAGCGGTCGCGCAGGAAGACGTTGAAGCGGGTGAAGGCCGGATGCCGCGACGGCTTCACATAGGCCTTCAGGCTGACCACGCTCGGCAGCTTCATCGAGAAGGTCGGCGAGGAGACGGCGTGCTCGTATTCCGCAACGATATTGACCCGGTCGAGGAAGACCGCCTTGATGGCGTCCTGCCACGACCAGAGCGACAAGGGGTAATAGCTGAGCGGGCGGTAATCCGCATTCAGCACCAGCGCGGGAAGCCCATCCGGAGATACGGCAACCGTCACGTTGTTTGCCTCCTTCGTTCTAGAACCGAACGGCGCGGATACTGTAAGCCCGACATGACAGGGATGTGAAGCGGATTATCATTCCTCGATTTGGTCGAAAATGCATGATTTTCATGCTTTTTTGGCGATTTCGACGGGAGGAGCCGCGTCCCTGCCCTTCAATTCGCGGTAATAAGCCCAGAAAAGCCGCGACGCGACACCACGCCACGGGCTCCATGATTCGGCCAGCCGGATCAGCGTTTTTTCCGGCGGACGCGGGTCGATGCCGAGCGCGTGGCCGACGGCGCTCTGCAGGGCAACATCGCGTGCGGGGAATACGTCCGGGTGGCCGGCGGCGAAAAGCAGGTAGCACTCCGCTGTCCAGCGGCCGATGCCCGGCACCGCCGTCATCGCCGCGATCGCGTCCGTGGCGTCGAGCGAGCAGAGGTGATCGAGATCGAGCCCGTCGGCGACGGCCTGCGCGACGGCGATCAGCCCACGCTGCTTCGGCCGCGACAGGCCGGCCTCGCGAAAAATGTCCTCGCCGGCGCAAAGTATTCCTTGCGGCGTCAACGGATCGACCAGCCCGGTCAGCCGGGCGAAAATGGCATCGGCGCTGGCGCGAGAGACCTGCTGCGAGACGATGATCGAAGCGAGGCTCCTGAACCCGGGCTCCGAGAGCCTGAGCGGCACGTCGCCCGCCATGCCACGCACCTTCTCCAGCCGCGGATCGATGAGGCAGAGCGCGTCGAGGCCTGCCGCAATGTCGTCGAGCGAGGCGATGCGTTGCACGTTCTTTGTTCCCTGGAGGCCCGCGAAATGGCAATTGATGACTAAGAGACTGTTCTCGAAAACTATCAACCCGCGGAAGCGCCTTTCAACCCGAATGCCGCTTGAGACATGACGCTCCTGACATTCCGTTTCGCACCGAGCCCCAATGGCGAGTTGCATCTGGGTCATGCCTATTCGGCCCTGCTCAACCAGGAGATGGCGGCGCGGGCCGGCGGCCGGCTTCTGCTGCGCATCGAAGACATCGACATCGCACGCTGCACGCCGGAATTCGAGGCCGGCATCTTCCGCGACCTGAAATGGCTGGGGCTCGGCTGGGAAGAGCTGGTGCGGCGCCAGTCCGAACATTTTTCCGAATATAAGGCGGTGCTCGACCGGCTGATCGCCGAGGAACTCGTCTACCCGGCCTTCATGAGCCGCGGCGAGATCCGCGCCTTCATCGCCGAGACCGGGAAACGCGGCCGCGAATGGCCGCTCGACCCCGACGGTGTGCCGCTTTATCCGCCGCTGGACAGGGCATTGCCGATGAAGGAGCGCAAGCGGCGCATTGCCGAGAACATGCCCTTTGCATGGCGGCTCGATGTCGACGCCGCCATTGCGCGCGCGCCGGCCGATCTGTCATCATGGGTCGAGTTCACCGACGAGACCATGACCGCGACGCGCACGGTCGAAGCGAGGCCACAGGCCTGGGGCGATGTCATCGTGGCGCGGCGCGACATCCCGACCAGCTACCACCTCGCCGTCGTCGTCGACGACGCGCTGCAGGGCGTCAGCCATGTAGTGCGCGGCCAGGACCTCTATTCGGCGACCGGCGTTCAGCGCCTGCTCCAGCAGTTGCTCGGCCTGTCGCCGCCGCGCTATTTCCACCACCGCCTGATCCTTGGGCCGGACGGGAGGAAATTGTCGAAGAGCTTCAAGGACACCGGCCTTGCCGCGCTTAGGCAGGCGGGCGTATCGCCGCAAGAGGTCAGACAGCTCGTGGGACTTTGATTACAAACGAGCCAGACCGGCCTTGATCAGCGCCATCACGCTGATGAAGATGAAGGCGCCGCTCAAGCCCCATGCCACCGCAAGTCTGAGGTCCCTGAAGGTGATGCCGTGCGCATTGGCGACCATCACCGCGACGAAGAACCCCAGCGTGAAGAGCAGCGTGTTGCCGGTCGAGCCGAAGCCGTCTTCCTTCATGATGGCATCGAGCGCGGAGCCGAAGAAGAAACCGAAGACGGCGACGGTCACAACCGCGAACAGCAACCAGGTCGTACCGAGATGCAAAAGCATGCCTGCTCATGGCGTGCCTTAACGCCATGCCCCCTCTGGCACCGTTTGTTGAATTCGAATGAGCTTATGGATCAACCGTTTCGTTTTGCTTGCCGAATTGAATGGCATTAGAGCAATTGCGATCATTAACTCTTCACCCGCAGCCAGAGCCTCCCACACAATGCACAGCATCAAGCGGTTCATCCCCGCCTCTTTCGTCGTCCTGTGGGCGACCGGCTTCATCGGCGCGCGCTACGCCATGCCGTGGGCGGAGCCTTTCACCTTCCTCGCCATCCGCTTCGTGCTGGCGGCGATCCTATTTGCCGGCCTGACCGTGGTGCTCGGCTCGCGCCGGGCAAGCCGCGAAGAGGCGCTTCACGCGACGGTGGCCGGCGTCCTCATGCACGGCGTCTATCTCGGCGCCGTGTTCTGGGCGATCCATCGGGGCATGCCGGCCGGGCTTTCGGCGCTGATCGTCGGCCTGCAGCCGCTGATCACGGCAGTGCTTGCCGGCAAGTTCCTCGGCGAGGCGATCCTGCCGCGCCATTGGGCGGGCCTGGCCGTCGGGCTTGTGGGCGTCGTCATCGTGCTCTGGCCGAAGCTTGGGGCGATCGGCGGCGGCGTTACCGCGGCAACGCTGGCGGCTTCGCTGATTTCCGTGCTCGGCATGAGCGCCGGAACCATCTGGCAGAAGCGCTTCGCCTCCGGCGGCGACCTCGTCTCGGCGACGATGTGGCAATACGTCGGCGGCTCAGCCGTGACGATCCTGGGGTCGCTCGCCTTCGAGACGCGTACGATCACCGTCAATGGTGAGCTCGTCTTCGCCATGGCCTGGCTTGTCCTGGTGCTGTCGGTGGGCGCAATCTTCCTGCTGATGATCATGATCAGGGACGGCGAGATGTCGAAGGTCGCTTCGCTGTTCTACCTGGTGCCGGCCGTCACCGCCGTCATCGCCTGGGCCCTGTTCGGCGAACAGCTCAACCTGCTGCAGATCGTCGGCATGGCGATCGCAACGCTCGGCGTCGGCCTGGCGACCGCCCGCCGTCAGGACAGAGCTCAGCCGACTCTTGCGCGCGCGTCGAGATAGCGGCTGATCGCTGCGTTGAGCTCGCCGCCGAGGATGAAGATGGCCGAGATGATGTAGAGGAACACCACCGCGATCATGATCGAGGCCAGCCCCGCATAGGTCGTCACATAGGATGAGAAGTGGTCGAGATAGGCCGCGAAGATGGTCGAGCCGGCGAGCCAGGCGATCAGCGTGAAGACGATGCCCGGAAGGATCGAGACGAAGCGGCGCTTGCCGGCCGGCAGCCAGATATGCACCGAAAACAGGCCGATGACGATGACCGTCGAGGCGATCACGTAACGCCATATCGTGATCGTGCCCATATAGGGCTTGATCCATTCGAAATGCGCCTCGGCCAGCCGCGCGAGCAGCGGCGCGAACACCAGGAGCACGCTGACCGCGAGAAAACAGGCCGTCGCGATCAGCACGAAGATGATGCTCTGCACCCGGCGATAGATGATGCCGCGCGTCTCAGTCACCCGGTAGGCGCGGTTGAGCGATGTGCGCAAAGCCTCGATGCCGTTCGAGGCGAAGTAGGCGGCCAGCAGCACGCCATAGGTCAGAAGATCGGTGCGCCGCACGGTAAGCACGTTCTGCACCTCCCGTGCGATCGGCTTGGCGATCTGCTCCGGCCAGGTGTCGAAGACCAGATGCACGGCCGTGTCGGCGAAGGCGCGCGCCCCGAGAAAGCTTGCCAGCGTCGTGGCGAAGATCAGGAACGGGAACAGCGCCATCAGCGAGGTGATCGCCAGATGGCTGGCCATCGCCCAGCCGTCGTCGGTGGTGAAATGGCCGATCGCATCGTAGAGCACGCGCTTGACGGCGACGATATTCCTGAGCAAGGACCCGCGCTCCGCTCGATTGTGTCGACGCCGCGAATATGGGAAGTGATTGCGGCAAATGGCAACCCCAGGTCAAACCGCGATTCCCATAGCCAAACAGTTGCGCACCATTATCGTCACCGGCGCTTCCTCCGGGATCGGCGCCTATTGCGCGCGGGCATTGAAGGCGGAAGGCTGGCGGGTGTTCGCCACGGCGCGCAAGCCGGCCGACATCGCCGCGCTTGAGGCCGACGGCATCGAGGCCTTCTATCTCGACTATCGTGAACCGGAATCCATCGCAGCGCTGGTCGATGCCGTGCTGGAGCGCACCGGCGGCACGCTCGGCGCGCTTTTCAACAACGGCGCCTACGCGCAGCCCGGCGCCGTCGAGGACTTAGCCGTCGAGGCGCTGCGCGAGCAGTTCGAGGCGAACTTTTTCGGCTGGCACGATCTGACGCGGCGCATCGTGCCGGTCATGCGGCGCCAGGGTCACGGCCGCCTGGTCCATTGCTCCTCGATCCTGGGACTCGCCCCGGTCCGCTTTCGCGGCGCCTATTCGGCCTCGAAACACGCTGTCGAAGGCCTGATGCTGTGCCTGCGCCAGGAGCTCGAAGGCAGCGGCATCCACCTCTCGCTGATCGAGCCCGGCCCGGTGACCTCGAAAATCGCCAGCAACGGCCTCGCCTGGTTCCTGAAAAACATCGACGTCGAGAACTCCGTTCACCGCGCCGATTATCATGCGCAGCTCGCGCGGCTGCAGGCGGGCGGCAGCGTCTCGCGGCTGAAGCCCGGGCCGGAGGTGGTTCACACCGCCTTGCGCCACGCGCTTCTGTCACAGCGCCCGCGCCCGCACTATGTGGTAACGGTGCCGGCCAGGATCGGCGTGATGCTCAAGCGCATCCTGCCGGCATCAGCGCTCTACCGCGTGCTCGCCAGGCGCGCCTGACCGAAACCGAACTGGAGCCTGCCTATGGGACCCGTCTTCAACATCCTTGCCATCGTCGCCTTGGCCGCTGTCGTGGTCGTGCTGCTTCGCGGCCTCGTCAACATGATGCGCGGCGGTTCCGGCATCACCTCGAACAAGCTGATGCAGGCGCGCGTGCTGCTGCAGGCCGTGGCCCTGGCGCTGATCCTGCTGGCCGTCTGGTTCACCCGCAAGTAACCAAGTCGTGGAGGACGACGTGGTCAAGCTCAACAAGATATACACCCGCACCGGCGACGACGGCACCACCGGCCTCGGCAGCGGCGAGCGGCGGCTGAAGTCCGACCTGCGCGTCGAAGCCTATGGCACGGTGGACGAAGCCAATGCCTGCATCGGCATGGCCCGCATCCACACCGGAAAGGAGCACCCGGCGATCGACGCCATGCTCTTGCGCATCCAGAACGACCTTTTCGATCTCGGCGCCGATCTCGCGGTGCCTGACGACGGCAAGCCGCTCGACTACGAGCCGCTGCGCATCGTCGCCGCGCAGACCGAGCGGGTCGAAAAGGATATCGATCGTCTCAACAAGGACCTGCAGCCGCTGAAGTCCTTCGTGCTGAACGGCGGCACGCCGGCGGCCGCCGCGCTCCATCTGGCGCGAACAGTGGCGCGGCGCGCCGAGCGCATCATGGTGGCGCTGGCGCAGCATCCTGCCGAGCACGTCAACCGCGAGGCGCTGAAATACATCAACCGCGTCTCGGACTTCCTGTTCGTCGCCGCTCGAGCGGTCAATGACAACGGAAAGGCCGACGTGCTATGGGTGCCCGGCAAGAACCGCTGACAATCGGGGATCGCGGCAGGATCCGATGTTTATCCCGCTCTATGACACCAACAGGCTGCGCCACATCCGCCTGCAATATGTGACGATCGGCCTGATCGTGGTGAACGCGCTGGTTTATTTCGCGACCACGATCGGCGGCGAAACTGTCACCAATGCCGCGGTGCTTGGTCTCGGCTTCATCCCGTCGGTGGTCCACGACAAGGTCGAGCTGTCGCCCGAATTCGTCGTCATCCCCGAGAGCCTCAGCTATCTCACCTATTCCTTCCTGCATGCCGACATCTTCCATCTCGGCGGCAACATGCTGTTCCTGTGGGTGTTCGGCGACAATGTCGAGGATGCGCTCGGCCATATCCGCTACCTGATCTTCTATCTCGCCTGCGCGGCTGCGGGCGCCTTCTTTCAAGGTTTGGTGGCTTCGGATTCGCAAGTGCCGCTGATCGGCGCCTCCGGCGCCATCGCCGGCGTCGTCGCCGCCTATCTGATCCTCTATCCGAGGGTTAAGGTCTGGGTGCTCGCCTTTGCCCGGATTCCGTTGCGCATCCCGGCCTTCATCCCGCTGATCCTCTGGATCCTGTTCCAGGTCGTGATGTTTGCCGCTGGCGGCGAGGACCAGATCTCCTGGGCCTGCCATATCGGCGGCATCATCGCCGGCGCCGTGCTCGTCTTGGTGCTGCGCAGCCGCGGCGTGCCGCTGCTTGCCGGCGCCGACGGCGAGCCGGATCCCGCGCCGACGGTCCAGCCGGTGCCCATCCCCGTCGAGCCCACCGGCAACGCGCCCGGCTCGGCGCAGCCGACGCCGCAATGGGGCCGAGGCGCTGCTCCCGGTCAGGATTGAACCGATTTGAGTGCGTCGCACATATTGACGCGCCGGACCGCCACCACTACGGAAACGCCACCACACTGGACGGATATTCCGTGCGGAATGTCGGCTTTCGACAACTCTGACCAGGCGCACACTGCTATAGCGCGCTCGACTATCTCAGGAGAGGTGACAGGAAATGAAGATCCTTGTGCCCGTGAAGCGGGTTGTGGACGCGAACGTCAAGGTCCGAGTCAAGGCCGACGGACTGGGCGT
>LM655199.1:0-257640 GCA_000824825.2 Mesorhizobium sp. ORS 3324
CCGCCAGCATGCGGCTGGCCGGCCGCGCCGAGGATGAAGCCGCCCTGCGCGACGCCTGGCAGCTTTGCCCGGCCGGCGCCGATCCCGGTCCCGCCGGCGCTATTTTTGGGGCCTGGCGTCAGCTGGCGCTGCAGCCGCCGACGGTCAGCGCCGATCGGCTGGCAAAAGGGACCGAGATGCTCGGGCTCGCCTGGGACGACGCGGCGCTCGCCGAGCTCTGCGGGCAAATCGACGATCTGGCGGGGTCGCAGCGGCCGGCGCCGTTCGCCGCCGCGGCAATCGTCGCCCGCGTCGCCGCCATGCGCCCCGATGCCGAACTGCTTGGCTGGTGGCTTGCCGACCTGGTGCTGGCGCAAGGCCTGCGCTGGCCGCGGCCGCTGCCGCTGCTGATGGCGCAGGCCTTTGGCCCAGCATTTCGCACCGAGGGCGGCGGCGGCAAGCGCATCCGACCCGGCGAAAAAGGTTTTGAGCGGGCGGTCTGCGTCGCGCTGGTGCAAGCGGCGGCCGATGCCTGCCGGCTGGCCAGCGAGCTGTCTCGCCGCGCCGAAAAACTCCTGGCGGTGGCGCCAAGACTGCGCGCCAAGGGCGCTGGCGACGTGATCCTTTTGCTGCTCAATGAAGATGCCGTCGCCGGATCGCTGACGACGAAAAATCTGTCGCGCTTTGCGGTGCGGCGCTTGTTCGAGCGGCTGCAGCAGCTCGAGGCGGTGCGTGAGCTCTCCGGCCGTCCCACATCCGGCTGTTTGGGCTGTAGCCGATGAGCCAAGCCTCCGTTCGCCGCGAGCCTGACGAGCAGCCGGCACTGCTGGACACCGAGCTCGAGCACCTGCCGCCAGAACTGCGCTGGCGCGAGTGGATGGGCCGCGTCGAAGCCGTGATCTTTGCGGCAAATGAGCCTGTGCCGCGCGAGGTGCTGGCGCGGGTGGTGGGAAGAAACTGCAATCTCGAGCTGGTCATCGACGACATCCGCTCCGAGCTCGCCGGTCGCCCCTATGAGCTGGTCGCGGTCGCCGGCGGCTGGCAGCACCGGACCAAAAAGGTCTTTGGCGATGTCATCCACGCCGCCTTCGGCACGCCAGCGGGGCAGGGGGCAAAAGAGCTGACGCAGTCGGAGGCGCTCGTGCTGATGTGCATCGCTTATTTCCAGCCGATTACCCGGGGCGATCTGTCTTCCTTCTTCGGCAAGGAGGTGTCGCGCGACCTGATCGGCGTGCTGCGCGCGCAGGACCTCATCGCCTCGGGGCCGCGCAGCCCGCGGCCGGGCGCGCCCTACACCTATGTGACGACGAAAAATTTCCTGTCGCAGTTCGGGCTCGACACGCTGCGCCAGCTGCCGGAATTTCGAGGCGCTCGAGGACGCCGGGCTCCTGTCGAAGGAGAAGCTGCTGGCAGGCGACATCATGCCCGGGTTTTCCGATCGGGATGACGAACAGGTTGAGTAGAGATGGAGCGCGAAGAGCCTTTGCTATGGGTATCTCGGCAGTCCACCGGAGATCGCCTCAAGCGCCTAGCGCGGCGGAGGCTAGAAGTTTGTGGTCCGTGACACCGTGCACGTTGTCGCGGGGAGCAGCATTGCCTCTATTCTTTCCCACGTGCATACTGCGACTTCCCCGAGATGACCGGGGCAATCAGCAGCACGATGTTTGAAGCCTAAGGCAACATAATCGCCAAGGAGGCCGCCATTCGTTCCTGGATCGGCCCGCGCGCCACACGACAGGCAATTGAGGCCGCCAAACGTGACGGTACTGGGCAGGCCTTGCGCACGTCGGCCTAGACAAGGAATTGTCCTAGCTTGGCTGTCGCCGCCGCGGCAAAAATCGAGCGCGCCGACGATTTAAGAGGCCTCCGGCAGGCCCATACGGTGGGATATGGCTGGGCGGGAGGGTGAGAAGCATAGCCCACTGTGGGCTGAAATATCGACCCAGGTGGGTCTCGTAACCTAGCCACCAAATAGCATAACGGAAGCAGGGCTATTCGGTAGCAGCGGAAGCAGGGTAGGACGGTCAGCTAGAAATATCGCTCACCCCGAGCTGCCAGACCCATTGCGCCAGTACGGCAGTCTCCCTTATCTCTCGGGTCAAGCAACCAACCCGAGTATCCCGATGACCACATCCACTACAGTCGTTCCCTTTCCCACCCCGGCGGAAGAAACCCCCGCTGGCAATTTCGAGAAGATCTGGGGCAAGAAGGTCAAGCTGTACGGCTATGCTGCCATCCCGAGCATCATGGTCCGTGCACAGCGCCGCCTGGGCATCAACACCACCCAGTTCTGCATTCTGGTGCAGCTGATTGAGTACCTACGCATCCCCGGCCGCGACCCCTTCCCGACTAAGCAACAATTGGCCGACCGGATCGGCATCAAGGCTTCCACGGTAAAGGCCAACATGCAGACCCTGGAGAAGGCAGGGTTCATCAAGCGGGAGCAGCATAGAACCAGCCAGGGTGACTGGGGCGCCAACACCTATGTCCTCGATGGGCTCATTGCCAAGATCCAAGCTCTTGAGCCTGACTTCGCTAAAGAGCGTGAGGAGAGGGAGGAGGCTAGGAAGAAGGCCGAGACGCCCAGGGGCAAGCGCACTAAGGCAAAGGGGTAGGCCACAGGTCTTACCCATGCCTACCCCTAGAAAAGGGTCACCCCGGCCGCATGCCTAGGGCAGAGACGGTACCGGGGTTTACAACCGCAATATAGCCAAGGGTGGGGGAAGAATCAACCCCAGAGTGACACCCCAGAGTGACTATGGACAAGCAGGCACCCCTTTACCCCTCCCTAGAGGACACCCTTTCCGCAGACAGGTTCGGTACATACTTGGGTTGGGCCGGCGGCGACCGCAATAGGGCCATAGAGCTCTATACCCTCAACGCGGCCCTCTGTGAGAGCCTCTATACCCCCCTGCATATGCTTGAGGTGGCTCTGCGCAACCGTATCCATCAGGTAATGGCAGGTACCCATGGAGATAACTGGTATGGCCTTCAGGCCTACCAGGCAAACCCGGTGCAGGCCGAGATGCTCGCCAAGGCACGCCAAGATATTGAGGATGCCAAGAAGGAGGAGACCCCCGGCCGCGTCGTGGCCGCCTTGACCTTCGGTTATTGGACCGCCTTGCTCGGCAAGGAGTACGAAGACCTCTGGCAAAAGACCCTGAAAGACATTGCCCGGCGTGAAGACGGCAAAGGCCTGACCCGCAAGGCATTCTCCAAGCCTCTTGCCCCGATCCGCACGTTGCGAAACCGGATCGCGCATCATGAGCCGATTCTCTACTGGTCATTGCCCAAGCATTACGAGGCAATCCTGCAACTAACTACATGGTTGTCGCCGATGGCTGCCGAATGGTGCCGAGACTGTTCACGATTCACGCAGCTTTACCCTCAGGATGGCATCACACTCGTCAAACCCGAAGCGGCGGCATGACATGCAGTTTAAACCCCGCACCCTGAAAGAGCTCGGCAACCTGATCTGCGGCAACTTCGAGGCGCCGGAGTCGGTGTTCGTCTATCGCAGCAGCAGCGCCCTTACGGAGTTCTTTGAGGATTGCGACACCGATTATGTGCATGACGGTTCGACCCGCATGTACTGGGTTGCAGATAGACTTCGCGACATCCTAGAGGGTCCGGTGAGCGGCGCAAACATGGTGCCTATGACCTTCTTGGCCGTCATCGCGAGGTTGATGGACCAGGAGGATGCCCGCAACGAGGCCGCCAATCGTCCAAAGGCGCTTTCCATGCTGAACGATGCACTGCGTCGAGAAGGCTTCGAAGCGTTCTACGCTGAGGATCGCAAATGCTATCTCAGGCACCTAGGAACAAAGACAGTTTTGGCGCTCGATGCCAATCCGCATCGGCCGATGTCGAAGGAGGAGCTCGATCGGCGCGCCCTGCTTGAGGCCTATCTCGATCGCTGCTCGGAAGACGAGCTGATTGAGGAGGTGCTGCTGCCTTTCTTCCGGCACATTGGATTCCTGCGTATTTCACCGGCAGGACACGCCGACAAGGCGCTTGAATATGGCAAAGACGTCTGGATGAAGTACCGGCTGCCGACGATGCATTGGCTATATTTCGGCATCCAAGCCAAGCGTGGCAAGCTTGACGCTGCCGGGATGGGAAAAGGCAGCAACGTCAATATCGGCGAGATCTACAACCAAGTAACCATGATGCTGGGCCACGCCATCTTTGATTCGGAGGTTAATCGCAAAGTCCTGGTCGACCATGCGTTTATTGTCGCCGGCGGCGACATCACCAAGGCCGCGCGCAACTGGCTGGCGGAAAAGCTCAATGCGACTCAACGCAGCCAGATCATGTTCATCGAGCGGAAGGACATCCTCGACCTCTACATCGTCAATCGCGTCGCCTTTCCCGCGAAGGCTACGCCCAAGCCACAGCGTCAGCATGAGGATGAAATACCGTTCTAGGTGGCGCTCCGTGGATGAGCCGCTTCACCTACCTGCCATATCGCACCGCAGCCGTCTGGTTATGCGAACCGGGCCCTGTGAAAGGACTCTCTGTTCCAGAGAGAATCACGGGTAGAGTGGTGCCCGACGAGGTCGAAGCCTATTGATTTAACTGCACGAGAGTTCGGATGACCGACTTTTTCATTAGCTACACGGGTGCTGACCAACGTTGGGCGGAGTGGATCGCGTACGTCCTCGAGGAGGAGGGTCGCAGTGTCGTCATTCAAGCTTGGGATTTCCGCCCCGGTGCCAACTTTGTGCTCGAGATGCAAAAGGCCGCCGAGACCGCGGCGAGGACTATCATGGTCCTGTCTCCAGACTATTTGAAGTCGCAGTTCGCATCACCTGAATGGGCGGCAGCCTTTGGCGGAGATCCTCGCGGAGTGTCTCGCAAACTGGTGCCTGTGATGGTTCGATCGTGTGAGCCAAAGGGTCTATTGACCTCCATCGTTCAGATTCGCATTGCGGACCTCGATGAGACGGCGGCTCGCAAAATGCTATTGGATGGGCTGCAGGAGGGCCGTGCGAAACCTCCTACGCGGCCTTCGTTTCCTGGCTTCACCAATCACATGGATCACAAACAGTTCCCCGGCCCAACCGGAGATCAGACCCCAACAAGGGCGTCGCGTCCGGCGCCGTTTAGTAGGCTAAAGGTCGCGCCGACCGACATCGATAAGCGCCGGTTCGTCCGCCACGGCTTCGAAACCATACAGAGGCTATTTGAAGAGAGCGCAAAAGAGATCGCAGCAAGCGAGCCACGCATTCATATCGAGATCGAAATGAGAACCAGTGCTGACCTACTCGCGGAAGTTTTCGTCGATGGCAAAAGTATCTCGCGTTGCCGCGTGCGGATTGGCGGCATGCATTCTAGTGACAACATTTGCTACGCCGAGGGGCAGCATTTTTCCGACAATAGCTGCAACGAGATCATCCACTTGGCCGAGACGGACGATCTGCATTTCGCTGCCACCATGGCGATGGGGTTCTCAAATTTCGAAAGGGAGAACAACATCAAGCAGATGGATGCCGATACCATGGCGAACTATCTTTGGAGCCGCTTCATCGACCGGCTGCAGCATGTCCGCTAGTGTCGGTTCAGATATCTTGGTGGGACCTAGGCCTTCAGCAGAAAACTTGCGAGTGGCTTTGCGCCCTTGCGGTCGCGTGAAGCCGCGTTTTCCCAAATGCTCCAGGCGAGCACCGGCGCTGCAGTGTTGTAGTCGTATTGGTCGATCTCGCCTTTCCTAAGATCAAAGCTCAACGCCGAATGTTGCCAGTCCTCCCTCCGGGGCGCGAATGTGATCATGGCGCTATCCGGCGTTATGTGTACAACGCCAGGCGTTTCCGAAAACTCTTGATTTCCTACCCATGTCTGAGGGCCGAAATCCGGTTCAAGTAACCAATCCTTGCCGAAGGAGATGCACTTCCCGCCGCCGTTTAGCTGCAGATGGAACGCATACAAATCCGCTTTGAACCCGCTTACAATCCCGAGGACTACCCGATTGTTTTCGTTGGCAAGGACAATGCCAATATAGGGATCGCCGCCAAGGCGAATGGAAATTAGTTCGCCGGCCTCAGTCTGATTGGTGCGCTTTGTGGACGCATTAGTGGTGAGCTGCATATCCGCTCTTACCAAATAGTGGCATCCCTCGCCATCTCCGGGCTGCAAGTTCGGCCGTTGAGATGAGCAAGCGGTGTGTGTCGCGGCGGCAGGCCGCAGCAATGCCGAGACAAATCTCATCAGCGGGCGCCACGCTGTTAGTCTAGGCCAAGCGGTGGGTTCTCTTCCCAGAACCTTGGCAGATAGGCAAGAAAAAGCTTGTCGAGTGCACGGCAGCGGTATTGAAACCACGAGCGGCTGCGATCCCGTCGAAGTCGTCCCCAGCCGTGCTTCTCAAACAGCAGCTTCTCAAGCCGGAGCAAGCTGACCCAGAGGTACACGAGGTTATGGGCGAGCGTGGCCTTCGACATCTCACCGACATTGCCCAGCATCGCCAGTCGCTGGATGCTTCCGTCGGGATATGAAGGATGTGCTGCGACCACATGAGCGGCATAGTCGACATGAACAAACCGCGACAGCCATGCGTAGTTGTCCCTCCGTATCTCTTCTGCCGTCATATCGATCGGGATCGTGATGGCATCAATAGCTTCGAGCTTCGAGATCGCTGCTCGAATAACGGCCGGCGACAGGTGTTTCCTCCAGTGCTGATAGCTGGCCTTCTCATCCTCAAAGGATGTGACATAGGCCCGGTATGTGGCCTCGTCCGCCAGCACCATAATGAACAGGTCTGTAACCTCTACGACATTGCGGAATGCCGCGCGTGCCTGGCTTTCAAATCCGTGCAAGATCAACAACCGAAACGCCTGCATCGCATGTGCTAGATTCGACGCGAGAACGTAGAACACGTCATTCGGCCGTGGCCGCTTCGAAAGATGCTGATCCGGCCAAATGATCCGCACGCGGCCGCCAGCGTGTTCGAATCCGAAATGCGCCATATCGCAGATTTGGAGCAGCGCCAGGTCAAACAGGAGCATGAGCGGCTGAAGCTTCTGTTCGGCAGTTCGGCGAACGCTTTGGCGATCCTTCAAGACAGCGCCTAGGAAGCCAGAAATCTCACTCTCAATAGAGCGCGCGCTATCCTCTACCCCCTCCCTTTGGCGCCGCTGCAGATCGGGATCACTAGCAGCCGTGGCCAGGCAAGCGGCCCTAAGTCGAATATATTCCTTCGCCCTCAACCGACCTACCTCGAATATTTTGTGCGCGCTCGCTTGCCTTGCAATCTCAAAATGGGTGGTGGCGCTTAGAGCCGAACGCGTTGATCCAGATTTCTAGCTTACGGAGGGCCGATCGAAAGCTTGCTTCGTCTCGGCAGAAGATAATGGCTGTCGAGCGATTGTAGTCCTCATCTCTGTCGCTCAGGAACGCTTCGGCCTCATCCTTGCTCAATCGCTGGTCAACCGCTTTCCGCAATTTCTGACGCCACAAATTTGCTTCGGCTAGGCTGTCACGGTCAGCCTGTTGGCGGCGTTCAATCGCGGAGAGGATTTCACGCGCCTTCCCGGTGGCGTGATAGCCATGATATGCGGCCTCCAAAGGCGAGCGACCGTCAAGATCAGGATGCGGCTGGCTCAGCCATGCGCCGGGGTCGTTGAGTACCGATTCGGCGTACTCCGCAAGCTCTTTCTGCCGATTGATTTTGATTGTCTCAGCTTGCACGGCAGCTCTGGCTTTTTTCTCCGCTTCCTTCGTGGCAACAGCAGCCAGGCGACGATCGCATTCGTTTGCAATCGGAAGGCCCAACAGTTCACGTACGTCAGTGCGAGTGCCATTGAAAAGGCCAACGATGGCGCGCAACTCGGCTTCAACTGGTTGCATTGTGCGCGTGCTTGCAAGCAGAGCGGCGTACGGTTCAGCTGTCTCCGGATTGGTCATGTTCAGCCAATCCTCAACCGTCATACCGCCGCGTTCTTCGTCAGGCAGTTGGTCAAGAAGCCATCGCACCGTTTCTTCTATCCCCGTTCGGGCGGAAGACCTGCTCATCTCTTCCATGACTTGATCGAACCAAGACGAAGCCACGGCCGGCGAAATTGCGAAACCGTGCGTCCAATCCAGTGCGACGCCGACTCCGGTAAGATATTTCAGATAGAACTCCACAGCCCTCCATGGTGCCGCAAAGCGATTGTCTAGCGCTGCGATGGCCGACTCAAGGTCGTTGCTCATCCATCTGAATTCCGGGCGGACAAGACCCTTGCTTGCAAGGTGCTTCGTCGCTGAAATCGCTGTTGGCAGCTTCTTTCCGAGTCCTTTGCCGTACAGGACATCGGCGAGAACAATAGCTTGCCAGTTGCTGGGATGCGTAGTGAAGCAGGCATACCCGGCAACCTCTATCCCGAAGTGCTTGTCCAGGCCGATTCCGCGCAAGACATCGATGGTCGATATGGGTAGAGGTTCCGGCATTGAGCCCAGAGCAATGTTGTAGGCGCGGGCTTTCTGTCGAGCATCGGCCGTCAGTTTGTTCGCAGCGGCGACGAGTGCTGCAGTGGCTTCTTTTTGCAGCTCTACAACAGCATTCTCGACCGCCTCGTTGAACAGCCATTTCCGGGGAGCCGAGCGGATTACAGCATCGGCAACCACCTCAGGCGCGGCATCCCTAGGTATGTGCGAAAGGTCAATTTCTATCGCCGCAATACCGCGTTGGCGGATGCGTCGAATCTTTTCTTCGTCACAGGGGTGTGTGACCGCAATCTCTACGAACAGCTTTCGTCCGTCGAGGGTGACATAGAGATCAGGGACTATCTGTTGCGGGTCACGGAATTCGAGAGTCGCAGACTCGAGTTCAATTCTTTCTCGACCCGGAAGGATCCGTTCGACGTTCCCATGGCTAGCGATCCGCTTCGGGACGAACAAGAGGAGGCGTTCCTTGATGATCTGCTTGGCTAGTTTGTGCAGCGCCGTTTCCGGCCCTCCGCCACAGGCATCGCGATGATGGTGCGCGAAATGTGGCGTCTCTGCCAACGTCTTGGCTACCAGGCGACCTCCGCACATCCCGGGGCAGACGCAATCGCATCCGAGCCCGCGGACGGCCATTGAGATGTGCACCAGACTGCCATCAGACTGCTGCCCATACACAAGCTCGGCGCGATCCGAGCCGAACTTTGTACGCAGAGGTCCATGGCCTTCACGAACTGACATCAGGCAACCGAAGCCACGTCGAATTGTTAGTCGATCACGTCAAACCACGCACAAAGGTTGGCTAGTGATAATCTCGATCTGGTCGGAAGACCGGGCCCACACTCCGCCGAAATGCACTCCCTATTTCCGGCTGGGGTCCTGTCTCGTCGATATTCCAGTAGCAAAAACTCACATCTATGGCAGTTCATTTCATTAGGCAGTGCACCTCAGTTGCTGCTCCGGCTTACGACCGATCAGGAAAATGCAAACGGCACAGCCGATGCTCACAACCAACTCGGCCTGGTCGTCGTCCGGCATCTCTCCTTCCCGGTAGCCGCTTGCCTCGACGCCTGGCGGGTTGAAACCACCGCGGTCAATCGCAGCGCCTGCATCGCTGGTGGGCAGGGAGTCCAATTTGGATCTGACAGCGATGGAAGATCTTGTCCGGCCCGATGCAGGTGGCCTTCACCCGTGTGCCCTTGTGTCGAGATTCCAGATGAGGGCCAGGGTCGGTGGCTAGAAAAGCGTCCCGAGAACCTTCCATGTCTGTTCGACAACCGGGATACCGGCGGTCGGCGATACTCCACTGACCGGAAACTGTACAAATTCCCCCTCGCCAGTCTGACCAACATTCTCAAGATAATAGACGGTCTGCGAACCAGGCATGACCTTTCCGAGCCGTTTGAGATAGGCAAAGTGCTCGCTCGAAAACTCGTCGGCTCTGGTAACGACTGCCAAGATGCGCCCGTCGAGTAGCGCCAGGTCTGGAGCGACCCCCAGCAGGACATAGCCCGCGTCGAGCGCAACGGGGAAAGCGCTGTCGCCCACAACGCCCGCGGCAGCGACTACCTGTTCGAGGATGGGCGAGCGTTCGGTTTCGACCGCCTCGTCCTGCGACTTCGCAACCGTGGTCTCATCGAACAGCACCCCGATCACCTTGCCAAGATGCGCGCCGCTGCGCTGAATGAAGTGGGTCGGCGGAGTGCGCGGGTTTGTCGATGGCATCGTCTCTAGTGCAATCCGGGCGCGATCCGATTTATCGAGCCCGATTCTCCGCGCGTATGTCTTGCCGGCGGTGCGAACGATCGCGAGGTCACCATTCTTCACCTCGGCCGTTGCAGATACGATGAGGGTCTGACCTGGGAAGGCGACCATGCCCAGCGTCGGCGCCCTCAGGGTGAACAGCGAGACGTCACCGAGTGACGCGAGATCCAGTCGCTCCATCGCCTGGTCGATTGTCGTGAGCGGGGCCCCGGCCGCGCGGGCGGCCAACCGGCCGACAACGGAGATTGGTGTGCTGCGAAGCGCGACCAGCTTCATGTCCGGAGTGGCCTTCTGGGCTTCCGCCAGAGCCTCCTTTGGCGGTAGCCTGCCCATGAATCTTGCGTAGGCGAGCCAGCATGCGTCGATTGCCGAGAAAACGTCTTCGTAGGCCTGCCTGACGATTTCGGCCTCGACGGGCGTGATCTGATCGGCGCGACCGTGGTGAGCCTTATTGATGACCTCTTTGAAAGAGGCGCCTGGCTTTAGTGCTGGCAGCTCAAGCAGTCGTCGGAATGGTTCTTCGTTGAATGGACGTTCGCCGCGGTTGCGAGCGTTGGCGATCTTATGGAGCAGATCGCTCATTGTCGGGTCATGCAGAACCGCTGGATCCGAGGCGAGCAGATCCCACAGCTTGATCTCGATGCGCACGCGAACAAGATAGACGAATTCGCGGGCGAGGCCGGTGTCGTTTGGATCCGTTTTTTGCCAGTGCTCGCACCGAACACGAACCTCGTCGACAACCGGGGCAAGGCTCACGGTGCATTTCGAGGTTGAGATAGCCGAGAATTCCCAAGTTTCAGTTCGCTGCTGTCCCACCACGCGCTTGTCGGCGGCGACGAATGCTTCGATTGTGGGGATGAAGCCGAAATCATTGCTGACAATGATCGGATTCATTCCCTCGGCGATCAACGCTGGCACTGTGGCGGCAAGGTTGGCGACGTTCCCAGGGTCGAGCAAGTCCTGCGGATCGTCCATGAGTATGGTGGAAATGCCGCCCGATCGGGACCAGACCTGCTGCCAAAGCGCCAGGACGAAGGCGGAGAGGAAAGCCCGCAGTGCCGAGGCGTTCATCACATGATGAGCCTCGACCAAGTGCTTGCCATGGGCCGCAAGAAACGTGAAGCCATCGCTCTTGGCGGGGTCCAGTCCCGCATATTCCGGCGCTTGAACGAAATGAGCCTTGTACATGCGTTGCGACCAAGACGTCGCCTTCTCCTGTAGGTCCGTGAGCAGGCCGGCGACCTGATTATGAACGAGTTCTGGAAAACTCTTGAACGGCTCGACGGCTTTGGCAGCCCGCGCTAACCTATCGATCCGCGTTCGGGCCTTGGCCCACTTCTCGCAAGTATCCTTGATCTGCCCCAACTGGCGGCGAATACCTGCGAAATCGGTTGCCGCATCGAGGTAAGCCTTCAGGATGGCTAGTTGCCCGTGGACGGTCCGTTCGTTGGCTGGGAGCGCAGTTTCATCAGCTTCGGTTCGCATCACTTTGAAAACAGCGCCTCGCGCGAACTCGGCACGCGCGACGCGATAGCGGGAGAGTGCCATTGCCCGTCGCACGCCACGCATCGCGGCGCGCAGGTTTTCATTGTCGGGAATCTCGGACGGAAGATTGATGCCGGGCAGCGGCTCGCGCTCGGGAGCGTCTTTCCAAGCCGCGGCGCAAAGGGAGGCGACGGCTATTGCCATTGGCTTCAAAGCCTGCGGAAAATCGGCAAGCTGGAAGACCTCCTTCGACAAGGCTGCGCCGTATACTGAAGCCAAATCGTCAGGGACGTTGTCGTCGACGAACCGGCGCAGCTTTTCAGGTAGCCGATCGCGTAGACCCTTTTTGGTGTCCCGCTCCCACTCCGCCGATGTCTTCAACATCGCTGCGTCGGCCTTGCGGGCGTCCTCCAGCGCCTGCACCACCGACTTGTCTAGCAGGGCGTCGGTCGGAATTGCACCGGGCTGCAGGAGATCGCGCTCGCAAACAGGGCAGGTGACGAATGCATGACCCGGATGAGCCGCATCGTGCCACCTCGCCACGAGGCCATAGAGACGAAGCCGATCGGCGCGCTCGGCGTGTGAAAGCTGCGCTACGATAGCCGCCGCCTCGCGCCCGATGTCCTGCAATACGGCTTCGGCGTCGTTCAGATCCTCCTCGCTCAGCTCGCCAAGACTCTGCGCGAGCTGCATTGAAGGCAGGCCCCTGAGCGCGGCGCTACTGAAGCAATTCTCCGCCGCCTTGATGGCTTCGTCGAAGCGCTTGATCTCGTTGTCATTCGTCAGCCGAGGAAGTGTTCCAAGAATCAATCGGGCACCTGCAGCAGATTGATCCTCGGCCGCCTTCAATATTTCCTCGGCTCGCTTGAGACCGATCTTCCACTCATCCGGGGCGGCCTCCTTGGGCGCCGCTACGCAGCTCAAGTCCGGCAGTCCCTCGCCGTCCTTGAGAAGATCACTCAGCGTCGTCACCTGTTTGGCGCCGTCGCTCTCGCAGCGCTCCTTGTCCTCGGTGGCTTGTTTGGAGTACTTCCCTGTCAAACGCTCGTAGAGGCGACCGCTTCGGATCCCGAAATGGGTCAATGGCCGCAAGCCGGTCAGGGTCGATACCGCCTGCGAGAGTGTCGTCTTGTCATCGAAACGGGTCGCTGCGGCAATCCCGGGCATCAATGTGCCGACCTGGAGCGCCAGCTCCGACAATCCAAGCTTGTCCAGTCCGATGGCGGTCGTCTTGAAGGCCTTCTTGCCGTCTCGTTCGAGGCGCCGTTCAACTTCTACTTCGCTTCCGTCGACCAAAGACCGGAACTTCAGGCGCACCCACGTATCGACCTGCGGTTGTCCATCGACAGCCAGAAGCTCCTTTTCCGTCGGAATCGGGACTATCGGCGGCAGCTCGAACGAAGCCTTCGGGCCTTCGATGTCTTCATCGGGGGCGATCTGAACCGTGATGGGTATGTGCAAGGGCGAGGGGAGGCCTTGAGAGCGATGCCCATAACCCGTCAAGCACCAGCAAACGGCGCTGATCAGCGAAGTTTTGCCCGCGCCGTTGAAACCTCGAAAGAGTGTCGCATGGCGCGAAAGATCAAGCGTGAAGGGCTTCGGGTCCGCGCCGTTGTCAATACAATGGCGGTGAAGACCGCGGAAACGATGCGCCGTAATCGCCACCAACTGCCAGCGTTGTTGTTGGCTTGCCTGGCGCGTCATCGGAGCGGTCACTTTGGAGGGTTTGTCCAATGCGTCCAGCAAGCGATCGATCTCGCCGTCCAGGATGTTGGTGTCCTTGTCGGGGTTCCAGTAGGCCTGCCGATTCTGGTTGTAAAAGGCAAGCAAGGTGCGACTGTCTTCCAGAGGAAGCGAGAAGGCGCTCGCACCTGATACATGCAGAGCAGCGCCTGTCACCAGATGCTGAACAACCTCGTCCAGAGTCAGATCCGCGATTTGTACCGCCACAGCAAAAATCCCCAAATGATTTCTCAATATTTATACACCGGGCTGAGGCTGCTACGCCTTTCTCCGGTCGGTCAGTCACGAACTTCGCGCGCGCGTTGACACGCGATTCGATCACAACAACGGCTTTTGATCGCTATTCGATCTGAACTAAGATCTGCCTTGCCTTGGCAATTGCCTCGAGCAGTCGCGCACGAGAAACCGCAGCAAGGCGCTCTACTCCAAGAATGCGTGCCAAGTCGCGTGCTGGGTCGGGCATTTCCAGAAGTTCGGGATTCTCAATCACCACCGAGGCGAGTTCGGCCAGCGGCAGGTCGGCAATAGAGCGTCGAGCCTCCTCACTTGCCGGTTGGCGATACGGCACCGAGTCCGAGACCAGGCCTTTCTTCCAAATGAATTCGCCGCTCGATTCCTGTGTGCGATCCAAGTCCCGCAGATGCAGGTCGATCCTCTCGCGGATACGGCCACCCGTGCGAAGCCACCCATGGGCCCGCGCGATGCGTTGGGCGAGAACGTCTGCTCGCACCGGGCTTTCGGTCTCCATGATGGCATCGACCATGCCCTGCAGCGTGGTCCTGTAGCTGAACTCGAAGAATTGCTCGGGGTCTGCCCGGAAGGCCGTGAGGTTGGTCACCCGGTAACGCCCTTTCTCGCCACTGCCTTGTACCGGCTGGCCCGCCATCGTTGAAAATTCTGGAAAGTCCGAAGGCTCGGGAACTGTTGGAGCATTCGCCGAAACGAGCTCGAAATTGGAAGTATTCCGAACGGGCGGGAGCTCCTCGACCACTGGCGGTGTCTGGTCCACGGTCTCGGCTGTCGGCTCGATTTGCTGGCCCATTTCCCAGCGTATCGTCACCTCTTGCGTGGTTTCGCTCGACCGACGTGCTCGACTTTCCTCGAGCAGCATCTCCAGGCTTGCGTGGAGACGTTCGGCGCAACCGTTCGCGTCGAACCACCAGTCGGTCGACCAGACGCGCAAGATCGCCCAGCCTAGCCCGGTCAGCACCTGCTCGCGAACCTTGTCGCGATCCCTTGCTGTCGCCGATCGATGATAGGTAGCCCCATCACATTCCACACCGGCCAGATAAGCTCCTGCAAGATCCGGGTGGCGGACGCCCAGATCGATCCGGAAATCCGAAATCCCGACTTGCGGGACTACGATCCATCCGCGCCGCTCCAGTTGCTCGGCAACTGCCTCCTCGAACGGCGAATCGAAACCGCCGACAGATCCAAGATCCTGAGCAGGCAAAGCGATCGGGCCGCGTTCGGCGTAGTCGAGGAATGTCTTCAGGTGTTGGACTGCGATCGCCTTGCTTCGCGACGGATCAATCTGGTCCGCGGTAAAACCGGAGAAGATGATAAGTTCCTGTCGCGCACGTGTCACCGCCACGTTGAGGCGCCGCTCGCCGCCATCTCGGTTGAGAGCCCCGAAGTCCATCGCCGGGGGCTTTCCGGAGCCATCCTTGTAGAACGTGATCGAGAACAGGATAACATCCCTCTCATCACCCTGGACGTTTTCGAGGTTCTTCACGATCGCGGGCTCGACCCGGTCTTCGGCAAAGAACCATTCGAGTTCCGGATGATCCCGGCGCGCGGCATCGAAAAGGTCCAGGATCAGCGATTGCTGCTGCGCGTTGAATGTGATTACGCCGAGCGTCGGCCGGCCGTTCTCCGGCAACGCCAGCCAGCCCTTCATGCGACTGACGGCTTCGCCGACGACCGCCATGGCCTCGATCTTGTTGGTACGGCTCTTGCCGCGGTCGTAGATGCCGTCAGGCACCCGGTGCAGCCGCACCGCGCGATCATCGACCGCCGGCGAGGGGAACGTAACCAGACGATTGCGGTAGTAATGATAATTCGAGAACGCAATCAGCGACTCACTGCGGCTGCGATAGTGCCATCTGAGATCGCGCACCGGAATTCCGGACGCCCTTGCCTCATCGAGAATGCTTTCCAAGTCCTTTTCGTGGTCGGCGATCTCCTCGTCGTCCTCGTTGCGGCCGAAGAAATTGGTCGGCGGCAGCTGCTTGGGATCGCCGACAATAATGGTCTGTCGCGCCCTGGCTATGGCTCCAACTGCATCCCAGGTGGTGATCTGCGAAGCTTCGTCAAAGATCACCACATCGAACAAGGCCTGGTTTGGAGGAAGGTACTGGGCAATCGATAGCGGCGACATCAACATGCAGGGCGCAAGCTTGGCAAAGCTCTCAGGCATCTTACCGATCATGTCCCGGATGGATTGACTTGGCCGCTGGAGCTCCATCTGGTGCCGCAACAACCCGAGTTCGGAATTGCGCGACACGCTTTGTACCGAAGGAAGCCCATGCGCGAGCGCGCTGACCACGCGCTGGGTGGCTTGTGTGCGCACAAGATCGTCGATCTCGCGAAATTCCGTGATCGCGTTCTCGTGTTGGAACCTGCGGAAGTTTCGTAGTACCGCGTCCCCATCGAGAACCTTCGGCAGCCACCATCTTGCGTAGCCCACGCGGAACGCCGGTCGCGCCTGGTCCGGGCCTATCGCTCCCGTCTCGATCTGCTCTACCAGGGGTGCCAGATTTTGTTGGATCGCCTGCCTCTTCACCCGGCACCATTCCGACCAGTTGCGCAGCAGGTTTCGAGCATCCGCTAGCTCAATCAGCTTGGCTCTGAGCGTTTTGAGGCTAGAACCATCCGCAGGATCTGGAATCTCCCGTGCCGAAACCTCGCCGAATGCCGATCGCGCGGCGCCGAACTGCTTGGCGGCTGCCAGCAACCGGTCGCCCGCCTCGCGCAGTCGGTCGTTTTCAAGGGTGCCACGCAGACTTGGTGCGACGGAGCGAACGACGGCCCGAAATTCGTCCTGACTGCGTCCAGGAATGCGAAGTGCCGCGCGGAGACGGCGGGCGGAATCGAGTATGCTCGCGACAGCCGCCACGTCCGTTGTCAGACCTTCGATCGGTAGCGGCTTGCCTGCCAGCGAGCTTTGGTCAATTGCGGCCAGAAACTCCCTCATCCGGCGGAGCAGAGAAAGGTCCCTGCCGGGGTCCGCGGCGCCACGCTGCGTGCGGCTTTGAAGCAGTTTCTGAATCTTGCGCTTGCCGATGGCCGATCTCGGCCAAAACGATTCTGTCGCCTCACGCCATTGGCGGTCCAGGACATCCAAGTCGAGGTCACGGACGGTCGCGACCTCATAGGCGCCGGAGAGGCTGCGCTCGGTCTCGCGATAACCCCCGATCGCGCGTTCCAGCTTGGCAAGTGCTTCGCCGAAGGTCGAGAAATCCCGGTCATACGCAATCGAGATATCGCGGTTCCGCGTTTGAGCCAGAACCTGTGCCAGGCCTGTGAGCGACTGGAGTTCCGTATGCGAGAACGTCTCATTAGGCGAGAGACCGAGACTGGACTGGTAATCCCGTATCGATGCCGTCAATTGCCCGATGGCCGAGTGCAGGGACGTCGCGGCGGCCAGCAACCTTAGTTGCCAATCGCTGCTCCACTCTCCGACATCGATCAGATCCAACGCTGGCTGACGTTCGACCGACGCGAACACCAGGCCGACCTGCGCGGCCAGCTCCTCCAGGTCAAGAAGAGTTTGCGCATCGTGCCCATCGGACGACTGCCACGCGAATGTCGGCGCAGCTTGGTCGTTCGACTTCAGCGCTATGCCCAACGCCAAATAGGGCGTCCATCCGTTTGGATACCGTTTGTGAAGCGCCTCGACATAGGCATTCAATTCATCCCGACGCAGGCGAAGCCGCTCGTTGACTGCGATCCATTGAGACGCATCGGCGTTACCTCCGTGCTCCCACGAAGCCTTCAGTTGCGTCAGAAAACGTCTCCGATCGGCCTTGTTCGAGTGCAGCTCGATGCAGTGGTTTCCAAGTCCATGCTCACGCAGCCGGCGGTAGACGACATCAAGTGCGGCCGTCTTTTCCGCCACGAACAGGACGGTCTTGCCTACGCCCAGACAGTTGGCGATCATGTTGGCGATCGTCTGGCTTTTTCCCGTCCCGGGCGGCCCGACGATCACGAAGTCGCACCCCTCGGCTGCCGCCAGGCTGGCGGCGGTCTGCGATGAATCGAGGGGAAGGAGGCTTATGATTGCGGAAGGTTCGTAAGCGCGGTCCAGCTCGGCCTCATCACGAAAGGCTGACTGACCACCCCAGCTCTCGAACGCCTGCTCGGGCGTGTCGATAAGATGGCGAACGACCCTGTTCTGTCGCAGTGCATCGGTTCGCTCGACAAGATCCTTCCACATCAGGAACTTTGCGAAGGAGAATGTCGACAAGGCGGTTTCGTCGATGACCTCCATTCCAGGAACATCGCGGACCGCCTGTCGCATGGAGGATAAGATGCGCGGCACATCGATCCCGCTGTCGTCGAGCGGCAGATCGCCGGCGAACTGCGGAAGGCGAAGTTCGAACTCCCGCTCCAGGAACTGGAGAAGGGTGGCGTTGAACCGCGGCTCGTCTTCATGGAAGCGGATCGTGAAGCGCGAGCTCGCGCTCCGTCTTTCTAGCCGGACCGGCACCAGGAGAAGCGGTGCCCGATAACTGCGTTCATCTTCGGGCTTTTTCTTCCAGCGAAGAAAACCCACGGCCAGGAACAGCGTGTTTGCTCCACCCTCGGCGAAGTCATTGCGCACCTGACGGTAGAGATCGATCAATCTGGCCTCAAGCTGACGGACGTCCAACGTTGAGGCAAGCTCATCCCTGAGCAGCGCTTCCGCGGCAAAACCGCGTTGCAGATCGCGACCATGGACATCGCGATAGAGCTCCGCATCTCGCTCCCCCAAAGGGTTCTGCTCGGGCAAGGAAATGAGGCGCACGGCAGCACCATTCGCCAGCCTGTCCTCGAGATAGGCGACGTCGGTACACAAGAACGGGATCGTCTTTTTTGAATCGGGGAAATTGAGCAGGCGATTCCTGAGCGTCAGGTCGAGCAGCTTCTTCTGCCAGCGGTCTATGCGACCAGCGGCTGTGGTAGGCTTTATCTCAACGACCTCCACTGGCATCGCGCCAATTGCTGGTGCCGCGGGGAGCGGCAGTGCCACGACGGCCGCAGATGGCTCCTCCTCGGCGGCATTGCGCCGGATAGGCTCATGCGAAGCGAGAGGCGTTATACCGCCGCTGCGCGATCGCCTGACGTCGATGGCCGCAACGAATGCATGCGCCTGTTCTTCTGCGAGCCGGATACCGAGCGCATTCTGCGCCGCCTCGAATGTGAGCGCGGGTCGGTGAGTGACGCCTGTGGTTTCAAACGCGATGAATTCGCGGGACGCAAGCGCCTTGCGGACCTCCATCTGGTCCGTTTCCACGGCGTTGGCGAAGGTTCGCTTGGCCAGCCAGACGCCGACAGCTGCATGCCCGTCAAACATCAGCACGGTCGGGTGCAGACCGGCAGCTTCCAGAGTAGCGGCAAACAAAAGTGAAGTGTCCAAGCAGGTCGCCAGGCGTTCCTCGGCGATCGTCGTGGGACGCCTGACCTTTTGCCCTCGGCTCTCGAAGCTCGCCGGAGGTTCGGCATAGTGCAGCCCCATGCCGGTGATCGCAGAATAGACGGCCGCAGCCAACATGTATGCCCGCTGTGGGTTTTGCGATTGATAGCCATCAAGGCCGCTGGGATGCCCGTGCGCGGCAAGCCGATCTGCCGCCGCCCTCAGGATCGGTGCAACGCCAGGGTCATTGGGCATGACGAAAGCCGGCAGCAATTGCGCCATGTCGGCGACGCCGCCCCACTCGTCGCGCGCAAGCAGCCGGACGGTCAGGCGCCGTTCGTCCAGGACCTCACCAGCCGCGGAAAGGCGCAAGGTGATTTCGCCGCGCTCGGCCTCGTTCAGGCCAGCAAGATATGCGGAATCGAACTCGACCTTGCGGTCGCTCAGTTGAAGCCTATCGCCAGGAACGAGACGGTCAACTGCCCAAGTCTTCGGTCTCAGAAACGACGGCGATGACGTGAGTTCCAGGCGGCAACTCTCCAGGCTGCCGGCGGTGTCGTTATCCAGTCGGATAGACCGGATTACCGGAATTGCGTTCTGATAGGATGCATAAGTGAAGCTGGATGCGACGTCGGCGATTATGCTCGGGGCCGTCGAGCGTTCGGCTACCGCATCATCATTTGTTACTAACTCTGAACTATCAACAGATTGCATTGACCCCAGCCCCCACATGCAGACTATCAATTTTTTCAGGATATAAAAGGGTCTTGCCGGTCACGCGAATACAATCGCGTTGTTTATCCACGCGATAGTTGGGTCGGCCAAGAAAGAGGGGAGGGAAGCGAATGCACCGTCAGAAAGGGGCGGTCCGACCCTAATTTCGTGACCTCAGTCACGGGGACTGTTGCGGAACGCTGCCGGACTTTGATACCGAGATCCAAGCTGTCTTCACCGTGCGCCATCACGGCCCGGCTAGCTAGATTGACTTAGGGCCAGCATTTTGCCTGAGCTTTTCGTTCAGGCCTGGAGAGTCCTTGGAATGGCATTTCGATTTGTTCATACGGCCGACATCCATCTCGACTCGCCACTGCGCTCCCTTGCGCTGCGCAATCCGGAGCTCGCCGAGCTGGTCGGAGATGCCAGCCGTCAGGCATTCACCGCGATCGTGGATCTGTGCCTAGCGGAGCGGGTCGATGCGCTTGTGATCGCCGGCGATCTTTACGACGGCGACCAGACCTCGATGAAAACGGCACGCTTTTTCGCCTCCCAAATGACGCGCCTCCACCAAGCCGGTGTCAGGGTCTACATGATCCGCGGCAATCACGACGCCATGTCGCGGATTACCAAGCAGCTCGTCTTGCCAGACACGGTGACCATCTTTGGCGGCCGCAGCCAATCCGTGGTGCAGCCTGGGTCTGGGTTGGATGTTGCGTTCCATGGACTGAGCTTCGCCAGTCCGAAGGCGCCCGAAAGCCTGCTGCCCAAATATGCTGGCCCCCAGAAGGGAGCTGCCAATATCGGCATCATGCATACGAGCCTGGCCGGCTCCCCAGGCCATGACGTCTATGCACCTTGCAGCGTCGCCGATCTTCACGGCCACGGCTTTGACTATTGGGCGCTTGGCCATATCCACGTTCGCCAGGTCCATTCCGGCGCGAGCACGTTGGTGATGCCGGGAATCCCTCAGGGGAGGGACATCAATGAGGCGGGCGAGAAATCGGTCACGCTGGTCACCGTTCGCGACGATCGCTCCGTCGACATCGAGGAGCGGCTCACCAGTGTCGCGCAATTCGAGCGCGTGAGTGTCGATCTGACGGGGACGTCCGAATGGAGCGAGGCTGTCATCCGCATCCGGGCAGGGCTGGAACAAGCCCGAATGCAGGCCAGATCGCGCTACCTTGTTGCCCGCCTTGGTTTGGTCGGCACGTCCGCCCTTTCATGGTCGCTGATGCGCGACCGAGACCTGGCTGTCGCGGAAGCCGAGCAGGCGGCTGAGCAGGTGGGCGACACCTGGGTGGAGAGGCTGGATCTTGATCTTTCGGCGCCCGTTCTCAGAGATTCGGGCAACGTTGCCGATCCCACCTTGGAGCTCGCAGAGTCCATGCGCGCCAATGCGGGGTCAGAAGCATTTCGATCCGAAGCGCGGGAATTCGTGTTAAAGACGATCGCGGACCTGCCCCCCGATGCGAGGGGTTTCGCCGGCAAGGATGAAGCGGGGCTGGAACGGTTTCTCGACGATGTGCTTGCCGGAGGCGTCGACCTGGTCACGGCGAGGCTCAAGGCAGGTGCGACGCGATGAGATTGCGGCGCCTCGATCTGACCCGCTACGGCAAGTTTACCGATAAGGCGATCGATTTCGGGGAGAAGCCTGTTTCAGGGCCCGATCTGCATATCGTTTTCGGGCTGAACGAGGCCGGCAAGTCGACGGCGCTTTCGGCCTACCTTGATCTGCTCTTCGGCATCGAGGAGCGTAGTCGGTATAATTTCCAGCACGACTATAGCTCGATGCGCATCGGCGGGCTGCTCGAATTCGAGGGGCAGGCGCTTGCCGTTTCCCGCACCAAAAGCCGCAGCAATTCGCTGCATGATGCCGAAGGCAGGCCGCTGAGCGAAATTGCCATTTCGGCGCAGCTCGCCGGACTCTCGCGCGAAGCTTACAGCAGCATGTTCTCGCTCGATGACGAGACGCTGGAAGCGGGCGGCAAGGCGATCCTTGAATCGCGCGGCGATCTCGGCAAGCTCCTTTTCACCGCCAGCGCCGGACTCGGCCACGCCAGCGATGTCCTGGCGGCGCTTGAGGCGGAGGCCGACGGGCTCCACCGCAAACAGGCCCAGACGACCGAAATCGCGCTGCTGAAGAAACGGTTTGCGGAACTCAAGTCACGCAAGGAGGCGATCGACACGCTGGCCTCGACATTCGAAGCGCTTGAGGCGGAACGGGCGGAGGCCCACGAAAAGTATGACCGCAGCCTGGCTGAACGCGCGGCGTTGTCGGCGCGGCTCGCCACGATCGAGCGATATGCACGCGCCGCGCCACTTCTGGCCGAAATAAAACGCAAGGCAAGCAGGCTGGCTGAGCTGCCGGACCTCCCGTCTCGTCCCAGGACCTGGGGTGGCAGCGTCGCGGAATTGATCGATCAGGATGCACGCTTAAGAACCCGTCTGCAGGCCAATGCCGATGAGATCGATCGTGCGAAGGCAAAGATCGAAGCAATCGCTGTCGACGAGGCCGTGCTCGCGATCTCGGAGCAGGTGCGAGGACTTGCCGACCGCAAGGCGCGCTATCTATCCGCGGGCATGGACCTGCCGACCCGCAAGATGGAAGTCCAGCTACTCGACCAGACCGTGACGAACTGTCTTGCCGCGCTTGGAAGGTCAGCCGAACAGGATCCGTCCCGGCTCATCCTGCCGGCCGTTGTGGTCAGCGCGCTTCGCACCATGGTCGAACAGCGCTCCGGCATCACGACGAGCCTGCGGATGGCCCGCGATGAGGCCGCTGCCGCGCTTGACGGGCTCAACGCTGCCCGCGCCCGGGTGAGCGAGGAGAGGGCGGTGCCCGAGCGCGCAAGGGCGAGGCTGATGGCAGCCGCGTCAGAGGCGAAGGCCAGCAGTCTCGCACGCGAGACAAGAGAGGCGCGCGCCTTGGAGGACGAGCGGCAAACAAGGCTGGCCGACGCGATGCGGCGCCTTCAGCCGTGGTCGGGAGATGCGGAGGCACTTTCGAAAATGTCGGTTCCGCCATCGACGCAGATGGCTGCATGGAAAGCACTGGCCGCTGAGCTTCAAAGGGATAAGGCAGTCTTCTCCGAGCGATTGGCTGAGCATGAACAAAACCGGGTATCCACTTCATCACGCCTGGCTGCTGTCTGCGCTTCGGTCGATCTCACCGACGATGACACAGCCGCAGCCATTCGACGCGAAAGGGACGAGGCCTGGCGAAATCACCGGGCCGACCTCAAGGCCGAAACGGCAGACGTGTTTGCCGCGGCACTGGCCAAGGACGATCATGTCGGCGCGGCTCGATTGGCCCATGCGGGCGAGTTGGCGGATCTGCGCGCAATCAAGCAAAAGGCTGCCGAGCACGAGGCCGCAATCGAGCGCGTAGGCTGCCAACTCGCGGGGGTGGCCGAGCGCGCAGAAGTGGCGTCCTTTGAAATCAAGCGAATGGCCAGCGCCTTGCTTGAGGATTGCCAGGCGCCGTCGCTCGACCTCTTGATCGGACGTCTCGAGGAGCGCCTTTCCGCGCGCGCTGACGCGCTTGCCGCTTGGGACGACATCCTGCTCGCACGCGCAAGGATTGAACGCGCAACAGCCGAAGGACAGCGGATCCATCTCGGATTGACCTCGGCTCTTCAAAGCGTTGGAATTCAGCCAGAAGCCGGTGAAGCCCTGGAGGTAATGGTGGTTACCGCCGACCGCTTTCTCGATCGGCAGACGAAGGTCGACGCGGAACGCGCGGAAGCGCTGAGGAGCGTCGCCGCGAAGGAAGAAGAGCTGGCCGCCAGGCGGCTCGCGGTTGAAATCGCCGAGCGGCGAGAAGGTGCATGGCAGGCCGAGGTCAAGGAAACGCTGAAGGGAACCTGGCTCGAGGAAGGCATCGCCGGGACCGGGCTTGGTAGCGTGCTCGATCAGTTGTCTGAGCTGTCAAAGGCTCTCCAGGATCGTGAGGCAATGCGTATCCGCATCCGTAAGATGGAGGGGGATAGGACTGCATTTGCTGAAGAGGTGGCCCGCCTTGGTGGGCGGGCAAGCGAGCGTGCAAGCGACGGGGCGCCAGAACAGGTGAGCATCGGGCTGACGGAGCGTCTGGAGCAAGCCGAGCGTGCCCGTGAGGTGAGGGCAAATCTCCTCCTTGACGTTCAAAAGTTGCAGGAGGTTCGAGAGGCACTGAACGCTGAGTTCGCGGCACACGAGACGACCAAGCAGGAAGTGCTCGATGCCTTTGGGGTGAAAACTCTGCCGGAGGTCGGGGAGCGCGATGAACAGCTTCGCGAGCGAGACGGCCTGCGGAGTGCCGTGGCCGAGCTTGAAGAAAGACTCACGAGCGAGCTCGCCCTCGACGACTTCACCCAGGCGCAGTCGTTGCTCGAAGGCCTCGATCTCGATGGGCTCGAAATTGAAAAGGCCGAGGTCGAGCGGCGCCTCGCCGACCTCGATGACACACTGCAACAGCAGCTCGTCCGGCGCACCCGGGCAACCGACAAGCTCGATGCGATCGGCGGCGACAGCGCAGTTGCACGGATCGACGCCGATCGTCGCACCGTCCTTCTCGAAATCGAGGAGAAGGCCGTTCGCTTTATCGAATTGAAGCTTGGCGTGATGTCGGCGACGAGCGCACTACGGGTGTATCGCGAACGTCACCGCTCTGGAATGATGAGCGAGGCCTCCGACGCCTTCGCGCTGATCACACGCGGCCAGTACACAGGCTTGACGACCCAGCCGGTAAAGGGCGGCGAGGTCCTTATCGCGACGCAGCGGGATGGCCAGTCAAAGGTCGCAGACGCTTTGTCGAAAGGCGCGCGTTTTCAGCTCTACCTGGCTTTGCGCCTCGCCGGGTATTATGAGTTTGCCAAGCTCAGGCCCGCTGTACCGTTCATCGCCGACGACATTATGGAAACGTTCGATCATCTCCGGTCGGAGGAAGTTTTCCGGTTGTTCGGCGAGATGGCCTGCGTAGGCCAGGTAATCTATCTGACGCATCACCAGCACCTATGCGACATCGCCAAGACGGTCATTCCTAGCATCGCCATCCATGAGCTCGGGTAATTCCCGCGGGGTTATTGTTGTTGCCCCGTTCTCACGGGGCAAGCCGCATCGTCAACGCCCTTTACGCCTTTTTGGATCAACAACTCGGCTGGCGATAATCATGAGGGAGCTGCGAGGCTCACCGTGCGCCTGTGACCATGGGAGTAAAGCGAAAGTCGAATTGCCAAGGCCAGCTTAGTTCTATTCGTTCAACAGAAACAGCGCTGCCGCCTCCCGCAATCGCCCTCTAGTCGTCTCGAAATCTTCAAGAAGGTTACCATCAGAAATGTATGGAATAAGCTTTTCATACTGCTTTCGAGACTTCACGCGTGACCAAGATCGGGTGAGATTCAACCTTACGGCGAGGCTCTCTGGACTATCGCACCCCTCACGGATTATCGATGGCAGCACCGCAAGTACGGTCGGCATTACGACGTTGGCCGGATCGCCACCATCGTGCAACGTTTTCGCCCTGAGCAGTTGAGCTGGCAACCCTCCGAGGAAGGAGAGATCGGGCACGACGCGAAGCACAAAATGGCGGGACATTTTGCAAAGGCCTACATCATCCTTTTCGAGATACGTCTTTTCGATCTCGGAAAGAGGGGCGCCGGAAAGCCACATCGACAGTAAAGCCCCTATTGTAGGCAGCGCATACTTCCCGCGCTCATGGTCGGTTTCGAGTTTCTTATATTCTTCGCCGAACAGCCCTTCGATGTTCTCCGGCCGGGTTAGCTCGAAAAGAGCCTCTGGCTTTTCAGCAATCCATGAGAGCAATGCCTGTGTAATCTCGCTAGCCGTGCCATTGAGCTTGTCATTCTTAAAGAGAGTCCAAATTTGCTCCAGCAAAGGGATCGGGACGCCCGTCGACCCGGAAACCGGTACAATCCAGTCGACCTGAGCGGCATCATCCTCTTTTTTTCGTGCTGAAAGAGCCGCATCGATCCTGGTCATTACCCATTCTGCGTTGCCGGCCGTGCGAGCCCTATAAGCGGCAAAAGAACGCTTCAGCATATCGCGCGCAGCCGCGTCAGGATCGTCGCTGCTTGAGACCGGGAGCTTGCTGAGTAGATACGCCGGCATACCGCTTTTGGTCGCACCGTCGTGGATGCGATCGAGCAAATTTGTGAATGGATCGTCGATCACGAGGCACTGGTCACCCTGCTCAAAAATCTTCTGCAGAGTGGCCCAATGATTGTCTAGCTGTCCGGTCTCGTCATCAAAATCGATAACCCGGCTTGGTACAACAAGAACAAACCCTTGAGAGCTTTCTCCCGCGCGACCGGCTCGGCCGGCGGCGTTGAGAAGCTCGTGAGCTTCGAGGGTAGCCATTTTATCGGCGGCCGGATCAAACCGGCTGTCACCTGCTATGATGACGATTTCGCTCGGCAGATTCATTCCCTGCGCAAGGGTGGAGGTCGCAAACAGCGCGTCTATCCCATCCTTACGTTTAAATAGAGATTCATGCAGATGGCGTTCCTCTCTCAGGAGAAGAGCATGGTGGCTAGTTGCGCCTGCTCTGAAAATTCCGTCGTCATCTAGCTTGAGATAGCAGTAGTCAGCACCACCCATCTCCTCAGATGCCAAATCATGTAGTTTCTTTTCGTCCTCCGTTAAGGTGACATCCCAAACAGGCAGTTCTTTCTTAAACTCCTTGGCACCTGAATGAGCTAAAACCTCTGACCCAACGAAGATAAGAGTTTTGATACGGCTAGCCGCGGCCGAGGCAGCCAGAACAGCTCCTAGCTTGTTGCCATTGGGTGTTAATCTCCAACTGCCGTTTTTGTTTCTCGCCGTGGTGAAATGGGGAGACTGATCAATCAGGGGCAACAATGCGTAGTCTTCACGATCGGTGCTTGCCCATGTCTGAAGGAGGCAAAACAGGCCGAACGGAGGAGCGGTGAGCTGGCGCTCAATCGCGGCAGGAGCGCCATTTTTCTTCTTGGGAAAGTCTGCGCGAGCTTTTGCGAGTAAGGCCTCAAGCTCCCTAATACGGCCTGCCGGATATACAACGGAGCCCCGGACCTGACGGGTAGGCTTCCAAGCGATATCAAGCGATAGGCAGTCTCGGGCCGTCATCTCTTTGACCCAGTTTGCCATCTCGTCAGTGTTTTTCATCATCGCCGAGAGCAAGAGGAGATCGGCCTCCGGCGCAACGCGGGTCAGATTTAGAATGGACAACATGGCGTCGACGGCGCGACGGCTTCGATCTTCTTCGCGGGGATGAAGAAGGTGGCACTCGTCAAATATGATTAGACCCAGACTGTCGAAAACCTCGGGCTGTACTGACATCAGAAATAAGCATCGTTCGGGCGTCGTGACGATAACTTCCGGCAACACGAGCAACGATTCAAACGTGGCCTCGTCGCCGATATCACCCAATATTTCGAAGTCTCTGAACGTCCTTTTTAGCGCTGCCGCCGTTTGGTCTACGAGGGCATTGGTAGGAGCCAGAAAGACGACCTGCTGGCCCAGCAGCAGCGCAACAGCAATCTTTAACTCTGCTAGAGTCGACTTCCCCCCGCCCGTGGGGAAACTCATGGCAGCAGATGTGCCGCGCTCAAGATAACCTTTCGAGATAGCGTCGCGGTGATTGCGCCAAAGATAAGGGCGTTCACGAGCCATTCGTCGAATGATCTGCCACCACGCGTCATCTGTCACGCCCTGGGGCGGCGGGACGCGCGAAATGCCAGATTCGATAAGGTCGCGTTCGACTGCCAACAATAGGTTTGCCATGTGAAGCGGCCCTGGAAAAAGGCTGAACACTTCTCCTTCGCTGAATAGTCCTTCCATGCGATCTATGCTCAGGGCTTTCACCCTTTGAAAGAATGCGCTCGCACTTTCGACGCCGCCGACTTCCGGTGCGACGTCAACTCTCCTGAGCAACTGCGCAGCGAGGTTACGCAATCCGGACAGAAGCTCGATTTGGAAGGTCTGAATAGATTGGTCGGTCAGCGACAGCGCAGCATCTACCTGGGGCACTTCCACATTCGAAAGGGGGCGCAGTTGCCCGCGCGCTAGCTGAACGACAGCAAGCAATAGGGCCCGTTCCGTCGCTGTTGCATGTTCAGGTACCGTTATGGCTTTGGCTGCTTCCGCAGCGTCGGCATAGGCTTCGGCAATCAAAAATAGCAACGTGGCGCAGACATCGGCAGACACGCTCGAGCCCGAGATGTAGCTACCCTGCGGTTTTCCTTTGACGCGCTCACCGAACGCGAACGCTTGATGAGCTGCAGCAGCTACGAAGGCGGCTGCAGCACGGTTCTCCTTCTCTGGCAGAAGAGCTACCAGAGCTTCGTGCGATGCCGCGATCCTACGCATTTCCAGTAGGAGAGCAGTTAGCTCCTCCGGCAACTGAGTATCTGGGTTCCCACGAAACCTGAGCCGGGCGGAAACAATATCCGCGAACGCTCGTGTAAGCCTCTTCGGTAAGGCCTCAATATCCAACCCCTCAAGCTTGGGAGCGGATGCGATAAGAGCCGTCGTAAACGCGTCAAACATGCTCAGCGATCTTGTTGATTTTTGCTTCTACCTTTGTGGCAAAATTTCCCATCCACGTCCGCATATCAGGGAAGTAGATGGTCTCTGCGCGTCGCTTCGCAATAAGCCCGGGAGCATGATCGTCATACCCTGCAAAGAGGCCAGCGCGCGCACCGTGTGCGGCGTGTGTATCGCCAACCGTAATGCTCACACGGTAGGTGCGGGCTTCTTTCCAGAGGATCTCGGCAACCGCATCTTCCACATCCAATGGCATGACGGCTTGGTAAGCTTCGAGGATAGAGGTCACGTCGTGCGTCAATTCAGTCACTCGCTGCCCAGATTCGAGAGCCGCTATACCGGGCCACACTTCATCTCGAATGGTATCGCGAGGACTTGTGGTAGCCTTGTCCTCGAAGATCATAACCGATGTGACCGTCGATCCCTCTTGTGAAAGCTCGATTTGCAAGCCATCAAAACCGTGATCCGCTTTCCTGATGTGAGGTGCTCGAAGAATGGCACCTTTCCGATTTTGATGAGCAGCAATCCACGAGATCGACTGAAAGAGCCATCCATCTCGCCTGTAAGTTTCGCCGTTGGCGTCAGGCGCCAGCTTCTTTATGGCGTCAGCTGCGTGCTCAGCGGTCGTTTTTGCCGGCTTTGTCGTCAACCCATCGATAACTCGTGCGACATGCCTGGCTTGGCCGAGCGCGATGCGTGCAACGCGCTCTGCCAAGACATCCTCGTCCTCGACTGTCCATGACCAACCATGGCACAAGTCTTCATGATCGGTCGCATTTAAGGTTATTGTCATGATGCTCAATTGGCCCGGTCAAATGACCGTAGGTATTGGTTTCGTTGTGCTTTAGTCATGCGCGTCGCTTATTAATTGCCGGCAGCTTTCGTTCCCGAAGCCACACCCTTAAAGACAGAGAGCGAGGATACTTGGTCCAGCATCGAGCACATGTTGTTCGGGCTATCGAAATTGAAGCCCATGCATTTCTGGTCCACTGCGCAAGCGGTCACGCAGTTGGCATAATTGCTGGGCTCGTTCGAATAGGAATCGCCCACCACAACCGTATTCTTGTAGAAGACGAGGCTGGAATACTGGACCTTGCTCGCGACCGCGGGCTTTGCCGCCATGGCAGCGTCCGCAGCTCTGACCAGGATCGAGGCATCGCCTTTCAGGAAGCACGCGGAGTGCTTCTTGTCGTAGGTAATGGCCTGACATTGATCGTCACCTTCGCATCTTGTCTGGCATTGATCGAACGAGAGGTTCATGAGCGGCATTCCTGGAAGGTCGAAGCCCATCGCATCCCAACCATCTTGGGCGATGAGCTTCTTGGCCACTTCGGCTCGTCCTGATGGGAGCTCGAACTCCGCGGCGTCAAAAGCCTTGCCGTCGAGCCAAGCACATTTGGATGCAAGCTCCCTGGCGGAATCGTCGTTTAGCCCGAGTGATGCGAGTGTCGCTGGTGGCGCGATGGGAGCTTGGGGCGTCGCCGTCGGCGTCACCCGATTTACAAGGTCTGCATTGACATCGACGCCGTTCACAAGCCGACGGGTGTAGCACCACGCTCGATCCCAAGTGGGATCGTTGTCTTCGGTGAAGTAGTGCCCCGACGTAAGCGTCCAGTGAGCACCTCCGAAGTCGACCTCCTTTGTGAGGAATTTGTTGAAATCCTCGGTCACCTTATCAGGCTTGTTGGGCAGCGGTGCTGGTGGAGGATCGGCCGGCTTTGCTTCACTGGGTGGATTGGTTCGGTCCGCCTTGGGTTGTGTGGTCGTGTCGGAGGGATCGAGTCTGTCGGTGCGCTTCTCGATCGGCTTATCAGGCGTGATAGGCGGTCTGATCTCTCGCCCGAAGAACAGCGCTGCTCCATATCCAATGCCAACGGCTGCGACCGCCACGGCTGCGCCCGTCATCATCCTGCGGAAGGCATTGGCGCGAGCCATCCTGTCGTAGGCTGCAGCTTCAGCCTCCAGAGTGGGAATGGCCGCTTGCTTGACGACTAGGTCGACCGCCTTTTCGAGAAGTGCAGTGTTATGCCGGACCAGCACGTTTGCGACCGCCCTTTGCTGCTACCTTCACGAGATCCACGACGTCGGCCGGCAAATCCTCGTTCAATGCTTTGCGCAGCGCGTCTGGATCGTCGGTGAGGACTGGAACATAGAGAATCTCTTTCACCACTTTTTCGACCGGGACCTCGACGCGCTTTTCCACCTCCCTGTCCACCGGCACTTCGACCGGCACTTTGACAGTTCGCACTCGGTGCCAGCGCCATCTTAGAAGCAGGCGCCTGATTAGACGTGACAACCGGTTCTCGGAACGAGATTCAGCCTGTGCAGCGATGCGCTGCAGACCGAGAGCCACCATCGCGGTGATCGGTCCGGCTAGGCCGGCGATGACCGCAAGCGAGCCAAACCAAATGGCCGCAATCTTTCCTGCCTCGCCTTCGCTTACCTGTTCAGGCTTCTCGCTGTACCACCGCGCTGCGATTCGCCGAATCTGGTCGGTCCGAGCCAGCGGGATTCGCCTTTTCTCAAGCTCGTTGAGCTGCTTTGCTATCTCGTCGCGTCTCGCCTGGTTTGCTGCAAGCACCTTTCCTTCAGCCGCTTCGGCGCTCTGCGCCGCGGACAGGTCTTCTCGCGCTTGAGAAAGCCGTCGCTCCCAGTCGGCCGAAATCTCGTCCAGTGACTTCTCCAGATCTACACGCCGATTTTGCAGCACCTGCTTCTGTTCATCGGTCATCTTGGGGCTTTGTAGCCTCAGCCGGTCGAACTCAGCGCGGGCAGCCGCGATCTGCTGATCAAGGTCCTGGATCTGCGGGTCGTACTTTGCCTCCGTCTTCGTGCGGGGATTAGCGAGCTTTCCGATCTCGTCTTCCCAGCGCTTCGCTGAAGCCGCGTCGGCGCTTACCCTGGCGTCTTTGATCCGTTCGACGTAACTGTCTCTTTGCCGCTCAAATTCCTCGACCGCTTGCTTGACCCTTGCGTCTCTTTCGGCAACTAGGTCCGTGCGCCTTTGCTCCTGATCCTTAAGCTGTTCTCTCGCCTTTGCCGCCTCGGGCGTCAGTGCCGTGGTTGCCTGTAGTTCCGCGTCGACATCCCCGATGCGTGATTGAATTTCCTTTCGCGCATTGTTGGCAAGCGTGCCCACTTCCTCAAGATCGGCCTTTGCTTTGGCAACTTGATCCGTCTGTTTTGCCGCTTCGTCCGAGGCTGCCAGCTTTGCGTTTTCCCGGGTGAGAGTGTCGATCTCGTCAGCGATCTCCTCATACTGCAGTTCACGAAGAGTGCCGGCGCGCTCCAGGCCAAGCAGCACAGTTTCGAAAGTGATGCCAGCAAGCAAGAGCAGGAAGATCAAAAGCACAGGCTTCCAGAACCAGGACGCGCTGTACAGAAGCGTTGCGATCGGGATTTTGGTGAGTTCGGCAATCGAGACAATGAAGAACGGAGCGCTCGCCAGAACCAAGTCCATTGCCGTGGCTGATTGGCTAGCTTCGAAGGCTTGAACACCCAAAGCCAAGCCGGTGGCCAATCCGATGATGGATGCTGTAATCTCAAGCGCCCAAGCGCCACGGTATGTCCACTGGCCGTAGCTGGCCAGCTTTTGGCTCATGCTTGAATTCACTCGGCGCCCCCGCCTCTTTACTTTCCGATTTTACCTTGCCATTTAATTGCTGGGCTTGCATCAGGAAATTTTCTGAAACGGGACAAGGCGGTCCACAAGTTGGAAATATCGTTACTATGATCCCGATGAGTTGCGTTCCCGTCGAACAAGCCGGCAAACAGAGCCCTCAGACATGGCTTCGTTTGGCCGCTTTCTCGGCTGATCGAAGCGCGAATGAAGGGCCTACTTCAAGAACCCGAATGCGGAGGTCCGTCGCATTGTTTTCGCGCAGGAACCGAGCAAGACGTCCCAAAGAGGGGTTTCCGTCCTGCAGAGAAACTCTACCGCTTTGACCTTCGCCAACCGGCTGCGACAGCCTCGGCTTCCGAGCAGAACCACCTTTCCCCCTTGGCCGGGCTAATCAGGGTGACGCTATAATATTTTTGTCCCGGCATATGATAAATGCGTTCGCCCTCAGCTGATATATTGCCCTTAATATTGCAGCCGGCATTTCCGCTCCCGAAAACTGAAAGCGGTGCAGTCGTTGGCCGGTCGTCACTATGTTGCGCTCGCCAGTCCCACGGCGCTTGAAAAGACCCCACCCATAAACCGACCCTCGCAGCACTGGCCTTCGATTGTTGCGGTGCATATTCGCCGTGGCTGTACTTCGGCCAATCGAGAGCTTCGCCATGCTCGACCATCCACGCCGCCACGTTGGCGCCGTCGGATCGTGTGCAATCTCCGACGAAGCGCCCGTAGCGATCCCACGTAACGAATGAGCAATGAACCGGCCTGGAGGCAGCCAGGAACTCATCCAAGGCTTGAGCGGAACGCCGGCCGCAGGGATATTCGAACCCCTTCGCATCGTCGCAGTACTGGCGGCTCTCCGGCGCGTCGATCCCGTTGAGACGTATTCGTTGACCATGCACCTCGATGGTATCGCCATCGATGACCGAGGCGACCCCACCAATCGCGACTGGCTTCGGCTTGATCAGGTTTTGCAGATTGATCTCTCGCAGAGAGCCGGTGTTATGCATAACAAACTGAGTCACCAGGGCGGAAGCCGCCGCCACAGTTACCAGCACGAGGCGGAGCGGCACGCTTTGCCAACGGCTGGCGCGAGAGCGCTTGGCGCCGAACTGCTTCATCTGCCGCCAAACAGCTTTTTGAGTAGGCTCCAGAACCTGACGGTGGTGCGGTCGTAGACCCGATTGTAAGCGGCTCGCTTAGGGTTGGTGACCCATCCCATACCGCGTGGGGCTTTCAGGCCGAAACTGTGCTTCACCATCCGCTTAACGGATGTTCTGGCCGCCAGGCTGCGTTGGATACTTGGTCTGCGGATCCCGAATTTCATTTTGCTCCCTACCTCTCGCAACCCACGCCATCATGATCACGGTCAAGGCGGTTGGGATCGGACGGGCCGACCGAGACAGGTCCCTGGACGACGGGGTTGTTGCCCCTACCACCGGCGCAGTCCAGATCGGCGCCGTTGTTCGGGAAGGCAGATGCCGGCTGCGGCGTTCCGCGGTATCTTTGAACGACAGCCGTCATCCGCTGCCCGTCGCCCTCGATCTTCGTGTTGTTGCTGTTGGGATTGAACGGGTCGGCCGTCTGGAGAAGTTGGTTCTGGCGCGTGGAGTCGCCTGCCGCCAACGTCACGGTGTCATAGTTGTTGAGATAGTCGGCCGCGCAGCCGCTAACACTCAATGCCACGATGAGGACGCACACCGAGATCTCCCTTCGCATAACGTCGTTCCCGCCTTACATCGGGGAGGGATTAATGCCGGCTGATTTCAGCTTCGCTCCAAGTTTCGCTCGTGTGGCGCAAGCTGCCTTGTCACCAGCAACGCATTTGTTGTTCGCATCCGACCAGTCCAACAACGCGGTGTTGATCCAGCTGCCAGGCGCGCGTGCGATCCCATAGGGTGTAGGTGGTGCACCGGTAGCGACCGACGCTGCTGCCGCGCCGGCTTGTCCATGCGGCGCACGCTTCCAGCCGCTGATGATGAGACAATTCCTCATGAAATCATCTTCAGCGATCGCATTACCGATAGCATTGCCAATCCCGGCACCGGCAACAAACCCCGGCGACCCAATCGCAATATAGCCTTGGTCCACCGACCTTTTCTGAAGTTCGCATTGTGCATGGGCGACATCGAAACTCGGCCCATACCCGATCTGAACATAGTCCGCTTGATTGCTAGTTTGACAGCCGCATAGCGCAGCAGCGGCACAAAGTGCCGGCAACACCTTTATTTTCATACCCCCAGCCCTCCCACGGCTGAGGCCAGCATCTCTCAAAGCAAATATTAGCGCAAGATAGCAAATCTGTTCTGGTAAATGCCCGTGGGTTTCGGAAGTTTGCTGTAGCCTGGCATCGTCCGGGTTGTTTGCGGGCGCAGCCAAGCTGGGCAGCTTTCTTTGTGTCGTCGCAATCGCGCTGTCCCAGCCGCCTGCACTTCTCGAATGGCAGGATGTTGCACCCTTTACAATTCAGGATGTTCCGGCCCGTCCTGCGCGCACTTTACCAGCACATTACTGCCTCCTGAAGCAGTGTGCCAAGCCGCCGGCCCTTTTGCCAGAACAGGAGGTAATGATAGAGGGCGCTTGGCCAAAAGGGCGGACTTCGACCGGAAAAGATGCAAATTGCCGGGCGGCTAAGGTGTTGCTGCTTGAAATGCCCAGACCTGCGGCAACGAAACTGGGGCGGGTTCAGTCGGTAGAATAGCTGAAAGTGCCGCAGAGGCTTTGGCTATTGATGTCGTGTGGGACTTCTTTTGATCCAAAGACGGCCATTCCAAGCAGCGGAGAGGAGTCTCCAAACGTCGATCTTTCGAGGAACACGACATATTGAGCCGGGCCGGATTTCGGATCGCCGCAAAGCGTGTTGCCGTTTCTGAGAGAACCCGGATCCCTCGACAACTTGAAGACTTCCGCAGTCGCTTTCTTATCGTCCGTTTCATCCCACTGACGCCAAGATGCGCCCACCGAGGTCAGACCAACTTTTTTGCCGTTTCCGAATGTCATCGCCATCTTGCTGCCGGGGGTGGCAAAATCTGGATTTCCCGAGAGCCGTATCGCGCCGGTAATTGACTTTGCAGTGCGGCTATACGGCTCGAATTTGCGCTTATCTTGCCAGATGTGATGCTCCGCAGCTGATTGGGCCCACACCGAACCGCAAACGAGACAGGTCGCGATTGTAAAGGCAACCGGACATCTATGCTGCAAGATCGTCATTTCAGATCCGTCTCGAATCCATGCTTCGCCGAAAAAAATCGCGGTCAGAGTGGTCTGCAGCTACATCCATTTCCTCGCCCATGCTGCCAGTTCGGCCCGAGCCTTTTCTGGCCAATCATGCAGAGGTGGCCGGACCTCTATCTTCTTTTGATCCGGTTTCCAGGCCGCATAGATGCGATGCTCTTTCGCGGATACGAAAACTATTGCCTCCTGAAGGCCGCATATGCGGGGCGCAGGCCGTTCCGACATAGTCGTCACCGACGAATTTCCCGGAACCTGTCCCATCGAGCGTTTCGCGGTATCCCTTCAGGTCGGTTCCGAGCAGGTCACTGATAGCGCGGCTTACTTCGCCGTAGGAGAAAAGTTCCGACGGATGTTTGATGGTGTGTTCCCGCAAGATAGCCATGTCCGGTTCCATTTCGACGGACGGCCCCTCAGTAAGCCCGGCGGAGGGTGTCCACACCCATGCTTTGCCCACCCTTCCGGCGCTTGGGGCTATGGAAAATGTAATCACCGTATCTTCAACCTTGTGGGTTACCAACGTGCAGTCGGTGCCCTCGATCGGCCCATCAATGCGAGGGCTGCTGTTGCTCGGAAACGATACGACGAAGGGCGATCCTTCGCACGAGGCGCCGCCGGAGAAACTGTTGCCGATCAATGTTGGAATTCTGCCCACCAGCGCAATTTCGTCTATGGTGAGCCTACCGTCTGTAATGGTGGGTTTGCCGTCGAGATGCATCGTCTCCTCGGTCTTGCCGTAAATTTCGACTGAATGACCGAATAGAATGGCGTTGAAATCATCTGCCATTGAGATGGTGGTGAGACTGAGGATGACAATTAGCGCGAGAGGGTTTCTCAAGCTACTTCGCATTCGACGGCCTTAGTCTCTTGGGTTTGATTTCGTGAAAGCTCCTACACACTTTGGTGTTCTACTATTGGAACGCCGCAATGTGAGAGCTTCTTGCGAGGCTGCTGGAGGAAAAGAAACCGCCACATCTATTGCGTAGGGAACAGCTTGCGCACTCATCGGCGTATTCATTTTTCCAATCGCTGATCGAACGTTTTGCGTACTGATGGATGGAGCCATCAAGAAGACAGAGCTGATGATTGTAGACAGAAACATTGATCCTAGCGGCAGCCAGATATTGCACAGCCGCCCGCAGCTCACTTCGGTAGTCGTACGGGTCCATCCAGAGCTTATCCATGTTTGCCCTTGTGAAGCCGGTAATCTCAAGCCCCATGAACGTCACGTGATCGACGAAGGTCAGGTTCCTAAAAATGAAATCCGATAGGTCGGCGAGACCCGCGTAGGTTTGTTTGTGAACGACGACTCGTATCTCAACCTCAGCCCCGACAGCCTTCAGGTTCATGATCCCGCGGATAGTCTCATCAAAAGCACCCTTGGATTGAACCACGTAATCGTGAACTTCAGGATCGGCGGAATAGATCGGTATGCCGACTGAAAGGCGGCGATGTCCAATCGCTTGATATCTCTGCGCGAAGGCCCTGTCTTTGAATGTTCGGCCGTTCGAAAGAATGTGGATTGGCGTGGAAGGCAGATGGTCGCGAGCACAGGACAGAATCTCAAAAAAATCCTCGCCGACCAGCGTTGGCTCTCCGCCGGTGATTCCGAGAAACGGCGTCGTTGCAGGAAGCAGCGGCAGCACATCTATGATTTCTCGCGCCAGCCATCGGTCATCAACATCCTTTGGCGGCTGAGAGCACATCAAGCAGAGATGGTTGCACCGCTCCGTCACGAGGAAATAGTTGGCATTGGCCTCCTTTCGAAATAGGACGCGCACCGCCTTTCGATCCGGCGCAAAGCGGATGACGTCCCCTTCGCCGAGATAGGAGAAGTAATCAGGTAGAACGATCAGCCGTCGGTCTGAGAACAGTTTTTCCGCCTCGGCCTGATGCTCTTCAAAGGTCACGACCCATTGGCAGCCGGGGTCTGACGTTTTGCCCCGAAAGAGATAAGCATCGTGATTCGGATTGGGGTTTGGACCGGTTGGTGACGTTACCAGACGGAGGGCCGATCGAGGGGCGGACTGTTCGATATAAGCTGACGAGGCAAACCCGCTCAAACGCAGCATCTTAGTTCGCCCAGCTCAAAAATAGTTCGCGCGTGGCATCGTCGCTCTCCATGAGCGCAATCAACCTCTTGAAGATCGACATGTTGCGATTGCAGAAGCTGGAGCGCGTTTTGAGGCCAACGAAGTCGCCATGCGTTGCAGTGTGGAAAACCGGATCGGAACCACAAAACGGTTCGTAGGCGCATTCCGAGCACATTGGGACGGAGCCCGCGAAGGATTGCTCGATCGGATCCAGCAGAGCATCGGCCCCAAAAATCTCTGCGTAGGTGTTTTGATGGACGTTTCCGAGCAAGAACGTCTTGTCGCCCATTTCAGCCAACATCCGCGCCTCGTCGGACGCGTAGACGCTGGCGTCGTAGTTGTAGACAACGGCTGAGATACCGATGCCAGCTGGGCTCATAAGGTCCACGTATCCCGGCTCGAATGGCGTCAGCATCTTCGTGAGGATGGTCGCCGCGTAAAACTCCTTGAACGGAATTCCACTCCGATTGAGCTCAAGGACGTAGTTGAGTCCTTCGAAATAGAAATCGAGCCAGCGGTCCACGTCATAGGCGGCATAGAACTTCGTCTTGACGGCGAAACCGTATGGAGAAAGCGGTCGAAGGAATATCCCAGGGAATTGCAAGCTGACGTATTCATCGATGATCGTGCGGACTTGTGAGAGGCTGGCTTTCGTTGTGGTCATCAGCGCGCTGACGCGTTCATGCCCGAGGACGTTTCTAGCCTTGTGAATGCCAGCGACGGCCAGCTCATAGCTGTTTTTTCCGGGGCGCGGACGATTGGCGTTGTGAAGCGCAGCCGGTCCATCGAGTGATGTTGAGATCAGGACGCTGTGCTGGCGGCAAAACTCAAGGATCTCGTCCGTGACGACGGCGAGATTTGTCGTGATGACGAATTGCAACGATCGCCCGGCAACCTGATTGATCTCTTCACCTCTGCGCACGACATGCTGGATCAGCGGAAAGTTCAGCAGCGGTTCGCCGCCTTGGAATTCAATTTTGATCGCCGGGCTGGGGGATTGAAAAATGAGGGCCAACGCCTTCTCGGCAGTCTCCTCCGACATGTCGAAGGCCGAGCGATCCTCGCTTTGACGTGAGACCTGACAGTACGGGCAGGAATGCTCGCAGCGGAGAGATACGACCATGATGTGGAGTGAGGTGAAGTTCTCAAGCCGCTTCGCCTTGGTGCGTACCTTCAGCGCCAACAGGTCCCGCCCCAAATTTGAGGAGGCGTCGAAGAGAAACTGTCGGCTGCGAAGACGGGAGTACGCCGGATGGGTGCTAGGAAGTTCGTGCTTAACAAAGGAAGCGAGCACCGCGCGCGGCAGCACCAGATACTCACCAGCTTGGTTGGTCAGCACGTACCGCTCGTCGTCTAGCGGCGAAAAACGGAAGTAGGCCAGTTGGTACGTATCGTCCACTGGTCGGCGAAAGTCGCTCGCCGGAGCAAACCTAGTCATCTGACTGCAGGCCCGATCTAGAGAAGGCCAACGCCAATATCGCGTTTCTAACTGAAGCCGTTTCGGAAGCGATCGTGCCTCGCAGATCTTGGTCCAAGACCTCGAGCCGCAGCCTCTCTACCGCCGCCTCGGCCGAACCTCGCCCGACTGCTTTGCTGAAGTTTACCGTGCAGACTGCGAAACCATCTTCGATAGTGATCTCAACCGCAGCGGTCCCGGTTACCCGGTACGCTGCGCGCTTCACACAGTCGAGGCCGAAGACAGACAGATCAAACTTGGCTTGCGCAGTCCGAACGAGCTCGCTATCGCGAGGAGCGTCCGCCATCAGCAATAGCTGTAACCAGAGCAATGAGACCCGTGGCTAGCGTGGCTCGCATGGCTGCTGTGATAGGCCAAAATGACGTCCGTACCGCTTGAGCGATCGAGCACCTCACCGTAGCCGAGGTCCCCAGGAACAATGCCAGCTTCAGCCAGCTTGGTCTGTGGCTGATTTGCCGATTCGACAAGCACTGTAGCCTGCGCATGGCCGCTGAGAATCATCGTGGCCGACAAAGCCACCGGTGACAGAAAACTACGTTTTGACATTATCCAAACCCCCGTTTGCACGGACTCATTAGCAAAGTAGGCCAATCTGGGCAAGTACCGATTGTAGACAAGTGCTTAAGCTTTCACTAATATGATCGCCCAATACTGTATTGTTGCGGTTGAGGGCTCCGTGTTCTGCGCACAGATGCTCGTCACGCATGTTCACGTTTTGTGCTTCAAAAAGTCGCATAAAAGGCTTCTAGAACTGCCGGGCTGTAGCCGTTGACGGTATGATGTCCGGAATTATTTGGCATTTCATGGGGTTTACCAGTCCGGAATTATGGCCCGCGGGTGTTCCGCCTATACCATTGAAAACAAGAGAGTTTTCAGGTCGTGCATAGGGGGTCCCGATCCAAAGACCGGGTTTACCAATGGCCCCAATCACAGCTAATTCAGGATTGGCGTTAAGTGGTTGGATTAGCGTAGAATTTAAGCGCCTTTATTGGTCAACCCGCTTGCGGTCGGCAACGGAGTGGTCAACCCAAAAACCCAGGATTGGTAAACCGAAGCAGCAGCCGCATCGACCAAGATTCAGCTCTGTACTTCCCCCACAATCCCTTGAGACAGATGGGCGTCAGAACCTCAGCGTAGGCAACTTGCGCGCGTCAGCGACGTCCTGACTTAATTCCGGACTGCGACCGATAATTCTGGACGCCACTGGAGTGCACCCCCAGACTGAGACAAGGAAAATCGCGGACAGTTTCCCCGCAGGAGAGGGAACTGGGGCATGGCCGGACGGCAAAGATTTATTGATGAGGACCAAAAGCGGGAGCTGCTCCAGCGCATGGAGGCGGGCGAAAACGTCAGCAAGTTGGCAGATGAGGTCGGCATCAGTCGTCAACGACTTTACGAGTGGCGTGATCACCTGAGGCTTTATGGTGATCTGAAGTCACGCCGGCGCGGCCGGCCGGCCAGATCGACAGCAGGACTAGACGGGGCCGCGCAGCTGCAGAATTCAGTCGATCTGCCGACGCCTCAGGAAAAGGCACTGACCAAGGCCAGGCGCCGGATCAGGGAATTGGAGCAGAAAGTCGGGCAACAGCAGCTTGATCTCGATTTTTTTCGCGAAGCCTTGCGGCACTTCGAGGAAGATCAGCGCCGGAGCAGCGCTCCTGGCGAAACGGGATCTTCAAAGTCATCGAAAAGATGACGACCGGCCTGTCGCAAGGCGAATTCAACATCGATAGAATGTGCTGGCTCGCTGGCGTCAGCCGCGCGAGCTACTACCGTCACTGGTTAGATTCGGCCCCGCGTCGGGCCGAGACAGGTTTGCGCGATCTCATTCAAAAGGTGGCTCTCGGCAACGCGCACTACGGTTACCGCCGGATCGGAGCCCTGTTGCGTCGGGAGGGGTGGCAAGTCAACCACAAGTGCGTTCTACGCATCATGCGTGAAGACAATCTGCTGTGCCTGCGCATGCGACCCTTTGTTCCTGGAACGACGAACTCGAGGCATGGTTGGCAAGTCGTGCCGAACCTTGCCAGGGGCATGATCCTTACTGGGGTCAACCAGCTATGGGTTGCCGATATCACCTTCCTGCATCTGGCTGAGGAGTTTGCTTTCCTTGCCGTTGTGCTTGACGCGTTTAGCCGCAGGGTGGTCGGATGGGCGTTGGATACGCATCTCAGAGCAAGCCTTGCCATTGAGGCCCTCGAGATGGCCATTACCGATCGCCAGCCCGCTCCCGGGAGCCTCGTGCATCATTCCGACCGCGGAGTTCAATATGCCTGCGGGGCCTACTCCGAACTTCTGCATCTTCACGGCATCCAGGCGAGCATGAGCCGTGTCGGAAATCCTTACGACAACGCTAAGGCGGAGAGCTTCATGAAAACCCTGAAGCAGGAAGAGGTGCAAGGTCTCGCCTATAAGGATGCAGATGATGCCCGCAGGCGCATCGGCGCTTTCATCGATACCGTTTACAACACGCAGCGCCTGCATTCGGCGCTCCACTATCTCACGCCGGAGGAATACGAACAGAAGCATTCAGGTGGACGACAGATGGAAAAGGCGGCATAGCTTAACGTGGGACGATGTCCGCGATTTTCCTTGTCTCAGTCTGAGGGTGCACTCCACCACAGTGATGTAACGTCCGGAATTATCTGTCGTCATGTGGGCAAGAGCCCAGAATTACTGTCGTCGGCCGGACTGCTACGTGGATGATATCCCGCCGCTTTCGCCCGACGAGGTTACCAATGCCCTTCGGCCAACAGGTTACCAATGCCCTTCGGCCAACAGGTTACCAATGTGCCCCAATGACAACCAGTTTCCGACGTTAAGCGGACCGACTCTCCGGATCCACCCGAAACCACCACGAACAGCAGCGACCGTGAGCCAATCGCTGCGCCGATCGAGCCCGCTGGTTGCTCCTCTTTGTGATCTTGAACTTTCGCCTGGTGCTGGAGCGAACGGCACGTCGCCTTCTCTTGGGTAACTCCTTCTCATCCGCTTGATTTCATCGTAATATTAGGATGGTTTGGGCGGGTGTAATGGACCGTCTCGCGAGAAGATTTCTTGTTGCTGCCCTGTTGATACTGATGCCGGGAATGGGCCTGCATCAGAACGCTGCCGCGGGCATGGGTGTTCACCCAATAGAGATACGGCCAATAGAACCGTTTCGCCCAATCGAGAAGCCTTTCGATCCAAACGCGAAAGACCCCTTCGACAACAGCTTGCATGGCCCCGGCAGGTTAGACGGACATGCCGGCGCCACGAGCGAGGCCGATGCCCGTGTCAAGGCGCTCGAACTCATCCGGGACCAGCTGGGGAAATTATCCAATCCAGTCCCGGGAAGCGATTTCAAACCCGTTCTGGAAGGCAACACCATCTGGTTCGAGTCTCCGAGGTACAAAGGCCTCAGATTCTCTTACGAAGCTCTAGCGGGTGGCGAGGCGTGGTTGGCCAATGCCATCCGCGGGCCTCCCATCGTCATCAACTTAGCCGGACCCAAGGCCAAAGTGACCGGTGAAATAGAAAAGCTTCCCGATGACCAAAAAAATAATATTGAAATCCACAAGATAGACTTATCAGATAATGCGTTGCAGGGACTATTCAATAGTATAGACAAGGGTCGTGCTGTTGTCATCCTAACGCATGTTCGTCAAGTTGACGGGCAATATCTATTCTCCACAGTCGACGAATCCGCATCTATAAGCTGGTCGCGCGTTCAGGAATTACAGAAAGAGGCGGGCATAGACGCCATTACAATGGGTTGTCGATCCGCGTGCTTGCCCGACGCCAAGGCAGGCGTTCCCAACGTTTTCAACCAGTTCGACGCGATCGCGGCGATCAAGGCGCTAAACAATCATATTTCATCGACTGCCGATCTGCTCCGTTCCGTTTCGGTTGTCGCAGATACCGCACTCCACGTGAACGCTCACCTCGATGTGGGCGTCCCACGGGTAACCGTTGAAGGTCGTGCGAAGGACGGATCGCCCATCATTGGCTATCTGCCTATGGTGCAAGGTATTGCCCTGAACGCCACCAACGAAAACGCAGGCAATCTCCCCGGCCCACTGCAGCAGCTTGCCAAGGGCGATCTATGCCGCGGCAGCGACGGGTCGCGCGACGCGCAGTGCCTCCGGCGCATCTGCCTATCGGTGCGCCCTGCCTTCGGTTCGCCCGGCGAGCCGAGATTCCGCATTATCGATGGGAAGATACGCTTGGTCACGCTCTTGACGTGGAATTGCGACAATGAAGCCGCCCAATGGCTAACATTGGCATATAGCTGCCTCGATCCGCGCGTCGATTTGGTAAAATCGGGGTTTCCGGAGCGCACGAGCCCCGCCGTCAGTCGACAGGATCATTCTTTAGACCCCGGATTTCCCGCGAAAGCTGACCCACCCGGATTACCGGCATGGCTCGACGGGCACGATCAGCCATCCAAGCAGTTCTTGTCGGCGTGTCTGCAATTGCGGAGTTCCTTGCCTGTGGCCCCTGCGGCGAGCATATCGCTTCGAGAGCGACCCCGCTCTCCGACCTTCGAGGTTCCTCAACAGCAGCAAACGCCGACGGGACACGAAGGTGTTTACAGTTATCTAAGTGAAGTTTTTTTCGTGTCTGCCGGCATAATCATTGGAGGGATGTTGGCGGCATGGCTATTGGGGGGAGACGATGCAAGAACCCGACGTCGATAAGGATTTCGAGCTTCTACGTTACATTTCTGAACGAAACCGTGCGCAGGGGCGCAGCCTTGGGGCGCTTTACAAGAAAGCCGGACTGACGGCGCCAGAGGATTACGGCGAGGGCGAAGCGTCCCAGCCGGTTTCACCAGCCAAGGCAAGGATCGAGGCGGTGATGGCCGCGCTTAAGCTGGCGAGCAAGGATTTCGATCAAATCTTTAGCATCATTCGCGCGCGGATGAATTGGCGAAACCGCTTCAAACTGACCTCGGCCGTCGTCGGGGCTGTAGCATCCAGTTCACTAGTGGCAATGCTGGGCTCCGACAACGCAAATTGGCCTTGGAGCCTGGTCTCGGCGATAGTCGCACTTTTGGCTTCCTTGGCGACCATTATGGCCGACAAATTGGGCCTCAGCGACAAGGAATTTTGGGACAAGCTCAGGCAGGCTTCGCAGCTTCAGGCTGATGCGAGCGTCATACTGTCCCGGTTGGATGGACTATCCAGCAGTGGCGCCTCTGAAAGTGACGCAACCACCTTTGTTGACCGCGCTTGGGGGATTGTCGAAGGCCTTACGCGGTTAAACTTGGAGCTTCGCATCCGACAGGTGGAGAGTTGAAATTCCAGATCGGAGGAAGTGGGTGGCAAGGTATAGATTGTGTTGGCAATTGCACCATTCGAAAGTCGCATAAAAGGGAAGTGTGGAATTGACGCTCGCGTGCCGTCAATCGGCTTGCTGGGCTGCGCTAACAGCCTCGCTTCTCAGTTTTTCAAGCTTGGCTCGTATCGCTGTTTGCCAGAACACGACGTAATGACAGAGGGCGCTCCCGCGGTCGTCGTGCAGCTGCTGGCGCTCGGCGGTCTGCCATCTGGCCGCGGTCCTCAACGAGACGCTGGCGGCCGAGAAGTAGCCGGCGGTTCGACGCGCGTCCTTCACCTACGCCAAGGCGAAGCCAGGACTTGCCGGTTTTACTGAGATACGCCGATAGCCGATTCTATGATTTGAACGTTTTGCTGAACGAGCTTCGCGTTTCGTCCCGACAAGGAAGTCGCCGGCACCGAATCCAGTACCTTTCGAGCCGCTCCGGCCGTTTCCCTCAATTGCAGTTTCTGGTCGTCGTTAAGTGAGTTGGGAGTCCCGATCACCAGTTGCGCCGCGCACCAAGTGACGTTCTCCTTCACCTTGAGCGCCAGTTTCCCGTCTCCGTCAATCCGCTCCTGCTCGGCGGGTGTAAGCTCGGAGAGGTCCGCATCGAGGCGATCGAAGCGGGAGCATGTCAAGTCGCGCTTGGTCTGACGATCCTGTTCCAGACGGTTGATGACGAATTGATAGAAGGCAGTGTCGATGCCTCGCAATTGTTCCAATAGGGCGTCGACTGTCTCTCTCGAAACCCGCGAGTACAAGCTTGGGGTGTTCTCCAAGCCGGTCATCCAGTCCGCTGCCTGCCATACCTTATCATCGGGCTGATAGAAGTACTTTTTGGCCAAGTCGCCAGCTGCGTAGAGCAGCCAATAGGCGACGCCGACGTCGTCGGAGTTTGCACCCCTTGTCTGCAACTGATCGTATCGGGCGTTCCAAAGCCGCTGCGCACGCTGAAACAGAAGGTAGGAATTCCTGAAGCTCGATCCTGACTGACCCATCTCCTTGAGAAAAGGCCCGACGCCTTCCTGATCGTTGGTCTTGTCGTTCACGACCGCGGTTGCGAGCGGATAGGGACGGCCTCTGTCCGCGAAGTAAGGGAGAGCGAAATGCATCGGAACGCTCTGATAACCGGCAGGAGGCTGCTCCACGTCGACTTCGATCGGAACGCTGATGATCGATGCGGCCTTGAGGTCGAATGTCCAACTGCCGTTGGACGGGTTCTTGGTCAATGCCGGCTCGTCCGACTTAACGCTGGCGGTCGCCGCGACCTGATTGCGGCTGAAGACTTCAACGGTGAGATCTCCGGCTAAGGCCGTGCTGAGGCCCATCGTGGCGCATGCCAGCCCCAGAAGAAACCGTTGTGCCGCCAACAATAGCATATCAATCCTTGTCCTTCACCAACTGGGCAAGATAGGCGCCTTGAATTGCGAGAAACGCACCGAACAGTCCGCGAAGCTGCTTGGGAGCCACGTCCTTGGTGGCGTCGGTAAAGACGTTTGACAGATCTTCAGTGCTGACGATGAAGATCGCAGCGACAGACAACGCGATGCCGATCGCCAGAATCAGAACGAAAGCGTGCCCCACACGGTTCAGATCGGGCCCCGCCTTGACGGGCGTAACATCGGTGCGAACACTGAAGCAAACGGACGCCAGCATCGTGGGGATAATGGCGCTCAATCCAGTGACGAATGTCCCAAGACTACTGTCAAAAGGGAATGAGACGACCCGCATAAACATGTACTTCCAGGCATCTTTATCGGATACAAATCCAGAAATATTATATTGGACCGCTAGGTATACGAAGAAAACGCAAATTAATACAATGGCAATACCGATTGCTAGCAGGAATACCTGCGCCAACCTTCGAATAAAGATATCGGTCAAAAGCTTTGTCATGACGACCCTAGCACCCATGGACACAGCTACGCCCCCTATAAGCAAAACATTGCTTAAGGCTTCGCCCACATCAAAGACCCTAGTCCGAAGGGAAGATTAATATACCGCATCAAGCTCTGCGACAAATAGCTCGAGAACGGCTTATATTAGGTTCCCCTTCCAGTAATTTATTATCGCGAATTCGATTTCGTCAAACGAAATCGACCGTTGGCATGCAGCGGTCGCCTCCCTTGTACCTGCGAGACCGGAATGGTGCGCGCCAGCGATATTATCATTTGTATCCGTCAGCCCAGGCAGCGGAGCACCGCGATCCAGGGCAGGACACCGACGCTGTCACTTCGCGTCTTCAGCGTGCCGTCCGGATTGAGCTTCAATCGCTTCTTGGTCACCGACTGGCTCACATTGCCGCCGATCGTTATCGCGAAGCCGCCATTCACTTCGATCACCAGGTCCGAATGGGAGGCATAGCGTTTGTCGGCCTTGAAGGCCGCGCGCGCCGCGTCGAAGTCGAAGCGCTTGGCGCCTTCGCGCCCGGCATGAACGAGATCCCCCGGCTGGGGCGCGTAGTGCTCGGGGCGCATCGCCTCGTAAAGTCCGCCCGGATGTCCGACCACGAAATCCTGGACATAGACCGAATGCGCCTGGGCATAGAGGAAACGATCGCCGCCGCCCGATATCCTGACGATGTAGGAGATGAAGGCAGCCGACCAGGCGGGATTGATGAGCTCTCCAGGCTTGCTGCCCGGAATAAGCGTTCTTCCGTCGAAATTCTCACCCACCGCCTGCCAATAGGTGCCTATGCGGCGGAACTGCGGATCATCATCCTCCACGCGTTTGCCTTGCTCGAAGAAATTCCACTCCGCGAGGGCATTTCCCACCAGGCGCGCCTGGATGGTCGCGGCAGTCGACGTGCCGGTGGCCGAAAAAGAACCGGAGGATGCGGTGACGGTTGCCGGCGCCACCGGCTGGCCGTCCGGCCCGAACTGGAACGACTTTCCACCCCGTTTCAGGATGGACTCGTGAGGTTGGCCAGTGCCTGGTGCCGTGCCGTGAAAATGCACTAACCTTTCTGCCACACTACCGAACTTCGCCACAGCATGATCGACGACGAACTGCCCCCAATTCCTCATCGCCGAAGGACTGGAGGCGAAAGGATTGAGGAAATGCGTGGCGCCCTTGATGATGCTGGCCTCGCCGCCCGCGCGCGCCTCCACATGTTCGCGCACGATGTCGAAGATTCTCGGCTCGGCCGCCGGCAACTTCGTCCATGTGCCGAGCTTGTTGATGGCTGAAAACTGGCTCTTTTGATCGATCACCTGCTGGATGCTGCCAGGAAAGGCGACATGGGCGACACGATTGAAGATGGTGTCGACAACGCCCGCGAGTCCGCCGCGCAATTGGTCGTCGCCAAATCTGGCAAAGATTGCCACCTCGCTTTGGGCGACGCGCGCCAGCGCGTCGAGATCGGTGTCGGAAATGTCGATGAGCTTGCCTGTGCCGGCGGCAGCGCTTGCATCATCTGCCGTGTCGCCCACGGTCGACGACCCGGAGCCATCGTCGGGTATCAGGGCCTCGACAAAGGCTTTCGTCGCGTCAGCCGAAACCTGGAGCTTCGCGGCAATCTTTTCCACCGCGCCGGCGGCCGTCTGGCCATCGACGAATTCGGAGAACCGCGCCGCGATGTTGGCTACGTCGACGCCAGCGGCGTCCGCAGCCACCGCTTCGACAACCTTTCGCTCCGGCGCCTTGATGGCGGCGGCGACCGCATCCGGTCCGCACATGAGCGCCAAGGCCACTTCCGCCCAGGTCGGCGCGCGCGGCATCGCGCTGGTCAGCATGTTCTGGACGAGCATCAGGCGCACCGCGGAAACCAGGCTTTGCGAGCGCCATTCCGTCAGCGCTTCCTCGGGGAATTCGACGCCGAGATCCGGGCGCGCACCATAATAGGCCCATTCCACCGGGGTGAGGTCGAATGGTCCCTGCCCGCCGCCGGCCAGGGCGGTTGGGCTGAACCCGCTTCGCATATGCGCATAGGCGAGGGGGAAGTGGCCGTTGACGCCGAAGGTTTCCGCATGGGTGAGAACGACACCGGCCAGGTTGGCGCCGTCGATCGGAGGAAGCTCCCCGGCCTTCTTGTCAACGGCGTCTTCGGTCACCCAGCCGACCGGCTGTCCGTCCATGTCGAGCACTTTGATTTCAACGAAGCGCGGCAATATTTCGCTGAGAACTTGTACTTTCGCGCCCTCTTGCGCCAGGATGCCCAATGACGGCCCTGCCAGGCCGCCTTCCGGCTTGCCGTGCAACGTGCGCGATTCGATCATGACTGCCATGGCCTATTCCCCCCTTGGAAAGTGCGTCGTGCCACAATTTCGGGCGGTCGGATGACGCTGGTCAGTCGACCAGCCTGCCAATTTCAAATGCGCTCTTGTCGCGGGACGGGACACAGGTACCGCCCACTACCTTTTCCGCTTGAAGCAACTTGTTCTCGTGCACGGATTGAAGCCCTCCCACGCTCACGCTTGGATATTTGCGCTTGCCTGCGCCTTCCTGGACGCCCCTGAAGAAGTCGTCGATTGCAGCCCGCGTGCCGCCGCTAATGACGCCGTCGACAGGTGAAACGCAGAGGCTGCGCTGGATGCGCGCGACCCGTTCCCGACTGAGCCGCGACTCGTAGTAACCGAAGGCGTAAGGCTGCACCTTCTCAGGTTGGACGACAGCCTTGGCCTGCTGGCGCACATCCGGAATGATTTCCGGCTTGCGCGGCAGCGCGGAATTGGTCCTGACGTCGATCTCAATGTTCGAAACCGATCCGCCTCTGACCGGCGTTGCCGCCGCGTCCGATACATGCTCGACCAACTTCGCTTCGATCACCGGCGGCAGGCACAACGAGAGATAGTCCTGGATCAGGTGATAAGAAGTGGTCGGCGAGTTGATCTGGCTGGCCTTGGCGGCAACGGCATCGCGATAGGCGCCCTGGAGCTTGCGCACGAAGGTCAGGGTGGTTGCAGGCGGCAACTGGTAAAGATAGGTTCCCGCCGCGATGTCGGTGAGGTTCGACGCCAGTCCAAAAGCCTGGGTGACGGCCGCCATCGAAAGGGTCGAAGCGCCCGATGCGGCAAGAATTGCATTGGTGGTCTGACTGAAGGCGCTGAGACCGGCCTTCGCCGCCTCACGGCGGCGGTTCAGATAGAAGAGCTCGCTGAAATACTCCGTGCAGCGATCGTCGATATAATTAAAGCCGGCCTCCGTCAGATCGTAGTAAGTTCCGCCGCCGGTATCCCGAGCCAAGGCGGTCATGACTCGGTTGATGCGGCTGCTTGATTGTTCGACGTCCGCCGCGTCAATTATCGGAGGAATGCCGACATAGTGCTGTGCCGGATTTGCCAGGCAACCGGACAGGGTCCAGATGAAAACAAGGAAAGGCGAACGAATCCAAAGGAATCGGTTCACAGAACAGCCCCCGCCGAAAAAGTAGATATTATAACCCGCTGAAGAAGCTTAGCCTAAGATTTGGTGGAAAACTACTGGCAAAATATCGGAAGTTTGCGCCGCTTGGAGTGCGGCGGCTATTCTCTGTCTGTCCGGTTCTGCAAGTACCGGGATAGCGAAGGAGCAGTTTGCCGGGGCCAGGAACGCTCTCCTGGTTGTAACAAGGAAGCCATGGCCAATTCAGGCATTCTGCGTTTCGTCACACGTCGCGCTTGCCGCGACGACCAGGACCCACCACCGGCCCGTTTAGTTGTAGCATCCGGACTTCTCCAACCGGAAACCGTCGTACGCCTCACGTTCGCGTCCCGCCGGCGCGCCCTGCAGGGGCGGCTGGCGCCATCACCGATCGCACACATCGAGGGCAACGGCTCGGCCATTAGTCGCTGACAATTGCCGTGGGTAGCGGCGAAGGCCTTTTTCCTCAGCTGCGGGAGTGGTCGGACAAACGAAAAGGCATGTAACTGGCGCATCCGAATGATGTCAGCAGATTTGTTTAAAATGTAGTTTGACACTGTTCGTAATCGAGGTTTAATGCTCGCGGCTTTGGGAAAGCGCATAAGTTAGTTTGCGCATAGGGGGGATTGGTCGTGAAGCGCACCAGCATCGCTGCACTATGCTTCCTGCTGACGCCTCCTCTGCTCGCTCATGCGACAGAATTCCTGTTGAAAGACAACAGTCGTGATATGGCCGATCCCGGCTTGAGAGATCTCCGCAGGGAGGTGCAGGATTTGATTCCCAAGAGCAGCTCGAGTGTTAAATCTAACTCTTCTATCCTCTTCAAAGGCACGCCTTCATTAAGAGAACTAGGCCTCGGGACCGATACCGGCCCTCAAGACCTTATTCTTTTAGATGTTATCGACAACAGCAACAGCAGCCTTATCCAGGTCCTCAAGAAGCTTCGGCCCGATGAGATCGTGATACCGTTCTCCGAGGCGCCAGATACGCTTCCATTCCCGATAAAGGTGTCCAGCGGGGCAAAGCCAAGGATCGATCTGGTCCGTGGATTGCCGACCCCGGATGATGATGGCGCAATCGACTGCAGCGAAAAAACAGCCAAAGAAATCTACGCCAAGGGCTCTACATCCGTAAGATTTTCCACCCGCCAATTTCCCGAGGTCGTGCGGATCGAGTCGTTGATGATTGAAAACGGCTCCCCGGAACTGTGCAGCGGAACTGTCGTTGGCACCCACTGGATCCTAACGGCCGCGCATTGCGTAACGCCCGAGTCGTCTTCAGCTAATGCCAATAAAACAGAAAATGCGGAAAAGGACTACGTCTGGGATCTATCGAAACGGCCTGCTGTGGCTAACCAGGGCACCCCTCACATCAGGGTCGAACTGCGCAATTCGCAGCTGCCGGACACCATGAGGAACCTCGAGGCGGACTTCGCTTATGCCCACAAGGATTATGTGCAGTCCGTGGGCTTCTTTACTCATGACGTTGCGCTAATTCATGTCCCTGACGAGCTCGATGCCAACCTCGTGCCGCATGCTTTCATCTCGCCGGTCTTCAACAAGATCGCTACCGCGGCGGGCTACGGCTACAACAATCTGACGGGCCAATACGGCAAGTTCCTGGCAGGTCTGACACCCGAGCTTATGCAGGCTGGCAGCGAATTTATCATCTTCAAACCGAAGAAGGCGTTGACGGCGTTCTGCCAGGGCGACTCTGGCGGCCCCCTTTTTTCGGGTCTTACCCGCGGCTGCCGCCCCGACGATCCGGCGAAGGAGGCACGCCCTCGGCGTGTCCAAGGCGTAATTTCCAATACGGGTTGGGCGGGCGCCGCAGATGCGGCAACAGCCTGTGAACTGGCGCCTCAAATGGTAGCCGAGGACGTCACGAGTAAAGAGCTGAGCGCTTGGCTTTGCGGCGTGTCAAACGGAGAAGTGGACGGGTGTCTAAAGGGAGGCATGAAATGATCAACAGGCGCGATGTCATGACGGGTGCGACGGCAAGCTTCTTCACGCTGTTGTCGACCAGGATGGGCTGGGCGGGCGGCGTTACGTTCAGTGACCTGCTCGATTTAGCTGAGCTGAACGAGACGGAGTTGGCTCAGGCTCGGGGTGCCGAGGAATGGAAAGAGCTCGTCGCTTCGGGGGGCATCGCAGCAGGAATCTCCAACGGGCCGCTATCCAAGACGCCAGTGTCCCCGGACGCGGTCCGCATGATCGTGATGTTCGAGGTGACCAGCGAGAAGGCTTACACCATGAGGTACCAGCGGCCGGTCTGGCCACGCGGAGCCTCGGGTGTCACCTTCGGCATTGGCTACGACATCGGCTATGTTCAAAAGCAGCGCCTTAGTGACGATTGGAAGGACTTTATCGATGACAAGCAGATCGATTATCTTTCCAAGGCCTGCGGCGTGACGGGAAAACCCGCAAAGACGTTGACGAGAAGATTGCAAGACGTCTCGGTTCCCTACGCGGTGGCTTACAAGGAGTTCAATGAGCTGGTGCTCCCGCGGTTCGTCGGCGTCACCGAGAACGCGCTGTTGAAGGACAATACCGACAGATTGTCAGCGGCCTCACTCGGCGCCCTTGTCTCTCTCACATACAATCGCGGTCCGTCATTCACCATTCCGGAGGCCAAAGATCCCCGCGGCCGCTACCGAGAGATGCGGAACATCCGGCACCATTTGTTTGAGAAAAAGCCCGAACTCATCCCCGCCGAGATCCGTTCAATGAAGCGGATTTGGGAAGGGAACCCAGACATGGCAGGGCTGCTTGTGCGGCGCGAACTTGAAGCGAAGCTATTCGAAAGCGGACTTAGTTGATGCCGAACGTCGCTCTTTGCCTGTCCGGAGAAGGGACGGGCAGGACGATGGCTAGCAGCCTGGAAGCACGGCCCGATCCTTCTTTCAGCCGGAGGCTGGATTGCGGGCGACGGGCTCCAGGAGGTATGGCTGCATCTGCAGCAAGTGACGATTGTATTGCCGGTCTTGTCGACGAAGACTGTCTTCACCGCCGTATTCATGTTGTCGCAGATGCCGCGCGTGCCTCGGACCTGCTGACGTCTGGTGGCCTGCGGCGTCAAGTTGCTCGACCTTCGTTTCGGCTGGTTGCTTCGCTCAATCGAAGCCGGCACGTTCATCTTCCTGTTCCGTGCTGTTCCTGCTCACCTGTCGCAGACAGACGGGATAATTGAAGGCAAATTGCAAAACCCGGAGCGGCAAGGCCCTATGAGTACTTCCAAGCGCATTGCTGTCTTCCTCGATGGCACCTGGAACACCCTCGGCGACAACACCAACGTGTGGCGTCTCAAGTCGCTCTGCGATTCGCAGGATCCCAGTCAGCTGATCTACTACAGCGCGGGCGTTGGGACCCAGCTCGGCGAGAAGGTGAGGGGAGGCCTGTTTGGTTATGGTCTCGACCACGAAATCACCGATGCCTTTGAATGGCTGATCGACCACTACAATGAGGGCGACAAACTGTTCATTTTCGGATTCAGCCGAGGAGCCTACACCGCGCGGAGCCTGTCGGGGTTCATCTCGAAATGCGGATTGCTCAAGCCCGGCTCGCCAATTTCGGTCAAACAGCTGTACGACCGCTATCGCCGCAGGGTCGACAAAACAATTCGCGAGCTCGTCCTGCATGCCAAGGATGCCGCCGCGGTGCCGGCGGCCGATCTCGAAATCGAAGAGCGTTGGCTCTTGCGCTACTCGCTGCCGATCGAGGTTGACTTCATCGGCGTATGGGACACGGTCGGTTCGCTCGGTGTTCCGTTCCCGATGAAGCTCAACGTCGCGAAATACCGCTTCCTCGACACGCATCTGAGATTCAGCAACCGGCGCGCCTACCATGCGCTGGCGCTCGATGAGCATCGTGCGTCATTCGCGCCGACATTGTGGACCAGGACGACAAAAATCGGAGATAGCCCGGCAGCGGCGCGCCCGTTGGAGGACGTGGAGCAGCGCTGGTTTGTCGGGGCGCATGCCAATGTCGGCGGCGGTTATTCAAACGATCTCCTGGCGCAGATCCCATTGAACTGGCTCATGAGCAAGGCGGCCGCTCTGGGTCTGAAATTCCGCAGCAATGTGGAGCTCGACCAGACCAATGTCGTGCCGCCGATAGCCGATTCCTATTCAAGCTTCATGGGCGGCACCTATCGCCTTTGCAGCCGTCCCTATTTCCGGACGATAGGCGCCAGGCCTATCGTGGAGCCCGGAGACACGACGGAGACGATCAACGAGACGATCGACGGCAGCGTCTTCGACCGCTGGCGGAGCGACGCGTCCTACCGGCCGCAAAACCTCACGGACTGGGCAAAGCGCACCAATGCCGACCCTGCGCTGATTACTCAATCGGTCTTGGCATCGGAGCCAACGGTAGTGGTACGAGACTAATCGTTGCCAATCCCCAGTCCTCGTGAGCCCTTGGATTTCGGTGGCATAAAAGGCAGTCTGGAACTGACGGGTGGATGACGTTGATGTCAATACATAGCGGGTCGTTCATCGCACCCAATCGTATCTGAGGCGGCTTCCCGTTCCCAGCGCGTCGCGCGATGCTAAGTCGCGTTGTCGAGCGGGCCAAGCCAATGACACCTACAAAGCTGCTGATTGGGCAGATCGCCGTCGTGTTCGCAATCGCCATTGTCGGCGTCTGGGCGGCCACGCAATGGTGCGCCCACATGCTGGGCCATCAGCCGGCTCTTGGCGTGCCATGGTTCGTCGTGGCCGACTGGCCGATCTATAAGCCGTGGAAACTGTTTGAATGGTGGTTCCATTTCGACGCCTACGCGCCTGAGATCTTTGACCAGGCAGGCGCGCTTGCCGGCGCTAGCGGGTTCTTGGGCTGTGCAGCCGCGGTCGCCGGTTCGCTCTGGCGCGCACGGCAGCGCGGACTAGTTACCACCTATGGCTCTTCACGATGGGCTACGACGCGGGAGATCGAGAAGGCAGGTTTGTTTCGGCAGGCCGGCGTCTTCCTTGGCAAGCTGAATGATCACTATCTGCGCCATGACGGGCCGGAGCACGTCATGGCTTTTGCTCCGACCCGTTCAGGGAAAGGCGTTGGACTGGTTGTCCCAACGCTTTTGTCCTGGACTGGCTCGGCAGTCATTCACGACATCAAGGGCGAGAATTGGCAGCTGACCGCTGGATGGCGATCGAAGTTCTCTTACGGCCTTCTGTTCAATCCGACCGATCCACGATCGGCGCGCTATAATCCGCTGCTGGAAGTGCGCAAAGGCCCAAACGAGGTCCGCGACGTCCAGAACATTGCCGACATCCTTGTTGATCCGGAAGGGGCGCTTGAGCGACGCAACCACTGGGAAAAGACCAGTCATTCCCTTTTGGTCGGCGCCATACTGCACGTGCTCTACGCCGAAGAGGAAAAGACGCTGGCTCGCGTCGCGACGTTCCTTTCTGACCCGCTACGCTCATTTGCAGCGACACTGCAGCGGATGATGACCACCAACCACCTTGGTGCGGTTGATAGGCCTCAGGTCCACCCGGTCGTGGCGTCGGCGGCGCGCGAGGTGCTGAACAAGTCTGAGAACGAGCGTTCAGGCGTCCTTTCGACCGCCATGTCGTTTCTCGGTCTCTATCGAGATCCGACCGTAGCCGCAGCAACATCGGCCTGCGACTGGCGCATTGCCGACCTCATGGATGCCGAGCGCCCAATGTCGCTCTACCTAGTGGTACCGCCATCCGACATCTCGCGCACCAAGCCACTTGTGCGACTGGTCCTCAACCAGATCGGCCGCCGGCTGACCGAGCGGCTTGAGGGCGATCCGAAGAAGAGCAGAAAGCACCAGTTGCTGATGATGCTGGACGAGTTTCCGGCACTCGGTCGGCTCGACTTCTTCGAGACCGCACTGGCCTTCATGGCCGGTTACGGCGTTCGCGCCTACCTGATCGCGCAATCCTTGAACCAGATTTCGAAAGCCTATGGGGAAAACAACGCGATTCTCGACAATTGCCATGTGCGCATTGCCTTCTCCTCCAATGACGAGCGCACGGCCAAGCGCATCTCGGACGCGCTTGGCACAGCGACGGAACTGAGATCGATGCGCAACTATGCCGGCCACCGGCTGGCACCCTGGCTTTCGCACGTGATGGTGAGCCGCCAGGAGACCGCACGACCTTTGTTGACACCAGGCGAGGTGATGCAATTGCCACCCTCGGACGAACTGGTGCTGGTATCGGGGCTGCCGCCGATCCGTGCGAAGAAGCTGCGCTACTACGAAGATCACAATTTCACCGAGCGGGTACTGCCTGCGCCCGTGCTGCGTGACGGGCCATATGCGGACTGTCCTGCATCGCGCCCGGACGACTGGACTGGGCAGGTGCGCAGCGTTGACCGTCGTCTTGCCGCCGACGTCGAAAGCGCCGGCGCGACAATCGAAGACGAGGGCGGTATTCAGCAGCAGCGTCACCCGGGATTGCCCGAAGAACACATTGCCACCTCTCAGGAGCCGGACCAGGACGATCTGTTCAAGCCCACCGACGATGACAGCGAAGCGGTCGCCGACAAGCGCGTGATGGATCGCATTTCCACCACGGCACGCGCCTACGGCATCAACGAGGGAAGGGGCGACGACAAGGACATTGTGCCTGGCTTCTGAACGCAGCCTAAAGCCAAAGCGTATCTGAGCGTAAATAACGACTATAAGCGATTTCGAGCAGCTGTCTCATGCTTGTTCTCGTCGCCGGCGCAATGCCGGCCTGTCGAGAACAAGCCGCATGAAGCCGCATCGCATCCGTCATCAGTTTCTGCTCGAACCAGAATTGAGCGAGAAGCTGGACAACCTCAGCCGCGATCCATCGACGACCAAATCAGCCGTTGTGGCGAAGGCGGTCGAGGCCTTCATCGAGCGGCGCGGCGAGAATGAGCTCGACCGCCGCTATGGCGTAAGGCTTGACCGTCTTTCCCGCGACCTCGCGCACGTCAGGCGCGATGTCGAGATGATCCTGGAGAGCCTGGCGCTCTTCATCCGATTTTCGATCACGCTTCATGCCCACACGCCGGTCCCGGACCGGGCGACGCAGGCGATCGCCCAGGAGCGTTTCGACAAATTCGTCGAGCAGGTCGGCCGCCAGATCGCTTCTGGGAAACGCTCGCTTGGCAAGGAAGATGGCTACGGGGGGGAAGGATGAGCTCTCATCCCGAGGCCGATCATCGCCGGCGCGCGATGTTGCGCACTGCCATGGGCCCAGCCATCACCGAGGCTCTGGCCGATCCATTGGTCATCGAGGTGATGGTCAATCCCGACGGTGCGCTGCGACTCGACTGTCTCGGAGAAGGTCGCGTCGATACCGGCGTGCATATGCATCCTTCCGAGGCGGAGCGCATCATTCGGCTTGTCGCTTCTCATGTACGCGCCGAGGCGCATGCCGACAATCCGATCGTCAGCGCCGAATTGCCATCGGGCGAACGCTTCGAGGGTCTCCTGCCGCCGGTCGTGCTGGCGCCAAGCTTCGCGATCCGGAAGCCAGCCGCAAAGCTTTACACGCTGGCCAACTATGTCGCCGACCGGATCATGCTGCCGCTGCAGGCCGATGCCCTGAGGAAGGCGGTGCGCGAGCGGCGCAACATCCTGGTCGCCGGCGGCACATCTTCGGGCAAGACCACGCTTGCCAATGCGCTCTTGGCCGAAGTTGCCGAATGTGACGAGCGGGTGATCCTGATCGAGGACACGCGCGAACTGCAATGTGCCGCAAAGGACTGCGTTGCCCTGAGAACTAGGCGGGGCTTAGTAACGCTTGCCGATCTCGTCCGCTCGACCCTCCGGCTCCGGCCCGATCGCATTATCGTAGGTGAGGTGAGGGGCGCGGAAGCGCTCGACATGCTGAAGGCGTGGAACACCGGACACCCCGGCGGCATCGCCACCGTCCACGCCAACTCGGCACACTCCGCACTCTACCGCATCGAGCAGCTCGCTCAGGAAGCCGTCGTTACAGTGCCCCGCCGTTTGATCGCCGACACGGTCGACCTGATCGTCTTCATCGCGGGACGCGGATCCTCGCGCCGCATCGACGCGATCGCTGAGGTCACCGGCCTCGACGGCAGTGGCAACTACGCCGTCTCCCCGCTCTCGCTTCCGCAACTCCAACAGCTCTGAAAGGTCACTTCATGCGCAAGAAGCTTCGCTTTCTTTCGTTCACCGCGCTCGCGTTTCTCATCACGGCCCCCGCTCACGCGGCCGGGTCCGGCATGCCTTGGGAACAGCCGCTGCAGCAAATCCTGGAGTCGGTGCAGGGACCGGTCGCCAAGATCGTCGCGGTGATCATCATCATCACCACCGGGCTGACGCTTGCATTCGGCGACACGGCTGGCGGTTTCCGCAGGTTGATCCAGATCGTGTTCGGCCTGTCGATCGCTTTCGCGGCATCGAGTTTCTTCCTCTCCTTCTTCTCTTTCGGTGGTGGGGCACTCGTCTGATGGCCACTGGAGAGCAGCATATCGAAGGCTTCGAGGTGCCGGTTCACCGGGCATTGACAGAGCCGATCCTCTTGGGCGGTGCGCCGCGCGCGGTGGCGATCCTCAACGGCACAGTGGCCGCAGCCATCGGGCTCGGCCTTCAGCAATGGATTGCTGGGCTGGTGCTTTGGATGGCAGGCCACACGCTCGCGGTCTTTGCTGCCCGCCGCGATCCGGACTTCGCCAGCGTACTTGTTCGTCATCTTCGCCTGAGGGGGTGGCTGGGATGCTGAACCTTTCGGAATACCGGAGCAAAGCCGACCGGCTTGCCGACCATCTGCCTTGGGCCGCATTGGTATCACCGGGGATCGTGCTCAATAAGGACGGCAGTTTTCAGCGGACGCTGCGGTTCCGTGGCCCCGATCTCGAAAGCGCGACGGAAGCCGAACTCATCGGCATCTGCGCGCGGGCAAACAATGCGCTCAGACGCCATGGCTCCGGCTGGGCAATGTTCTTCGAGGCGGAACGCATTGAAGCATTGGGCTATCCGAGCTCGACTTTTCCCGACGCTGCCTCATGGCTGGTCGACGAAGAACGCCGTGCGGCTTTCGAGGGCAAGGTCGCACACTTCGAGAGCCGATATCACCTGACGTTGCTGTTCATGCCGCCGGCGGACGCCCAGGCGCTAGCGGAAAGCGCGCTCGTCGATTCCCATCGTTCGGAGGGCGAAAGAGACTGGCGCTCCGAGCTGGCGCGGTTTCGCGACGAGACCGACCGTGTGCTGGATCTCCTGTCATGCTTCATGCCCGAAGTGCGCGCGCTCGACGATGCCGAGACGCTGACCTATCTGCACGGCACAATCTCGACCCGCCGACATGCGGTCGCCGTGCCGGAAGCGCCGATCTATCTAGACGGAATTCTGGTCGACGCGCCGCTCACCGGCGGTTTGGAGCCGATGCTAGGCGAACAGCATCTGCGCATGCTCACCATCCTCGGTTTCCCCAACCTCACTCGGCCCGGAATCCTCGACGCCCTCAACCACCAGGATTTCGCCTATCGCTGGATGACGCGCTTCATTCCGCTCGACAAGACGGAAGCCACGAAGACGCTGACGCGACTGCGCCGGCAGTGGTTTGCCAAGCGCAAATCGATCGTCGCGATCCTGCGCGAGATTGCGAGCAACGAACCAGTTCCTCTTGTCGACAGCGACGCTGACAACAAAGCGCTCGATGCCGACGAAGCACTTCAGGCCTTGGGCGGCGATCACGTCGGTTTCGGCTATCTCACCACGACGGTTACGGTGTCGGACGAGGACCATCAAGCCGCCGCCGAAAAGCTTCGCGCGGTCGAGCGCACCATCAATGGACTGGGCTTCACGACGATCCGTGAGAGCGTCAATACGGTCGAGGCGTGGCTCGGTTCGCTGCCCGGCCATGTCTACGCCAATGTTCGTCAGCCGCTCATTCACACGCTGAACCTGGCCCACCTGATGCCGCTGTCATCGGTGTGGGCCGGCCCGGCGGCAAACGAGCATCTCGCCAAGGTCACTCAGAAAGAGGCTCCGCCGCTTCTCCTCGCAGAGACGAGTGGGTCGACTCCCTTCCGACTTTCCACCCATGTCGACGATGTCGGTCACATGCTGATCGTCGGTCCGACCGGTGCCGGCAAGTCGGTGCTGCTCGCGCTGATTGCTTTGCAGTTCCGGCGCTATGCCGGCGCGCAGGTTTATATCTTCGACAAAGGTAACTCGGCTCGGGCGGCGACGCTCGCAATGGGTGGAGAGCACCACGCGCTCGGCGATGATGGTGCGCTTGCTTTTCAACCGCTGCGTAATATCGGCGACCAGGTCAGTCGCGGCTGGGCCGCTGAATGGATCGCAGGCCTCATTGCCCATGAGAACGTTACCGTTACCCCAGAGGTGAAGGAGGCGATCTGGTCGGCCCTCACCAGTCTTGCCACTGCGCCGGCACAGGAACGCACGCTTACCGGCCTGTCGGTCCTGCTTCAGTCCAATGCGCTGAAGTCGGCACTGATGCCCTACACGCTCGACGGCCCCTTCGGCCGGCTGCTCGATGCCGATGACGACCGGCTCGCCTTGTTGGATGTCCAGTGCTTCGAGACCGAGGAACTCATGCACAGCCAGGGCGCTGTCCTGCCGGTGCTCACCTATCTCTTCCATCGGCTCGACGAGCGGTTCGACGGACGACCGACGCTGCTCATGCTCGACGAGGCGTGGGTCTATCTCGACAATCCGCTCTTCGCCGCGCGAATCCGCGAATGGCTGAAGGTGCTGCGCAAGAAGAACGTGTCGGTGATTTTCGCCACGCAATCGCTTGCCGATATTGCTGGCTCTACAATTGCGCCCGCGATCATCGAGAGCTGCCCGCAGCGCATCTTTCTTCCCAATGATCGTGCTGTGGAACCGCAGGCTCGGGCAGCCTACGAGCGCTTCGGCCTGAACGAGCGGCAGATCGAGTTGGTCGCCCGCGCCACACCGAAGCGGCAGTACTATCTGCAATCGCGGCGCGGCAATCGCCTCTTCGAGCTGGGCTTAGGTCCCATCACACTCGCGCTTTGCGGCGCCTCCGACCCAGCCACCCAGACTCTCATCGACAACGTCCTGTCCGAAGATGGGCAGGAAAGCTTTGCCTCCCGATTTCTCAGTGCGCGTGGCCTCGACTGGGCCGCCGACCTTCTCCGGCAATTCCCTCAAACAGACAAGGAGTAATCGTCATGATGCGGCGCCGTTTTCTCTCCGGCCTGATCACTCTTTCCCTGATCGCCAAACCAATGGCCGACTATGTCCAGCCGGCTTACGCCCTGATCGTGTTCGATCCGTCCAACTACGCACAGAACGTACTGACGGCGGCGCGTTCGCTGGAGCAGATCAACAACCAGATCCAGTCGCTTCAGAACCAGGCGACCATGCTGCAGAACATGGCGCGCAACCTTCAGAACCTGGACTTCTCGTCCGTGGGTCAACTCACCGGCGCTCTTCATCGCATCGATGGGTTGATGGACCAGGCGAGCGGCCTGAGCTTCGATCTGGACAAGCTCCAGAACCAATGGCGCAACCAATATCCGGATAGCTACGACGCCACGATCAAATTGAGCGATGTGGCGAGTGCCGCACGCGAGCGTTGGCAGAGCGCCATGCAGGCGTTCCGCCAGACCATGGGTGTCCAGTCGCAGATCGTCGAGAATGTCCGAGGCGATGGCGACCTGCTTGCCGATCTCGTGAATCGCAGCCAAGGGGCAGCCGGCGCGCTTGAGGCAAGCCAAGCCACCAATCAGCTGATCGCGCTTTCGACCAAGCAGCAGATGCAGATCCAGACGCTGCTGGCGACCCAGTTTCGGGCCGAAGCCGAGGATGCGGCGCGCAAGGCACAGTCCGAGGAAGCCGCACGCCAGACGACGAAGCGCTTCCTGGGCACCGGAACGGCTTATCCCGGCAACTGATCATTAGCTATTCAATACGAGGGAGGTGGCGGCGTGAATGATCTCGGGGTCATTGATCGCTTCATGGAGACCTTCATCCGCTATATCGACAGCGGGTTCGGTCTGCTGACTGGCGAGGTCGCCTTCCTCACCACCACCTTGATCGGCATTGACATCACACTTGCCGGCCTGGCCTGGGCATTCGGCGGCGAGCCCAACATTCTCGGACGGCTCATCCGCAAAGTGCTCTATGTCGGCGTCTTCGCCTTCATCCTGAACAATTTCAAGAACCTCGCCGACATCATCTACCGATCCTTTGCCGGCCTCGGCATCAACGCGTCCTCCGGCAATCTGTCCGCCGACAATCTCCTGCATCCAGGCCGCATCGCCGCCACCGGTTTCGAGGGCGCCTGGCCGCTGCTCGATCAGGCAAGCCAGCTTCTGGGTTTTCCAGAAATATTCGGCAACGCGCTGACCATCTTCGTGCTGCTCGTGGCTTGGTTCCTGGTCATCATTGCCTTCTTCATCCTCTCGATCCAGCTCTTCATCACCATCCTGGAGTTCAAGCTCACCGCGCTAGCCGGATTCGTTCTGGTGCCCTTCGCGCTTTGGAACCGTTCAGCGTTTCTTGCCGAGCGCGTGCTTGGCAATGTCATCTCCTCGGGCATCAAGGTGATGGTACTCGCCGTCATTGTCGGTATCGGCTCCACGCTCTTCGGCGAGTTCGCTTCCGCGTTGCAAGGCAGAGAGCCTGATCTGGCTGCCGCAATGTCGCAGGTGCTCGGCGCACTTGCGCTGCTTGGGCTCGGCATTTTTGGTCCCGGGATTGCCTCTGGTCTCGTCTCTGGTGCGCCGCAGCTTGGCGCGGGCGCCGCGTTGGGGACCATCGCAACAGCAGCTGGTGCATCGCTTGTCGCCGGGGGCGCGGCGCTTGCCGGCGCGCGCATGGCAACTGGCGGTGGGCTCGCCGCCATCCGAGCTGGCACGACCATGGGTTCAGCAGCTTCCACTGCATGGCAGTTGGGACATGCAACCTCACCTGACACCGGCCTGGCCGGTGTGGCTGCTGGAATGCAGGGCGTAGCGGGTGCCGCCAGCGGCGCGGCGATGCGAGCAGCACGATCTGCCGCGGGAGGGTTCGGTCGCAGCGCCGATGCCGGGCGCGAAGCCGCTTGGACTGCGACCGGCGGTACGCCGACTGCGTCAATGACCGAAGGTCCAGCCGGTACGGTCCCTAATACCGCGCCCAATTGGGCAAGGCGGTTGCGTTCCGAACAGACCGCTCGTGCTCATCGCCACGCCGCGGTGCAGGCCGTCCGTGACGGCGACAGGCCGGGCGGCAGCGCCAATCCATCTCTCAGCGACAAGGATGACTAGATGCTCTTCAAACGACCCGCGCAACGTTACGGCAGAACGCCCGAGCCGGTGACGCCGTATCAAAAAGCCGCCCAGCTCTGGGATGAACGCATCGGCTCATCTCGTGTGCAGGCACGCAACTGGCGGCTCATGGCCCTTGGCTGCCTGGCTTTGGCGACCGGGCTCTCCGGCGGACTTCTTTGGCAGTCGATGCAAAGTCGCGTCGTGCCTTACGTCGTCGAGGTTGATCGCTTCGGCGAGGCGCGCGCTATTGCGTCGGCAATTCGGGGCTATGAGCCCTCCGATGCCCAGATTGCCTGGCATCTCGGCCGTTTTATTCAGAATGTCCGTTCTGTCTCAACCGATCCGGTGTTGGTGCGGCAGAACTGGCTGGCGGCATACGACTTTGCCACTGACCGCGCGGCACTCTTTCTCAACGAGTACGCCAAAGCTAACGACCCCTTCGGTCAGATCGGCACGCGCAGCGTCTCGGTGCAGGTGACCAGCGTGGTCAGAGCCTCCGATAGCTCGTTCCAGGTCAAATGGACCGAGCAGGTTTTTGAGCGCGGCAGCCTGGCCAGCACGACGCGCTGGACCGGGATCCTCACCATCGTGATCCGCCCGCCAAGCAATACCGATCAACTGCGCAACAATCCGCTCGGCGTTTTCATCAATGCCATCGACTGGTCGCGCGAGCTCGATAGCGCCACGCCCACATCCGTTTCCCCGAAGGAGCCCGAAAATGACAAATAGAGACCCATCGCTGCGTGCCGCGCTGATCCTGTCAGCGTCGGCAGCCGTCCTTTCGGCTTGCGCATCGAAGCCGGTGACGCCACCTGAGATTTCCTATGATGCTGCCGACTTCAAAGCAGCGGCAATCGAGAAGCCGCCGGAGAAGCCGGTCAGGATCGTCGAGGTGCCAAAGCCGCTGCCTTTGCCGGGCCAGCTGCAGCCCGACCCAGGCAAAGTCGTCGAGGACAAGCGCACCCCTCAAGAACGTGTCGCGGACGCCAACAAGGCGGCGACACAGCAGCCCACCAAATACGGCTATGTCAATGCGGTCCAGGTCTATCCCTTTGCCGATGGCGCGCTCTATCAGCTTTATGCCGCGCCCGAGCGCGTCACCGATATCGCTCTGCAGCCAGGTGAGAAGCTGACGTCTGTGTCGGCGGGCGATACAGTGCGTTGGGTCATTGGCGATACAGTGAGCGGCACTGGTGACAACCAGCGCACGCATGTGCTGGTAAAACCCTTCGCGCCGGGGATCAGCACCAATCTGGTGATCACCACGGAACGGCGGACCTATCACCTGCAGCTTCAAAGCACTGAGAAGACCGCCATGGCGGCGATCTCCTGGACGTACAGTGAAGACCAGATCATCGCGCTGCGCCAGCGCAACGCTCAAGTTGAGGCCTCCATGCCCGTGGCGTCGAATGTCGCGCTCGAGAATATTCGCTTCCGCTATTCGATCACGGGCGACACGCCGCCATGGAGGCCGACGCGTGCCTTCGACGACGGCAGCAAGGTCTACATCGAATTCCCGCGTCGCATCGATCAGGGCGAGGCGCCTCCGCTCTTCGTCGTCGGTGCTGATGGTAACAGCCAACTCGTCAACTACCGCATGCGCGGCAACTATTACATCGTCGATCGTCTCTTCGCCGCTGCCGAACTGCGCTTGGGCGCCAAGCAGCAGCAGGTGGTGCGCATTACAAGGACCGACGCCCGACAACCGCCGCGGCGGATCTCGCTGTTTTCTCGTTTCGGCAGGTGAGGGGATCGCTCATGACTGACACGTCCCATTCCGCCGCTCCCCCGAAGCTTGATCCCGAGCAGCTGCAGTTGCGCGCTTCGCCTCGCCGTGCTGTGCGGTTCAGGCGCGGCGTGATCGTCGCGATCGCAGCAGTCGGATCTGGTGTGATATTCGGCGTCACCATGGTCGCGCTGAGGGGCCCAGCTCTGCGCATCCAAGACTTGACGGAAGATCGCTATAACACCGAGCGCAAGCCGACAGCCGAGGGACTAGATAGCCTGCCCAAGGACTATTCCGCGATCAAGCCAAAGGCCCCAGTGCTTGGACCGCCGCTACCGGGCGACCTTGGCCGGCCCATCCTTGAGCGGCAGCGCCAGCTCGGCATCGCGCCGGGGCAGCAGGTTTCCGCGGAGGAGCAACGGCTCGCCCAGCAGGCAATTTCGGCGCGCGAGTCGCAAGTCATGTTCCGGATCGACAATCGACCGAAGCAGACCGATGGCCCGGACAACGGGCAAGCCCGCCAGCAGCCATTTGAGGTGCTTCCTCAAGCCGGTGCCGCCGCCACGTCAGCTTCCGTTGCACCAGCCGAAGGCGATCAGAACAACCAACAGCGGAAGCTCGATTTCATCAGCCAACGGAGTACGGGCGGGATCTACAATCCGCATGCGCTGCAGACGCCCGCATCACCCTATCAACTGATGGCCGGCAGCGTGATCGCTGCAAGTCTCATCACCGGCATCAACTCCGATTTGCCCGGTCTGGTCGTTGCGCAGGTCACTGAGAATGTGCACGACACTGTCACCGGCAGCACCTTGCTCATCCCGCAGGGATCGCGCCTGATCGGCACCTATGACAGCGTCGTCGCCTTTGGACAGAAGCGCGCGCTGCTGGTCTGGCAGCGAATAATCCTGCCCGATGGTTCCTCGATCGAAATCGACAATCTGCCGGCGACGGACACTGCCGGCTATGCGGGGCTCGAGGACAAGGTGGATTTCCATGTTTGGCAGTTGATCAAGGGCGTTGCGATGGCCACATTGCTAGGGGTCGGCACCGAGTTGAGCTTCGGGGAAAACGAAAGCGACCTCGTCAAGGCGATCCGAGAATCCACTCAACAGAACGTCAGCCAAGCCGGCCAACGCATCACCGAAAAGAACCTGAATATTCAGCCCACCATCACCGTCCGCCCGGGTTGGCCGCTACGGGTGATTTTGTACAAAGACGTCTTGCTCCGGCCGTACACGGGTTGAAGAGGAATAATCATGGCCAGCCTAAAACTAGGAAAGCTTCCCGACCGGACACCTGCGAAGATCACCATCACTGTCAGTGCGGCTTTGAGCCAAGCTCTCAACGACTATGCCGCACTATATCGTCAAACCTACGGCGAGTCTGAAACGGTGGCCGAGCTCATCCCGTTCATGTTGGCAGGGTTTCTGGAAGGTGACCGAGCATTTGCCAAAGCCAGAAAGGATGGCCTTCCCGTAGCGCGCATGTCGGAGAGATCGCGACGCCTGCCTGGGTCAGGTTCCGAGTAGCTTGGTCAAGCCGGACCCAGTGCGCGCCACCCAATCTGCCGGTTCTCCAGCCACCCCCAATCCATCGCTCGGTAGCTAGAACGTGGGCTGCCGGCGCCGAGCGATTCGTGCGTACCAAACCTTCCAACTGCACGAGCGTAAGAAATCAGTCGCACAAGATCTCGCCAGCCTCAAGCGCGGTGAATGCGGTCCTTTGAAGCCACTCACGCTTCTGTGCCAAGATGTATTGGCATATTGCGATCGGATTCGTTAAATCAATGAAAAGGTGCAGTTGATCCGCTTGCAACCAGGCCTCTAGGGAGAGGGAAACACGTAGCCTGCAGATTGTCGAACGTTGACCGGAATCGTCCCAGAAACCAATTCGTTATTAGCCGAGCTCGAACATTATTTGCCGTGGCGGCCTATTTGGTCATCCGGCATGGCGACACCTATGCGCCCGCCTAAGCGCCTTGAAAGCGAGGTAGAGCAAACGAGGCGGCGGCTCGGAGATCGCGAACGCGCGCAGCGCGTACGTGCCGCGCTGACCCAAAGTGGCGTTATAAGCGTCGGACCTGCGTGACGCCGTTACTCGGAATGAGTGGTTGTGAAGAGTTGAGGACGAATTGAAAAGCGCGTCGCATGACCAGTCGAGAGAGAGCGGCCAAGAGCATCGACGAGCCAATGCGGAGCTTTGGTGATCGAGACGATCAACCGAGCGCTGCGCATGCTGCCTAGCCTTCCCGTCTGCCCATTTCCGATGCGACCTCTCGCCCGCTCTACCTCGTTTCCGAGCAAGAGCGGAGATCACTCTTGGCGATCGCGGGGGGCTCCACGTTGGAATTCGCCAGGCGGCCGCTCGTAAATGATGTGCCTAAAAGCGTGCATGCCGCGACTGCCACCACATTGTTGCAATCTTTTCAACAGTGTAAAAACTTGACGGTATTTTCGACGGTATTTTGTAATTGTTGAAGGACTTATATAAATATAACAGATACATATGAGTTCTATTGACGATCGAGTGGGAATAATTCGGGCCTATCCGAACGCCGCCGAAATTGCGCTAACGTTCGATCTAAGTCGCTGAAATCAAAATAGTTTTGGCCGACAACCTTCGCCGGCTATCGGCGTGCGTCGTTTGGCGCTGCCGTACTGGTTGCCGGACCTCCGCCGTATTGCCACAATGAATTTTTGACAGTACCGTCACGTCATCAAGGGCTTATGACGGTACTTTTTTCAGACTAAATGACTGAAAATTAGCGGAAATTTCTCTCATCGATCCTCCAGCTCCGTCGCGCCGGTTGCTCCAGTCGCGCCGGTGGCTCCGGTCGAGCCAGTGGCTCCGGTCGAGCGTGTCGCGCCGGTCGCGCCGGTTGCTCCGGTTGCTCCGGTCGAGCCAGTCGCTCCGATTCCGGTGGGCGTCAAATGATCCTGGGGAGATTGGCTTCGAAATGGCCGATCTTCTGCCGTCGCTGGCGCGGCACTGTCCACCCGCAGCCATTATCGACAAGCACATCTACTCGCCTTGGTTGCTCACGAGCTACTGACGGAGAGGAAAACTGACACGTTGGTGATCACCGGCGGCGAGACGACGTATGTGTGCCCGCCACCGTGCTAGGAGCCATCGACTTCGGTTTCCGTGTGGTGCTGGTAACCGACGCGGTGTGTAGCTCGTCCAACGCCACCCATGATGCACTACTGACGGTCTATCACCAGCGGTTTGCACAGCAGCTCGAAACGGTAGAAATGGAGACGATCCTGGCAAGGTGGACTTGATGCAAGAGTCGAGGTTCCGCCTGCCGGGCTCATTGCGAAACACTTGGACAGGTCAGTGCTTCATCACTGATTTTTCTCTCAAATCCTCCAGGTTTTATTTCGTTCTTCTGACGGTCATGGTCTTTTTACACTTTGCTTTTTCCACTGACGTGATCTCCTATGCTATGTTCGTCGCCGCTCCCTTTGGATCGTGCGCGCGTTAACGTTGGCCGCTAGTGTCCTCGAACGGACGACGAGGCGCGGGGATCCGCTGGCTGTGGGCGGTCTAAGCACTGCGCCCGGCCGGGTTTTCCGGAACAGGAGAGCCCTTTCCGAGTTAATATTCTGATCAACAGTGGATGCACGGGCGCGCAAACAGAGAAAGAAAAGTCCCATGAGTCTCGGCGCAATTTTGATAGTTATACTGATACTTCTATTGATTGGCGGCTTCAGTGGCCTCGGTGGTAGTCCCTTTTACGGCACCGGCTATTATGGGGGCGGTGGCTTGGGATTGGTGTTGCTGATCATCATTATCCTGGTTTTCCTCGGTCGCCTGTAGCGCGAATTGGGCGAACCCGGACCCGGACGGGTTCACGCGACGTGTTTTGGATCTGTAGTCCAATCGGGTCACGCCGCGGGCGCTTAGTGGCACGGGGCTGGCGAGCGCGCGTGCGGTGAGGTAGGGATTGCGAACAGCAGGTCGTTTCCGGCTTTGCGAGCGTGCCGTCGGCGACCTGGCGATCGTGCGCGGTCGGGTGGCCACAGTTGAGGCCGCCGAGCAGACCGGAAGCGCTGAACTGTAGATCGGAACCGATTCTCAGCATTACGAAATTTATGCAGATCGGCTAGCGCGAGGCATTTTGGGAACTTGTCGGGCGTGTTGCTCTTGGTTCGTAGTGACCGCAGGGGCTCTCTTCTACAATGAGGTGCTGCCTGCGGAGGCCGGCATTTCGGCACGGCCGAAAACTCTCGAGGAGCTGATCGAGCGGGCCAAGAAGTTACCTTTACGTCGAAGTCGGGCAAGCCAGTCGTCGGCACGACCTGGCAAGCGATCTCGCAGTCTCTCCGGTCATGTTCACATGTTCGAGGTGACCGAAGCGGGGCCACCGCTCTGGCTGTGCGGGCACTGGCACGACAGCCGCGACTATCGGTTCGGAAACACTCAGGTGGTCTGCAATCCCCGTTGGTATGGCGCCGCATGCCTGCGGCGTCGATGTACACTTTGGTGAGCGTCAAACAGGAACTCGTCATTCCGTCGTCGCAGGCCTAAAGGCGGGCGAGCAGCCGACCGTTCGCGAGATCAAGGCCCTGGTTTCGGATGAAACTCAGCCAAGGCCGAGTAACAGACGGTGGCGGGTCAGTTTGAAATTTCAGAGATAACGACCGGCGTTCCGAATTCAATTCTGATCTGCATGATCTGACTGCCATCGATGTCGCGGACTGTGCACACTAGGTCGCGGTATCTAGTGGGGGACGGCCCGGTCACTAGTTTACGAACCATTTCGAGCGCCCTTTCCTTGGCCGTCTCAGTGCCCGGAAGGAGGGCTCCGCGTGCATCGTGATAAACATCTCCGGTATCGGAGATATCGAAGAAAAAATGAGGCATGGGTCGGTTATAACCGCAGAACGCGGAAAGGTTCAGTTAATTTATGAACTACGCTAGCTTTTAGACCCGCGCACCAACGCGGTTCAGCCTACTTGTCGCCTGAGGGCCGGTCGCTCAGGTCGACGAGCAGACGCCTGCAGGATTAGCTTGTATCCACCACGATACGACCTTGCGGGACAGACAGGATTGCCGCTTTCGTGACTGCGGCTTGGAGATCACCGAAGGAATTTCATCCACGACAGCCGGGAGACGCTGAGGCACTGACGGCTCGTAAGTATCGCTCGCCCGAGCCGTTCCGGACCGAGCCGCAAAGCGCGGCGACATCAATCTGCATTACGGCAGCGAACCCGGCTCAAAGTTCTACAGCCACCCTTTTCGATCAGTACGGCTACTTCAGCATCCTGCCGATCAGCCCGACCGAAAGCGAGGCTGGCTATATGCTCGATGGATTATTCAATCCGCACACGTCCTCGACATCCAGGAATGCCCGGCGCCGGCGACGCGTTCTACCATCTGGCCTGCGAGGCCGGACTGGCAGTTATCGCGTCGAAATGGCTGGACAGGGTCTACCGCAGCGGCTCGACGATGAACTGGCGCAATGGCTTCTCGCAAAGCACCGCCTTGCCAGCAGTGATTGCTGCCAATGTCAACGGCACATGCGTGTCAGTCGGCGTTCCGACAATGACGGCATCGATGTCGGAACGGGAAAGCTGAGACTGGGGATCGGTGCTCCACTCGCAGCCGAGCTTCTGCGCGAGAGTTTCCGCCGCTTTTGCGATCGTATCGGCGACCGACACCAGTCGCGCAAGCGGGCTGGCCGTAACATTTGCCGCATGGATCTGTCCGATCCTTCCGGTACTCAGAACTGCCACGTTCAGCATGATCTTTCCCGTTCCTTTTTTCGTCGGTTTACCGTCACCACGCTTGGATTTTGGCGCTCGCGGGTTGTCGATCGGTAAGCGCAGCTCGATCGCGCCGCCGGGGTCGCTTTCGAGAGGCGCAAGGTTGCGAACGCGAGGTCCGGGGGCTATGCCGGACTTGACGTTCCCTGACGAGAAGGCAGAGTCGATGAAAGTCCTTTCCTCCTCCAAATCGCATGGCGGCGTCCAGGGCGTTTATTCCCACGCCTCCGAGGTCTGTGCCTGTGACATGACCTTCGCCGTCTTCGCGCCGCCCCAGGCTGCGCAAGGCCATATGCCGGTGCTTTGGTATCTGTCGGGCCTCACCTGCACCCACGCCAATGTCATGGACAAAGGCGAATACCGCCGCATGGCGTCCGAGCTGGGGCTGGTCATCGTCTGCCCCGACACGAGCCCGCGCGGCCCTGATGTGCCTGACGAGAAGGACAATTGGCAGTTCGGCAGTGGCGCCGGCTTCTACCTCGACGCGATGCAGGAGCCTTATGCGAAAAACTACCGCATGTATTCCTACCTCACTGAGGAATTGCCGGCGCTTCTAGCCGCCAATTTTCCGGTCGACATGGCCCGCCAGGCCATCTTCGGCCATTCGATGGGCGGGCATGGCGCGCTGACGATCGCGCTGAAGAACCCGGACAGGTTCAAGAGCTGCTCGGCCTTCGCGCCGATCGTGCAGCCGACGACGGCGGGCTGGTCGCGGCCGGCGCTCGAAAAATATCTCGGGCCGGACGAGACGAGCTGGCGTGCCTATGACGCCACGCTGCTGATCGAGGACGGCTACCGCCTCGGCGAGCTGCTGGTCGACCAGGGCACCGAGGACGGCTTCCTGCAGGATGGCCTGCGCCCATGGCTGCTCGAAGAGGCCTGCAAGAAGGCCGGCATCGATCTGACGCTGCGCATGCAGGAAGGTTACGACCATTCCTACAACTTCATCTCGACCTTCATGGACGACCATCTGAGGTGGCACGCCGCGCGGCTGGCGAGGTAGCTCGCCGGTCATTTGCCGCATCGGCTTCCGCAGGCGCTCCCCTGCCTGGCTTCGACCGGGAGGGCTTGGGCGATTGCAACAAAAGCGCGAGCGGCACGAGCAACGCGGTGATAATCGCCGAGTAGCGGAAGACGTCGACATAGGCGAGGAGCGTCGCCTGGCGGCCGATGAGCTGCCCCACCCAGCCGACCGCCTGCGTCTTCGCCTCGATGGCTGGGGAGCCCTGCGCGGCGAAAAAGTCGCTGACCTGCCGCAGCGTCTGCTGGTAGGCGGACGACGACTGCACGGTGTTGGCAACCAAGTTCGATTGATGCAGCTGCGCATTCTGCGCGATCATCGTCGTCGTCAGCGACACGCCGATGCTGCCGCCGATGTTGCGGGCGACGTTGATCAGCGCGGAGGCCTGGTTGGTCTTCCTCGGCGGCAGGCCGATATAAGCCGCCGTGGTGATCGGGATGAACAGGAAGGGCAGGCCGATCATCATGAAGACGCGGGCGAAGGCAAAGAAGCTGAAGGTCGCATCCGGCGCCAGCGCGGTCAGATGCCAGAGCGCCAGCGCCACCACCGACATGCCCATCATGATCAGGTATTTCGGCTGCACGAAGCCTGAGACGAAGCCCGAAACCGGCATCAGCATCAGCATGGCGATGCCGCCCGGCATCATCGAGAGTCCCGACAGCGTCGCGGTATAGTCGAACGCCGTCTGCTGCAGTTGCGGCATGAGCTGGGTCGTGCTGTACAGCGCCGCGCCTACCGACATCATGACGAGGAAGGCCGTGCCGAACTGACGCATGAAGAGCAGCCGGATGTCGACGATCGGGTCGCGGTGCGTCAGCTCCCAAGGGATCAGGACGAGCAACGAGATTGCGGAGGTCGCGGCGAAGGTGGTGATGAAGCTCGAGGAAAACCAGTCATTGCGCTGGCCCTCGTCGAGGACGACTTCCATGCATCCGAGCGCCAGCGTCACCAGGATGAAGCCGACCCAATCCACCTTGAGGCCGTCTTTCAGCCTCTCCTGGCGCTCGCGTTTCAGCACGTCCGGCTCGACCACCAGCCATTGCACGAGCCCCAGCGAAAGAATGCCGAAGGGTACATTGATGAAGAAGATCCAGTGCCAGGAGAAATTGTCCGTCAGCCATCCCCCGATCGTCGGGCCGACCGTCGGCGCGACGATGACCGCAATGCCGTAGAGCGCGAAGGCCTGCGAGCGCTTCTCGGGCGGGAAGGTATCGGCAAGGATCGATTGCTCGCTCGGCGCCATGCCGCCGCCGCCAAGCCCCTGCAGGATGCGAAACAGGATCAGCATTTCGAGATTGGGCGCCAGGCCGCAGAGCAGCGACGCGCCGGTGAAGGTGGCGACGCAGATCATGTAATAGCGCTTGCGGCCGACGACGTCGGCCAGCCACCCGCTGATTGGGACGATGACCGAACTGGCCACGAGATAGGTGGTGATGATCCAGGTGCTCTCATCCAGTCCGGCCGCGAGGCTGCCGGCAATGTTGCGCAACGCGACATTGGCGATCGCGGTGTCGAGCACCATCATGAAGGTCGCGATGGAAACGACGATCGCGATGAGCCATGGGTTGCGCCCGCCGGCGGCGGAGCGGCTTTCGCCGCCATGGGCCGCTGCGGCGTCCGTCATCGCACCCTCACCGTCGGCACCACCGACATGCCCGGGCCGAGATAGGCGTCAGGCGGCCGGTCGAACACGATCTTCACCGGCACGCGCTGGACGACCTTGACGAAATTGCCGGTCGCGTTCTCGGCCGGCAGAAGGCTGAAGGCGGTGCCGCTGCCGGCCTGCACGCTGTCGACGCGGCCATGGAAAGTCTTTTCCGGATAGGCGTCGATGGCGATGTCGACCGGCTGGCCCGGCCGCATCAGGTCGAGCTGCGTCTCCTTGAAATTCGCCTTCACCCAGACGTTGTTCGGCACGAACATCATCAGCACCTGTCCGGGCTGCGCATAGGTTCCTTTAGCGGCGGTGATGTTGGTCGCCCGCCCGGCCACCGGCGCCACGATGGTGGTGCGTGTGAGCCTGGTCCTGGCCTGGTCTTCGCCGGCACGCGCCTGCTGCAGCCTGGCCTCGGCGCTTTTGCCTTGTGCCTGCAGCACGGCGAGCTGGCTCTTCGCGGCCTCCACATTCGCGGTCGCGGTGTCGAGGGCTGCCTGGTCCTGGCGCAGCGTTGAAGCGGCCTGCTGCGCCTGCTGCTCGGTCGCCGTGCCTTTTGCCAGCAGCTCGCGATTGCGCTGGTCCTCGGACTTGGCGAACTCCAGCGCCGCCTGCGCCTGCGCGGCCTGCTTCTGCGCGGCGCCGATCTTGGCGTTCTGCGCTTCGGTCTGGGCCTCAACATTGGTGATCTCGGCCTGCGCCGCCACCGCGCTGGCCTCCGCCTGCTTGAGCGAGGCCTGGTAGTCGCTGTCGTCGATGCGAAGCAGGACCGCGCCCGCCTGCACAGGCTGATTGTCGGTGACGGCGACCTGCGTGATGCGGCCCGCTATTTCGGCGCCGATGGTCACCGTGCGCGCGTCGATGAAGGCATCGTCCGTCCATTCATAGTTGCGCGCGTTCAGCCACCATAGCGATGCGCCTACCGCAACCAGCAGCACGACAAGCAGGACGGCTCCTGCTGTGAACGGATGCCGCTTGATGGATCCGGACAGGGTGCGGGGTCGCTTGTCCTGCGGAGCGCGCCCCTCTTCGGGAGACGCTTCGGTCCTCTCCAGGGAGGCATCGGCCCTGGCTCTCCTTCGGGTGTTGGAGCGCTGCGGGCTTCTATGCTGCGCGTTCTTGTCGCGCTTGTCGGAGCGGCGCGCCTTGCGCTGCGTCTCGTCCACGGGTTCGGCAACTGGAGAATTCGTATCCACCGGCATGCCTTTCGATCGAGGTGTTTGGTCTTGCGCAATTCCGGGCGGAGATCCGCCGCCTACGTTGCTGGAATTGCTCGCATCGGAACTGGCGCGGCGGTGCCGCGCATCGCCAAGCCGAGGGTCAACCTCCCGCGTTCGGAAAAGTTCCTTTGCCTCACAACCGGAGCTGCCTCTGCCCCTCAACCACCAGCCCCATCGGGTGCCCTTGGATGAGCTTCCGGGCTTACTCTTTCGTGACCCGTTATTGCGCAGGCAATTCCGGAACAATGCCCAGGCTGAGCGGTTAGCGCAGATGACCAGCCAGCCAGGGAGCGAGCCATGTTAAAAAACCCTGCATCGAGCGCGACTGGCCTCAGCCGACGAAGCTTCATGACGGGCACGGTTTCAGCCGCCGCTGCCGCGCCGTTGCTGGCCTCGGCGGCAAAGGCCGAAGAAGCGGCTGCGGTCCATTCCAGACTGAGGGAGGCGGTCGCTGTGTCGCTACGCATCAACGGGCAACCTTACGCGCTTTCGCTGGACACGCGGACGAGCCTGCTGGACGCGCTTCGCGATCATGTCGGCCTCACCGGCACGAAGAAGGGCTGCGACCACGGCCAGTGCGGCGCCTGCACCGTCCTCGTCGACGGAAAGCGCGTGCTCTCCTGTCTGAGCTTCGCCGTAATGAACCAGGGGAGCGAGGTGACGACTGTGGAGGGGCTCGCATCGAGCGACGGCAAGCTGCACCCGATGCAACAAGCCTTCATCGACCACGACGCCTTCCAGTGCGGCTACTGCACGCCGGGTCAGATCATGTCGGCGATCGGCTGCATTAACGAAGGCCACGCGAATTCCGAGGACGACATCCGCGAATTCATGAGCGGCAACATCTGCCGCTGCGCGGCCTATCCGAACATCGTCGCCGCGATCGTCCAGGCGCGCGATCAGACGAGGGGGACCTGAACGATGCGTCCCTTCGTCTATGAGCAACCGAACGACATCTCCGCCGCGGTCGCCATCGCGTCCCGGTTCACCACCGATGACGAGCAGCCGACGCGTGCGAACGCGCAGTTCATCGCCGGCGGCACCAATCTCGCCGACTATATGAAGCTTGGGGTGGCGGTGCCCAACCGGCTGCTGGACCTCAACCGGCTCGAGGAGCCGGCGCTGAGACAGATCCGGGTGAGCGATGACGGCATCCGCTTCGGCGCCCTGGTGCGGATGGGTGAGGCCGCCGACCATGCCGAAGTCAAACGCCGCTGTCCCGTCATTGCCGACAGTTTGAGGCTGGCCGCAAGCGGTCAAATCCGCAACATGGCGAGCCTCGCCGGCAACATCCTGCAGCGAACGCGCTGCGAATATTTCCGCGAGACCTCCTGGCCCTGCAACAAGCGCGTGCCGGGTTCGGGCTGCGCGGCGATGGAAGGCTTCAACCGCCAGCACGCGGTGCTGGGCGCCAGCGATGCCTGCATCGCCACCTATCACGGCGACTTTGCCCAGGCCCTGATCGCGCTCGATGCCGTCGTTCGCGCGGAGGGCTCACGGGGAGCGCGGAAGGTTCCCTTCGCCAGGCTGCATCGGCTGCCTCGCGACACGCCTCATATCGAGACCGATCTGGCGGCAGACGAGATCATTACCGCCATCGAAGTACCCGCCGTTGCGTGGGCCCGGCGTTCTCGCTACCTGAAGATCCGCGACCGCGAATCCTATGCCTTTGCCTTGGCGTCGGCGGCCGTCGCGCTCGACCTCGACGGCGACAGCGTCCGCGAGGCGCGGATCGCTCTCGGCGGCGTGGCGACCGTGCCTTGGCGGGCCAGGGCGGCCGAAGCGGCCCTGCAGGACAAGAAGCTCGACGAGGCGTCGGCAGACGCGGCGGCGCAAGCCGCCTTTGCCGATGCCGAATCGCGCCAGCACAACGCGTTCAAGGTCGAACTCGGCAAGCGAACGCTGGTGCGCGCGCTGCTCGAAACCCGAGACATGAAGGTGTGACCATGGATGCAGCCGCTCCAAAACCCGGGGAGAACCAGGGCGAGCCGCTGCCGCGCATCGATGCGCGGCTGAAAGTCACCGGACAGGCTCATTATCCCGCAGACCTGCCGACGGCCAACATAGCCTATGGCGCGCTCTCAACCAGCAGCATCGCCAGGGGCAGGGTGACTAAGCTTCGCCTCGACGATGCGCGGGCGGTGCCCGGCCTGCTCGACATCGTCACCTATGGCGATATGGACAAAGTCGAAAAGCCGAAATTCGGCAACTCGGGCGCGACCTCGATCGGACCGCTGCATGACCGGACGATCTTCCACGACGGACAGATCATCGCCTTGGCCGTTGCCGAGACGTTCGAGGCGGCTGAAGAGGCCGCGCAGCTGATCCGCGCCGAGTATGAGGAAGAGAAGCCGACCGCAAGCTTCGACAGTCCTGGAGCGAAGACCGTCGACGCGGCCGGCAAGAACCCGATGCACAAGGAAGACGTCAAGGCCGGCAATTTCGACGCCGCCTATGCCGCGGCTCCGGTCAGGATCGACGCGCGCTATTCGACGCCGACCCAGCACCACAATCCGATCGAGCTGTTCTCGACCACCGCCTTCTGGCAGGGCGACCAGCTCATCGTCCATGAGCCGACGCAGAACGTCACCGGCTGGAAGGTCGAGCTTGCAAGGCAGCTGAAGATCGATCCGGCGAATGTGCGCATCCTCAGCCCCTTCATCGGCGGGGCGTTCGGCTCGAAAGGGCCGATGACGCCGCGCACCGCGATCGTTGCCGTTGCCGCCAAGCGCCTCGGACGACCCGTGCGTTGCGTGACAAGCCGCATGCAGGCCTTCGGCACGCAAACCTACCGGGCCGAAACCCGGCATCGAATCCGCATCGGCGCAGGCAGGGACGGCCGCATCACCGCCTTCGCGCATGAAGGCTGGGAGGTCACGTCGCGTGCGGATGCCTATGTGGTCGCCGGCACTTCCGCGACCGGCCGCATGTATGACTACGGCTCGGTGCTGACGCATGTGTCGCTGGTCGAGGCCGACCGCAACACGCCGGGCTACATGCGCTCGCCGCCGGAGACGCCCTACGTCTATGCCCTGGAGAACGCCATGGACGAGATGGCAGTGACGCTCGGCATGGACCCGGTCGAGTTCCGCCGGATCAACGAACCGAAGGTGGAGCCGATCGGCAAGAAGCCCTTCTCCAGCCGCTCGCTGATCCAGTGCTACGACCAGGCGGCAGACGCTTTCGGCTGGGCGAAGCGCGACCCGAAGGTCGGCGCCATGCGCGACGGCGACTGGCTGGTCGGCATGGGCTGCGCCACGGCCATCTATCCGACCGCTGCGGCGCCTTGCGCCGCGCGCGTGCGCCTGACGTCCGACGGCGATGTGAGGGTGCAGTGCGGCTCGCACGAGATCGGCACCGGCGTCCGCACGGTGGCCGGTCAGATGGCTTCGGAACGTCTTGGCGTGCCGATCGACAAGGTGAATGTCGAGATGGGCGACAGCAGCCTGCCTCCGGCGCCGGTGTCAGGCGGCTCGATTTCCACCGCGAGCGTATGTTCGGCGGTGCTGAAGGCCTGTGATGCGATCCGGACGAAACTTTCCGTCGGAGCCACCGCTGAAGGCCGCCCGCTCGCCGGTTCCCACAACGAGGAACTGGACTTCGCCGATGGGAAGATCGTTGCGAAGGGCGGCGCCTCGGCGAAGATCGAGGATGTCTTCAAGATCATGCAGGTCGGCGCGATCGACGAATATGCCGAGTTCGCGCCGAAGGGCGCGACGCCAGGGGCGCTGAAGAAGCTCTATGCCGGCCAGCCGGAATTCCATGGCGGCGATCACGATGAGGATTCGGTGAAATACGCCTTCGGCGCCGAATTCGTCGAAGTCCGCATCAACCGATACACCAGGGAAATCCGCGTGCCGCGCATCGTCGGCGCCTTCGCCGCCGGCCGCATCATGAACACGCGCACCGCGCGCAGCCAGCTGATGGGCGGCATGATCTGGGGCATCGGCCAGGCGCTGCAGGAAGCGACCGAGGTCGACGGCCGCTATGCCCGCTACGTCAACCGCGACCTGCAGGACTACCTCGTGCCGGTCAATGCCGATATCAGGGACTTGCAGGTGATCCTGGTCCCGGAGGTGGACCACGCGGTCAATCCGGCCGGCGTCAAAGGCTTGGGCGAGCTGGGCAATGTCGGCACGGCCGCCGCCGTTGCCAGCGCGGTCTATCACGCGACCGGCAATCGCATCCGCGATCTGCCGATCAGGATCGACCAGCTGATAGCTTGACGATGCCGCGAGCGGCTGCGGGCCGCGACACTGAGGCCAAGGTCGCCGTCATATCGGTCGAAAATCGTGATCACCCGTCGATCTCGACCTCGGCTTCGCAGTTCACCGGTGCATTCAGAGGTATGGCCATGCCGATGGACGAGCGTGCGTGACAGCCGGCGTCGGGTCCATAGAGTTCCAATATCAGATCGGAATAGCCGTTCGTAACCAGCGGGGTCTCGTTGAAGCCCGGAGCGACATTCACCATCGCGAAGACGCGAAGCCAGGCCGTAATCCGATCGAGGTTGCCGACAGCGCGCTTGAGGCTCGCGAGATGAGCCAGGGCTACGAGTCGGGCTGAGGCATAGCCTTGCTCCGGCGAGACCTCAGCGCCTACCTTGCCGAGAGGCTTTGCAAGTGTTCCGTCAGGGTTACAGGCGACATGGCCCGAGATGTAGGCGCGGCTGCCACGCACTCGAACCCAGGCGAAAGGCATCCGCATCCCTTCGCGGACCTTCAGCGGCTCCGGCAATTCCAGACCCATGTCGGCGAGGCGTTGTTCGATGATGGCCATGGCTGGTCTCCTGGTCAGGGTACGAGGTCATCGAGCTCCGGCATCAGCACCACGCTCTCGTTTGCCGCGGGATCGTTGCGCGCGCCAAGGAACTCGGCATTTTCGGTGCTACGATTGACGGCCACATGCGGAACGCCGGCCGGAATGAACAGGTAGTCGCCGGGGCGTAGCTGATCGCACCGTTCGAGCCTTGCCCCCGACCAGATCTCGATCTCCTTGCCTACGGTCATCAGCAGGGCCGTCTCGTGTCGTTCATGGCGATGGGCGCTGGTTCGCCTGCCCGCGGGCAGGGAGATCATTCCGAGCCACAACATGGTGGACCCGACGCTCTCGGCGGCGACGCCCGAGCGATAGATGGACCCCTGCTCTGCGACATAACTGTCACGAGCGCGTACGACCTTCGCGGTCGATGCATGGGTGGTCCTTGATTGCATTGCTTCATTCTTCATCGCTCTTCCCCATTCGAATGAGGTTGCAGAGACAATGGAACCGAGTTTGCGCGCGCGGCTGCGCAATGTCCCAAATATCGGCCGAAAAATTCCGAAAAACTGCGAAATCGGGCGTATGATTCCCCGATCATGAGCACGCAGCACCCTGCATTCGGCCCCTTCGAGTTCATCACCGAGAACGGATGCCTTCTCCGTGACAACCGGCCTGTCGCCCTCGGTGCCCGTGGCGCGTCGCTGCTTGCCGTTCTGCTCGCGGCTGAGGGGCGGGTGGTCACCAAGTCGGCGCTGATGGACGCCGTGTGGCCTGGCCTTGCAGTCGAGGAGAGCAATCTTTCCGTCCAGATTGCCGCCCTGCGCAAACTGCTCGGCCCAGCATCGGATGGCGGCGAATGGATCGTCACAGTGCCACGCGTCGGGTACAGATTTTCCCGTCCGGCGGAGAGCCGGACCGCAGGGCCCGGCAGCGGAGGGCAAGCGGAGGCGAAATCCAGCCCCGCGATTGCCGTGCTGCCTTTCGAGAATCTCGGCGGCGATGCCGAGAGACAATATCTGGCCGACGGTATCGCCGACGACCTGATCATGGCGCTCGCCCGGTTCCGATGGTTTCGCGTCGCGTCGCGCGGGGCGAGTTTCGCAAGGCGGCACGGCACGAGGGATCCGAAAACGATCGCGCAGGAACTCGGTGTCGATTTTCTGGTGGATGGAGCCATCCGGCGTACCGGGGATCGGATGCGGATATCGGTGCACCTCGCCGATGCGATGAGGGGCGCCACGGTCTGGTCCGAACATTACGATCTCCAGGTGGCCGAGCTATTTGCCGTGCAGGACGCCATCGCCGAGCGGATCGCCGCAGCGGTCGAACCTGAGCTGCTGTTGCGCCATGGACTTCAGGTTGCTCCGCATACCGGCAACGTGACCGCCTGGGATCTCGTCCGACAAGGAACATTCAATTTTCACAAGGTAACGCAGCCGACCCACCTTCTCGCGCGGAGATTCTTTCGGGAGGCCGCTGAGCTTGATCCCATGCTTCCGGAGGCGCAGATCTGGCGGGCGCGGGTCAACGCAGGCCTCATCGCCTATGGCTGGACGGAAAATCCCCTCGCGGACGGAAGGGAGGGACTCGATGCGGCCCTGCGGGCGATATATCTCGACGCCCGCAATCCGTATGCGCACTATGCGCTGGCGATCGTGTCGGCTTACACAGGCAGGGCAGATCAGGCGATCCTCGCAGCGGAACGGTCCATCGAACTCGGTCCGAGTTTCGCCTTGGGGTATCTCGTCCTCGGCATGGCCCGTCTTTTCGCGGGCGATGCGGCCAGCGCGCGAAAGCCACTGGCGTGCGGCCTCGAGCTCAACCCCCACGATCCGCAAAACGCGGTTTGGTTCAGCCTTTTGATGCTTGCGCTGTTCTTTTCGGGCGACGTCGAGGGCGCGCTCGAGACCGGGCGCGCGGCACTGAAGGCGCGGCCCGACTGGTCGGCGCTGCTCCGCATTCAGGCGTGCTGCCACGCGGCTTTGGGACATAGACAGGAGGCCCACCGCTTCGCCGCCGCCGCAAGCGATCTCCCGGAGCCTGCCGGCGACGCGCTCGGCCCATTCAGGGTTGGCAACAGGGAATGGGCGAGCCGCCTCGAAAGCCTGCTGCGCGAGGCGCAAGATCAAACGACCGCTTCCGGCGGCAACGCCATCCTTTCCGAGGACTAGGGCTCCGGAGCTCGCGGGGGGCAGTGGTCCCGTTATCACGTGGGCGTAGTCTTAACTGCGGTTCGATCCCTTGGCACAAAGCGCCAGCTGCGCGATCGGATGACAACGCGCATCCGGCCGTGTCGCGATCCGCAGCATCATTGCGGCGCCTGCGCCTCTGGAGTATTTTAGAACTTGATTGGATAAGACGCATGCCCGCCGTCGTTATGCATGCGTTCTGCTCCCGTCTCGGCAGATTGTGAACTCTTTAACAGACCCATGCGCCGCAAGCTGCGTTCTTGTGGGGGACAGGTCATAGCAGTTAAGGATTTGCCATGCTGCGGTGCTGCGCGTTCCTTGCAGCCTTGATCTTCGTGGGCTTCACGACGTTCGAAGCCCATGCCGATCGCAGGGTTGCCTTTGTCATTGGCAATTCCGAATACCGCGACATCCCCGCCCTCAAGAATCCGGATAAGGATGCCGAGGATGTGTCGAACACGTTTCGGCTGGCCGGCTTCGACGTGTTCGTCGCCAAGGATCTCACCAAGCTTCAGTTCGAAGAGCAATTTCGCAATTATCTTGCCGCGGCGGACGGCGCCGATCTCGCCGTCGTCTACTATTCTGGTCACGGCTTCCAGATCGGCGGCGAGAATTTCCTCATCCCGGTCGACGCCTCGCTGAAGGACGCTGCCGACATCGAGGTCCAGGCGATCAAGCTCGACGACGTGCTGCAGCAATTGCGCGCCAAATCGAAGATCCAGGTGATCATCCTCGATGCCTGCCGCAACAATCCGTTCCCGCGCAAGGACTACTGGCTGCGCGACCAGCTGATCGCGACCGGCGGCGCCGGCCTTGCGCAGGTGAAGAGCTCGCTGAACACGCTGATCGCCTTCGCCACCGAGCCCGGTGCGGTCGCCTATGACGGCACGGGTGCCCTCAGCCCGTTCTCGTCGGCCTTTTCGCGCCGCGCGCTGGCGCCGAACCAGGAGATCCGCACGGTGATGGCCGCCGTTCGCCGCGACGTGGTCCAGGCCACCGACGGCAAGCAGGTTCCCTGGGAGAATTCCTCGCTGATCGACGAGGTGGTGCTGATGCGCCGCGCCAGCCGCCCGGCGCTGCCGCCGGTGCTGGAGAAAGTCGTGCCGTCGGGTGTCGGTCCCGTGGCGCTCGACCTGCCGGAGCCGGTCGATGTCGATGGCGGCGCGGTCACCGTCAGCGTCGAAAGGCCGCCGGCGCTAGGCCGCCTGATGCTCGACGGCAAGCCTGTCGCGGCGGGCGAGCCGATCGCCGGCAAGGACCTGCCGCGCCTCCAGATGGATGTGCCGAAAGGCGCAGGCGCGCAGGAGGAGGTCGACATGCTGGCCTATGCCACGCGCGACAATTGGGGCGGCGAATCCCACGGCATCCTGGTGTTCCGGGTCAAGAACGGCGAGGGCGCCGAAGGCAAGCAGCTTGTGGCCTCGCTCGAGGCCGAGCAGAAGCAGCAAGTGCTGGAGCGCGGCATCCACATCACCGGCGCCGCCGAGGCGATCGAAAACCGTGACGTCAGTGTGCCAGTCGGCGTCGGCCCTGTGCCTCTGAAGCTGGACTTCCCGACCAAGGATCCGGCGGTCAGCCTGAAGGTCGCCAGCTATCCGGCAACGGGTACGCTGTCGCTGCCGGATCGGACCTTGTCCCCGGATTCCAGTCTGATGGCCGATGAGGTCGACCATCTGCGCTACGAGCCGCAGATCGGCGCCGCCAAACCACTGATAGTAGGTTTCGAAATCCGGGCCGACAATACGTCGCCCAAGCCGGCAACGATGAAGCTGTCGCCAAGCGTCGAGCCCTGCGACAGGGAGGCCGGCGAGCCTCTCGACCTGCAGGGCGTTGTGCCCGGCCTGCTGCCGAACGAAATCAGCAGCAACGCCGTGGATGTCTGCCGGGCGGCGGTGAAAGCCTATCCGGATGTCGCCCGCTTCCGCTACGAGCTCGGGCGGGCGCTGCTTGCTGTCGGCAAGGTCGAGGAGGCGAAGAAGGCGATCCAGGAGGCCGCCGACAAAGGCCATGTCCGCGCGGTGTTCGAGCTTGGCTACCTCAACGCGACGGGAACGGGAATGCCCGCCAACCGCAAGCAGGCCAACAGCTTCTACGCCGCGGCGTCCGACAAGGGCGATCCCTATGGGATGACGTCCTGGGGCCGCGCCTTATTCAATGGCTACGGCGTAGAGCGCGATACCGGCAAGGGGCTCGACCTGCTGCTCAAGGCGGCTGCGATGGGCCACACCTACGCCATGAACGATCTTGCAGCGATCTTCACCGAGGGCCGCAACGGCGTGCCTGCCGACCCGGCCCGCGCTGTCGCATTCCTCAAGGCAGGTGTGGAGCGGCAGGACATGTATTCGATGAACCTGCTCGGCCGCAATTATCTCGCCGGTACCGGCGTCGAGAAGGATCCGAAGCAGGCGCAGGCGCTTTTCCAAAAGGCGATGGATCTCGGCCAACCTTACGCCCCCGGCAGCCTTGCGCGCATGTACAGGGACGGCATCGGCGTAGAGCGGGATCTTGCCGAGGCGCAAAAGCTGTTCGAGCTGGCGACCGGTCGCGGCGATCAGTCCGCCGCATACGATCGCGCGGCTCTGGAACTGCAGCGGGGCGACAAGGCGGACCAGTCTGTCGCCGTGCGTTACCTCGCTTTCGCGGCCGCGCTCGATCTTCGCAACGAAATTCCGGATGCAAAGGCCACGTTGGCGAAGTTCGGAGCCAAGGCGAAAACCGCAGCCCTGAAACAACTGCGTGGGGAACTCAAATCGAAGATTTCGGCGGGCGGCTCGGTGGACGACCAACTGGTCAAGACGGCCAGGGCGGTCTGGGAACAAGCCAATCCGCGTCGGGACTTGTTCTGATCAACAAGGAGGCAATGGTGGGCAGGGCATTGAAACTGGCAATCGTCGCATCGTTCCTATCCGGTATTCTGGCTGTCGCGGGGTGCACCACCCTGATGCCCAAGGCCGAGCCGGCGCCGACGACGAAGCAAAAGGTCGTCCGTACGACGACCGCACCAAAGGTCGTCAAGCAGAAGAAGGTCACGGGCAAGAAGCTGATCACGCCCGTGCAGACCGAAACCGCACCTGTTGTCGCACCTCTAGGCGGTGGTGGTGGAGGCGGAGGCGGTTGGGGATGAGCGCTCGCTAGCAGGCAACTCCACCTGCGACCGGCAGATGTCTTCATCCCCGGCAGAGCAAGGCGGCTGTAAGTGAACGCCTGAAGCGCTCGGGCCTAATAAGCGTCGGCCGACTGCTGCTGCGCCTCCATCTCGGCCATCTGAATGCCCATTTCGGCGAAGGCGGAAAGAACGGCGAAACGGTCGGCGAGCGATACGCGCGCAAGACCGGCCAGGATCCCCGCGCTGACGGCACGGGCGGCAGAAAATCCGGTCCCTGCCTGGTCGATGGCCACACCGGCGTCGCGCCAACCGGCCGCCAGGACGAGCCAGGAAACGGGCGTCGCGGGCGGCACCTCCACGGCCTGGGCTACCGCCGCGCGATGGTCGGGACTGCCAGGCTCGCCGACCCAGTCGCGCACGAGCGCCAGCAATTCGAGGTCCCTGTCGCCGAGCAGCTCTGCAAGGTTGCTCAGGCACTCATGCGCCCACCAGATCGCGGCCCGCTCGGGCAGCAGATAGGCGCAGAAGGTGATCGCCTCCTCGGGCACCCGCCCGGCGAGCAGCGCGCGGCAAAACTCGATCGAAGGCTGATCGGTGGGCGCCGCTTTCATGTCGCGGGCGACGGCTGGGCAAGCGCCGAACAAATCCCGCGCCGTCCTGAACCGGAGCCCGTTGGCCATGGCTGCCCGCCCTCGCTAATAGAGGTACTGAAGCCCCGGCGGAGGCGCTGGTCAAGTCTTAGCTTAGCAAAGGGCGGCTGCTCCCAGCGTGCGTTTGTTCACAGACAAGCGCCGGGAAATTTGGTAATTTTAGCCGTAGCGAAATTCGCCCAAACAGGAGTAAAGGTCATGCGGTGGGCCAGTTCAGCCTTTGCATTGGCGGCCGTGCTTTTTTCGACGCACGTTTCCGCTGATCCGCTTCAGAAATCCGAAGACATCGTCAAGTTCTTCACCGGCCAGGGCAATCTCGGCGCGTCGCGCGGCATCTGCGTCGGCACCGAGGAAGAGTGCAAGAGCAAGAGCGAGAAGAACGCGGCCCCCACCAAGACCGGGCTCGACATGATGATCAATTTCGCGCTGGATTCCGCCCAGCTCGACCAGACCGCGCGCACGGAGCTCGACGAGTTCGCCAAGGCGCTGAAGGACAATCGGCTGAGCACGTTCAGCTTCGTCGTCGAAGGCCATACCGATGCGTCCGGCTCGGATCGCCACAATCAGGATCTGTCGGAACGAAGGGCGCAGTCGGTGGCCGCTTTCCTGACAGCCAACGGCGTCCAGGCCACCCGGCTCGAAGCGATCGGCCTCGGCAAATCGCACCCGCGCGTCGCCAATCCCTACGATCCGGTCAACCGCCGCGTGGAGATGCGGATCAGGACCGAGTAGGGCGCCGGCGCAGCGGGACACGACGCACGGTCCCGCGTTCAAAGCGCCGCCTGGACCGAGCTTATGAGGGCCGTGACGGCCTGCTTGTATTTAGCGAATTCCGGCGAGGTCTGGCGGATTTCGGTCGTGGTCGTCTGCTGCCCCTGATCGGACGCCATGCGGATCACCTTCTGCCCCATCTTCCGCTCGGCCCAGTCGATGACGTAGCTGGCCGTCTTGCCGGTGAGGAACGGATTGGCCTGGATCACGGCCGATCCCAGCACGGCGCTCAATTGCGTCGAGCCCTGCGCCGCCAGCACCTGGGCTGCGCCTTCCATGCCGAGGAAATGGCAGAGATAGAGCCGCCCGGCGGTGATCTGGTGGCCGCGGGCGCGCAGATAGGCTTCGCCCTCGCGCGCAAGGTTGCGCACCATCTCGCGCGACAGCGTGGCGTCGTAGCGGAGCGCGAGCAGGTCGGTGGTCGACAGCGTGCGGGCAAGATCTGGCCGGTAGGTATTCATCATCCGGATCCAGGTCTTGGAGATGAACTGGCCGGCGCCCGTCGCCGAGGAAAGCGGGTTCTTGGCCCGCGCGCTGCCGCCGCTTTCGACATGGACGATGCGGTCGGTCAGCGTCTCGACGGCGGAATCGCCCGAACCACCAGACGCATAGGTGGCAACCGTGGTGACCGTCCCCAGCGGGTCGATTGCTTCCCCGTTCTGGTAGAGTTCGAAATGCAGATGCGGGCCCGTCGAAAGCCCCGTGGTGCCGACATAGCCGATGACGTCGCCGGCCTTCACCTTGGTGCCGACGCCGCTCGCGATGGCGAATTTCTGCATATGGGCGTAGCGCGTCTCCCGCCCGTTCGCGTGAGAAATCTTCACCAGATTGCCATAGCCGCCGCCATCGCCCTGGAAGCTGATCTCGCCGTCGAAGGCCGCCACGACCGGGGTGCCGATGGGAGCCGCCCAGTCCACGCCCTTGTGAATGCGAACTGTTTCGAGGATCGGATGCTTGCTCGGCCCGAAGGTCGAGATCATCACCCCGGCGACCGGCGTGACCATGCCGTTGGTCACGGTTAGCGATCGAACCTCGTCATTGCCGGTGACGCATGCATACTGGCCGTTGTTCTGCTGGTAGACGAAACAGTCGAGGTTCTTCTCCGTGCCCTGGACGCCGACATAGAGGACCCGCCCCGACGATGCGTCCTGACCACGCGGCGTCTGCGAATAGATCAGCACCAGGCGCTGGTCCTCGCTGGCGAAAGCGTCGAGGTCCTGTCCCCTGGACAGATACATGATCGCTTCGCCGATCACGCTGGTCGGGACCTTGTTGCGCGCGGCCGTCGAATAGATCGCATCGAGCAGGCGATATTGCCGCTTGGGTCCGCCTTCGTCGGCGGCGCCTGAATAGTTGAACAGGTCCTCGCGCACCCAGGGGTCTACGCCCGACACGAACGCGCCCGCCGCGTTGCGCGTCAGCGTGCCGACATAGACGTTCCTGGCATAGATCGAGACCTGCATCAGCGACATGGTCGTCGCCTGGCGGCTCGGCCTGAAGCCGCGCATGGCCACCACATAGCCCGCCTCCAGGCCGTCGCGGTTGAACAGCGCCTTCAGCGCCTCACCGGCAAGCTTCGCGTCGTCGGCGGAGAAATGCGCCTCGGCGACGACGCTGTCCAGGCTGCGGTCGTTGAGGATCTTCACGAAGCTATCCTCGGTCGCCTCGAAGCGCTGGTACTCGCCGGTGACGGTCGCAACCGTCGTGTTGTTCTCGACTTCGGTCTTCTTGAAAGCGGGAAGGGCGGCTTCGCCCTGATCGACGGTCTCACCCCAGCCGGCCTCCGGATCGTCGGCATCCGCCTTGGATGCCGAAGCGGCTGGCGGGCCGCTCTCATCGGGCACCGGCTGGAGGTCGTTCGCCAGATCGCCCTGCTGATCGTCCGCTGCAGCCGGGGCGGGCGGGGCCACTTGCTGATTGTCAGGCGCCGGCACCGGAGATTTTGACGCGGTCTGCCGCTGCGCCTGGAAGAAGGCGAAATCCTCCTGCGTCGACGGGATCGTCGTCATGAATTTCTCGCTGGCGCTCAGCATCACGTCGGAGAGAATTTCGATCTGCGGCGAGGCGCCGGAACTGTCGAGCTCGGCCGGTCGCGCGACGGTGTGGCCCTTGGTTGCGGTGTCAGCGTCCGGCGCCAGGGTGATCCACATCGGGTCGCCGGCAAGGTCGATGATGGCCGGCACATAGACCGCCGCATCGGGCGGCACGTCCTCCATGCCTTCGACGGGATGCAGCTCCTCGTCCTCGTCACCGAACGACCAGTAGTCGCGTGTGAGGTAGAAACCCGTGGCTGCCGAGACGACGGCGAGCGCGGCAACACCGGACAGAACCCAGGCCCAGAGCTTGCGCCGGCGCTCGGCCAGGCGCGCCTGCTTCTTCAGCTTGAAGCTCGTGTCGATGCTGTGCGTCACGGGCTGTTTCCGGTCAGGAAATAGGTCCAGCGCACCTGCTCGAGCGTGTCGACCTCGACGAAGCGCGCCGCGATATGGCCGCGCTGCCAGCATTCGTCGACGCCGCGGATCGAGAAGCGGCGCCGGTCGATACACATCTCGGTCGATCCGGCGAGGATCGCGTGGCCGAAAACGTCAGTGGCGTAGATGTAGATGTAGCGGTTGGTCAGCTCCTCGCGGATGACGTTGACGCACTGGTTGGCGCCGATGGTCCACCAGCCGTCGGTCTGGTCGGCGTCGTCGACCTTCTGTCCGACGGCGAGGTTGACGACGTCGAGCGTCTGGTTGCAGACGGTGAATTCGGCATGGGCGCGGTCGGTCAGGAAGATCGAGAGCAGCGCCGCGCCGACAAGCGCGGCAAATCTCATCGGGTCAGGCAGAATGAGCCATCCACACCTCTTGCGTGGCGGCGGCTCGAACAATGAACGCGGGCGGCGGAGTTCCATCGGCGTCCATGTCTATCCGCCGAGGCGGAAATACTTGGCGGTGGCGGAGAACTGGGAACCGTCGGCCGCGATCTCCTCGAGGATCTTGGGCAACAGCTCCGAGGCCGGCATCGGCTGCGAGAACATCGCAGCCTGGATGTCCTTGGGCCCGGTGATCGCCAGCATGATCTGCGGCACCGCCTTGCCGGCCGCCTTGTCGGCGTCGGCGAGACCGATAGGGAAGTTGAACGTCGCCTTGTCCGCCTGCGCCACCATGCGGTCGTCGAGGTTGAAGGCGATGCCCTTGTGGTCGATCAGCATTACGTTGGAAACGAGCCCGCCGTGCGTCACCAGCGTGCCGCTGATCGGCGAGCCGTCCGGCACGGACGTCCGGTCGAGAACGAGCTGCGGCCTTTCGGCCCCGCTCCGGTCGAGGAAACGCAGGAAGCTGGTCACCTCGCATTGCGGCGGGTCGATGAGGCGAACACTGATGTCTGGCTCGAGATGGAATTTCGACTTGAAGTCGTTGAGCAACTGCTCGAAGGGCTGCACCGCCGTCGCGAAGCCTTCGATCGCGGCGGCGCTGTCCGTTGCCGATGTCAGCGTCGCATAGAAGCAGTCGCCGCCGCTGAAGTCGCGCACCCAGGAGGCGCGCTGCGCCAGTTCGTCGGGTTTCTTTGCCGGTGGCGGAACCACGGGCTTCGGGAGGTTGATGGCGACGTCGGTGTTCTGAGGTTGCTTGTTGGCAGGCGGTGCCTGCGGCAGTGGTGCCGGTTGTTTCGACGCGCTCGGCGTTGTCGGCGGGCTGGCCGGCGTCTTGGACGCTGCCGGCTGGCTGGAAGGCGGCGTCGGCGGCTGGTTTTCCGGAGCCTGAGGCGAGGCGGTCTTCGTCTTGGTCAACTTGGACAGGGCATCGACGAGGTCCGACGCGTTTGGCTTGGTCGCCGGCGGTTTTGCTTCCGGTGCCGGAGTGCTTTCCGCTTTCGTCTGGCTCGGCTCCGATGCCTTGATCGCCGGCGTCTGGCTGGCTGATTGCGCAGGTTTCTGACTTTCCGCAGCCTTCGGCAAGGGAGCGAGCGTCGGCGATTTTTGGATCGGTGGCTGCGTGGGTTCGACCTCGGTCGACTGCGGGACTTGCGCCTGATGGTTGTCAGCCAGGCTCTCGGGCTGGAGGGCGGGCTGCGTCTTTTGAGTGGGCTGCGGTTGGGCCTCCGTTGCCGGTGGCATCGTGGGCCTGGGGGGCGGAACGGGAGTTTCGGCGGACGGTGATTCTGTATTCTGTTCGGTATTGGCTTCCGCCTGCTTTTGGACGGGTGGTGCCTTGTCCTGCGTTTGCGGCGGAGCGGGTAGGGCGGGCTTCGCCGGCTCAACGGTGGCTGAGTTGTCCGCTTTCGGTGACTGCGGCTGAGGTTCGGCCGGCGCTTGCGGCTGAGGCTTTGGTGCTGACGGCTGAGGCTTCGATGCCTCTGCCACCGGCTTGGGTGCTTCCGCTGCAGGTTTTGCTGCCGGCTTCGGCGTGAGAGGTTCGGGTTTTTCCATGGCGGGCGGAGGCGTCAAGGCGCCGCTGAAATAGACGCCTGCCGCCGCCAGGACTGCCAATACCGCGACGCCGCCTGCTATTGCCGGAATCCGCGAAGCCTTGCGCCGCGCAGGTGGCGTGGGCGTGCCGGCCGGAGCAGCCGCCGGCGTAGGCCGCGGCTCCGACAGATACGCCGGTCGCACATGCGCAACGAAGCGCTGCTCGCCGGGAACGGTCGCAGTCGGGGGACTTGAGGTCGGCAACGCGGTCCAGCCGGCGCGCGGCAAGCCCGAGCGCTCGCGCGGAGCAAAAGATGCAGGCGGCGGCAAGGTCGCGTCGAGGTCCTCGTCGCGCGTTGCCCTGGCGATCTCGGCCATGCTTGCCGGCCGGTCGCGCGGATCCGGCTGCAGCATCGCTTCGATGAGCGCGCGGAAATCGGGATCGATATCGGAAAGGTCCGGCACGGTCCGGCGCTTCTCGACGACCTCATACTGCGAGCCGCTCATGTCGAGCGGCTTGCCGCGCAGCGCGGCGGCCAGCACCAGTCCGAGGCTGTAGATGTCGGACTGCTCGCTGACCTCGCCGCCGTAGAGGCCGAGCTGTTCGGGCGAGACGTAATTGTATTTGCCGGCGAACTTTCCGCCGATCAGCGTCTCGCCGCCGACATTCGCCGAGCGCGCGATGCCGAAATCGATGATCTTGGCCCGCTCCACCCGGCCGCCCGGCAGGATGATGTTGTCGGGCGAGAGGTCGCGGTGAACCGCGCCGGCCTGATGCACGGCGCTCAGGCCGGATGCGAGGCGATGGCAAAGCCGGCGCACATCCGGCGGTGCCATCGGGCCGCGGCGCATCACGTCGAACAGCGACTGGCCGTCCACGAACTCCATGGCGAGGTAGGGGCGGCCGATCCCCGGATCGATGGTGAAGACGTGGTAGCGCACCACCGCGTCATGCGACAGGTGGTTGAGGATCGACGCTTCCTTGCGAAACAGGGACAGGATCGTCTGGTCGCGGGCGAATTCGGGCAGCACGATCTTGATCGCGACATGGTCGCCTGTCTGAATGTTGTGGCCGCGATAGACCTCGCCCATCCCGCCGGACGCGATGCGCTCGTCAAGCTCGTATATGCCGCTGAGCTGCGTGCCGACGCCTGCATAGGCGAGGTTCGGCGAAATCCGCGTCTTGTCGTCGTCGCTCATCCCTCGGCCCTTGTTCTGGTCTGAACCGATTGGAGCGATCCGTTGCGTCCGTCGCCGATCCTCACCAGCACAACGGTGACATTGTCCGTTCCGCCGCGCGCCAGCACCATTTCCAGCAGCCTCTCGCACGCCGCCTGCGGCGGCGAGGACTTAACCGCCGCTTCGATCTCAGCGTCGCTGACATGGGCGGTTAGTCCGTCGGTGCTCAGGACGAAAATATCGCCCGGCATCAGCTCGCCTTGCTGGAAATCGATCTCGAGCTCATCGCTGACCCCGACGGCATGGGTGATGACATTGCGGCGTGGCCATATCAACGCTTCCTCGGCGCTGATCATGCCGCGGTCGAGGAGCTCCTGGACTTCGGTATGGTCCCTCGAAATCTGCGAGATCGCGCCGCCGCGTACCAGATAGATGCGGCTGTCGCCGGCCCACAGGCCGGCGAACCGCCCGTCCATGGCGAGCAGCGCGGCGAATGTCGAGCCGATGGTGATGCCGCGCGATCGCGATATGTTGCGGATCTCGGCATTGGCGCGGCTCAGCCGGTCCTCGAAGCGCGCGCGAAGGTCCGGCGCCGAGCTGGCGATGCCGATCGTCGCCAGATGATCGACGATGCTGGCCGAAGCGACTTCCCCCGCCTCGTGTCCGCCCATCCCGTCGGCCACCACCCAAAGGCCAGCTTGCGGCTCGACGAGGTAGTTGTCCTCATTGAGGTCGCGGACACAGCCCTTGTGGCTCACGCCGAAGCTCTCGATGGGAAGGGCGACAGTGCTCAAATTGCCACCAAGCGCTTCGCGAGCGTCCTCTGTGACGAACCATGGGCCGCGTGCCCATGCCACTTTGCCACAAGCGCATACATTAGAGTACCGAAATGAAGACTCCTGTCCGCACTGATATTGAACGGAGCCATGTCAGAACGCCTTCGGACAGCTGAACCCGGACAGCGCCGGGAGCAGGAGGGGATTGGCCCCCGAAACGGTCTGCATCGTGTAGGCGACGTCGCGCCCCCCGATCACGAAGCGTGCCTCGGTGTTTCCGCCATTGCTGGTGACGCTCGCCTTGTCCAGCAGGCGCTTCAAGGCCCATGGCCCCTGGAATTTGAGGGCCGATTCGCGGCCCGGCATTTGCGGTGTCAGGCTGAGGCTTGCGGATCCGGAAGCGGCGCCGCTCGGCCATGTCACCGTGCTCGGCGCGTTGCCGGCCTGCGTGCTCTCAACGGTCTGTCCGTCGACGTCGAGCACCGCGCTGTCGGCCTCGCTGTTCAGCGAGGTAGGCGTGAAGGTGATCGCGACCTGCGGCACCGAACCGCCGGACGGGAAGAAGGCGCTGCGGATTTCCGCCGCCGACTGGAACGCCTTCAAGGTCGACTTGGCGAGGTCGCGGCCGGAGCGGGTATCCTGCTTCCAGGTCCATTCCTGGCCAGTCATATCGATCAGCGGCGCCAGGTTCTGCGCGAAGAACCGGTCCATCAGCCCGCCCGGCGCGAACAGCTTGGCGAAATCGGCCATGGAGATTTCCTGCGTGCTGTCACCGGCGAAGGGATAGTGGCCGTTGACGGCCTCCTCGCAGGGGCGCGTGACCGTCTCGTCGAGCGTCTGGTTGAGGTTGGCGACCGAGGTCTCCGCGACGTTGCCTTCGAATTCGTCCGCCGCCGCATCGACCATGCGCGCAAGCGGCTTGGGCAGGCGCGAGGCATTGGCGCGCATCGTCGAAATCTGCAGCTTTAGGTTCGCGTTGACGCGTTCCGTTTGCGAGGGGACATCCGCCGCCAGCTTCACGCTCTGGTAGATATCGTGGAAATTCTGCGTCAGCGCATCGAGCGGGCGGCGCCCGGCGGAGCCGCTCACCAGTGCCTGAAACGGCCTGAACTGCGCCTCCACCGTGGCGCCGGCATTCCGGGTGGCGGACGAGCTTGTGCCGGCACGGCTTTGCGACTTGCCGCCGGCGATCTGCAGGCCGATGCGGGCCAGGCCCTTGGCCATGCCGGCGGGGTCTTCGCTCGCGGAGGCCGTGCTGCCCTGTGTCAACGCGGTTTCGTCGGCGATCGCCGTGAACAGCCGATCCAGCGGCGAGTCCGGCGAAGCGGCGGCGGAGAGCGCGATATATTGCGGCTTGTCCTTCAGCATCGCCTTCAGCTTCAGCTGGTCGAGCGCGCCGTTCCAGGCGGAAGCGAATTCCTTGCCGTAGCGGTCGATGAGCTCGGGTCCGAGCTTGGGCAGGTCCTGGCCGATGCCGCCCTGCTCGCCGCCGCCGCCGAGAACCCATTGGTCGTCGACGAGCATCTGCGCCATGCGCGAGAGCTGCGGCAGGTAGAAGCCGTTGAAGCCGGCCCGGGTGTAGAGGCCGGGAACGCGAAGGTCGGAAAGCTCGCTGCCGTCCATGCGTTCGAACAGCAGCTGCGCCTCCGGGCCGGCTTTCGCGGAGACGGAAAAGTCCTCCAACCTCGCGCCGTAGACCGCCGACTTGATCAGCGCCGATGCGCGGTCGGCAAGGCTCATGCGACCGAGCGAGCGCTGCGCCGCCTCGACCAGCGGCTGGTTGAGCTCGAAAACCGGATCGTAAGCATCGTCGAGCGCGAGCATGGCGCGCAGATGCTTTTCGAGCTGCGCGCGGCCTTCGCGGTTGTTCTCTCCCGGATAGCGGTTTTCCTCCCAATCCTGATTCATCCAGGAGACGACCAGCTCGTCGTCGACCTTCGGCGCCTTGCCGCCCAGCATGAGATAGATCTTCAGCGGCTCGTAGAGCGCGATCGGATCGGCCATCCTGGCCTGGATCGTCCGCTCCGCCTGCACCAGCAGACGGGAGCGGAAGCTTCGCTCCAGCGCCTGCCGGTAAGCGGTTTTGGATGCTGACAGAAGCCTCTCCCGCTGGCTGAGCCCGAACGTTTCCTCGATCGGCTTCGTCTGGTCTGCGGTCTCGAACCCGGCCGGCAGGTTGCGCAATTGGTCGAGCGGGCCGATGACGTTTTCGAGATCGACGTCGGTCACCGTCGAGCTCTTGAGCAGCGAATCCGCGCTGTCGCGATAATGCGCCATCGCCTGCCTGGTGGAGTCGATCAGCGACCGGTTGGCCGCGAAGCTGAGGCCAAGCACGCCGAGCGCCGCACAAGCCGCCAGCCCGATCGCGGCAAGGCCCGCAAATCTGGCCAATGCGGCGCGCCGTTCGGCGGTCCTGTCGAACGAGACCCATCCGGCCTCTGGGAAGATCACCTTCGCCAGAAGATCATGCAGGAAGAAGCTTTTGCCGGTGCCCGAAAGATGCGCCTGTGAAGCGCTGCCGAAACTGCGGCCGATCGCGCCCAGCAGCTGATCGATAGGCGTTCCTTCCTGTGTGCCCGAGGAGAAATAAAGCCCGCGCAGGCTGACATTCACTTGCGCCCGCGACGGGTCGAACAGGCTGGTGACGAAACGCACCACGCGGGTCCGCAGCGCCCCGAACTGCGCCGGAAAGCCGAAGAGCGCGATGCGCGCCACCGGGTCGGTCTCATCCTGCAGATGGTCGGCGATCTCCTCTGCCAGCTGCCTGGCCAATGCGTCGAACTCGGCCGCAGCCTCGCCGACCATGTTCCTGTTGCGGTCAGTGGTCCGGAAGGTCGCGCCCCACACTTTGCGCCGGCGGGCTTCTTCGAAATCGCCGAAATAATCCATGAAGCCGGCGACGAGGTCCGCCTTGGTGAAGAGCAGGTAGACCGGAAACTGGATCTTCAGCGTCTCGTGCAGCTCCCGCAACCGGCTTCTTATTTCGGTGACATGCGCGTCGAGCTGCTGGTCGTCGAGGCCGATCAGATCGGCAAGGCTGATGGCGAGGATCACGCCGTTGATCGGCTGCCTGGTGCGATACTTCTTGAGCAGTCCGAGGAAGGCGAGCCAGCTCGCCCTGTCGCGCTCGCGGTCCGACTCCTGCGTGGTATAGCGGCCGGCGGTATCGATCAGCACCGCATCGTCGGTGAACCACCAGTCGCAGGACCGCGTGCCGCCGATCCCGGCCACCGGCTGCGCCTTGCCCGAGCCGGCAAGCGGAAACTTCAGCCCCGAATTGACCAGCGCCGTCGTCTTGCCGGCGCCCGGCGGACCGATGATGATGTACCAGGGGATCTCATAGAGGAAGTTGCGCTTGCCGCTCGACCGCTTCAGCGTCGCAATCGCCTCGCCCATGCGCGCCTCGAGCAGCTGTGAATCGTCGTTGCGCTCGTCGCTGTGCGCAATGGCCTTTTCGAGCGCCTTCTGCGCCTTGTGTCCCTGCCAGAAGCGGACGCCGTAGAAGAGCGCCAAGATGGCAACGGTCACGCCGATGATCGCTGCTCTCAGCCAGACAGGTCCGAGCGGACGGGTGTCTGCATAGCGGATCAGCGGCCCGGCGTACCAGACCGCCGCCGAGAACCCGGCAAGCGCGAGCAGGCTGAAGATCCTGAGCGCCCAGCGCATCAGTGCTGATCCCCGCCGCGCCCGCTCACAGCGTCTCCTCCTTCGGGATCATCACGTCGACGCGGCGGTTCTTGGCGCGGCCGTCCGGCGTCGCATTGTCGGCGATCGGCTCGTCCTCGCCCTTGCCGTCGACACTTATCCGCGACGGGTCCTTGAGCGCCTTCGCCATCATCTCCTGGACGGCCTTGGCGCGGGCAACGGACAGGTCGAAGTTGGATTTGAACTGGCTCGACTTCTTCGGCTTCACATTGTCGGTGTGGCCGACGATGCGGATCGGCCCGGGCTCGGCATCGAGCGCGGCGGCGATGCCTGCCGCGATGGGCTGGAATTCCGGCTTCAGCTCCGCCTGGCCGGACGCGAAAAGAAGCTGATTGCTGACCTCGACGACGATGAAATTGCCTTTCGTGCCGACCGTCAGCCCGCCGCCGGCGATCTCCTTGGCGAGCGCTGCGCTGATGCGGTCTATCTGGGTGGTGGTGGCAGTAGTTGTGGCGGCTGGGGGCGGCGGCGGTGCGGCTTCCGCGGGTTCAGCCGGCGCGGCCACACTGGCGCGCTCGATGGTGACCGGCGTTGGCGGATTGAGCGCCAGAAGCTCGCCGGCGGTCGCGTCGCCTTCATTGGTGATGAGCACCCGCAGCGCGAAGAATGCCCCCGTCACCAGCGTCGCCGCGGCGGCCGCCACCGCCCAAAGCGGCAGCCGGGCCCTTGGCTTTGACAGCACCGCCGCCATGCCTTGCCAATGGGGCGAGATGTCGTCCCCGGCACGCGGCCTGAAATAGCGGATCGTATCATAGACGTCGCGCCGCACGCGTTCGAGATTGTCATGTTCGCCGGCCCGCCCGCGATACTGGCCTTCGAACCCGAGCGACAGGCAGGCATGCATCAGCTCGAGCAGGTCGTGATGGCCTTCCGGGCTGCCCAGGATATTGTTTAGCGCCGCATAGAAACCGGCGCCGGTGGGTTTGGTGTGGAAGACCTTTGCCACCAGGCTGTGCCCGCTCCAGCCGCCGTCCTTCGGCCAGGGCAGGTTGCCGACGAGATCGTCCGCTGTCTCGCAAAGCACGAATTTCGCGATTCTGCCGTCCTCCTCGGCAATGCCGGCCTTCGCTATCTGCCGGTCGAACGTTTCGATCGCTTGGGCGATATGCTCCGCAAGAGGTGTCGCCTGCCGCTCGACCGGCATCAGCCGCAACTGGCCGAACAGCATCAGCAAAGGTGCCGCCGCAGCGAGGATCGGATTTGCGGCGGCGTATTTCACGCCATCCGTGGCATCGAGCAGGATTTCCTGTTGCAGCGCCGGTGTCGGCGCAGCGGGAGGGGCACCCTGATAGATCATGGTTCCGGACGACCAGCCGGTCGGGATCTGCCGGCCGACGCCGGGGTCGAATACCGTCGATTCCCTTCCGGCCGATGGAGCCTGCCCACCCGGAGCAGCGCCTACCGGCGGCGCAGGCGAGCGTTGTCTTGGCCGTGGCGCGCGGATCACGGTCTTGTCCGCCGGCCGGGAGGGATCGTCCTTCGAGCTCATCGGCGGTCCACCGTCGAATTGCTGCGAATGTCTCTTCGAAGCGGCAAGAAGGCCGCTGTGCGCCTTTCACGGCAAGATTTGGCGGCGGGCCGGATGGAAAGGCTCATCTCGCCGAAACATGACATTGCTGCACACGCCCCAAGCCACGCCGCTTTGCCCGCCAGGCAAGCTTCCATCCGCTATCCTAAAGCATGTCTCCCGAAAGTGGGAACCGGTTTCGGGACAAAGACATGCGCAAAATCAAAAACTAAAGCGCATGAGCGAATCTGAAAGATCGCGACGCGCTTTAGTCGCCCAATCACCCAATTGAAATCGGAAGCAGGATGCTCGAAGCCGCGGTTTCTTCTGTGAGACACGTCACATAGCGCCCCGTTCGGTCTGGCTGACAGGCCAGCTACTTCTGCTTGCTCGCCTTGGCGTAGGCTTCGCTGAAATAGGCGAGGAAGACGTCGAGCATGCCGTTCTCGTGCGTCTCCTCCATGGTGCGCCACGTGCTGACGAGGGCATCCCAGGCCTGACTTTTCTTGGATGAGAACGAAGCCGGCGGCAGTTTCTTGGCGATCGCCTCGGGCGACAGGTCGTCAAGCAGCCTGGAGAGCGCGGCCTGCATGGCCGCGTAGGTTGCGAATTCATGCGTCTTGAGGTCCCGGAAGGCGTCCTCGACGCTGCGCGCGGCGTCGAGATAGCCGGCCCTGCGTTTGGCGAACATGATCTCCAATATGTCGTCGGTGCCGGGAACGAATTTCAGCGGATTGTTGTTCTCGGCGCCGATCATCGTGCGATGCGCGCTCTTGGCGAGCACCTTGGCCGCCGCGCGCGCCTTGAGCAGCAGCGACAATTGCTCGACCGTAGTTCTGAGCACCGAGCCGATCTCGGTAGCCACCTCATGCGGATCGCGCGACTGAAGCAGGTCCGGCGAAATGCCGGCGGACCTCGCGATGTCGCGCAACAGCGCGTCGGCGTCCGCGAGACGGCCAGCTGGAGCTGCCGGGGCCGGTGCTGACTGCAGCGCCGAGGACGTCGACACCGGCGCTCCCTGCACGGGGCGCTGCTCCCTCCGACCGAAGAACGGCTCATTGCCCAACTCCAGCGGCCTGCCCGTCGATGGGGGCAGCTCTCGTTGTGTCGATCCTGTCCTGGTCTGCGGATGTCCGGCGGCAATACGCTCTTCATCGATCGAAACCGAAATGACATAGCGGCCGATCAGCAGCCGGTCGCCATGTGCCAGCCGGTGCGGGCCGGCCATGCGCTGGCTGGAGCCGTTGATGAAGGTGCCGTTGCGCGAGATGTCGTAGAGCCAGAAGGCGCCCGCCTGGAAGCGGACCTCGCAGTGCCGGCCCGAGATGAACTTGTCCGGATCGGCGAGCGTCCAGTCGCAATTCTCGCGGCCGATCTCGAAGCTGCGGTCGCGCGCGGCATAGCTCGTCGCGTTGCCCGGGGGCAGCCTGTCGACATTGCTGATCTGGAGCGAGATGAACATCCGGAAGCGTCGCCGAACTTGGTAAACGGATACCTATTTTCACGCAATTCCGGACGGAAGACCGTCACGCGCCTTTCCCGGAATTGCTCCGGCATTCTAGCAGCTTGCGGGAACGGTGGGAGAGGAGCGTTTCACACCCATGCGTGGGGTATGGTTAAGCTGTGGCTGTTATTTGGCCGCGGTCAAACATGTGCTAGGCTGAACCCGTCCGGTGCGGTGAATTCGAAAACTTGCCCAACGTGATGCAGTTAACAGAGCGGGGGTTTCAATCCATCACACTGGCGGCCGCGTCCAGGAGGGGCACGACCCATGCCGAACGAACGTGCCACGGTTGTGCAGACGCCCGTTGCCGGCGATGTGCTGACCTTCACCCATCTCGTCGGGCGTGACGAGATCAGCCGTTGCTTCGCCTATACCGTCGGCTTCGTCTCGAAGAGCCACGAAGTCGATCCGCTGAAGATGCTGGGCGGCGTCGTTTCCGTCGAAGGCGAATCCGATCCGAAGCGCTGGTTCAGCGGCCTGGTGTCGGAGTTCAAGCTGACCCGCATCGAGGACCGGCTGGCCTACTATGAGGCAGTCGTCAGGCCGTGGCTCTGGTTCCTCGGCAACACCACCGACTGCCGCATCTTCCAGAACATGACCGCGGTCGAGATCGTCGAGAAGATCTTCTCCAAATACGGCATCGCGAAATTCGAGAAGCGCCTGCAGGGCTCCTATCCCTCGCGCGAATACTGTGTGCAGTATGACGAGAGCGATCTGGATTTCGTGCAGCGGCTGCTGGAGCACGAAGGCATCTTCTATTTCTTCGAGCACGACGAGGGCAAGCATACGCTGGTGCTCTGCGATGCGATGAGCAAGCTGAAGCCGGCTCCGGGCTACGAGAAGGTGCTCTATAACTTCGAGGGGCAGGCCTCGCGGCGCGATGTCGAATACATCACCGAATGGATTCCGGGCAGCGCGGTGCGGCCGGGCGCCTACGCCCATACCGACTATGACTTTCAGAAGCCGGGCGCCGACCTGATGGCGAAGTCCGCGCAGCCGTTCAGCCACAAGGAGGCTTCCGGCGAAAACTACCGCCAGCCCGGTGCGCATCTCGATGTCGGGCGGGGCGACACGATTGCGGGGATACGGCGCGAGGAACTTCAGGCGGTGCACCAGCGCTGCACGGCGGTGGGCACCGTGCGCGGGCTCTTTTCCGGCTGCAAGTTCAAGCTGGAAAGCTTTCCACGTGACGACCAGAACCAGGACTATCTGGTGCTCAGCGCCGAATACAGGCTGTTCGATCCGGGCTACCGAACCCAGAACGAGGCCTACACCGAGAACTTCAGGGTCGTGCTCGGCGTCGCGCCCACCAAATTGCCTTATCGCCCGCCGCGCATCACGCCGCGGCCGATCATGCGCGGGCCGCAGACGGCGACGGTGGTCGGTCCCTCGGGCGAGGAAATCTTCACCGACAAATATGCGCGCGTGAAGGTCCAGTTCCATTGGGACCGCCTCGGCAAGAAGGACCAGAACTCCTCCTGCTTCGTGCGCGTGTCGCAGACCTGGGCCGGCAGCGGCTGGGGCTTTATCCAGATCCCGCGCATCGGCCAGGAGGTGATCGTCGATTTCATCGAAGGCGACCCGGACCTGCCGATCATTACCGGCCGCGTCTACAACGCCGCCGAGATGCCGCCTTACGGTCTGCCCGCCAATGCCACGCAGTCGGGCTGGAAGTCGAACTCCTCGAAAGGCGGCGGCGGTTACAACGAGCTGATGTTCGAGGACAAGGCCGGCTCCGAGCTGGTCAATTTCCAGGCGCAGAAGGACCACCACCTGCTGATCAAGCACGATCGCAACAAGACGGTACAGCACGACCAGTCCGACCGCATCGACCACGACGCCAAGCATTCCGTCGGCCACAACCTCGACGAGGACGTCGGCAACAACAAGACGGTCAAGATCGGCGTCGACCAGACCACCAACATCGGCAGCAACGACGCCGAGACGGTCGGCGCGAACCGCTCTTTGACGGTCCAGGCGAATGAGACGATCCACGTCGTTGCGAACTCGACGGAAAATATTGACGCGAACCATTCGCAGACGGTTGGCCTGGTGCAGACGATCACGGTGGGGGCTGCGCGTGTAGACTCAGTAGGTGCCGCCGAGACCAGGACGGTGGGCGGCCTGCAGGCAAACACGATCGGCGCTACGCGGTCAGTCTCTGTTGGGCTGAGCCAGACCCACGAGATTGGCACGGCAGACAATTGGACTGTTGGAGCCAGCCAAAACGTAAAGGTCAGCGCCGACCAGAATTTTGACGTTGGCGGAGCCCACGCCTCGCAGATCGGCAAATCCAGGACGGCAAAAATTGCTGCCGATGATGCGACCGATGTCGGCGGCGGACACAATCTGAAGGTGGGCAAGTCCAGCGCCGTGGATGTCGCCGAGGACGGCAGTTTCAAGATCGGCAAGAATTTTGCCATCGACGCCGGCGACTCGATTTCATTGACCTGCGGCAGCGCCTCGATCACGATGAAAAAGGACGGAACCATCTTGATCAAGGGAAACGACATCACGGTCAGCGGATCGGGCAAGATCAATATCAAGGCGTCGAGCGACGTCACCATCAAGGGATCGCAGATCCACGAGAACTAACGGTGGTCATGTTCACGCGCCGGGTAGCGCCGCAAGCCTGAAGAGCTTCTTCGCTGTTCGCCTGCCTCACTTCAGCTTTGCGCGCCGCAACAGGTCGGCTGGTTGTCCAAATGACGGTCCTGGAAAACATTGTTGGGAAACATGCCGAGCGATCGGCTGCGCTGTGGGCGCAGAGGCACAGCTTGGCGCTCGACGATCCTCCGGATCTGGATGCCGTGAGCGCCATAGACGGCAGGTTGGAAATTAATCTCGACGGCTTGAGGATCGCTGGCCGGGCTGCTTGGCCAAGCGTCCTCGTTCTCCATGAGCAAGCGCCCGGGAAGGGCGAGCTCTTCGTAGTGGCTTGGACGGCGCTCGAAATCGAAAGCGCCGACCACGTCGCGCAGGCCGTTGAGATCGGTCGCGCTGCGGTCGATGGTCCGGGCGGGTTGGTTGGCGCCCTGGCTTGGCACGAGACTCGCAAGATTGCACCATGGGTGCGTGCTTGGATTGATGCGCCCGATCCTTTCAAGCGGTTTCTTGGCGTGTCGGCTTGCACAGAGCACAGTGTCGATCCAAAGCAGGCACTTTTGCCGAGGCTTCGCGACCCCGACACATCAGTGCGCGCCGCGAGCCTTCGGCTGGCCGCAAAGCTCCGTCGCGCCGATCTGACGGCGGAAGTCAGGAATGCAATTGCGGATGGAGAGCCGCAAGTGCGTTTCTGGGCGGCCTGGGCCTTGTGCGAACACGGCCAGGGTGACCTAGGCATTTCCGAGCTCAGAAAAGCGGTCGAACGGGGCGGCCCCAATGCGCTGGTCGCCCTCCGGGCTGTCGTGAAAGCAGCGCCCGTCAGGGAGGTGCGAAGCTGGATCGGCACATTGCTCCGTCTACCGCGAAGCGCCCATTTTGGCGTAAGAGCCGCAGGCATGCTTGGGGATCGCACCGTCCTGCAATGGCTGATCGAGCAGATGAAGAATCCCGCCGTTGCCGAGGCCGCGGGTGCGTCGCTTCTGGAGCTGTTTCCGGAGGCTCGGCTGGAAGGCACTCTCTTTACAAACGATCCAGGCGTGGCGGGCACTCGCTTCGAGGAATATTTCGCTGACAGGATCGCCAGGGTGCCGCTTGCGGATAGGGTCCTGGAATGGGGGCAGCGGCACGGCTACGTCAAATGATTGAGTATCGCCCGCCGCGGATGTAGCCTTAATCCGCCAACGCGAAGCGCCCAAACCGGCGTGCGGAGCTGTTGGCCAGCGGGGCGTCGGGGGCGGTTAGCGCCAAGTCCAGAGCGGCACCTCGCCTCTGGCGCAGCGTCCCCTCCACATACATCTGCGACAGAGCCTCCTCTGACAGAGGCTTGCCTTGCAGATATCTCTTGCCCTGATGGAACTTCACTTGGTTCTGCCGCCACCATTCCCGGACCTTGCGGACGTCGGGCCAGACAAGGTTCTCGTCGCTGGCGGAATAGCCGACCGGCTCGTCCACATTGTCCATGTCCGCAGGTGCTCCGACGTCCATCCCTTGGTCTTCCAACGAAATGCCGGTTATAGTTGCAAAGCTCTCGCCGGCAAGTCGCGACAGTCCCGGGTCGCGCATGCGTGTAGTCAGCCACGGCACGAAGACGGGGTCTCCGACTATGCCTGCCCCTGCGGCAATCAGCCTTTCCTTTGAGCGATCGCCACGCCAACCCAGCAGCCGATCTACGACCCTTTGATGATCGGTGGCGCGCAACAGAAGCTGAAAACCCTTCCAACCAATCCCATCCACGCCGGCATACGTCCACAGGACCTCCAATGCGTGATGCCTATCGCCTAGTAGCACGCATGACCATGCTGCCCAGAACCGACATGTCCCGTGCGGGTCGTCCAGGGCCGCCCTGACGTCGCAGAGCAGGTCGACGCGCCCGATCTCCCCGGCGAGGCGCAAGGCCCTGGCGCGAACCGCTGGAACATCGTTGAGCAACTGTGAAAGACGGGCCGCCGGATCGATGCGCCTGACTGAACATGCGGCCAAACCAAGCAGGCGCCTGGCGGGGAGCGGATCCTCCAAGAGCGAGCAGATCCACTCCTGGAGACGATAAGCTTCGACCCAGCCCAGGGCCGATATCGTGGCGCGCAACAGCTCTGGCGATGCCTCGGCGAGATTCAGGACGTAACCGATCCTGTTCTCCGACAGGCTCTCGAAAGCCAGAACAGCGGCCACGAAAGTCTCGCCGGGCTCCTGAAATCGGTCGAAAGCCGTCTCGGCGGCCTGCCAGCCCCACTCGCCCGCCACACGCAGGCCATCGATATGCGCCTCGAGGCGATCGTCCAGCCGGCGCAAATTCTTGAGATGCTGGTCGGGGGCGTCGGTCGCCCTGTTGCGCTGCAGCCAAAGAAACGCCGCGTCTTCGGCATGTTGCTCGACAATATGCTCAATAACGCGGCGCGGCATCACGGCCTCTAGTTAAGCTGGATCGAGCCCCCTTTGATCTTGTTGGGACCGGACGAGCGACTGAGAATATAGGTACCTCGTAAGATGATTTTGCCGGTGCGGGTCAGTGTGATGCTGGCCTTGCCGCAGCGAAGTACGATCTCGCGCTCGGCGGAAAGTTCCAGTCGCTCGCCATCAAGGGTCGCGGCGACGTTCTCCGCGCGCACCGGCTTTGGATGAAGAAGACGCCCAAGGATGATCACCCGGTCCGGATCGCCGCCCTCGAACATCACCACAACGTCGGCACCGAAATCCGAAGCCTCGAGCATGGTTGCCGCCCGGGCGGTTACCAGTCTGTTTTCGATTCCGTCGGGAACAGACACGATGGCATCGCCAGACCGGTCGCGTCCGACGAAGGTGCCGATGACGAGGCCGTTGCTGAGGCTGCTTCCTGCGCGCGAGAAGTCGGGCCGGTCATTCATCGTGCTCACCCCTTTCTTACCTGTCCAAAGCGTAGTCGCCCATGGAAAACGAGGCAATTCGGCAAGGTTCACGCGGACAACGTGGCACCCAGCGCCATTTGTACACAGAGAACGTAGTTTTCCATTGTGCTGTATTTCACTTGTAGTGAATATTCCACGAAATGCCAGGTTGCGTAACCCTCGAACTCTTCGTCCAGCAGATGGTCTGGAGGCCGGCCGATCTTGTGGGTCACCTGTTCAGGCGAGTCGTCAAACAAAAGGCCCTTGGGAAGCTGCCCGGGCCAGCGTGCGCCTTCGGCTTCGTGCTCGCGATAAAACAGAACGTTTGCGAGCACCTGGTCGCGGCCTCCATCGAGATAGCGAAATCGCAGCTCAATTCCGAGATGCCTCGTAAGCGCGGCGATTGATCCGGTTTCGTCCTCTTCCAGATTCTGCTCCAGGCGTAACGGTGCAAAGGTCAACCGAAGCTCCGGATCGGCCAAAGGCTTGCCCATGACGTGCGCGATCTGGGCGATGCTCGGCACTACGGCTGCATCATCGGCATCGGCGGGCATGGCGGGTGGGCGCAGCAGACACAGAACAAAGCCGATCCGCGCGCCGTCGTCGACGTAGCTGACGGTCAACCGGCACTCCGGCATCTCCCATGTGTCGCGCAGATAGGAGCGCCTGGTCGGTTCGTAGGCCGCGAGTTTCGCCCGCACGCCGGTCCTCCCATCGTCGAGCCCAATGCTGAAGGGCAGCCGCCCTCGATACGGCTTCACTTCGGGATGGTTGCGGTAAAAATACACCTGCGAGAGAACCATGGGTTCCGTGTTGGGATCGAAATCATCCTCTCCAAGTAGATGCGCGCGTGCCTCGAACCCGAGTTCTATGCCAAGCTGCCGATTGATCAACCAGTCTTCCGCCGAAAGAACCCGGTCGTCGTCATTTTCGTCGACATCCACCGAGGGTTGACGAATGATCTTCAGGCTCGCGAGAAGCGCCTGCACGTCGGGGTCGGTCGATGGCCGGCCAAGAAGGGAGACTGACCTGCTGAAGTCCATGAATGTGATCGCAATCGCGGTTAGTCGGGCTCTGGCAGACTTAGCATCAAGGCCTCGAGCGAGGCTCTATCGCCGGTATATTGGGCGGTAAGCGTAAGATTGTCCGCAACGACCCAGCGATCCCAGCCGATGTCGCCTTCCGATTCACTCGGTTTTCCAAACCGAGCGCGCAGATCGGCCTGGGACGATTCCCTTTTGATGTCGTAGGGCAGAGGCCCCGTGTACGCGGCCGTCTTGTCCTTCTCCAGTCGCAGAACCACGCCGGTAAGGACGCAATTGCCCGACCCCACCGGGGGCAGGTCTTCAAAGAGCTCCGCGTCCTGGAAGTTCACGGTCATGCCCGGAATGTCGATGAGAAGATCCAGTTCATCGCGAGGCATGACGAGCCTTTTGGTAACCCCGGCCGATCGCAGCAAGGCTTTCACCGCCGGGTCTTCGGCCGTGTGGCCGAAAAGCCCGATCCAATCCTGATAGTTCGTCTGGGCCATTGGAAGTCCACCCTGTTATGTGACTATTTGCACTCGTTCACGGCGTCTCTGATCATCTGATCGAAGTCGAATTTCTTGAGTTCCTTCACCGCGGCCGCATAGGCCGGACCGCAATCCGTGGTGTTCAGGTGATCCTGCAACGCCTTTGTATCCCGGTTGACGGCGGCGGTCATGCTTTCCTTCGATTTCGCGTCCTGTCTGATCTGCGTCTTGGTGTTCTTGCTGCCGCAGGTCTTGCTGAAATTGCGATGCGATTTGCGAGGGATCACGATCGCCATGCCTCGGGATTCGATCTTTCCCTTTGCGCATTCGTAGACATCTGCCGACATAGTGTTGAACATGACCTTGGCGCGCTTGAACAGCGTTGCCTTCGCCGGAACGTGGTCACGTTCCCAGACCCTGGACCCATCGGCTCGGCTCGCCTTGCCGCTGTTGCAAAGACTTCCATAGCTTCCAACCTCGCCGCATTTGTGCATCGGCTTGGTGTCCGGACCCTGCTTGTTTCCGGTCGAGGTGGCGGAGTTAGCTCCCATTGTTCGTCATCTGATCGCCGAGCAGTTGGATGTTCTTGCCTTCTGCCTTCACGTCCATCGAGCCGGGCGCAACGAACTCGGTCTTTCCTTGCGTGGTCGACGATACTACGCCGCCGCCGGTGCCTTGGCTCGCCACATCAGGCGACGGCGCGCTCATGTAGTAGCTGCCCTTGATAGCGATCTTCTTGCCTTCGATCTTGACCGTTGACGTGGCGTCCGACAACCTGTCGGCGGAGCGGCCGAAATTCGGCAGCGGAACTGGCACAAACGGCGCCGGCGGTCCCGGCATCTTGCATACGTTGGGCACGTCCGCAGGCGCCATATCCATGCTTCCCTCGGTTACCGGCGTCTTAGGTGGATTGACCCCAACGGAAACCATCACGCAGCCTTCCTTGGTGGGTTGGTAGGAAAGTCAAGCAGCGTAACCGCCCGCTGGCCGCCCTCGGAACTGGCCCAGAGCGCCGCCCGCGAGCCGTGACTGTAACCCTTGCTGGCGGCTGCGTGGGCGAGCGCCGCGAACAGGGGACCCGACGCCGCGCCGACATCGCCCCAGCAGTCGGCGGGATGCAGATAGTGGGTTGCGTCATCTGAAAGATGCTGAACTCGCAGGATTGCATAGACCAGCTCCTCGCTGCGGTAACGTTGCCCATTGAGATCGCAATAGGTATCAGTGATCTTGCGTCGGTCCCGGTCGATGGCGGGGCCAAGTCCAAGGAAGGCGGAACTCAGACCCTCGCCGACGCAAACCTCCCCCTCGCCGTGCCGCTTAATCGTAATCCGCTCGGGCGCGGTGCTGACTGCGGTCAGCCGGCCCAAGAGTTCCAGTCCCAGTTCTGATATCAGATTTCTGCGCGCCAGCAGGCAGGCGCCGGCCGCTTCTCCGGGGAAGAAGCCGTCTCGATTCACCTCGGATTTGAGTTGCCCCGTTTCATCCATCCATTCCAGCGTTTGGTACTCCTGATAGGAATCCACGCCTGCTACCACCGCCAGATCCGTCTTGCCCTCATCGATCGCCTTGGCGGCGACCCCAAACGCAAGCATCCCGGCAGCGTGTCCGTTGGCCAAGTACTGCACGCGTAGGTTTGTCGAGCCGAATCGTCCCATCACGGCACGGCCGAGCATTTCGCCGACACCGTCCGGCAACCCCGGCCGCGGCTCCGGCGCACCGATGATCAGGAGCGTTCTCAGACCGGTGGCTGAAAGCGCCGCCGCTTCCGGCAGTTGCAGCAGCGTCGAAAGCAACAGTTCCTTCATACGGTCTGCCACCGGCATATCAGGACCCATGACCGCATCCTGTGCCAGACGTATGGGCTCGCCATTGCGGTCGACGAAAAACGGGTGCTCTGAGATTGCTGATATGCCCGCCCGCACCGCCGCTGCTGCGCTTTCGGCGCGCAGGCCAACCGGAGTGCGCGCTGCAAGGCCGGCCAGCCCGATTGGCGTCTGAGGGAAATATACTGCGACGTTTGGCGTGGACATCGTTATTCCATCACATCAGCTTTTTCAGGCGGACAGAGGTTTGATCGAGATAGTCGATGTCCCTGTTGCACACGAGCGAGCTTTGCCAAGCCATAATCACGCGCGAATTATCCGGCTCTAGGATCACGGTCGCCAGCGTGCCTCGGGTGTGAACCGTCTCGCCCTTGATGCGCGTGGTGAAGCCGAACACCATTCGCGGCAGATGGAAGCGCATTGGGCCGTCCGGCGAGAGATTAATGAGCTGTACGGGCTCGCCGCCGCGCAGGTAGCCCGCGACCTGTTGATCGCGCGGCGCGCAGCAATAGTAGTGGGGATCGAGATCTTCCGCCCAGAGCGGAAAGCGAGTCTTCTGCCAAGCCTCGTCGTAGGTGCCGGCCAGTTCCCGGCGCGGCGACCAATGACAGGCCACGGCGTTGAAGCCGGCTGGTGCGGGGCGGCTAGCGACCGAAGAAACCAGGTCTGCCGGATCTTCGACATTGGGAAGCGGCCGCCCGAGACAACCATTTGGGTTGGAAATGAAGCCCTGCCCGACCGGATTCCTCGCCTCCAGTCGATGATCTTTCGGATCGTTAGCAGTGCGATCCCAGCCACCGAATGCGTATTCATACCGAATCGGCATTTTGACGAACGGGTCTGGGCTCGCAATGACGCGCTGTCCGCCGAGGTTCACCGTCCACCAGCGATTGCCGAACACCCGCAGGCGCTTCTGCACCGGTCCAACCTGAAATCCAACATCGAGCTCGGGGGTCGGTCTGCCCTTCGGCGACCAGGCAGTGCCATTGACAAGCACGTCCGTGCAGGGCTTCACTCCAAAAAAATCGGCCTCATAGATCAGGCTTTTTTCGTAGTCGCCGTCTAAAGGCTGCCCCTGTATGAATGGCGGCACTTGGTTCTCCGAGGGGCGCGTGTTTCCGTCTGGCAGTATGTCGAAGGTGGCTTTCACGCAGACCAGCCAGATCTTGTTCGCGGCCTTGTCCTGAACCCAGCTTCCCATGGCCGGGAATCCTGTACCGTTGGATACGGCCCACATCAGCTGGTCTCCCAGCTCGCGGCGAAGATCTGCTCCAGCGCCGGCTGCGGCGCCTGCGGATCGACGTCGAAAATATCCGTGCGCGCTGTCCACATGACGAGGTGGTCGACGATATCTCCATCCTCATGGACAGGTGGCGCGGGCAGGGCCGTCAGGGTGACATCCAATTCGTCGGGCGTAAGCTCACCGCGTTGCGCCTTGAAGGCCGCGTTCTCGATGCTGTCGAACCAGCCGTCGGAATAAGCGAGCTTCAGCGGCGCCGCGGCAAGCCGTGCGACGACGCTGAGCGGGAACCGTCGGCCAACCCTGTCGGCGCTCTGCACGATGATGCCGGCCGAGATGCCAAGGAAGGCCGGGCCGGCGAGGAAGCGCAGTGCGGTATCCGTAGGCCAGGGTTCGAGGCTAAACAGCGGCACCATGTGCTGGGCCAGCCAGCGGTCCCAGATACGCACGAAGTCGCCCGGCAGCCGCCGCGTCACGAAATCGCCGGTGGCGGGCATCTTGCCGTAGAAGCCGGGCACATTCATATCTGCGGCGGACATGTGAACTTCTTGAACATCTCGAGCGTGTAGGGGTTCTCGACGCTGGCCGCCTTGAGCTCGAAATCGGCATACATGCCTTTCGTGCCGAGGCGCAGAGTGTAGACGTCGGTGAGCTTGGTCCCGGCGAACTTGCCGCCGCGCAGCATCCTCAGCCATGCCCAGCTGCCGGTCTCGTTGAGCATCACCTCGGGCGAGCCGTCGACCGGCTGGAAGGCGAGCGAGATCACGCCGGTGCCGTCCTTGCCGGGCCAAGTCATCGGCTGCGGGCGGGTCGCGTTGTTGTAGTAGACGAGGTTCTGGCCATCGAGATTGAGCGTCACGCGCGCCACGTTGGGCGAAAGGTCCTTGGGCTCCAACGTGAAGTTCATCACCGGGCCGGTGCCGCCGGGGAACAGGTCGTCGCGGATGTGCCGTGCCTGCTCGAACGCCGCCAGCGCGGCTGCGTCGAGGCCGAAATCGGCGCGCCATTTCCACGGCTCGCTGGCAGTGTCGACATAGTTGATCAGATGGTCGTTGATGAAGGCGTCGATCAGCCCGGCGGGACCGAAGAGCCGCTGGAAGTCGCGCACATTGACGTCCACCGCGCTGTCGGGGCTGAAGGGATAGCGGTTGTTGAGCGCCGCCTGGCAGAAGGGCAGGATGTCGGCGCGCCAGATGGCGTTGAGCTCGTTGGTGACGGCCTTCTGCGACAGGCCGCTGGTGTCGCCGGCAACGCCGCCCAGCCAGTCGTTGATCGGCGAGGGCAGGATCTGCGCCTGTCTTGCCACCGCGCCCGTCAGCTCGGCGAGGCCGCCCTGCTTCTTGATGGCGTCCTGCGGGTCGGGATTGGCGGTCACCGTCTGCAGCACGTTGGACAGCGCCGTCAGCGCCACCACGGCCGCATCGAGCGCCGGCGGCTGGCCGTCGACCTGGGCAATGGTGCCCTTCAGCGGCTTGAAATGCTCGGCCACCAGGCTGCCGGTCATGTCGACCTGGTTGGCGCCGCCAGCGCGCGGCAAAAGCTTTGCTCCGGTCGTCACCACCTTGCCAAGCTTGCCGAGCTTGGAGAGCAGCTTGGAGCCGGTCTTGGCGGCGCCGCCGCTCTTGTCGTCGGCCGGCGCCTCGTCGGACCGGGTGAGATCGAGTTCCTGCACGACCGCGGTCAGCAGCCGCTTCAGCGCCGAATCGGCGCTCGAAAGGTCCTTGAGGTTTTCGCTGGCGACGTTGAGGTCGGTCAGCGGCGCCAGCCGCATGTCGCGCAGGAAGCTGTCCCACTGCGCGATATAGTCGTCATAGTAGAGCTTCAGGATATCCTCTGACAGCGCCGACACCGAGGTCTCCGAATTCTCCGAGCAGCCGCCGGCAAACACCGCGCGATCGAGTGCCGCCTGCGCGGCCACATCCTCGACCCGGTCAAGGATCGCGTCATGGAAGCCGGCATAGGTATAGGCGCCGGGAACGCCGACGCGCAGCGTCTTGTCGGAGCGGCGCGCGAACACTTTCGCGCCGTTGGGACCGGCGAAGTTGGCAGGGACCCATTCCTTGACTGCGGCCACTTCCGGATCGGTGAGCAACTGCTTGTAGGCGCGCTCCGGCAGCGAGATCGTGCACACAGTCTTCAGCGCCTCGGCGACCAGCTCCTTGTCCGGCGCGATGTAGCTGTCGTCGACCGCCATGCGGCGGATCGCGGCAAGCTGATGCTCTTCGGCGTCGGCGGTCGGGAATGGCGGGGCGGGCGCGAATTGCGGCAGGCTGTTCACCCACCAGTTCTGCACGAAGTCGGTGTCCATCTGCGACAGGCCGGTCATCATGCGATAGGTCTTGAGCGCGCCGAGCATGAAATCCGGATCGCGGATCTGCCGCCACATCGTCGCTTCGAGCAGCGCCACCATATGCGGCTCGAGCACGTTGCGCAGCGCATGCTCGTAGGTGTCGGTCTGGGCGCGCACGAGCTCGGCAGAAGCGGTCGGCCCGAGCAGGTTGTGCGCAGCGTCCGGCGGCGTCGTGCGCGCCGTCGCCACAGCATCCATCGCCGCCAGCGCTCCATCCATCGTCGGCTGCTCCACCGATGCCGGCGTGGCGGAAACGTCGGTCAGCGGCGCCTGCAGCGCCTCGAACTGGCCGGCCTGCTCGGTGACCGCATTGCGGTTGTCGAGATAGGACCAGGTGAACAATCCGACAGCGAGCAGGGCAGCGAGCGCGCTGGCGGCGGCCGCACCCCGCCAGATCCAGGCGCGGCGGCGTTGCGCCAGCGGATCGAACGTACCGAGGCCGGCCTCCTTGAAGATGACTTCGGTCAAGAGATTCTTGAGGAAGAAGCTGCGTTTCTCGACGCGCGGCGCCAGCATCGCGCGGCGCGGCGGCAGCCCGAAGGAGGAAGACAGCGCCGCCGTCAGCCGGTCGATCGGCGCGCCCTCCTGCGTCGCCGAGGTCAGATAGAGGCCGCGCAGCCAGGCTGCTTCCTCGTAGCGGCTTTCGCCGAACATCGCCTCGATCAGCACCTGGATCGGCTCGGAGAGGCTGGCGAGCTGCGCCGGGAAGCGGAAGATCTCGGCGCGCGCGCCAAGCTTGTCCTCGTCCTCAAGCCGCGGCACCAGCCGACGCTCGAGCTCAGCCGCGAGCGTGGCGATTTCCTTTTCGATGGTCTTGGCGTCGACGCGGGCATCGAGCGCAAACGTCGTCCCCCACACCTGTTCGCGGGCAGTGGTCGACAAGCCGCCGAAGAAGGCTTCGAACCCCTTGATCAGATCGGCCTTGGTCAGCATCAGGTAGACCGGCAGCCGGATTTCGAGGCGGTCGTTCAGTTCCGCCAGCCGGCGGCGGATCTTGCGACCATGCGCCTTGATCGCGTCGTCGCCTTCCGAGAGCGTGTCGATGGAGAGCGCGACGATGACGCCGTTCAACGCCCGCCGGCCCCGATGCTTCTTGAGCAGGTCGAGGAAACCAAGCCATTCGGTGGCGTCGACATCGGGCTGGCTCTCCTGCTGCACGTAGCGGCCGGCGGTGTCGATCAGCACCGCGGTCTCCGAGAAGAACCAGTCGCAGTTGCGCGTGCCGCCGACGCCCTGCAGATCGTCGGTGAGGTCGATCGGGAAATTGAGGCCGGACTGCCGCAGCGCCGTCGTCTTGCCGGTGGCCGGCGGTCCGACGATCACATACCACGGCATCTCGCGCAGGAATTTTCTGCCGCCGAGCTTGCGCCGCTTGAGCTCCGCCATCACCTCGGCGAACTTGGCGCCGACGGCGGCGACGCTCTCCTCGCCGGGGGTAAGCTGCTTTTCCTGCACGGGTGCCGCGATCTCGGCGACGAACATGCGGTTGGCGCGGATCGCGCGGCGCTGCGCGATGATCAGCCAGATCAGCCACAGGATGATGAGCCCGGCGACGATGGCGATGCGCACATTGTCGGCTTCGAACGGCGCGTAAGGGCCGACCTGGACGATCGGGCCGAACACCCAGATCAGGAGCGAAAGCAGCGCGATGCCGATCAGCGTCCAAAGGAAGCGCGATGTGAGAACCGCCCAGAGGAAGCGCAGGATGAACATCTCAGAGCCTCTTCTCGACCAGCACCTCGACGCGCCGGTTGAGCGCCCGGCCTTCGCGCGTCGAGTTGTCGGCCACCGGATCGGTCTCCGCGCGGCCTTTGGAATGGATGCGCTCCTGCGGCACGCCGGATTGCACCAGAAGGTTGGCTATGGTCTCGGCACGCGCTTCCGAAAGCCGCTGGTTGGTCGATAGCGGATTGGATTTCTGCAGGCGCACATTGTCGGTATGGCCGACGACGGTGATGTTCCCGATCAGCTCCTTATTGGCGAGGATCACCTTGGCGATCGACTCGACCAGCGGCTCGTAGCCTTCGGTGAGCGTTGCCCGTGACGATTGGAACAGTTCGGGGTTGGAAGACTGGATGATGAGCTTGGCCAGCGAAACGCTCTCGGTGCCGCTCAGCGCCCCCTTGAGGCTATCCGGCGCCTCGGCCTTGAATTCCGGCAGCAGTGCGAAATCGACCGGTTCCGGCTGCGGCGCCTCGGGTTCGGGCGCGTCGACCTTGGGCGCGGCGCGGACGACGTCCGCGCGCTGCGGCGGCGGCAGCGTGCGCACCAGGGCGGAGAGCTCGACCGCCTGGCTGCTCAGCCCCATGGAAAGACCGACATGGGTCGCGGCGGCGATGACCACCGCCGCAAGCGCCATCACCCAGATCGGCACGATGAAGCGTTGCGGCTCGTCGGAAGCCACGACACCCTTCCAGCGCGGCGACAGCGGCGCGTCCTCGGCGTCGGCGTTGCGCAGGAAGCGCGCCGCCGCCACCCGGACCGCATTCAGCGAGCGGTCGCCGGCGCGGCCGGGCACGCGGTATTTGCCGCGGAAGCCGAGCGCCAGGCAGTAATATTGCAGCTCCAGCAACTCGCGGTCGCGGTTCGGGTGCCGCTCCAATTCGTCGAGGCGCGAGAAGAACTGCGTGCCGGCATCGACATCGCCGCGCAGCATGACCACCAGCGGCTGGCGCGGCCATGCGCTGGCGCCGCCCCATGGCGTGTTGAGTGCGAGGTCGTCGAGCAGCGCCGCCACCGCCCAGGCGGCCTGGTCCGCCCGTTCCAGCGACGAGCCCGCGGCCATCGCCGCATCGCGCGCCCGCACCAGCTCGTCGAGCAGGCGCGTGCGCAGCACTTCCGGATTCTCGGGCGCCAGCGCGCTTTCGAGCTCCGGCGCGAATTCGAGCAGCGGTGCGAAGGTGTTGATCAGCGTGTTGGGATGGGCGCGCGCCCGCTTCACCGGCGCGCCCGGCGTCAGCGGCGCCATCGGCCGGGGCGCGGCGCCCGTCAGCCGGATGCGCGTGCGTTCGCGATCCTCCGACAGTCCGAAAGGATCATCCCGGCTCATGGCCTCACCTGTTCACCGAATAGCAATCGACCTGCGGCTCGCTCGGCAGCACGCCGGAGACGCCGATCACGAAGCCGGGAGCGTCGAGCAGCGAGGCCCAGTGCTCGCTCTTCTGGTCCAACTCCAGGCAGAGCCGGTCGCCGTCATAAGGGATCTCGCGCGGCTGCGAATGCAGCGGCTTCAGCGGAATGCCTGGCAGGCGCGACTTCCACAGGCCTTCGAACTGGTCGGCCGACCCGACGGTTGCCTGGTTGACGAAGATCTTGCGCAGCGCGTCCTCCGACAGCTCGGACCCGACCCGGATGACGATTCGGCTGGCGACCAGAAGCTTCGGATTGTCGATGCGCACCTTCCAGACATTGGTCGCATGCCGCATGACCGGCAGCGCGCGCGATTTCGGCTCGATATAGCGCAGGCTGAGGATGAGCGAGCGCAAGGCGTCGGCAAGCGCCATGTAGGCCGGCCCGGGCGCCATGTGGTCGTAGGCCGGCAGCTCGCCGAGCCGGCGTGAGCTGGAGCCGTAGGTCGCCATCTCGCCCGCAAGACCGGCAAGCTCGAGATAAAGCTCGGCCGGATGAAAGACATCCTGCGCCAGCATGTGCGCCAGCCGTGGGCGCGCCGCATTGGCAAGGTGGAGCATCAGCAGGTCCTCGACGCTGCGGCCGGGCCCGCCCATCACCATCTTGCCGTGCGCCTCGGCGATCTGGTCGAGGCCGGTGACGACCTCCTGCAGCAGCTGCCGGTACCAGGCGACCGCGCCTGTGATCAGGGTTGGCGGCAGGAAGCTATCGTCGAGCGAGACGCCGCCGTCGGCCCGAATGCCTTTGATGTCGGCGATCGGCAGCGCGGTGTAGCCGCCGACGGATTTGCCGGGCGCCAGCAGCACCGCCTGCGGCCGGGCGACCTCGATCTCTTCCGGATCGGCGCCGCCCTGCACGGCATCGTGCACCGAAACGATCTTGCCGTGGTAGCGCGCGCCGGTCGACGCGGCATGCGCCGGATCGAACCCGACGCCGCCGGGTGGTTCGAGCGGCAGGGCGACCAGAATCGGCCCGGCGCCGGTATCGGCCGTCACCGGCATCGGCTTCGGCGCGTCCATCAGCTCAGGGATGGAGAAGGGCGTGCCGTCCGGGAAAATACCCCGTGCCGATACGATCGACACCTGGCCGGCATCGAGCAGCGACTGATCGAGCGTCAGCTGCTGGAAGCCGAACGTATGGAGTTGCCCGGCCTGCAATGCGCCGCGCACCATCGTCTCGAAGAACCGGTCCTGCTGCTGGAAGTGCTGGGTTCTCAAGAAGAGACCCTCGGACCACAGCACCCTGTTTGCGTCGCTCATGCCACTGCTCTCTGCACTGCCATCAATTGTCTCGCTGTCAGGCGGAAATACCGCCCTTGCCGAGGCTGACGTTGATGGTGAATTTCGACCCCGGCGAGACCGACTTGGTCGTGCGCCAGTTCTTGCCGCCGGGTTCGCGGATCAACGCGACGAAGCCCAGCGCTGTCGCGTTCGGCTCGACCGTGATGGTCTTGGCGGCGGTCTTGCCCGGCGCGACGGAGATCGTGTCGGATCCGATGAGATCGGCGCCGAGCGCCGAGCCCGCATCACCCTGCAACGCGAAATAGTCGGCCGAGTTGAACTTGCCGGTGCTGGCGAGCCGCATCACCAGCACGGTTACCGGCCTGTCGCCGCCGCCCGGTCCCGGATTCATGCCGGCGCCACCGCTCACATTGACCGAGATAACCGATGGTTTCGGCGGGCCGCTCTGGCAAGCCGCAAGCAGCCCCGTCGCGCCGAGGGCAACGATGAATTCGCGTCGATCGATCATGTACTACTCCTCTTCGTAAGCATCCCTGAAGTCGGCGCCGATCTCGCCCAGGAAGCTCGATTCCGCGCTTTGGGCGATGTCGCGATGGCGTTTCTGGTAAAGCTCCCACAGCTTGGCGCTGCGCCCGCCCGCAAGCAGGTTGCCGATCGCGGAATTGGATTTGAGCTCCTCCTCGATCGCCGCCGGATCGAAGCGGTCGATCATGCGCCGCAGCGCCGCCTGAACGCCGCGCCAGGCGCGCACATGATGCTGCGCGAGGTCGCGCACCGCGTCAGAGATCGCCGCCTCGCCCGAGAGAAAGCCCGGGCTGCGCTCGGAGATGATGGTGACGATGACATCCTCGACGGTGGGCAGGAATTTGAGCGGATTGACTTCCGATGCGCCGACCATCGTCTGGGCGACGCGAGCGCTTCCCTTTTCCTCGGCGCGCTTGCGCAGAAGCTGCAGCAGGCCGTCAAGCATCAGCCGGTATTCGCGCCCGAATTTCTCCATCTCGGCGACCGGATCGCGGCCTGGGAAATCGGCTTCCTCGACACCCATGCCGCGCAGGAAAGCCGCGCGAAGTGCCATTTCCGTCGCAGGCGCCGCGTGTGCCGGGCGGGACGGCTTGGCTGCCGGGGCAGGGCGCGGCGGCGGAGGAGGTTCGACCGCCTGGTTCGGCATATCCCACGGATGGGCGCCTTGTGGCTTTTCGGCTTGCTGCTCGCGCCGACCGGCAGCGCCAGCACCGTTGTTCGCAGCTGGCGTCGGGGCCGGCCCAAAGCCGAAATCGTCGTCGAAGCTCGCCGGTTTCGGCGCGGGCTCCGCGCTGCTGCCGCGGGATGGCATCTCGTCGAAACCAAATGGATCCGACCGGCCGGGCGCCGGCGCATCGCTGGATGGCGGCGTCGCCACCGGGTCGAGGCTGAACGGGTCGTCGAAGGCAGGCGAGCTGCGTTGGCTCGAGGCGCGCTCGTAAGCACCCGGCACCGGCCGCTCGAACGGGTCCGGAAGATCGGCCGGCCGCGGCCGCCGCGGTTCTTCCTCGACCTTGGCCGAAAAGAAGTCGTCGCCGCCGATGCCGACCGGCGCTCGCGACTGCGGCGGCGATCGTTCGGGCGCCGAGTGGCTGGCGATGGGCATCTGCGCGGGTGACGACCGGCCTGCCGGAGGCTGAACCTCGACATGGAGAACGTAGTCGCCCAGCCTCAGCCGCATGCCGCTTTGCAGCCGCGTCGACCTGCCGGCGCCGAGCGGGCTGTCGGAATCGTCGATGAACAGCCCGCTGCTCGACGTGTCGGTAACGAAGTAGCCGTCGCGGCCGCCGCTGATCTTGCAATGCGCCCGCGAGACGAACATGTCCGGATCGTCGATCTGCCAGCCGGCATCGGCACTGCGGCCGATCACCAGCTCGCCCTCATCCAGCCGCGTCTGCCTGACGACCTGGCTGCGGGGGCCTTGCTCGAGCGTCAGCACCAGGCTCATGCCGCTGCCTCCGCCATTTCCGGCCGCCAGCCGACAATGGTGCGCAGCTTGAGATCGTCGGCGTCTCCCCTTTCGGCGGGCCGCGCCAGCCAGGCTGTCCGGCCAAGCTGGACGGTGCCGATCTTCGGCGGCGGCACGGCGTCGCGCGCGAGCACGATCCTGAGATCGACGTCGAGCGTTTCGCCGATCATGTCGCGTACCGCCTTCTTGAACTGTGCCAGGCGCCGGCTTCCGGGCAGGAATGCCCTGAAGTCGTCGAGGCCGAGCGGGCCGACGCGCAATTCGACCCGGCTCTGACGGCTGAAGACGCGCGGGCCGATCGTCGCCCCGCGCCCGAGCGCCGCATAGGCCTTGCCGACGCGGCTCTGCAGCGCCGCTGGTATGGTGATCCAGGCGGCCACGAATTCCTTGATCTCGACCGGCACCTTGAAGGCCGTGGCGAGGAACAGCGTCAGCCGCTCCGGACCGTCGACCTGGTTGGCCAGCGATCCGGCCTGGCGCAGCCTCACCGTATCGAGCTCGGGATCCTGCGTGCCCGGAAGCCCGATCCCCGCCATGGCTTCGAGCATGGCGCGGACACGCCCGCCGACCGAACGTTCGACCTGCACCGCCGGATGCGCGTCCGCCCATGCGCGGTAGTAAAGCGCAATCATACGATGCTGCAGGATGTTGACGAAGTCGACGAAGGTCGTGTCGCTGGTCTGCTCCGCTTGCGTGCCGGTGAACCAGCGCTGCGACAGCCGGTCGAGCACCCAGCGCGTCAGATGCAGCGGCATCGGTCCTTCAGGCCCGAGCAGTCCCAGATTGGCGATGGTCACCCGCGCCGGCGCCTTTTCGCTTGCCTCCTGGAATTTGACCACGTCCCTCGCCGAAAAGCTCAGGCGCACATGCTGGCCGAGCCGTGCCGGCTCGCGATTTGCCTGGCCGGAATAGCCGAACAATCCACCCCTCTGCTCCAGCCGGCGCAACAGCTCGAAGAAATCGAAGTTTTCGGACAGCGCCTCGGCTCCGCTCGGCACGGTTCCGACGGGCTCAGGCCTGCCTAGATCAGGTAGCGATTGCCGGGCGTCATCGGCCATGGCACATCCTCCTGCTTCTGCAGCAGCCGCGTGCGCGTCCGCACGAAGCCGTTTATCCCGGCATGGCGGGCAAACAGCCGCGCAAGCAGGGCCGAAAGCAAAAGCGTGCTTTGCCCTGCCAGCACCGACTGGTCGACATGCAGCGTCACTTCCGTGCCCCGCCCGAAGCACATCGGCCCGTCGATCTTGAGCCGCTCGATCACCGGGCGCGAATCGATGCGGGTGATCGAATGCAGGTTGCGAGCAAGGCTCGGATCTCCGCGGTCGGCATAAAGCTCGAGCAGCGCATGCAGCGGATCGACGCCGCGGCCTTCCTTGGCGAGGCTGAGGAAGTTGAGCGACAGCTGCGCCACCAGCCGCCAGGCGAGATTGTCGGCGCGGGATTCGCCTTCGGCGCCTGCCGGCAGCGATGCCGGAATCGCCGGCTGCGGCGGCCGCAATGCGCCGAGCAGCCTGACCGCCTCGACCGGATCGGCCGTCTCCAGCGTCAGCGTCGGAGTGTCGTCCAGGATCGGAAGGTCGCGGTTGGTGCAGAGCGCCATCACGTCGAGGCGCTTGAGCGGACGGTTCGCCGGACTGCCTGCCGGACGCGAGACCGCGAGAAAGACATCGTCTCCGGTGTAGGAGGTGCGGGTCAGGCCGTCGCGCCGCTCGTCTTCGGTTGCCCGGCGCGGGCGCCGTTCGGTCGAATAGACCCAGCCGCTGCCGCGATTCTGCCCCAGGGTGAAAAGCTCGGGAATCTCGGCCTCGCTGCCTTCGGCGTCGGCGTCTTCCACCCGGGTGATGCGAAAGATCTCAAAGTCCCGCGCGCGCGTTCGGTCGGCATGCACCACCTGCCGCGTTCGGCGCGGATCGATCTCGATGACGTTGCATTCGCGCTCGAAGAGATTGATGAGCGGCGTCACGAACAGTTCGAAATCGGCCGGCGTCACATCGGCAAGCTCGGGCACCGGGCGCCGGAACAGGAAGATGATCTCTATTCCCGCCTCGCATTTGCGCACCACCGGCTGCAGGCCGCAAATCCGCACAAAGTGGAAGCGTTCGGGGATCATGAAATATTCGCGCAGCAGCCGGTAACCCTCGAAGGTCGGGCGGGTGCGCGGCATCAGCGCCTCATCGTCGCGGATGCCGACCATCTCGGGCTCGGGCAGCGGCGACAGCGGATTGGTCTTGCCCTCCGCCCGCGCGCCGATGGCTGAGCAGGCGCCGAAGATCGCGTCGAAGAGGAGCGGCGCCTTGGTGCGCCCGGCGAAATAGAGGTCGAGCCGGTCGAGCGACAACTCACTGAGCTTGCCCTTTCCGGTCCGGGCAAGCGCGATGCGCAGCGCCGCCTCGCCGCGCACGCCGCCGACAGGCCCAATGCCTGCCGCCGCCAGGCCGCTGCGGTCCTGGAAATAGCTGACCGAGGTGATCGCGATCGGCCACAGCGTGACCTCCTGCGCGGTGGTGAAGGTCGAGCGCGTCGAAAGCCCCGGATGCAGGCTGGAGACCAGCCGCGTGCCACGCGCGACCGAATGGCCGGCGATCATCGACTGCACCTGCTGTCCAGGCTTCAGCACCGCCATCGCCGTTGCCGGCGCCGGCGTGACCAGGTCGGGGTAAAGCACATCGAGCACGGCGCGCGAGAAGCGCGAGCGCTCGGCATCGACCTTCAGCCGCGTGCGCGCAGCAAGGAAGGCCACGCCGTCGAGCAGCCTCTCGACATAGGGGTCGGGGCAGGGGACGGTATCGAGGGAAAGATTGCGGGCGACCGCCGGATGCATATCGGCGAATTCCGCCGCCAGCGCGCGGATATGGGTCAGTTCCTCTTCGTAATATTCGACGAAGACCCGATCCATCTCAGGTCTCCCGGAATTCGGTTCGCGCCAGGCCGTTGTCGAGATTGATCGTGGTGCGCAGCCGCATGCGTTCCGGCGTCGGCGTCATGATCAGCACGGCGTCGATCTCGATCTTCAGGCCGACGCTCTTGTCGCCGAGCGTTACATTGACCGTCGTGGCGCTCTCCTTGAGGCGCGGCTCGAAGGTAGCAAGCACCGAGCGGATCTCGCGCGCCAGCGCATCGCGGTCGAAGTCCCGCGACGAGCGGCCGGAGAAGGAAGGTACCCCGTAGTTGACCACGCTGCGCCGCACTTCCGGAAAATCGGCCAGTGACGGCAGCTCGTCCAATGGCTGCTCCTGCTCGGCATCGGAAAGCATCGGCACGGATTCAAAACGTTCGGTATTGAACAGTGCCTCGATGTCGCGCCGGACGGCTTCCCTGAGCACCCGCGCCGACACCACCACGCCGCGGCTTTCGATCTCGGCGCGGTGCTCGCTCTGGAAGACCAGCCGGTGCAGGCGCCGCTTCTGGTCGGGCGTCAGCTCCGCATCGGCATCGATGGCGCGCGCGCTGCCGGCGAGAAGGACCTCGACGCGCTCTGCGCCGAGTTCCTCTTCCAGCAGACGGCGCAGCCGGTCTATCTCGGAGGTCAGGCCGGGCAGATCGTTGATGAGGCGGTCCCACAGGGAGGGTTGGACCGCCTCGCGCTTTGCCCGCGAGCTGCCGGCAAGCTGCGCCTTCGCGCCGGGCCGTCTGGCCTCACTTGCCGACATAGACATCCATTTCGATCTCGTCGTCCTTGTCGTAGACGAACTTGATCTTCTTATAGGCGAAGCTGACTTCTTCCTCGATCAGATCGGCCTCGTCGTCGGCCTGCTTCATGTCGTATTCCATGATCGAGGCATCGGTGAGCGTCACGACCAGATAGTCGCTGGTCTCGCCGTCGATGGTGCGGCGCGCCGAGAACACCACTTCATCGAGGGCCTTGTTCTCGAACAGCGCCTTCTTCAGGTAGGGCGACGACTTGTCGTAGTGCTTGGTGAACTTGATCATGCCGAGCGCCACGCGGCCGCGGCGCGAGAGCGAATTGGGATCGTAAGGCGCGACCATCTTATAGTCGACGCCATGGATCTCGATCTCGTCCTCATGGCCGTCGCGTTTGCTCGGGCCCTTGATGTCCGGAACCTTCAAAAAACCATCGATCTTCATTGTTGTCGGCATTGTCTTTCTCCACCGCTTTCAAACAAAACAGATGACTTTGCTGCGATTTCACCCCTTCACTGACGGCAGTTCCGACACCAGCCGAAGCGAGGCGTTGATGCCTTCCAGCTGGTAGTGCGGACGCAGATAGAAACGGGCATTGTAGTAACCGGGCCGGCCTTCGACGCTGTCGACCTGGACCTCGGCCGCGGCGAGCGGGCGCTTGGCGCGCGCCTTGTCGTCGGCGAAGGCGGGATTGGCCAGCACGTACCGGTTGATCCATTCGGTCAACCAGATCTGCATGTCGGAGCGTTCCTTGAACGAGCCGATCTTGTCGCGCGCGATCGCCTTGAGGTAGTGCGCGAAGCGCGAGACGGGGAAAAGATAGGGCAGGTTGGCGGAGAGCCGCTCGTTCGACTGCGCGTCGGGGTCGACCAGACGCCCGGCGCGGGTCTCGTCGTCCTGCAGCGAATGCGCTCCGATGAAGGCCGCGAGATCGGTGTTCTTCCGGTGCAGGATCGGCATCAAGCCGAGCTTGGCGAGCTCCGCCTCGCGCCGGTCGTCGATGGCGACCTCCGTCGGGCATTTCATCGCGATCGAGCCGTCGTCGGTCGGGAAGGCGTGCACCGGCAGGTTGAGCACCGTGCCGCCGTTCTCGACGCCGCGGATCTGCGTGCCCCAGCCGTAGAGTTTATGGCTGCGGTTGATGTTCACGCCCATCGGGAAGGCGGCGTTCATCCAGACATATTTGTTGTGGTCGCCACCCACCTCTTCCTCGAAGGTGAACCCCTTCACCGGAACAGTCTCGCTGCCGTAGGGCAGCCGCGCCAGCACACGCGGCATGGTGAGGCCGATATAGCGGGCGTCCTCGCTCTCGCGCAGCGACTGCCATGAGGCATAGGCCGGGTTGTTCACGATCATCTGCAGGTCCTGCGGGTTCGGCAGTTCCTGCCAGCTGTCCATGCGGAACAGGCGCGGCGAGGCGGCGGCGATAAAGGGCGTGTGCGCCGAGGCGCAGATGCCCGAAATGTTGCGCAGCAGGCCGACGTCGCGCGGATGATTCGAGAATTCGTAAGCGCCGATGATGCAGCCGATCGGCTCGCCACCCAGCATCGAATACTCGTCCGTATAGACCTTCTTGAAGATCGGGCTCTGGTCCCACATCTGGCCTTCATAGTCTTCGAGCGTGTCGGCCAGCTGCTCCTTGGAGATGTTCATCACCCGGATCTTGAGGTGCTTGGCATCCGTCTCGGTGTTGTTGACGAGGTACCAGAGGCCGCGCCAGGTGCCTTCCATCTCGCGCACTTCCGGCGCATGCAGGATCTCGTTGACCTGCGTCGTCAGCATCTTGTCGATGCCGGCGATCAGCGACTTGATCGACTTGATCGCGTTGGACGAGATCGTCGTGGTCTCCGAGCGCGACTGCGCGGCTAAAGCCAGGTTGCGCACCAGCTGCTGCAGCTTCTCGCTGTCGTCCTTCTTGACCTTGAAGTCTTTTTCCAGGAGTCCGCTGAATTCGCCAAGGTCTATCGCTTCCGCCTCGGCGGTGGCGGCTGCGGTCTTTTGCTGTTCAACCATGACTTACTCCTCGCCCTTGCCGTCCGATATCGCCTGGCTGGCGATCTTGCTCAGCAGCGGCTCGTTGTTGAGAAGCTGCGCGATGCGCTTCTCGGCGTCGACGCGGCCGTCCATGAAGCCGAGCAGCTCTTCGAGCTGACGGCGCATTTTGAGGATCTCGGCCAGTTGCGGGACCTGCTCGGCGATCTTGTCCGGCGCGAAATCGCCCATCTTCGAGAAGGTGAGATCGACCGCGAGTTCCTCGTCGCGTTCGGCGCCCTCGGCCTGCGGCAGCGTGTTCTTCACCCGCGCTTTCACCCGCGGCCCCATGGCCTCCATGAACTTCGGGAAACGGTTGGCGTCGGTTTCGATGAGCGTGCGGTCCAGAACCGACTTCATCGCTTCCTTGGTTTGTGAAGCGCCGGAAAGATCGGCCATGACGGCCATGACGAACGGCAGTTCGATCGTCGTCGGGCTGCCGTAGGTTTCAACGTCGTAGGCGATCTGCACGCGCGGGGCGCGGTTTCTTTCGATGACCTTCGCTTTGCTCTCTGCTGGCATGCTTGTTACCTTTCATCCTTCTGGGCCGGCTTCTTGGGATCGGGGACACCGGCAAGCAGCCGGAACTCCTTCAGCCCCGACGGGGCGAGATCTTCCATCAGTTCCACGAAATCCATGTGCACCATGCGCCGCACGCGGCGGGCGAGATGCGGTATCGGGCTCGACGGCTCGGTGCGGTCATAGAAGGCGACGACGAGGTCGAGGCATTTAACGACATCGTCGCGCGAGGTGATCCGGTCGGGCAGCCCGGCGCTCGATTCCGCGTAGCTTGCGACATTTGCCATCGTGTCGGCTCCCCTCGCTTCGGTGCCCATCCTTTCGGCACCATGACCGTTTGGGGCGGGCGCTGCCGGTTCCGCCGGCTGCGGGATTGGCTTTGCGGCCCCGTTCGCCCCGGCGCCGGCGGTCGAATTCCGCTCCAGCGTCGTCAGCAAACGCTGCAGGAAGCGCCTCAATTCCGGGATGGTGGGGCCATTGCCGTCGATGCGCTTGTTGAGCGCGGCATCGACCTGGTCGAGCGCGGCGATCGTAGCGCGGGCATCAGCGAGCAGCGCCGTCATCGCGTCGCCCGCCTGGTCGATCTGCGCCGCGCAGCCGCTGCGTACCCGGTTCAGAAGCTGGCTGTGGGCGCTCGTCAGCGCCGCCTTCTCGGCCGCGTTCAGTCCAGAAGCCGCCTCCTGCAGCATGACGCGCTCATCAAGCGCACCCTGTTCCAGGTCGCGTCCGCTGATCGGTCCGATCTGGCGCGGCGAGAAGAAGATTGTCTCCCTGAGGTTCGCCAGCAGGCCTTCTTGGGCGTTCTGAAGATCGAGCAGGGCATTGATGCGGCGCAAGGCGGCGTCGCGCGGCGGTGCGTTCGGCCGCAATGCCGGATGCATCGTCTCCCAATACTGGTCGAAGGTGCTGGCGATGAGGGTCAACCCTTGCGCCAGGCCGGCCAGCCTTTCCTCGTTGGCCAAGGCACGCGCGACGATGACCAGCAGGCGCAGGTCCCGGCCACGGGCGCGAAGCTCTTCCGCCTTTTCGAGGACGGCCGGCCAATCGACGGGAGTGGATTGCGACGTAGGTTTGTTGCCGTCGTGCACAACCTTGATCTGTGGCTCGGTCAGGCGCTCCAGCTCGTGAAAGGCCGGGTCGTTGCGCAAGTCCTCTCCCGACGGATTCTCGCCGTTCAGAGGATCCAGCCAGAGTGCGAGATCAATCACACTAACCCCCAGCCCGCGGCCCCGAGACCACTGTGTGACGCAACGTTATCACACGGCCTCACTCTACCACAATTGAGCGCCTGCTCAAAAGCTAACGGAAGCTGAACGCGACCGTCTTCGTCGCCGAAACCCATTGCGCGATTGCCGGACCGGGTATGTGAAATGGCTCGCATAGCCCGGACAGTAATCCGGTGTTTGTTGGGTGAGTTTGCAGGGCTTGTGTAACCGGGCAGTGCCGCCTGGATGGATCCGATCGACTTATCGATCACACGGCTTTGTCAAGCAGCGGCTTATATGGCAGGGTACGGTCGGCAGATTGCGGGAGCAGGTTCGATGGAACAGCGCCGGTCATCGCAGAGCTTCAAGCGTAAGGAACTGGTCGCCAAGCTCAACGCCACGGGGGTGCGCGCCTTCAAGGCCGCGGCCGACACGGCCAAGCTGCGCGGCAATCCCTATGTCGAGCTCGTCCACTTCATCCAGCAGCTGGTGCTGTCCGAGCGCTCCGACGTGCAGATGATCATCGCCGATGCCGGGCTGGACGTCAGCCGGCTGACGGCGGACATGACCCGCGCCATCGACAAGCTGCCATACGGCGCCACCTCGGTGGAGGAATTCTCCGACCACATCTTCCACGCCATCCAGGAAGGCTGGAACCTGGCGACGCTGGAATTCGGTGTGGAGGAGGTGCGCAGCGCCCATATCCTGCTTGCCTGCCTGAAGACGCCGGTGCTGGAAGGACTGGTCTCGAAGATCAGCGCCGAGTTCGACAAGATCGATGCCGACGGCGTCATTTCGCGCTTCGCCGATGTCACCGAAGGCTCGCTCGAAGCCGGCTCACCTGCCGTCGCAGCCGTGGCCGAGACACCAATGAAGCGCGGTCCGGGCGGGGATTCGGCGCTGGCGAAATACGCCACCGACCTCACCCAGCGTGCCCGCGACGGCAAGATCGATCCGGTCGTCGGCCGCGATCCCGAGATCCGGCAGATCGTCGACATCCTGATGCGACGCCGGCAAAACAACCCGATCCTGACCGGCGAAGCCGGCGTCGGCAAGACGGCGGTCGTCGAAGGATTTGCGCTGCGCATCGCCCAGGGCGACGTGCCGCCGACGCTGCAGAATGTCAGCGTGCGCATGCTCGATGTCGGGCTGATGCAGGCGGGCGCCAGCGTCAAGGGCGAGTTCGAGAAGCGGCTGAAGGCGGTCATCGACGAGGTGCAGGCCTCCGAGGTTCCGATCATCCTGTTCATCGACGAGGCGCATACGCTGATCGGCGCCGGGGGTGCTGCGGGCACCGGCGATGCCGCCAATCTTTTGAAGCCGGCGCTGGCGCGCGGCGAATTGCGTACCATCGCCGCCACGACCTGGGCCGAATACAAGCAGCACATCGAGAAGGATCCGGCGCTGACGCGCCGCTTCCAGGTGGTCAAGATCGAGGAGCCGTCCGAAGCGGTGGCCGTGCTGATGCTGCGCGGCGTCGCCGGGGTGCTGGAGCAGCACCATAAAGTGCAGATACTGGACGAGGCGATCGAGGCGGCGGTTGCGCTTTCGCATCGCTACATCCCGGCGCGGCAACTGCCGGACAAGGCCGTCAGTCTGCTCGACACCGCTTGCGCCCGCGTCGCGATCTCGCAGCATGCGACGCCTGCCGAGGTCGAGGACATTTTGCGCCGTCGCCAGGCGCTGGAGGTCGAGCGCGGCATCATCGGCCGCGAGGCGGCGATCGGCATCGACGTCGCCGACCGGCAGGCCCGCGTCGATGCCGGGCTGGCGGAAACCGAGACCACGCTTGCCGCCGCCCAGGCGCGCTGGGATCGCGAAAAGGCGCTGGTGAGCGAGATCCTCGACCTGCGCGGCAAATTGCGGGGCGAAGGCGTGCCGCTCGATGCAGCCGCGGCCGGGGAGGCCGGTGCGGAAACCATAGCGGCTGAACCGCCTGCGTCCGAAACCCCCGAAGCAAAGCCGCTTGAGAGCAAGGCAGCTGACTCCAAGCCGGTGAAATCCAAGGGCTCGAAAGGCAAGGCAGCCAAGGGTGAGGTGGCCAAGGCTGAGGCCGCAGTTGCGGAGACGATCGCCGAGGGATCGGCGGATTCGGCCGCCGACCTCGCGCGGCTGCGGGAATTGATGGCGGAGCTTGTCGCGGCGCAGGGCGAGACGCCGCTGATCCTGCCGTCGGTCGACCGCAATGCCGTTGCCGCGGTTGTCCAGGACTGGACCGGCATCCCGACGGGGCGGATGCTGTCCAGCCAGACCGAGAAGGCGCTCAAGCTCGCCGTCACATTATCCGAGCGCGTTGTCGGCCAGGACCATGCGATGGAGATGATCGCCAGGCGCGTGCAAACCAGCCGCGCAGGGCTCGGCGCTCCGGAAAAGCCGGTGGGCGTGTTCCTGCTCTGCGGCCCCTCGGGCGTCGGCAAGACCGAGACCGCGCTGGCGCTGGCCGAAACGCTTTACGGTGGCGAGCAGAACCTGATTTCCATCAACATGTCAGAGTTCCAGGAAGCGCATACCGTCTCGACGCTGAAGGGCGCGCCGCCCGGTTATGTCGGCTACGGCAAGGGCGGCATCCTGACCGAGGCGGTGCGCAGGAAGCCGTATTCCGTCATCCTGCTCGACGAGGTCGAGAAGGCGCATCCCGACGTGCACGAGATCTTCTTCCAGGTCTTCGACAAGGGCATGATGGACGACAGCGAGGGCCGGCGCATCGATTTCAAGAATACGCTGATCCTGCTCACCTCGAATGTCGGCTCGGACGTCATCATGGACCGCACGAGGAACGGCACCGTGCGGACCGGGATCGACGACCTCGATACTGCCTTGCGCGCGCCGCTGCTGAAGGTGTTCCCGGCCGCATTCCTCGGCCGCGTCGTCACCATACCCTACTATCCGCTCTCGGATGCGATGATCGAGGCAATCACCCGGCATCAGTTCGCCAAGATCGCGCGGCGCCTCAGGGCGACCAACGACGCCGAGCTGGTGATCGGCGACGGCGTCATGGACCTGGTCAAGGCACGCTGCACCGAGATCGAGTCCGGCGGGCGCATGATCGACGCCATCCTCACCAACACACTGCTGCCGGAGCTGAGCCGCGGCGTGCTCAACCGCTCGCTCGAGGGCGCGAAGATGACCAAGGTCACCGTCGGCGCTTCGGCGGAAGGATTCACCTATTCCTTCGAGTAGCGGGGCTTGGCGTAAAAAAAATTCGGCGCCATGTCACATTGGCGGATGCCTCGCTCGTCTTGAGGTCGGAACCAACGAAAGGAACCGACCATGACTACCAGACTTGACCCCCTTGCCGCCGCGCCTTCGCTGATGAAGGAATGGCATCGCGCCTCGCTCGCGATTTCCGCCAGCCTCGATCCGGCGCTTGCCGAGCTCATCGAGATCCGCGCTTCGCAGATCAATGGCTGCGCCAACTGCATCAACATGCACACCACCTACGCACGTGAACGCGGAGAGACCGAGCAGCGCGTCTACCTGCTGGCGGCCTGGCGCGAGGCGCCGTGCTATACCGATCGCGAGCGTGCGGCGCTTGGCTGGACCGACGCGCTGACGCGCATCAGCGAAGGCCATACGCATGAGGCTGCCTATGAGGCGCTGAAGGAACATTTCACCGAGGAGGAACGGGTGAAGATCACCCTGATGATCAACATCATCAATGGCTGGAACCGCATCGCAGTCGGCTTCGGCGGTTTCGTCGACCCGGCGGCGGTGAAGGCGGTCAATTCAAAGTCCGCCAACAGGGCCGCGGCTTGATGACGGAGCCGGCATCCGAGGGCGCCGCGGCAGCATTCGAGCCGCTGCGCCCGAAGCTCACGCGGGTCGCCTACCGCATGCTGGGCTCGGTGGCCGATGCCGAGGACATGGTGCAGGAGGCGTTCATCCGCTGGATGAATGCCGACCGCGCCGAGGTGCGCCAGCCGGAGGCGTTCCTGCGCCGTACGGTGACGCGCCTTTGCCTCGACCAGCTCAAATCCGCCCGCCGCCAGCGCGAGACCTATGTCGGCTCCTGGCTTCCCGATCCTGTCGTCGAAGACGACGAACCGGACGACGTCACCTTGCCGCTGATGCTGGCGCTGGAGCGCCTGTCGCCGCTCGAGCGGGCAGCCTTCCTGCTGCACGACGTGTTCGGGCTGCAATTCGAGGAAGTCGCGGCGGAGATCGAGCGCGACCCTGCCGCCTGCCGTCAGCTCGCCGCCCGCGCCCGCGACCATGTCCGCGAGGCGCGGCCTCGCTTCCAGGTCGAGAAACAACGCGGCCTCGAGCTTGCCGAGGCTTTCTTCAACGCCTCGCGCTGCGGCGACATGAAGGCGCTCGGCGCAATGCTGAGCGCCGATGTCAGCGCTTACGCCGACGGCGGCGGCAAGCGTCCGGCAGCCATGGAGCCGGTCTTCGGCTTCGACGCCGTCATGAAACAGTACGAGACTGTCGTTGCCTGGCTTCAGGACAATCGCTCCGAGCTTGTCCGTTTTGGCTTCATCAACGGATTGCCCGGCTTCGTCACGGCCGAGTCAGACGGCGAACTGCAGACGACCGCGCTGGACATCGAGAACGGCAAGATCACGGCGATCTATGTGATGCGCAACCCCGACAAGCTAAGGCATCTGCATTAGCAACCGCAATTGGCGCAGAGCCGCCAGCAAGCTGCCGGCGGAACCTTTGTTCCGCTGGCGATTTTGGCTATATGCTTGGTGACGGACGGCCAGAAGGGTTGCTGACGATGACGACGAAAAACCTTGCGATCTCCGCTCTCGTTCTGGCCACGGCCATCGGTGTGTCCGGCCAGGCGTTCGCCGGCCACCGGCATCATCAACGCCTGGTCGAGCAGGAACGCTACGTTCCGGCTGAGGGCGATCTCATCGACATCCTGTTCGGCGGGCCGCGCTATTACGATGCCATGCTGGTCACCACGGCAGCGGGCGCCTGCTCCTACCACCGGACGGGGCCGGACGCGAACGCGCTGAACAAGATCAACGACCATCACTGCGGAAAATAGCCGCTCCGCGCGGTTGTTCTTTGCGCGCGGCCTGGCTTCGATGAGCCGCGCCTGCCTTTGGCCCCTCTCCATGAATGCTGATCGGTTCGCTTAGAGCAATTCCAGGAAAAGTGTGTGACGGTTTTCCGTCCGGAAATGCGTCAAAACAAAAAGATAGAGCGGTTCGCCGTTTCCGTGAAACGGTGAAACGCTCTAAGCGTGCCCGCCTGATGTCGGCTTTGCGCTGCGCACAGCCGGGAGCAAATATTGTATACAATAATTAAGAAAGATGTTGACAATCCGTAGCAACAGGTTTCCCTTAAGGTATCCGCGCCATCCAACGAAAAACACAAGGTGCGATAACCAGAAGGGAACCGCAGATGATCAATCGACGCTCGACTCTGAAATCGATGGTGCTTGGCGCCGTCTCCGCCCTGGCCATTGCCGCTATTGCCATCCCGGCCGCGCAAGCCGGAAACAAGGAACTGAAAATCGGCTTCGTTGGCGTCACCAGCGGCCCCGCCGCCGCCTGGGGCACATCGAACGTTCGCTCGATGCAGACGCGCGCCGCCTGGCTCAACGAAAAAGGCGGCGTCAAGATCGGCGACGACACCTACAACATCAACATAGTCACCTTCGACGACCAGAAGGATCCGAAGCGCGCCATCGCCGGCATGGAGAAGATGGCGCAGGAAGGCATCCACTATGTCGTCGGGCCGAATGTCGATGACGGCGCCGCCGCGGTGCGTCCCGTCGCCGAAGCCAACGGCATCATCTATTTCCCCTACGCCTTCCCGAAGGCGCTCTACCAGAAGCCGGCCTCGAACGCCGTGCTCGGCATGATCGCCAACTATCAATCGGGCCCGGCGATCTACAAATACCTCAAGGAAAACAAGGGTGTGAAGACGATCGCCTTTGTTGCCGCGAACGAGTCCGACCCGCTCAGCCAGCGCGACAGCGGCGTCGAGGCCGCCAAGGCGCTCGGCCTGCAGGTCGTCGCCCAGAACGACACCTACCAGAACGACACCCGCGACTTCACGCCGGTGCTGACGCCGATCGTCGCGCTGAAGCCTGACCTGCTGGTGCTGTCCGGTGTCGCGCCGGCCAACGCGCCGCTGCTCATCCGCGCCGCCCGCGAGCTCGGATATGAGGGCCTGATCTCGACCGAGACGGCGCAGGACGCGAAGGTTCTTCAGGAGGGTGCCGGCGAATATGCCAACGGCTTCATCTCCGTCGGCGGCGCCTCCACGCCGGAGATCGCGTCCGACGAGATGAAGGAGTTCGTGGCCCGCTACACCAAGATGTTCGGCGAGTACAACGACGAGTCGAACACCAAGGTCTACGCGCTGGAGTACATCATCGACACGCTGAAGGCCAATCCGGCGGCAATCAACAATGTCGACGAATTCAAGAAGACGATGGACACCTTTTCGGCGCCCAATCCCTTCCTGAAGGGCGACGCCAAGCTGAGCTATGTCGGCTCGACTTCCTTCGGCCAGAAGCGTCAGCTCGCCGTGCCGATGGTCGTCAACGAATACAAGGACGGTGCTTTCCAGACCCTGTTCGTCGGCTCCGTCGACTAACGCATGTCTCCCGAAAGTGGGAACCGGTTTTCGGGACAAAGACATGCGTAAGATCAAACCCTAAAGCGCATGCTTTAGGGTTAGATTCCTAAGGTTGCATCCTCCCGAATGCCGGGGGTCCGGGCGATGCTCGGACCCCGCGGACGATCGAAGGTATCCATGGAACAGGTCATCGCCAACGGATTGTATCTCGGTGCCCAATATGCGCTGATCGCGCTGGGGCTTACCCTGATCTTCGCCCTGATGAACGTGCTGAATTTCGCCCACGGGCAGATGTACGTGCTGGGCGGGTTCATCACCTACACCGTCTACGGCCAGCTCGGCCTGCCCTTCGTTGTGGCGCTGCTGGCGTCCGGCGTCACACTCGCGGTGATCGGCGCGCTGATGGAGAAATTCCTCTTCCGCACCGTCATCAGGCGCAGCCATCGCGAGGAGAGCACCATGCTGCTTGCCGCAGCGACGGCCTTTTTCTTCGACGCCGTCATCTTGCTCATGTTCGGCGAGAAGCAGCGCGGCGTGCCCAAGATCGTCAAGGGTGTCTTCAACCAGGCCGGCATCATCATGCCTTACGACCGCCTGGTCGTCGGCGCCTTAGCCATCGTCTTCATCGCCGCCTTTGTCCTCTACATGCAATACAGCCGGGTCGGACGCGCCATGCGGGCGCTCGCCCAGGACCGTGTCGCTGCCCAGCTGATGGGTGTGCGTGTCGATCGCTATTCGATGATCGGCTTCGCGCTTGGAGCCATGCTGGCTGGCGTCGTCGGCGGCCTGCTTGTCACCATCACCGGGGTCAATTCCGGCATCGGCGGCCCGATCTCGATCAAGGCCTTCCTGATGGTGATGATCGGCGGCGCCGGCGTGGTCGGCGGCGCGATTGCCGGCGGCTTCATCCTCGGCATGATGGAGTCTGTCGGGCTCACCGTGCTGCGCGAATATGGCGACGTCACCTATCTCGTCATCTTCGCCGCCCTGATGGTGTTCCTGTCGATCCGCCCCAACGGGCTGATGGGCAAGCCGTGGGGTTGATCGCGCCATGACCCGCAATCGCAACATGAAACTCGCTTCGGTCGCAGCCTTCCTGGCGATCGTCTTCATCGCCGTGCCGGCCGCGATCTCGTTGAGCGGCCGCATCGACCTCTATTACACGCTGACCTCGGTGGCACTGCTCAGCATCGCCAGCGCCGGCGTGTGGCTCACCTTCTATATCGGCCGCATCAATATCGGCCAGGGCGCCTATGCGCTGATGGGCGCCTATGTCTCGGCCATCCTGGTGATGGACCATGGCTGGTCGTTCTGGCTGACGCTCCCCGTGGCCGGCCTGTTCTGCGCGGCGGCAAGCGTGCTGATCGGCCTGCCGATCCTGCGGCTGCGGGGCGTCTATTTCGCCATGGTGACGCTGACGCTGACCGAGGTGGCGCGGCTGCTCGCGCTGGCGCTGCCGATCACCAACGGCGCCAAGGGCATCGTCAGCATCCCGCTGCCCGGCGCGCTGTCGGTATTCGGCCTGACCATCATCCCGGATTTCGCCACCTTGCAGAATTCGCGGCTCGCTTTCTACCTGCTTGCGGTCACGCTGATGGTGGCCTGCTTCGGCGTCATGTACCGGCTGGTTCATTCGCGCATCGGCAAGCTCTGCCAGTCGCTGCAGCAGAACGAGGAGCTTGCTTCCTCGATCGGCGTCAACATCGCCTATCTGCGAGTCATCGCCTATGCCGTCTCCTCTTTCTTCGGCGGCGTCGCCGGAGCGATCTTCGCCGCCATCTCGCAGTCCATCTATCCGTCGAGCTTCACGGTCACCGATTCCGTCAACTTCATGCTGAACTGCTTCCTTGGCGGTCTGGGCTACGTCTTCGGGCCGATGCTCGGCACGCTGGTGCTCTATTTCGGCTGGGACATGCTGTTCCAGACCGGGCAGTTCCAGCTCCTGATCTATTCCGGCCTGATGATCGTGTTGATGCTGGTGTTGCCCAACGGCCTGCTCAGCCTCACGGTCCCGACCCGGAAGAAGGCTTGAGCCATGGCCGAAATGCTCGAAGTTTCCGGCATCACCAAGCGCTTCGGCGGTCTGGTCGCCGTCAACAATGTCTCCTTCTCGGTGCGCGAGAAGGAGATCCTGTCGGTCATCGGTCCGAACGGCGCCGGCAAGTCGACCTTGTTCAAGCTGATCTCGTCGTTCCTCAGGCCGACCGCAGGCGAGGTACGCCTGAAGGGCGAGCGCATCTCCGGCATGGCGCCGCATATCGCCGCCCGCAAGGGGGTGGTCCGCACCTTCCAGGAAACGACGATCTTCAAGAACATGAGCGTGCGCGAGAACGTCATCATCGCGCACCATCTGCGCTCGAAGGCGAGCCTCGTCGGCTACTTCCTCGGCACCGGCACGGCCAAGGCCGACGAAGCGGCTTTCGGGCAGTCCGCCGACGAGATCCTGGCGCTGCTCGGCCTGGCCTCGCTCGCCAATGAGATCGCCCGCAACCTGCCGCATGGCCACTTGCGGGCACTGGGCATCGCCATCGGCCTTGCCACCAATCCCTCGATCCTGCTGCTCGACGAACCCTTCGCCGGCATGAACCACGAGGAGACGATGCGCATGGTGGCGATGGTGCGGCGCCTGCGCGATCTCGGCCTCACCATCCTGCTGGTCGAGCACGACATGCCGGCCGTGATGAAGATCTCGGACCGCATCGTGGTGCTCAATTTCGGGCAGAAGATCGCCGAGGGAACGCCGTCGGAAATCCAGGCCAACGAGAAGGTCATCGAAGCCTATCTCGGCAGCGAAGACGAGGCGATCGGCCTATGAACCAGATCCTGAATTTCGCGGGCGTCCAGCTCTATTACGATCACGTCTATGCGCTGAAGGGCGTGACGCTCGAGGTCAATGAGGGCGAGACCGTCGCGCTGATCGGCGCCAACGGCGCCGGCAAGTCATCGATCCTTCGCGCCATCACCGGGCTGAACCGGATCAGGTCCGGCGCGATCCACTACAACGGCAAGCGCATCGACGGCGCCGCCCCGGACGAGATCGTCAAGATGGGCATCGCCATGGTGCCGGAAGGGCGGCGCGTCTTCCCTTACATGACGGTCAGGGACAATCTTCTGATGGGCGCCTTCACGCGCTCCAGCAAGGCCGAGATAGCGGCGACGATGGAGATGGTGCTGGGGCGCTTCCCCAGGCTGAAGGAGCGCTTCTCGCAGGCCGCCGGCACCATGAGCGGCGGCGAGCAGCAGATGCTGGTCATCGGCCGCGCGCTGATGGCGAAGCCGAAGCTGTTGTTGCTCGACGAGCCGTCGCTCGGTGTCGCGCCAAAGCTCGTCCAGGACATCGCCCGCTCGATCGTCGCGATCAACCGCGACGAGAAGGTCAGCGTTCTCCTGGTCGAGCAGAATTCCCGCATGGCGCTGCGCATCTCGCAGCGCGCCTATGCGCTGACCACCGGCAGCGTCGCGCTGAGCGGCAACTCCGCGGAATTGCTGAGCGACGACCGGGTCAAGCGTCTTTATCTCGGCGGCGAGATCTGAGGTTCGCATGCGCATACTCGTCATCAACCCCAACACGACCGCGTCGATGACCGGCAAGATCGGCAAGGCGGCGGAAAGCGTTGCGTCCGCGGGAACCGAAATCGTCGCCGTCAATCCGGCCGACGGTCCGCCGAGCATCGAGGGTTATTTCGACGAGGTCTTCGCCATCCCGGGCATCATCGCCGAGATGGGCAAGGCGCCGGCGGCGGATGCCTATGTCATCGCCTGCTTCGACGACACCGGGCTCGATGCCGCGCGCTGCGCCACCGAAGCTCCGGTGATCGGCATCGGCGAGGCGGCCTTCCATCTCGCCAGCCTCGTCGCCGGCAAGTTCAGCGTGGTCACCACGCTCGGCCGCTCGGTTCCTGCCATCGAGCACAATCTGGCGAAATACGGCCTCGTCTCGCGCTGCGCGAAGGTGCGCTCGTCCGAAGTCGCCGTGCTCGAGCTCGAACGGCCGGGCTCGAATGCGAGGCACAGGATCTCGGAGGAGATCGCGCGCGCCATCCGCGAGGATCACGCCGAGGCGATCGTGCTCGGCTGCGCCGGCATGGCGGACCTCGCGCATAGCCTGTCGGAGGAGCACGGCGTTCCGGTGCTCGACGGCGTCGTCTGCGCGGTCACGCTGGCCGAGAGCCTGTTCAAGGTCGGCTTGAAGACGTCGAAGGTCGGTGGCTACGCCGCCCCCCGCGGCAAGCGCTTCGCCGGAATATTTGCCTCGGCCTCGCCGGTAGGCGCCGGTCCGCCGGGCTAGCGCTGGCCCTAGGGAGATCGGATGCCACGGGATTGACCGGGGCGCGAGCGCCATTAGATTGGACTGGCCGCTGGCGATTTGGGGGCAGATCAGGCCGGATCGGGCCTGCGCATTGAAAGCATGTTGACGGTACTCAGGGAAGACGATCGTGACGACAAGCCGGCAGCGCGCTGGTCGCCGATCTACTATGGGCTTCGGGATGCCATCGTCAGCCACCGCCTCGCCCCGGGCACCAAGCTGCCGGAGGACGAACTCGCCTCGATCTATTCTGTAAGCCGCACGGTCGTTCGCGCTGCCCTGCAGGCGCTTGCCCACGACCGGCTGGCGCGGCTGGAGCCCAATCGCGGCGCCTTCGTCGCCCAGCCCTCGAAGATAGAGGCGCGCGAAGTGTTCGAGGCGCGCGCGCTGATCGAACCCAAGGTGGCCGCACTTGCCGCCAAGACCGCGGTGCCGTCCGACATCGCGCAGTTGCGAAAACATCTCGAGAAGGAGCATGAGGCGCTGCATGCCGGCCGCGACAGCGACGCCATCATGCTGTCGGCGCGCTTCCATGTCGGCATCGCCGAGATCGCAGCCCATTCCGTGTTCACCAACTTCGTGCGCGACCTCGTCTCGCACTCATCGCTGATCATCGCGCTCTATTGGAAACGCCGCGACGCGACCTGCGAGAAGCACGCCCATCACGCGCTGGTCGACGCGATCGAGGCCGGCGACAGCGCCAATGCCGCCGCCCTGATGAACAGTCATCTGGTCGATCTCTTGTCCGGGCTCGACCTCACCGACAAGGTGGAGAAGTCTGACAGTCTCGCCGATCTGCTGCGCGCATAGCGCGACTTGGAACGTTGAGGCGGCTCAACAGGATTGCCGAACCGCCCCGGAAGCCGGCTAGGCCGCTACCGCCTGCGAATAATCCATCCGTTCTAGGTCGGCGATGAGCCCGGGGCCGGTCGGCTGCCAGTCGAGCTGCGCACGCGTCCACTCGCTCGACGCCGGCATATCGAGACCGGCGAACATGGCAAGCCATCCGAAATGGCCGGCTGCTTCTTCCGGCGAGAGCGAAAGCACCGGCACGTTGAGGCCGGCGCCGATCACTTCGGCGATGTCGCGCACGGCGATGCCTTCCTCGGCGACGGCGTTGTAGCGCACGCCGGCTGCCTGCTTGTCCAGCGCCAGACGATAGAGCTTCGCGACATCCAGTACATGCGCCGCCGACCATCGGTTGCGGCCCTCGCCGACATAGGCCGACACGCCCTTGGCGCGCGTGAGCGCCACCAGCGGCGTGATGAGGCCCTGCTTGACCGTGTCATGCACCTGCGGAAGCCGCACCACCGACACCTTGACGCCCTTCTCGGCCATCGCCGCGCCGGTAAGCTCCGACAGGATGCGCGGATTGGGATGCTCGGTGTCGAACACGTCTTCCTTGGCCGGCTGCCCAGGCCCGGCACTGCCCATGCCGACGCCGGACGTGATGATGAGCAGTCGGTCCGAGCCGGCAAGCGGGCCGCCCAGCGCTTCGATCACCCGCTTGTCCTTCTCGCAATTCGCCACGAAATTCGAGAAATTGTGGTCGAAGGCGGTGTGGATCACCGCATCCGATTTGGCCGCGCCGTCGCGCAGGCTGTCGAGGTCTTCGATGTCGCCGCGGTGGGGCTCGGCGCCGGCCGCCGCAAGCGACCGCGCACCGGCCTCGGAGCGGGTCAGGCCAAGCACCTGGTGCCCGGCGGCAAGAAGTTCCGGTACGATCCTGGAACCGATGAAGCCGGTCGCGCCGGTAAGGAATACACGCATGGGTGGTCTCCTGTGATTGTTCGGAGGCCTTATTTGCGCTACAAATCATTCTGTTAAAGTAGTGACCTTATCATGGTATAATAGCCAATAGGATCGCAATGCCCATCGACACGTGCAATAGGCTTGGCACCTTTCTTCGCGATCGCCGCATGCGCCTCGATCCCGCCGCCTTCGGCTTCGCCACGGGGCGGCGGCGCACGCAAGGCCTGCGCCGCGAGGAGGTGGCGCAGCGCGCCAATATCAGCCCGACCTGGTACACCTGGCTGGAGCAGGGGCGGGGCGGCGCGCCGTCCGCCGATGTGCTGAACCGCATCGCGACCGGGCTGATGCTGACAGAGCCCGAACGCGAGCACCTGTTCATGCTGGGGCTCGGGCGGCCGCCGGAAGTCCGGTACAGAAACGTCGACAGCGTGACGCCGCGCCTGCAGCGCGTCCTCGACGCGTTCGACCCCAGTCCGGCGATCATCAAGACCGCGACATGGGATGTGGTCGCCTGGAACCGCGCCGCGGCGGCGATGCTGACCGACTATTCCAAGCTGCCGCGCGAGCAACGCAACATCCTGCGCCTGATGTTTGGCAACCCGCGCGTGCGCGACGCGCAGGAGGACTGGGAGAGCGTCGCCCGCTTCGTCGTCGGCTCGTTCAGGGCCGATGCCGTCCGCGCCGGCGCCGGCGCGGAGGTCACGGAACTCGTCGAGGAGCTTTCCCGGATCAGTCCGGAATTCGCCGCGCTCTGGCGCGACAACGACGTCGTGCCGGCGCATGGCGAAGGCGTGAAGCGCCTGCGGCATCCCGAGATCGGGCTGATCGAGCTGGAGTTCTCGGTCTTCGCGGTCGACGGCCGTCCGGAGCTCGGCATGATCGTCTACAATCCGGTTACGCGCGCGGACGCCGAACGCATCCAGTCGTTGATCGAGTCCCGCTCCGCAAAATAATGGGCCGCCATGTCCGGCGGCCCGCGACAAAGAGCCGGTAGCGGCCGCCTCAGTAGCCGATGGTGAAGCGCTGCCGGATGTGCTTCGGGTTTTCGATTTCGTCAGCCATGGCGATGGCGTAGTCCTCGAAGGAGATGCTGCTGCCCTTATCGGTCGTCAGAAGCGCATCCTTGCCCAGTCGGAATTTGCCGGTGCGCTCGCCGGCGACGAACAGCGCCGACGGCGACAGGAAGGTCCAGTCGAGGTCGTTGACCGTTTTCAGCTTGCCGAGGAAGTCGCCGCCCTTCAGCGCTTCCGCCTTGTAGGCCGCGGGGAATTCCGGCGTGTCGACCAGGCGCTTGCCCGGCGCCACCTCGAGGCTGCCGGCGCCGCCGACGACGAGGTAGCGCTTGACCCCCGAGGCCCGCACCGCCGCGATCAGCGTGTCGGGATCGCTGGCCGTGAAATGCACCGAGCTGATCACCGCGTCATGCCCTTTGATCAGCGCCGCGAGGCCGTCCTTGTCGAAGGCATCGCCTTTCACGGCGGTGACGCCAGACAGCACCGCTATCTTCTCCGGGTTGCGGGCGATCGCCGTGATGGCGTGGCCGCGATCGGAGAGTTCCTTGAGGAGGCGCGAGCCGACCTGGCCGGACGCGCCGATGAGGGCGATTTTCATGGGAAGTTTCCTTTGCTTGGGGGAGGGGATCGGGATTACGCCGCCTGGAGATGCGCGACGAGATTGTCGTAGCTGCCGAACAGCGCATTTGAGCCGATGAGGCGCGGCGCATCGTTGCGGATCACGGCAAGCGATGGGACACCATTGGCGTTGAGTCTCTGGAACAGCGCGCGTCCGCGGCCGACCAGGTCGCGGCCGGCGGCGAGCACGTCGTCGGTCGGCGCCACCACGAGCCTTGCCGCGTCGGCCATGCCGGCGTCGGCCAGCACCGCGGCTGCACCGCTCGGCGTGACGATGTCGCGGCCATCGACATAGCGGGCATGCTGGATCGCTTTCAGCGCCGCCAGTCGGCGCTGAGGGTCATCGATACCGGCCGCGCTGATGCCGAGCGTCGCGGCGCCGGAATTGAGCAGCGTGCCGCGCACGTTGAGCACATTATCGAGATAAGCCTGCGTGAAGCGCTGCCCGCTCAGCCGCTCGATTCGCTGGTCGTTGGCCCAGGCATGGGCGGCGAAGCCCGCGTCCAGCGGCCGGGCGCCGGCGCCGGAGAACAGGCCGGTCGGCAGCAGGGCCAGCGCCATGCCGTTCGCAGCGAGCCTGTCCAGCATCGGCGTGGCGCCGTAGCACCAGCCGCAAAGCGGGTCGAAAAGATAGGTCACGGTGGCGTTGGTCATGCCGTCTCGTCCAGAAAGCGTTGCCTTCGGGCAAGATGGCAGCTTGGCCGGTTGCCAAAAACCGCGACCAATCATACAAACTGTCCGATCAGATCAGACAATAAATGCGCCGATGGCCGACCTTCTCAATCTCAACCGGCTCGTCTACTTCACCACCGTCGTGGAGACCGGATCCTTCACCGCCGCCGCCGATCGCCTCGACGTCGCGAAAGCCGTGGTCAGCCATCAGGTGGGCAAGCTGGAAGAGGAACTCGGCGCAACGTTGCTGCGGCGGACGACGCGGCGGGTGACTGCGACGGAAGAGGGGCGTCTGTTCTACGACCGCGCGGCCATCATCCTGCGCGAGGCGGAAGCCGCCTATGGCGACATCTCGCAAAGCACCGGCAAGCCGACGGGAACGCTGCGTCTCACCACCTCGCTCGACTATGGTGCGAAAGTGGTGGCCCCGACCATTGCCGAATATCTCAGAAAATATCCGACGATGAAGGTCGAGGCGATCTTCGACGACGCCATCAGCAATCTGGTCGACGAGCAGATCGACCTCGGCATCCGCATCGGCTGGCTCGCCGATTCCAGCAATCAGGCGCGGCGGCTGGGTACCCTGCAGCAGGTCGTCGTCGCGACACCCGGGTTTGCCGCCGGCCTCCCGCCGAACGCGAACCCCAAGCTTGCAAAATCCCTGCCATGGGTCGCCAATGCGCAGCTGCGCGGCGTCGGCCAATGGCTGTTTTCGAAGGACGGCGAGACGGTGCTGACGGAACTCAATCCGATCGTCGTCTGCGACAAGACACCGGCCGTGCAGGCCTGCGTGCTCGCAGGCATCGGCCTCGGCATCTTTCCCGACTTTGCCGTCGAGGACGAAATCGCTGCAGGGCGTCTCGTCAGGGTATTCGCCGAGTGGACCTTGCCCACCGGCGGTATCCATGCCGTATTTCCGCCGGCCCGCTACCGGCCGGCCAAGGTGCGCGCCTTCGTCGATCTCCTGGCGGCAGCGGAGAGGAAACGGGCGCGACGATGATGAGGTGATCGACGCTGAAGCACTCGCTAGATTGCTTCAGGCAGCAAGAATGGAAACTCTTCGAGGGAGATATGCGTGAGCTCCAACGAGATCAGATGGTCGCCGTCCGAAAAGAAGGTCGCGCGCCGCGCTTTCGATGCAGCGCTGGAGGTGGCGCTCGGCAAGATAATGGCCGAATTCAAAAGCAAGGTCAGCGCCATGACGACACCTGCCGTCATGTGGGAGATCGAAGACTATCTGCGGCAGCAACGGCGAAAGATCGATCAGATGTTCGACTATCGCTACTCGCAGCTTATCGTCGTTTTTGCCGTTCTCATCCGGGAAGGATATCTGGACGAGAGCCAGCTTTCGGGTCTGTCGGAAGACAAGCGGGAGGAGATCAGCAGGTTCCTGTCCTGGCACGCCAGGGGATAGGGCGCTGACAAGCCTCTTCGGTCAAGACATGTCTGGTGCATCAGGACTGCCGTCCGGCTGATTTGTTGCGTGCGTCGATGCCGCCCTCGCGCCGGACGTGATCGATGAACGCGCGCAGCTTGGGCAGGACCTGCCGCCTTTCGGGGTAATAGAGGAAAGCGCCTGGCGAAGTGGCGGCGAACGGTGTCAGCAGCGCCTGCAAACGGCCGTCCGCGATCGATGCGCCGGCAATCGGGCCAGGCACTTGCGCAAGGCCGACGCCCTGGATCGCCGCGCCGAGAAGCGTGGGGTAGTCATGCGCGATGAGCGGCCCGGCGACGATTGCCTCGACCGTCTGGTTGCCGTCGGCGAAGCGCCAAGGCGCGACCGAGCCGTTCGAGCGGCGCAGGCGCAGGCAGGCGTGGCCGCGCAGATCCTCGATGCGCTCCGGTCTGGTCCGCTGGCGCAGATAATCGGGACTGCCGACAACCACGAGCGGGAACGGCGGCGTCAGCCGCACCGCCACCATATCTGCGGCGACGAACTCGCCGAGCCGGATGCCGGCATCGAAGCCTCCGGTCGCGAGGTCGACGAGTTCGCCGCTTGCGACGACCTCCAGCTCGATCTCAGGATAGGCTTGGCAGAAGGATGCGATAAGCGGCTCGAGCAGGATCGGCATCACTGCCGGCGGCACCGAGAGGCGCAGCAATCCGGTCGGGCGCTTGCCGAATTCATGCGCGACCTCGCTCGCGGCAACCAGCTCCTCGAAAGCCGGCCCTGCGCGCGACAGGAAACGCTCGCCGGCCTCCGTAAGGCCGACGCTGCGCGTCGTGCGGGTGAAAAGTGCGGCACCGATACGCGCTTCCAGCGTCCGCACCGCCTGGCTGATCGCCGACGGCGTGACAGCAAGCTCCGCCGCCGCCTTGCGGAAGTTGCGATGCCTGGCGACGCTGAGGAACGCCTCGACGCCGTCGAGCGCGCCATGCCTGACTGTGAAGTTCTGCTTCATAGCTCATAGACATTATCGCGGATAGTTGCCGGCCGAAAGCTGTCTTATGTGTGTCGCGACAAGCCTGGAGGAAATGGCAATGAACGACTCTATCGATCGCGTGCGCGATCACTACCGCGCGACCGGCCTGACCGAACGTTTGAAGGCGGCTCTGGCTGTTCTCGGGCCGGAGGAACAGCAGCTTAAGCCCGAGCAACTGGCGGCCCTCGACCAGTTCCACACGCGCGGGCTTGCCGCCACCGCGGAGCTCGCCAAACTGGCCGGCATCACCGCCGACATGTCGGTGCTCGACGTCGGATCGGGCATCGGCGGGCCGGCCCGGTTTCTGGCTGCGAATTACGGCTGCAACGTCGTGGGTATCGACCTCAGCGAGCCGTTCGTCGAAGCCGCAGAGTATCTGACCGCACGCACCGGCCAGAGCGCGAAAGTGTCGTTCAGGGCCGGCAGCGCGTTGGCGCTCCCCTTCGACGACCGCCGCTTCGACGTCGTGCTGCTGCAGCACGTGGCGATGAACATCGCCGACCGGCCGCTTCTCTACCGCGAGATCAGGCGCGTGCTGAAGCCTGGCGGAAAGTTCGCGACCTTCGATGTCGTGCTGAACGGCGGCGAGCCGCACTATCCGGTTCCCTGGGCCAAGACGCCGGGAGAAAGCTTTCTGCTCTCGGCCGCCGCGACGCGCGAGGCGATCGAGCAGGCGGGCTTCGGCCCGCTTGCCGAGCAGGACGACACCGCGGTTGCCAAGACCTGGTTCGCCGAGCTTAGGGCATCCGGGCCGCCACCTTCGCTGAACCTCGGCGTCGTCATGGGAGCTGGGTTCGTGGACCTTGCTTCCAATCTCGGACGCAACCTCATGGAAGGTCGGCTGGGTGTCTTCACGGCCGTGTTCGAAGCTGTTCCGATCGAATAGAGCATTCCTTGAAAGCGTGCAGCGGCTTTCCGTCCGGCATTGCGTAAGACAAATCCTAGAGAGGAGGCGAAAAATGTCGCCGGCGACGATCTTCAACATCCACCTCGTCCTGGGCTACGTGCCGTGGCTGCTTTGCTTCGGCGCTTACATCTGGCCACGGCTGAAGCTCATGGAAATCGTCGAGGCGCAGCGCGCCATCGCCATGCTGCACAGCTTCCGCTTCTTCGGGCTGGTCTTCCTGCTTCCGGGCGTCGTCGGTCCGAACCTGCCCGCCGGCTTCGCCGCCTTTGCCGCCTATGGCGACTTCGCGACCGGACTGCTGGCCATGCTGGCGCTGCTTGCCGTTAGGTGGCCCACGATCTTCTGGCCGTCCGTCATCGCCTTCAATCTGGTAGGGGCAGTCGACCTTGTCGTCGACTATTACCACGGCACCGTGCTCGACCTTCCGGACCTGGCGGGACAACTAGGCGCCACCTACGCGATCCCGATCGTCTATGTGCCCCTGCTGATGATCACGCATGTCGCCGCCTTCTATCTGCTGGCACGCCCTCAGCCCAAGGCCGTGCCGGCCGCGGGCGATGAGGAAACAGGCGGCGGCCCAGGGTCTCTCCGCTCTCCGTCATCCGCTCGATGATCGCGGTGACCGGATACCTGCGGCTGGACAGGTCGAATGAAGCGGCGTCAGCGCCGGCCCATCCAATCGGAACAGATGGCACGCGGAGGGCGCGATATCGAGGGCGATCGACGTATGTAGCGGCGTCGCGTCGCCGCCTTCGGCCTGCACCACCAGCGAGACATCGGGCGCGACCTCGACATGGAAGATGGTCAGGCTACCGAGCCGCTCGGCCAGTGCTGCCTGTCCCGTAAACGTCCGTCGGGCGCGATCTTGAGATGCTCCGGCCGTATGCCGAGCAGCACCTCGTCACCGGCCTTGGCGCCGCCGGCCTCTACAGGCACGGTGAGCGTCTTGCCGCCCGGCAAGCTGACGCCGACGCCGTCCGCACCGGTCGACGCCACCTTCAGCTTGACCAGGTTCATCTTCGGCGAGCCGATGAAGCCGGCGACGAAAATATTGGCCGGCCGGTTGTAGAGGTCGAGCGGCGAGCCGACCTGCTCGATGCGACCGCCGTTCAGCACCACGATCTTGTCGGCCATGGTCATGGCTTCGATCTGGTCGTGCGTGACATAGATCATCGTTGCCTTCAGCTGCTCGTGCAGCCGCATCAGCTCCAGCCGCATGCTGACGCGAAGCGCGGCATCGAGGTTGGACAGCGGCTCGTCGAACAGGAAGACTTTCGGGTTGCGCACGATGGCGCGGCCGATGGCGACGCGCTGGCGCTGGCCGCCCGAGAGCGCCTTCGGCCGCCGGTCGAGCAGATGCGCGAGCTGCAGCACGTCGGCCGCTTCCTTCACCTTGCGCCCGCGCTCTTGCGCAGGAACGCCCGCGATCTTAAGCGCGAAGCCCATATTCTCGGCCACGCTCATATGCGGATAGAGCGCGTAGGACTGGAATACCATGGCAAGTCCGCGCTCCGACGGGTCGATATCGTTGGCGCGCGCGCCGTCGATGGTGAGGTCTCCGGCGGTGATCTTCTCGAGCCCCGCGATCATGCGCAGCAGGGTCGACTTGCCGCAGCCGGACGGGCCGACGAAGACGACGAATTCGCGGTCGGCGACATCGAGATCGATGCCTTTGATGATCTCCACCGATCCGTAGGATTTGCGTACGCCGCGCAGCCTGAGCTCAGCCATGGCTTGCCTCCGGGGCGTCGGGCTGTCCGCCGGCGCCGTTCTTCGTCTCCTCGTCCTGCACCATCGCCAGCGCGGTGCCCGGCTCGCCTTCCCACAGGATCAGGCTTGCAGCGCCGACCAGGCCGGCCCGGTCGCCAAGCTCGGCCGGCACGACCGGCACGTCGCGATAGGCTTGCATGGCGCGCTCATCGATCGTTGCCCTGATGCTCGGCGCCAGCAGGTCGAAGCCGTTGGCGAGCCCGCCGCCCATGACGATCAGGTCCGGCGAATAGAGGTGCAGCAGGTTGGTGAAGCCGATGCCCAGCCAGCGGGCCTCCTCCTCGATAAGCTCGCGAGCGGCGGCATCGCCGGCGCGCGCGGCCTCGACGACATGCCGGGCCGAGACATTGCCGTCCTTTGAAAGGTGCCTGAGCTTCGAGCCGTCGCCGGGCGCGGTGAGCCGCGTCGCCCGGCGGCCGAGCGCCGTGCCGGAGGCGACCGCCTCGAAGCAGCCGACATTGCCGCAGAAGCAGCGGTCGCCTTCGCCGGTGATGGTCATGTGGCCGATCTCGGCGGCAAGCCCCCGCCGGCCGTGATAGATGTGACCGTCGGCGACGACGCCGCCGCCGATGCCGGTCGACACGGTGACGAAGACCAGCGAGCCCGCGCCGCGGCCGGCGCCGAAACGCCACTCGCCGAGCGCCGCGGCATTGGCATCGTTCTCCAGCCGCACCGGCAGGCCGAACTGGCGGCTGAGGATGTCGATTAGCGGCACATTGTGCCAGCCGGCAAGCGTCGGCGGCCCGATGACGATGCCCGCCTTCGGATCGAGCGGGCCCGGCGCGCACATGCCGATGCCGATGACCTTCGCCTGCGGGTGCTCGTTAAGCAGCCTGCCCGCCAGCGCGATGATCTGGCCGATGACCGCTTCCGAGCCGGCGCCGGCAAGCGTCGCCTCCGAGGTGCGCGCGATGACCTCGCCGCTGCGCTCGACCAGCGCGCCGCGCAGCTCCGTGCCGCCGAGATCGAAGGCAAGCGCAAGCGTGCTCATCAGGCGGCGGCCTTCAGTCCATGCAGCCAGGCCATGCGCCGTGCGAGGTCCGGATCGCCGAAGGCAAGCGAGCCCAGCACCACCGTGTCGGCGCCGGCGGCGCGCAGCAGCGGCACCGTCTCGTGGCGGATGCCGCCATCGGCGGCAAGCCGGATGTCGGCCTCGCGGCTGGCTTGCCTGATCAGCGCACGCGCCTCGATCAGCCGCGGGCAGGCTTTTTCGGATAGGCTCTGTCCCTTGACGCCGATCGAGGTGCCGAGCAGCGTCACGAAAGCCACGTCCGGCAGGAAGGGAACGATTGCCGAGACCGGCGTCTCCAGCCGCAGCACCACGCCGGCCTCGGCTCCGAGCTGACGCGCCAGCCTCACGGCGCGCAAGGCTGCCTCGCCATTTTCGGCGTGGACGGTGACGAGGTCGGCGCCGGCTTCGATGAACTGACGGGTCTGCGCCTCGACGATTTCGGCCTCGACCATCAGATGCACATGGATGGGCTTCGCCGTCAGCTTTGCGATGCGCGCCACCATGTCGGGAAAGAACAGGAAGCCGGGGGTGAAGCGCGCATCCGCCACGTCGACGTGATGCAGATCGGCATGGGCCTCGATGCGCTTCAGGTCGCGTTCCATATTGGCGAGGTCCGCCGACCACAGCGAGAACTCGCCGATCAGCCGATCGCGCGGAAGCGCCGCGATGGCGGCGGGGCCGGAGAGGGGTTTGCTGATCATGAGGAAATGAGGCTCCGCATTTTCGAATGGGATTGCAGGAAGGAGCTGATCTCGGTGTGCAGCTCGGTGAAGTGCCTGGCGCTGTCGCGCGCCTTCGGCGTGATCTCGGCGAAGACCGCGCCGGGCATCGCGGCGGCGAGTGTGTAGGCGGCTGACAGCGGGTGCACGGCATCCATCGCGTTGCCGACGACAAGGGCCGGAATATCGAGCGCGGCCGAGGCGGTTTCGGCAACGCCCGGACCGTCGCTGGCGATGTCGGCAAGCACCTGCGCGAATGCCTTGGCGTCGGGGCGGTCGAAATAGCCGAGCAGTGACGAAAGATTGTGGGGCGCCTCGCGATGGAGCCGCGCGGCGGTTTCCGATTGCGCAAAGATCGTCCGTCCCTTGTCGGTTCCGTGTTCGAGGATGAGCCCGGCGACCTCGGCGATCGGCTGCATGTTCTGTGGCGCCGGCGAGAACGTCCAGGCCGGCCGCACCAGGACGAGGCCGGCGACGCGTTGCGGGTGACGACAGGCGAGACGAAGCGCGATTCCAGCACCCATCGAGACGCCGGCGGCGACGAAGCGGTCGAGGCCGGCCTGGTCGGCGGCGGCAAGCACGTCATCGGCGAACATCTCGAACGAGAACGGCCGCCGCTCGCCGAGATCGGAGCCGCCGTGGCCGCGGCATTCCAGCGTGATGCGGCGGAAGCCGGCGGGACAAGTCTGCGCGGCCTGCGCCTCACCGCCGCCCAGCCCGTGCTGGAAGACGACCGCCAGGCCCTTGCCTGTGTCGGTCATATGGAGCGTGGCGCCGTCGCGTAGCAGCGTGCCCATCACACCAGCCCCTTGAGGAAGCGCGCGACGCCCGGCGCTTCCTCGACCGAAAGCCCGTGCGTCACCAGCGGTCCGTCGAAGCCTGCGGCCTTCAGCCGACCGATGAAGTCGGCGAAATCGACCACGCCTTGCCCGGCAGTGGCGAAACGGCCGTCGGCGAAACGGTCCTTGGCGTGCGCAAGCGCGACATGACCAGCCGTGCGCTCGACCGCCTCGGCGACGATAGCGCGGGCCTCGTCGGCATTCGCCTGTTCGAACAGATTCGCCGGGTCGAGCACGATGCGCAGCCGCTTCGAGCCCATCTCGGAAATCAGCCGCACGGCGTCTTCGGCCGAGGTGACGATGTTGGCCTGCTCCGGCTCGATGCCGAGATCGACGCCATGGCTCTCGGCGAGCAGCAGTGCCTTCTCCATCTCGCGCGCCATGTCGGCCCAGACCGAAAGATCGGCATTGTCGGGATGGTGCACCCACTGGTCCTCGGCGTTGCGCGTTCCGGTGCAGAGCGTCACGAGCGGGATCGAAAGCCTGGCCGCCGTCTCGATGACGACCGCCAGGCGTCGCAATCCATCCTCGCGCACCCGGCTGTCCGGATGCGCCATGTTGTAGGTGCCGGACAGCGCGACGAGGCCGACACCGGTCGCCTTGGCGGCGGCATCGATTGAACGGATTGCTTCGTCCGGAACCGCGTCCGGCATCGACGGCAGACCGGCACAGGCTAGGTTGAACTGGGTGACCGCGAAGCCGGCATTGCGCACGGCGGCAAGAACACCGGCCGGATCGCTGCCCGGAAACGTCTTGGCGAACACCCCGACTTGCATCAGACCGCTCCGCTGACGCCGGCGAGCTCGACGCGCTCGCCGCTTTCGACCGAGCGCGCGATCGCCACCATGGCACGGATCGAGGCGAGCCCGTCCTCGACATTGGCGCCGCGCTGCGGCGCGCCATTGAGCACGGTGTCGGCGAGAGCCTCCAACTGGCGGCGGAAGAAATGGCCGTCGGCGCCGAGCGGCCTGCGAGACGTCGCGTCCTTCTCGTGGAAGATGTCGACCTCGCTGGCGCGGAAATACCAGGGATTGAAGGTCTTCGCGATCACCGAGCCGTTCTCGCCATAGAGCTGGAAGCCTTCGTGCCAGTCCATGCGCACGGCAACCGTCAGGTCGAGATGACCGAGGGCGCCATTGGCGAATTCGGTCTCGACGAACCAGCAATAGGCGCCGAAGCGCTCGTTGAGGCGCGCGCGCACGGCGGTGATCTCGCCGGCGAGGAAACGCGCCGTGTCGACCAGATGCGAGCCATGCGCCAGCATGAAATACTGCCTGAGGTCGGCCTTCGGATTGCCGGACGGCTTCCTCGCCAGCTTGCTGGTGATGGGCAGCGGCTGCACGGCGTCGGTATTGGTGTAGCGATGGGTGGAATCGCAATACCAGGCCTTCAGCGCCAGGATCTCGCCCATCTCGTCGCGGACGAAGTCGCGCGCCGCCTCCAGCGCCGGGTCGAAGCGCTTCATGTGGCCGACCTGCAGCACCTTGCCCGAACGCCGGACGGCTTTCGCGAGCTTCTCGCCTTCCTCGACCGAAACTCCGATCGGCTTTTCGCAGAGCACATGCTTGCCGGCTTCCAGCGCCTTGATCGACATCGGTACATGGTAGGCGTCGGACGTCGCGACGATCACCGCTTCGAGCTCTGGGTCGGCGAGCATCTCGTCATAGTCGCCATACATCTTTTCCGGCTCATAGGTCGCGCCCATGCGCGCCAGCAGATCGGGCGCCGCGTCGCAGATCGCGTAGAGGTCGGCATTGCTCGCCTTCACGCAGGATTCCAGATGCGCGAACTGCGCGATCGGCCCGCAGCCGAGCACACCGACACGAAGGCGACGGTCTTGTTTGCGGATCATCGTCTCAGGCCCCGTAGCCGCGCATGGTCTGGCGATTGGTCCTGACCGCACCGGCGGGATCGGCTGCAGCGGTTTCGGATTCCTCTTCCAGTATCAGCCAGCCGTTGAAGTTGGGCGCGCCCCCGGCGATCTCGATCACCGTCGCCGTGTCGCAGACGCCCTTGCCGAGCATCGCCCAGGTGCCGTTGGCATCGACGTCCTTAAGATGCACGTAGCGGATACGGTCGCGATAGGTGGCGAGCGTGTCGGCCATATCCTGACGGCCGCGCAGAATGTGGCCGGTGTCCGGCACCCAGCCGACGAGCGAGGCGTCGATTAGTCCGAAGATACGGTCATAGTCGGCGCGGTCGAAGAGCAGCGTGTTGCGATGCGAGCTCGGATGCACCGCGACCTGGACGTCGGCCTTGCGGCCGAGCTCGCCGGCCTTGTTGTAGATCTCGGCTGCAATCGCGAACTTGCCGTCGCGCGGGCCGTCGGACACGACAGTGGCCGAGCCCATCGAGACAAGTGCGCCGGGGAAGGCGGCGGCGAAGTCGATCCAGCGTTTGGCGGTATCGAGATCGGCGCCGATCTTCTCCTTCAGCGTGAAGCCGCTCTTCGAACCGAAGGCGAACGAGACGAGCGTCAAGCCGAATGACTTCAGCGCGGCGGCGAATTCCGCCGGTTTGCCGGCATAGTGACCGATCATCGTGTCGGTGATCTCGATGCCGGCATAGCCGCCGTCGGCGATCGCTTTGATGAGATCGTCGGGGCCGCCTTTGAAGCGGTCTCCGAGCATTTCCCAGGTGAAGGTCTGGCAGCCGACTTTGAGGTCTTTCACGTTCATCCTTTCATTCCTTGATGCCGCCTATTCCTTGATGCCACCCTGGGTCAGCCCTTCGATGATGTGGCGCTGGAAGAACAGCACCAGCACGATCAGCGGAACGGTGACGACGGCCGAGGCCGCGGCGATATCGCCCCAGGGCACGTAATAGAGGTTGGTGAAGTTGGCGATGCCGACGGGGATCGTCTGATGGTCGATGTTGGAGGTGAAGGCGAGCGCGAACAGGAACTCGTTCCAGGCGCTGATGAAGGCGAGCAGGCCGGTCGTGACCAGGCTCGGCAGCGACATCGGCAGGATGATGTGCCAGAGCAGCCCCGGGACGCTGACGCCGTCCATGCGCGCCGCCTCGTCGATCTCGCGCGGCAGCGTCTCGAAATAGCCGAACAGCACCCAGGTCACCAGCGGCAGGCCGAGCGCCAGATAGGTGATGATCAGCGCCGTGTAGGTGTCGAGCAGGCCGAGATTGGTCGCCACCAGATAGAGCGGACCGACCAGCGCGATCTGCGGGAACATCGACACCGACAGGATCACCATCAGTATGCCGAAGCGTCCCCGGACGTTGAGCCGCGAGAGCGCGAAGGCGGCGAGCGATCCGACGACGAGGCAAAAGAAGGTCGTCGCCAGCGACACCACCAGCGAGTTCCACACATAGCGGTGCAGTTCCTTCTCGACGAAGGCGTTGTAGTAATGTTCCAGCGTGAAAGGATGCGGGATCAGCGACGGCGAGCCCGAGGTCAGCGCCTTGTCGAGCTGGAACGAGGTCGAGAACTGCCAGATGAACGGCCCGCCCGACCACACGAGGATCAGGAAGGCGCCGAGATAGATGGCGAAGCTCTGCAGCGGCGAGCGCATGTCGTTCATTGCGCCCTCCTGATCTGCCGGACGAGGACGAGCACGAAGACCAGCGCGATGATGCCTTCGGTGATGAACATCGCCGTCGAGACGGCGGAGCCGTAGCCGAACTGCAGCGTCGAGAACAGCACCTTGTAGGAGAGTGTCGACAGCGTCTCGGTGGAATCGGCCGGGCCGCCGCCGGTCAGCACATAGACCAGGTCGAAGACGCGGAAGGCGTCGAGCGCGCGGAACAGCCCGGCGATCAAGAGCGTCGGCATCAGCAGCGGCAGGCGGATGTACCAGAAGGTGATCCAGCCCTTGGCGCCGTCCATGCGCGCCGCCTCGATCAGCGAATTGGGAATGGTCTGCAGGCCGGTGAGCAGCAGAAGCGCCATGAACGGTGTCGTCTTCCACACGTCGGCGATGATGATGGTGGTCATCGCGGTGTCGGCGGAACCGTACCAGTTGATGTTCTGGTCGATCAGCCCGGCATGCAGCAGGATGTAGTTGACGATGCCGTTCTGGCCGTTGAACAGCCAGCCGAACATTTTCGAGGTGACGACGGTGGGCATCGCCCACGGCACCAGCATCGCCGCCCGCACCAGGCCGCGGCCCTTGAATGTCTCGAACAGGATGAGCGCCATGCCGAGCCCGATCACCGTCTCCAGCAGGGTGGAGGCGAAGGTGAACCACATCGTGTGCCACCAGGCGTTCCAGAACTGCGCGTCGCCCCAAAGCTGCGCATAGTTGGCGAAACCGGTGAAGTCCTGCTCCTGCGTGATCAGCGAGGTGTTGGTGAGCGAGAGATAAAGGCCGTTAACGATCGGGTAGAAGGAGACCGACGCCAGCGACACGAAGGCCGGCGCCAGCAGGAGAAGGGCCCACAGGGCGCCGGGAAGCGCCCTGCCAAGCCGCCGCGGCCGGCCAGCGCCAGTGACAGTGGCGGCCGCAGTCATGGTCAGGCGACGATCTTGTTGATCTGGTCGGCCAGCGCGTCCATCTCGGCCTGGACGTTGCCGGAGACCAGCGCCTTGGAGATGCCGGACTGCAGCGCCAGCGTCACCTTGGCGTAAGCGGGCGTGATCGGCCGCGCGGTTGCGCCGGTGAACACTTTTTCGAGGCTCGCCATGAAGGGCTGTTCCTTCTTGATCTGTGCATCCTCGAACAGCGCCGGCCGGGTCGGGGCGAGGCCGAAGTTCAGCGCGATGCGGCGCTGGGTCTCGGTCGAGGACAGCCAGGTGAGCAGCTCGATCGCGGCTTCGCGCTGCTTCGAATTGGCGTTGACGCCGAGCTGGTAGCCGCCGAGGCAGGCCGAGCTCTTGCCGCCCGGGAAGGCGGGCAGCGGCGCGACACCGACCTTGTCCACCACCTGCGAGGTCTTGCCGTCCTGCGCGATAGGCCAGACATAGGACCAGTTGCGCATGAACATCGCCTTGGCCGAGGTGAAGGGCTGGCGCGACGGTTCCTCGTCCCAGGACAGCACGTCCTGCGGGCTGATCTTGGTCTTGGCGATGGTGTCGTAGAGGAACTGGATCGCCTCGACCGCACCCTTCTGGTTGATCAGCGTCGACTTGCCGTCGGGTGCGAGGATGGCGCTGTTGTTGGAGGTGATGATCTCGACCGCGTCGCAGACCAGAACCTCGGCCTGCTTGCCTTGCCAGAGATAACCGAAATCGATGTCGCCGGCCTTCTGCGCGGCAGCCGCGACGGTCGCCATGTCGGCCCAGGTCTCCGGCACCTTGCCGCCATGCTTTTCCAGCACGTCCTTGCGGTAATAGAACATGCCCGAATCCATGAACCAGGGCAGGGCGGTGAGCTTGCCGTCATAGGTACAGGCATTCAGGGTTCCGGTGAAGTAGGCGCTGCGCTTGTCGGCCGGGAAATACTCATCCAGCGGCAGCGCCCAGCCGGCGGCGGCGAAGCCGGCGATCCAGATCACGTCCTGGCTGAAGACGTCCGGCGTGCCGTTGCGGCGGGCAAGCTGCTGCACCAGGCCTTGATAGACTTCCGTCGAGGAGCTCGGCGGCGGCAATTCGATGTTCTTGACCAGGACGCGGTCTTGCGACTCGTTGAAGGCCTTGATCAGGTCGCCGAAGGTCTCCTTGCCGAAAAAGGCGGCGCTGGCGAAGCTGATTTCGGCGCGCGATTGGGCACGCGCCTTGCGGATGCCGAGACCGGTGCCGGCGCCGAGCGCTGCAGCGCCCAACATGCCGGCCCCGATGAGAAACTGTCGGCGGTCGGCGATCGTGACGTGCCCCGGGGTCATCGTGACCACGGGCTTCGAACCGGCGGACGGCCGTTTTTTCATGTCAGTCATTTTCTCCTCCTCATGGGCTGGCGGCCTCCGATGTCGCGCCAGCATTTCCACATGCTCTATAAAAATTTTACGCGCGTCAATATTTAAAATGCGCTATAGCGAATCCCGAAGACCGTCCGTCGCGCCCGCGGCGGGCCGCAGGGAACGCTGCCGCAATGGGAGGCTGGAACGAAAATGCACGCAAAATCAGGCACGAAGCTCGGCATCGGGGTCATCGGGTGCGGCAACATTTCGATGACCTATCTGCGCAACGCGGCCCTTTTTTCCGGTGTGGAATTGCGCGCCTGTGCCGATATTTCCGCCGAAATGGCCGCGCTGCGGGCGAAGGAACATGGCGTCCGCGCCCTCGGCGTTGACGCGCTGCTGGCTGACCCGGAGGTCGATCTCGTCCTCAACCTCACTATTCCCGCGGCGCATTTCGATATCTCGTTTTCAGCGCTTTCCGCGGGCAAGCACGTCTTCACCGAAAAGCCTCTCGCGACCTCGGCCGGCGACGGCCGCCGGCTGGTCGCCGAGGCGGCCAAGCGCGGTGTGCTGATAGGCTCGGCTCCCGATACCTTCCTTGGCGCCGCCGGCCGACGGGCGCGCCGCCTGATGGATGAGGGCGCGATCGGCCGCGCCGTGACCGGCACCGCCTTCATGATGGGGCGCGGCATGGAGCACTGGCATCCCAACCCGCAATTCTACTATCAACCGGGCGGCGGTCCGGTCTTCGACATGGGGCCCTATTACCTGACGATGCTGGTCAACCTGCTTGGGCCCGTCGTCCGCGTCATGGCGATGGCGACGCGCGGCCAGGAGGAGCGCCTGATCACCGCCGAGGGTCCTTACAAGAACACCAGCTTCAGGGTCGGCACGCCGACCAACATCCTGTCGCTGCTCGAATTCCGCTCCGGCGTCACCGTCACCTTCGGCGCGTCCTGGGATGTCTTCAAGCATTCCAACCATCCGATCGAACTGCACGGCACGGAAGGTTCGCTCAGGCTGCCTGACCCGGACACGTTCGGCGGCACCGTCTCCATCTCGGCGCGCGGCGCCGACTGGGCTGACTTCGAAAGCGAAGGCGAGCTCTATGGCGCGCGCAACTGGCCCTATGCCGAGCCGGACCGCGCCAACTACCGCATGCTCGGCGTCGCCGACCTGGCGCGGGCGCTCGTGGAAGGGCGCAGGCCACGCGCATCCGGCGAGCTTGCGCTGCATGTGCTGGAGATCATGGAAGCGATCCTCGCCTCCGGCGAAAGCCGCGGCTCGGTCGCCGTGGTCGGCTCGGTCGACCAGCCGCCACTGTTGGGTGAGGACGAGGCGGCGAGCCTGCTGGCCTGAGGACGAATCGGTCGCCTGGTGGCAGCTCGACCAGCTTCTGGCAGATCTCAGGCCGATTGGCGCATCGCCAGCGTCGCGTCGAGCTTGACCTTCGGCGCGACGGCCGCGCCGTCCTCGTCGAGCAGGGTGAGCAGCGTCTCGACGCTGCGTCCGGCCATCGCCGCGAAATCCTGCGCCATGGTGGTGAGCGCCGGGCAGGTGTAGCGGCTGAGCGGATGGTCGTCATGCGCGGCCACCCGCAGATCGCAATCCGCCTTGCGGCCCACTTTCAGCCCTTTCGAATAGGCGGCCGCCATCACGCCGAAGGCGAGACGGTCGTTGGCGCACAGGATGGTCTTGCCCGGCAGGCCGCCATTGGTGAGCAGCTTCTCCGTCTGCTCGTAGCCGATCCGTTCGAACTCCCACGTGTAGTCCTCGATGTTGCCGAACACGACCGGCTCCTGCCCGAGCCGCTTCATGGCATCGATGTAGCTCTCCACCCGCTCGCGCGAATTGTGGTTGACGTGGGGGATGTCGAAATAGACCGGAGCGTCGCCCGACCGGCAAAGATAGTCGACGATGGTCGACATGCTCTGCTCATTGTTGTTGCCGACGAAAGGCGTGTCGCCTTCGAGATAGGTGTCGAAATAGACGATCGGTATCGCCTGCGTCAGCCTCTCGATCGCCCGCTGGTCGGAGCGCTGGCCGAGCGGCGCGATAAGCGCGCCGGAGACCTTCAGCGAAAGGATGGTCCGCGTCGCCTCGGCTTCCAGCTCGCTCGAGCCATGCGAGGAAATGACGATGGGCCAATAGCCTTCGTCGCGCAGCCGAAGCTCGATGCGGCTGACCATCTCCGAATAGAAGGGGTCGGTCACCGTCGGCACGACGATGCCGATGCTGCGTGTGCGCTTGCGGTTGAGGTTGCGCGCGAAAAGATTGGGCTGATAGTCCGAAGAGCGCAATGCCTCCTCGATGCGCTTTCGCGTCGCCGGTTTGACGCTGGTCGGATCGTCGAAAAACTTCGACAGCGTCGGCCGGGAAACGCCGCAGGCTCGGGCGAAATCCTCCATTGTCTTGTGCGTCATCGGCCTCCAACCCCCCTCGCGACACGGAATCCTTGCTCCCATGCGCTGCCTCGGCGCTACATTGGGCGCGCCGGCGCGGGACTGCAAGTTGAAACTTTACAGGAAGCTTTACAGGTTTCAACGCGTCGAGAGAAATTATTGCATACGTAAATTTATTAATTGACGTGAAACGGGGCGAGCCATATTCAATTTTCAGGGACTACGCCGTGCGCAGGCGAATGCCGGGAGGACATGATGAAGAAGCTGGTCTCAGCCGGCGAGATCCTCGTCGAGATCATGGCCGACCGAATCGGCCAGAGCTTTCTCGAGCCCGGGCCGCTTGTCGGCCCTTTCCCGTCCGGCGCGCCGGCCATCTTCGTCGGCCAGGCGGCGGCGCTCGGCCAGCCCGCAGGTCTCATCGGCGCCGTCGGCAAGGACGATTTCGGCCAGCTCAATATCGACCGGCTGCGCACGCTCGGTGCCGACGTTTCGGCGATCACAGTCCATGAAGGCCATGCCACGGGCACCGCCTTCGTCACCTATCGGGCCGATGCTTCCAGGCATTTCGTCTTCAACATCACCAACAGCGCCGCCGGCCTTTTGGCGATGAACGATGCGGCCAGGCGGCTGCTCTCCGGGGCCGACCATGTCCATGTGATGGGCTCGTCGCTGTTTTCAGACCGCGCCACCGAGGTCGCGCTCGCCGCGATCGCGGCCGTGAAGGCCAAGGGCGGCACCGTGTCCTTCGATCCCAACATCCGGCGCGAGATCATGCAGGTTTCCGGCATGCGTGAGGCTCTCGACCGGGTGCTCGAACAGACCGACATCTTCCTGCCCAGCGGCAACGAGCTGTTCCTGTTCTCTTCGGTCGGCGACGAACAGGGCGCCGTCGACGAGCTCCTTGCGCGAGGTATTTCCTGCGTCGTGCTGAAGAGAGGCGCCGACGGCGCCGCCTATCACGACCGGCAGGACACGGTCGCTATGCCCGGCTTTGCCGTCGACGAAGTCGACCCGACAGGCGCCGGCGACTGCTTCGGCGCCGCATTCGTTTCCTTCTGGTTGCGGGGTGCGGCACCCGCCGATGCGCTGCGCATCGCCAATGCCTGCGGCGCGCTCGCGGTCACCCGCAAGGGGCCGATGGAAGGCATTCACCGGCTCGCCGATGTCGAGGCTTTCATCGCCAAGGCGGGCCTGAGCGCATGACCGCCGCCACGACAAGATTTGCTGGGATCGCCGCTAGGCGCACGGGAGGCGGGAAGGGTGGCATCGCCTCGATCTGCTCGGCGCATCCGCTGGTGATCAAAGCGACGCTCCGCCACGGCGCGGCGCATGGCGCGGATGTGCTGATCGAAGCGACCTGCAACCAGGTCAACCATGAGGGCGGCTATACCGGCATGACGCCGGTCGCCTTCCGCAGTTTCGTCGAGGGGCATGCCGCGAGAACGGGCTTTCCGCCCGACCGGCTGATCCTGGGCGGCGACCATCTGGGACCCAATCCGTGGAGGCAATTGCCCGCGGCGGAAGCGATGCAAAAGGCGGTCGCGATGATCGATGCCTATGCCTCAGCCGGTTTCACCAAGCTGCATCTCGATACCAGCATGGCCTGCGCCGATGATCCGGCAGCGCTCGCCGACGAGACCATCGCCGCGCGAGCGGCCGAGCTTGCGGCGGTCGCCGAGGGCGCGGTCGCGCGCACGGGCGGTGAAAGGCCCGTCTACATCATCGGCACCGAAGTGCCGGTGCCCGGCGGGGCTTTGGAAGCGCTCGACCATATGCATGTGACCGAACCCGCCGATGCGCTTCGCACCGTCGAAGTGCACCGCCGGGCCTTCTCCCGCCTCGGCCTCGAAGCCGCCTTTGCCCGCGCCGTCGGCGTCGTCGTCCAGCCCGGCGTCGAATTCGGCAACGCCGACATCATCGCCTATGCGCCCCAGAAGGCGATGAAGCTGGTGGCGTCACTGGAAAGCATGCCGCAATTCGTCTTCGAGGCGCATTCGACGGACTACCAGCCGGCGGAAGCGCTTGGCATGCTCGTGCGTGACGGCTTCGCCATCCTCAAGGTCGGCCCCTGGCTCACCTTCGCGCTGCGCGAGGCGCTCTATGGCTTGAGCCACATCGCCGACGAGCTCGCGCCCGATCCGTCGCATGAAAGCCTGCCCGCCGCCATGGAGCGCGTGATGCTGGCCTCGCCCGGCAATTGGCAGAAATACTATCCGGGCACGCCCGATGAGCAGCGCCTGCAGCGGCATTTCTCCTTCAGCGACCGCATCCGCTATTACTGGCCGTCGCCCGACGCGCAGCGGGCGACCGACGTGCTGTTGGCCGCACTTGGCGATCGCAAGATTCCGCGCCCCCTGGTCAGCCAGTATCTCGGGCATCTTGATGCGGAGGTCGGCACTGGCCGGATCAAGCCGACCGCGCATGAGCTTCTGATCGCCAGCGTCACGCGCGTCCTCGACCTCTACCGCGGCGCCACGAACCCGTAAGCCGGGTTGGCCGGATCAACTGCGTCAGCGAATCGCAACGCTCGGCACAAGCCTTCAATATCTTCCAAAAATCTTCGACGTCCGTTCTGTTTCCATCCGCTTGGTCGTCCTTGGTGTGTCCGCAACAGAAGGAGCACCGCAATGGCCCGGATGGTCGTTATCTACCCGACACCGAAGGACGTCGAAGCGTTCGACAGGCATTACTTCGAAATTCACGTACCCCTCGCCAAGAAGCTTCCAGGGCTCAGGAAATACGAGGTCAGCGACGGCCCCATCGCGACGCCGATAGGAGCCTCCAAAATCCATCGGATGGGAACGTTGTATTTCGACGATCTTGCGGCGCTCGAAAAGGCGTTTGCAAGCCCGGAGGGACGAGCGGCCGGAGCGGATCGACGGATTTTTGCCCCTGACGATTCCGGCGTTCAGATGTTCCTTTTCGACAACAAGGAAGTTTGAGCCCGCCTTGTCGAACACGGCGGGCGAGCGGATGGAATGACGGGCGCGCTTACGCCGCTCGGTCGTCTTCGATCGGTCTAATAGACCGGCGTCGCCATGTGCTTGGGCGTCGGCCATTCCGCCGTGATGTCCGGCTGCACCGGCCGTTCGAGATAGGTCGACAGCACCACATAGCTGCGCGTCGAGACCACGCCCGGCGTCTCGTAAAGCCGCGACAACAGGCCTTCGAGAGCACGCGTGTCCTCGGTGCGCACCTTGAGCAGCATGCAGCTGTCGCCGGCGACCGAATGGATCTCCTCGACCTCCGGGCATTCGGAAATCGCCATCAGCTCCGGCGTCTTGCCCCAGCCCCTGGTGTCGACATGCACGAAGGCGAGCAGCGGCTTCTTCACCGCCTTCGGATCGATGATCGCCGAGGTGGCGCGGATGGCGCCGCTGCGGCGCAGCCGCTTCACCCGCTCATGCGCCGCCGGCGGCGACAGGCCGACGCGATCGCCGAGCTCGGCATAGCTGATGGTCGCGTCGTCGACGAGAACGCCTAATATTTTTCGGTCGATCGGGTCGATCTCGCGGGCCGGAGGCCTGTTCCGCTGAACGTCATCTGTTTCTGTGTCCATATGGAAATTCTCCATTGATGCGGAATTTAATTCGGCCATTATGATGATGTGTCGAACAGCGATCAATCAGTAATTCTGGCTGCGGCGCCGCGCGCGCCGATCCCGGCGGCGGCCTATCTGCTCACCGGCTGCATCGCCGTCATCGGCTCCAACTCCCTGGTTCTCGGACCGATCGCACCGGCCGTCGCGGCATCGTTCGGAGCGAGCGTCCCGGCGGTGATGGCGGCTGCAGCTGCCTTCGGCCTCGGCACTTCGGCGAGCGCGCTTTTCCTTGCCCGCTATATCGACCGGATCGGTGCCCGCCGCATGCTGCAAGGCGCATTGCTGTTGCTCGCGCTGGCGCTCGTCGCCAGCGCGCTCGCGCCGACGGTGACGGCACTGGTCACGGCCCAACTCGTTGCCGGCATCGCTGCCGGTGTGGCCATGCCGGCGATCTATGCCAGCTCGGCGGCGATCGCGCCGCCCGGCCGCGAGAGCGGCACGATCGGCGTCGTGCTGACGGGCTGGACGCTCTCCATGGTCGCTGGCGTCTCGCTGTCGGCCGTGCTTGCCGACCTCATCCATTGGCGGGCGGTCTTTGCCGCCGTTGCGTTGTTGGCCGGAACCGCAGTCGCAGGTCTGTCGGTCAGCTCGCTGCGCGATGCCAGGAAGAGCGGTCCGGCGCCGTCGCCGCTCGAGGCGCTGGCCGTGCCCGGCATCGTGCCGCTGCTCATCGCCTGCGGCGCCTTCATGACCGCTTTTTATGGCGTCTACGGCTATCTCGGCGATCACCTCCACAAGGACCTCGGCGAGCCGGTCAGCGCCAACGGTCTGGCGGCAATCGCCTACGGCCTCGGCTTCGGCGCGGCGGCACTGCTCGACGGCATCATCGACCGTCTAGGCGCGCGTCGCGTCATGCCGTTCGCCTATCTGCTGGTCGCCGCCGTCTATGTCGCGATGGCCTCGGCTAGTGGCGGCTTCGGCCTGCTGATGGCGACGATAGCCGTCTGGGGCCTTGCCAATCATTTCGGGCTCAACGTTCTCGTCATGCGCCTGACCGCGCTCGATCCCGCGCGGTTCGGCACCATCATGGGCCTGAACAGCGCGGTCACCTATCTCGCCGTCACCGTCGGCACCGCCGGTTTTGGTCCGCTCTATACCGGCCTCGGCTTCGCCAACTGCGCCTTGATCGCCGCCCTGCTGATGCTGGTGGCGGCGTCGGCCGCGGCATGGCGCTCGGCTGCTCGCCATTAAGCTTGCGTCTGCGTTCGTTCCTTCGCTAAGGCTGGCTCCCGAACCGCACCGGAGCCACGATGAAGACGACGCTCGAGATCACCGACGAGCCCTTGCCGCAGGATCTCGCCCGTGTCGGCGAGGGCTTGAGCGCTTTCAACGACAGCGATGTCGGCGCCTCGGGCCGCAAGACGCTAGCCGTCTTCGTGCGCGACGATGCCGGCGCGATCGTCGCCGGCATATCCGGTTACACCGCCTGGGGCTGGCTCTACGTGCAATGGCTCTGGGTCGACGAGACGCTGCGCGGCCGGCGCATCGCCGCCGGCATGTTGGAGGCCGCCGAACGGGAAGCGGTGGCGCGCGGCTGCAAAGCTGCCTGGATCGACACCTTCAACCCGACCGCGGCGAAAGTTTATCAGCGCCAAGGCTATCAACCGTTCGGCACGCTCGCCGATTTCCCCGCCGGCCGCAGCCGCATCTTCCTGCAGAAGAAGCTGTCTTCCTGATCAGTCTTTGTTTTGACCATGATCTTTCCGAAAACCGGTCTCCACTTTTCGGGATCATGGTCAGCCCGCAAGCCTTCCGCCGCGCATCGGCTGCGGCACACCGGTTGTGCTCGGAAAGCTGATCGGCAGGCCGCGCAGCACGCGCACCGCCAGGAAGGCGAAGCACTCCGCCTCCACCGCATCCCCCTTCCAGCCGAGCGTTTCGGCCTGCACCACCTCGACACCGGCACGGCGGCCGAGCATTGCCATCATCGTCGGGTTGCGGCGGCCGCCGCCGCTGACTGCCAGCCGCTTCGGCCGGCGCGGCAACAGGTCGAGCGCCTTGCCGACGGCCGAGACGGTGAAAGCCGTCAGCGTCGCCGCGCCATCCTCGGCGTTAAGCCCGTCCGCCATCGCCGCGGTGAAGTCGAAGCGGTCGAGCGATTTCGGGTAAGGCTTGGTGAGATAGGGATGTTGAAGCAGCCGCTCGAGCCTTGCCTCGTCGACCGTGCCCGCGGCTGCCAGCTTGCCGTCGCGGTCCATCTCGCCGAGACCTTTCGACTTGACGAAATCATTGACCGGCGCGTTGGCCGGCCCGGTGTCGAAGGCAATGATGTTGTCCTTGCCGTCCCACCAGGTGATGTTGCCGACGCCGCCGAGATTGAGCACGGCGGTGTCGCCGCTGGCGTCCGCTTCCTTCAGCAGCGCCGCGTGGTACGCGGCGGCCAAAGGCGCGCCTTGTCCGCCTGCCGCCACATCGGCCGAGCGGAAATCATAGGCGACCTTGGTGCCGAGCAGCGCTGCCATCAACTCGCCGTCGCCGAGCTGGCGGGTGCGGCCGATCCGCCCCGGCTGCGGGGCGCGGTGCAGCACGGTCTGGCCGTGGAAGCCGACGACGCCGATATCGGCCATGGTCATCCCCTGGCTCTCGACGAGATCCCTGACCGCGGCCGACTGCGCGCGCGTCAGCGCCTCCTCGGCCTCGCGGAAGATCGCGGGTTCCGGCCCTTGGAAGTTCCAGGCGCGCGCCTGGCGCAGCGTTTCTTCAAGCAGGTCGCGGATCGATTGCGGATAGGGGGCCAAAGTATAGGTGCCGAAATCGGCGATGCGCTCGCCGTCGGTCTTGATCAGCGCCACGTCGATGTTGCCGTCAAGCACCGTGCCGGTCATCAGGCCGACGGCCCAGATTGGTTCCATGGTCGCTCCTCGAATCGCCGTTGGATCACGTGTCGGATGGATCGGTGCGGCAGGCAAGTCCTTCGCGGACGCTGAAGGCAATCGGGTCAGGATTTGAGTTGCTTCTTGCGACCGCCGACGTCGACGATTTTATCCGGTGCCGAGACGATTGCCCTGAGCCCTGATGGACTTGCCGCCTATGCCGACCAGCATTTTGCGTCGAGCCGCGAAAATCGAGCAACGCCGTCCTTGCCTCTTGCCGCCGAAGGCGCGAGCTTGTGCGCCCGTCGGCATCTGCCGACCGGCAACATCGCAAGGAGGAAACGACATGGCAGCCAATGTCGCAGTGATCGCCGGCGCAGGAGCTGGCCTCAGCGCTTCGCTGGCGCGGCTCCTCGGCAAGGAAGGTTTCCGCGTCGTGCTTGCCGCCCGCAATGTCGACAAGCTCGCTGCGCTGGTCCAGGAGACCGGCGCGCAGGCGGTCGAAATCGATGTGTCGGATGCCGCCTCCGTCGCACGGCTATTCGAGGCGGCCGACAAGGCCGGCTCGCTCGAAATTGCCGTCTTCAATGCCAGCGGCCGCACGCGTGGCCCGATCGCCGAGCTCGATCCCGAGGCGGTCAAACAGGCCCTGCTCGTCGGCGCCTATGGCGGCTTCCTGGTCGGCCAGCAGGCGGCCCGCCGACTTCTTGCGCGCGGCTCCGGCTCGATCCTGTTCACGGGCGCGACCGCGAGCCTCAAAGGCTTCTCCGGCTCGGCCGGTTTCGCCATGCCAAAATTCGGGCTACGCGGGCTGGCACAGTCGATGGCGCGCGAGCTTGGTCCGAAGAACGTCCATGTCGCGCACTTCATCATCGACGGCCAGATCGAGCCGCCCGGACAGGCCGCCGATCCCGACCGTCCCGACAGCCGCCTTTCGCCGGACGCGATCGCCGAAACCTACCTCGCGGTCCATCGTCAGCATCGCAGCGCCTGGAGCTTCGAGGTTGAGCTCAGGCCCTGGGTCGAGACGTTCTGACGGTCCGCACCAGCTTGCGAACAATTATGTGGCGCTAGCATCGCTCGCGTTATATTAGCATGAGAGCATGTCTCGTTGCTCTGGCCACTCGCAATATTTAAAGCTTTAAAAGACACGTTTGCTTAACTTCGGCGTGCATACTGACAATTGGTCGGATTTGTTGTCCGGCTCTCCTGCACGAATTGAGAATACGCATGTCGCTTACACGTCGTACCTTGCTTGCGGCCGGAGGCGGCGGGTTGCTGATCGCGCAAGCGCAGGCGGCGACCGCTCAGGCTGAAAATGCCCCAAACCCCATCGCGAGCGACAATAAGCTGCGCATCGCCATGCCGGCCTTCGCTTCCGATCCGTTCTTCCCGGGCGACGGTGCGGGGGACAGGGGCATAGACATGGAGCTCGCCCGCGGCATAGCCGCGGAGCTCGGCGTCGAGCCGGCGTTCGACCGATCGGCAGTAACCTTCGACGGCATGGTGAAGCAGCTGATGTCCGGCCAGGCCGACATTGCGATCGGCAAGCTTAGCCGCACCCTTCGGCGCGGCCGCTCGATCCTCTATTCCCGGCCTTATGCCATGCTGCATCAAGGGCTGCTCGCCAACCGCCTCAACCTGGCGCGCCTTACGCAGGGCAAGCCGCCGGAACAGATCATCCGCGACTTCTCGGGCGATCTCGGCGTGATCGAGGGTTCATCATTCGCCACCTATGCGGCCACGACCTTCCCGCATGCGCAGGTCCACCGCTTCGCGGGCTGGGACATGGTCGTCGATGCGATCCGCAATGGCACGATCGACATGGCCTACCGCGACGATTTCGAGATCAAGAAGCTGATGGTCGACGATCCGTCGATGACGGTCGTGGCGCGCTCGATAACGCTGACGGACAAGGTCGATACGATCGCGGTCGGCGTCCGGCCGGACAATCCGCATCTCGCGGCCTTCGTCGATCTTTATCTCGATCTCGCGCGCGGTCAGCAGGTGCTCAACACCGACGAGATCATCGCTCGCTATCGCCAAGGGAGCAAAGTCTGACGATGACCGCCGCCGACGTAGCCGCACCCCTGCCTCTCGATTGGCGCCAGGCGGCGAGACGCATCTTGCGCTCGCCGGCGACCACGCTCGCGATGATCGCGGCGGGGATTCTTTGCGGCCTCTACTATCCGGGCTTTTCCCATGCGATCAGCCCGGTCGCGCAGGTCTACTTGAATTTCCTCAAGATGGTCGTCCTGCCTTATCTGGTCTCGTCGGTGATCTTTTCCATCACGGCGATGGTCCAGGATCCGAAGTCGGTCCGTTACCTCGGCAAGGTGGGCATAGCCGTGCTGGTCGTGTCTTTCCTCGCCGTGCTGGTGAGCGGCACATATTCGCTGATCCTCCAGCCGGGCCAGATCGAGAATCCGCAGTCGCGCATCGAGCTCGGCGAGTTCATCAATTCCCAGGGCAGCGTATCCACCGATCTAGCATTCCCGTTCCAGCCGCCGCCAGTCAATGAGGGCGCCAAGGGCGAGCATTCGATCCTGCTCGACCTGGTGCCGAACAATGTCTTCAACGCGCTGGCCTCCGGCCAGACCATCCAGGTCCTGCTGTTCTGCCTGCTTTTCGGGCTCGCTATGGGCAAGATCCCGCAGCCCTCGTCCATGAGCCTGTCGCAGGCGCTCAACGCCGTCTACCGGGCCTGCACGGTGCTCACCAATTGGTTCGTCTGGGGACTACCCTTTGCGACCTTCATCCTGATCGCCGACCAGACCGCCTCGACCGGAACCAGGCCGCTCACGCTGATGGGCGGCTACCTCGTGGTGATGGGGCTTTCCTGCCTCACATTCCTCGCCGGCGCATTCGCCATTATCGCCATCCGGTCGCGGCGTAGCTACTGGACCACGATCAAGACCCTTCAGCCCCTTCTCATGGTGGCGATCACCACCCGCTCCACGGTCGCCTCGCTTCCGTGGGTCATCAATCTGTTGAGCGAGCGGCTGAGGTTCAGCCTGGTAGTCGTCGAGCTGCTCGTGCCGCTGCAGGCCGCATTGCTGCGCACGGGCCCGGCGCTGGTCTACACCTCGGGCGCGCTGTTCATCGCCCAACTCTACGGTCATCCGCTGGCAATCCCGGACCTTCTGCTCGTCGGCATCGTCTCGGCGCTCCTCGCGCTCACGACCGGCGGCATGGGCAGCCTGCTCATCCTGTCGCAGATGTCCATCGTGTGCGGCTACCTGAAGCTTCCCTTCGAGGCGGCATTCGCCCTGTTCGTCGCGGTCGATGCGGCCGTGGATACGTTCATGACGCTGTCCAGCGTCAGCACCATCGCGGCGAGCACGGCGATGATCGCGCCGAGCCACCGGGAGACGGCGCAGCCTGCCGACGCCGTCCCGGAAGTGCTCGAGGCCGAGCCCGTCCGATGATCGACGACAGCATCCGCCCGCAGCTCGGCGTCATAGGCGGTCTCGGACCGCTTGCTTCGGCGGACTTCTACGTCAAGCTGACCCGGATGACCGAGGCGCTCCACGACAACGAGCATGTGCCCGCCGTCATCCTCAGCGTGCCGCAGCTGCCCGACAGGACCGAAGCGATCCTCGCCGGCCATGACGGGCCGCTGGCGCCCCTGCAGGCCGCGGTGGCGACGCTCAATGCGCTCGGCGTTGCCTGTATCGCGATGCCGTGCAACACCGCCCATCATTGGTACGACAAGCTGGCGGAAAACTCGCAAGCTGAGATCATTCATATCGGCGACGCGGTGGTGGCGGAAATCCGTCGCAGCCTGGACCGGGGCAGGGTCGCGAACCTCGCAACGCGGGGCACGCTGGTTTCCGGCTTCTACCAGCGCCGGATATCGGCAGCGGGGTTCGACCTCTGTCTTCCCGCAATCGCGGAGTTCCAGGAGCGGGTCGACAGCGCGATCGCCCTCGTCAAGGCCGGCTCGATCGTCGATGCGGCGATTGAGACCGAGCGCGCCCTTCATCTCGCGCAATTGGCCGGCGCCGATGCCGCCCTTCTCGGCTGCACTGAGCTGTCGGTGGTGGCAGCCAGCCTCAGCGACACGAACGGATTGGTGGTCATCGACAGCAATGCGGCCCTGGCGCGGGCCTGCCTGATGCGATTGGGCTTCGGTGTGCAGGAAGCTAGAGGCCTGCCGACCGTGTCGCGGCTGCCGGGACAGGATCGATTGCCTTGGCAGCGGGCCTCGTAGTGCTTCGAGCGTTCGCCAGGTCGGGCATTTGGGCCGGCGGCCAGCATTCTCCAAGTCATAAAATCTTTGAGAGAATATTTTCCGCGTTCCGCCTGAGAGGAAAAGCGCTTCGTTGCCCAGCCGGGCAGCATTGGCGATGCTTCATCAAGGCTTGGCATTCCGCCGGGTCGAGCTTCATCAAGGCTTGGCATTCCGCCGGGTCGAAAAGAGATTTCAGGATCGCTAGGAACGCACCATGTCTGAACGCGGCAACGCTTCAAATCCTCTCGTCACGTCATTCACCAGGCGCGCCGGACTTGCCGCGCTTCTCGCCGCGACATTGACCGTCATCGGGGTCGCCGCGCCGTCGCCTTCCTTCGCCGAGGACAAGAAGGTGATCAAGGTCGGCATCATCAGCGGCGAGGACGAAGATGTCTGGCGCGTCGTCACCGCCGAGGCGGCCAAGAAAGGGCTGACGATCGAGACCGTCGTCTTCAACGACTACACTCAGCCCAACGAGGCGCTTGAACGCGGCGAGATCGACGCCAACGCCTTCCAGCACAAGCCCTATCTCGACAACCAGATCAAGACGCAAGGCTATCACATCGTGCCGGTCGGCTATACCGGCGTCTGGCCGATCGGCCTCTATTCGAAGAAGCACGCCAAGGTCGCCGACCTGCCGGAAGGCGCCGTCATCGGCGTGCCGAACGATCCCTCCAACGAAGGCCGCGCGCTGCATGTCCTGGAGCACGAAGGACTGATCAAGCTGAAGGACGGCACCGGCATCCTGGCGACGACCGCCGACATTGCCGAGAACCCGAAAAAGGTCGAGATCAAGGAACTCGACGCCGGCATCGTCGGCCGCTCGGTCGACGACCTCGACGCGGCTGTCGTCAACACCGACTGGGCGCTGAAGAGCGGGCTCACGCCGGAAAACCGCATCGCACAGGAGCCGGTGGCCGACAATCCCTACCGCAACTTCATCGCGGTCAAGGCCGGCAGCGAGAACGAGCCCTGGGTGAAGACGCTGGTCGCCTCCTACCAAAACGACACGGTGAAGGCCGAGTTCGACAAGGTCTACAAAGGCACCGGGATCAGCGCCTATTGATCGGGGCGTGGCAGACAGGAACGGGCGGCCCGTCGTTGAGCGGGCCGCCGTCGTATTTGCGCAGCGCTGAAGCGGACAGAGAGATGAACCAGCATGTTACGGCCGAGATGGCCGAACGGATCAACATCCGGCCCGCGGGAGCGGAGGATGTCGTCCGCCTTGTCGATCTGAAGCGCAGCTTCGGCGCGACGGCGGCGCTCGACGGCGTTTCCCTGACCGTGCAGAAGGGCGAGATCCTCGGCATCATCGGCCGCAGCGGCGCCGGCAAGTCGACGCTGATCCGCTGCCTGAACGGGCTGGAGCGGCCGGATTCGGGCGACGTCTTCATCGAGGGCCGCGAGATCAGCCGTCTAAGCGAGCGCGAATTGCAGCCTCTGCGCCGCCGCATCGGCATGGTCTTCCAGCACTTCAACCTCCTGTCGGCGAAGACCGTCGAGGAGAATGTCGCGCTGCCGCTCAAGATCGAAGGGCGGCCGCGCGCAGAACGCCTCGCTCGCGCGGCCGAACTGCTGCAACTCGTAGGCCTGTCGGAGAAAGCCAAGGCCTATCCGGCATCGCTGTCTGGCGGACAGAAGCAGCGCGTCGGCATCGCCAGGGCGCTCGCCGCGCGGCCGGCGCTGCTTTTGTCCGACGAGGCGACCTCGGCGCTCGATCCGGAGACGACGCGCTCGATCCTGCGCTGCTGAAGGACATCAATTCCAGGCTCGGCCTCACCATCCTGCTCATTACCCATGAGATGGAAGTGATCCGCTCGATCGCCGACCGCGTGGCGGTGATCGATGCCGGCCGGATCGTCGAGCAGGGCGCCGTCTGGCAGGTCTTCGCCAATCCGAAATCCGAGATCACGCGCAGCCTGCTCGGCGCCATCCGGCCGCAACTGCCGCCAGAGATCGCCAGCCGGCTGGTTCCGGGGGAAGGCGCCGAGACGGTTCTCAGGATCGATGTGGCCGGCGAGGCGGCGCGTGGCGCGTTGCTGTCGGACCTTGCCGCCGCGGTGCCCGGCGCGTTCCGTCTCGTGCATGGCGGTGTCGACCATGTCCAGCAGCAGCCTGTCGGCACGCTGTTCCTGGCTGTGCCCGGAGCCGACTCCGCGCATCTTGCGCGGGCAATCGCTTTCCTCAAAGACCGCGGCGCGCGGGTGGAGGTGCTAGGCCATGTCGCCGGTGCTGTTTGAACTCCTGATCCGCTCGATCTGGGAGACGATCCTGATGACGGGCGCTTCCGGGCTCATCTCGCTGGTCTTCGGTCTGCCGCTGGGTCTCGCTCTTATCGCCACCGATCGCGGCGGCATCGCCGAAAATCTGTGGGTCAACCGCATCCTCGGCGCGATCATCAATGGCTTCCGCTCCGTGCCCTTCATCATCCTTTTGGTGGCGCTGATACCGGTGACGCGGCTGATCGTCGGCACCTCGATCGGCACCTGGGCGGCGATCGTGCCGCTGTCGATCGCGGCGACGCCCTACTATGCCCGCATCGCCGAGGTCTCGCTGCGCGAGGTGGACACCGGCCTGATCGAGGCGGCGCGCGCCATGGGCGGCAACCGATGGACGATCATCCGCGAGGTGCTGGTGCCCGAAGCGCTGCCGGGCATCGTCGCCGGCTTCACGGTGACGCTGGTCACCTTGGTCGGCGCCTCGGCCATGGCCGGCGCCATCGGCGCCGGCGGCCTTGGTGACCTTGCTATCCGCTATGGCTACCAGCGCTTCGAGACCAGCGTCATGATCGCCGTCGTCATCGTCCTCATCGCGCTGGTCTGCGGCATCCAGTGGATCGGCGACCGGCTCGTCGCGCGGCTGGACCATCGTGTGTGAAGCTCCGAAGCCGCTTCCGATCTTTGGGGCCGGGACGTTATTTGCCACGGGAGCCAGGAGTTGAGCGCCGGCTTGCTCAGTTTGCGTTGAGATTGGGTCAGGCGTTGCTTGGACCGCTGATAAGCGCATGCCATCGTGCGTCGGGGCCGCAAGTCGCCGCAAGAGGAGCCTGACCATGGCCAGAATAATTCCGGTGCTCGATCTCGACCGTCTGGAACAGGGCGAGTCGGAACTGCGGACCTTCTTGTTTGATCTGCGCACCGCCGCGCGCGATGTCGGCTTCTTCTACCTCAGCGGCCACGGCATCACACAGCCCGACATCGATGCGGTGCTGAATGCCGCGCGCCGCTTCTTTGCCTTGCCGGAAGCTGACAAGCTCGCCATCGAAATGGCGAAGTCTCCGCAGTTCCGTGGCTACACGCGCGCCGGCGGCGAGCTGACCAAGGGCAAGGCCGACTGGCGCGAGCAGCTCGACATCGGCGTCGAGCGCGCGACGATCCCTCAAGCGCCGGGCGTGCCGGCCTGGACCCGGCTGCAAGGCCCGAACCAGTGGCCTTCGGCACTGCCCGAGCTGAAGCCGGCGCTGCTTGCCTGGCAGGCCAAGGCGACCGAGGTCGCGATCCGGCTGCTCAAGGCCTTCGCGCTGTCGCTCGATCAGCCGGAGGATGCGTTCGATCCGATCTATCGCGGCGAGCCCAACCACCGCATGAAGATCGTGCGCTATCCCGGAAGCGACACCACCGCCGACGACCAGGGCGTCGGCGCGCACAAGGACGGCGGCTTCCTCACCCTTCTGCTGCAGGACGAGAACAAGGGGCTGCAGGTCGAATATGACGGCAGCTGGGTGAATGTGGATCCGATTCCGCGGACACTCGTGGTCAACATCGGCGAGCTGCTCGAACTGGCCTCGAACGGGTATCTCAGGGCAACCGTGCACCGCGTCGTCACGCCGCCGGCCGGCGTCGAACGGATATCGGTCCCGTTCTTCTTCAGTGCTCGGCTCGACGCAACGATCCCGCTGCTCGACCTGCCGCAGGAGCTAGCGGCCGAAGCCCGCGGCCCTGCCAGCGATCCCGACAATCCGCTGTTTCGCAACGTCGGCACCAACGTGCTGAAGAGCCGATTGCGGTCGCATCCCGACGTGGCGCGGCGGCACTACGCCGACCTCCTGGAAAAGGCCGCGGCGGCCGGCTGAGGTCTTTGCGGTTATCTGCGCGAGATTTTTTCGCGATTTCGCTATTTTTTGGAATTCTGTTCGTCGCAAACCGACCGGGCAAAGCCCAAATAACCGGTGTCGTCCGGTGTTTTCCTCCCATTGCGCCGGACGATGTTCCCCTCTGAAGGTTATGACCTTCATTCTTTGGCCGGGCCGCTTTCAGCGCCCGGCCTTTTTCTTTGGCGCAAGGGTTGCCCAAGAGATTGCGCAACGGGCGTCACGCCGCACGAGCGTCTGCTGGATATGCTCGAAAACCCGATTCATGCGGGGTCGGCCGGCTAAGCAACTTGCTTTCTCGTGCCCGCCTCGTAGCCCGGTTAGTTCATCATCTTCGGCAACCCTGCCGCCAGCGCATCGACGGCCAGCCTCACTTTCAGCGGCAGGTGCGGCGTCTGCAGCCAGAGCGCGCGACAGTCGTAGAGGTAATCCGGCCGGTCCGGCAGCAGCCGGGTGAGCGTGCCGGATTCGATCCGTGAGCGCACCAGCCAGTATGGCAGCCAGGCCAGCCCCATGCCGTCGGTCGCCGCATCGGCGATCGCGTCGAGGTCATCGAGCCGCAGCCGCCCTGCCGGCGCGATCTGCGCGATCGAGCCGTCGTCGCTCGGCAACAGCCATGGCTGCAGCGGCTGGCCCAGCCGCCGGTAGATGATCGCTTGATGATTGCCGATATCGTCGAGCTGAAACGGCCGGCCGTTGCTCTCGATGTAGGCGGGAGAAGCGCAGACGATCATGCGCTGGCGAGCGACGCGGCGCGCGATGACGCCGGCCCTATCATTCAGCGTTCCGGTTCGAATTGCCAGATCAAAACCGTCCTCGACAAGGTCGGCGAAACGGTCACTGAGCGACAGGTCGAGCTCCAGCGTTGGATGGTGCCGGGCAAGCTCGAGCAGGATCGGCGTGACGCAGTGGCGGCCGAAATGCGCGGGCATTGTCACCCGCAGCCTGCCGCGCGGCTCCGACAATTGGTCGGCCGCCAGCGCATCCGCGGCCTCCGCCTCCGCCAGCACCATCCGGCAGCGCTCGTAATAGGCGCGCCCGAAATCGGTCAGGCTCTGCCGGCGCGTCGTGCGGTTGAGAAGGCGCACGCCGAGCCGCTCCTCGAGGAAGCGGACATGCTTGCCGACCATCGGGCCCGACAGGTCGAGCGCCACCGCGGCGGCCGCGAACGAGCCGAGGTCGACAGCCCTGACGAACACTTCCATGCTTTCCAGGCGATCCATATTCCAAACCATTGGTTTCGGCTGTTCTGCTTGGAGGCTGACTTATCGCCACAAAGGATGTCTGCATAGTCAATTCCGTCACATTGATTTGGAGTTGAATGGATGGCGCGAGTTGTTCGCTTTCACTGTCACGGCGGTCCGGAGGTGCTGCGTATCGAGGAGGTCGAGGTGCCGCCGCCCGGCTCGGGCGAGGTGCGGATACTGGTCAAGGCGTTGGGCCTGAACCGCGCCGAAGCTTCGATGCGCAAGGGCACCTACATCGAGACGCCGGCGCTGCCGTCCGGGCTCGGCCTCGAAGCGGCGGGTATCGTCGAGGCGGTGGGCGAGGGCGTCGATGGTCTTGCGGCGGGCGATGCGGTCAGCATCATCCCGCCGCGCTCGATGGCACGCTGGCCGGCCTATGGCGAGCTCGTGACCTTCCCGGCCGAGCTCGTTGTCAGGCATCCGCCATCGCTCGGCTTCGCAGCCGCCGCCGCGACATGGATGCAGTACCTCACCGCCTATGGCGCGCTGGTTGACATCGCGCGCCTCGGCCGTGGCGAGTTTGTCGTCATCACCGCCGCGTCGAGCAGCGTCGGCCTTGCCGCGATCCAGATCGCCAACAGCATCGGCGCCGTGCCGGTTGCCGCCACCCGGACATCGGTCAAGAAGGCGGCGCTGCTCGATGCCGGCGCCGCTTATGTCGTGGCTGCGCAAGAGGAGGATCTCGAAGCGCGGCTGAAGGAGATCGCGCCGCAGGGCGTGCGCGTCGTCCTCGATGCGGTCGGCGGCCCGATCGTCACGCCGCTGGCGGCGGCGATGTCGCGCGGTGGCATTCTCATCGAATATGGCGGGCTGAGCCCCGAGCCGACGCCGTTCCCGCTGTTCGATGTGCTGGCCAAGACGCTGACCTTGCGCGGCTATCTCGTGCACGAGATCACCGGCGATGCGGCGCGGCTGGCAGCCGCCAAGGCCTTCATTCTCGACGGCCTCGCATCGGGCGCGCTGAAGCCGATGATCGCCAGAACGTTCCCGTTCGACCAAATCGTCGAGGCGCATCGCTTCCTGGAATCGGGCGAGCAGTTCGGCAAGATCGTCGTGACGGTTTGAAGCCCCAAGGTAAACGAGGTGAGTTGTCGGGAACTGCGCAGGTCGTTCGTCCTTGGGTGCAAAGCGCAATGACTGAATAGCCGAAAGATCGTCGCAATCATGCACGTCACGCTCTCGATCATGCCCTCGGAGCCTTCCAATGACCCCAACCATCACAGCCTTTGAACGCTCGCCCGATGGCGGCAGGGGACAGGCGCGCGACATGCGCGTTCGCTGGGCGCTCGAGGAAGTGGGCCAACCCTACGACGTTCGCCTTGTCTCGTTCGCCGAGATGAAGGAACCCGCGCATCGCACGCTCCACCCTTTCGGGCAGATCCCGACCTATGAGGAAGGAAATCTCGCCTTGTTCGAGTCGGGATCAATCGTGTTCCATATCGCGGAGCACCATGCCGGCCTGCTGCCGGATGATGCAAACGCCCGGGCGCGCGCCATCACGTGGATGTTTGCCGCGCTGAGCACAGTGGAGCCGCCGATCCTGGAACGCGAAAGCGCGGTGCTTCTCGAGCGCGACGCACCGTGGCATGCTGAGCGCCTGCCCATCGTCGAGGATCGCATACGCCGGCGGCTCAGCGATCTTTCCCGCCATCTCGGCGATGCCGACTGGCTCGACGGCGCCTTCAGCGCCGGCGACCTGATCATGGTCGGGGTGCTGCGAAGGTTGAGCAGGTCGCGGCTGCTGGACGAATTTCCGAATCTCGCCGCCTACGTGGCACGCGCCGAAGCGCGACCAGCCTTCGAGCGCGCCTTCGCTGCGCAATTGGCGGTCGCTACCGCGCCGTCGAGCGGCTGATCTGGCCGCTCCGGGTTGATTGCTATTGTCCGGCTGTGTCACGAAAAGCGCTTGAGGGTCTTCGCGCCCGCCGGTCGATTGAACGGACCGCTAGCCGCGCTTTTGCACGACGCCGTAAAGCACGTTGCGGTTTTCGCCGAAGAACACCTGCGCCTCGACGGTGTTACGGTCGACACTGGCATTGATGATGTTCCACATATCGGCCTCCGACCGCAGCAGTAACACCCAGTCCATGAACGTTTCCCGGTACCCGGCGTCAGGATTGCCCTCGGCGTAGTTAGCGAACAGGAACGTGCCGCCCGGCTTCAGCATCTGCATGCAGGTTTTCGTGAGTTTTACCGCGACGTTGTGCGCAAGATAGTCGTAGAGGCCGGAGGCATAGATGAGATCGAATTTGCCGAGCTTTTGGCCTCTGGTGAGGACGGTCCGCACCGAACCGTCGACGGCCTCGACCGCGGTGCCCTGGAATTCGCGCGCGATCAGGCCGACACTCAGCGGATCCTGATCGAGCGCAACCCAACGCTTGAGACGCCCTTCGGCCAGCGCGGTCGAACGGTTGGCCTCCCGCAAATGGCCGGCGGCGATCGCCAGGACCTCGGTTTGCGGTCCGTTCTTGGCCGCGGTCTCATCGACATAGCGGGTCAGGAGGTCGCGCCGTTCGCGTGCTGCCACGCACGACGGCACGTCCTTGGTGTGGCTATAGAGCGCCTTGCCGATTTCCGATGCATTCGCCACGCTGTCGGCCACGTGCGGATCGCAATAGATGTAGTCGAGCAGCTGCGCGTCGCCGGAATAGCCCCTGGGCTTGGTAAAGGACCACCGCGTCAGCGGATCTTCCAGAAAATATTCCAGGATCGGGTGGCTCTGCGCCACCGGTATCAATGCTTGCCAAACGTCGGGATGAACCTTGGAGCGCAGCGCGTCGAGGGTCGACAGCAGGCGGCGAACGGTCTCGGCCGGGTTCTTTCCTTGTTCGATCTGCTGGTTTGTCGCGTGCAGGATGAGCGCAAGCTCGGCGCGCGCGATTTCGAACGCGTCGCCATGATGCTCGGGCGTTCGATGGAGATTGTCCGCGATCAACTCGGCGGTAATTAGGCTTTTGCCGTCAAGGACAGTCTGCACGCGTCGCTCCATAGTTAACAGTCAGTTAACTTATTGCGTAGAATGTTCCATTTGCCAATGTGGGGCCGGGCGCATTTTAGCGGTATGATTAATTTCCCGTTAACCATCTCAAATATTTGGGCGTCTTGCGCGTCGGATTCCGGGTTCCAGTTAACGCAAACTTGTCTTGAGCCGGTGCATTTGATTGCGTGGCAAATCGTGTCTCAAGGAGTCGGCCCGCGTGGGGGCAGAAGCTGGAAAGGAGTTCGGAACGCAAAAAACCTTTCAGGACGGGTTTATTGCGAACGAACGCGTGTCATCCGGATTGGCCGCTATGGCGCATGCGGAAGCGTACGAACCCCGCTGTGAGCCGGGGCCTGACGAGCTCCGCATCCTTTACCGGACGGAAGCCCAGGCCAAGCGAAGGGCGGAAGCCAGGCCAGGGCTATGGATCGCCGTTGCGATCTATCTGCTGTTCTCGGCAACGGATCTGCTGCTGATACCGGATGTGGCTGCCTATACGATTGTGGCGCGCTTCGCTGTCGGCATCACTGCGCTGTTGACTTTGGAAGAACAGCTTCGCCGTGGGGTCGCAACGGAATGGCTCGATGTGACTTGCGCAGGGGCCATTATCTTTGGCTATATCGGGTGGCTTTTCCCGGCGTTTACGGGCGCCGACAAAGAAAGCGTCGCTTACTACATGGTGTTTGGCACAATTTTCATGATGAGTGCCAATCTGTTCTTCACGTTAAGCTTTAGATTGTCGATTGTTACGTCAACGATAATACTTAGTATATTATATGTGGTAAATTACTTTGTACCGGCCACGCTAACATACAAACTGGTATTTGGAACCTTCTACGTGTCGTGCTTCACGTTCACGTCATATGTGAACTGGAAGCTGAATGTGGAACGTTACAACGTCTTCCTGAACGCCTTGGAAGCCAAAATTCAGCACCACGAGGCCACCGAACGCGGCAAGGCCCTGCTGCGACTGTCACGGACGGATCCGCTTACAGGTCTGGAGAATCGGCGGGCGATCGACGAGAAGCTGCGCGACTACTGGAACGACTGGCAAAGGCTTGGCAACCGTTTTGCTGCGCTCCTCATCGATGTGGACTTCTTCAAGAAATTCAACGACTGTTACGGCCATCAGGAAGGCGATCGTTGCCTGATCCATGTCGCCAATGCCCTTAGCGATCTTGTCAAACAGTATGATGGCTCGATCGGACGCTATGGCGGTGAGGAATTCATCGTTCTGGCCCGCATGGACAAAAAAGACCAGGTCGCGGATCTTGCGGAAGCCATTTGCCGCACGGTGGAGAATCTTGGGCTTGCCCACGAGTTGCGGCGCGACGGTATCTCGATAGTCACGGCGAGCGTCGGCGCCGCCTTCACCAGGGTGCAGGCCGGCGCCAAGCTGGAAAAGATCATTCACGAAGCCGATCGCGCGCTCTATCTGGCAAAAGCCGGCGGCAGGAATTGTGCCCGGCTGTTTGATCCGACGGATCCCCAGAGCAGCGACGAGAGTGAGAACATCGCGGCCTTGCTGAAGATCGCGATTGGCCAGAATCTCGTCTCGCTCGTTTATCAACCCATCCAAGATGTCGCGTCGGGCAAGGTTGACGCCGTGGAGGCCTTGATGCGCCTCAAGATGCTCGATGGCACTTTGGTCCCGCCGAGCCTGTTCATCCCCGTGGCGGAAAGGACCGGCGCTATCCTGGAACTCGGGCGCTGGGCGATAAGGACGGTGTGCAACGAGCTCCTGGCGGACGATCACATCCGCGTCGTCAGCGTCAATGTCTCTCCGATTCAGCTCAAGACACCTGGTTTCGCAACCTCTGTCGCCGGCATCCTGGGCGAGACCGGCGTGGCCGGCAGCAGGCTGGCCTTCGAGATCACCGAAGGCCTCGAGATGGAGATGCATTCGGATGTTCTGCGTTGCATCAACGACTTGAAGGTGCTGGGGATCAAGATATGGCTTGATGACTTCGGAACGGGCTTCGCAGGCCTTTCGTGGCTTCGTCTCATCGATTTCGACACGGTCAAGATCGACCGCTCGTTCCTTCACGACTGCGCCACGCCGAAGGGCATGGCAATGCTCCAGGACATTATTGCCCTGGTCCGCAATCGCGGCCACAAGATCCTGGTCGAGGGGGTGGAAACCGACGAGCAGATGGCGCTTATGCGCGAGTTCGGCATCGACAAGGTTCAAGGCTATCGTGTCGGCCGCCCCGCTCCCGCCACAAGTTTCCAGGTAAGGCGGGCCGTCCAGAAACGTCCGTTTACCGTCCTCAAGTCCGCATGACAGCAGTGCAGGTTGTGGGCGCCCTGAGCCCTTTCCGACATTTGGCCTAGGCCGCTACCCCGGCCGTCGGGTTAAAGCAAAGTTCCGGCCCTCCGTATCCAATTGTCCTGCCGTGGCGGCAGATATTTACGGCGCGCCTGTCAGCCGCGCGATGTTGAGGGAGATGCTGACGCTCCCGAACTTCGACGTCATGAACAGAGAAACGGAACAAGAACAACGGGACATTAGACAAGACATCAACTTTGTGGCGACCGGAGCTACACCAGCGGGCTGCAAACGGGTATCAATCGTCGCGACGTCATGCTTCGGGGGTCATGAGGCGCGGCTTGCAGTTGGATTTGAAAACAATCGAGGCGCTCGCCCCCGACCAGGCATCGCTCGGCGCAGCAGCCAAGCTGACCAAGCGGTCGAATTGGCCGCGCCTCGAGATGAACGAACAGCTGGGCCTCATCTGGGGCGAATGCCAGGGCTCCGGGTCGAATCCCTACCGGGTCGTGTTCGACACCGGCGATCACGGCTACAAATGCACCTGTCCATCGCGAAAGTTCCCGTGCAAGCACATACTGGGGCTGATGTGGATCGGCGCCACGGCGCCCGCCAGCTTCGATCGCGTCGATCAGACGCCGGAATGGGTGAACGACTGGCTTGGTCGTCGCCGCAAGCCGGGGCAGCAGTCGGCGCCGACCGCAGCCAGTCCCGAAGGCAAAAGCATCGACGAGGCCTCGCGGCCCGGGCAAAGCGCTCCGGTCGAAGACGCCGCGGCCGTCGAACGCCGCGAGGCGGCGCAGCGCAAGCGGGCCGAGGACACGCGAAGCGCCGTATCGGCCGCGCTCGATGAGCTGGATCAATGGATCGCCGATCAGCTCCGACTAGGCCTTGCCGGATTTGTCGACGCTTGCAGCGAGCGCTGCCGCCGCATTGCGGCGCGGCTCGTCGACCTCAAGGCGACCGCGCTCGCCGGGCGCATCGACGAGCTGCCGGCGCGGCTGATGGCGCTGCGCAGCGAGGAGAAGCCGGATGCCGCGATCCGCGAGCTCGGCAAGCTGGTGCTTCTCGCCAAGGCCTGGCGCGCCATGCCCAACGATGCCGAGCTGAAACGGCTTGTGTCGACATCGGAGACACGCGAGCAGGTGCTCGCCAATCCACAGGCCGTGCAGGTCGAGAGCGATTGGGAAGTCCTTGGCGAGAAGATCGAAACCCGCCGCGACGGTCTCGTCAGCCACGCCACCTGGCTCCTCGATCTCGTGAGTTCAACCCCGCGATTTGCCGTCCTGCTCGACTTCTTTCCAGCCTCCGCTGGGCGGCGGTCCGGTGCCTTCGCGCCAGGAGACCGCTTCAAGGCGAGGCTGGTGTTCTATCCTTCCCGCAACCCGCTTCGCGCGTTGGTGGCGGAACGGCTGGGCGACGTGTCGCCGGGCACTTGGCCCGATTTCACCCTGGATGTCGCGGGCGATCCGCTTGCCGCTTACGCCGCCTTCCAGGATGACGCGCCATGGCTGGCCGACTGCCCAGTCATCCTGCCGCGGGGCGCGATCGCGCTTGACGAGAAGGACGGCGCCTGGTGGCAGGCAGCGAACGATCCGCATGGCATCGCCCTGCCTGTGGCCGGGTCCGTCAGCCAGACGTTGCTCGGCCTGGATCTCGCGGCAACGGCCGCGCTCTGGAACGGCGCCAGGCTCGAGCTTCTGGCTTCGCAAAGCAGCATCGGGAGGCTCGACCTGTCATGAACGAGCTCGAGCAGGCAGGCTTGGCGAGATTGCGCGACGGCTGGATTTCCGGCGGGGCGATGTTCGAGCTCGCCCCGGTCGAGTGGAAGGAGGTCGCCGCGGCCTCGAGCCCCGACGAGCAGGAGCGGCGGCTTCTGGCCATCGCCGCGCAGGCGCTGGATGTCGCGCTTCGGCCGGCAGTGCCGAAGACTTTGAAGCGTCGCCCGCCGCTCCCGGTGCTCGCTCTGCCGATGCTTCCAGATCGCCTGCGGCCGCTGTTGCGGGCCGCGCTGAAGCATGCCGCCGACGCGAGGCGCAAGGCACTCGTCGTCAAGCTGGTCGCCAGCCGCGGCTTCGTCACCCATCCAATGGATTGGATGCCGGCCGCGACCGACCAGACCGCGCCGGACGTTTATGCGCCGTGGGTCGACTGGCAGGCGAGCGCCGAACAGGGCCCGCATGAGAAGCTGAGTGCGGAAAACTGGGCCGATTCCTACCCCGCCGCGCGGCGCGTCGCACTCGCCGCACTGCGCAGAAGCGAGCCGGCGGTGGCCCGGCGGCTCATCGAGACCAAAGCGCCGGCAGAATCGGCCGAAACCAGGCTGTCGCTGGTCGAGCTCATTCGCATCGGCCTCGGTCCGGACGATACGCCGTTCCTGAAGAGCCTTGCCGCCGACCGGTCCGGCAAGGTCCGCGAGCTGGCGGGCCGGATGCTGGCGATGTTAGGAGAGCATGGCGAGGGCGGACCGGATGTTCCGGTGGCCGAGCTCGCTGGCTTCATCGAGGAAGGCAAGGCCGGCTTCATCCGCCGCCGGACTACATTTGGCCCGGCGAAGACCAAATCGCATGTGCAGGAACAGCGCCGCGCCGAGCTGTTCGAGCTCTCCAACCTGGTCGATCTGGCCGCCCGGTTCGGCGTGACGGAGGCCGATTTCATAACCGGCTGGCAGTTCGGCACCGACAACAATGCCGACGTCCATCTCGCGCGCATGGTCGTCGCCTCGGGCAGCGACGGCGCGGTCGTGCATATGGCCGACACGTTGATCGCCGCTGGCGGCAAGACGGCCCTCTTGGTGCTGCACCTGATGCCGCGCCTCGATACAGGCCGCCAGCGCGTCCTCATTCGCCAGATCCTCAAAGACGCGCAGTTTCCCGCCGCGCTCGGCCAGGCACAGGGCATAGACGCCGGTTGGCTGGACTGGGACGATCTTTCGAACGGACGCTTCCTCGCGGTGCTTCGGAACGGCATCTCCGCCAAGGAGGATCCGGCGCGGCGGACCGCGGAGGAGATCGTCGAAACTGTCGGCTATCTGGCCACCGCGACTGCGGCGGCAAGATTCATCGACGAGGTCGTCGCCGCGGGCCTGCCGCCCGCATCGCCATCGCTCGGCCTGCTGCGGCTCAACGCGGCGCTGGCCGAAAACCCTTCCCAATCCGACAGATGATGAACCCGGAGAAGATCGCATGAACGCAGCCATCCGCCTCCCGGCCGAGCAGATCTATGCCGCCGAACTGCAGGCGCTCGCGCGCGACGACGACCGCCAGAAGCCTGCCGGCTGGAGCCTGTCGCCCAAAGCCGTCCTCACTTACCTGATGGGCGGCAAAGCGAACGACGGCACGGTGATTTCGCCGAAATATGTCGGCCGCAGGCAGTTGATGGAAACCGCGGTCGCAACGCTCGCGACCGACCGGGCGCTGCTTCTGCTCGGCGTCCCGGGAACGGCAAAATCCTGGGTCTCGGAGCATCTCGCTGGCGCCATCATGGGATGCTCGACGCTGATCGTGCAATGCACGGCCGGCACCGACGAGAACCAGATCCGCTATGGCTGGAACTATGCCCAGCTTCTCGCGAAGGGGCCGAGCCAGGAGGCGCTGGTGCCGACGCCGCTCTACCGCGCGATGCAGGAGGGCAAGCTCTGCCGGTTGGAAGAGCTGACGCGCATGGGCTCGGACGTGCAGGACACGCTGATCACCGTGCTTTCCGAAAAGATGATGCCGGTGCCGGAACTCAATACCTCGATCTATGCCCAGCGCGGCTTCAACATCATCGCCACCGCCAACAACCGCGACAAGGGCGTCAATGAACTCTCCTCGGCGCTGAAGCGCCGCTTCAATGTCGTGGTGCTGCCTCTGCCGGAGGATATGGCGGAAGAAGTCTCCATCGTCTCCAGGCGCGTCGGCGAGATGGCCGGCGGACTGGACCTGCCGGTGCCGAAGAATGTCGGCGAGGAGATCGCCCGCGTGCTCACCATTTTCCGCGAGCTGCGTTCCGGCGCGACGTCCGACGGCAAGGTGACGCTGAAGACGCCGTCGGGCTCGCTCTCCACCGCCGAGGCGATCGCCACCATGATCAGCGGCCTTAGCCAGGCGGCATGGTTCGACGGCGGCAAGCTCCATGCCGAAGGACTGGCGCCCAGCCTGGTCGGCGCGATCGTCAAGGATCCGGTCCAGGACAAGGTCGTGCTGGAGGAATATCTGGAGACGGTGCTGAAGAAGCGGCCGGACTATGCCGGCTATTACGCAGCGCTCAACGCTGCGATCTGAGCCATGACACGCGACGGCATCAGCTATTTCGGCATCCGCCACCATGGGCCAGGCTCCGCCGAGAGCCTGGTCAAGGCGTTGCAGGAGTTGCAGCCCGTCGCCGTGCTGATCGAAGGGCCGACGGACGCCTCGCCGCTCCTGCCGCTGCTCGCCAGCCAAGAGATGAAGCCGCCGGTGGCTCTGCTCTGTTATCCGGAAGATGATCCCGCCGCGACGAGCTTTTGGCCCTTCGCCGAATTCTCTCCCGAATATCAGGCGCCGCTGTGGGCCGTCGCCAACAAGGCGGCGTTGCGTTTCATTGATCTGCCGTCCGCGGCACGCCTTGCCGAGAAGGCGCCTGAAAGTTCGACCGACACCGATGCCGAAGCGGAGATCACCGAAGGACAGGGCGAAGAAGCATCGCGTATCCACGATCCGATCGGCACCCTGGCGCGCGCCGCCGGTTATGAGGATGGCGAGAGCTGGTGGTCGGACATCATCGAGCAGAATCCCGAGCCCGGCCCGATCTTTGCGGCCATTGCCGACGCGATGAAGACGCTGCGCGACGGCGAGACTTCCATCGGCAAGTTCGAGGCCATGCGCGAGGCGCATATGCGGCTGGAGATCGCCGCCGCGCGAAAGGATTTCGACGGACCGCTGGCCGTCGTCTGCGGCGCTTGGCATGTGCCGGCCTTGCAGGCCACGCATACGCAAAAGAGCGACCAGGCGCTGCTCAAGGGCATCGGCCGTCGCAAGACCATGATGACCTTCGCGCCATGGACCGGACCGCGGCTGGCGCTGGGCTATGGCTACGGCGCCGGCGTCGTCGCGCCAGGCTGGTGCAAGCATCTGTGGCAGACGCGCGGGCAGGATGACTCCTCGGTCCTGTGGCTCGCGCGGATCGCCGCGGTGCTTCGAGCGAAAGGCCACGTGATCTCCACCGCCTCGCTGATCGAGGCCGAGCGCCTGGCGCGGGCGCTCGCCGCCATCCGCGAACGGCCGAAACCCGGTTTCGAGGAACTGCGTGATGCATCGATCACCGCGCTATTCAACGGCGAGGCACTTCTTTGGAAGATGGTCGAGGCCGAGTTGCTGCTCGGCTGCGACGTCGGCGAGATCCCGCCCGACACGCCGCTTGCGCCGTTGATCGATGACCTGCAGCGCAACCAGAAAGCAGCCCGCCTGAAGCCCGAAGCGCTCGAGCGGGAACTTTCCATCGACCTCCGAAGCGAGAGCGGGCTTTTCCGCTCGACGCTGCTGCACCGGCTGAACGTGCTCGGCGTGAACTGGGGCAGTCTGACGGATGTCGGGCGCAGCCGCGGCACGTTCCGCGAGCGTTGGATGCTGGCTTGGCAGCCGGAATATGCCGTCCGCCTGGTGGAGAACCTGATCTACGGACCGACTATCGAGAAGGCCGCCAACGGCCGCCTGGTCCAGATGATCGGCGCCGCCGCGACGCTCGATGCGCTTGCCGCGCTGGTCCAGAGCGCGATTACCGCCGCCTTGAGCGAGGCGTCCGCGGCCGGCCTTGCCGCGCTGGAGGAAAAGGCGGCGGTGAGCAGTGAGTGCCTGGAAATCCTGGCCTCGGTGCGGCCGCTGGCTGACATCATCCGCTATGGCGAAGCGCGTAAGACCGAGACCGACCGCCTTGCCGACCTGCTGGAACGGCTGATCATCGAAGGCTCGATCGCGCTGCCTTACGCGGCGCGCGACCTCGACGCGCAGGCGGCAGCAGCGCTGATGGGCGCGCTGCGCAAGGCCGACGAGGCGATCCGGCTGGTGGAGCCGGACGAGCATGTCCTGGACGCCTGGCGGGGCGGCCTGGCCGCCGTGCTCGATTCGTCGCGCTCGACGGCGCTCGTCGCCGGTTGCGCGGCGCATCTGCTCTACGAGGCCGGGCGGCTCTCCGCCGAAACCACGGCCGATCTTTTGGCAAGGCGCCTGTCGCCCGGAACGCCGGTCGTAGACGCCGCCGCCTTCTTCGAAGGTTTCTTCAGCGGCGCCGGCCAGAGGCTGATCTATGACGAGGGGTTGCGTGGCGCTGTCGATGCCTGGCTGGCCTCGCTCGACGAGGAAGCCTTCGTTGCGCATCTGCCCTTGCTGCGTCGCGTCTTCTCCAACCTCGACAGTATGGAGCGCCGGCGGCTGATCGAGGCCGTGCTTGGCCGCCGAGCGAGCCTGCCCGCCGGGCTGACGCCGGCGCCCGACGGCGGCGAGGCCTGGCGCCGGCATTTTGGACTGCTTCGGAATCTCATCGCAGGGGGGGCCGGCCATGGATGAAACGGTCGGGCCTGGGCTCGATCCTACGGAAGGGACGCGAGAGCGCCGCTGGCGGCTGGCGATCGGCGCCGACGACGAGTCCTCGTCAGCGCTGTCGGCCGAGGACCGCCGGCTTTCGGCCGCGCTCGACGCGCTCTATGGCGACGGCAGCGGCGACGCCGCCGGCGATCCGCGCAAGCGGCGCGGTGGGCTCGGCCGCTCGGCGCCGCGCGTCGCGCAATGGATGGGCGATATCCGTTCGTTCTTCCCCGAGCAGGTCGTCCAGGTCGTGCAGAAGGATGCCTTCGAGCGGCTGAACCTCAAGCAGATGCTGATGGAACCGGAGTTCCTCAAGGCGATCGAGGCCGACGTCAATCTCGTTGCCGATCTGGTTTCGCTGCGCTCGGCGATGCCCGAAAAGACCAAGGACATCGCCCGCGCGATCATTTCCGACATCGTTGCCAAGCTGATGCAGCGTCTGGAGCAGAAGACCGCCGAGGCAATCCGCGGCGCGCTCGACCGGTCGCTACGCACCAATCGCCCGCGACAGCGCGACATCGACTGGCCTCGCACTATTGTGGCGAACCTTCGCCATTACCAGCCGGACCACAAGACCGTCGTGCCGGAAAAGCTGGTCGGCTTCATGCGCCGCCAACGGCGGCTTGTCGACCTCGACGAGGTGACACTTTGCGTCGACCAGTCCGGCTCGATGGCAAGCTCGGTCATCTATGCTTCGATCTTCGCCGCCGTGATGGCCTCGCTTCCGGTCGTGCGCACCAAGCTCGTTTGCTTCGACACCGCGATCGTCGACCTGACGCAAGAGCTCAGCGATCCGGTCGAGGTGCTGTTCGGCGTCCAACTCGGCGGCGGCACCGATATCAACCAGGCGGTCGCCTACTGCGCTGAGCGGATCGAACGGCCGACCAAGGCGCATTTCGTGCTGATCACGGACCTTTACGAAGGCGGCAACGGCCAGGAACTGCTTCGCCGACTGGCCGCGCTGGTTCGGTCGGGCGTCAATGTCATCGTGCTGCTCGCCCTCACCGATCAGGGCCGTCCCGGCTACGACCCCTCCATGGCCGGTTCGGTCGCAGCGCTGGGTATCCCGGTCTTTGCCTGCACGCCCGATCACTTCCCCGACATGATGGCGGCGGCGCTGCGCCGGGAGGACATCGGCGCCTGGGCGGCCGGAGCGGACATCAAGCTCATTCGCGCCGGCGCTGGCACGCCAGGCGCAGCCGAATAGGTTTATAGCGCTGTTCAGAACGGCTTCTCGCCGATCACCTCGAAGCGCTCGACCGCGCAGTGCTCGGCGATCACCGCCAGCACCTCCGTCGAAGGCTCGACCTCTTCGGGCTGCTTCCATTGAACGTTGAAGGAAAAAACATAGCGGTTGCGGTCGGCATCGTGCTCCATGCCGACGAAGCGCGCGTCATAGCCGAGTGGGCGCACCATGTCCCCAATGTCGGGGGGCGAGTTCTTCGGCCATGAGACGGACAGGATCGCCTTGTGGTCGCGCGAGATCTTGAGATCGACCCATTTCAGCGCCTGCAGTGTCACCAGGGTCAGCACCGTTGCGATCGCGCCGAGGCCGAACTGGCCGCCGCCGAAGGCCAGCCCGATCATCGTCATGATCCACATCGTCGCGGCGGTGGTCACCCCGGTGACGAGATCGCCGCGCCTCAGTATGGCACCGCCGCCGATGAAGCCGACGCCGGTGAGCACGCCGAGCGCAAAACGCATCACATCCATGCGCACAAAGGTATCCGGCCCCTTGCCGATCATATTGAGCAGCATGTTGGCCTGGACCATGGCAACGCAAGCCGCAAGCCCGACCAGTATGGTCGTCCGCAGCCCGGCGGAGTGGCCGCGCGCCTCGCGGTTCAGGCCGATGAGGAAACCGGCGAGCAACGTCAGCAGCAGCCGTCCGATCAGATCAAACCCGGTCGGGTGGAGCGGCATGTCGCAGCAGAGCGACTCGAACATCCTCTGTCAGGCCGGCGCAGGCGCCATGCCCTCCGTTGCGTGTGGAAGTTCAACTAAGCTCGGTCGCCGATGGTTCCGTGGCTGTTCGCTTGAAGAGCAATTCCAGGAAAAGTGTGAGCGGTTTTCCGTCCGGAATTGCGTGAAAACAAAGAGATGGAGCGGTTCGCCGTTTCCGTGAAACGGTGCAGGCTCGAACGGTCCTCACCGGATGGCGAGGGTTAGCACCAATGCCAGAACGACGATACCGACCAGCCCGGCGATGAAGATGATGCGGCGGGTGCGCGTGCGCAGGATGATCTCGCCCTGCCTCGCGTCCTCGCCGGAAAACACCGGGCCTTCTCTGTCGCGATCCTTGCTCATGATCTTGCTCCTTCCCTGCGGGTAAGCATGGGAGGTGTCAGAACAGGAACCGATCTGTCGGCATGAAGTTCCGCCGGACGCGTCCCAGAGCAAATCCAGGAAAAGTGTGAGCGGTTTTCCGTCCGGAATTTTGTTAAAACAAGGAGATAGAGCGTTTCCGTGAAACGGTGAAGCGCTCTAGCCGAGTGGCGGGCGGGCTCCCGCGACCAGATTTTGGCCGGTCGCGGGGCAGGGGTGGATTAGCCGAACTTCGGGTCGAGGCTGCCCGACTTGTAGCGCTTGGCCATATCCGACAGCGGGATCGGTTTGATCTTCGGCGCGTTGCCGGCGGTGCCGAACTGCTCGAAGCGCTCCTTGCAGAGCTTTTTCATCGCCGCCATGGCCGGCGTCAGATATTTGCGCGGATCGAACTCCGACGGGTTCTCGGTCAGCACCTTGCGGATCGCGCCGGTCAGCGCCATGCGGTTGTCGGTGTCGATGTTGATCTTGCGCACGCCGTGCTTGATGCCGCGCTGGATCTCTTCCACCGGCACGCCCCAGGTCGGCTTCATCTGGCCGCCATATTTGTTGATGATCTCCTGCAGCTCCTCCGGCACCGAGGACGAGCCGTGCATGACGAGATGCATGTTCGGCAGACGGCGATGGATCTCCTCGATCACGTTCATCGCCAGCACCGCGCCGTCCGGCTTGCGCGAGAATTTGTAGGCGCCGTGGCTGGTGCCCATGGCCACCGCCAGCGCGTCGACATGGGTGTCGCGCACGAACTGTTCGGCCTGCACCGGGTCGGTCAAGAGCTGGTCGTGGCTGATCGTGCCTTCGACGCCGTGGCCGTCCTCCTGCTCGCCGCCGCCGCTTTCCAGCGAGCCGAGCACGCCGATCTCGCCCTCCACCGAGACGCCGCCCCAATGCGCCATGTCGACGACGCGGCGCGTGATGCCGGAATTATAGGCGTAGTCGGCCGGCGACTTGCCGTCCTCCTTCAGCGAGCCGTCCATCATCACCGAGGTGAAGCCATACTGGATCGCGGTGACGCAGGTGGCTTCGTTGTTGCCGTGGTCGAGATGCATGCAGACCGGGATATCCGGGTGGATCTCGACCAGCGCGTCGATCAGCTTGGCCAGCACCACGTCATTGGCATAGGCGCGGGCGCCGCGGCTGGCCTGCAGGATGACCGGCGACTTGGTCTCCTCGGCCGCCTCCATGATGGCGAGCCCCTGTTCCATATTGTTCATGTTGAAGGCAGGCACGCCATAGCCATGTTCGGCGGCATGGTCGAGCAATTGTCTCAGTGTGATGCGAGCCAACGAATAGTCTCCCGTATCTTGTTGCAGGCGCAATTTACCAATGGTCAGGCTGTGGCCCGACCCACTTGCTTCTGGCTGGATTTCCGACGGACCGCAACCACTCTCGTTGCGGCCCTGAAGTCCAAATCGGTTTAGTTCTGGTGCACCGGTTGCTCAGGCGGCGATGCGTGCGCGCGCGGCGAGGATCTCGACGCAGGCTTTCGCCGCTTCCTTGCCCTTCACCCGAAAATGCTCGTGGAAGAAACGGTGGTGCTCGGCGCTCTCATGGTAGTTGTGCGGCGTGAGCACGGCCGACAGCACCGGCACGCCGGTCGCAAGCTGCACGCTCATCATGCCGTCGATGACGGCGCTTGCCACGAAGTCGTGCCGGTAGATGCCGCCATTGACGACGAAGGCGGTGCCGAGGATCGCGGCATAGCGGCCGGTCTCGGCGAGCGTCTTGGCGTGCAGCGGGATCTCGTAGGCGCCAGGAACGTCGAAGATATCGACGGCAAAACCGCCGAGCGCGGCAAGCTCTGCCTCGAAGGCGGTCACGCACTGGTCGACGATGTCGGCATGCCAGCGCGCCCGGATGACGGCGACGCGGCGGGTCTGTTTGTCTTTGGGGAAATGCTGATTCATGGGTCCTTCCTTCCGTTTCGAACCAGAATCAGGACGCACGACGCAAAAACCGGCCCGCGCGAGCGGGCCGTCTTCGCATTCGTTCTCTTCCATCCGGACTGTAACCGTCGGCTCCGGAGTTGCACCGGATCTGCTGACCCTCCCGTTGCCGGGAGGCGCTCGCGGGCTTGGGTCGAAACCCTTACCGCCGGTGGGGACTTCCACCCCGCCCTGAGAACATTGACGCGGCTTGTATGGAAGGGCTGGGCGGCGCTGTCAATTGGCGATTAGCCAATCTCCCACCTCGTGGGGGAGATGCCCGGCAGGGCAGAGGGGGGCGAAGGATCGCGGCGCTGCAGGATCAAGGTTCCTCGCCCCCACGAATGTGGGGGAGAGGTGGCTCGGCGAAGCCGAGACGGAGAGGGGAGCGCCCGCCCCTACTAAGGCCCCCTCTCCGTCCGCTTCGCGGCCACCTCTCCCCCGCCTTGGCGGGCGAGGAACCCAGGTATTGAAATGCTGGCGGGACAGCGCCCCCCTCTGTCCTGCCGGCCCCACAAGGGGGGAGATCAGCCGTCACCCACGCTCCGGAAACATCGCCTTCAGCCCTTCGCGCGAAGCCTTGGCGACGCCGCGCTCGGTGATCAGGCCGGTAACGAGTCGCGCCGGCGTCACGTCGAAGGCGGGATTGGCGGCCGGTGTGGCATCCGGTGATACCCGCACCTGCGCGATCTTGCCGTCGGCCGTCTTGCCCCAGACCAAGGAGACCTCGTCGCTCGCGCGCTCCTCGATCGGGATCTCGGCGAGCCCGTCGGCCACGGTCCAGTCGATGGTGGGCGAGGGCAGCGCGACATAGAAGGGCACGTCATTGTCGGCGGCGGCCAAAGCCTTGAGATAGGTGCCGATCTTGTTGCAGACGTCGCCATTGGCCGTGGTGCGGTCGGTGCCGACGATCACCATGTCAATGTCGCCATGCTGCATCAGATGGCCGCCGGCATTGTCGACGATCAGCGTGTGCGGCACGCCGTGGCCTGCCATCTCCCAGGCGGTCAGCTGGGCGCCCTGGTTGCGCGGCCGGGTCTCGTCGACATAGACATGGACCGGAATGCCGGCCTCGGTCGCCAGATAGATCGGCGCCGTGGCGGTGCCGTAGTCGACCGTCGCCAGCCAGCCGGCATTGCAATGGGTGAGGATGTTGACGGTCTCCCCCGGCTTCTTCTTCGCCGCGATCGCCTTGATGATGGCAAGGCCGTTCTCGCCGATGGCGCGGTTCAGCCCGACATCCTCGTCGGCGATTTCGGCTGCCCGCTTGTAAGCCGCCTCGGCACGCTCCGCTGGCGGCAGCGGCTTCAGGAAGCGCCGCATCTCGTCCAGCGCCCAGCGCAGGTTGATCGCCGTCGGCCGTGTCCTGTGCAGCGTTTCCCACACCGTGTCGAGCGCTTCGTCCGACGGATCGTCGGTCATCTGGATGGCGACGCCATAGGCGGCGGTGACGCCGATCAGCGGCGCGCCGCGCACCCACATGTCGCGGATCGCGGCGGCGATGCCGTCGACGGTTCCGATCCTCTCGATGCGGAACTCATGCGGCAGCCAGCGCTGGTCGATGATCTCGACCGAACGCTCGTCGTCGCTCAGCCAGATGGTGCGGTAGTGGTGCTCGCCGACGTTCAAATTCTGCTCTCCCGTTCGATCAGCGCGGCCAGGGAGTTGACCTCGTCGATGCTGTGGATCTGACGCCGGTTGACGGCGATGTGGCGGCCGAAGCGCAGCGCCTTGGCCTCACATGTGGCGCGCAGGTCCGGGTCGGCAATGGTCTCGAAATCGGCATTGTGGGCGAGGCCGAGGATGCGTCTGTGCACTTCGATGCCGGCAAAGCCGAGCAGGTCGGTCCAGATGCCGGAAAGCATGTGGTCGAGCGCCTGCTCGGCGCCGAGCCTGTCGCCTTGCGCCTCGAACAGGGTCTTCTGGTAGAGGATGCCGGTGCGCTCGGTGCGCCACAGATGCGAGAACTCGGCGCGGAAGACGGCCCAGGTCTCGGCGGTCACCTCGAGCAGATAGGCGCGCATCGAATCGCGGCTGCCTTTCTCCTCATGGCCGCGCTGCGAGAAGTAGGCCATCCAGAAATTGGCGAGCAGCATGCCGACATCGAAGGCGATCGGGCCGTAGAAGGCGAATTCCGGATCGATCATCCGGGTCTCGCTGTCGGTCACCATGATCGAGCCCGAATGCAGGTCGCCATGCAGCATAGTCTCGGCATTGGCGGCGAAGAGGTGCTTCAGCCGCTGCGCCTCGACCTTGAGGTCGCGGTCGGCACGCAGTTCGGCGACCAGGCCGTCGAGCTGCGGGCTGGTGTGCCGGTTCATCTCGGCGTCGAAATAGGGGTCGGAGAACACCAGGTTCTCGGTGATCTCGCAGAGCTCGACATTGTCGGCGAAGAGCGCGAGATCGGCCTTGCGCTCTCTTGTCACCATCGACAGGTCGGAGCCGCGGAACAGCGTGCGAGCCATGAACAGGCCGATGTCGCGCGCGATGTTCGGCAGCTCGCGTCCCTCGATCAGCGCGCGCCGCAGGATGATGTAGGGCGGCGCGAGATACTCCATCACGATCAGCGCCTGGGCCTCGTCGAAATGGTAGATCGCCGGCACCGAGCCCGACGCTCGGCGCTCTTGCCTGGTCAGCGCATGATATTCGAAGAAGGAACGCTTGAGCGGCAGCGGCCAGCTGTCGCCAACCAGCCGCACGTAGGGCAGCGCCTGTTTCACCACAGCCGCCCCCTTGTCGCCTTCGACGATGAAGACGAGGTTGAGATTGCCATCGCCGACCTCGCGCACTTTCCACTGGCCGGCATCCCTGCCGATACGCTCGGTCAGCGCGGTGGTCTCGCCGAGGCGCTTCGGCAGCGTCTCCACAGATAATGCTTCGAACGGCTTCTTCTCGGTCATCCTCACCCCTCCTGATCGTGGTCGCCAACGATAGCGGAGCCACGACGGCGGCGCCAAGCTAGGGAGAGCTCTGGCAATTGTCAATCGTGTTGACAATTGCCGAACGAGCCCATAGCGTCATGGTCAGGGAGGAACGAATGGGCGCAGATGCCGTGTTCCGTGTGGAGGGCCTGAGGAAATCCTTCGGCCAGAACGAGGTGCTTGGCGGCATCTCGGTGGAATTGCATGCCGGTGAGGTGACCGTGCTGATGGGCGCCAACGGTGCCGGCAAGTCCACGCTGGTCAAGATCATCAGCGGCGTCTATGAGCGCGGCGGAGGGACCATGCGGCTCGCCGGCAAGGCATTCGATCCCGTCACGCCGGCGGAAGCCATCCGCGCCGGCGTCGTCACCGTGCATCAGAACATCAATGACGGCGTGGTCGCAGACCTCGACGTCGCTACCAACCTGACGCTCGACCGGTTGAGCGGCAAGGGCGCCTCGCTGCTGTTCAAGCCTGCCAATGTCCGCGCCGAGGCCAGCACCGTCGCCGACCGCATGGGGCTCGCCATCGACCTTAGGGCGCGTGTCGCCGACCTTTCGCTCGCCGACCGGCAGATGGTGGCGATTGCGCGGGCCATGGCGCACCAGCCCAAGGTGCTGATCCTCGACGAGCCGACCTCCTCGCTGTCGAGCGCCGAAGCCGACCGGCTGTTCTCGCTCATCGACCGGCTGCGCGGGCAGGGTGTCGCCATCCTCTACATCTCGCACCGCATGTCCGACATAAGGCGGCTTGCCGACCGCATCGTCTCGATGCGCGACGGCGTCATCTCCGGCATCTTCGACAAGAAGCCGCTCGACTATGAGGGGGCCGTCAACGCCATGCTCGGCCGCAAGATCCATCTCGACCGGGTCGTCGCCAGAAACTCGGCGCGCGCGGTCTTCACTGCCGAAGGCCTGCAGCTTTCGCCGGGCGCGAAACCGATCTCGATGACGCTCGGCGCTGGCGAGGTGGTGGCGATCACCGGCTTGGTCGGCGTCGGCAAGACGGCGCTGGCCGAGACGCTGTTCGGCGTGCGCAGGCCGCTTGCCGGCATCATGCATATGGACGGCAGGCCCTATGCGCCGCGATCGGCGCGCGAGGCCATTGCCGCCGGCGTCTTCCTCGTCGCCAAGGACCGCGCGATGAGCGGCATCGTCGGCGGCTTCAACATCGAGCGCAACATCAGCCTACCTTTCCTCAAGCGCATGTCGGACTTCGCCGTCATGAGGCGCCGCGCCGAGCGCGTCGCCGCTCGCCGCCAGATCGACGAGCTCGGCATCGTCTGCCGCTCCGAGAAGGACGAGCTCTCGGCGCTTTCGGGCGGCAACCAGCAGAAGGTGATGGTGGCGCGCTGGATGTCGCAGGCCTCGCGCCTGTTCATCCTCGACGAGCCGTTTCAGGGCGTCGACATCTCGGCAAGGCGCGACATCGCCGCCAAGCTGAGGGCAAGCGCCGATGGCCGCGCGACGCTGCTTTTCGTCACCGAGATCGACGAAGCGCTGGAGACCGCCGACCGCATCCTGGTGATGTCGGAACACACGATCGTCGGCGAGCACAGGAACGCCGATATCGACCTCGACCGCCTGCTGGCGCAAGTGGCCGGCGGGCCGCTGCACGGCACGGCGTGAGGTCGCACCGATGACGAGACTTGGAGTGCAGGCATGAGTTCCAGTTTGGCGGAGAGGGCAGCAGAGCGGGAGCGATCGATGACGTTGCGTGACTATGCCATCCGCTACGGCTTCATCGTTCTTTTGTTCGGCCTGATCGGCTATTTCGCGGTCGCCGCAGATGGTTTCGTCTCGCCGCAGAGCGCCGTCTTCATCTTCCAGTCGGTGGCGATCACCGGCGTGCTGGCGCTCGGCGTCACCGCGACGCTCGTCGTCGGCGGCTTCGACCTGTCGATCGGCTCGGTCGCCACCAGCGCCATGATGGCGGCGTCATACGCCATGGTGGTGCTGGAACAGAACGCCATCGTCGCCGTGATTGCCTGCCTGGTCATCGGCGTGGTCGTCGGCCTGATCAACGGCTGGCTGATCGTCTATATGCGCGTGCCGGACCTGCTCGCCACGCTCGGCATGATGTTTTTGCTGCTCGGCCTGCAGCGCATCCCGACCGAGGGCCGCTCGATCGCCACCGGCATGACGATGCCCGACGGTTCGGTCGCCAACGGCAAGTTCTCGGAAGCCTTCCTGGCGCTCGGCCGCCACCGCATCGACTTCTTCATCCCGAGCCTGATCCCGGTCTCGGTGGTGGTACTTGTCGCGCTCGCGGTGCTGATCTGGTTCTTCCTCGAATACACCCGCTTCGGCCGCATGATGTATGCCGTCGGCAGCAACGAACGCGCCGCCGAACTCGCCGGCGCGCCTGTCAAGGCATACAAAATCTGGGCCTACGTCATTTCGGGAGTTTTTGCCTCGATCGGCGGGATTTTGCTCGCCGCCCGGCTTGGACGCGGCGACATCGCCTCGGGTAATAATTTGCTGCTCGACGCTGTCGCCGCGGCGCTCATCGGCTACGCGGTGCTCGGCGCCGCCAAGCCCAACGCCTTCGGCACGGCCGTCGGCGCGGTGTTCGTCGGCGTCCTGCTGCAAGGCCTGACGATGATGAACGCCCCTTACTACACGCAGGATTTCGTCAAGGGCGCCGTGCTAGTCGTCGCCCTTGTCTTCACCTTCGCCCTTTCCGGCAGGGGCAAGAGATAGTTTCGACCGGGGCATAAACAACGGAGGAAATCGACGTGAGCATCACGAGAAGACTTTTGGGGAAGGCCGCACTCGGCCTCGCGGGCGCGGCGCTGCTGATGCAGGGGACGGCTCTGGCGGCCGACCGCCCGGCGCCGTTCGACAAGCCGGGCGTCAAGATCGCGCTGGTGCGGTACCTTTCGACCGGCGACTTCTTCCAGGCCTATCTCTCCGGCGTCGAGGCGCAGGCCAAGGCGCTCGGCATCGACCTGCGCGTGCTCGACAGCCGCCAGGACGCCGCGCTCCAGGCCGACATGGTCGACCAGGCGATCGCGCTCGGCGTGCAGGGCATCATCATCCAGCACGGCCTGACGGAATCGATGAAGGACGCCGCCCAGCGTGCGGTTGACGCCGGCATCAAGGTCGTCGCCTTCGACGTCAATGTCGAGAACCCGAAGATCCCGCAGATCGAGCAGTCCGACCGCGACTTGGCAAAGCTCGCGCTCGAGCAGGCGGTCAAGGACAATGGCGAGAGCTGGAAGGCCGGCTATGTCTATGTCGCCGGCATTGCGCCGCTCGACCGCCGCAACGAGACCTGGGTCGATGTGAAGAAGAAGTACTCCGGCGTCAGCGAGGTTGCGCAGTTCGGCACGCTCGACAACCCGATCGCCAATTCCGTCGCCAACCAGGCTCGCTCGGTGCTGCAGGCGCATCCCGACATCAAGGTGATGTTCGCGCCCTATGACGAGTTCGCCAAGGGCGTGAAGATCGCCGTCGACGAGGCGGGTCTGAACAAGGGCATCAAGATCTACTCGGCCGACATCTCGACCTCGGATATCGCCGCGATGCGCGAGCCGGACAGCGCCTGGGCCGCCACCGCCGCCACCAACCCGGCCGTCGTCGGTCAGGTCTCGGTGCGCGCGCTGGCGCAGCTGCTCGCCGGCGAGGATCCCGGCCACAACGTCATCGTGCCGCCGACGCTGATCACCCAGAAGGAGCTCATCGACAAGGACATCAAGAACATGGAGGACCTGTCGGCCAAGCTGCCGCAGTTCGCCCATGCCGATGTCGCGATGCCGGCCTGGATGCCGAACCCGAACGCGAAGTAAGTCCGGGTTCTAAGCGCGTCGCGCTGCGCGCTATTGGCAGCATAGAAACGTCGCGCCGCCCCTCATCCGCCTGCCGGCCCCTTCTCCCCGTATAGTGACAGGGAGAAGGGGATGGCCGCAACCTTGGCGCCTTTCCTGCAACGGTGGAGAGTGGCGAAACCGTCGATAACACCGTCTTTCTCCCCGTCACTATACGGAGAGAAATGCCCGGCAGGGCAATGAGGGGCGGCGCCGACCGACGAAATATGACCAGAGCGCCTCGCGTGAGGCGGTTTTGCGCGACGCGCTAATAACCGGAGAAAAGAGCGGGTCTCGGGCCGCTCTTTTTTGGCTCTCAGGCCGACCGCGCGGCCCTGGCGAGCCCATGCGCCACCAGCCTGTCGATCACCTCCGGGTAGCTGACCCCGCTTGCCGCCATCGCCTTGGCGTACATGCTGATGTTGGTGAAGCCGGGAATGGTGTTGAGTTCGTTGACCAGGAACGTCATGTCCGGCATCAGGAAAAAGTCGACACGGGCCATGGCGTCGCAACCGACGGCCCTGAAGGCCTTGGCGGCCATGTCGCGCATGGCTTTCTCGACCTCCGGCGGCAGTTCGGCGGGCACGATTAATGCCGCGCCATTTTCGTCGATATACTTGGCATTGTAGTTGTAGAAGCCGTGACTTTCGGCGGGCACGATCTCGCCCGGTCGTGAGACGAAGAGTTCGCCGTCGGGATCTTCCAGCACGCTGTACTCGATCTCGCGGCCACGAACGAATTCCTCCGCCAGCAGCTTGCGATCGTGCCGGAAGGCTTCCTCGAGCGCCCGATCGAATTCCTGGCTGGCATTGACCTTTGCGACGCCGACCGACGAGCCTTGCCGCGCCGGCTTGATGAACAGCGGCAGACCAAGCTGATCTTCCAGCACGGCGAGGGAAGGTGCTGCGCCCCTGTCGATCGTCACCGAACGCGCGACAGGCACTCCTGCCGCCTTCAGCAGCCGCTTGGCGATATCCTTGTCGAGCGCCGTGGCGGAACCCAGGATGCCGCAGCCGGCAAGCGGCACTTGCGCTACTTCCGCCAGCCCTTGCGCGGCGCCGTCCTCGCCGTGGAGACCGTGCAGGACCGGGAACAGGATATCGATGGCGGGCAGTTCATGCGATGGCCCGCCGGCCGGAATGGCCAGCGTCCGTCCATGCCCGCCCGGCACCAGGCAGATCTCGGTCCCGCTTGAAGGTGTCGCCAGCGCGCCGTCCTGGAAGCTGCTCAGCAGCCACTGGCCCTCGCGCGTGACGAAGATCGGAACGGCATCGTATTTTGCCGGATCGAGCGCGTTCATGACATTGGCCGCCGAAAGCAGCGACACCTCGTGCTCGGCGGAGCGACCGCCGAACAGCACACCGATACGCAATCTCTTCGCGGCCACGGACATCTCCAGCAATGATCAGGATTGGAAATCGACGGCGATGCCGCGATTGGCGAAGAAGCGATCGAAAGCTGCCAGCGGCAGCGTGGCGTTCACCTGGCTTGGCTCGTCATGGCCGGACGGGTTGTGGAAACGGATTTCGCCCGGCGAGGCCGCCGTCACCAGCACCAGATGCCCGCCCTTCGCTGGCGGCTCGCGCTCGGGCCAGCGGATGCCGGGATGCACGGAGGCGATGAAATAACGCCATCTGGAAAGAAGTCCGGGCATCATGGCCGCATCGACATTCGTCGTCGTCTCGGCAGATAGGCCGAACCGTTCGCGCACGAAACTGACAAAGGGTTCATAGATCAACCCTTTGATCGAACCGTCACCGTCATTGACGACATAGCCGCCATAGGCCGTGCAGGCGCGGGCAAGCTCCAACGTAGGGTGGATTTCACCTCGCGCGGCAAGGATCATTTTCAGGCAGGCCATGCCGCAGACATTGACGGCCCAGCGGACATAGTCCTCGACCGTCTCCGCGCCGGAGTTGCGCCATAGCGGATCGCGCCGCAGGGCCGCCGGCCCTTCCGCAAGCAGTGGCAAGGTCATCTCGGGCGATTCCCATTGGCTGAAATAAGGCACTTCCCTGGATTGCATGATCACTCCAGTCTTGCGCCTCGAACGCGAGATGCAAGACATCCCCTCAAAGCTGTCTGAGCAATAAGCGAAGGATTGGAGCGGGAATTTGACCAGTTGGAGCAGTTTTCCAGGACAAGGAGCGAAACGGGGCTTCCGTCCGAAATTGCGTCGACCACAAAGAGTTTGGAGCAGTTCGTCGTTTCGTGAAACGACGTACTGCTCCAAACGGCACGTCTTTGCTTCGTCAGCGCAGCGCCGCGGCGATGTTGCCGCCATCCACCGTCGTCACGTCGGCTGTGGTGCGTTCGGCGAGCGCCTGGTGCAGGAAGGCCTGCGCCACGTCGTCGGCCGTCACTTCCTGTCCGAGCAGGTTGCCGGACATGTATTCCTTCTCCGAGACGCCACGCGCGCCGGAGCGGCTGGCAATCATGGCGTCAGTCAGAAGCCCGGAGCGGATGCGGTCGGCGTTCACCGCATTGGAGCGGATGCCATAGGCGCCATAGTCCAGCGCGTATTGCCTGGACAGGAACAGCGTCGCCGCCTTTGGCAGGCCGTAGGCGCCGAACTTCGGTCCGGGATTGACCGCCTGCTTGGAGGTGTTGAAGAGGAGCACGCCGCCCGTGCCCTGTTCCAGCATGATGCGCACCGCGTTCTGCGCCGCCGACTGGTGGGCGAAGAAGTTGAGCTCGAAGCTCTTGCGCAGGAGCGCGTCGTCGAGCTCGCCGATCCGGCCTTCCCAGGCCGCACCGGCATTCGAGACCAGGATGTCGACGCCGCCATAGACGGCGACGGCCTTGTCGAAGGCGGCGCGCATCTCGGCCGGGTTGGTGATGTCGGCGCCGACGCCGATCGAGTTGTTGCCGGCCGCCTTCGCCGCCTCGGCGGCCTTGGCCGGATCGAGGTCGACGATGACGGCATGCGCGCCATTGGCGGCGAACAGCTTCGCCGTCGCGGCGCCGATGGCGCCTGCACCGCCGGTGATCAGCACCACCTGGCCGGTCAGCGGCTTCGGCTTGTTGGAAGCGAGCTTCGCCTGCTCCAGCGACCAGTATTCGAGCGGGAAGAGGTCCGCCTTGGACAGCGGCTGGAAACTGCCGATGGCTTCCGCGCCGCACACCGCCTCGATCCACATCTCGCCGACATCGGAGGCGATCTTGGCATCCTTCAGCGTGCGGCCATGGCCAAACATGCCGAGGCCGGGAACCAAGGTCAGGCGCGGCATCGGGTCGAGCATCGTGCGCTTGACGTCGTCCAGCGCGTCATTGGTGTCGAAATAGGCACGATAGTCCTTGGCGAAGGTCTCGACATGGCCGCGGATGACGTCCTTGTAATCGCCGAGCGTGTCGGCGTCGGGCGCCGGCACCACCATCGGGCCGGTCTTGATGCGGATCGAAAGATCGGGCGTCGACACGCCACGGCCGGCCAGCTCGGCGATCCTGGCCGAATTGATGAAATCGACGATCGCGTCGGACGTGCGGAAGTCGCTGATCATGCGGTCGAAGCGTCCTTCGCCGCGCGCCACGGCCACCGCGCCACGCAGCATCGGCGCGATGTCGCCGGGCCTCGCGAGCTTCGCCGGCAGCGCCGCCTTGGCCGCCTGCGGCTTGGCGTTCTTGGCGACATAGTCCTCGGCGACGTTCACATAATGGATCATCCGGTCATAGGCCTGCCTGGCATCGTCGCCGAAAGTGAAGATGCCATGCTTGTCGAGGATCAGGCCCTCGACGCTCGGGTCGGCGTCAAAGACTTCCGCCGCGGCCTTGGCGAGGTCGAAGCCCGGCTTGATGTAGGGCACATAACCCATCTTGTCGCCGAACACCGTCTTCACCAGCGCCTTGCTGTCCTCCTGGTCGACGATGGCAAGGATCGCGGTCGAATGCGTGTGGTCGACGAATTTGTGCGGCAGGAAGGCGTGCAGCAGCGTTTCGACCGACGGGTTGGGGGAGGCGGGGTCGATGAGGTTGGAGCGCTGCAGCGCCACCATGTCCTCGTCGGAGAGCTTGTCCAGCGAGCGCGCCTTGATGAGCGCGCCCATCTTCACCGCCGGCAGGCCTTGCGGCTCGATGACGGCCATGTCCCAGCCGCTGCCCTTGACGCAGAGCACATCCCATTCGTCGCCGACGAGGTCGGTGGCCTTGGTCTTGCAGGAGGTGTTGCCGCCTCCATGCAGCACCAGCCGCGGCTCGCCGCCCAGCAGCCGGGTCGTGTAGACGCGCAGCGCGAGGTCGCCGCCGACGCCCCTCTTCGCATAGTCGGCAACCATCTTTTCCGCGTCGGCGTCGTTCCAAAGGTTCTTCATTTCGTTCCGTCCGATTCCGTCTTTTTGTGCTCTTGAACAGGAAGCCGCGACGTCTTGATGACAGAAGCGGCGAGGGCTGTTTCCTACGGGGCCTTTTTGCTTGCGGCCCCGGCGTGTTCGATAAGGCGCGCCGCCATATGCGCGCCGACCACCAGATGCGTGCAAAGCCCGCCGGCGATTGCCGCCAGCAGCGGCTCGAACTTGCTATCCTCCTGCACCACCATCAGCCGCTTCCCGATGGCGCGCAGCGAGGCGAGCTCGGCGGAGATGACCCGCCTGTTGTAGCTGCAGTCGAGCGCCTCGCCCTTGTCGTCGATGATCTGCCCGGCGATGACGCCGGCAGCACCTTGGCTGCGCAGTGCTGCCATTTCGGCCGGCGTCAGCGCGCCGCATTTCACCAGATGGCTGTCGGCGTCGACCGCGCCGACGGAATAGAGCGCCAGATCGCAGTCGCCGATGCCGGCGAGCTGGTCGCGGATCACCGGCTCGGCGCGCAGGCCTTGCGCCAGCTCCTCGCTCGACAGTACCAAAGGCGCGTAGAAATTCAGGCCCTTTGCGTTCAGCCGCCGCGCGATCTCCATCGTGCACTGGTCGGGACGGTAGGAATAGGGCGCGCCGAGATTGCCGCAGAGCTGCACCACGGTGACATCCTGCAGGTCGGCATAGGACATGATGTCGGCGATGGTGTAGACGGTGCGGCCCCAGGCGACGCCGATGCGGTCGCCCTTCTTCACCAGCTCCAAAAAGACGCTTGCCGCCAGCACCGCGATGTCGGTTGACGGGTCGGCGACATAGGCGTTTTCCGGCGCGATCCAGACGGCGTCGAGCTTGAAGGCATCCTCCAGCCTGCGCGCCATGACATCGTCGGTGAAAAGCTGCGTCGAGGTCGAGATGTTGACGATGCCCGTCTCGCGCGCCTTGCGCAGATACATGGCGACCGATGCGCGCGAGATCTTGAGCTGGTTCGCCACCTCGTCCTGGCGAAGGCCATGCGCATAGTAAAGCCAGGCGGCCTTATGGATGAGCTGTTCTGCCGGTCTGATCGCCATGCCGCCTCCTCGGCTGACATTAGTCACGGCTCTCGACAAAAGTCAAATCAGGACGACGAGGCGAAATCGCCTACCGCAACGGCCTGATCGAGACGGGCATTCTAGCAGATGTGCATTTCATAGCATTTCCCGGTCGATCAGGGGGATGGCATGATCGCGGGCCTGCGGTTAGAAAACTGGAAAAGACTTTTGGGGAGGATGGGATGGCCAATCCCTACGAACAGGATCTCGACCGGAACGCCGCCAATCACCAGCCGCTGACGCCGCTCACTTATCTGGAGCGCGCGGCCAAAACCTATCCCGATCATGTCGCCATCATCCATGGCAGCCAGCGCATCTCCTACCGCGAGTTCTGGCGCCGTTCGCTGAAGCTCGCCTCGGCGCTGTCGAAGCACGGCATCGGCAAGGGCGATACGGTGACGGTGATGCTGTCGAACACGCCGCCAATGCTGGAAGCCCATTTCGGCGTGCCGATGGTGAAGGCGGTGCTGCATTCGCTGAACACCCGCCTCGACGCTGCCGTCATCGCCTTCCAGCTCGACCATGCCGACACCAGGGTGCTGATCGTCGACCGGGAGTTCTCCGGCGCCGTCAGGCAAGCGCTGGCATTGGCCAAGGCCAAGCCGTTGGTGATCGACTATGACGACCCCGACTATGCCGTCGACGCGCCCTATCCGAAAGGCGAGCGGATCGGCACGGTCGATTACGAGGACTTCGTCGCCGGCGGTGACGAGACCTATGCCTGGTCGATGCCGGACGACGAGTGGGACGCCATCTCGCTCAACTACACCTCGGGCACCACCGGCAACCCGAAGGGCGTCGTCTACCACCATCGCGGCGCTGCCCTGATGGCCTACACCAACACCATCCATGCCGGCATGGCCAAGCATGCGGTCTATCTCTGGACGCTGCCGATGTTCCACTGCAACGGCTGGTGCTTTCCGTGGACACTCGCCGTGCAGGCCGGCACCCATGTCTGCCTGCGCTGGGTGCGGGCAAAGCCGATGTATGACGCGATTGCCGACCATGGCGTCACCCATCTCTGCGGCGCGCCGATCGTCATGTCGGTGCTGATAAACGCCAGGGAGGAAGACAAGCGCCAGTTCCCGCAGACCGTCACCTTCAACACAGCCGCCGCGCCGCCGCCGGAAGCGGTGCTTTCCGGCATGGCCGATGCGGGCTTCGCCGTCACCCACCTCTACGGTCTGACCGAGACCTACGGGCCGGCGGTCGTCAACGAATGGCACAATGAGTGGGACGGGCTGGAGAAGGGACCGAGGACGGCGAAGAAGGCGCGCCAGGGCGTGCGCTATGCCGCGCTCGAGGGGCTGACGGTGATGGACCCTGAGACGATGACGGAGACACCGGCCGACGGCGAGACCCTCGGCGAGGTCATGTTCCGCGGCAACATCGTCATGAAAGGCTATCTGAAGAACCGCAAGGCGACCGACGAGGCCTTCGCCGGCGGCTGGTTCCACTCCGGCGACCTCGGCGTCATGCATCCCGACGGCTACATCCAGCTCAAGGACCGTTCCAAGGACATCATCATCTCCGGCGGCGAGAACATCTCGTCCATCGAGGTCGAGGACGCGCTCTACAAGCACCCTTCGGTCGCTTCCTGCGGCGTGGTGGCCCGCGCCGACGACAAATGGGGCGAGGTGCCGGTCGCCTATGTCGAGTTGAAGCCCAGCAAGACCGCGACCGAGGCCGAGATCATCGAGCACTGCCGAGGCCTGCTCGCCCGCTTCAAGGTGCCGAAGGCGGTGGTGTTCGCCGAGATCCCGAAGACCTCGACGGGGAAGATCCAGAAATTCCGGCTGAGGGAAATGGCGAAGGGGGCGGGAGCCATTAGGTGACTTTAAGTCTTGGGTCGAGTTCCCGCCCACCCCGCTCTGTCCTGCCGGACATCTCCCCCGCAAGGGGGGAGATCGGAAGTTGCCGCGGCTTTCGCCAATCGCTAACGCTGCAGGCCGAGCTCCGCCAGCTAAGCTGCCAATCTCCCCCCTTGCGGGGGAGATGGCCGGCAGGCCAGAGGGGGTGTGACGGAACGTGGCGCAGGAAAGTTGGCCTTCCTTAGCGTCCTTCGCCGCTCCCGAATGTCACCATCTGTCACCAACCCGTACGCGTACATCGAATCCGCGTTGACTCTTCGCTCTTTTCGATTTACGAGTGACGAAAATTGAAATTCGTCACTCGTCAAGCGACAGAGAGCTATGTCAGAAGCCGCCAACATCGTGGCCGACCCCGCCAGACAGGAGAATGTGACGCGCATTCTCGACTGCGCCGAGCGCTTGTTCCGGCACTACGGCTACGGCAAGACCAACGTCGCCGACATTGCCCGCGAGCTCGGCATGTCGCCGGCCAACATCTACCGCTTCTTTGCCTCAAAGGTCGAAATCCACCAAGCCGTCTGCGGCCGCATGCTCGGCGCCAGCTACGCGATGGCCTACGAGATCTCGCGCCTGCCGCTCAGCGCCGAGGAGCGGCTGCGGCGTTACGTGCACGCCCAGTACAAGATGACGCTGGAGGTCATGCTCGACGACCAGAAGGTGCATGAGATGGTCATCGTCGCGATGGAGCGCGACTGGGGCGTCATCGACAAGCACATCGACCGTATCCATGACCTGTTGGCGGACGTGATCCGCGAGGGCATCGAGGCCGGCGAGTTCAGGAAGCAGGACCCGGTGATCGCCTCGCGCTGCTTCGGCGCCTCCACCATCATCCTTTGCCATCCGCAGATGGTGGCGCAGTGCCTTGCCAAGACCAACCGGGCGATGCCCGACGACCTCATCGACTACGCAATCAAAGCCTTGAAATAGCCGCTGCCTTTGGGCGCCGGTGCCGACAAATCGTCTCCAGTTTCGGGAGTGCAAAGGTGTCTTTGTCCAATTCCATCCTCCGCAGGCTGCCGGCCGCCGGCTTCCCGATCGCCGGTCTCGTTGTCGCGGCGCTCGGGCTCGCCGGCTGCAGCCAGGAGAAGGCAGCGGTCGTCCAGGAAGTTGTCCGGCCGGTCAAGGTGGTCGAGATCGGCGAGGCTGAGACCACCCGCCAGCTCGACTATTCCGGCTCGGTGCGCGCCCGCACCGAGATGAATCTCGGCTTCCGCATCGCCGGCAAGGTCACCGAGCGCCTCGTCGACATCGGTCAGCATGTGAACGCTGGCGACGTGCTCGCCCGCATCGACCCCTCCGACTACGAATTGTCGGTGAAGAGCGCCAGGGCGAGCCTCGATGCCGCCGAGCGTCAGGTCGAGACCGTCGATCTCGCCAAGAAGCGCGCCGAGCAGCTCTATGCCAAGAATTTCGCGCCCAAGTCGCAGCTCGATCAGGCGACGCTGAGCTATGACCAGGCGGTCGCGACACGCGACGCGGCCCGTTCGGCGCTTGCCCAGGCGCAGAACCAGGTCCAGTACACCGATCTCAAGGCCAGCAAGGCCGGCATCGTCACCGCCACCTCCGCCGATATCGGCCAGGTGGTCGCCGCCGGCACGCCGGTGATGACGGTTGCCGTCGACGGCGAGAAGGAGGTGCTGATCGCGGTGCCGGAGATGGACATCGCCGGCTTCCGGCCCGGCAAGGAGGTCAAGGCGAGCTTCTGGTCGGACGAGGGGCTCACCCTCGACGGCAAGGTCCGCGAGGTCGCCGGCAGCGCCGATGCGCAGTCGCGCACCTTCGCGGTTCGGGTCTCGCTCCCCAACGATCAGCGCGTGCTGCTCGGCATGACCGCCAATGTGCAGGCGACCGTCGGCAGCAAGGCTGAGCTCGTTTCGATCCCGCTGACCGCCATGGCGGAGAAGGACGGCAAGAAGATCGTCTGGACGGTCGACCGCGCCAGCGCCACCGTCCATCCGCGTCCGATCAAGATTGCCAGTTTCACCGCCGACGGCGTCGCCGTCGCCGATGGCCTGAAGCAGGGCGACGTGGTGGTGGCTGCGGGCACGCAGTTCATGGCCGAGAACCTGAAGGTCAAGCTTTCCGGCGACGCCGCCCAGCAATCCGCCTCGGCGGAGGATGGCGCCGCCACCACCAGCAGCCTGCGCTGATGCTCGTCGCCCAAAAGTGCGAAGCGGTTTTGGGAGAACGACATGCATCGAACTAAAACCTAGGCCAGGCGAAAGAACGCCTTTCCCGCCCTCGCAGCGCGAGCCGCGGGCCGGGGAGGGCATGGGTTCCGGGCGGCAAGCGCCCCGATCGCGAGATGCCGGCACGTTGGCTCCCCCGCAGCAATGCCGCTTCAAACGCGATTGCGAGTCTCTCTCCGCTTGAGGTGCTCGCCGCCCGGAAACCCGACCGAGATTCACGAATAGATGGCAAGCGTGCCTTGCCGGCCAATTGGACTGGACTTGCGCCATGACCACCGACAGCAGCACTGAAAAGCGGCCCTTCAACCTCTCGCGTTGGGCGATCGGACATCCGAGCATAGCGCGCTTCCTGTTCGGGCTGATCATCCTGGCCGGCGCGCTCGGCCTGATGCGCATGGGCCAGAAGGAGGACCCGGACTTCACCTTCCGCGTCATGGTGGTGCAGGCGATCTGGCCCGGCGCCTCGATCCAGGACATGGAGGACCAAGTCGTCAACAAGATCGAGCGAAAGCTGCAGGAGACCCCGCATCTCGATTTCGTCCGCTCCTACACCCGCGCCGGCAGCGCCATCATCACCCTGCAGGTCAAGGGTGACACCAATGCCGAGGAGGTGAAGGACGCCTTCTACCAGGTGCGCAAGAAGGTCGGCGACATCGCCAACGAACTGCCGCAGGGATTGCTCGGGCCGTATTTCAACGACGAGTTCGGCGACACCTTCATTACGCTGCATTCGATCAGCGGCGACGGCTTCACCTATCCGGAGCTGAAGAAGTTCGCCATCCAGGCGCGCGACATGCTGTTGACGACGCCGGGCGTCGAGAAGGCCGTCATCATCGGCGACCAGCCCGAGAAGATCTATATCGACGTCTCCTCCAAGGCGCTCGCCGAGCGCGGCCTGACCATTCTCGACCTGCAGAACGCCGTCAAAGGGCAGAACGCCGTCGATCCGGCGGGCTCGGTCGACACCGGCCTGCGCTCGGTCCGCATCTCAGTGGAGGGCGACGTCGCCAAGGCGGCCGACATCCGCGAGCTGAGGCTGCGCGCCGGCAACCAGGTGACGCGGCTCGGCGACATCGCCACCGTCACCTCCGGCCTCGAGGATCCCTACCAGCGCAAGTTCCGCTTCAACGGTCACGAGAGCGTCCAGGTCGGCGTCGTCATGGCCAAGGGCTTCAACGTCCGCGATGTCGGCAAGGATGTCGAGGCGACCTACAAGCGCTTCGAGGAAGGCCTGCCTTACGGCGTTGCGGTCGACCAGATCTCCGACCAGCCCGAGGTGGTCAAGGATGCCGTCAACGAGTTCATGGAGGCGCTCGGCGAAGCGCTGCTCATCGTGCTCGTCGTCTCGTTCCTGTCGATCGGCTGGCGCTCTGGCTTGGTGATCGCGATCGCCATTCCGCTGGTGCTCGCCGCCACCTTCGCCATCATGTACGAGATCGGCATCGACCTGCAGCGCATCTCGCTCGGCGCCCTCATCATCGCGCTCGGCTTGCTGGTCGACGACGCCATGATCGTCGTCGAGATGATGGAGCGGAAGCTGGAGGAGGGGCTGGTCAAGATCGAGGCGGCAAGCTTCGCCTATACCTCGACTGCCTTCCCGATGCTGACCGGCACGCTGATCACCACCGCCGGCTTCATCCCGGTCGGCTTTGCAGCCTCAACTGCCGGCGAATATGTGCGCACGCTGTTCTACGTCGTCGGCATCGCGCTGGTCGTGTCGTGGTTCGTCGCTGTCTATTTCACGCCGTGGCTGGGCTACATGATCCTGAAGCAGCGCAAGCATGCCGGCACCCATCACGACGTCTTCGACACCCGCTTCTATCGACGCCTGCGCGCGACGGTCACCTGGGCCGTGCGCCACCGCATCATCGTGCTGGTGATGACGCTGGTCACCTTCGCTACCAGCCTGTGGGCCTTCCAGTTCATCCCGCAGAACTTCTTCCCGCAGTCGTCACGTCCGGAGATCCTGGTCGATCTCTGGCTGCCGGAAGGCACCTCGATCAAGGAGGTCGAGACTCAGGCCAAGGCGCTGGAATCCAGGATGATGGACGATCCCGACAAGCGCTTCATCGCCACCTATATCGGCGAAGGCGCGCCGCGCTTCTTCCTGCCGCTTGACCAGCAGCTCAGGAACCCGAATTTCGCCCAGCTCCTGGTGATGGCCAAGGACGAGCCGGCGCGCGAGCGGCTGATCGTCAAGATGCGCAAGATTCTCGCTGAGGACTTCCCCTCGATCCGCGCCAAGGTCGATCGTCTCTTCCTCGGTCCGCCGACCGGCTGGCCGGTGCAGATGCGCGTCATGGGCCCGGACCGCAAGGAGGTGCGCCGCATCGCCGACGAGGTGAAGGCCAGGTTCCAGGCGAACCCGCTGCTCGGCGCCGTCCATGACGACTGGCTGGAGCCGGTGCCGGCGATGAAGCTGGTGATCGACCAGGATCGCGCTCGCGCCCTCGGGGTCACTTCGCAGCGCATCCGCCAGATGCTGCAGGCCACCATGTCCGGCGCGCCGCTCGACGATTTCCGCGACGGCGAGGAGACGGTCTCGATCGTCGCCCGCGAGCCGGATGCGACCCGTCATCTGCTTTCCTCGGTCGACTCGGTCTACATCCCGACCGACTTCGGCGGCTCGGTGCCGCTGTCGCAGGTGGCCAAGGTCGTGCCCGTGATGGAGCAGGGCATCGAGTGGCGGCGCGACCGCCTGCCGACGATCAGCGTGCGCGGCACGCTGCCGGACGGCGTGCAGTCGAACGATGTCGTGACCAAGATGTATAACGACATGAAGGATCTGCGGGCGGGCCTGGCGCCCGGCTACAAGATCGAGATCCAGGGTGGTGCCGAGGACTCCGCCGAGAGCCAGGCCTCGATCGCCGCCAAGGCGCCGATCATGCTAGCCATCATCGTCATATTGCTGATGGTGCAGCTGCAGCATTTCGGCAAGTCGATGCTGGTGCTGGCCACCGGTCCGCTGGGCATCATCGGTGCGGCGGCAGCGCTCCTGATCAGCGGCGCGCCATTCGGCTTCGTCGCCATCCTCGGCGTCATCGCGCTGCTCGGCATCATCATGCGCAACTCGATCATCCTCGTCGATCAGATCGACCAGGATATCGCGGCGGGCATGGAGCGATCGGAGGCGATCGTGGGCGCGGCCGTGCGCCGCTTCCGGCCGATCATGCTGACGGCGCTCACGGCGGTACTGGCGCTGATCCCGATCTCGCGCGCCGTGTTCTGGGGCCCGCTGGCCTACGCCATGATGGGCGGCATCCTCGTCGCCACCGTGCTCACCATCCTGGTGCTGCCGGCGGGCTACGCGCTGTTCTTCGCCCGCGAGCCGAAGAAGGCCAAGACCGACGAGCAGGCGCCGGAGCCGGAACAGATCGAAGGCATCGAAAGGCCGCAGCTGGCACTGGCTGCGGAATAAAAGGTGGCAACCTCGGCATCATCCGCCATCGGCGCAAGCCGGTGGCGGATGATCTGCGTCTCGCCCTGCGACGCGCCAAAATTGCTCCCCGGCAGCGGCCATGCAAAATAGAATTCCTTTTCAGCGGGCCGCTGCAGTCCGATCCTCTGGTGATACGGAGCGGCAACGCTGATATCGCTGGATCACTTCGCATGGCTGAAAAAAAGCAATTGCGTCTCGGCGCCTTCATGCGCCCCGTCAGCCTTCATAGCGGCGCCTGGCGCTACCCGGGCGCCTATCTCGACGCCAACTTCAATTTCGTGCATCTGAAGCGTTTTGCGCAGACGCTCGAAGCGGCGAAGTTCGACTCCTTCTTCATGGCCGATCATCTGGCCGTGCTGAACATGCCGATCGAAGCGCTGCGGCGCAGCTACACGGTGACTTCCTTCGAGCCGTTCACGCTGTTGTCGGCGCTTGCCGCCGTCACCGATCATATCGGCCTGGTCGCTACCGCCTCGACGACCTTCGCCAGCATGTCTGGATGCGCCGGCGTCAGATCGAGCCATGTCGCGAAGCCGGCAAAGCCGGCGCCGTCCTTCTGCATGTCGCCGATCGCCTGAGCCGGCACCAGCTTGGCGCGCTGCCCACCGAACAGGTCGGTGTAGGAGATCATGAAATATTTGACGTTTTTGGCCCTTGCGAATTCTGCAAGATCATTAGTCACGTCAGTTCCCCATTTTTGTCGGCCAAGGCACATGGGTCTTGGCCCTTCATTGATCAGAAGCCGTTCTCCCCGGTATCCAGTTGGTGCCGGCGAGAGGCACTCCGGCCATGGCCGCCGCTTCGATGGAAAGCGAGCAGAGATCTTTCGGCTCGAGATTGTGCAGGTGATTTTTGCCGCAGGCGCGGGCAATCGTCTGCGCGTCATCACCTTGAGGTAGTTCGCCAGGCGAGCGTCCACTGTTTCAACAGAGTGAAATTTTTTTCATAGAATCTGCCCGAAGCGCGAGATTGTCAAGCCGGTTTCGCGTCGCGCAAACGTTGGACCAGCGGTCCGGCCCTTGCCTGTGGATAAAACTATTTGCCCGCAGGAAAATTACCACTAGCCGCGCGGGCCGGCAGAAATGCCGACGGAAATGCATCGCGAACTCGGACCTTTGGCAAGTGCGAGATTGAAAAACCGGCTGCCTTGGCTTGCGAAACGATCAGCTCGTGCTGTTCTGCGGATAGCAGATGATGGAGAGGTAACGCATCGGCAGCTGCGTCAGCTCTTCCGGTCCGTGCGGCGCGTCGGCATCGAAGAACAGGCTGTCGCCCGGTTTCATCGGGTAGAGGTTGCTGCCATGCCGGTACACGACCTCGCCCTCGAGCATGTAGAGGAACTCCATGCCCGCATGCTGGAAGGTCGGGAACACGTCCGAGTCCTCGGTCAGCGTGATCATGTAGGGCTCGACGACGACCCCGCTTGTGTTTGCGCCGATATGGCCGAGCAGATTGTACTGGTGGCCGGCGCGCGTGCCGCGCCGCTCGACATCGAGGCCTTCGCCGGCCTTGACGAAGACCGCGCTGTGTTCCTCTTCGAAGCGGCGGAAGAAGGCGGTTAGAGGAACGCCGAGCGCCCGCGATAGCGCCTGCAGCGTGGTCAGCGAAGGCGAGGTGATGCCATTCTCGATCTTGGACAGCATGCCCAACGAAATGTCGGTGGCGGCCGCGAGATCGGCGACGGTGATGCCGAGCTTCTTGCGGAAGGAGCGCACCTCATGGCCGATCGCCACCTCCAGCACCTTCTCGCGCGTGTCGCGGATCGCATGCGGGTCCTGCGTCAGCGGCGTGCGGATGGTTCGGACGGTTCGCCCGTCGACCGAGGCGCTCGGCAACCGCTTGCCTTTGGTGGCCACGCCGGCAGGCTTGATTTTGGAAGTCTTTTTCGCCATGGCGCACCTCAACTTTCCGCCGATTCATTTCACTCACGGTGAACATATCTGGTGGCGATACAGGAGCGCACCGATGGCGGCAAGCCTTCTTATGTCGCGGGGTTGGCAACGAAAATCGTCCGATGCGGCGCGAGGTACCGGACGACAGGCTGGACCCGCAGCCTGTGCCTCAGCCCTGGGATCTCACGACATGATCAGGCCGCCGTCGACGTTGATGGTCTGTCCGGTGATGTAGGCCGCGTCGTCGCTGGCGAGGAAGCTCACCAGGCCGGAAACATCCTCGCCGCTGCCGGCGCGGCCCATAGGGATGTTCTTCACCCATTCCGCCATCAGCTCGCCCGGCTCGTAGTTGCCGAGCAGCTTGCCCCAGGCAGCGTCATTATAGGCCCACATGTCGGTGTCGATGATGCCGGGGCAGATGGCGTTGACGGTGATCTTTTCCTTGGCCACTTCCTTGGCGAGGCTCTGGGTGATGCCGACGACGCCGAACTTCGAGGCTGCGTAATGCGGCGTGTAGATGAAACCCTGCCGCGCCTGGCCGGAAGCCGTGTTGATCAGCCGGCCCCCCTCACCATGCTTGCGCATGCGCGCGATGGCTTCCTGGCAACACAGGAACACGCCCTTGGTGTTCACCGCCATCACCTTATCCCAATCGGTCTCCGTCATCGCCTCGATCTTAGCGATGGTGATGACACCGGCGTTCTGGATAGAGATGTCGACGCGGCCGAATTCCTTTTCGGCGAGATCGTAGAGTGCGGAGACCTCGTTCCTCTTGGTCACATCCATGCGCATCGAGGCGACCTTCGCGCCCGAGGCTTTCAAGCTCGCCGCGATCTCGTCGACGCGTGGGTCGATGGCGCTGACCACGACCGCCGCGCCTTCCGACGCGAAGCGCCTGGCCATCGCGGCGCCGATGCCGCCGCTGGCGCCCGTGACGACCGCTGTCTTTCCTTCAAAACGCTTCTGCATTTTCTCTCCCTACCAACAGACGAAGCCGCCATCGACGATGAGGTCGATGCCGGTGACGAAACTCGCGGCCCGGCTCGCTAGGAACACGGTTGGGCCGACCATCTCTTCCGGCGTCGCCATGCGGCCCATCGGCGTGTCGCGCTCGAAGATTTTTACCTGCTCGGCGACCTCCGGCCGCTTGTTCATCGGCGTCAGCGTATAGCCGGGGCTCACCACATTGACCCGCAGGCCGCGATCGGCCCACTCCATGGCGAGGCTCTTCGACATATGGATTACGGCCGCCTTCGACGAGTTGTAGTGCGCCTGCGTCAGGCCGCGGTTGACGATGGTGCCCGACATCGAGGCGATGTTGATGATCGAGCCCTTGCGGCGCGGCAGCATGACCCGCGCTTCGGCCTGGCAGGACAGGAACACGCCGCTGACATTGACGTCGTAGAGCTTCTGCCATTTTTCCATCGGCAGCGTCTCGGCGGGTTCGGCTCCGGCGACGCCGGCGTTGTTGACGGCGATCGTCAGCGCGCCGAGCACCTTTTCGGTGCGCTCGATGGCGGCCGCCAGGTCACCTGCGGACGTCACCGTTCCGATCAGCACCAGCACCTTGCGGCCGAGCGCCCTGATCTTGTCGGCCGTCTCTTCCAGCCCGCCTTTCGAGCTGTGGCCGAAGCAGGCGACATCGGCGCCGGCCTCCGCGAGCCCGATGGCGATTGCCTGGCCGATGCCGCTGCCGGCGCCGGTCACCAACGCCACGTCGCCGTGAAGATCGAACAGTTTCATCTCTCTCCCTCTCTCCCTGAAAGAAGGGGCGCCAGTCCCTGCTGGCGCCCCGCGCGTTCCGGTGCCTGGGAGGATATCACCTGCTGCGCTTTGTTCCGATTCCCCGGGGTTGCGTTTCGTCGTGCCTCAGCTCGTCGCGAGTTCCATCACGGCGACATTGCTGGCCTCGTCGCGATCGAGGATGCCGCGCTGGCGGCCGCGGCTCAGCACCAGCACGCGGTGCGAAAGCCCCAGCACTTCCTCGAGGTCGGAGCTCACCACCACCACGGCCATGCCTGAGCGCGCGAGGTCGGCGATGACATCATAGATCGCCGCGCGCGCGCCGACGTCGATGCCGCGTGTCGGCTCATCGAGGATGAACACCTTGGGCGGTCGCGACACCCATTTGGCGATGATCACCTTCTGCTGGTTGCCGCCCGACAGCTTGCCCACCGCCTGGTTCGGCCGGCCTTTGACGCCGAGCCTCGAAATGCCGGCCTCGGCAAACCTCTGCACGGCCTTCGGAAACACCCAGCCCCTCGGCGCGACATGGTCGAAATTGCCGATGGCAAGGTTCTCGCCGATCGTCTGTTCGAGCACCACGCCCTGTTCCTTGCGATCCTCCGGCACCAGAACGACGCCGGCCTCGATAGCGGCCGCTGGCCCGCTGAGGCTTATCGGCTGACCGGCCACACGCACCGAGCCAGAGGAGATCGGATCGGCGCCGGCAATTGCCCTGACCAGTTCCGTGCGTCCGGCGCCGATCAGCCCGGCGATGCCGAGGATTTCGCCCGATCTAACCGAGAAGGAAACGTTGTTGAAGCTGCGCTCGGGCGAGGACAGGTTCTCGACTTCGAGCACCGTCTTGTCGCCGGGCGGTGAGAGCTTCGGGAACATGCGTTCGACGCTGCGCCCGACCATCTGCTCGACGACCGTGCGCACCGGAATGTCGGCGCGCTCGTGCCGGGCGACGATGCGGCCGTCGCGCATCACCACTACGCGGTCGGCGATCTGCGCGATCTCGTCGAGGCGGTGGCTGATATAGATGAAGGACATGCCTTCTGCCTTGAGCTTGCGGATCTGCTTGAACAGCAGTTCCGTCTCTTCGCCGCCGAGCGCGGCGGTCGGCTCGTCGAGAATCAAAAGCTCGGCGTTCAGCGCCAGCGCTTTGGCGATCTCGACCTGCTGCTGCGCCGCGACGCGCAGCGTGCGCACCTTGCGCTCGGGCGAGACGTCGAGGCCGAGGCGCTTCAACTGCGCCGAGGCCTTCGCGTTCATGGTTGCGCGGTCGATGCGGCCGCCGCGCATCGGCAGGCGTCCGACATAGACGTTCTCCGCCACCGACAGGTCAGGCAGCAGCTTCAATTCCTGGTGGATCATGCCGACGCCGGCCTCGATGGCCGCGGCGGGATTGGCGGGGGAATAGGGCTCCCCCCGCCAGATGATGATGCCGGCATCGGGCTTGGTCGAACCGGCGATGATGTTCGAGACGGTCGACTTGCCGGCGCCGTTCTCGCCGAGCAGCGCCACGACTTCGCCCGGCCGCACCTCGAAGCTCGCATCGGCCAGGACCTGCACCGGTCCGTAGCTCTTGCTCAGCCCGTTGACGAAGAGCCCATTATGCGGGCTTTCGCTTTGGCGAGGTTCAGTTGACATCGTGGCGCTGTCTCAAGGATGCCGGTTACGGATGCTTCTCGATGAACTGGGCGACATTGTCCTTCGTGGTCAGCGTCGCGTCCTGCAACTGGTCGGCAGGCAGTTTCTCGCCGGCCACCAGTTTGATCGCAGCGTCGACCGAAAGGCGGCCCATACCTTGGGTCTGCTGAGTCGCGGTGACGTCGAACACGCCGTCCTTCAGCGCCTTCAGCGCCGCCACGTCGCCGTCGAAGCCCGCGATCCAGACCTTGTGGTCGGGATTGGCGACCTTGACCGCCTGGGCTGCGCCCAGCGCCAGCGCATCGGCCTGGCCGAAGACGATCGACACGTTAGGATGCGACTGCAGCAGGTCCTGCGTCAGCTTGAAGCCCTCGTCCTGGTGCCAGCCTTCGCTCCATAGCTCGCCGACTACCTTGATGTCGGGATAGGCCTTCAGCGCTTCGCCGCAGCCCTTGGAGCGGTCGACTTCCGGCGTCGTGCCCTTCTGGCCATGGATGATCACCATCTCGCCCTTGCCGCCGGCCTGCTTGGCGATGTAGTCGCACACACCCTTGGCAGAGTTGACGCTGTCGGTGGCGATGAAGGTATCGCCGGGCGCGCCGTCGGCATTGCGGTCGACATTGACCACCGGGATGCCGGCGGCCTTCGCGGTCTTGGTCGGAACGGTCGCGGCGGTGGCGCCCGCCGGGATGTAGATCAGCGCGTCGATGTTCTGCGTGACGAGATCCTGCACCTGGCTGACCTGCGTTGCCGAGTCGCCCTTGGCGTCGACGGTGATGACCGCGATGCCCTTCTCCTTGGCGTAGGCTTCGACCGACTGCTTGATCTGGTTGAAGAAGTCCGCCTGCAGATTGGCGACGGCAAGCCCGAGCTTCTTGGCGTCCTTGGCCGAGGCGGCATCCGACAGGCCGAGCAGAGGGACGATGGCCGCAGCCGCAAACAGCAGTGAACGTTTGGTCAGCATGTTTTTTCCTCCGTTGGTGTTCAATCTGTCCGCCTGCGCATCGCGCTCCGGCCGGACAGTCCAGTCTCGGATCGACCGATCCGTTCCGCCCGGACATCCGGGCGAATTCCTATTGCCTGCGCCGCCGCCAGGTGTCGGTGGCGACCGCCAGCGCGATCACCACGCCGATCACCACCTGCTGCACGAAGGGCGAGACGCCGAGCAGGTTGAGCCCGTTGCGCAGCACGCCGATGATGGCCACGCCGATCGCCGTGCCGCCGATCGAGCCGATGCCGCCTGATAGGCTGGCGCCGCCGATCACCACCGCGGCGATCGTGTCGAGCTCGTAGCCGACGCCCGAGCTCGGCTGCACGGAGTCGAGCCTTGCGGCGAGCACGATGCCGGCGAGCCCCGCCAGCAGGCCGCAGATCGCATAGACCCAGTTGGTCAGCGACTTCACCGGAATACCGGAAAGACGGGCGACCTCGGCGCTGCCGCCGATGGCGTAGAGGCTGCGGCCGGTGGCGCGATAATTGAGGAAGATGGCAAAGACGATCGCCAGCACGATCATCAGTCCGACGGTGACCGACAGGAAGCCGAAATGGCGAACGATCGACATGTTGGTGAACCAGGCGGGAAAGCCGACGATCTGCGAGCCGTCGGTGATCATGTTGGCGAGGCCGCGCGCCACCGACATCATGGCAAGCGTCGCGATGAAGGGCGGCAGCTTGGTCACCGTCACCAGCAGGCCGGAAACCAGGCCACAAAGGGCGGCTACCACGAGCGCCGCGGCGATGCCTGCCGGAACGCCGAGATTGAGATAGTCGGGGTAGGCGACATAGCCCATCACCATCGATGCCAGCGCCAGCACCGAGCCGACCGAAAGGTCGATGCCGCCGATCAGGATGACGAGCGTCATGCCGATCGCCATGATGCCGAGCACGGTTACCTGGTCGAGCACGTTGAGGATGTTGCGGACCGTCAGGAAGGTGTCGGTGGTCAGCGCCAGCGCCAGGCACAAAAGCACCAGCCCGATCAGCGGCCCCATCGTTCCGGCAAACAGCGCCGAAAGCTTCGCACCCGATACGGCCTGCGCGGCGCCGGTGCCAACGTTCAATTCGCTCGTGTCGTTGCTCACGGCCACTTCGTCTCCTCCGTCAGCAGGCCGACGTACCTCGCCGCCCGCTCTTGTTCACGAGGCATCCTCCCTGTGAACAATTTTTCTTTAATGTACAATTTTGTTCAGCTAAAACGTTCATCAGAAAATTGTCAAGTGCCGCGACGCGTTCGGCGGCGATTTGCGCGAGCCGACGGTTTGCCATAGGGAAAAGTCAGCGCATGCGGGAGGCACAAGGATGGCAGTGATCGAGAACGAGAAGGTCTCGCGCTTCCCGGATGCCGAGCTCAAGGCTCGCGCTGCCTGGCACTACTATGTCGAAGGCCTGACGCAGGAACGGATCTCCGAGATCCTCGGCGTTGGCCGCATCAAGGTGCACCGCATCCTGTCGGCCGCCCGCGAGGAGGGCGTGGTCCAGTTCCGTATCCGCGACAGCGTCGTGGAATGTCTGCAGCTCGAGGAAAGCTTGAAGCAACGCTTCGGCGTCAGCCAGGCCGTGGTCGTGCCATCGGCCGCCGACAGGAGCAATGCGCCCCTGATGATCGGCCATGCCGCCGCCGCCTATCTCGCTGACAACGTCAACCCCGGCGACGTCATTGCGCTCGGCTGGGGCAGGACGCTGAAATTCGCCATCAACGAATTGCCCAGACGGCCGATTGCCAGGACAACGGTTGTCTCGATGCTTGGCGGCCTCACCCATGCGCAGCCGCTCAACCCGACCGAGAGCGCCTGGGAATTCGCCGAAAAGATCGGCGCCGAATGCTATCTGCTTCCGGTGCCCGTCTATGCCGACAGGCCGGAACAGCGTGATGCCTTCATGAGCCAGCGCAGCGTACAGGACGTCGTCTTTCGGGCGCGGCGCGCCAACATAGCCGTGCTCAGCGTCGGCTCTTTCTCAAAGGACAGCCCGATCGCCAACTACGGTTTCATCAAGCCGAGCGAACTCGAGGAATTGCAGGCGGCCGGCGCGGTCGGCGACATCCTCTGCCATTTCATCGACGCCGAGGGCCGCACCGTGGACCATGAGGTCAACCGCCGCGTCTGCGCCTACCCGCTGCAGGACCTCTCCGACATCCCGACCACCATCCTAGTTTCGGGCGGGCAGGAGAAGATCGCCGTCATGCGCGCCGCCCTCGCCAACACCAAGGTCTCGGTGCTGATCACTGACGAGGACGCGGCCAAGGGGCTGCTCAGTCGCTAGCCTTCCGCGACCTTGCCGAGCCGCGCGTGGATGTCGCGCGTCGCGTGATAGAGGTCGCGGTAGATTGCCTTGCGGGCGCGGTAGGCAGGCACCAGCGCCTCGACGGGGTCAACCTGTCTCGCCGGTTGTGCGGCCATCGCCTTTGCCGCGTCCTCCGGCGAGGCGAACCAGCCGATCGCCGAGGCCGCCAGCATGGCCGCGCCCAGCGCCGCCGCCTCGTTGACCGGCGAGACGAAGAGCGGCCGTTCGAGCACGCTCGCCATTATCTGCATCAGCAGCGTGGAATTGGTGCCGCCGCCGGCCGCGATCATTGCGCCAGCCTTGCCGGTTTGCTCTTCCATCGCACCTGTGGCGATCGCCTGCTCGAAGGCGATGCCTTCCAGCACGGCGCGGAAGAGATGCTTTGGCTCATGATCCAACGACAATCCGACGATCGCGCCGCGCGCGGCACCATCCCAGTAAGGGCTCATGACGCCGGCCCAATAGGGCATGACGAGCAGCCCGTCGCTGCCCGCGGCGACCGTCATCGCCGACTTTTCCGGCGCTGCAGCTGAAGGCGAGCCGGTGGTGCGCACGATCCAGTCGACGAGTTGCATGCCGGAGCGCAGGACTGTCTCCAGCATGAAGCCGGAGCCGGTCGGCGAAACCAACGTGCGGAACGCGTCCGAGGTGGTAACCGTGGCGGAATAGTTTCCGCTGACGACGCCTGAACCCAGCGATAGATAGCTCTTGCCGGGACCGTAGACCCCCATGCCGAGGCCCATCGCCTGGCCGTCGCCGGCACCCGCCACGACCGCTGTGCCGGGCATCAAGCCCGTCGCCGCAGCGATGCTTTCGGAAAGCTCGCCGCAGATCGCGCCGGGCGCGACCAAGTCCGGCAATTGCCCCGCTCGCAGGCCAGCCGCTTCGACCAGCTTTGGATGCCAGGTGCAGTGAACGATATCGAGTAGGCCGAGCGGATCGGCGCTTGCCGTGCTGGTGACGAGTCGCCCGGTCAACCGGTGGACAATGAAGGCGTGCACGTCCACTAGTGCTGCCGCCTCGGTGAGCACCTGCGGTCGGTGCTCCGTCAGCCAAGCCAAGGCGTAGAGCGCGGGCGTCGGATCCGGCGGCTTGCCGCTCCAATCGCGGATCACCTCACGGCCAAGCTCTTGTGAAAGCCGTGCCACCTGGCGGCGGGCGCGTTCGTCGAGCCACAATATGGCCGGAATGAGCGGCTTGCCGTCGCCGTCGATCAGCGTGAAGCTCTCCCGCTGGTGGGCGATCGAAATCGCTTTCACGCGCGAGCCATCGATCGCGTTGGCGGCCTGTTTCAGTGCCCTCAGCAGCGCCGTCCACCAGTGCTCGGCGTCCTGCTCGAAATGTCCGGGCGCCGGATTGGAAAGCGGATATGTCTCGCGCGCCTGCAAGAGTTCCGTGCCGTCCCGTGCGAAGGCGATTGCCTTCACGGCCGTCGTCGAAGCGTCGATCCCGATTACGACATCGTCCATCAGGCGGGGTCCGGAAGGTCAAGCCGCGTTGGTCATGAACCGCCCGTCCGACTGGTCGAGGCGACGGCGGATTTGCGTTATCACCATCGAATCGTCGGGTACACAATTTTCATAGGTTAGGAAGTCGCCGGCCTTTACCGGCTTCACCACCTTGGCGCGCTCGGCAAGCCCAAGCGGCAGCGCGCCCTTGGCGCGTGCATCCTCCCAGGTCATGGCGAAGCCGCGATAGTCGTTCTCGCCGATCATGCCGAGAGACTGTCCGACGGCGAGATCGGTCTTGGCGACCGCCACCGCTTCCGCCACCGGATGGTCGAGCGGCTCCATGTCGGCGCGCTTGTAGACCACGGCGCGCGCCGCTGACAGTGGCACTTCCAGGCTGGTGAGGTGGTAAGGCCGGAAGATCGTGAAATAGGGGCCTTTGCCGACCTTGAGATCGATCATGCGCTCTAGCACGCGCGGGTGCCTGGTCTCGATGATGCAGAACACGCCGGGCGCCACGCCCTTGCCGATCGAATAGTCGACCACGCCCTTGCGGTGCAGCACGCCGCCATCCTCACGCGGGCAGAGCACGCTGGCCAGTTCCTCCAGCGTTGCCGTCGGGCCGTGCATGCCGGGCACATCCGGCACCAGGCCGGTGGCGTTGGCGATGGCCACCATCTCGATCGCTGTCTTGGAGCCGTCGACGAACTCGACCAGCATGCGCGCATTCATGTTGCGCTCGGCTGCCTCCTTCTCGTAGTCGGCCGGAACCGCGTCGAACTTCAGCGGATTGTTCTTGCCCTTGCCCGCGGCAACTATTGTGAAGCCGAGGCTTTTGGCAAAGCCGATGATCTCCAGTGTGCAGGCAGGCTCGTCACCGGCGGCACCGGTATAGACCACGCCGGCCTTGCGCGCCTCTTCCTTCAGGAAACGCCCGATTGTGATGTCGGCCTCGACATTGAGCATGACGATGTGCTTGCCGTTCTTCATCACTTCGAGCGCGAACAAAGTGCCTATGTTGGGATTCCCGGTGGCGTCGATGATCACGTCGATGCGGCCGGCCGCGGCAAGCGCATGCAGGTCCTCGGTGACCGCAATTTTGCCGGCCTCGATGGTGCGGTCGATGGCGGCCGCGTTGGGCACCTGTACGATGTCGGAGCGGTCATGGCCTGCGAGAAGCGCAGCGTCGATCGCCGCCTGCGGCCTGACCTCGGAAATGGCGCCGATGCGCATGCCCGGCATGAGCGCGACCTGGACGACGATGTCCGTTCCCATCTGCCCGGCGCCGGCGAGACCGATGGTGATCGGCCCCTGCTTCTCAGCGCGCTGCAGGAGTTCCGCTGCGAATTGCGGATGGGACATGTCGCTTTCCTCCACTCGTTGGCGCGCCGCGCGCCGCGATCATCGTTGAACATTCCTATTTCTGTTTGAAAAATATTTCAACCCGCATTTCGGCGAGCAGCGCGGGATTCGAGTGAGACGGTGCCGCAAACGTTCGAGATTGGCCGGGACGTAGGTCCTGTCCCTGGGCGAAGCAGGGAGCGAAGCAACACGGCGCAGATCCAAAGGGTCCCATGCCGTAGACGCTTACATGTAACAGCGCTCACCGCCCTGCGCACGCTCGCCAGGAACCTGTCCAGCGATCAGGCTTTCGCGGAGAGCGACCGCGCTTTCAGCATGGCGGGCGCGGCGGCATTCTGACGGCGCTCAGGCCGGCTCAACTGTCCTTGGCCTCTGCAGCCTCGCCAGTTCGGCGAAGGGAATGTGGCAGCGAATGGTGTGGCCGGGCTGGGCCTCGACCAGCTCCGGCTCCTGCGTCTCGCAGATGGCGCCGATCTTGCGGGGGCAGCGCGTGTGGAAGACGCAGCCTTTCGGCGGATTGGCAGCGCTCGGGATTTCGCCGTCGAGGCGGATGCGCGAGCTTTCCGTCCGGTCGAGTTTCGGAACGGCCGACAGCAACGCTTCCGTGTAGGGGTGATGCGGGCCGGAAAACACCGCTTCCGACGGTCCGAACTCCATGATGCGACCGAGATAGAGCACCGCGATCTTGTCGGAGAGATAACGCACCACGCCGAGGTCGTGCGAGATGAAGATGTAGCTGACATCCTGCTTCGACTGCAGGTCGGCTAAGAGGTTGAGGATCGCCGCCTGCACCGACACGTCGAGCGCCGAGGTCGGCTCGTCGCAGACGACGATGCGCGGCTCGCCGGCGAAGGCGCGCGCGATCGCCACGCGCTGTTTCAGCCCGCCGGAAAGCTGACGCGGCTTGACCGCGAGATGCCGGTCTGTGAGCCGAACCGAACGGACCAGTTCCTCGAGGCGTGTGTCCAGAGTCTTGCCGGTGAGCCCGCCCAGCCGCTTCAACGCGCGGCTGAGGATGTGCCGGATCGAATGCGAGCGGTTGAGCGCCGAATCCGGGTTCTGGAAGACGATCTGCACCGCCTTGACCTGGTCTTCCGAGCGGCTGGCAAGCCGCGGCGACAGCGCCTGGCCTTCGAGCTCGATGCTGCCGCCTTCGTCCGGCTGCACAAGGCCGAGCAGCAGCTTGGCGAACGTCGTCTTGCCGCTGCCGGATTCGCCGACCAGGCCGAGTGTCTCTCCGGGCCTCAGGCTGACAGAAACATCCTTCACGGCCCGAAGCGGCCGCCCATGGCTGGCGTAGGTCTTGTTCAGCCCTTCGACGCGCAGCACCGGTGGCGCCTGCCTTGGCGCGGCGGTGGGAACCTCGGCGGGCGTGGCGCGCGGCAGCGACTGCGCCTTGTCGTGATGGTGGCAGCGCGACAGCCGGCCTTCACCAAGGTCGTAGAGCGGCGGCGGCTCTGTGCGGCAGCGCTCCGTCGCCAGCGCGCAGCGGTCGGCGAAGGCGCAGCCGATGATATTGGCGCCGATGCCGGGCAGGAAGCCGGGGATGGTGTCGAGACGGCCCTGGTCCTTGCGCTGGCCGCCGCGCGGCAGGCAGCGCAGCAGCGCCACCGTGTAGGGATGGCGCGGATCGTTGAAGACGTCCTTGGTCGAGCCTTCCTCGACCAGCATGCCGGCATAGAGCACGCCGACCCGGTCGCACATTTTCGAGACGACCGCGAGGTTGTGGCTGATGAAGAGGATCGAGGCCGACAGCTCGCGCCGCAATTGCGCGACCAGGTCGAGCACTTCGGCTTCGACCGTCGCGTCGAGGCCGGTCGTCGGCTCGTCGAGGATCAGCATCGAGGGGTCGTTCGCGAGCGCCATGGCAATCGCCACGCGCTGCTGCATACCGCCGGAAAGCTGGTGCGGATAGCGCTGCATGACGCTGGCTGGATCCGAGATGCGCACAAGGTTCAGCATCGCGATCGCCTTATCGGCGGCGGCCTGTCCCGAGATGCCGGCAAGTTCGAAGATCTCTGTCAGCTGGCGGCCGATGCGCAGCGACGGGTTCAGCGCCTTGCCCGGATCCTGATAGACCATCGACACGCTTTCCGCGCGGGCGCGCCGCAGCGCCTCGGCGCCGAGCTTCATGACGTCCTGGCCGTCGAGCGCGATCGAGCCGCCGGTGATCGAACTGTTGCGTGGCAGATAGCGAACCACCGACAGCGCGACCGTGGATTTGCCGCAACCGGATTCGCCGACCAGCCCGTAGGCCTCGCCGCGGCCGATGGTGAGGCTGACATTGCGCAGCACTGCCCGGTTGCGGCCGGCGACGCGATAGGCGACCGAGAGGTCTTTGAGTTCGAGAGCGTTCTTCTCAGTCATTGAACGCTCCATGGACGCCGTCCGCCAGCAGGTTGACGCCGATCACCAACGAGGCGATGGCGAGCGCATCGAACAGCACCGTCCACCAGAAGCCGCCGCCGATCATGCCGTAGTTGCTGGAGATCGAGAGCCCCCAGTCGGGGGAGGGCGGCTGGATGCCGAAGCCCATGAAGGAGAGTGTGGCGACGGCGAAGATGGCATAGCCGAGCCGCACCGTCGTCTCGACCAGGATCGGCGGGATGACGTTGGGCAGGATCTCGACGAACATCGTATGCAGAGCGCCCTCGTGGCGAAGCTTCGCCGCCGCGACATAGTCGAGCTCGCGTTCGGCCAGCACCGCCGAGCGCACCGTACGCGCAATGATCGGCGCGAAGCTGAGCCCAATGACGATGATGACGGTGATCTTCGAAGTGCCGAGCGCGACGATGGCGAGCAGCGCGATGATGACCACCGGGATCGCCATGAAGGCTTCGAGCACGCGGCTGACGATGTCGTCGACGATGCCGCGAAAATAACCGATCAGCAGGCCGAGCGCCGTGCCGGCAACGGTCGCGAGCAAGGTGGCTAAAGGCGCCACCGTCAGTATGTCGCGCGAGCCGACGATGACGCGCGAGAAGACGTCGCGGCCGAGCTGGTCGGTGCCGAACCAGTGCTCGGCCGATGGCGGCATCAGCGCGTTGATGATGTCGTTTGCCAGCGGATCGTAAGGCACAAAGTGCTCACCGAACAGCGCACAGGCGATCCAGAACAAAAGAATGCCGAGACCGGTGAGGAACGTGCAGGACCTCAGGAGCGAATGCAGCACCTCGCCCCAGGGGCTGCGCGTATCCGGCGCTGGCATAGTCGCGGAAGTGTCTGTCGCGCTCATTGCTCTGCTCCCAGCCGGATGCGTGGATTGAGCACGGAATAGAGGAAGTCGGCGATCAATGTGGCCACCGCGTAGACGATGCCGATGGTGAGGATGCCGGCTTCGAGCATCGGGAAATCCTTGCCGCGCGCGGCGGTGAAGATCAGCGAGCCGATGCCCTGGTAGCGGAACAGCGTCTCGATGACGACCAGGCCGCCGATCAGGTAACCGGTCTGGGTGGCGATCACGGTGATGGTCGGCAGCAGCGCGTTGCGCAGCACATGCCGCCAGATCACCGTGCGCCAGGGCAGGCCTTTAAGCACCGCGGTGCGCGTATAGTCGGAATCGAGCGCCTCGATCATGCCGGAGCGCGCCATGCGGGCAATGTAGCCGTACAGCACCAAAAACAGCGGCAGCGAGGGCAGGATCAGGTAATAGAGCTGGGTGAAGAAGCCGGTGCCTTTCGGCCAGGCGGCGGCGATCGGCAGCCAGCGCAGCCAAACCCCGAAGATCAGGATCAGGATGATGCCGGTGACGAACTCCGGCAGCACCGTCACCGACAGGCCACCGAGGCTGATGATGCGGTCGAGCGGCCGGTTGAGGTTCAGCGCGGCAATGACGCCGCCGAGGATGCCGATCGGCACCACCAGCACGAAGGCGACGAGCGCCAGCTTCATCGAATGGCCGAGCGCGTCGATGACGAAGGGCGCGACCGGCGCGCGGAAGATATAGGACGTGCCCATGTCGCCATGCAGGAAATTCCAGATCCAGGTGCCGTACTGGACGAGCAGCGGCCGGTCGACGCCGAGCGAATGGTTGAGCGTATCGACGGCGCGCTGGTCGGCGAACGGCCCCAATATGGCGCGCCCGACATTGCCGGGCAGCACTTGGCCGCCCAGGAACACCATGACGCTGAGCAGGAACAGCGTGATGAGCGACAGGCCGAGACGCCGGACGAGGAAGGCGAGGATGGCGAATACTCCTATTGGAGCCGGCTCCCCGTGGAGAGCCGGCCGTCAGGGATAGACTTGTCCGCTCCTGATCAGGCCTTCGAGGCCTTCTCGAGGAACAGCTGCGACATGGCGGTGGGCTGCACGCCCGCCACGCCTTTCGCCGTCGCCGTCAGGTAGTCATAGAAATAGCCGAAGATCACCGGCGTTTCCTCGAGCAGCAGCTTCTGGATCTTGCCGGCGGTGGCCTTCTGCGCCTCGAGGTCGAGGGCCGCGATGTAGCTCGTCGCCAGCTGGTCATAGTCCTTGTTCTTGAAGTGCGCGGCGTTCCAGGTGCCGTCACTCTTCAGCGGCGCTGCAAGATAGACGTTCGGCACGCCGCGGTGGCCGTAGTCGGTGATGCCCATCACCGAATCCAGCCAGTTCGACTTGCCGAACACCGCATCGCCGTAATAGGCGCCCTGGTCGAGGATGTTGAGCTCGAGCTCGATGCCGATCTCCTTGACCCAGTTCTGGATGAGCTGCGCGTATTCCGGGATTTCCAGATAGCGTTCGGTGGTGAGCGTCACCTTGAAGCCCTTGCCGGCGCCGGCCGCTTCCATCAGCTGCTTGGCCTGCGCGATGTCCTGCTCGCGCTGCGGCACGCTTGCGTCGGTCGACGGATAGACGCCCGCGAACGGGCTGTCGTTGCCTTCCTGGGCGCGGCCCTTCATCAGGCCGGCGACGAGCTTCTTGCGGTCGATGCTGAGCGCGATGGCGCGACGCACGCGCGGGTCCTTGAACGGGTCGGAATCGCACCGCATGTGCAACTGCTGATGCGCCACCGACTTCAGGCTGATGATGTCGACATTCGGATCGTTGAGAAGGCCGACGCCAGCCAGCACCGGCATCTGGTTGATGATGTCGATCTGGCCGCCCTGCAAGGCAAGGATCTGGGCCTGCATGTCGGAGAAGAAGGTGAACTCGGTGCGTTCCGGCAAAGCCTTCTCGCCCCAGTAATCGTCGTTGCGCACGAAGGAGGCGCCGACCTTGGCCGTATATTTTTCGAGCTTGAACGGACCGGTGCCGTCGAAGCTCTGCTCGTAGCCGCCCTTGTAGCTCGCCGGAATGATCACGGCGTTGTAGTTGTCGGACGACACCATGTAGGGGAAGTTGCCGTTCGGCGCGTCGAGATGGAATTCGACGGTATAGTCGTCGACCTTCTTGGTCGCGCCCTTCTGCAGGATGCCGTTGAACACCGACAGCGCATTGGACGAGTTGGCGGGGTCGGCAAGGCGGTCGATGCTGGCCACCACGTCGTCGGCCTTCATCTCGCCGCCGCTGTGGAATTTCACGCCCTTGCGCAGCTTGAAGGTCCAAACCGTGCCGTCGGCATTCGGCTTCCAGCTTTCCGCCAGCGCCGGTTTGAGCACCAGGTCCGGACCGTCGATGCAAAGGAACTCGGCGACCTGCTGCAGCACAAGCAGGCCGCCGGCGTCAGCGATGGTGACCGGGTCGATCGCTGCGGACGGCATGTTGCTGCCGACGCGGATAGTGGCGCCGGGCGCCCCTTGAGCGCGGGCAAGCGAGGGCGCGGCGCCGAAACCGGCGGCCATGCCGATGCGGCCGAGCAGCGGCAGCGACAGGCCGAGCAGGCTGCCGTGGCGCACGAAATCGCGGCGGCTGACGCGGCCGTCAATCAGGCCGTCGATGAGGTGGTTTTCGAGTGGCGTGCGGTTGCGCCGAATGAGATCGAGAATGCGATAGTCCTTGCTCATGGGTCTAAGCCCTTTCCCCAGTTTTGTGATTGGCGAGTGCATTCCGGTCGACGAATACCGTGGAGTTCTCCGCTCCCGGCCATCGTCAAAAATTCCAGTCGATCGAACTCTAGCAAGCGGTTTGGTCCGGTCCATCCGCCGCTCATGGCGGGAAGGTCAGATTTTCTTGACGCATGGCTTGCTCGGTCTTGCGGTCCCGATCGAAATCGCGGCCGCTTCTTCTATTCGATACTGCCGTCTCCTTTCCTTTGACGTCTCCTGGTTCAGCGGCGGCCGGCGGTGGTCATCTCAGCCGATCTCGAAGAAGGGTTTGCCGAGCAGCTCCGGCACGACATCGACGCCGAGGCCGGGGCCGTCGGGAATGCCCATGCGGCTGCCCGTCACCGGCGGCGTGTTGGAGGCGGTGCGCACCGTCACCCATTCGTGGAAGGCGATGGCGTGCAGGCGGCGCTCTTCCGGCGTCGACAGCGACAGATGCGCCATGGCGGCTGTGTCGATCTCGGCGCCGCCGGTGTCCTCGACGGTGACCATGAAGCCGAGATCGACGGCGACGTCGCGGATCAGGCGGGTCTGGGTGACGCCGCCCAGCCGCGAGATCTTCAGCGTCAGACCGTCGGCGGCGCCCCGGCGATGAATTTCCAGCATCGCCTCCAGCGAGGTGACGGATTCGTCGAGCACCATCGGCTTGTCGAGCATGCGGCGCACCGACATGTTCTCTTCGATCGTCGTGCAGGGCTGCTCGAACGTGTAGTCGATGCCGCGCGTGGCGTCGGCGAACTGGCGCGCCTGGTAGGGCGTCCAGCCGGCATTGGCGTCGCAGAAGATCACCGTGCCCTTCGGCACGGCTGAGGCCACCGCGGCCACCCGCTCGATGTCGTCGCGCACAGGGCCGCCGACCTTGACCTGCAGCCGGCGGTAGCCTTCGGCGACGATGCGCTTGGCCAATGCCGCCATCTGATCGACCGTGCCGTGGGTGACGACCCGGTAGAGCTCCGCCGTCTCGCTCTCGCGCCCGCCGAGCATCGTCACCAGCGGCACGTCCGCCGCGCGGGCGGCGAGATCCCAACACGCCATATCAAGTGCGGCTTTGATATAAGGATGGCCCTTGAACACCGTGTCCATCAGCCGGACGATGCCGGCCAGTCCGCGCGGGTCGTGGCCGATGAGATGCGGCGCGATCTCCGGCACGCCCGCGCGCGTTCCCGCCGGAAACGCGGCTGAATAGAAATTGCCGAGCGGCGCCATCTCGCCCCAGCCGGTCACGCCGGTGTCGGAGGTGATGGCGACGATTACTGCGTCGAAGCAGTCGGCGACGCGCCCCTTCGACATGCGGTAGGGCCCGTCCACGAAGGGCTGCACGACGTGATAGGCTTTTATGCTTTTGATCTTCATGTTGTTGCCCGTTGTCAGTGAGGTCGTTCAGCGCTCTTCGCAGCGCGCTCTTCGAGGCCGCGCGCGTAGGCGAGAAGTGCTTCGAAATCGTCGTCGATATGCTCGCGCGCACAGCGCTGGGCGGCGCGCATGTCCGCGCCCTTGAGCAGCGCCACATAGGTCTCGTGCAAATCCTCGGCCGGCACCGCCTCGTTGCGCGCCCGCTGATGCAGCGCGAAATACATCTGCAGCCGGCTGGTCAGCCGCTGCCAGGTTTCGACCAGCACCGAATTGTCGGCCCACTCGTAGATCAGTCCGTGCAGCTGCAGGGCCGCCTCGATCTGACGCGTGGTGTCGAGCGACCGCGTCGCCTGTTTCACCGCTTCGTGGCGGCGGTCGAGCTCGTCGAAGAAGCGCTGGTCGCGCTGCGGCCAGGTAAGCTCGATGGCAAAGTCGTCGAGCACCTTGTTGAGCGAGTAGGCGTCGACGATGTCCTTGGCGGTGACGTCGATAACGAAGGTTCCGGCATAGGGAATGCTGGTGAGAATGCCTTCCTGCACCAGCTCTCGCATCGCCTCGCGCAGCGGCGCGCGGCTTACCCGCATCTGCTCGGAAATCCTGAGCTCGTTGAGCTTCTGCCCGGGCTCCAACTGGCCGGTCAGGATGGCGCGCCTCAGCAACGCAACGATCTCCGCCCTGCGCGTCGTATCCGCGATCGGACTGAAATCCAGCTTCCCCATGCGCCCGCTCCGGATGAACCGTCTGCTAGACAAGCAGATTGTCGACAATCCAACAAGAGGATTTTTCGGGGTTGGCCGCGCCCAAAGAAAACGGCGCCTTCGGCGTGACAGCCGAGGGCGCCGTCGGACCGGGACTGATGGGGGTTATCAGCTGGCCGGTTTCGGTTGCGGCAAGGGAGAAACCGGCATTCCGGGTCCGATCTTCTGCAGATTGCCGGTGATCACCTGATCGGTCTCGGAGATGCCTGAGGTGACCGAGATCAGGTCGCCGTCGGTCGGCCCGAGCGAGACCAGCTTCTGGTCGACCGTGTTGCCCTTGCCGAGGACATAGAGGTACTTGCCGAGCTGGCTGGAGCCCAGCGCCACCTGCGGCACCATCAGCGTGTTGGGCTGTTCCTTCACATGCAGCCGCACGCGTACATATTGGCCGGGCAGCAGCGTGAACTTGGCGTTGCCGATCGTGGCGCGCGCGGTGATCGTGCCGGTCGAATGGTCGATCGTGTTGTCGATGAAGGTGAGCTGGCCTTTCTGGCTGGGCTCGGTTTCACCAGGCAGCAACACGTCGACCGCGATCGGACCGGCAGCCTTCGCCTGCTCGATCTGCACCAGGTCGGTCTCGCTCGGATTGAAGGTGACGTAGATCGGGTCGAGCTGCACCAGCGTGTTGAGCACCGTGCCGGCGACGCTCACCAGGGTTCCGACCGACGCCTGGTTGCGGCCGATACGTCCCGGGAACGGCGCCTTGATCTCGGCATAGCCGAGATTGAGCTCGGCCGTCCGCAGCGCCGCCTTGTCGACCGCTAGCGCCGCCTCCGCCCCGCGTAAGGTGCTGGTGCGCTGGTCGAAGCTGTCCTTGGCGAGGTAGCCGTTCTTGGCGAGCTCGCTGCCCCGGCCGAGGTTCGAGCGCGCGTAGTCGAGCGTCGCGGTGTCGCGCTCGACTTGCGCCTTGGCCTGGTCGAGCGCGGCCTGGTAGTCCTGGGGCGCGATCTTGTAGAGCAGGTCGCCCTGCTTGACGTCGCTGCCGTCCGCCGCAGTCTGCTCCTCCAGATAGCCCGGCACGCGCGCCTGCAGCGTGATGCTGCGGATCGGCTCGACGCGCGCGGCGTAGTCGAGATAGATCGGCAGCGTCTTCTTGACGACGTTCACCACCGGCACCGGCATGACGAAGGCCTTGGGCGCCGGAGCCGCCCCCGCCGTGCTGGCGTTGAGGCTCAGATTGCCCATGTCCAGCAAATGCACGCTCGCCACCGAGATCGCGCCCAGCGCGACGGCCGTTCCCAAAGCGATTTTCCATCTACGCATGAAATCTCTCCAATCCTATTCGGCCGCCTCGGCGAGCGGCTGAGGCGCCGGCTCGGCGGTCGGTTCAATCTCTTGTTGGTGCGGGGCATACTGACGCCCCGTGGCAGGTGCGTTCTCGCCGCCGCGCTCGCGCAGCCTTTCGATGACCGCGTAGAAGACCGGCACGAAGACCAGCGACAGCACCGTCGCCGCCACCATGCCGCCGAAGACGGTGGTGCCGATCGACTGGCGGCTGGCCGCGCCCGCGCCCCTCGCGAACATCAGCGGCAGCACGCCGAGGATGAAGGCGAAGGCCGTCATCAGGATCGGCCTGAGCCTGAGCCTTGCGGCTTCCATCGCCGCTTCGACGATGGTGAGGCCCTCATCGCGCCGCCGCCGCGCGAACTCGACGATCAGGATCGCGTTCTTCGCCGCCAGGCCGATCAGCATGACGAAGCCGATCTGCGAGTAGACGTCGATCTGCATGCCGCGGGCGAGCAGCACGACGAAGGCGCCGAACAGGGCGAGCGGCACGGCGAGCAGCACCATGAAGGGCATCGCGAAGCTTTCATACTGCGCCGCCAGGATCAGGAAGACGAAGACGATCGCCAGCCCGAACACGATCGAGGCGATCGATCCGGCCTTGAGCTCCTGATAGGTGATGCCGGTCCATTCGTAGCCGAAGTCGCGCGGCAGCACGTTCGCCGCCGCCCGTTCCATGGCCGCCACCGCCTGTCCGGACGAGAAGCCCGGGGCAGCGCCGCCGTTGATCAAGGCAGACGCGTTGTTGTTGTAGTGCGGCACCGTCTCCGGACCGACGATCGGCACCAGCCTGCCCAGCGTGCTCAGCGGCACCATGCCGCCGGACGCATTGCGCACATAGAGCCGCGAAATGTCGTTCGCATTTCCGCGCGCGTCCTTGTCGGCCTGGATCGTCACCCGGAAGGTGCGGCCGAACAGGTTGAAGTCGTTGACGTAGAGCGAGCCGAGATAGATCTGCAGCGTGTTGAACACGTCCGGCAGGTTGAGGCCGAGAAGCTTCGCCTTGCTGCGGTCGAGGTCGTAGTTGAACTGCGGCGTCGAGGTCGAGAAGGACGAGAACAGCTGCTGCGGGTTGAGCTCGGGCTGCTTGCGCGCCTCGGCGATGAGCGCCTGCGTGACCTCGTTGAGCGCGGCGCTGCCGCGGCCCGAAAGGTCCTCCACCTGGAACTCGAAGCCGCCGGTGGTGCCGAGGCCCGGGATCGAGGGCGGATCGAAGGAGAGCGCGAAGGCCTCCGGTATCTGCAGCAACTTGTTGCGGACCTCGGCGACCAGCTTCGAGGCGTTCTGGTCGGGCCCGCGCTCGTCCCACGGCTTCAGGATGGCGAACTCCACCGCCGAGTTCGACTGCGCGGCGCTGGTCAGGAAGTTCAGGCCGCTGATCGAGCCGACGATGTCGACGCCGGGCGTGTTCTGCAGGACGTCGCGCGCCTTCTTGGCCACCGCGTCGGTGCGCTCCAGCGAGGCGCCGTCCGGCAGCTGGATGACGACGAAGAAATAGCCCTGGTCCTCCACCGGGAGGAAGGTCGAGGGCAGCTTCTGCCAGACGAAATAGGTGGCGACCAGCCCGGCCGCGAACAGGCCGAGCATGGCCCAGCGCAGCTTGATTAGCACCCGCACGCCGCGGGCGTAGGCGTGCGACAGCCAGTCGAAGCCGGCATTGAACCAGCGGAACAGCACGAACTGCGTCTCGCCGCGATGGCGCAGGAACGCGGCGCTCAGCGCTGGGGAGAGCGTCAGCGAGTTGAAGGCCGAGATGCCGACAGAGATCGCCACCGTCAGCGCGAACTGGTTATAGAGCCGTCCCGAGACGCCGGGGATGAAGGCCACCGGGATGAACACCGCCCCGAGCACCGCAGTGGTGGCGATGATCGGTCCGGTCACTTCGGCCATTGCCGCGCGTGTCGCGGCAAGCGGCGCCAGGCCCGCTTCCAGTTGTCGCTCGACATTCTCGACCACGACGATGGCGTCGTCGACGACAAGGCCGATCGCCAGCACCATGCCGAGCAGCGACAGCATGTTGAGCGAGAAGCCCAGCATGTACATCACCGCCAGCGTCGCGATCAGCGACACGGGAATGGCGATGGTCGGGATGATGGTGGTGCGCCAGCTCTGCAGGAAGATGAACACGACGGCCACGACCAGCACCAGCGCTTCGCCGAGCGTGATCAGCACGTCATGCATCGAGGCCGAGACGAAGCGCGTCGTGTCGTAATGCATGGCGTAGTTGACGCCTTTCGGGAAACGCTGCGACAGCTCCTGCATCTTGTCCTTGACCCGCTGCTGCAGGTCGAGCGCGTTGGAGCCTGGCATCTGGTAGACGGCTAGCACCACCGTCGGGTCCTTGCCGAAGAAGGCGGAAGACGAATATTGCAGCGCGCCGAGCTCGATGCGAGCGACGTCGCGCAGCCGTACCAGCGAGCCGTTCTGCGAGTTGGCGCGCACGACGATGTCGCCGAATTCCTTGGGGTCACTGAGGCGGCCGACCGCGTTGACCTGCATCTCGAAGGCGGTGCCGGCCGGCGCCGGCGACTGGCCGATCTTGCCGGCCGCAACCTGCACGTTCTGCTCGGAAATGGCGTTCTGCACGTCGACGGCGGTGATGCCGAGATTGGCAAGCTTGTCCGGGTCGAGCCAGACGCGCATCGAATAGCGGCGCTCGCCGAAGATCTGCACGTCGCCGACGCCGGGCAGCCGCTTCAGCGGGTCGACGACCTGCAGATAGGCGAGGTTGCTCAGCGCCACCGGATCGACGGAGCCGTCCGGCGAGGTGAGGTCGACGATCAGAACGAAGTTCGGATTCTGCTTCTTGATCGTCACGCCGCCTTGGTTGACGATCGCGGGCAGCGAGGATGCGGCCTGGGAGACGCGGTTCTGTACGTCCACCGCCGCGGTGCTCAGCGGATAGCCGACGTCGAAGGTGATGGTGATGGTCGAGGAGCCGTCATTCGAGCTCGTCGACGACATGTAGGTCATGCCTTGCACGCCGTTGATCTGCTGCTCGAGCGGCGTGGTGACCGTGTCGGCCACCACCTGCGCGCTGGCGCCCGGATAATGGGCGCTGACCACCACTTGCGGGGGCGTGATGTCGGGGAACTGCGAGACCGGCAGCAGGAAATAGGCGATCGCGCCGGCGAGCACCATGATGATGGCGATCGCCGATGCGAAGATCGGACGGTGGATGAAGAATTTCACCATGATGCGGATGCCTCGCCGAACGGTTTTGCGAAATGGCGCATGCGCCGGGCCCGGCCGGAACCGGAGTCCTCCAGGAAGGGTGGCAGGACCTCGTCGTCCGGCACCTGTTCTGCCGCGCGCGAGCGCAGCATCCGCTCGAAGGTCTTGGGGTCGATCCCGTCCGCCTTCATCACCAGCCGGATCATCGGATCCCGGATGGCTTCGTCGATCGTCAGGTCTTTACGCTTTTGCATAGGAGTGGCTCCTTGCTTGCGGCCCGCATCGCATGACCACGGGTCGTTTTCTCGTTTCACCGGCCGAAGCCGCATGACAGGCAGGTTTTGTCCCCATCTCGCTCTGGCAGGGCCTATCGGTGGGCCTTGTCGTTGACGGGAAGCGACATAGGTGTTACCAGTAAGTAACATTCTGGAAGTTACAGATCGGTAACACCCTAGTCAAGAGGTGTGCCGAGGGATTTTTGGGAAACGAAAGGAGAGCATGATGGCAGACGGCGTCGTGGAGCGCTCTCGCCCCCGGGATCGAATCCTTGAGACGGCGCAGGACATGTTCCACAGGCACGGCATCAAAGGCGTTGGCGTCGACGCCATCACCGAGGCGGCCGGCACCAACAAGATGACGCTCTATCGTCACTTCGAGTCCAAGGACGAGCTGATCATCGAATGCCTGCGCGCCACGGCAGCGAAGGCTTCGAGGATCTGGGACGAGTTCGAGGCCCAGCATCCTGGCGACAAGCTCGCGCAGCTGCACGCCTGGGTCCACAAAGCGTCAGAACTGCTCAGCGCCGACAGCCGCGGCTGCGACATGGCGAATGCCGCCGTCGAGCTCAGCGAGAGCGATCACCCGGCAAGGCGCGTCATCAAGGAATTGAAGGAAGCCCAGCGCGAAAAGCTCGTGGCGCTGTGCCGCGATGCCGGCATCGGCCAAGCCGAGCTTCTCGCCGACACGCTGTCGCTACTGCTCGAAGGCGCGCGCGTCTCGATGCAGAGCGTCGGCGCCGAAGGCCCGAGCGCGCAATTCGTGCGCATGGCGGAAAGCCTGATCGCTTCGTTCAGGGCGCGCTGATCTCGCCTCCGAGCGTCGAAGTCCCGCTCATCCAGCCGCTTCGCGGCCACCTTGTCCCTGGTCGCGGAGAAGAGGTTGGCATCCGCGCCGACGACTGCTCCTCACTCCTCGCGGAGAGGTCGGATTGCCCCGAATTGCCTTGCAATTCGGCCTGGCAATCCGGGTGAGGGGGCTTCGTCTTCATGCGGGCAAAAGAAAAGCCCGCTGCCGGGAGGAGGAGGCAGCGGGCTCGATTTCGAATACGGCGCGGGAGGAGGTGCACCGCATTCACCGTCGGCTGTCTGGGAGGAGGAAGACATCCGACATGCCTTTAACTAGGGTCTGCCCAACGATTCGGCAACTGCGAAACGTGCATAGCTGGTGTGCAGATTTGTAGGATCAATCGTCTGACAAATCCGAAAAGTGTCGGAACCTACTGGACCGGCACATTTTCCTTGAAGATCAGCCGCGGCTCGATGAATTTCTTGGTCAGGTACGGCGCCGATGAGGCGATCGAGCCGAGCAGGCTGATCACCGACTGCTCGGCGATCAGCCGCGCATTCTGGTCGATGACGACGTCGGCGAGGTCGTCGACAAGATAGCGGCGCGTCTCCTTCGTCAGGTCATGGCAGATGAACACCGGCTTCTTGCGCGGCTTGGCGTCGCGCAATGCCTTCGCCACCCCCGAGCGTCCGGCGCCGACGCAATAGATGCCGAGCAGCTCCGGCTCGTTGTGCAGCGCCTTCATGGTTGCGCGGTAGCTGGCGTCCGGCTCGTCGTTGATCTCCACAGCGCTGGAGACGGTGAGGTTGGGGAACTCCTCGGCGAGCACCGAGCGGAAGCCCATCTCGCGCTCCTCATGGCCGCGATAGGAGCGCGAGCCGACCACGATCGCTAGGTGTCCCGTCCGGCCGCCGAGGAAGCGGCCCATCAGAAGCGCCGCCGTACGCCCGGCCACCCGGTTGTCGATGCCGACATAGGCCGAGCGGGGCGCCGTCGGCACGTCGGAGACGAGCGTGACCACCCTGATCCCGGCCTCGACCAGCTCGCGCAAAATGTTGCGCGTGCGCGGATGGTCGACGGCAATGACGCCGACGCCGTTGGCCTTGAGCGAAAGATCCTCGACCGCGCCCTGCAGCGCGCCTGGCGAGATGCCGGCGAGATTGTGGATGCGGCAAGAGGCGACCAGCGGCAGGCGCCCGGCATAGTCCTCGATATGGTGGGCAAGGTCCGCCATGAAGGCGTTGCTGCCGATCGGCAGGAAGAATTCGAGATGCGCCGGCTTCGACGGCAGCACGACCTGGTCGAGGGTCGGGAGGTAGCCGAGCTGCTTCGCCGCCTCCATCACCCGCTGCCGATTGGCGGCACTCGCGCCCGGACGGTTGTTGAGCACCCTGTCGACCGTCGCGGTCGACAGGCCGCAGCTTCTGGCGATGTCGGCTACGGTCGCTTTCATGGGTCCGGTCATAGGATGGGATGCGAGCCCCTGTCAGGCCAAATCAATGCCAGGCCAAATCAATGCCAGGCCAAATCGACGTCAGGCCAGATCAGCCATGCGGCCGCGAGCCTTCGGCGATGGCCTCGCGGATCTCCTTGTCCGACATGCCGGTGATGATCCGCTCGACTTCCGCCACGGTGGTCTTCTTCGGATCGATGTCGTCAGCCACCACCTTGCCGCGGCGCATCACCACGATGCGGTCGACCACCTGGAAGACGTGGTGGATGTTGTGGGCGATGAAGATGCAGGAGTGACCGGAATCGCGGGCGCTGCGTACGAAGCTCAAGACCCCTTGCGTCTCGGCGACGCCGAGATTGTTGGTCGGCTCGTCGAGAATGATGAGGTCGCTGTCGAAATGCATGGCGCGCGCGATCGCCACCGCCTGCCGCTCGCCGCCCGACAGCGAACCGATCGGCGTCGTTGGCGGGATGTTCTTCGAGATGCCGACCTGTTTGAGCAGATCGCGAGCCACCGTGTTCATCGCCTGCTGGTCCATCCGGTTCAGGAAGCGCGGCGGCCTGATCGGCTCGCGACCCAGGAACAGGTTGCGCGCGATCGACAATTGCGTGACGAGTGCGGAGTCCTGGTAGATCGTCTCGATGCCCTCAGCGATCGCGTCGCTGGTGCTGCGGAAGTTCACCTTCCTGCCGCGCACGAAGATATCGCCGCTGGTCAGCGGCACCGCGCCCGACAGCACCTTGATCAGCGTCGACTTGCCGGCGCCGTTGTCGCCGAGCAGGCCGACGATCTCGCGTTCGTTGACGTGGAAGTTGGCGTCCACCAACGCCTGCACGCGCCCGTAGGACTTGCGGATGTTTGTCATGCGGATGAGCGGTTCGGCCATGGGTCACGTCCCTGCCTGATGCCGGCGTTCGAGCCATGAATGCAGCGCCATCATGCCGAGGATGATCGCGCCGATGAAGATGTTGTAGGCAAGCCCCGGCACGCCGATCAGCACGATGCCGTTGCGCATGACGCGCAGGATCAGGATGCCGAGCACCGTGCCGATGATGGTGCCGCGCCCGCCGGTCAGCGCCGTGCCGCCGATCACCACCATGGCGATGACCTCGAGCTCGTAGCCGGTGCCGCTGTTCGGGTTGGCGGCCGAGGTGCGCAGCGACGAGATCACGCCGGCGAGCGAGGCCATCACCGCCGAGAGCACGAACAAGCCGGCCTTGACGCGGCTGACATTGACACCGCGCGCGCGGGCGGCGTTCGGGTTGCCGCCGGCGGCCTGGATCCAGTTGCCGGTGCGGCTCTGCGTCAGCACATAGCCAAGCACGATCGCGGCGCCGATGAACCAGAACAGCGAGGCGTAGATGCGGAATGGCCCGATGTAGAAATCGCCGACCAGGACTTCGGCGAGCCAGCTGCCTTCGGCGCTCCAGGTGCGCTGCGGAAAGCCGTCAGTGACGAAGAGCGCGGTGCCGCGCACGACGAGCAGCATGCCGAGCGTGACCAGGAAGGACGGGATCTTGAGCCGGGTGACGAACCAGCCATTGACCAGTCCGATCAGGGCCGCGACCACCAGCGCGATGGCGAAACCCATTCCCAGCGAGGTGACGCCGCCGTTGAACAGCGTCCACATCAGCACTGGCGAGAAGCCGAACAGCGAGCCCACGGAGAGATCGAATTCGCCGGACGTCATCAGCAGCGTCATCGCCAGCGCGATCAGGCCGAGCTCGACGGTGAAGGCCAGTATGTTGGAAATATTCTGCGGCGACAGGAAATCCGGGTTGATGGTCCAGAAGACGACGAGCTCGACAATCAGCAGCACCAGCGGGCCGAATTCCGGCCGCCCGACAAAACTTTGGATGAAGGAACGGTTTTCCATTGCGCCCGCGACTTGAATGAAACTCGGCTGGAGCCGGCGCGGCGGCAGGCTCGGCTGAAGAATGGCCGTGGCCGACGGGCGGCCACGACCATTGTCGCGGATTATTTGCCGGACAGGATCTTGTCGTAGACGCCGGCCGTGTCCTTCTCATAGAGCGCGCCGGTGATGACGTTGAAGCCCGGCGGAATGCCGGCCGAGGCCATCGCCGCCATCGACAACGCGATGTAGCTGGTCGCCTGCGGGTCCTGCCACTGCGCGGCGTTGACATAGCCGTTCAGCACTTCCTGGGTGGTGTCGAGCGAGTTGCCCCAGCCGACGACCGGGATTTCGCCCGGCTTGATGCCGACCTGGTCGAAGACGCGCTTGACCGAGCCGGTGACGAGGTCGCCAAGGCCGATCATAGCCTTCACCTTGCCCTTGTGGGCGGTGAGGTAGTCGACCATGCGGTTGATCACTTCGGCCTGGTCGAGCGTCGCCTCGGTCACCTCATAGGTGATGCCGAGCGGCGCGAACACGCTCTTGATGCCTTCCTCTTCCTGGACGCCATAGGTGGCGCCGGGCACCTCGACCGGCATCCACACGAAGTCGCCCTTCTTCACCAGCCCCTTGTCGACCAGATACTGCGCCCAGTGCTTGCCGAAGGTGACATTGTCGCCGCCGACATAGGCGTTGAAGTTCGCCTTCGGATCGGGCGTGTTGAAGTTGATGATCGGGATGTTGGCCGCGCGCGCTTCCTTGGCGAGTTCGACCAGGCTGCCCGGATCGGGGCTGGTGGTGGCGATGCCGTCAGCCTTGGCCGAGATGGCGGCGCGGATCGCTTCCTGCTGCGAGGCGACGTCGCCATTGTGGAACGAGGTGTTGACAGTGTTGCCGGTGTCCTTCGCCCATTGCTTGGCGCCAGCGAGGAAATAGGTCCAGACCGGGTCGGCCGGTCCGCCATGTGAAATCCAGTAGAATGTCTTGGCCTCGGCCATCGCCGGAATGGCGAGTGCCGCGATCAAGCCAAGCACGAGCAGTCTCAGCCTCGATAGCATTCGATTCCTCCCATGTTGAAAATCACCTCCACATCAGGCGCGATGCGGCCCGAAAACCGCATCTCCTGCCAGCGCCGACCGGAGCTTTTAGAGCATTCCCTTTTTCGGCCGCTGGCAAGCCTCCATCGCCAATGGATGTTGGCACAGCGGAACGCGCCATCAGCAATCCCATCAGATTGCATCAGTTCGGGTGCTATTTTCTCGGGCACGCGCGCCGCCAGCCCATCAGCCTCTCGGGGTGGGCTCAGGACAACGTCGCCTTGGCGCGGCGCTAGAGGAGACCGGCCCTGGCGAGATCGCGCATGAGGTGGCTGGCGCCGTAGGTCCAGTGTGGGCAGTCCGGTGAGAGGCGCACGCGGTTGGTGAGCGCGCCGAGCTTCTCCGACGAGATGGTGACCAAATCGCCGACCTTGTGGGTAAAACCCTTGCCCTTCTCGCCGCGATCCTTCGACGGCACGAACATCGTGCCGAGATAGAGCGCCAGCCCGTCCGGATACTGGTGATGCGGCCCCATCGCGGCCCGCACCAACTCCTCGGGCGAGCGGCTGATCTCGGCCATCGAGCTTGCGCCCTCCAGCGAGAACCCGTCCTCGCCCTCGACGCTGAGCCGCACCGTGGCGCGCTTCACGTCGTCGATGGAGAAGGTTTCGTCGAACAGCCGGATGAACGGCCCGAGCGAGGCGGAAGCATTGTTGTCCTTGGCCTTTCCGAGCAGCAGCGCCGAGCGCCCCTCGACGTCGCGCAGATTGACGTCGTTGCCGAGGGTGGCGCCGACGATGCGGCCCGAGCTGTCGGCGATCATCGCGATCTCCGGCTCCGGGTTGTTCCAGGTGGAGACGGGGTGCAGCCCGACATCGGCGCCGAAGCCGACAGAGGCCATCGGCTGGCATTTGGTGAAGATCTCGGCATCCGGGCCGATGCCCACTTCCAGATATTGCGACCAGGCGCCGCGCGAAATCAGCTTGGCCTTGATCTCCATCGCTTCCGGCGAGCCGGGCTTCAGTTTCGAGAGATCATGACCGATCAGGCTGGCGATGTCGGCGCGGATGGCGTCCGCCTTTTCCGCCGAGCCGCGCGCCTGCTCCTCGATGACGCGCTCGAGCAGGCTGACGACAAAGGTGACGCCCGAAGCCTTCACCGCCTGCAGGTCGATGGGCGAAAGCAGGATGGGCTTGCTCGCATCGCGCTTGGCTTCGAAGCTATTGGCCGCGATGTCTTCCAGCGCGCCGATCGCCTTCCCCTTGGCCGAGCGCACGTAGCCGGCCGGATCCTTCAGCTCGCAGAGGTCGCGCACCGTGGGCGCTGTGCTCGACGTGATGTCGACCACCTGGCCGTCACGCACCGTGACCACCAGCGGATGAGACCCTTGGCTGGTCCTGGCACGGCCGATGAAGAGGCCCTCGGCGGGCAGGCGGGTTTGGTCGGTCATGGTCTTGTCTCCTCACGATGGGCGGATTGGCTTGCGCTCTCGGTCGATTGACCGGGAGCCAGCCGTCGTTGGGGCGGCAATCTCAACAAATTCCTCCGAAAGGTCCACCCCGATGATGGCCTTGTCCCTTTGTTGAGGCAGATAGCCGATGTCCGCGCTGCCCCTCACCCTTACCCTCTCCCCGTGAAGGACGGGGAGAGGGTCGCCGGCGTTGGAGCGCTTCCCTTCTCCCGTTGTTTACGGGGAGAAGGTTACGGGGAGAAGGTACCGGCAGGCGGATGAGGGGCAGCGCCGGCGCTGGCTCTCTCTCGTGTGTCCCAAACGGCATAGTCGAAACGCTCTTTCAAATCCATGAAATCGACAATAGGATTTTCACGAAGCTCTCAGCACCTTAGGTGACCCTTGCCCGCAGCCTTTTCCGATCCGATTTGGCGCAAGCCTCAGACAGCTCCGGCCTTCCAATCTGAGCTGTCGGCCGGCGGCGCGCTCGATGCGGTGATCGTCGGCGGCGGCATCATGGGCCTGTCGACCGCCTTGCATGCGGCCCGCGCCGGGCTTTCGGTCCAGGTGCTGGATGCCGGCGCGATCGGGCAGGGCGCCTCCGGCCTCAATGGCGGCCAGGTCATCCCCGGCCTCAAATATGATCCGGAGTGGCTGATCGAGCATTTCGGCAAGGAGCGCGGCGAGGGCCTGGTCGACTTCGCCGCCTCGACGGCCGATGCTGTGTTCGACCTGATCCGCGATGAGAAGCTCGCCGTGCCGTTCACGCGCAGCGGCTGGATCCAGGCTGCCCACACGGAGACAGCGTTGAGAGCGGCGGCCGATCGCGACCGCCAATGGCGCTCGCGCGGCGCCGACGTCAAGCTGCTCGACCGGGTCGAGATCGCGGCGATGACCGGCGCCAAGGGGTATATCGGCGGCTGGCTCGACCGCCGCGCCGGCGCCATCGATCCGCTGTCCTATACCTTGGAGCTGGCGCGCATCGCCTCGGCAGCCGGCGCGAAGATCGCCGAACGGCAGAAGGTGGTGAAACTGGCCAGGGACGCCGGCCTCTTGCGGGTTGCAATCCAACTCGGCGCCGAGCTGCGCGCAAAGTCGGTCGTGCTCGCCACCAACGCCTATACGGACGGCCTGCTGCCCGGCCTCGCCCAGACGATCGTGCCGCTGCATTCCTTCCAGATCGCCACCGCGCCGCTGCCTGCAGAGCTTGCCGCCAGCATCCTGCCGGGTGGACAGGCGGTGTCGGACTCCCGTCGCATCCTCGTCTACTGCCGCAAGAGCGCCGACGGCCGGCTGGTGCTCGGCGGGCGCGGTCGCATGACACTGCCTTCCAGCGCTTCCGATTGGGCGCATCTCGAGCGCGCGCTCGTTCGGCTCTATCCCGCGCTTGCCGGTGTCACGATCGAGAAGCGCTGGTTCGGCCGCGTGGCAATGACGCCCGATCACCTGCCGCATCTGCATGAGCCGGAAAGGGGCCTGCTTGCCGTCGTCGGCTGCCAGGGCAGGGGCGTCGGGCTGATGAGCGCGCTGGGCAAGCGCATGGCAAGCTATCTGGCGACGGGTGACATCCGGCGATTGCCGTTTCCGTTTTCGCCGATCCGGCCGATCCCGTTCCACGCCTTCCGCCAGGTCGGCGTCGCCACCACGATCGCCTGGTACCGGATGCTCGACGCATTCGAGCGCTGAAGCCTAACGCGTGCAGCGCACAATCGATTCAGCTTGACAGTTTCATAGATATGAAAAATCATTAGCTGATTTCAGGAAATCCGGTGGGCAGCCCTCAGTAGGCAGTCAGATGTCGACCATCGTTGCAGCGCGGCCATCGCCGGAGTCCCGCATCTCGCCGGTCTTCCGTTTCGCCATGCTGCTGCCGGGTGGACTGGTCACCTTCTCCCTGATCCTGTTCGCGCTTGGGCTGGTGCTCTTCCTCGCCTTCAGGAGCAATGACGGCTCGCTGCTCGGCGCCGGCCTGACGGTCGCGAATTTCGTCACTGTCGCCACTGATCCGCTCTACTGGACGGTGACGCTGCGCTCGCTGGTCATCGCCGGCCTGGTGACGCTGGCAACCGTCGTCACCGCCTATCCCGTCGCCTACTATCTCGCCTTCCACGCCGGACGCCGGCGCAACCTGCTGCTCTTCCTCGTCACGCTGCCGTTCTGGACAAGTTACCTTTTGCGTGTCTTCGCCTGGAAGATCGTGCTTGCCTATAATGGCGTGCTGAACTCGGCTTTCATCGAAAGCGGCCTCTGGTCGCAGCCGACGTTGGCCTTCCTCAACACGCCGGCAGCGGTGGTGGTGACGTTGGCGCACGCCTATGCGCCCTTCGCCATCCTGCCGATCTATGTGGCGCTGGACACCATCCCGAAATCGCTGCTCGAAGCCGCTTCCGATCTCGGCGCGCGGCCTTTCACCAGTTTCCGCCGCGTCGTGCTGCCCAACTCGATGCCGGGCGTGCTGGCGGCAGCACTCGTCGTCTTCGTGCCGACCGTCGGCGACTATGTCACGCCGGCCATGGTCGGCGGTCCCGCCAGCACCATGATCGGCACGCTGATCCAGTCGCAATTCGGCAAGGCCAATGACTGGCCGTTCGGTGCGGCGCTCTCGGTCTGCGTCATGCTGGTGATCCTCTGCGTGGTTCTTCTCGCGCGCGGCGCCGACCGCAGATTTGGCAGCCGCACATGAAGACGGCGCGCGCAAGGGCAAATGCAGGCGGCCGCTGGCTCGGCGTGTACGTGCTTGCCTATCTGGTGTTTCTCTATCTGCCGATACTTTTGATCCCGCTGTTTTCCTTCAACGATTCCATCCAGGCCGCATTTCCGCTGCAGGGTTTTACCCTCAGTTGGTATGAGACGCTCTACGGCAATCCGGCGCTGTCCGGCGCTTTGGCCAACAGCCTCGTCATCGGCGTCATCGCTGCATCCGGCGCGACACTCTGCGGCATCACCGTGTCCTACATGGATCTCTATGGCCGCTCGCCGCTCGCCGCCACCATCAGTGCCGTCGCCCGCCTGCCGATCCTGATTCCCGGCGTCATCGTCGGCATATCGCTGCTGATCCTGGTCAACCTCATCGGCCTCGGCCCGTCGCGCGTTGCCATCGTGCTCGGCCACATCCTGGTGGCGTTGCCGACGACGGTGGTGGTGATGCGCAGCCGTTTCGCCGCCATCCCAAAAACCATCCGCGAGGCGGCGCTCGATCTCGGTGCGTCGGACTGGACGACGTTCCGGCGCGTCATGCTGCCGCTGAGTGCGCCCGCCGTGCTGTCGGCCTTCATGCTCGCCTTCCTGACCTCCTTCGACGAGTTCATCGTCGTCTTCTTCCTCGCCGGCACCCAGCCGACGCTGCCGCTCTACATCTGGAGCCAGCTGCGCTTCCCGCGCTCGCTGCCGACCGTTATGGCGCTCGGCACCGTGATACTCACCGTGTCCTTCATCATCGCCGCGCTCGCCGAGATCCTGCGCCATCGCGGCCTCGGCGCCGCGCGCCGCAATCCAGCCTGAACCACAACAACGAAGAGGAGAACGAAATGACATTGCACCTGAAATCGATCGCCGGCCGCAAAGCCCGGGCCGGCCTTGCCGCATTGGCATTGGCCCTGTCGTCGACCGTCGCTTTGGCCGCCGACAAGCTGCAATACTTCACCTGGTCGGGCTACGAATTGCCCGACTTCAACAAGAGTTTCCTCGCCGCGCATCCGGACGGCGTCGAGGCGACGATCTTCGGCGACGACGACGATGCCTTCACCAAGGTCAAGGCCGGCTTCCGCCCGGACATCGCGCATCCCTGCTATGACAAGGTGGCGCGCTGGAACAAGGAAGGCCTGCTGCAGCCGATCGACACCAAGCGCATCAAGAATTGGGATTCGATCTTCCCGGTGTTCAAGAACCTGCCCGACCTTCAGGCCGGCGACGGCAAGGTCTGGATGGTGCCTTGGGACTGGGGCAACACCTCTATCCTCTACCGCACAGATCTGGTGAAGAACCCGGAGGCGAGCTGGAACCTTCTGTGGGACAAGCAATATGCCGGCCGCATGGCGACCATCGACGCCGTCCACGATACGCCGATCGTCGCCGCACTTCTGGCGGGCGTGAACCCCTTCGACATGACGCCGGAGCAGATGGACAAGGTGGCGGCAAAGCTGCGCGAGCAGCGGCCGCTGCTGTCGAGCTACACCACCGACATGACCTCCGTCGAGCAGGCGCTGGCGAGCGGCCAGCTGGTCGCAGCCATGACCTGGAATGCGTCGGCCACGTCGCTCAAGAAGCAGGGTGTGCCGGTGGAGTTCATGAAGCCGAAGGAAGGCATGCTCACCTGGGCCTGCGGCTTCGTCATGCTCAAGGACGCCAAGAACGTCGATCTCGCCTATGACTTCATCAACAGCCGGCTCGATGCCGACTCCGGCAAGTTCCTGATCCAGTCCTACGGCTATGGCAGCTCGCTGAGCACCGCCTTCGCCGGCGTGTCCAAGGAGGAGCTCGACAAGCTGCAACTGCCGGCGGATCCGGACGTGATGCTGAAGAGCACCATCTTCACCGGCCCGATGAAGCAGAATGACGACGTGGCGAAGATGTTCGAGAAGGTGAAGGCCGGCGGGTGAGCGGCGCGCTGAAGGCGGCCAACTGTTGATGTCGGCGCCGCCCCTCATCCGCCTGGCGGCACCTTCTCCCCGTGAAGGACGGGGAGAAGGGACGCACTCCAGCGCTGGCGAGCCCTTTCCCCGTTCTTCACGGGGAGAGGGTAAGGGTGAGGGGCAGCGCAAGCGTGGACGGGTTTGGGCAAGTGCAGCAATGAAGCTGCAAACAAGGACGAACGCATGGACATTTTCGACGAAGCCGCCGAAAGGCCGAAAGACGATGCTGACGTCCGCGTCGGCCGGCGCGTGCGGGCGCTGAGGCTCGAGCGCAAGCTGTCGCTGGCAGAGCTCGCCGCCAAGGCCGGCATCTCCATCGGCGCGCTCAGCCAGATCGAGCGCGGCATGTCCTCGCTGCGCGTCAAGGTGATCTGGCCGCTCGCCGCCGCCCTCGACATCGAGCCCTCGGCGCTGATCGCCGACGGCAACGAAGCAGTCAACGACCTCTACTGCGTGCGCGCCGACAAGCGGCGCTCGATCCCGGTGAAATCCGAGGGCATCGCCAAGGCGCTGCTGTCGCCGCCCGCCGCGACGCTGACCGGTATGCTTGTGACGGTCGAGGCCGGCGGCGGCACGGCCGAAGCCTACGCCCATGCCGGCCACGAATTCGGTTTCGTGTTGTCGGGCGAGGTCGAGCTGGTGGTCGACGCGACGACCTATTTGCTCAAAGCCGGCGACAGCTTTGCCTTCAAGAGCACGCTGCTGCATGCCTTCCGCAATCCCGGCGCGGAGCGCTGCCAGATCCTGTGGGTCAACACCACAAAACCCTCAGAGGTGCGCGATGGCGCCTGATGCGCTCCTCCGGATGGAGAAAGTCTCGAAGATATTTCCCGGCGGCGTGGTCGGTCTCGACGCTGTCGATCTCGACATTGCAGCGGGCGAGTTCCTGACCCTGCTCGGTCCCTCCGGCTGCGGCAAGACGACCAGCCTGCGCGTCATCGCCGGCTTCGAGAGCCCGACCGGCGGCAGCGTGCTGCTCGAAGGCCGCGACATCACCGGGCTGAGGCCCTTCGACCGGCCAGTCAACACCGTCTTCCAGGACTACGCGCTGTTCCCGCATATGGATGTGGCGGCGAATGTCGGCTTCGGCCTGTCGCTGCGAAAACTGCCCGGCACCGAGCAGGCCAAGCGCGTCGGCGAGGCGCTCGACATGGTCGGGCTTGCCGACAAGCTCGGCGCGCGCATCTCGGAGCTTTCCGGCGGCCAGCGCCAGCGCGTCGCGCTCGCCCGTGCCATCGTCTGCGAGCCGCGCGTGCTGCTGCTCGACGAGCCGCTGTCGGCGCTCGACGCGCATCTGCGCGAGCAGATGCAGGTGGAGCTGAAGCGGCTGCAGTCGCGGCTCGGCACCACTTTCGTCATGGTCACCCACGACCAGACCGAAGCGCTGTCGATCTCCGACCGCATCGTCGTCATGAACAAGGGACGCATCGAACAGATCGCACCACCGGCAACCCTTTACGACCGGCCCGCGACGCGGTTCGTCGCCTCCTTCATCGGCACGATGAATCTCCTGCAGTCGCGTTTCTTGGGCCGCGAGGGCGACCGCTTGCGCTTCGCCGCCGGCGAGCTGCCATTGGAGGCAATATCGGAAACCGGCGAGATACCGGCCGCGGGCGACACACGCACCATCGGCGTTCGTCCGGAGGATCTGCTCGCCGCCACCGAGGCCGCCGACGGCACCGCGCCGGCGCGGGTGAGAGGCATCGTCTTTCACGGCCGCACGTTGCGCCTTCACGCCGAGCTGGGGCACGGGACCTCGATCGTGATCGATGCGCCGCGCCGTGCCGACGGTTTTCAATTCAGCGTCGGCGACGTGGCGCATATCAGCCTGCGGCGTGGCGCCAACTGCCCAATGCTTTCCAGTTGATGCGATAGAGCGCCGGTCAAGACGCCTTGGCGAAAAATCCCTGGTAGTCGGATTTGGCCTGCAGCAGGCGCAGGATGTTCTCGCGCGAGCCGCGCACATGGGCGCGGGCGCGTTCGCCGGCCAGCGCAACATCGCCGGCGCAGATCGCGTCGACGATCCCGGCATGCTCCTCGCGGGTGAGCTTCCACTCGTTCAGCCACAGAAGCTCCGTCCACACATATTGCTGGCATTTGTCGAGGATGCCGCAGAGCATGCCGTAGAGCATCTCGTTGCCGCTCATTTCGGCGATCACCCGGTGCAGGTCGATGCCGACCTGCAATTCCTCGAATTTCTCCCTTGTGCTGCGGTCGGGGATCGCAGCCAGCCGCTCGCATTCGGCGAGCATGCTGCGCAGCTTCGCCTTGTCGGCGGCGCTCGCATTGGCCGCCGCCAGCTCGGTCGCGCGCCCGTCGAGCAGCTCGCGAATGTCGAAAGCCTCGCGGAACATGGTCAGGTTGAATTCGGCGACCACATAGCCCTGGCGCGGACGCCCGATCACCAGGCCGTCTCGCTCGAGCCGGTTGAAGGCTTCGCGCACCGGCGTGCGGCTTACCTTGAGGCGCTCGGCGATCTCGTTTTCAGTGACGCGGCCCCCAGGCGGGATCTGCCCGGTGATGATCATCGCCTTCAGCTTCTCGAACACCGAGTCGCGCAGCGTATTTTTCCGTTCCTTGCTCAAGCGTCCCGCCTCCAACGGTACCGTCATGGATTCGCAGTCTAGCTGACGCCTCCATTCTCCGCCGCCAAAAAACGTCCGTCCCGGGCCACGACCCATGTTGACATCGGCTTCCAGCAGATTACACTCAAAATTGTATACAAATTCGCATACCAAATCAACGATAACGGGAACACCGGTTGGAGAAGCGAAAATGACGAAGAGACTTTGCATTCATGGCCTCGCCGGCCTGCTGGCTTCGGTCGCCGTTCCGGCATCGGCCGCCGACACCATCACCGTCGCCTCATGGGGCGGCACCTATCAGGAGGCGCAGACCAAGGCCTTCTTCGATCCGGCGGCCAAGGAGCTCGGCATCACCATCAAGCAGGACACCACCAACGGGCTCGACGACGTGCGCCTGCAGGTCACCGGCAATGCCGTCAAATGGGACATCACCGAGCTTGGCGCCGACGAATGTGCGCGCGGTTCCAAGGAAGGCCTGTTCGAGAAGCTCGACTACAACGTCATCGACAAGAGCGGCATCAACCCGAAGCTCGTCCATGACGACTGGGTGGGCATCGACTACACCTCCGTGGTGCTGATCTATCGCACCGACGTTTTCGGCGACAAGGGTCCGAAGACCTGGGCCGACTTCTGGAATGTCGAGAAATTCCCGGGCCGGCGTGCGCTCTCCGGCAGCCAGGCGACCGAAACGCTGAGTGTCGCCGCGCTGGCCAAGGGCACCCCGATCGACAAGGTCTATCCGGTCGACATCGACGGCGCGTTGCAATCCGTCGACAAGGTCAAGGGCCATATCGATGCCTGGTGGACCTCTGGCGCGCAGGCCATGCAACTCGTCAAGGACGGCGAGGTCGATATGGCGAGCATCTGGAATGGCCGCGCCGGCACCTTGAAGAAGCAAGGCGCGCCTGTCAGCTTCTCCTTCGACCAGGCAGTGCTCACCGCCGACTGCATGGTTATCCCGAAGGGCTCGAAGAACAAGGACCTCGCCATGAAGGCGCTGGCCAAGTTCGTCAGCCCCGACCTCCAGGCCAACCTGCCGCTCTATGTCGACAACGGCCCGGCCAACGAGAAGGCCTTCGAGACCGGCAAGATCCCGAAGGAGCGCATCAAGGACATCAACTCATCGCCCGAGAACGTCAAGAAGCAGGTGCTGCAGGATCCCGAGTTCTGGCGCGACAATCTCGTCGAGGCGACCGAGAAGTTCAACAACCTGATCCAGCAATAGCGGGCCCGCCGGAGCGGCGCCCCCGAAGCGCCGCTCCGCACTGTTCGCCGACAATGATCCGGAGTTGAAGGAGATGCTCTTGTCTCTTGCGCCGTCCGCGCTTCCCATCGGCATCAACGGCATCGAGAAGCGCTTCGGCGCCGTCTCCATCCTCAGCGATCTCAGCCTCGATGTCGCCGCTGGGGAATTCCTGACGCTGCTCGGTCCGTCCGGTTCGGGAAAGACAACGCTGCTGATGATCCTGGCAGGCTTCGTGCGGGCCAATGCCGGCAGCATCAAGGTTGGTGGCGAGGAGATCATCACCATGCCGCCGCACAGGCGCAACATCGGCATGGTGTTTCAGAACTATGCGCTCTTTCCCCATATGAACGTCTTCCACAACGTCGCCTTTCCGCTGAAGCAGCGGCGGGCTTCTGCGGCCGACACCAGAGAGCGCGTGGAAAAGGCGCTCGACCTCGTGCGTCTGCAGGGGCTGGGCGAGCGCCGGGTCGACCAGCTTTCCGGCGGCCAGCGCCAGCGCGTGGCTTTGGCCCGCGCCATCGTCTTCGAGCCGCGCATCGTGCTGATGGACGAGCCGCTCTCGGCGCTCGACAAGGGGCTGCGCGAGCACATGCAGATCGAATTGCGCAACCTGCATCGGCGGCTCGGCATGACGACCGTCTACGTCACGCATGACCAGCGCGAGGCGATCACCATGTCGGACCGCATCGCGGTCATGAATGCCGGGCGCATCGAGCAGATCGACCAGCCCGAAGCCCTCTACGCCAGGCCGAAGACGAAGTTCGTGGCCGGCTTCATCGGCGAATCCAACTTCATCCCGGTCGAGTGCCGCAATGGCAGCGTCTGGTATGAGGACCATAAGCTGCGCATGAACGCTCCGGCGCCGTCCGCCGGCCGGTATCTGATGGTGGCGCGGCCGGAAAAGCTGCGGCTGCTCGCCGACACGGATCAGGCAGGCCTCAACGTGTTGCCGGCGACCGTCGGCGATGTCATTTATCAGGGCGATAGCTTCATCTGCTACGCGACGCTTCGTGACGGCCGGCAGGTGACGCTGCGCGACTATTGCCGCTCCGACGTGCTGGCGAAGCTGCCGGCGCCAGGCGAGCCGATCACGCTCGGCATCGATGCGCAGGATGTCGTGCTGGTGGCGGATCAATGAGCGTCGGGTCTGCCAGTCTTGGTCAGGCCGTCCGGCCGGACGGCGTGCTGAACGCCGATGTGTTGCGCGCCGATGCCCGGCGTCAGGCGCTGGGGCTGCTGGCTTTGCTCTCGCCCGGCCTGTTCCTGGTTTTTGCCGTCATTGTCGTGCCGATCGGTTGGCTGTTCTGGCTTTCGCTCTTCGACGAGACCGGTCAACTCAGCCCCGCCAACTATGCGCGCTTCTTCGAGCAGGCGTCCTACATCAAGACCTTCGCCACCACTTTCAAGGTCGCCTTCGTCGTCACCGGCGCTTGCGTGCTGTTCGGCTACCCGCTGGCTTACATGCTGTCGCAACTGCCGCGCCGCGCCGCCTCGATCTGCCTGATCTTCGTTATCCTGCCGTTCTGGACCTCGGTGCTGGTGCGTACCTATGCCTGGCTGGTCATCCTGCAGCGCAAGGGCCTGATCAACAACTGGCTGATCGACCTCGGCGTCATCGGCCAGCCGCTGCCGCTCGCCAACAATTTCGCCGGCGTCGTCATCGGCATGACCCACATCATGCTGCCGTTCCTGGTGCTGCCGCTCTACGCCTCGATGAAGACGATCGATCAAGACTGCCTGCGCGCCGGCATGAATCTCGGCGCCAGCCCTGCCGCCACCTTCCGGCAGATATTCTTCCCGCTGTCGCTGCCCGGCCTTGCTTCGGGCGTGGTCATCGTCTTCGTGCTCTGCCTCGGCTTCTTCGTCACGCCGGCGCTGATGGGCGGCGGCAAGGTCATCATGTGGGCGATGCGCATGGAGCAGGCGACCAGCCTCTATTCCAATTGGGGCGCAGGCGCTGCGCTCGGCGTCGTGCTGCTTGCCGTCACGCTGGCGCTGCTGGGTCTCTTCCAGCGGCTGCTCGGCGCACGCGCGACCGGCGTGTGGAGCCGGCGATGAGCACGGAAAACAGCCTGCCCATCTCGCACTGGCAACGGCTCTGGCTTTATCTGCTGGGCGGCCTTGTCATGCTGTTCCTGATCGCCCCCTCGGTGATCATCGTCATCATGTCCTTTTCCGGCTCGACGCTGCTGCAGTTCCCGCCCGACGAATGGTCGCTGCGCTGGTACGAAAGCTATTTCGGATCCGTCGAATGGCGCGACGCCACCATCGTGTCGGTCAAGGTGGCGGTGATGACGGCGATCGTGGCGACGCCGCTCGGCACCGCCGCTGCCTACGCCATCAACGCCGGCACGCTGCGGCTGAGCGGCGCGATCAACGCGCTGCTCACCGCATCGCTGATCATTCCCGTCATCCTGATCGGCATCGGCACATTCTTCCTTTATGCCCGCATCGGCCTCAACAACACGCTGACCGGTCTCGTCATCGCCCATACCGTGCAGGCGCTGCCGTTGGTCGTGCTCACCGTCCTGTCGGGGCTGCGCTCCTACGACATGAACCAGGAGATGGTGGCGCGCAGCCTCGGCGCCGGGCGCTTCGCCGCCTTCTTGCAGGTGACGATGCCGCAGCTGCGCTTCTCGATCGTCTCGGGCGCGCTATTTGCCTTCATCACCTCCTTCGACGAGGTGGTGGTCTCGCTCTTCATCTCGGGCGGCGAGACCACGACGCTGACGCGCCGCATGTTCAATGCGCTGCGCGACCAGATCGACCCGACGATCGCCGCCATTTCGACTTGCCTGATTGTGCTGTCGATCGTCTTGTTGTCCGCCGCCCAGCTTTTCGGCCGCGGACGTTGAAGTTAAGGGATACCCACACCAGCATGCGTGATTTCCAGTTCCCAGGCCGCTCGCCGGTCCGCGTCACCGAAGCCATGGCCGCGACCTCGCATCCTTTGGCCACACTTGCTGCGATCGACATGCTGCGCTCCGGCGGCAATGCCATGGATGCCGCCGTCTGCGCCGCCGCCGTGCAGGCGGTGGTCGAGCCGCAATCGACCGGCATCGGCGGCGATTGTTTTGTCCTCTATTGCCCGAAAGGGCAGGGCGAGGTGATCGCCTTCAACGGTTCGGGCCGGGCGCCCCAGGCCGCGACCGTCGATTGGTATCTGGAGCACGGCTTCACCGAACTGCCGAAGCAGGGCGCGCATGCGGTCACCATTCCCGGCGCCGTCGACGCCTGGTGCAGGCTGCTCGAGGATCATGGCCGCAGGGGGATAGCCGATGCCCTCGCACCGGCCATCCATTACGCCGAACACGGCTATGTCGTGCACGACCGCGTCGCCTTCGACTGGGCTGATCCGGAAACCGATCTCTCCGTGGATGAAGTCGCGGCGCGCATCTTCCTGCCGGGCGGCAGGCCGCCAACGGCAGGTGAGGTGCACCGCCAGCCGGAGCTGGCAGAGACGCTGCGCGTCATCGCCAGGAAGGGTCGCGCCGGCTTCTACGAAGGCGCGGTGGCCGAGGACATCGTCGGGCGGCTTCGCGCGCTCGGCGGCCTGCACACGCTCGACGATTTCGCCGCCACGAAGGGCGACTACAAGACGCCGGTCGGCACCTCCTACCGCGGCTTCGATATCCACCAGATGCCCCCCAACAATCAGGGCCTGACCGCGCTCCTGATGCTGAACGTGCTCTCCGGCTTCGACCTTGGCGCGCTCGACCCTAATGGTGCCGAGCGCCTGCATCTGGAGATCGAAGCGGGGCGGCTGGCCTACAGGGATCGCGACAATCTGATTGCCGACCAGGACCGTGTCGCGGTGCCGGTGAAGGAACTTCTGTCCAACGCCTATGCCGATCGGCTGCGCGCCGAGATCGGGCGCGAGCGCGCCATGACGCACTTGCCGCGCGTCGATTTGCCGGGCAGCGACACGGTCTATATCTCCGTCGTCGACCGCGACCGCAATGCGGTGAGCTTCATCAACTCGACCTATTATTCCTTCGGCAGCGGCGTCGTCGGTCCGAAGACCGGCGTCGTGCTGCAGAACCGTGGCACCAGCTTCCGGCTCGATCCGATACATCCGAACGCGATAGCGCCGGGCAAACGGCCGATGCACACGATCATGCCGGGCATGATGGCGAGGAACGGCCGCGCGCTGATGCCGTTCGGCGTCATGGGCGGCGGCTATCAGCCCTTCGGCCATGTCCATCTTTTGACCAACATGATCGACTTCGGCATGGACCCGCAGCAGGCGCTGGATGCCGCGCGCGTCTTCTACAACCACGATGTCGTGGAAGCCGAGCGCAGCGTGGGTCCCGACGCCGTCGAGGGGCTGCGCCGCAGGGGCCATCGTGTCGTAGAACCCGACCATCCGCTTGGCGGCGGGCAGGCGGTGCTCATCGATTGGGAAAGAGGCACGCTGACCGGCGCCTCCGATCCGCGCAAGGACGGGCTGGCGCTCGGATATTGAGCAGCCCTTTGCTGGACATCGCCCGATCGTTCGAAACATAGTCTGGGAACCATGACCAAAAGCGAAGCCTCTATCGATCTTGCCTATCGCCTTGCGCCCGGCGGCGAGGACGCGCCGGCAATCCTGGCGCCCGACCGGACAGTGCTTTCGCATGCCGGGCTGCGCCGGTTGATCCATGAAACCGTGGCGCGGCTCAATGCGCTCGGCATCGGCCGTGGCGACCGCGTCGCCATCGTGCTGCCCAACGGCCCGGAGATGGCGACGGCCTTTATTGCCGTGGCCTCCGCTGCCGCCACCGCGCCGCTCAATCCGGCTTACCGGGCCGACGAGCTCGATTTTTATCTGAGCGACATCGGCGTGAAGGCGATCCTCGTCGGAAGAGACGAGCAGGGGCCATCGGTCGACGTTGCCGAACGCCTCGGCATCCCTGTGCTGCGCCTGGTCGTGCCGGTGGGTGCGCCGGCTGGCGCCTTCATCATCGAGGGCGATCCTGTCGGTCCGACTGCGTCGTCGGGCTTGGCGGAGGACAGTGACACCGCGCTTCTCCTGCACACCTCCGGCACCACCTCGCGCCCCAAGCTGGTGCCGCTCAGCCACGCCAACCTTGCCGCTTCTGCCGCCAATATCGGAGCGACGCTCGGCCTGACCCCGACCGACCGCTGCCTCAACATCATGCCGCTGTTCCACATCCACGGGCTGATCGCGGCGGTGCTGTCCTCGCTCGCCGCCGGCGGCAGCGTGTTCTGCACGCCGGGCTTCAACGCGCTGCGTTTCTTCCAATGGCTCTCAGATGCGAAGCCGAGCTGGTACACCGCCGTGCCGACCATGCATCAGGCGATCCTGCCGCGGGCGGCGCGCAATCCCGAGCAACTGGCCGAAGCGAAGCTGCGTTTCGTCCGCTCGTCTTCGGCCTCCCTGCCGGCGCAGGTGATGGCTGAGTTGGAGGCAACCTTCGGCTGCCCGGTGGTCGAGGCCTATGGCATGACCGAAGCGGCGCACCAGATGGCGTCCAATCGTCTGCCGCCGGGCCTCCGCAAGCCGGGCAGCGTCGGCGCGGCCGCCGGGCCGGAAGTGGCCGTCATGGCGCCGGATGGGCGGCTGCTCAAGCCGGGCGAGATCGGCGAGATCGTCATTCGCGGCCCGAACGTCACCGCCGGCTACGAGAAGAATCCGGACGCCAACGCCAGCGCCTTCGCCCATGGCTGGTTCCACACCGGCGACCAGGGTGTGCTCGACGAGGACAACTACCTGCGCGTCACCGGACGGCTGAAGGAGATCATCAACCGTGGCGGCGAGAAAATCTCGCCGCTGGAGGTCGACGGCGTGCTGATGGACCATCCGGCCGTGGCGCAGGTCGTCACCTTCGCCATGCCGCATGACAAGCTCGGCGAGGAGGTCGCGGCGGCGATCGTGCTGCGCGAAGGCCAGAGCGCCAGCGAGGCCGACATCCGCGGCTTTGCCGCGACCCGGCTCGCCGACTTCAAGGTGCCGCGCAAGGTGGTGATCCTCGACGAGATCCCCAAGGGCGCGACCGGCAAGTTGCAGCGCATCGGCCTCGCGGCGAAACTCGGTCTCGGCTGATGCGCATCACCGTCTTCGGCGCCGGCGCGATCGGCGGCTACCTCGCCGCCAAGCTGGCGATCGCAGGCTCGGTCGATCTCTCGATCGTGGCGCGCGGAGCGCATCTGGAGGCCATCAAGACCGGCGGCCTTCGCTTGGTCGAGGACGGCAAGGAAACAGTGGCTTCGGTTCGCGCCGCGGCGCGGGCCGGGGAACTTGGCGAGCAGGACTATGTCGTGCTGGCGCTGAAGGCGCATTCGCTGGCGCCGGCGCTTCAAGAAATCGCGCCGCTGCTGGGCGCGGGGACCGCCGTCGTCACCATGCAGAACGGCGTGCCCTGGTGGTATTTCTACAAGGCCGGCGGCGCGCTCGAAGGCACGCGGCTCGACGCGGTCGATCCCGGCGGCAAGATCTGGGAGACCATCGGGCCGGAACGCGTCATCGGCTCCGTCGTCTATCCGGCCGTCGAGGTCGACGCGCCCGGCCTGATCCGTCATGTCGAGGGCACGCGCTTTTCGCTCGGCGAGCCTTCGGGCGAAAAGAGCGAGCGTGTGACCGCGCTGGCGCACGAAATGGTCAAGGCCGGGCTGCAGGCGCCGGTCCGCGACGACATACGCTCAGAAATCTGGGTGAAGCTTTGGGGCAATCTTTCCTTCAATCCGATCTCGGCGCTGACCGGCAGCACGCTCGCGGCAATCGTCGCCGACGAAGGCACACGCGCCGTCGCGCGCGCCATGATGCTGGAGGCGCAGGCGATCGGCGAGAGCCTCGGCGTGCGCTTCCTCATCCCCGTCGACCGACGCATCAAGGGCGCCGGCGATGTCGGCGAGCACAAGACCTCGATGCTGCAGGATCTGGAGCGCAGCCGCCCGATGGAGATCGATGCGCTGGTCACGGCCGTGCAGGAACTCGGCCGCCTGACCGGCAAGCCGACGCCGACCATCGACAGCGTGCTGGCGTTGGTGCGGCGGCTCGCAACGGAGCGCGGGTGTTATCTGTAAGGCGAGCCGCGCCAATCCATCCCTCCTGACACCGGTTGTCAGCTGCCGGCAGGCCGGCGGTGGGCGGCGGGCAGGCTGCGCCCTACTTTGAGCCCGTCTGAACAGGGAGCCTGAACAGGGAGGAAGTCATGACCATCGCCGATATTGCCAAAGATTTCACGGAACTGCTCAAGCGGGGCGATAGCGAAGCTGCCGCAGCGAAGTACAATGCCGACGACATCGTCAGCTACGAAGCGATGGAAGGGCCGATGGCCGTCTGCCGCGGCAAGGACGCCGTCAAGCAGAAGGGCCAGTAGTGGCAGGAAAACAACGAGGTCCATGGCGGCTCGGTCGAAGGCCCCTATGTCAACGGCGACCAGTTCGCTTTGCGCTTCACCTTTGACGTGACGCCGAAGTCCACCGGCCAACGTGCCACCATGGACGAGGTCGGCCTATACACGGTCAAGGACGGCAAGATCAGCGAAGAACGCTTCTATTATTGAGGCCGGAGATCCGCCGGCTTGCGGCAGCGCCTCAGTTCGTTTCGCTGTTGAAATCAGCATGGTGGCCCGGCCAATGCCCGGGCCGTCACGGGGATTTGAAAACGTCGTCTCATATACCGCAAGCCGGTCGGGCACGGTGTCGGCAGGGCCAATCTCTGCCGATCCGCTGGCAATAGGCAAGCGGTGGTTCTAGGGTGCCGGCGAATTCATCAACCGCTCGAGGAGCATCGCTTGACGATCACCATGTACGGCATCACCACCTGCGACACGATCAAGAAGGCGCGCGTCTGGCTGGAGATGCGCGACGTCCCTTATCGTTTTCACGATTACCGGGCCGAAGGGATCGAGGCGGAGCGGCTTAACGGCTGGGTCGGCAAGGTCGGCTGGGAAAAGTTGCTCAACAAGGCAAGCACGACATTTCGCGAGTTGCCGGAGGCAGACAGACAATCGCTCGACGAGAAGAAGGCCAAGGCGCTGATGCTTGCCAAGCCAACGATGATCAAGCGACCGGTGCTGGAGGTCGGCGACCGCATCCTGGTTGGGTTCAAGCCGGAGGCTTATGACGAGGTGGTGAAGTAGGGTAGCCGGGCAGCGAAGCTGCCGATCTCCCCGCAAGCGGGAGATCGGATGTCACCTCGGCTTTCGCCAATCGCCAGCGTTGCGTGAGCTCTCACGCTCCCCGCAAATACCCCATCAACGCCACCGCATTGTTGTGCGCTTCGTCATGCGCGCCAAAGAGCAGCGTCACCTTGCCTTGGCCAAGCAGGCCGCGCAGTTGCGCCACCGCCTCTTCGTTGTCGTCGAGCTCGGCGCGGTACCGCTTCTGGAACTCCGCCCAGCGCTCTGGCTCATGCCCGAACCATTTGCGCAGCTCGTCGCTCGGCGCGATCTCCTTCAGCCACAGGTCCAGCGCAGCGTCCTTCTTGGAGACGCCGCGCGGCCAGACGCGGTCGACCAGCACCCGCTGGCCGTCGCTCTTGTGTGGCGCTTCGTAGACGCGCTTTACCGCAACATCGAAGGCCATTGCGCCTCCTTCGCGAACCTCGGCTCAGGCCCACTCGCCCTTGCGCATCACCGGCACGCGGCTGCCGTCTTTGCCGACGCCGTCGATGTCGATCTTGTCCGATCCGATCATCCAGTCGATGTGGATGAAGCTCTTGTTGCCGCCGCGCTGCGCGATCTCGTCCTGGCTGAGCGAAGAACCGTTGACGAAGCACTTCGAATAGCATTGGCCGAGCGCGATGTGGCAGGCGGCGTTCTCGTCGAACAGCGTGTTGAAGAACAGCAGCCCACTCTTCGAGATCGGCGAGGAATGCGGCACCAGCGCCACTTCGCCGAGCCGGCGCGCGCCCTCGTCGGTGTCCAGCACTTTCTTCAAGACATCCTCGCCTTTCGAGGCCTTGGCTTCGACGATCCGCCCGCCTTCGAAGCGCACCGAGATCTCGTCTATCAGCGTGCCCTGGTAGGAGAGCGGCTTGGTCGAGGTGACTTGGCCCTCGACACGCCAGGCATGCGGCGTGGTGAAGACTTCCTCGGTCGGGATGTTGGGGTTGCAGGTGATGCCGTTCTTGGCGGTCGAGGCGCCGCCCATCCATTCATGGCCCTCCGCCAGCCCAACGGTCAGGTCGGTGCCCGGTCCGGTGAAATGCAGCGCATGGAAATTGTGCTCGTTCAGCCATTTGGTGCGCTCGGCCAAGGCGGCATTGTGCGCCTTCCAGTTGCCGATCGGATCCTCGACGTCCACACGCGAAGCCGAGAAGATAGCGTCGGCAAGCTTCACCACGGCGACGTCGTCGGGCTCGCCCGGAAACACCTGTTTTGCCCAGGCAAGATCCGGATAGGCGACGATGTTCCAGTTGATGTCGAAGCCCGTGATCTTCTCCAGCGCCGGCTGGTAGGCCATTGAGTTCGCCTTGTTGGCGCGCGCCACCTTGGCCGGGTCCTGCGCCGACAGCAGCGATGGGTCCTCACCGCGCACCGCGAGGCGCGCCGCATTGTTGGAGAAGGCTTTGGCCATACCCTCGTAAAGCCAGCCGGCGGCGCGGTCGAAGCCGGCGTCGGCACCGAAGCGGAAGCGCGCCAGTGTGATCTCGTCGTCATTGAAGATCGGCGTCACCAGCCCGGCGCCGGCCTTGTAGGCGTGCTCGACGATGCGCCGGGTGAGCGGCAGCGCCGCGATCGACGAGGTCAGCACCAGGTCCTGTCCCGGCTGCAACTGCAGCCCGACCTTGACTGCGACCTCCGCCAGCCTGTCGAGCTTCACCGGGTCGATCGTTGCTGAGACGCCGCGCGAATGTGTGGTCATGATCCTGCCTGCCATTGTTTTGGGGTTCTGGCCCATACATAGACCGGGGAGGTTGGCCTTTCCACCGCGATCGACTGGGCCTGTTTCAGAGCACGATCCCGAAACCAGAGGTCCGCGTTGGCGAAAAGTTGTCGGCGGTTTTTGCCGCGCTGACCTTCGGCTCGGGGAGAACCTGCTCAAGCAAGCTTAAGCGGCGCTGTCGAGCGCCCGGAACTGCGCCATGGTCGCTTCGATCTCCTCACGGATCCAGGCCTTGAAATCGCGCACCTTGCGGCTTTCGCTTTTCGTGGCCGATGTCACCAGCCAGTAGCCCAGTCCGCTCTCAGCCCGCACGCCGAAGGGCGCCACCAGCCGGCCGTCGGCCAGAGCGTCGGCGGTCAGCAACTGCCAAGCGAGCATCACGCCATGGCCGGCGATCGCCGATTCCAAGCAAAGCATCGGATCGGTGAAGCGCGCGCCTTTTTGGAAAGTGACCGGCTCGACGCCCGCCGCCTTGAACCAGCTTTCCCAACTGATCATCGCCCGCTCGTCGGTGATGGCGCAGGTCTGCGCCAGGTCCTCGATCGATTTCAGCTTGGCCGCGATCGAGGGCGCGCAGACCGGGAACACCTCCTGCGCGAGCAGCAGTTCGGCTCGTCCGCCCGGCCATTTGCCGTCGCCCAGCCGGATGGCGATGTCGATGTCGGAATGGTCGAGATCGGCGATCCTCGCCGAAGCGTCGATGCGCAACAGCACGTTCGGGTGGCGGGCGAAATGTCGCGACAGCCTGGGCAGCAGCCATTTCGAGGCGAAGGCCGGCGCCACCGAAACCACCAGCGTGCATTCGCTCGCCTCGTCGGCCAGCGCCACTGCTTGCGCCAGCTCTCGAAAGCCCGCGCTGAGCCGCGCGGTGAAGATTGCGCCGAATTCCGTCGGCACCAGTCCGCCGGGCGTCCGCTCGAACAGCGCCTGCCCCAGCTGCTTTTCCGTGCGCTTGACCTGCTGGCTGACGGCGCTGATCGAGACGTTGAGCTCGGCAGCCGCCGTGGCAAGCGAGCCCAGGCGGGCGACGGTTTCGACGGCCCGCAGGCCGTTGAGGTGGACGCGGTTCAGCATAGCCATTCAGTTTTTCTAAACCGCCGGATCCGAAATCTCAATTGAAACCTGGCAAGGAAGGGCAGATTTTATCGAATGCAGGCCAGACCGTGGAGGCAATCCGATGAAGATTTTATCCTTGCTGAAGGGACTTTCCGGTGCCGAGCCAAGACAGGCCCGGCAGGACGAAGGCGAGGTTGCCCGCTGGATCGTCGATCCGCTGTCGCACCCAGTGCTCGACACCATGTCGGAGCGCGAACTCGGCGACTTGCCGTTCCGGCTGACGGCCGGCCGCACGGTGTACGAGACGGCAGGAGCGGGCTGTCGCTGATCGATAATACCGACAATTGCTCTCTGCTCCTGCAAAGGCGCCAAACTTCATCGAAGTCGGCGCCGCCCCTCATCGCCCTGCCGGGCACTTCTCCCCGTATAATGACGGGGAGAAGAACGCTGTCGTGGCCGATTTCGCCAATCTCAAACGTGGCAGGAAGAGCGCCAGCATGCGGCCGTCTCCCTTCTCCCCGTCACTATA
>LM655199.1:257740-263882 GCA_000824825.2 Mesorhizobium sp. ORS 3324
TGAGGGGCGGCGCCGACGTCGAAAGTTTTCTAATTCAAGAGCCAAGGCGTTCGAAGCGGAGGGTGCCTGGCCACCGTTCTGGCCCAACGCAAGCACGGTTGTTTCGCCTGCGCACACACCTATGTTGCGCCGCAATGAACGTCGCCGCGCCATCTCCCTTACGTCTTGCTTTCGCCGGCATGGTTGCACTTGCCGTTGCCATGGGCATCGGCCGCTTCGTCTACACGCCGATCCTGCCCGGCATGATGGAGGAGCTGCACCTGACGCCGGCCGATGCCGGCTGGATCGCCTCGGCCAACTATCTCGGCTACCTGATCGGCGCGCTTGCCGCGGCGGGCGGCTGGGCGCACGGCCGCGATCGCCTGCTGATGTTTTCCAGCCTTGCCGCCAGCGCCATGCTTGCGGGCCTGATGGGCCTGAACGAGACGATGGCGGCATTCATCGTCATCCGCTTTCTTGCCGGGCTGGCCAGCGCCTTCGTCATGGTGTTCATGTCGTCGATCGTCTTCAGCCATCTCGCCGAAGCCGGCCGCAGCGATCTGCAAGCCTTGCATTTTGGCGGCGTCGGCCTGGGTATCGCGGCATCCTCGGCGCTGCTGGCCGTCCTCGTCACCGCCCATGCCGGCTGGCCGGCGGGCTGGCTGTGGTCGGGAGCGATTTCTGCCGTCGGCCTGCTTCTCGTCGCGCTGCTCGCCGGCTCCGCCGCGCCGGCCAACGGCGCCGACGGGCCTGAACCGGCCTTGCCGAAGCACCGGTCGCTGACGAAGATGATCCTTGCCTACGGGCTGTTCGGCTTCGGCTATGTGGTGACCGCGACCTTCCTGGTCGCCATCGTTCGCCAGGGTGGCGGCGGACGCGTCTTCGAGGCCACCGTCTGGATGGTCACCGGCCTCGCCGGTTTTCCATCGACCTGGTTCTGGCAGAAGTTCGCCGCCAGGATCGGGCTCTATGCGGCTTACTGCGTAAGCTGCCTGGTCGAGGTGGTCGGCGTGACCGCCAGCGTCGTCGTCAAGGGCTTCGCCGGACCGCTGCTCGCCGGTGTCCTGCTTGGCGGCACCTTCATCGCCATCACCGCGCTCGGCCTGCAGGCGGGAAGGCAACTTGCGCCGCAGACGCCTCGTCGCATCTTCGCGGTGATGACCGCCGCCTTCGGCCTCGGCCAGATCATCGGCCCGGTCGCCGCCGGCCTGCTCGCCCAGGCCTCGGGCAATTACGTGCTTGCCTCGATCATGGCGGCCGCCGCGCTGCTGGTGTCCGGCGTCATTGCCTGGACGGTGGCGCCAAAATCGCCATGATTATGGTCTTGCTCGGCGTCGGGCATCGGGCAGGGCATTTTCTTTCCCACTAATGTGTGACCTTATGCCCGCCGAGACAGCAACGCCGCTGATTTGCGGTCAGACCGAGGAAACCCGTCACAGTGTTCGTATCCTTCTTCCCGCAGCCGAAGCTTTTCTTCACCTCGGCGATCCTATGGAGCGCGGTCATGGTGGCCGTGTGGTTTCTGGGCGGAGAGCAGATTGGGGCTCTGATCGGTTTACCTCCCGCCGCTGCGGACGCAGCACCCATCATTGGCGTGTCAGTGTTCTTGTCGCCTCCATTCCTCTGGTTCTACATCTACTTTACGCTTGGCGTGCTGGCCTTCTATGCCTTCTGGCAACTGTATGCCCCGCACCGGTGGGCAGGTTGGTCGATCCTCGGCAGTTCGCTGATCCTTTTCACAACCTATTTTCAGGTACAGGTCAGTGTCGCGATCAACGCTTGGTACGGGCCGTTCTGGGATCTTATTCAGGGAATTGTCAGCAAAAGCGTGAAGGCCACGGAAAATGATGTTTACGCACAAATAATAACGTTCCTCGGTATCGCTCTTGTGGCCGTTACCGTGCTTGTTTTGACGAACTTCTTTGTCAGCCACTGGGTGTTTCGTTGGCGCACGGCGATGAACGACTACTACATGTCGCATTGGCCTAGATTGCGCCAGATCGAGGGCGCCGCCCAGCGCGTGCAGGAAGACACAATGCGGTTCTCTCGGATCATGGAAGATCTAGGCACGAGCTTCGTCGATTCGATAATGACGTTGATAGCCTTCATGCCGATTCTGCTCGGCTATTCCAGGCATATCACGATGCTACCATTCGTAGGTCAGGTTCCTCAGCCGCTTGTCCTGGCTGCAATCTTCTGGGCCATCTTCGGCACCGTGTGCATTGCCGCGGCAGGTGTAAAGCTTCCTGGTCTGCAGTTCCGCAATCAGAGGGTCGAAGCCGCCTATCGCAAGGAACTTGTGTATGGCGAGGACCATGCCGACCGAGCCCAGCCGGTGACTACCGCCGAGCTGTTCGCCAATGTGCGCCACAACTATTTCCGCCTCTATTTCCACTACGTCTATTTCAATGTAGTCCGCTACCTTTACCTGCAGCTCAATACCGTCTTCCCTTACTTCCTGATGGTTCCTTCGCTAATAGCCGGAACGTTGACGCTGGGTCTCATCAACCAGATCAGTTCCGCCTTCTCGCAAGTGACGAGTTCCTTCCAATATCTCGTCAATTCCTGGTCGACGATTGTCGAGCTTCTGTCGGTCCACAAGCGCCTGCGTGCGTTCGAAGCCACAATTAAAGGCGAGCCGCTGCCGGACATCGATCAGCGCTTCGTCGAGCGCGAGGCAGAGGAACCGGACCCGGCCTGACCGCAGACTTGTTTGTTACGACTGAACGCGTGGGCGGCTCAGCCGCCCACGACTGCCTGTTTTTGATCGGAGCGCTGCCGCTCGACATAGTCGCGGAAGCTGATGCACTCGACATCTGATTTGACGCAGACCTCATCCGCGAAGCGCTCCAGCGCGTGCCAGTAGGTGCCGCCGTTCATCTGCGTGAAGTGGAAGCCGAGCTCCAGCGGAAGGCGCTTGCCGTTGTACTGGGTATCGAAGGCGGCGCGGAACGCCTGATAGGCGCGGTCGGCAAATTCGGCCGCCTTGGCCGGCTCCTCGAAGCCGCCGGAGTGACGGACAAAGAGATTGTAGTCCATGGCGACTACCGGCTTCGATTTCAGCCCTTCCGGAATGAGCGGCAATGCAAAATGCGTGACGCCGTTCTTCGTCGGCGGCAGGGCGGGGCCGTTCGAGACACCGCTCGCGTCATACTGGAAGCCGGCCTCTGGCAGAGCTTCGTAAAGCGCTTTGTCGGTCGACAGATAGGGCGCGCGGAAACCGATCACTGCATGGCTGGCATAATCACGCCAGCCGGCCGGCTCAGGCGAAATGCCGTTGATCGCGTAGGCATTTTCGAGGATGCGCCGGAACGCGCCGAACTCGGCCAGCCAGTCGGCCTTGCTCCAGTCCTTGCCGTCGAAATGGCCGCAGGCATGGCTGCCGATGTCGTGGCCCTCCGCGGCCGCGAGCCGGATCTGTTCCAGCCGATCCGCCACCTCCTGCTTCGAGGCGGCAAAGCCGATATTCGATTTGCCGGCGTCCTTGCCGGGCGCGATGTACTGCCCGCGCGTTTCCTGCGAGAGCAGGAAGACGCAGGACAGAAAGTAGGTGAAATGCGCGCCGGTTCGCTTTGCCAGCGCGCGGCTGCGTTGCCATTGCGAGATCTCGCGCGCGCTGTCGAAGGAGATAAGGACGATCTGCTTTGGCTTCGCCGGCTCCGGCGATTTGGGCGGATCGGCGAAGGCTGCGGCAACGGAGGTGGCAAGCGAGGCGAGACTGAACGCCAGGACGCGGAACGGATGTGGCACTGGAATCTTCGGGAGCAATTTTTCAGACGATTGGAAGCCGGCTATTGCCCAATTGTGGCATCGGTGCGTTGCGGGCCGTCTGGAAGCCTCCTTGGCTTGTCCCGCCGATTTTCCAACCGGCCCCCTTCCATGCCGACAAAATTTCGCTAAAACGCGGGGCTCAAGAGGCGCCCCGTTCCGGGGCCGCAATGGTTTTTGATTGATGTCGGACGACAGTTTTATCCGCGAAGTGAACGAAGAGATTCGTCGCGACCAGGCGCAGGCGCTGTGGGATCGTTTTGGTCCGGCCCTGCTTGCCGCCGCGATCCTGATCGTGGTGGCGACGGCCGGCGTCGTTGGCTACCGCTATTGGGACGAGACCCGCGCCAACCGTTCGGGCGATGCTTTCTCGCAGGCGCTCAAGCTTGCCAATGACGGCAAGAACGACGAGGCGATCGCCGCGCTCGATCAGCTGGAAAAGGATGGCTACGGCGCCTATCCGCTGCTCGCCCGCATGCGCGCCGCGACCGTCAAGGCCGACAAGGGCGACGTCGACGCCGCCGTCAAGGATTTCGACGAGGTCGCCGCCGACAGCGCCATCCCCGCGGGCATCCGCGACATGGCGCGGCTGAGGGCTGCGCTGCTTCTCGTCGACCACGGCTCCTTCGCCGATGTCTCCAGCCGCGTCGAGGCGCTGACCGCCGACACCAATCCGCTGCGCCATTCCGCGCGCGAGGCGCTCGGCCTTGCCGCCTGGAAGGAAGGCAAGTCGGCGGACGCGTTGAAACTGTTCGACCAGATCGCTTCGGATGACGGTGCCCCGCGCAATTCGCGGCAGCGGGCGCAGCTGATGTCCGAGCTGATCCGCGGGTCGGGCAACGCGTCGTGACCCCGGATGTCGTTCAAAGTCGCCATCATCGGCCGGCCTAACGTCGGCAAATCGACTCTTTTCAATCGGCTGGTGGGAAGGAAGCTGGCGCTTGTCGACGACACGCCGGGCGTGACGCGCGACCGCCGCGTCCATGCCGCCAAGCTCTACGATCTCCGCTTCGACGTCATCGACACCGCCGGCTTCGAGGATGCTGCGGCCCCGACGCTGCCCGGCCGCATGCGCCAGCAGACCGAGATCGCGATCCGCGAAGCCGACCTGATCTTCTTCACCGTCGACGCCAAGTCAGGCCTGATGCCCGATGACCGGACCTTCGCAGACGTGGTGCGCAAATCCGGCAAGCCGGTCGTGCTCGTCGCCAACAAGGCCGAGGCACGTGGCGCGCAAGGTGGCATGCTGGAGGCCTGGGAGCTCGGCCTCGGCGAGCCGATCCCCGTCTCCGCCGAGCACGGCCAGGGCATGCCCGATCTGCGCGACGCGGTGATCGCGGCGCTCGGCGAGGAACGCGCGTTCGGCGAGGACGACGAAGGCCCAAGCGACGAGATCGCCGTCAGCGAGGTGCTGATCGGCGAGGACATCGCCGACCCCGACGCCGAGCCCGCCTATGACGACACCAAGCCGCTGCGCATCGCCGTCGTCGGCCGCCCGAACGCCGGCAAGTCGACGCTGATCAATGCGCTGATCGGCGAGGAGCGGCTGCTGACCGGCCCGGAAGCCGGCATCACCCGCGATTCCATCTCGGTCGACTGGGACTGGCGCGGCCGCCGGATAAAACTGTTCGACACGGCCGGCATGCGGCGCAAGTCGAAGGTCCAGGAGAAGCTCGAAAAACTGTCCGTGCAGGACGGATTGCGCGCCATCCGCTTCGCCGAGATCGTCATCATCGTGCTCGACGCCACCATCCCGTTCGAGAAGCAGGATCTGCAGATCGCGGACCTGATCATCCGCGAAGGCCGCGCACCGGTGATCGCCTTCAACAAATGGGACCTGATCGACAATCCGCAGGAGCTTCTGGCCGAGCTGCGCGAGAAGACCGAGCGGCTTCTTCCCCAGGTGCGCGGCATCCAGGCGGTGACGGTCTCGGCAGAGACCGGGCGCGGCCTCGACCGGCTGATGGACGCCGTCATCAAGACGCACAAGGTCTGGAACAACCGCGTCTCGACCGGCAAGCTCAACCGCTGGCTGGAAGGCATCCTTGCGCATCATCCGCCGCCCGCCGTCGCCGGCCGCCGGCTGAAGATCAAATATGTCACCCAGGCCAAGACCCGGCCGCCGGGCTTCGTGGTGTCGTGCTCACGGCCGGACGTGATGCCGCAATCCTATGTCCGCTATCTGTCGAACAGCCTGCGCGAGGCCTTCGACATGCCCGGCGTGCCGATCCGCATGGCGCTGCGCACCTCGGACAATCCGTTCGCGGGCAGAGCGAAGAAGCGGTGAGGTTTATTCTCCATCGAGGGGTACTAAGATCTTCGGAACGCTGGCGGGACGGCACCCCCCTCTGTCCTGCCGGACATCTCCCCCGCAAGGGCATAAGCGCTAAGATAG
>LM655200.1:0-9388 GCA_000824825.2 Mesorhizobium sp. ORS 3324
CGACCAGCGCGCCGAGCGGCGCGCCGACCGCCACCGCCACCGTGGTGCCGCCGACCACGACCGCGATGGCGCGGGCCCGGTGATGGTCGTCGACCAGCGCCACGGCCGTACCTTGCGCGGTCGCAGCGAACAGGCCGGACGACAGCGCCATGACGATGCGGGCAATCAGCAACAGTTCGAAGGACGAGCTCACCGCCGCCACCAGGTTGCCGATCACGAAGAACACCAGCGTCCACAGGATGACGCGCCGCCGGTCCCACTCGCCGGTCAGCGTCGCCAGGATCGGCGCGCCGATCGCATAGGCGAGCGCGAAGGCGGTGATCAGCGAGCCGGCGAGCGGCACGGAGATGCCGGCATCCGCGGCGATATCGGGAAGGAGGCTGGAGATGACGAAACCTTCGGTCGAGATCGCAAACGATCCGAGCGCAAGCCAGTAGATCCGCTTGTCCATGGGAGATGTCCTTAGTTCAAAGGTTATTGAACAATTGGACATAACGAGGCATGATGTCAACGGAGCTCGGGTAAAATACCTGAACCCTCCTGACAGCCCTGTGTCAGGACGGCCGCAATGAAGAATGGAAACGAAGAAGCTGTGTAACCGGCAAGAGGAGGAGACGCGTTGAAGTTGGTCCCGTTTGAGCTTAATTCTCGGCCATGACCCTGCCCCATCCAACCGCTGACCAGATCAGTCTGCCAATCGTGCTTGGCGTGCTCGGCGACCCGACCAGGCTTGCCATCGTGCGCTATCTGGCCAGCAAGGAAGGCGTGCCGATGAATTGCGGCAAGTTCCTCGATCTCGCCTCCAAGACCAACCTCAGCTACCACCTCGCCAAGCTGCGCGAAGCAGGCGTCACGCGCACCGAAGCGGTCGGCACCAGCCGGCTGATCACGCTGCGCCGCGATGACCTCGACAAGCGCTTCCCCGGCCTGCTCGACAGCGTGATCGCGGCTGCCGGCGAGGACAAGGCGTTGCCGATGGTCGGCACCGCCGACACCGAAATCGAAGCCTGATGCGCATTGCCGTACTCGCCGACATCCATGGCAACGTGCTCGCCTTGGATGCCGTGCTCGACGACCTCGAGCGGCGCGGCGGCGCCGACCTCATGATCAATCTCGGCGACTGCGTCTCAGGCCCGCTCTGGCCGCGCGAGACGTTCGAGCGGCTTGAAGCGCTCGGCCTGCCGACGGTGCGCGGCAACCACGACCGCCGTGTTGCCCAAGACCCGGCCGACGAGGAAATGTGGCCATCCGATCGCTATGCGCAGGAGAGGCTGACTACCGCCCAGCTCGGGACGCTCTTTGCCTTGCCTTTGACGCTGGAGATCGTTCCTGGCGTGGTCGCGTTCCATGCCCGGCCCGATCATGACGAAAAGTACCTCGCCGATGCCATCGTCGACGGCCAGTTGGTGCGCGCGCCGCTGGGTGCCATCGGCCGCCGGCTGAAGTCGCTCGACCCGGGCTGCCGCCTAGCGCTTTGCGGCCACAGCCATCGGAGCGAACTCATCCGCATTCCGGGCGGCCCGATCGTCTTCAACCCCGGCAGCGTCGGCTGCCCTGCCTATTCCGATGACACGCCTCCGGCGCATGTCTCGGAGCAAGGCACTCCGCACGCGCGCTATGGCATCGTCGAACTGGATGCGGCTCGCCGCCCCGACCGCCTCGAGGCGATTGCGGTGGACTACGATCATGAAGCCGCCGCAAAGCAGGCCGAACAGGCGGGACGGCCGGAATGGGCGCACGCGCTGCGAACCGGTTTTATGAAGGATTGAACGGAGTTCGTATCCCGAACGGCTGGTTCCTCGACACCGGGCGCTGGGGAGTGTCTTAAAGCCTCTCAACCTCGTCATCCCAGGGCGAAGCAGGAGCGAAGCTCCGTCGCGGAGACCCTGGGATCCAGGCCGTTACCTCGATCGAAGGTGCAAGCGGAGCAGAATTCTGTATCGCGGCAGCGCTCTGAAGTCGCGGCATGGATCCCCGGGTCTACGCGGTACGCTTCGCTTCCCGCTCCGCCCGAGGATGACGACGGGATGGGCGTTTTGACCAATCTCCAAGGCATGTGCCCTGCCAAGGTAAGCATAGCCTGGCCGAAGCCTCAATTTTGGAGATGACATGCCACGGCAACCTCCCATACAAACGCCATGGCTTGTGGGCGCACTGATTCTTGCCGCGCCCGAAAATTGCAGTGCATTGCCCATGGCCGAAGGATGAGGCGCAAAGTTCCGCTCCGATCGACGCTGCAGATCCTTATCGCCGCCCCGTTTCTGCTGGCCGCCTTGCCAGCGGTGGCGCAGGAAGCGCCAGGCACGATCATTTCGATCATCGGCGGCCTTGCGCCCGACGATCTGCTCAACATCCGTGCCACCGCTTCGCCGGGTGGAAAGATCGCGGCGCGCCTGCCGAACGGCGCGGCCGTCAAGAATTACGGCTGCAAGGTCGTCAACAACTATCCCTGGTGCAAGGTCGAGGATACGCAGGACGCGCACATCACCGGATGGGCGCCCGCCCGCTACCTCAGCCCCAACAACCCGGCGCCGGCACCCGAAGATGCCGCCGCGCCGGCGGCCGAGGCCGTCGCGCCCCAGTCCCCCGAAGCGCCGCCGCCGGACATCGCCGCGCGCCTGGGCAGCGGTGAGCCGGCTGATCCGCCGTCCGCGGCCGATATCAGCGTCACCGCCATGCAGGATGCCTATGGCCTCGCCTTCGCGGCCTCGGCAAACGCTCAATCCGACACCTTTGCCCCCGATGCCGCCGGCGGCATTCCCTGCGCGCGCCACATCGGCCAACCGATGACCCGTTGCGAGGTCAGTGTGGCGCGCACCGATGGCGACAGCGCCGTGACGGTGACCTGGCCTGACGGCGGCACGCGCGTCATCAAGTTCCATGACGGCATGCCCGCCGGCTCGGACTCGCCGGACAAGTTCCGCTTCACCCGCGAAGGAACGCTCAACATGATCCGCGTCGGCATTTCCGAGCGGTTCGAGATCACGGATCAGCTTGCGCTGGGGGAATAGGAGTTAGGCAGTAGGCAGTAGGGATTGGGCAGTAGGAGAAGACAGCCCTGCCACCCTACTGCCTATTCCCTACTGCCTACTGCCTAACTCGCATTTTCGGGGTTACATCCGCCAAAACTCTTCCCTATAAGGCCCTCCTAGCCTGATACCAGAATCGCAAGCACAACCGGCCGGGTCCTCCCCCCGCCCGGTTTTTCGTGCAAGCCGCTCGTCGAACGGAACTCAAAAGACATGCCAAGACGCACCGACATCAAGTCGATCCTGATCATCGGGGCCGGCCCCATCGTTATCGGCCAGGCATGCGAATTCGACTATTCCGGCACCCAGGCCTGCAAGGCGCTGAAGGAAGAGGGTTTCCGCGTCATCCTGGTCAACTCCAATCCGGCCACGATCATGACCGATCCGGAGCTGGCCGACGCCACCTATATCGAGCCGATCACGCCGGAAGTGGTGGCCAAGATCATCGCCAAGGAGCGCCCCGATGCGCTGCTGCCCACCATGGGCGGCCAGACGGCGCTCAACACCGCGCTTTCGCTGCGCCGCATGGGCGTGCTCGACCGTTACAATGTCGAGATGATCGGCGCCGATGCTCATGCCATCGACAAGGCCGAGGACCGCGCGCTGTTCCGCCAGGCGATGAGCAAGATAGGCCTGGAGACGCCGCGCTCGATGCTGGCCAACGCCACCGAGGTCAAGGACGCCGACCGCAAGATCCACGAGGCCGAGCGCGCCGCGCTGAAGGCGCAGAATCCGCCGAACCTCGATGCCGCGCTCGACGCGCTGGAAACGCGCTGGAATCTCGGCGAAGGCGACCGCAAGCAGCGCTATATCAGCCACGCCATGGCGATCGCCGCCCAGGCACTCGACCATGTCGGCCTGCCGGCGATCATCCGTCCCTCCTTCACCATGGGCGGAACCGGCGGCGGCATCGCCTATAACCGCGCCGAATTCTACGACATCGTCCAGTCGGGCCTCGACGCCTCGCCCACCACCGAGGTGCTGATCGAGGAGAGCGTGCTCGGCTGGAAGGAGTATGAGATGGAGGTCGTCCGCGACAAGGCGGACAACTGCATCATCATCTGCTCGATCGAGAACCTCGACCCGATGGGCGTGCACACCGGCGATTCCATAACCGTCGCGCCGGCGCTGACGCTGACCGACAAGGAATACCAGATGATGCGCAACGCCTCGATCGCGGTGCTGCGCGAGATCGGCGTCGAGACCGGCGGCTCGAACGTGCAGTTCGCCGTCAACCCGGCCGACGGCCGCCTGGTGGTGATCGAGATGAACCCGCGCGTCTCGCGCTCCTCCGCGCTCGCCTCGAAGGCGACCGGCTTCCCGATCGCCAAAGTCGCGGCCAAGCTGGCCGTCGGCTACACGCTGGACGAGCTGGAGAACGACATCACCGGCGGCGCGACGCCGGCTTCGTTCGAGCCGACGATCGACTATGTGGTGACGAAGATCCCGCGCTTTGCCTTCGAGAAATTCCCCGGCGCCGAGCCGGTGCTGACCACCGCCATGAAGTCGGTGGGCGAGGTGATGGCCATCGGCCGCACCTTCCAGGAATCGCTGCAGAAGGCGTTACGCGGGCTGGAGACCGGCCTCACCGGCCTCGACGAGATCGAGATCCCCGGCATCGGCCACGGGCCTGCCGCCGCCAATCATGTCGACGACCGCAACGCCATCCGCGCCGCGCTCGGCACGCCGACGCCGGACCGGCTGCGCATGGTGGCGCAGGCGATCCGCATGGGCACCTCGCTCGAAGACGTGCACGCCATGTGCAAGATCGACCCGTGGTTCCTGGAGCAGATCGCCGGCATCATCGCCATGGAAGAGCGCGTGCGCGAGCATGGCTTGCCTGAGGACGCAGCGAACCTGCGCATGCTGAAGGCGATGGGCTTCTCGGACGCCCGCCTGGCCTCGCTCACGAAGACCGACGCGGAGATCGTCCAGAAGGCCCGCGAGAAGCTCGACGTTCACCCGGTCTACAAGCGCATCGACACCTGCGCCGCCGAGTTTGCCTCGCCGACCGCCTATATGTATTCGACCTACGAGACGCCCTTCGCCGGCGAGCTCGCCAATGAGGCGCGGGTCTCGTCGCGCAAGAAGGTCGTCATCCTTGGCGGCGGCCCCAACCGCATCGGCCAGGGCATCGAGTTCGACTATTGCTGCTGCCATGCGGCGTTTGCGCTGCGCGATGCCGGCTTCGAGGCGATCATGGTCAACTGCAACCCGGAGACCGTCTCGACCGACTATGACACCTCCGACCGCCTCTATTTCGATCCGCTGACGCCGGAGGACGTGCTGGAGATCCTGCGCGCCGAGCAGGCGTCAGGCGAATTGGTCGGCGTCATCGTCCAGTTCGGCGGCCAGACGCCGCTGAAGTTGGCGGACGCGCTGGAGAAGGCCGGCATCCCGATCCTCGGCACCTCGCCGGACATGATCGATCTTGCGGAAGACCGCGACCGCTTCCAGAAGCTCTTGCACAAGCTCGGCCTCACCCAGCCGAAGAACGGCATCGCCTATTCGGTCGAGCAGGCGCGCCTCGTCGCCGCCGAGCTCGGCTTCCCGCTGGTGGTGCGACCGTCCTATGTGCTCGGCGGCCGCGCCATGCAGATCATCTACAACGAAGGCATGCTGCAGACCTATCTGCTCGACACCGTGCCCGGCCTGGTGCCGGAGGACATCAAGCAGAAATACCCCAACGACAAGACCGGCCAGATCAACACGCTGCTCGGCAAGAACCCGCTGCTCTTCGACACCTATCTCACCGGCGCCACCGAGGTCGACGTCGACTGCCTGTGCGACGGCAAGGAGACCTTCGTCTCCGGCATCCTGGAGCACATCGAGGAGGCCGGCATCCATTCGGGCGATAGTGCCTGCTCGCTGCCGGTGCATTCGCTGCACCCCGACATCGTCGACGAGCTGGAACGCCAGACCGCGGCACTTGCTCGCGCGCTCAATGTCGGCGGCCTGATGAACGTGCAGTACGCAATCAAGGACGGAGTAGTCTTCGTCCTCGAAGTTAATCCTCGCGCGTCGCGCACCGTGCCCTTCGTCGCCAAGACCATCGGCCGTCCCATCGCCAAGATCGCGGCCCGCATCATGGCCGGCGAGACGCTGGAAAATGCCTTCGCCCATTACGGCGCGATGCCCGACCCGCGCAGCCCTGGCCACATCGCGGTCAAGGAAGCCGTCTTCCCCTTCGCGCGCTTCCCCGGGGTCGACATCCTGCTGGGACCCGAAATGCGCTCGACCGGCGAGGTCATGGGCCTCGACCGCGACTTCGCGCTCGCCTTCGCCAAGAGCCAGTTAGGGGCCAATGTCGACCTGCCGCGCTCCGGCACGCTGTTCGTCTCGGTCCGCGACGAGGACAAGAAGGGCATCCTGCCGGCCGTGAAGCGCCTCGCCGGCCAGGGCTTCAAAGTTCTCGCCACCTCCGGCACCGCCCGCTTCCTCGCCGAGAACGGGGTGGTGGCGGAAAAGATCAACAAGGTGCTCGAAGGCCGCCCGCACATCGAGGACGCCATCCGCAACCGTCAGGTCCAGATCGTCTTCAACACCACCGACGGCCAGAAGGCGGTGTCGGACTCGAAGTCGCTGCGGCGTGCGACGCTGATGCAGAAGGTGCCATACTACACGACGCTGTCTGGGGCTGCGGCGGTGGCGGAGGCGATTGCGGCGTTAAGGGCGGGGAACCTGGAGGTTCGGCCGCTGCAGGAGTATTTTGGGTGAAATGTATCTCGCTGAAAAGCGTAGCAGTATTTAGAGAACAGCTCCAAATTGCTCGATCGCTGATCGGACGCTTTGCAAGACAGTCTCCTCAAGCTGAGTATAGAAGGGCGACTTTATGTCAACGAACGGTTTCTTTTTTCCAAATAGATACGTCTCAAAATCCCCATTCTTATCTTTCCGTCGAGTCCTCTCAAAAAACTCTCGATACCTACGCGGCGTAACGCCGTGGAAATGCTTAAACTCTACCGACGGATAATCTTTATAGCCGCCTCTTTCTTGCCCCTCTATTTCTACAGAGTCAGCGTGGAGTCTGGCGGCAAGACTCTTAGGATATGGCTCTAGGAAAACAACTTCTGCAACTCCGCTAGCCACTATATGTTTCGCACACATATGGCAGGGAAAGGTGGTGGTAAAGAGCACCGATTCTCTCACTTGTCGGCCAATGCGTGCAGCATCAAGCAATGCCGACATCTCGGCATGAACAATTCTGCCATACTCCAACGCATCCATTAGGGCTGCGTCATCCAGTCTTCTCTTTGTCTCACTATCTAAATGAGATGTATCTTTCCCCAGTATTTTCAAAATTTCATTCAAAATCTCGCGTTTGCGCGCGTCGTTTGAGTCGTACCCTCTCTTGAATTCGCGATCGTCCACGTCCTCGTCCGGCCAATAGGTGCCCCCTCGCGCCTTTGGCACCTCGTTTGATCCTAGAGAAATGATTTCGCCTTTAGATGAGAATATCGCAGCCCCCACCTGGCGAGAGAGATCCGCCGTTCGCAAAGCAGCAGACTTAGCTGCAAACATTCCATATTCCATCTTACTTGGGGTATATGAGTTGGATGAAAATAAAAGCTCAAAAAATCGCTTTATTTGCTCCGAAACATTTGGTTCAGATATATCTTTGTTAACTATGAAATCAGCATCGTGGAATATCTTGGCGACTCTCTGACCGTACTTTTCCTTTTGTTGATTTTGATCTTCGCTTACCAATTCTTCAGCGGCTGACCTAAATTGATCATGATTCAATTCGCCAGCATCAGACGCAAATCTCCGAGAAAGATAGTCCACCCGAGCAGACCTGCGAGAGTACACGGAAATCTGAAAGAAAATTCTTCCGTAAACAGCTCTAAATAATTCAATCTCTTCCTGCCTCTTAAATTGGTCAAGAATATATACAGTTCTGGAAAACTTGTCTTCATCTTTCTGTCTACTTCTTATCCTGCTCCCAACAATTCTATATATTGTCAAAGCAGCAAGAACTGAATTGTCGTCCATCTCTCTTCGAACTTGATTACCATAAGCGATATACGTTTTGTATCTGTCCACCAAGGGACTTTCAACCAATGGAGCCGTCGGTGTAATAAACTGCGAAAGCATCTTGTATATGTCAGTTACTTTTATTTGCTTTACGTGATAACCTGCGGCCTCAAAGTGGCTACGCAATTCGCTTACCGTCGGACCAAGTGGCGTTCCGATGGGAGCGACCAAACCAATCACAATTTCGGGATATTCGATACGCGGAATTAAATGGCTCACAAAGTGCTTCCGAATCTGCTATTCTCAAAACGGAGAGGGCTGACCGATGAAAGTATCACAAGTGGCTAAAAAAGATACAACTAGAATCGTTCGGAAGCTGGAAGACGTGATCCTTGAGCACCGAGCCTACTTTGCATCCTGGCGAAGCAGTAGATGGTCTGAATTTGACAAATCAATAAAGGAACGAGAAGAAAGAAAGAAAAAGAAATAAGTCGGCGGCAAAAAAGGCTTTGCCTTTATCGCCGCTAGTAATTTGGCAATTTTTCCGTCCGTTAATCCAAATTTGTCAAGGCGTATTTGGTTTCTTTAATCTCACGCTTGCACTGCCTAGGGACAATCGAACCAGAGACGTTGCTATAGCTATGCCATGGTGGCACCCATGAGCTATGCGGCGCTCTTTAAACGCTGGGCGTCTATTTATGCTTGAACCCCTGCTCCGGATACGGCACCCCATCCTTGTGCAGAAAGCGCCCATCCGAGCTCGGGCTCATCATGTCGATATCCGAGCAGGTGATGACATCGTCCGGATTGCGCGAGCCGACTTCCAGGTAGCGCGCCGGGGTCGATGAGCGGTTGATCATGTGGTGGCCGTTGCCGCTGTTCTTGGCGAAGGTAGCGCAGTCGCCCGCCTTGAGCAGCGTTTCGCCGCCGTCCTCGACCAGCGTCAGCTCGCCCTCCAGCACATAGACGAACTCGTCCTCATGGCTGTGCCAGTGCCGCTGGCTGGACCAGCCGCCCGGCGGCAGCGTCATCAGGTTGACGCCGAAATCCGTCAGGCCGCCGGCGTCGCCGAGGCGCTGCCGCGTGCGTTCGGCGCAGGGCTGGTCGAAGGGCGCCGGGTAGCCGGAGCCTTTGCGGACGGGGACGGCGGATAGGTCGATCTTGGGCAACGGCTCCTCCTTTGATTGTGCCGATATTCCCGGCCTGCAAGCGGCCTGCGCAACTGTTTCGACTTCCTTTCGAATGTCGGCGCCGCCCCTCATCTGCCTGCCGGCATCTTCTCCCCGTAGAACGGGGAGAAGGGAGATGGCCGCGAAGCCGGCTCCCTTTTTGCGACCTTGGCGATTGGCGAAACCATCGGCGGAAGCGTCTTTCTCCCCGTCACT
>LM655200.1:9488-113647 GCA_000824825.2 Mesorhizobium sp. ORS 3324
CAGGGCAATGAGGGGCGGCGCCGGCGTTTGGTGAGGTGCGGATCGATCGGCGACGATTGCCCGTCCCAAGCCTCACTGCCATCCGACTAACGTCGACGCGGCCCCTCATCTGCCTGCCGGCATCTTCTCCCCGTAGAACGGAGAGAAGAAGCTGGCCGCAACGCCGGCGTCCTTCCTGCAAGGCACCCCAGCAGACATCCCTCACCCCTGATGCGCCACCGCCAGCTCCTTCGCGTGCTTCTCGTGCATCTTCAGCACCGGCAGCTCCTTCTTGGCGAATTCCTTCATCGCCGGGTCGTCGCCCGATTTCGCATAGGTGCTGAACAGGGCGACGGCGTCCTTGTGCGCGTCGGTCTGCATCTTGATATATTTGGCGTCAAAATCCTTGCCGCTCGCGCTCTTCAATTCGCCGAGCATCTGCTGCTGCCTGGGCTGCAGCGCGGGATCGGAGGGCTTGATCGAGGAGGTCGTCTGGCCCTGGCTCAGCGCCGCCTTGAAATCCTCGCCGATCTTGGTGTGGTCGGCAATCATCTTGGCGGCGAAGGCCTTGACGTCGGCGGAGGACGATTTCTCCTGCGCGAGCTTGCTCGACTGGATCTCGAATTCGTTGGCGTTGGGCACAGTGGCGACGAAGGTCTGGGTGTCGAGCTTATCTTCGGTCACCATGGGGCCGACCGCATCGGGGCTGGCATCGTTCGATTGGGCAAAAGCGGCCGGCGCGCCGGCTAGCAGGGCAACTGCGGCCAGGGGCAGAAGCGTTCTCATCTAAAATCTCCAATCAGCCCCTCGGGTACCCAAACGCGGAATGGCCCTGCCGGTTGCTTCCTAACCTTTGACGCCGCCGGCAGTCAGCCCGGAGACGATCTTGCGCTGGAAGATGAGCACCAGCACCACCAGCGGCACGGTGACGATCACCGAGGCGGCCATGATGTTGCCCCACGGGATCTCGAACTGCGAGCTGCCGGAAAGCAGCGCGATCGCCACCGGCACGGTGCGCTGCGCATCGTTGGAGGTGAAGGTCAGCGCAAACAGGAACTCGTTCCAGGCGCCGATGAAGGCGAGCAGCCCCGTCGTCGCCAATGCCGGCCACATCAGCGGCAGGAAGACGCGGGTGATGATGATCCAGGGCGTCGCGCCGTCGAGGATTGCCGCCTCCTCGATCTCGACCGGCAGGTCGCGCACGAAGGTGGTGAGAACCCAGACAGTGAACGGCAGCGTGAAGATCATGTAGGAGAAGATCAGCGCGAGCAGCGAATTGTAGAGGCCCGCCCAGCGGATCATCTCGAACAGGCCGGCCAGCACCGCCACCTGCGGGAACATCGACACCGACAATATGCCGAGCATCAGCGCCGAGCGGCCGCGGAAGCGGATGCGCGCCAGTGAGTAAGCGGCGGTGACCCCGAGCAGCAGCGAGATCAGCACGACGGCGCCCGAGACGACCAGCGAATTCACCAGGTTGCGCACGAAGGTGCCCTGGGTCAGCACGTTGGTGTAGTTGGCAAGGCTGAGCGACTTCGGCCACAGGTTCGCCTCGAAGAGTTCGGTGCCCGATTTGAGGCTGGTGACGATGGCATAGTAGAACGGGAAGACGGCGACGAAGACGATTCCCGCCACCAGCAGGTAGAAGGCCGCGCGCCTTGCGATCCACATGTCAGCGGCCTCCGTCCAGGCTTATGCGCGCGACGCGGATGTAGGAAATGGTCAGCAGCGCCAGGATCAGGAACAGCAGCGTCGAGGCGGCCGAGCCATAGGCGAACTTGTCGAACTCGAACAGGTTCTCGCGCGCGAACACCGACATCGACTTGGTGTGCACGTTGTTGGGCGTCAGCACATAGATCAGATCGAAGATGCGCAGCGCATCGAGCGCGCGGAAGATGACCGCCACCATCACGGCTGGGCGGATGAGCGGCAGGGTCACCCACCAGAAGACCTGCCATGGGCTGGCGCCGTCGAGTTTTGCCACCTCGATGATCTCGCGCGGCAGCATCTGCAGCGCCGCAAGGATCAGCAGCGTCATGAACGGCGTCGTCTTCCAGATGTCGACGATGAGGACCGCAACCATCGCCGTGTCGGCGCTGGCGGTCCAGGCGATCTTACTGCTGATCAGACCGAGATTAAGCAGCACGACGTTGATGATGCCGAACTGGTCGTTGAGCATCCACTGCCACATCTTGGCCGACACGATTGTCGGGATCGCCCAGGGAATGAGGATTGCCGCCCGGACGATGCCGCGGCCGCGGAACTCGGCGTTGAGCACGAGCGCCACGATCATGCCGAGGATCGTCTCGCAGGTCACCGAGGCCGCCGTGAAGAGCGCAGTGTTCCAAACCGCCCGCCACCACACCGGATCGACCAACAGCCCGTCATAGATCCTGCGCCCGCTCGGCAGGCTGAGCATCGAGAAATAGTTGGCGAAGCCCACCCATTGCCGGGCGTCGAGGTCCGACAGCGAGGCGTCGGTGAAGCTGAAATAGACGGTGCGGATGAGCGGCCAGCCGGCGACGGCGGCGAGCACCAGAAGCATCGGCGTGAGAAACAGCCAGGCGGAGCGCACGCGTTGGCGCATCAGCCGTGAGCGTGGGCGCCTGGCAACCGGGGCGTCGGTTTCAGATATCGTTTTGGTTTTTACCATCACGGACCTGCTGGCTCATTCCTGCGATGGCAGGCCATTGCAAACGAGGCTTACCGCTCATGGTCAGGGCAGGAGACATTCGTTGAAATGTGCCTGCCCACGGACAGCCGGAGCTCCGCACGGCCGGCGCTGCGCTCACCAGGTGCTGCCCTTCAGCTTGGTCAGTGTCACCTCGAGATCGGCGAGGTTGTCGGCGGCGCTGCCTTCGCCGGACAAGGTCTTGTGCACGGCGGTCCAGAACTGGCTCGAGGCCTCGTTATACTTGACCCTGACGGTGGCCGAAGGGCGCGGCGCCGCGTTGAGGAAGACTTCTTTCCAGCGCGGGATGATCGGCTGCTCCTTGGCGATGTCTGCATCGTCATAGAGCGCCTGGATGGTCGGCAGGTTGGATGTCCTCAGCGTCCGGTATTTCTGCATCTCGGGCGAGGCGATGAACTTGACCAGCTCGATCGCCGCGTCCTGGTGCTTCGAATATTTGGAGACCGCGAGGTTCCAGCCGCCGAGCGTCGCGACCGGCCGCGCGCCTTCGCCCGTGCCTGCCGGCAGCGGCGCCACGTCGAACTTGCCCTTGATCGGCGAATTCTCGCTGTTGCCCAGCGCATAGGCATAAGGCCAGTTGCGCATGAAGACGGCGTTGCCGGTCTGCCAGACGCCGCGCGATTCCTCTTCCTGATAGGCGAGCACGCCGGGCGGCGAGATGGTGCCGATCCACCCCTTGACCATGTCGAGCGCCGCCGCCGCTTTCGGGTTGTTGATCGAGATGGTGCCGTCCGGCTCGATGATTTCACCGCCGCCGTTCGACATCACCCATTCGAGCGCGTCGCAGCTCAGCCCCTCATAGGCGTTGCCCTGGAAGACGAAGCCCCAGATATCCTTGTTGCCCGCGGCCCGCTCCTTGTCCATGACGAGCTTGGCGGTATCGGCCAGCTCCTTCCAGGTGGTCGGCACCTTGGCGCCGTATTTGTCGAGAAGGTCCTTGCGATAGTAGAGCGCCGGCGCATCGGTGAAGATCGGCAGCGCCACCAGCTTGCCGTTGACCGTCTGCGACTGGATGATCGACGGGAAATGCGCACCGACGACATCCTTGGTCGCCTCGGTCAGGTCGACGAGCTGGGCGGCGAGCTGCGGCGCCCAGATCACGTCGGTCTGGTAGACGTCGATGTCGGTGTTTCCGGCCGCGAGCCACAGCTTGTACTGGCCGAACTGGTCGGTGGTCGACGGCGGCATCTGGACGATGCTGACCTTGTTGCCGCTCTGCTTCTCGTAACGGTCGAGTATCTCGCGAAGCACCTTGATGCCGTTGCCGGTGTCGCCCGAAACGATCGACAGGTCGACCGCACGGGCCGGCGCCACCGTCATTAGGGCGCCCACTGCGAACGCAAGAAATGCGTGAAGAAGCTTCATGGCGGTGGACCTCCCTTTGCGGCTGCGACGGAGACTGCGCGTCGACAGCCCTCAGATGCCCACCCAGCACTTGAATGCGGAGCACCGCTTTGGGTTCCAACATGAGCCGTTCTGCATGGATCAGCGGCGTGTCGGTCTCTGACCGAGGCTCGAAGAGGTACGATGGCCGGATGGGCGGGCGGATTTCAAACGAAAGCGGGCGGGCTCCGAAACCCGCCGCCCCGGAGCCCGCCTTGGAGTGGCTGACGCATGCCGGCACAGCCCTCTCCGACGCCTTGCCCGCGTCGATCCGCCGATCGGCCGCCCGGCACCACGACGCATTAGCATGTCCTAACGTCAGCCTGTGTGAAGCGGTTCACAATACCGGCACGCATTCGACTGCGTCGCCGCGGACAAATACCGCGAGACGCTGACCTTCCAAGGCGACTGGAATCATGCCTAGGCGCTCGTAGAGCCTGAAGGCGGCGGCGTTGTTGTTGGTCTTGAGATCGACCGGTAGTTCGGTTGCCTGCGCTCAGGCGCCTGGCTGCAGGCGGCGGTCGACGCCGAGACCCGTCTGCTCGAGCAGGCCCTTGCGCTTGGCGTCGTAATAATAGCCTGTCTGGTAGAGCGTGTCGGCGCGCTTGGCGTTGCCGCCGGAGACCAGCCAGGCGCCGCGCAGATATTTGACCGCGTATTTGAGATTGGTCTCGGCGTCGAACAGGCCGCTCGCCGGCCCGTCATAGCCCATGCCGCGCGCCGTGGCGTGCTTGATTTGCATCAGCCCCCAATGGCCGTGATTGTAGGCTTTCGGGTTGAAGGTGCTCTCGCGGTTGACGACATGGCGCACCAGATCGACCGGCACCTCGTAGATCGCCGAATATTTCTCAATCAGCCGCTCGATCTCGGCGCGCGGGCCGCTTGCGTGCTGCTCGGGCTCAACCGGCTGGGCAAGCAGCGCCGGGTTCTGCGGCACCACATAGGCGACCTGCTGGACGCCAGGCATGGGAGCCACCTTCGCCGACTGACCGGTGACGGGCATGGCAACGCCGGCCCTGGCGTAGGCAGCAGCTGCTTTGAGCGAACCGGGACCGGTCGGCGAGGCGCCGGCCATCAGCACCGGCGGCGGTGGGAACTTGCCCGCGAGGGGTGTGGAGCCCGCAAACGCGACAGGCTGTCCCGGCGCAGGCAGTTGCGCGCCAGGTTGCGCGGGCGGGGGCAGTGCCGCGCCAGGTTGCGCCGGCGGCGGCAACGGCGCGCCGGCAGCTGGCATGGCGGCATCGCCTGTCAGCGCAGCAGTCTGCACCGGAACAAGGCCGGAAGATTCCGGCAGCACGGCCACTGTCTCGGGCAGCGCGACGGTCGGCGTGTCGTCCTCGACAGCCGGCGTCGAAGCCGCCGCAAGCGCCGGCGTGGCCTTCATCTGCGAGGTCGAGGTGCAGCCGCTGAGGCCGGCAGCAGCAACGAGCACGCCGATCGCGGTGAGGATGATTTTCGCTGCCAAGCCCTGCAGGTCCGATTGTCGGTTGTTAAGGAGTCCTTACACCAGCGATTCCATGCGGGCAATCGGGGCCATCAGGCGGTTTTCGGGTGGCGAGACTCGGCGCAAGCTGCGATATTGTTCCCTATTCGTACTATGGATGTACCCGTTTTTCGCAGTTTGCGGAAAGGAACTTACCATGCAAAACGCGTCACCGATCACGGACGGCCACGCAGTGTTAGAAACAGTGATCGGCTTCATGGGCATTGCCTGGAGCGAAAAGGGCCTGATCCGGCTCTGCCTGCCCGAGCGCAGCCGCGAGGCGGTCGAGCGCCGGTTGTTTCGCCATGCTGGCGTCTCGAGCTCCACCCGGCAGCCGCAATGGGTGGTCGAATTGATCGCTTCGATCAAGGCCTATGCGGCCGGAGAGGATGTCGATTTCTCCGGCGTGCCGGTCGACCTCGACGGCGTCGACGATTTCCGTCTCGCCATATATGACGAAGCGCGCAAGCTCGGCTTCGGCGAGACCACCACCTATGGCGAGTTGGCCAAGCGCGCCGGCCATGCCGGGCTTGCCCGCGAAACGGGTGCGGCGCTCGGCGCCAACCCGGTGCCGCTGATTATCCCCTGCCACCGCATCCTGGCCGCCGGCAGCAAGATCGGCGGCTTCTCGGCGCCCGGCGGCTCGGCCACCAAGGAGAAGATGCTGGCCATGGAAGGCGTGCGCGTCGGCCCGCCGCCGGCCGCGCAGACTTCATTCGCATTCTGATCGAGGCCAAGCCTCAGAGCAATTCCAAGGGAGCGACGGCCCTTACCTCAGCGCGATGCTCATGCCGCTGAGATCGGCATTGACTTGCAGGCCCACCTGCCTGCCTGTGAGTTCGAGCTGGGCGCCCTTGTCATTGGTCATGACGATAACCTGGGCCCCTCTGCCGAGCGCGCCGCCGCCGCCCGCCGCGCCGTATACCCCGGTCACATCCCGGGCGCGGCGAATGTGGCGCACCTTACCTTGGAAATAGGTTTTGGAGGCCCCGAAGGCGAGACCGCCCGAGATGCCGCCGACCGAGATGGGATAGCGGCGACCGTGGAAGGTCAGCGTGCCTTCGCCTCCGGTGCCACCGATAAAAAAAGCCGCCTTGTAGACGGCGAAGCGGATCGAGCCGCTGTCGGCATGCGCGGCGCTGGCGAGGCTGACGCCAGCGGCGGCAATGACGGCAACCGCGACCGAACGAAATCCGGACGAAATCTTCATGATGAGAGCTCCTAAAAAGTCGCCGCTTACCCAGCCGGCCGGGCACATCAATATCAAGGTCATAGCTGAACAGTCTCGCCCGTCATTGGTTCCAGCACGCGGCCTGAATTCGGCTGCGGGAAGACCGCCACGAAACGAGACCGATGGCCAATCTAGCGGTGCGGGAAGAGGCGGCGTCGAAAATGCCTGTCGAACTCTGGCCGCTTGCAGACATAGACGGGGCAGGACTTGGTGTCGGCGCTCGGCACATAGGCCCGCGCCCTCACCTCGCCCATGTCGCAGAAGCGCTCGTCGCGCACATAGCGGTCATAGAGCGGCAGTCCCGGCACGCGTGTCGACTGATAGCGCAGGATGACCGCGCCCTGGCCTGCGATCGTTGCCTGCACCCTGCCACAGCTCATGCGCATCGGATCGTAGCGCGAGACGGCCTGCGCCTCAGCGGCCAGCAGCGTCAGGCAGGCGGCAAGCAGAATGGCCTTCATGGTCCCTCTCCCAAAACCGCGATGGCGGACGTCTCCCTCCCCGACGCGCGCCTGGACTCGAAACTTCCATGCGATTGGGGCGGCCGTTTGGCGGTGCTTGGGCCTTCCCGCCCGAGCCATCTTGTTTTCTTCCGCAAACCATCCTATATCGGCCGAATTGAATTTGGCCGATCGATCGGGCCTCGCGATCCTTCGCGTTTGCTGACGTCTATCTCCAAAATTTCGATGCCACCGGCCGGGCTTTTGGTCCGGTCAAACGAAGCAAATGTGAAGGGCATTTTATATGGCAACTGGTACGGTCAAGTGGTTCAACGCCACCAAGGGCTACGGCTTCATCCAGCCCGACAATGGCGGCGCGGACGTTTTCGTCCACATCTCCGCCGTCGAGCGCGCTGGCATGACCACCCTCGTTGAAGGCCAGAAGATCAACTTCGAGATCGAGCAGGACCGCCGCACCGGCAAGTCCGCTGCTGGATCTCTGAGCAAGGCAGCCTGATTTCGCGCAGGGCGCGCGCTGGACGAAGGTCCAGGGCGTGTGGCAAGTCACGGATGTACTGACGGTCGCGCGACAAGCGCGCCGGAGCGGAAGGACCTGACAAGCCGAAGCAGCAGATTGCTGACGGCCCGGCCCCAACGCTCCCGATCAGGCTACCGGCATAGGAAGGCGGGCATTGTCCCGCCTTTTTTGTTGTCTGATTATGCGATTGGCGAAACCGGCGAAGCTGCGTCCTTCTCCCCGTCTCTATACGGGGAGAAGTGCCCGGCAGGGCGATGAGGGGCAGCGCGACGGGTCGCGAAAAGCTTCGCTCGCTCCGCCAGAAATCCAGATGGCAAATCAACGCCAGAGGTCGGCGCCGCCCCTCATCTGGCTGCCGCCATCTTCTCCCCGTATAGAGACGGGGAGAAGGACGCTCTCATCGAAGCTTTTCGCCAATTGCCGGCGTGGCCTGTCTTAAGGCTGCCACTCGATCGGCACGTGCCCCTTGTCGGCTTCGACGCGCTTCAGCCACTCCACCACAGCCGGATAGGCGTCGAGCTGGAAGCCGCCCATCTCGGCGGTGTGGGTGTAGGCATAAAGCGCGACGTCGGCGACGCTGTAGATGCTGCCGGCGAAGAAGGCGTTCTGCTCCAGATGCTTGTTCATCACGCCGAGCGCCTTGTTGCCGCGCTCCAGCGTCTGGGCGAGCCGTCCCGGAGTGGCATCCTTGGCCCGCTCCGGAAAGGTGAGCAGCGCCTTGCGCACCGCGATATAGGGCTCGTGGCTGTACTGTTCGAAGAACAGCCACTGATAGGCCAGCGCCCGCTCGTATCGGTCGGTGGGCAGGAAGCGCGTGCCCTCGGAGAGATAGAGCAGGATGGCGTTGGACTCGGCAATGCGACGGCCGTCGTCGAGCTCGAGCAGAGGCACCATCGCGTTCGGGTTCTTGGCGACGAAGTCAGGCTTGCGGGTCTCGCCGGTATGGGAGCTCACCTCGACACGGGTGAAGGCAATGCCGAGCTTCGCCATCAACAGACGCGGCTTGTAGCAATTGCCGCTGTCGATCATGTCGTAAAGTATCATGGGTCCTCATCCGCGCGTAGACCGGGAAGGCTCTACCGCGCCGGCGCGGATCTCATCCAGTGATTTGTTTTTAGGAGAAAGCATCAGCGGCGTTGATGCAAAGGGACGACCTTGTTGTCCAGGCCGAGCAGCGCGTCGATCGAGAGCGGTTCTTCGTTGAAGATCGTGCCGGCGAGCGCCGGGCGAGCGAGATGGTATCCCTGCAGGAGGTCGACGCCGGCGTCCAGCGCTATGCGCAGATGCGTAGCCTGCTCGATGCCTTCAACCAGCACCTTGGCGCCGCGGTCATGCAGCATCGAGACCAGCGGCCGGAAGAATCGCTCGGCAGCGGCATGGCGGCAGAACTCGGCGAACCAGCCGCCGTCGATCTTGACGATATCGGGCGACAGCAGGCTGATCCGCTCCTCGGTCGAATGCCCGGTGCCGAAATCGTCGACGGCGATGCGAATGCCGTCACGTCTCATCTCGCGCACAAGGCTGGCCAGCACCTGATCGTCGGCCGCCCGTTCGGTGATCTCGCAGACCAGCATGGCCGGGTCGAGGCCGAAATCTCCGAGATGCCGGGTCATCAGCCGAATCTCGGCAAGCGCCCGCCCGAGGTGATCGTTGATCAGAGGGTCGTAGTTGAAGAACAGCGAAAGTCCATCGACACCGATGTTGCGGTAGTTGCCGAGATGCAGCATCCGGCACATCGTCTCGACGAACAGCCGGTCCGACGCCGCAACGCTGTCGAAGAACACCTGCGGCGCAACGGGCGTCGCGACGTGGCGCGGCTCGATCAGCGCTTCGACGGCGACAGCCTTCAGCATCCTGCCCTGCGGCGCGAAGATCAGCTGATAGGCGCTCCACAGCCGGAACTCGCCATAGACGCCGAACTGGAGGCCGATCTCGTCGGCGAAGATCGCCTCGGCAACATTTCGCCGCCTTTCTGGACGCCGCCTGTCGGGCCATGGATTCATGGCTTCACCTTGCGCCCAAACGCCTTGGCCGGCCGCGCCGAAGGCACCGGAGCGGGACCGGCGGCAGCTGCGGCCTTGCGCTCCTCGGCCGCGGGCTTCTCCATGCTCTTGCCGAAGGCGCGAAAACTGATCGAGGCGAGTTCGGGTCGGGCGAGCACATAGCCTTGCACCATCGAGGCTCCCGATTTCTCGGCGAGCTCGAGCTGCCAGCCTTCCTCGATGCCCTCGAAAACCGTGCGGACGCCCTGGCTTTCGAAACTCGTCACCATCGCGGTCAGCAGCGCGAAGCCGGCCCCGGACTCCATGAGCTGCGTGATCCAGTGGGCGTCGAACTTGACGATGTCCGGCCTCAGTTCCTTGATGCGGTTGATGTCGGAATCGTCGGCGCCGTAATCGTCGACGGCGATGCGGAAGCCATTGGCTCTCAGCGCTTCGACGAAGCTGTAGAGCGTCTCCTGCGAGGCCGATTTCTGCTCGGTGACCTCGCAGACGATGCGGCGCGGATCGATGCCGGCTTCATGCAGCACCAGGCGCATGTCGCGCAGCGCCATGTCTGCAATGGCGCGGTCGGTGAATACCGACGGATCGAAATTGATGAAGATGGACGCCTCTTGCGGCAGGCAGGCGCCGGCGTTGAGCAGATGCAGCGTCCTCGTCAGCCCCTCGATCTGCAGCCGTTCGCCCGCCGGACAGGTGCCGAAGAAGCTCGTCGGCGACTGCGGCTCGCCGTCGCGGAAAGGCCGGATCAACCCCTCGAAGGCGACAACCGAAAGCTTGCCATCGTTGAAGGCGAAGATCGGCTGGAAAGCGCTCTGCAGCGTATAAATGCCCCAGACACCGCTGGAGGTGCCGTCATCATGACGGATGATATGGGCAAGCCCGATGCTGCGCGACAAAGGTCCCTCGCTCCGCCAGGAAGCGGAATTCAAGCTGCGATCCTGCCAGCCAAGGGTTTACCGCTCGTTGATGAATTTAAAGTTGCCGCTCACGCCGGCTTGACCTCTGGCTCATCCGACAATGCTTGCGCTTGCCGAAATGATGCGACATGAGAGGCGCCGCGGCCGCTCCTGGCCGCGCCATTCTGTTGGAGATGATCTGTCATGGCCTTTCTTGCCGACGCCCTTTCCCGCGTGAAGCCTTCCGCGACCATCGCGGTGACGCAGAAAGCGCGCGAGCTGAAAAATGCCGGCCGTGACGTCATCGGCCTCGGCGCCGGCGAGCCGGATTTCGACACGCCCGACAACATCAAGAATGCGGCGATCGAGGCGATCCGCCGCGGCGAGACCAAGTATCCGCCGGTTTCCGGCATCGCGCCGCTGCGCGAGGCGATCGCGAAGAAGTTCAAGCGCGAGAACAATCTCGACTACCGCCCGGAGCAGACCATCGTCGGCACCGGCGGCAAGCAGATCCTGTTCAACGCCTTCATGGCGACGCTGAACCCAGGCGATGAGGTCATCATCCCGCGCCCCTATTGGGTGAGCTACCCGGAAATGGTGGCGCTCTGCGGCGGCACCTCCGTCTTCGCCGACACCTCGATCGACAACGGCTTCAAGCTGACGCCTGAGGTGCTGGAAAAGGCGATCACGCCAAAGACCAAATGGCTGCTGATGAACTCGCCGTCCAATCCGTCGGGCGCCGCCTACACGGAGGCCGAGCTCCGGGCGCTGGCCGACGTCTTGCTCAAGCACCCGCATGTCTGGACGCTGACCGACGACATGTACGAGCACCTGACCTATGGCGACTTCGTCTTCAAGACCATCGCCGAGGTCGAGTCGAACCTGTACGACCGCACGCTGACCATGAACGGCGTATCGAAAGCCTATGCCATGACCGGCTGGCGCATCGGCTACGCCGCCGGCCCGGTGCCGCTGATCAAGGCGATGGACATGATCCAGGGCCAGCAGACCTCGGGTGCCTGCACCATCGCGCAATGGGCTTCCGTCGAGGCGCTCAACGGTCCGCAGGACTTCATCGCGAAGAACAAGGTGATCTTCCAGGGGCGGCGCGACCTTGTCGTGTCGATGCTCAACCAGGCGCGCGGCATCACCTGCCCGTCGCCGGAAGGCGCCTTCTATGTCTATCCGTCCTGCGCACAGCTGATCGGTAAGAAGACAAAGGCCGGCAAGGTCATCGACAGCGACGAGACCTTCTGCTCGGAGCTGCTCGACGCTGAGGGCGTTGCCGTGGTGTTCGGCTCGGCCTTCGGCCTCGGGCCGAATTTCCGCATCTCCTACGCGACGTCCGACGCGCTGCTGGAGGAAGCCTGCACCCGCATCCAGCGTTTTGCTGCCTCGCTGACCTGAACGGCAACGCAGACAGCGACCGAGAAAAACCCGGCCTTCCGCCGGGTTTTGTTAACGGCGCTCAGTTGCCGTATTGCTCGCTGGAGACTGGCTCAAGCCACTCGGCATGGACGCCGTCGAGCGCCTCCTGCATGGCGATGTGGGTCATTGCGGTTTCCCATCCGGCGCCATGCCAGTGCTTTTCGCCGGGCGCGAAGGAGATGACGTCGCCGGCTCTGATCACCTCGATCGGCCCGCCCCATGTCTGCGCAAGCCCGGCCCCTGACGTGACGTAGAGCGTCTGGCCGAGCGGGTGCGTATGCCAATGGGTGCGGGCGCCGGGTTCGAAGCTCACCAACGTCGCCCTGAGCCGCGCCGGCGCCTCCTTCTCGATGATCGGCGTCTGCAGCACCTTGCCGGTGAAATATTTCTCCGGCGCGGTGATCGTCGGCACGCTGCCGCACGCAATGATCTTCATCGTTCAATCCTCGATGCTTGACGAACCGGCAAACCAAGAGCGCGGTATCTCGCGATGCAGTGTCGTCCCGATACCGGGCGGGCGCAACCGGCCGCAAGCGGCGACGGCATCGAGCATGCTTCGGGACCGCCGCGGGTCATTCTGTTTGCAATTTCAAATACTGTCATAAATCGCTGCTTTTTAACCATAAAACCGAGGCACCCGTCAAAGCGTCGGAGAATGGAGCGAGGCGGTCGCGATGCTCAATGTCTTTTTAACGGCTGAACTCTAGCCATGGCCCGTGCTGTGGGGGCGCGGACATGAGCATCTTGGCGACAATCAAGGATCATAGCGGCAGGATCTACCGCGGCATCCAGGCGCTGCTTGTGGCGAGCATCGCCGCCACGGCAATCGCCGCCTTTGGCCAGGCGGGGAACGCCTCACGTGTCGCGGCCCTCGCCCTGTCGGTGGCATCGACCAGCCTGGCGCTCCTGGTGCTGATGTATATGCGCTCGAACGTCGTCCAGCGCCTGCAGTCGGCGGCGGCGGCCGAAGCAGAGAAGCACCGCTTCCTCGCCATCGACGCAATGACCGGCGCCATGACCCGGCGCTATTTCCTCGAAGCGTTGAGTGACAGGCTGGGCACCTTGCGCAACCGTCGGCAGGCGAGTCTGCTTTTGATCGACCTCGACCATTTCAAGCAGCTGAACGACACCTTCGGCCATCAGTTCGGCGACCTGGCGCTGGCCTATCTGGTCAAGGAAACGGAGCGCATCTTTGCCGACGGCATTATCGGGCGGCTGGGCGGTGACGAGTTCGGCGTCATCGTCCCGCATGGCGATGCGGCTGCGATCAACAAGGATGTGCGCCGGCTGCTCGAGGCGATGCGGGCCGGAAAGCGGCATGAAGGCAAGATCATTCCGCTGTCGATCTCGGTTGGGGTGGCGCTTGCGCCGCTGCACGCCTCCAACCCGACGGAGCTGATGTTGCTTGCCGACCTCGCGCTCTACGAAAGCAAGGCGGCAGGCCGGGGCCGTGTCACCGTCTTCGACGAGGAGATGCTCTCGGACAAGCGCTATCGCCGGCTTGTGGAACGCGAGCTGCGCGCCGCTATCTATCTCGGCGAGTTGGAGCTCCACTATCAGCCGATCGTCGCCGCCGAGGGTTCCATCGGTGCGCTCGAGGGATTGATCCGCTGGCGCCATCCGGTGCGCGGCCTGATCTCGCCGGCCGAGTTCATCCCGATCGCCGAGCGCTCGACCCTCATTGACATGATCGGCGAGTGGGTCTTCAAGCGCGCCTGCGCCGATGTCGGTCATTTTCCGGGGCGCCGCATCTCGATCAACGTCTCCGGCGAGCAGTTGAAGCGCGACGAGATCGTGACGATGTGCGAGCGCGTCCTGCGCGAGACCGGCAGGTCGGCGTCCGAATTCATCATCGAGATCACCGAAACGGTCGCGACCGCGGCGACGCCGGAAATCCTCAGGCGCTTGGAAGCGTTGCGCGGTCTTGGCTTCCACATCGCGCTCGACGATTTCGGCACCGGTCATTGCGGCTTCAACTATTTGAAGACGCTGCCCATCGACAGCGTCAAGATCGACCGCTCCTATATACGCAGCCTGGCCCACGACCAGGTGGCGCAGATTTTTGTGTCCGCGCTCGCTCAGATCGCGCGCATCCAGGACATCACCATCGTCGCCGAAGGCGTGGAAACTGCAGAGGAATTCACTCTTGCCCGCACGGCCGGCTGCAGCCGCTTCCAGGGTTATTTCTTCGGCAAGCCGGCGCCGCGCGACAAGGCGAGCGGGCTCTGCGCCGCCGACAGCCGGCCGCTCGCGCTCAGCGCCTGACAGCCGAGTGCCTGGCAAACCGGGCGCCTGATTAAACCGAAGCCGGCGCATTTCCTATTTTCCTTGCCCTCTCCGCGAACCCGTGTGACGATGGCCTTGGGCAGGTGGTGAGCAACAACCCCGCCCGCGACGGTCGAACAGGCCGGCCGCCGCTCCCAGGGAAACGCCTGAGTGGAGGTCAGCCATGGGTAATCGCGCCGGAGGACGACGCACGGGACCGAAATGCATCGCCATAGTCGGTCCCTTCGCAAGCGGTAAGACGACACTTCTCGAAGCAATCCTCGCCCGCACGGGCGCCATTCCCCGCCAGAATCCCGTTTCATCGGGCAACACAGTTTCCGATCATTCGCCAGAAGCCCGTGCCCACGCCATGAGCGTCGAGGCGACCTTTGCCACCACGGAATTCATGGGCGAGCAGTTCACCTTCGTCGATTGCCCCGGCTCCATCGAATTCGCCTTCGAGGCCGAGCCGGTGCTTGCCGCCTGCGATGTCGCAGTGGTCGTGGCCGAAGCGGACGAAAAGAAGATTCCCGCGCTCCAGCTCATCATGCGCAAGCTCGACGACCTCGGCGTGCCGCGCATTCTGTTCCTCAACAAGGTGGACAAGGCGATCGCCGGCGTGCGCGAGACGCTGAAGATGCTGCAGCCGGCTAGCTCGGTGCCGCTGCTGCTGCGCCAGATTCCGCTGCGCAAGGACGGCGTCGTCATCGGCTCGATCGATCTCGCGCTGGAGCGCGCCTACGTCTACCGCGAATACGCCGAAAGCCAGGTCGCCGAGATTCCGAACGACGACAAGGCGCGCGAGCTCGAAGCCCGCTTCTCGATGCTGGAGGCGCTCGCCGACCATGACGACCAGCTGATGGAACAACTGCTCGAGGAGATCGAGCCCCCGAAGGATGCGATCTTCGACGACCTTGCCGCCGATCTTCGCGCCGGCACGGTGACGCCGGTGCTGATCGGCACCGCCGAGAAGGGCAATGGCGTGTTGCGCCTGTTGAAGGCCATCCGCCACGACGCGCCGGACGTCGAGGCGACCCGCAAGCGCCTTGGCGCGCCCGACGGCAACCAGACAGTCGTGCAGGTGATGAAGACCATCCATACCGCACATGGCGGCAAGCTGTCGGTATCGCGGGTGCTTTCCGGCCAGCTGGCCGACGCGGCCGAGCTCTTCCTTTCCAACGGCGAAACGACAAAGGTCTCCGGCATCTATCAGATGCTGGGCAAGGACCAGTCGAAGCTGTCATCGGCCAAGGCGGGCGACACCGTGGCGCTCGGCAAGCTCGACAACGTCAAGACCGGCCAGACGCTGAGTTCGGCCAAGGGCGGCATCAAGCCGCTGATTGCGCTCGAGCCGCCGCAGCCGGTATTCGCCTTCGCCTTGCGCCCCAAGGAACGCAAGGACGAAGTCAAGATGTCGGCGGCGATCCAGAGACTTGCCGAGGAGGATCCCTCGCTCAGCCTGCATCACAACCAGGACTCCGCCGAGACCGTACTGTCGGGGCACGGCGAAATGCACCTGCGCGTTGTGCGCGAGCGCCTCGAAGGCAAGAACCAGATCCCCATCGAAGGCCACTCGCCGGCGGTGCCCTATCGCGAGACCATCCGCAAATCCGCGCAGCAGCGCGGCCGCCACAAGAAACAGTCCGGCGGCCACGGCCAGTTCGGCGACGTGGTGATCGAGATCAAGCCGCTGCCGCGCGGCACGGGCTTCCAGTTCACCGACACCATCACCGGCGGCGTCGTGCCCAAGACCTACATCCAGTCGGTGGAGGCGGGCATCCGCGACTATCTGAAGTCCGGTCCGCTAGGCTTCCCGGTGGTCGATGTCGCCGTCAACCTGTCGGACGGCTCCTACCATGCGGTCGACTCCTCCGACATGGCCTTCCAGATGGCGGCCAAGCTGGCGATGAAGGAAGGCATGGCCGCCTGCTCGCCCGTTCTGCTGGAGCCGATCATGAAGGTCGAGATCGTCACGCCCTCCGATGCGACCTCGAAGATCATCGCGCTGATCCCGCAGCGCCGCGGTCAGATCCTCGGCTATGACGCACGGCCCGACTGGCCGGGCTGGGACGTGGTCGAGGCGACGATGCCGCAGGCCGAGATCGGCAACCTCATCATCGAGTTGCGCTCGGCGACGGCGGGCGTCGCTAGCTACAAGGCCGCCTTCGACCATATGGCCGAGTTGACCGGCCGCCTGGCAGACGAGGCGATGAATGCCAACGGCAAGGCTGCCTGACTGATTTTTGGGAAGACACGAAAACGGCGCCCGGATCACCCGGACGCCGTTTTTATTGCGGACCGTCTTCCTGGGAGGCAACGGCAGGTCCGCCGCATCAGGAAAAATGGTTCGGACGCGGTAGCTGCCTGAGCCCGGCCTGCCCGAGTGATGCCCCCATCTCCCGGACCGGCCAACCGCGTCCTATGATCCACTTAATCGATAGAGTGCGTCTGTGACATGTTACCCGATGTTACATGTCACTGTTACGCGGCTTGCCTGCACGCATTTCCGGCATGGCGTGATCTCTGCCCAACAAAAAAGCCGGATCAATAAAGATCCGGCTGAGTTTGATTGGAAGTGCCGATTAGGGCTAACCTCCAGAGGGGAACACTCGAGGGCGCTAATGGGAGGAGAACGCGCCCTGGAGATGAACTATATATGTGCTCATCATGCCCAAGAAACAAGCATCTATTTTGCAACACACGCATGCAAAAAGACGCAGGCTGTGGTCCAACCCATGCCGGGAGCCGATAGGACCAGAAAAATCGCCGATTCACGAGACTTTCCAAGCCGAAAGCGATTGCTGATAGGCAAATTTCAGCCGATTCTGTTCCCGGAAATACGTGAAATCAAAATGATGCGGATTCGGGCAGGTCGCGTTTATTTTTGCGGCAGGAGGCTCCGATGCGGACTTTTCAGGCAATCGCCGGCAGCGCGCTGTTTCTTGTTGCGGCACCTGGCGTCGTCGCAGGTCTGATGCCCTGGCTTTTGACCGACCATTATCGCATGCCGCTGTCCGCGGTGGCGGGCTTCGTGCCATTGGGCTCGATCCTGGTGATCGTGGCGGCAGGGATCCTGCTTCATGCCTTCGCCGGCTTTGCGCTCGAAGGCCTGGGGACGCCCGCTCCCGTAGCGCCGACCGAGAGATTGGTCGTTGGCGGGATTTACCGCCATGTGCGCAACCCGATGTATATCGCCGTGCTGTCGATCATCCTTGGCCAGGCGCTCATCTTTTCGAGCTCGGCGGTGTTCGTCTACGGCCTGATCGCCGCGGCGGCGATGATCTCCTTCGTCAAGGTCTACGAAGAGCCGACGCTCGCCAGCCGCTACGGCGAAGAATACGAGGTCTACCGCCGCGCCGTGCCCGGCTGGCTGCCGCGCATTACGCCGTGGCGTGGATGATCCGCGCTAAGGGTGCGCAGGCAGGCCTCGCCTGAAATATCGATGCACCTGACCTGGTTCCCCAGCACGGGATTTGACCGGTCGGCGGCGTTTTGCGTTGGCAAGTTGCATGCGTTGACGATTGGTTGAAGCCTCCGCGACGTTACGAGGTTGGGAGGCTTCAGCCATCCCCAGCGTCTGCGCCGACTTCTAGTAAGACCAGCTACGCGCCTTCGCGATGATAAAATCGCGGAACACATGCAGCTTCGCCTGGTTCTTCATCGCGTCGGGATAGGCGAAATAGGTGTCGAAGGACGGCACCTCGGTTTCGGGCAGCAACTGCACCAGGTTCGAGTCCTTGCTGATGACGTAGTCGGGCAGCATGGCGATGCCGGCGCCGCCCTGCACTGCGCGCTTGATCGACAGGATGTCGTTGATCTGCAGCGTCGGCACCCTTTGCCCGCCTTCGAAATCGCCGACCGTCTCCAGCCAGTTCAGTTCCGACAGGTGCGAGGGCACCGGCACGCCGAAGGTGACGATCCGATGGTTCCTGAGCTCGGCGATCGAGGCCGGCTTGCCGAACTTGGCCACATAGGATGGCGCCGCATAGAGATGGAAATGCACGGTGAACAGGCGGCGCTGGATGAGATCCGGCTGTTGCGGCTGCCTGAGGCGGATGGCGCAGTCGGCCTGGCGCATGGTCAGGTCGAGCTCCTCATTGGCGAGGATGAGCTGCAGGCTGATCTCGGGATAGAGCTCGATGAATTCCTGCACGCGCTCGGTCAGCCAGCCGGCCCCAAGCCCCACCGTGGTCGTCACCCTCAGCACGCCGGAGGGGCGATCCTTGGTCTCGGTCAGCCGCGACTTGATCGTCTCCAGCTTCATCAGCACGTCATGCGCCGTGCGGAACAGCATCTCGCCCTGCTCGGTCAGCACGAGGCCGCGCGCATGGCGATGGAACAGCGCCACGCCGACATCGTGCTCCAGAGCGCTGACCTGCCGCGAGATCGCCGATTGCGACAGATGCAGCGTCTCGGCGGCATGGGTGAACGACCCAGCCTCCGCCGCAGCGTGAAACACGCGTAGCTTGTCCCAGTCCAGCGCCATGATTCCCCTCGCGTTGCCTTTGGCGTCTGAATGAAAAATCAGGCTTTTAAACGGCTTTTTCAGCCGATCGCTTATTCCGCCGCTTCGCGGTGCACCTCGATGCCCGCCAGATATTTCTCCGCCTCGAGCGCGGCCATGCAACCAAGCCCGGCGGCCGTCACCGCTTGCCGGTAGATGTCGTCGGTGACGTCGCCGGCGGCAAACACACCGGGAACGTCGGTTCGGGTCGAATCGGGCGCCGTCCACAGATAGCCGTTCGGCTTCTGCTTGAGCTTGCCGACGAAGAGCTCGACCGCCGGCGCGTGCCCGATCGCGACGAACACGCCATCGACCTGCAGTCGCGATATTTCGCCGGTCACTACATTGCGCAGCTTCAAGCCTTCGACCGAAGGCGGCAGCGGCGCTTTGCCGGGCTGCCCGGTGATCTCGTCGACGACCGTGTCCCAGATGACGCGGACATTGTCCTTCTTGAACAGCCGCTCTTGCAGGATGCGCTCGGCGCGGAAATCGTTGCGGCGGTGAATGACGGTGACGGTCTTGGCGAGGTTGGCGAGATAGAGCGCCTCCTCGACCGCCGAATTGCCGCCGCCGACCACGGCGACATCCTTGCCGCGATAGAAGAAGCCGTCGCAAGTGGCGCAGGCCGACACGCCGAAGCCCATGAAGGTCTGCTCGGAGGGAATGCCCAGCCACTTTGCCTGCGCGCCCGTGGCGATGATCAGGGCGTCCGCAGTGTAGACCGTGCCCGAATCGCCGGTGGCGCGGAACGGCCGCACATTGAGATCGACCTCGGTGATGATGTCGTTGACGATCTCGGTGCCGACATGTTCGGCCTGCTTCAGCATTTGCTCCATCAGCCAGGGGCCCTGGATTGGATCGGCGAAGCCCGGATAGTTCTCGACATCGGTGGTGATCATCAGCTGACCGCCCTGCTGCAGGCCGGCGACAAGCATCGGCTTCAGCATTGCACGGGCGGCATAGACCGCCGCGGTGTAGCCGGCCGGGCCAGAGCCGATGATGAGAACGGGCGCGTGTTTGATGTTCATAAAAAAGTCCCCTGCGGCGCGAGGCCGTGGTTTGTCGCCGGTAATGTAAGTGCTGCCCGGCAAGCCAGCAAGGCAGCTTGGCCTTCGTCCCCGGAAAGCTTCGTCGCATGCATATCGGGCCATATCGCGGCCCGTCATCAGAAAAATCATCGCAAAGGGATGGCCTCGCGCACGAAACCTAATTACAAAATCACGAAAGATTCTTGCGCGAAAGCCGATCATGCCGATCAAAGCCGATCTCGATGCCATCGACTGGAAAATCCTGCGCGAGTTGCAGAATGACGGGCGCATGACCAATGTCGAGCTGTCGAACCGGGTCGGCATCTCGGCGCCGCCTTGCCTGCGCCGCGTCAGGCGGCTGGAGGAGGCCGGCATCATCCGCGGCTATCGCGCGCTCCTCAACGCACCGGCGCTCGGCATGGATGTCGTCGCCTTCTGCCTTATCGGTCTGCACCATCAGGCCGATGCCGAGCTCAAGACCTTCGCCGAGCGCACGCGCGGCTGGCCGATTGTGCGCGACGCCTGGATGGTGTCGGGCGAATCCGACTTCCTGCTGCATTGCGTGGCGAGCGACCTCGGCACCTTCCAGACCTTCGTCATCGAGGAACTGGCCTCGGCCCCCAATGTCGACACGGTGCGCACCGCGCTGACCATCCGCCGCGTCAAGGACGAAGGACTGGTGGCGTTCACTGCCTGATCAATGTGCTGGCTTCCAATAAAACACTGAAGAACCAGCGACCTGGCGCGGATCGTTGAATCAGCGCGTGATCAGAGCGAGCGTATCGCGGCCAGCAGGCCGTCGACATCATGCGCATCGCGCAACGGCGAAACTGCAAGGCCATCCATCGTTGAGCCTTCGCCATCGACAAGCCAGCCGCGCATAAGGCCGGCGCGCTGGCCGGCTTCCATATCGGCAAGCTTGTCGCCAACAATCAACGAGTGTTTCAGGTCGAGGCCGAGGCGACGCGCCGCCTCCATCAGCATGCCCGGATTGGGCTTGCGCATCGGATGGTCGGCGACCGCCAGCGGACCCGAGCCTTTCTCGTGATAGCCGCAGGCAAGCACCATATCGACGACGGCATTCCTCTCCGCAAGCAGGTCGAGCACCCGCCGATTGACGGCCGCGAATGCATCCCAGCCGAAATAGCCGCGCGCGATGCCGGACTGGTTGGTCACGATGACAACCGGAACACCGCGCCGGTTGGCTGCCTCGATGGCGGGCAGCATCTGCGGCCTGAGCACGATGTCCGCCGGATCGCTCGGATAGTCGGTGTCGATATTGATTGTGCCGTCGCGGTCGAGGAAGAGCGCCGGCAGGCCGGCCGCAAAGGCTCTCTTTCCGATTCGCTCGACCCACAGGCCGGGCTCGACCAGCGGGTGGGCTGCGCTCCCGTCAGGCATTGGCGAGCCGCGCTTCCACCGCCTCGCACAGATGATGGTAGAGGCAGAGATGCCCCTGCTGGATGATCGGCGTCGAGGTCGACGGCACGTTGAGCAGGATGTCGGTCAGGGGCTTGAGCTTGCCGCCGGTATCGCCGGTCAGGCTGATCACCGTCATCCCCATCGCCCGCGCCTGCTCGGCGGCGGCAAGAATGCTCGGCGAATTGCCGCTGGTCGAGATGGCGAGCAGCACCGCGCCCTCGGACCCATGCGCCTCGACCTGGCGCGAGAACACGGTATCGAAGCCGTAGTCGTTGCCCCAGGCGGTCAGCACCGCCGCATTGGCCGGCAGCGCGATGACGTTGTAGGCCTTGCGCTCCTTCAAGAAGCGGCCGACCAGCTCGCCGGCGATGTGAATGGCATCGCTCGCCGAGCCGCCATTGCCGCAGATCAGCAATGCCTTGCCTTGCGACAACGCCGTCACGACCGTGCTCACTGCGCGTTCCATCTGACCGGTGAGGTCGCGCTCGACCATCGCCGAGATCGCCGCCGCGGAGCGGACCAGATAGTCGTTCAATTCGGACATGAAACCCTCAGTTTGCGGCGCGCAGCTTGCCGATGGTGTTGGTCGTGCTCTTGCCGGCGACGAGGTCGACCAGCACCACGCGCCCGCCCGCCTTCTGCACCACGTCGGCGCCGACCACGGTCTCGATCGTGTAGTCCGCGCCCTTGACCAGGATGTCGGGCTTGAGCGCCTCGATCAGCTTGAGCGGCGTGTCCTCCTCGAAGACGACGACGGCATCGACCGAAGCGAGAGCCGCCAGCACACAGGCGCGGTCGTGCTGGTCGTTGACGGGGCGCCCAGGCCCTTTCAGCCGTCGCACCGAGGCATCGCTGTTGAGGCCGAGCACCAGCCGGTCGCACTGGCTGCGGGCGGCATGCAAGAGGCTGACATGGCCGGCATGCAGGATGTCGAAACAGCCATTGGTGAAGCCGACGGTCAGCCCCTCTTCCTTCCATGCGGCGACCATCCTCGCCGCCGCATTGGCGTCGAGAATGGCGTCCTTGTGGGCGACCGGCCCGTGCGAGCGGAACAGCGCGCCGGAGAGCTCCTCCACCGTCAACCGCGCCGTGCCGCGCTTGCCGACCACGACGCCGCCGGCAGCGTTGGCGATTGTAGCAGCCTGCACACGGTCGGCCCCCGCGGCGAGCGAGAGCGCGAAGGTCGCGATGACCGTATCGCCGGCACCGGATACGTCGAACACTTCGCGCGCCTGCGTGGAGATGTGTCGGGCATCCTCCGCGGTGATGACGCTCATGCCCTTTTCGCTGCGCGTGGCGACGATGAACTCGAAATCATGCGCCGCGATCAGGTCGCGCGCTGCCGCGACGATCTCGTCGTCGCCGAAGACGGCGCGTCCCATCGCCTCGCCAAGCTCCTTGCGGTTGGGCGTCACCGCCGTCGCCCCGGCATAGCGGGCATAATCGCGTCCCTTCGGGTCGACCAGCACCGGCTTTCCGGCATCGCGGCAGATCGCGATCAGTTCGGCCGCCACGCCGTCGAGCAGGATGCCCTTGCCGTAGTCGGACAGGATGACGATGTCGGCGCGCTGAAGCGCAGCCTGGAAATGGTCGACAAGCGTCGCGCGCTCGCTGCGCGACAGCGGCTTGATCTCCTCCTCGTCGAAACGCAGCACCTGCTGGTTGAGCGCGCTGAAGCGGCTCTTCGACGAGGTCATGCGGTCTTGCCGCTGCGCCAGGCCGTCGGTATCGGCGCCGAGATCGCCGAGCATGCGCATGAGATTGTTCCCGGCCTGGTCGGTGCCGATCACCGAGACGGGAATTGCGGCGGCACCCAGGGAAACGATATTGGCAACAACGTTGCCGGCGCCGCCCATGGCCAGCATCTCGCCCCTCCCGTGCAGCACCGGGATCGGCGCCTCCGGCGAGATCCGCTCGATGACGCCGCTGACGAAGCGGTCGAGGATGAAGTCGCCGACCACCAGGACGGTGACATCGCCGAAGCGGGCGATGGCGCGATGCAAGGGTTCCGGGGAAGGCAGATGGTGCTTGATCATCTTACTGGCACACGCCCGAAATGGCTGGTTTGATCAGGATTGCGGCGCCGGAAATCCAGCGCTCGTCGTTCTTCGCGATGCCGATATACCGCAATTCGGGCCAGCGCAACCGCGGGCCGGAGACAGGATTACGGCGAAGCACGCGCGAGTGAAGCGTGAGCTTTGCGGCGCGACTGTGTCCGAGCAAGCCTACAGCCGGTTTGACGTGCTTTATCGACACTCCCACCCGCGTCCCCTATAAGGGCCGGAATCGGCAACGGAACAGAGGCCTTCAATGATCATCGTCACGGGCGGCGCCGGCATGATCGGCTCCAACATCGTCGCCGCGCTCAATGCCGAAGGGCATGACGACATCGTCGTCGTCGACGATCTCACCGACGGCCACAAGATCGCCAACCTCGCCGACCTCCACATCGCCGATTATCTCGACAAGGACGAATTTCTCGCCCGGCTCGAGGATGGCGGGCTCGGCCGCATCGAGGCTGTCTTCCACCAAGGCGCCTGCTCGACCACCACCGAATGGAACGGCAAGTTCATGATGGAGGTGAATTACGCCTATTCGAAGCGGCTGCTGCATGCCTGCCTCGCGTTGCGCGTGCCCTTCCTCTATGCCTCCTCGGCTTCGGTCTATGGCGGCGGCAGCGAATTCCGCGAGGAGCCTGAGTTCGAGCGGCCGCTCAATGTCTATGCCTATTCCAAGAAGCTCTTCGACGATTACGTCCGCCGCAACGTCTTCGACACCGACCATTCGCAGGTTGCCGGCCTGCGCTATTTCAACGTCTACGGGCCGCGCGAGGCGCATAAGGGCACCATGGCCTCGGTCGCTTTCCATCTGTTCAACCAGGTCGAGCGCGGCGAAAACCCGAAACTGTTCGGCGCCTATGACGGCTTCGGTCCGGGCGAGCAGAGCCGCGACTTCATCCATGTCGGCGATGTCGCCGAGGTCAATCTGTGGCTGTGGAAGCGGGGCTCGAGCGGTATCTTCAACTGCGGCACCGGGCGAGCCCAGCCGTTCCGCGCCATCGCCGAGACGGTGATCGATACACTCGGCAAGGGTGAGATCGAGTACATCCCCTTCCCCGATCATCTCAAGGGCAGCTACCAGAGTTTCACCCAGGCCGATATGTCCCGCTTGCGCGCGGCCGGCTACAATGGCCAGTTCCGCACCGTCGAAACCGGCGTCAGAGAATATGTCGAATGGCTGAAAGCCCAACGATCCTCGTGATCGGCCCACGCTGGGTGGGCGACATGGTCATGGCGCAGTGCCTGTTTTCGGCGCTGAGGGAAAAGCATCCGAACGCCGCGATCGACGTGCTGGCGCCCGGCTGGGCCGCCCCCCTGGTCAAGCGCATGCCCGAAATACGCTGCCAGATCGACTTTCCGCTGATGCCCGGCGCGCTCGAATTCCGCAGCCGCAGGCGCTTCGGACGGCTGCTGCGCGGGCGTTACGACATGGCCTATGTGCTGCCCGGGAGCTGGAAATCGGCGCTGATCCCGTTCTTTGCCCGCATTCCCCGCCGCGTCGGCCATTTGAGGGAAATGCGCTACGGCCTGCTGACCGACATAGTGCCCTTGCCGGACGCCCTCAAGCGGCGGACAGCGCGCGCCTATTTCGGCCTGGCGCGCGGCGGCACGTTTCGCCCGCCGAAGCTCACGGTCGATGCGCCCAACCAGGCGGACCTGCTGGTGCGGTTCGGGCTCGACGCTAAGAAATTCGTCGCCCTGATGCCGGGCGCCGAATTCGGCCCGGCCAAACGTTGGCCGAGCGAGCACTATGCCGAGCTTGCGCGAGAGATGATGGCAAAAGGTCTGGGCGTCGCCCTGCTCGGCTCAAAGAACGACGCCGAAGTCACCGGTGAGATCGCCAGGCTCGCGCCGGGCGCCATCGATCTAGCCGGCCGGACGCGGCTGGAGGACGCCATCGACCTGGTCGCCGCGGCGAAGCTTGCGGTCTCGAACGACAGCGGGCTGATGCATGTCGCGGCCGCCGTCGGCACGCCGATTGTCGCCGTCTACGGTTCGACCTCGCCCGAGAACACGCCGCCGCTGACCGATCGCTCGGAACTGGTCTGGCTGCACCTTTCCTGCTCGCCCTGCCACAGCAAGGTCTGCCCGCTCGGCCATCTCGACTGCCTGAAGACGCTCGATGTCGCGCGGGTCGCCGCTGCAGCCGAACGGCTGCTCAAAATTCCTGCGGCCGCATGAAGGCGCTGATCGTCAAGACATCCTCCATGGGAGATGTCATCCACACTTTCCCGGCTGTCGAGGATGCGCTCGGCAATCGGCCCGACATAAGCTTCGACTGGTGTGTGGAAGAGGCCTTTGCCGGCATCGTCGCCTTGCACCCGGCGATAAAATCCATCCACAAGGTGGCGATCCGCCGCTGGCGCAAGACGCCGCTTGCCGGAGGCACCTGGCGGGAAATGGCCGGCCTGCGCCGCGCGCTACGCGCCGGCCACTACGATTTGGTCATTGATGCGCAGGGCCTTTTGAAATCGGCGATTATCGCTAGGCAAGCCGACGCACCGATTGCCGGCTTCGACCAATGGAGCGCCCGCGAGCCCTCGGCGACGCTGTTTTATCAGCGCAAATACACAGTGCCGCGCGACCTGCACGCCATCGAGCGCACGCGGCGGCTGTTTGGACTGGCGCTTGGCTATGAGCCCGATCTGTCGCGCCTTGGCTCCGGGATCGTGGCGCCGGCAGGCAGCCTTTCAGGCCTCGAAGGCAAGCTTGCTTTCCTGTTGCACGGCACCAGCCGCGAGGACAAGAAATGGCCAGTCGGGGACTGGATCGAGACCGCGCGCCGACTGGTTTCCAGACAATTCACGCCGGTCGCCACCTGGTCGAACGAAGCGGAAAAGCGTGTCGCCGAAGCGATCGCAAGCGCAGTACCGGACACGGTGCTGATCCCCAGATCGCCGCTTGCAGAGATCGCCGCCATCCTCGGCCGCTCGGCGCTCGTCATCGGCGCCGACACCGGCCTAACCCACCTCGCCAGCGCCTTCGGCCTGCCGACCGTCGCCATCTTCCTGGCAACGGAGCCTGGCCTGACCGGCCCGCGCGGGCCGTTCTCCTCGACCTTGCTGGCGCCCGCCGGCGGTAAGGTCACGCCGGCTGAGGTGATGGAAGAGGCGGAGCGGCTGCTGGCGCAGCGCGCTATCTCCCCCTTGGTGGGGGAGAATGGATTTTCACGATCTTAGCCAAGGGCCAAGTCGTAGAAAATCCAAGAGAGGGGGCTGCGCCCTACGAAATCCCCTCTCTTGCGATTTCTAACACTTAGCCTTCGGCTAAGATGAAATCGCTTCCCCCAAAAGGGGGGAGATTGAGAACTCAGATGAACTGCACCTGGACGATTTCGTACCCCCGTGCGCCGCCGGGAGCATTGACCTCGATGGCATCGCCGACTTCCTTGCCGATCAGCGCACGGGCGATCGGCGAGGAGATCGAGATGCGGCCGGACTTCACGTCCGCTTCCTGGTCGCCGACGATCTGATAGGTCTTCTTTTCCTCGGTGTCCTCGTCGACCAGCACGACGGTCGCGCCGAACTTCACCTTGTCGCCGCTGAGCTTCGTGACGTCGATGACCTCGGCGCGCGCGATCAGGTCCTCGAGCTCATTGATGCGGCCTTCATTGTGGCTCTGCGACTCCTTCGCCGCATGATATTCGGCATTTTCGGACAGGTCGCCATGCGAGCGCGCTTCGGAGATCGCCTCGATGATGCGTGGACGCTCTTCCTGCTGGCGCCAGCGCAGTTCTTCCTTCAATGACGCGAACCCCTCGCCTGTCATCGGGACCTTGATCATATGCCTGACCTTTCCTGCCGCCGCCCCCGTTCATCGGGAGCGGCCTTGTCGATGGGTACAAAAAGAAAACGGTCCGGCAGCCTCGGGCTAACGGAACCGTTTCACCACAATTTCCCTGAATATAGCGATCTTCGCGCGATTTTCACGCCCAAAAAATCAACTTTGGTAAAATCATCACCGTTTTCATGCGGTTGATATGGCAGCGGCAGCAAAAAACCGGCTGCGATCGCTCGCAGCCGGTTCGAAGAGTCTTGGAGTTGACTCAGCTCCTCAGGAAATGATCGATCTGCTCCGACAGCATGCCGTATTCGCGCGAGCCTTTGCCGGTCCGGTTTTCGATTTCCTTCAGCTGCTCCTGCGCGCCGGCAAGATCGCCGATCTGCAGATGCGCCTCGCCGAGATATTCGCGCACCAGCGTGTAGTTCGGGTCGATGCGCAGCGCTTCCTCGTAATAGCCCAGGCCAACCGTGATGCGGCCGGAATGGCGATGTGAATAGCCGAGATAGTTGAGGATACGCGGATCCTGCTTGTTGGCCGCCAGCGTCAGCACCGAGATCGCCTCGTCATAGCGCCCGGCCATCGCCAGATCGTGACCCGCCTCGTAGATGCTGTCGTCATCCAGCATGCCATATTGCGGCGTCACACATTTCTTCTTCTTCTTGTCCCAGACCTCACCCTTCTTGCATTGAGTGGTTGTCTGGCCGCCACTGCCACCGCCACTTTCGCCGGCGGTGAATGCGGGCGCCGCGAACAGCGGCAGCGCCGCAACAGCCAAGACCTGGATAAGCAAACGTCTGCGCATTTAAAGCCTCCGTGAGCGTGACAATGGCAGACTAACGCCGCCTCCGCGCCGTTTCATCCCGAAAAAGCCTGCGGCAGCCAAACTATTTTGGGTGTCCGAGGGAGCGCGTTCCAGCTCCCTTGCGAACGGACGTGACGCGCGCTGCAAATCCGCTATCATCAGCCGAGCGCCTTACGTGGAGAAAGGCAAGTGCAACAGCGCCGCGACAGGGAATGGGAGCTTTCCATCGACCCGGATACCGTGCGCCTGTTCATCCTCAAGGCCAAGGCGCTGAGCGCCGCCGTCAACGAGGACTACGATGACGGCGCAGAGCACGAGGTCGAGTTCGATGGTGACAGACGCGACAGCCACCACCACGACGGCCTCGCCGAAGAAGCCGCCGAAGACCTCACCGAGGAGGAATTCCGCGAGCTGATCAACGATCTCAACATCGATGAAGCAGCCGAACTTGTGGCGCTGGCCTGGATCGGCCGTGGCGACTACGAGGCTTCCGAATGGGTCGACGCTGTGGCCGCAGCGCGCGAGCGCGCCAACAAGCGCACCGCAAAGTACTTGCTCGGCCTGCCGCAATTGGCCGATTGGCTTGAGGAAGGCCTGGAGGAGATCGGCGCGTAACGGGCCGGTAACCGATTTTGATCGCAACGCCGCCGCTCCCAAGGCAACCTTGGCATGCCGATGCCGTTTCCGGCCGATGGCAACGCTGAGCTTTTCCGCACTTTGCAGACTGGCGCTGCTTGTCTTGGCGGCAACAATCCTGCTGATCACATCCGCTATGGCCCGGCATCATCACCGGCCGCATAAGAGCCATCCGCCGCCGGTGAGCGAGAGCGCCCTACGGACGCCCGAAACGCCGGCGACCGCGCCTATTCCGGCGCCGCGCCCTGCTGAAGAGCCCGGTCGAGGGTCTCAGGTGGAACCGCAGACGCCGGCGGTAGTCCCGACACCACCGGAAAAGCCGGCCGAATTGGAGCCGGAACCGCCGGCCACCGCGCCGCAGCCGCCGCAGAAGCCCGAACAGGAGAAAATACCTCCCGACCCACGCTCCGCTGAACTGCCCGCCGACAAGATGCCGCAAGAGGAGACGGCGTGTCGCGAGCGGCTGAAGGCGCTCGGCGTCGAGTTTGAGGAACACAAGGCCGAGCATGATGCCGAGATCGGCTGCTCGATCCCCTACCCTATCGTTCTGAAAACGCTCGGTAAATCGATCGGCATCGGTTCCGGAGCCGAGCTCAATTGCCGGATGGCCGAAGCTGCCGCGCGCTTCGCCGCCGATGTCATCCAGCCGGCGGCGAAGGCCGAACTCGGTGCCGACCTCAAATCGATCGCCCAGGCCTCGGCCTTTGTCTGCCGTCCGCGCCACGGCGCGGGAAAACTGTCCGAGCACGCCTTCGGCAACGCGCTCGACATCGCCGCCTTCACGCTGTCGGACGGCAGGAAGGTCGAGGTCGGCCCGGCGCCGCCCGAGAAGGATGGAAAGTTCCTGAACACGGTGCGCAAGGCAGCCTGCGGGCCGTTCAAGACGGTGCTCGGTCCCGGCAGCGATCCCGACCATGCGCAGCACTTCCACTTCGACCTCGAGCCGCGTCCACACGGCGGAACTTTCTGCCAGTGAACAGGATGCCAAGAACAAATGCCGCAATTCGGCCTCAGGCGTGAATGCCGGCGCTGATCTTTCCTTTACTGTTGCCGACTAGACTTGTGCCATCCGGGGACAGGAAGCCTTTCGATGGCCGGAAGACTTGGCGCCATGCTTGCCACGGCGCGGCAGAACAATCGTGCGCGCATCGTCGCCGTCAGACTGGCCACAGGGCTTGCCATCGCAGCCGTGTCGGCCTGCACCACCGGCGATGTCTTCTCGCTGCAGCCGGCGGTCGATGTCAGCGGCCAGACCGCCGCTGTGCCCGAGGCGCCGCAATATTCCGGCATGCAGCGGCTTGTCCCGTCCAACCCCTATATGACGACGGCCGCTTATCCGCGCATGGATGAGCCGATGTCGCCTCTCGAGCAGATGCCGGCCAGCGAGATCGACTGCCGCAACGAGCTGAAACGCATGGGCGTCGTCTACACCGATGTTCAGCCGATCCACGAAGGCCAGTGCGGCATCGACTATCCCGTCAGGGTCTCGGCCATCGGCAGCGTCGAGATGAAGCCGGCCGCCACGCTTACCTGCAACATGGCCGCGACCTTCGCGGCCTGGACCAGGAACGAGCTCGTGCCGGCCGCCCGCTGGCGCTATTTCTCCGGCGTCAAGACCATCCATCAGGGGTCGAGCTATTCCTGCCGCAATATCGCCGGCGAAGGTGTCCTGTCGGAACACGGCAAGGGCAACGCGCTCGACGTCATGAGCATCGAGCTCAACAATGGCGACGACATCGACGTGCGCAAACCCGGCCTGTTCGCCTTCCGCACCCGCGGCTTCCTCAACAATGTGCGCGCCGACGGTTGCGAGTATTTCACCACCGTGCTCGGCCCCGGCTACAATTACGACCACCGCAACCACTTCCACTTCGACATCAAGAACCGCCGGAACGGCTATCGCGCCTGCCGCTAGGGCAATTCCAGGAAAAGTGCACGGCGGCTTTCCGTCCGGAATTGCGTAAAGACTAGTAGTTAGCGACCTCTGCCCAATCCGCTGAACACCACATAGATGGTGCGCATGGGTCTTGGAGCGGTCGTCCCTGGTGAGTGTCGCGGCGGAAGTCAGGTCAAGGCGATGACTATCTTGCCGAAGGGCCCTTTCTCCAGATGCCCGAAAGCCTGCGGCAACTCGTCGAAGCGAAAGACCTTGTCGATGACCGGCTTGATGCCGAGCGTCTCGATCGCCTGGTTCATGCGCTCGAAACTGCGGCGGTGGCCAATGGAAATGCCTTGCACGACGATGCGGTTGCGCATGAAGGGCAGGACCGGAAAGCTGATCTCCATCGCGCCGAGCAGACCGATGACCGACAGCCGGCCATCGGCGGCAAGCGCGTTCAGCGACCGCCGCGCATTGTCGCCGCCGACCATCTCCAGGATATGGTTCACGCCCAGCCCGTCGGTCCGTTCGCGGGCCGCCTCGTCCCAGGCCGGCCGGGTTCGATAGTTGATTGTCTGCCAGGCACCGAGACTCGCGGCGCGCTCGAGCTTCTCGTCGCTGCTCGAGGTGACGATGGCGCGCAGGCCGAACGCCGCGGCGAACTGCAGGGCAAACAGCGAGACGCCGCCCGTGCCCTGGATCAGGATGGTCTGGCCCGGCACCGGCCTTGTCGCTTCGGCCATCGCGAACCAGGCAGTTAGCGCCGCGATCGGCAGCGTCGCCGCCTCGACATCGCTGAGCGATGGCGGCGCGAGCACCGCGGCGTCCTCGCCGAAGACGACATGCTCGGAAAGCATGCCTGAAAGCGAGGAGCCCAGCGTGTGCTTATGCAGCACCTGCGGCGCATCGCCATCCGGCCAGTCGGCGATCACCTGGCCGAGCACCCGCTGCCCGATCCGGAACCGGCTGACCGCGCTGCCGACGGCAACGACCTCGCCCACGGCGTCCGATGTCGGCACGAAGGGGACGGAAAGATCGGGGATCAGCATGCCGTCCACGATCAGCTTGTCCTTGTAGTTCAACGAAACCGCCCTGACGCGCACCAGAAGCTCATGCGGTCCGGGCTCGGGAATCGGGCCCTTCGCCAGGACCAGTTCCGAAAGGCCGAACCCTGTCATCTGCCAGGATCTGTTGCTGTCGGTGCTCATTCCTGCGTCGCGCTCCTTGATGATGGCTGCGCGAGACATTTAAGCGAACTGACTATGGAAAATAATGCCGCAATGCGGGATATTCAGCGACTGATTGAAGAGGAAAATTCTACACTATGGACGCGATCGACCTGCAAGGCATCGTCGCATTCGTTCACGCGGTTGAGGCGGGCAGCTTCACCGGCGCCGGCGAACGGCTGCATGTGACGAAATCGGCCATCGGCAAGTCTGTCGCGCAGCTGGAGCAGCGGCTTGGCGTCCGCCTGCTCAACCGCACCACGCGCAGCCTCAGCCCGACCAGCGAAGGCTCAAGCTATTATGAAGCCTGCGTGCGGGCGCTGGCGGAGATCGAGGCCGGGCAGGCGCTGCTCGCTTCAAGCCGGCGCATCCCGTCTGGCCGGCTCCGCGTCGACGTGCCGCTTGCCTTTGGCCGCAAATGTGTCGCCCCCGTGCTGTTCGGCATCTCCAGCCGGTTCCCCGAGCTGACGATCGAGATATCCTTCAACGACCGACGCGTCGACCTGATCGAGGAAGGCATCGACCTCGCCGTCCGCATGGGCGATCTCGACGACAGCCTGTCGCTCGCGGCGCGCCGCATCTACGCTCAGCGCTCCGCGATCTGCGCGGCTCCCGCATATCTCGAAAGGCATGGCAGGCCGCGGGCAATCGACGATCTCGCCCGTCACAGCGTCATCGGCTATGGACGCGAGGGCGTCGTTCGTCCTTGGACCATGAGGAACGCCGACGGCGATCTCACGACCTTCGTCCCCAAAGCCAGGCTCGTCCTCGGCCACGGCGAGCCGCTGCTGGATGCGGCGCTTGCCGGCTGCGGCATCGCCTCTCTGCCGACCTGGTTGGCGGCTGAGAGCCTAAGGCGCGGCGAACTCGAAATGGTCCTGCACGACTGTCTGGTCGAAAACATCGTCGTGCACGCGGTCTGGCCGGTGACGCGCGCGCTGACACCAAAAGTGCGGGTCGTCATCGACGCGCTCGTCGACCATTTTGCGGCGCCGCCTTGGGATGCCGCCTGAACTGCCGGCTGTCATGCAAAATTGTCATGCTCCAAAAATAACGGCGGACTATTTTCGAATGCTCTGCAGCAATGCTATTGACGCACATGCTTTATGTTGAAATCGCCGTCGTGGCCGTCCTCATCTTGGTGAACGGCCTTTTGGCCATGTCGGAGCTTGCCATCGTCTCGTCGCGGCCGGCCCGCCTCAAGGCGATGATCGACCGCAATGTCAGTGGGGCCGGCCGCGCGCTGGCGCTGGGCTCCAACCCCGGCAAGTTCTTGTCGTCGGTGCAGATCGGCATCACTCTGGTCGGCGTGCTGTCCGGCGCCTTTTCCGGCGCCACGCTCGGCGAGCGGCTGGCGCAATACCTGGCCTCGACCGGCGTCCGCGAGAACATTGCCGATCCTCTCGGCGTCGGCATCGTCGTCGCGGTCATCACCTATGCCTCGCTGATCGTCGGCGAGCTGGTGCCGAAGCAGATTGCGCTGAAGGATCCGGAGCGTGTCGCCGTCAGGGCGGCGCCTGCGATGACAATCCTCGCAACCGTCTCGGCGCCGCTCGTCTTCCTGCTCGATGTTTCCGGCCGCGCCGTTCTCTGGCTGCTCGGCCAGCACGGCGGGTCAGAAGAGAAGGTCACCGACGAGGAGATCAAGATGCTGGTCGCCGAGGCCGAGCATCACGGCACGATCGAATCCGACGAGCGGCGCATGATCGCCGGCGTCATGCGCCTCGGCGACCGCGCCGTGCGCGCCGTGATGACACCGCGCACCGAGGTCGACTGGATCAACCTGCAATCCGACGAGGCGGCCATCAGGCGGCTCCTGATGGAGACCCAGCACTCGCGCCTGCCCGCCGGCGACGGCAACGTCGACGCCATGGTCGGCGTCGTCCAGACACGCGACGTGTTGTCGGCGATCCTCGGCGGCAAGGTGCTGGAGCCGCGCCAGCATGTGCGCGCCGCGCCCATCGTGCACGACCAGGCCGACGCGCTCGACGTGCTGGCGAAGCTGAAGGAATCGGATGTGCCGATGGCGCTCGTGCATGACGAATACGGCCATTTCGAAGGCATCGTCACGCCGGCCGACATTCTGGAAGCAATCACCGGCGTCTTCCGCTCGGACCTCGAGGCCGGCGAGGAAGAGAACGCCGTCAAGCGCGAGGACGGCTCATGGCTGCTCGCCGGCTACATGCAGGCTGACGAGATGGCCGAGGTGCTGGGCATCGATCTTCCGGAGAACCGCGACTACGAGACCGTGGCCGGCTACGTGCTGTCGCATCTGCACCACCTTCCCGCCACCGGCGAAAGCGTCGACGCGCAAGGCTGGCGCTTCGAAGTGGTCGACCTCGACGGCCGCCGCATCGACAAGCTGATCGCCAGCCGCCTGCCCGAAGGCCACCGCCAGATAGCGCGCCGATAGAGCAATTCCAGGAAGAGCGAGCAGCGGCTGCCCGCTCGAGCATCGCGCGCTGGGGTCCGCAGCCCTCGTGCAGGTCCTGACCGCAATAGCCCGACTTGCTCCGTCTAAGACACAGGGTTCGCAAGCCGCCATGCGCCGGGATTTTGGAACCGGGCGCCATTAGCGTGCGCTCGATATCGCCCGCCCTCAAATCAAAGAGTCTAAACGGCTGAAAGCCGCCGCGATGCCGGGCTTGCAACGTCGAGACGCTTATTAAGCTGGTATCTGTGCTCGTCCTGATCAGCCCCGACGAAGGCGTCCGATCCGGCAGTGGGCATTGAGAACCGGCTAAGGCGTCAGCACGACCTGCGGTCGAACGGCGCTCCTCCATCTTCCACGCGAACCGCACTGCGCGCGGACAATCATGACTGCGCCCCCAGGAATGCTCGGCCGAAACCAGGCTCAACCGCTTCGATCGTCCCATCAGGCAACTTGAGCAAGCGGTCAACCGCGATGCCGTAGATCCGCAGCCGCTCCTCGAGCAGGTGCGCGGCTTCCTCGAGATCGCCCCCTTCGGCCTGGCGCAGCGCACGATGCATCACGTCCCGGAAGATCAGCCTGATCTGCAGGAGCATGTCGGCGAAGGCAATCGGATCGGGCACCTCGAAGGCACCCTCTTCGCTCCCCTTCCTCAGGAGGCGTGCGATCATCGGCAAGGCGAGTTCCCTGGCGGCCTCGTCGATCCTGTGGAACAACACGACGTTTTCCGGCCGAAAGACCACGGCGAACGTCTTCCGAAGCTGCGGGGCTAACTCGACGTTGAGCCGCTGCGATCCGGAAAAAAGCGTGTTGAGCCGGCCGACGGCATCGAGCGAAGGATCTTCCAGCATGGGCTCGAGTTCGGTGAGACTCTCGCGCGCGATCCGCGCCGCGAGCGCTTCCAGCAGCGCCTCCTTCGAGGCGAAGTAGTGATAGAACGCCCCCTTCGACAGGCCTGCCTCGCGTATGATGTCGTTGACCGTCGTGTCGTCGTAGCCACGCTGGAAGAACAGTCGCTGGGCACAGTCGAGAAGCTCGGCAGAGCGCACTTCCGGCGACTTTATCACTCTGGCCAATTCGGTTCCCTCGGACGCCCCTGAAAGCGTGATCGACAGGCAGGAACGCCTCCGCTGTCAATACGTTCTCAAATATAATAGACCGACGGTCGGTCTAATGCTATAGGTCCCGCCCTTGAAAGAGGAGCGCTTCATGCGCTTTAGACGCTGGATTGGGGGCATTGTCCTCGCTGCGGCGGCTGCAACCGCCGCGACTTGGTATCTGCTGCAGCCGACGCCCGTCTCGGTGGTGACGGCCAGGCGCGGGGATGCGGCGGAGATCGTCTACGCCAGCGGCTCGGTAGAGCCGAAGACCTGGGCAAAGGTGGCGCCCGTGGTCCGCGAGAGAATTGTCGAGCGGTGCGACTGCGAGGATTCGCGGGTCGAGCGCGGTGACGTGCTTGCCCGGCTCGACGATAGCGAGGTCAAGGCCGCTCTCGGCGAGCTCGAGGCGCGTCGGGCTCTGGCCGAACAGGAATTCCAGCGCCAGACGGTGCTCGCGGAGAAAAACGCAGCGAGCCAGCAGGCGCTCGATCAAGCGCGCAGCGAGCTGTCTCAGGTCGAGGCGCTGATCGCCGCGCAGAAAGCGCGCCTCGAAACTTACATATTGCGCGCGCCGAGCCCTGGCGTCGTCCTAAGGGAGGACGGTGAGGTCGGTGAGGTCGCCGAACTCGGCACCATACTGTTCTGGATCGGCGAACCGCGGCCGCTGCTCGTGGTCGCCGAGGTCAACGAAGAGGACATTCCGCGCGTCGAGGTCGGCCAGCGGACGCTGCTGAGGGCCGACGCCTTCCCGGGCCGGAACCTGGAAGCGGTGGTCGACCGGATCACGCCCAAGGGCAATCCCGTTACGAAAACATATCGGGTTTACTTCCGCCTGCCCGACGATACGCCGCTCAGGATCGGCATGTCGACCGATGTAAACATCGTCACCCGCGTGGCCAGGAACGCGCTCTTGGTTCCCTCCGCCGCAGTCCAGGGAAACGATGTCGTCGTGGTCGAAGGCGACAGGGCACATAAGCGCGAGATACGCGCCGGTATTCGCGGCGTGAAGGGTGTCGAGGTTCTGTCCGGCGTCGGCGAGCAGGATCGCATCGTCTCGCCCTACCCGGCCGACCTCAAGGACGGGACGCGGGTGAAGACTACCGAGAAAGGCACGTGAGGCGAGATGCCGTTGATCCTCGACATCGCCGTCACCCATATCGCCGGCCGCGGCCGCCAGACGCTGGTGGCGTTGATCGGAGTGGCGGTTGGCGTCGGCTTCTCGGTCGCCATGGCGGCGCTGATGCAAGGCGGGCAGGACGATTTCGTCAGACAGCTCGTCGACACCATGCCGCATGTCGACGTGACTGACGAGCAGCGCGTTGCTCGCCGCCAGCCTGTCGAGGACGTCTTCGATGCCGTCGCCATATCGGGCCTTAGGCCACGCGATGACCGCCGGGGCATCATCAATCCGACCGAGGCCATCGCATGGCTCGAAAGCTGGATACCTGGACGGTTCGCTGTCAGCCTGAAGACGCAGGGCGTGATGCGCTATTCAAGCCGTGAGACCGGCGCCGCCATCATCGGCGTCGAACCGGCGCGCGAGCGTGGCGTGTCGCCGATTGTGGATGACTTCGTCGCCGGCAACTTTGCGGCGCTGGCCGCAGGCGGAAACAACGTGCTGATAGGCGACACCATGGCGAGCAGGCTCGGCGCCGGGCTCGGCGACACAATAGCGGCGGTATCGTCGGAAGGGCAGACGCGCAACTTCAAGATCACAGGCCTGTTCCACACCGGCACGACCGCGCGTGACGAGGGCGAGGCCTACATTCTGTTGAAAAACGCGCAAATCCTCGCCGAACGGCCAAACGTCATCAACGATATCCGCATCAAGCTCTACGATCCGAACCGCGCACCGCTGGTGGCGCGGCGCACCGAGGCCGAGCTCGGCTACAAGGCCGTCGCGTGGCAAGAGGCCAACGAAGCGATCCTGCAGGCCTTCGTCATCCGCAACATCATCATGTATACCGTGGTCGGCGCCATCATGCTGGTCGCAGGCTTCGGCATCTTCAACATCATCTCCACCATCACCCATGAGAAGACGCGCGACATCGCCATCATGAAGTCGCTCGGCTTCCCGGAGGCGGATATGCGGCGGCTGTTCCTGCTTGAAGGCGTGGCGATCGGCACTGGCGGCTCGGCGCTCGGCTGTGTGCTCGGCTTCGCTCTGGTCTATGCGCTGTCGCTGGTGAGCTTCAAGATCGCCGCTGCCGGCCGGGAGATGACCCATCTGCCGATCGCCTGGAGCGTGCTGCACTATATCATCGCCTCGGTCTTCGCGGTCGGCTCGGCGGCGGTGGCCGGCTTTTTGCCGGCGCGGCGAGCGGCGAGGCAAAACCCGGTCGACATCATCAGGGGTGCGACATGAGCACGCTGATCGAGACCTCGAGGCTGACCCGAATTCTACCGGAGACGGTACCGGTGACGCTCGTCGAGGACATTTCCCTTCGGATCGACGAGAAGGAATTCGTCGCTATCACTGGTCCGTCCGGCTCGGGGAAATCGTCGCTGCTTTACCTGCTCGGCCTTCTCGACCGGCCGACTTCCGGTCGGCTCACGATCGCTGGCCGTGACAGTGGACCTATGGACGAAAAGGAACGCGCCAGAACACGGCTCGAAATGATGGGCTTCGTGTTCCAGTTCCATTTTCTGTTGCCGGAGTTCACGGCACGCGAAAACGTAGAGATCCCGATGCGCAAGCTAGGCCGGCTCGCCAGAGACGAGATGCGCAAGCACGCCGGTGATCTGCTCGGCTCGCTTGGACTGGGCGAGTATCTCGACCGACGGCCAGATCAGTTGTCGGGTGGTCAGCGCCAGCGGGTAGCGGTGGCGCGCGCGCTCGCTAATGATCCTCCGCTTATCCTCGCCGACGAGCCGACCGGAAGCCTTGACAGCAAGAGTTCCGAGCAGGTGTTCGAAATACTCCAGAACCTGGTGCGTGAGCGCGGCAAGGCGGTGGTCGCCGTGACGCATGACCTGGACATGGCCGCGCGCATGCAACGCCGCATCCATATCGTCGACGGCAAGATCGCCTGAAGGCCGAGGCTTGCCCTTCAAAGGGGCGGCGCAGACGCCGCCCCTTTGGAACATGATCTTGGGAGGATAATCTCGATCGACGGCTCAAGCCGCCTTGGCTTCGGCGTCGATGGCGTCGGCGGCGCGCGCCGCCTTCAGCACCTTTGCCCACCAGGCAACGTCGTTGACGAGCGCAGCCGCCGCCTGGTTCAGATGCTCGATGTCCTCCAGCTTCTTGTCGCCCTGGCGAACCGCGAGGAAATCGCCCCAGGCGATGTGGACGGCCGACTTGACCGGCGCCATCTGCAGTTCGACGGCATGCAGCCGGAGCTGTTCGACGGCACGCGAGCCGCCGACGCTGCCGTAGCCGACGAAGCCGGCGGGCTTCTTGTTCCATTCATTGGCGGCGTAGTCGATGGCGTTCTTCAGCACGGCGGTCGGGCCGTGATTGTATTCGGCGGCGGTGAAGATGAAGCCGTCGAACTCGGCGACCTTCTTCTGCCAGCGCTGCGCCACTTCGTTCTGCGACGGCGCCCAGGCGGAGGAAGCGACCTCGTCGAAGAAGGGCAGCGGGAAGTCGCGCAGGTCGACGACTTCGACATCGATATCGGCATGCGTCTTGGCGATCTTGGCGATCCACTGCGTCGGCACGTCGGCGAAGCGGGCGGCGCGCGTCGAACCGACGACGATGGCGATTTTAGGCTTGGACATATGGGCTCTCCTTGCGGGGGAATTTCTGGTATCGTTTGGATACCGGCGCTATATGTGATACTGACAAAGCTGGACGCAAGGAGGCACATTTTTGTTACTGAGGCACCCGCTCAACACCGAGGACTGCCGCGCCGTGTCGGAAATCCTGCAACGGGTCGGCGACAAATGGACGGTGCTCGTGGTCGGCAAGCTGGGCAGCGGGCCGATGCGCTTCAATGAATTGCGCACAGCTGTCGGCGGCATTTCGCAGAAGATGCTGACCACCACCTTGCGCGGCCTGGAGCGCGACGGCTTCGTCACGCGAAAAGTGTTCCCGACCATTCCGCCGCGTGTCGATTACGAGCTCACCGAACTCGGCCACGAACTGCTCGTGCCGGTCGGCGCGCTCGGCGAATGGGCGCGAAAGAACACCGAACGGGTCAAGGCGGCGCGCGCGAAATTCGACAGCCAGCAGGCCTGAAACCCTTGCAAGGCAAGGGTTTGCGGACTGCGCAGGGAACGCGTCGCCCCTTCCGAGCCAAGCTCTCGGGTGTCGTCCAGGATCGTCTTCGACCTGTCCTGTTGAAGCGCTATGCCGTCGGAGGGTTGGCCGGTTTTGACGATGCCGGCGGTGGTTCAACGGGCCTGTTCAAGCCCTCGGCGCAATGCCGTCGCACTGCGCCGGCTCGCAGCTTTCACACCGCGCGACCGGAGCATTGACGCCGGCATTGTTGCGCACACAGGCGGCTTGAGGAAGCTCCTGCCTGACTTCGACATAGGCCGTCAGGCCGAGCAGGCAGACCAGCGCGACGAGGGCTGCCACGAGCCAGCCGTTCAGCAAGCGTTGACGCATTGTCTTTCCTCCAACACCGGCAGAATTGGGCGCGGAGGCAACCACAGGATGTCGCGAAGCGCATGCGTCGCGCAAGCCTTGTTACAAAGCTGGATTGGGAGAATCGTCTGCCGTCAGCTTTCGGCAGGAACCGGCTTTGGCTTGCCCTCGCCGTCGAGCGCCACCATGACGAAATCGGCGTGGGTGACCTTCTCCATCAGATCGGAAAGATAACGCTGTGCCCAGGCCTCGACCTTGAGCGTCATCGAGGTGCGGCCGACGCGCTCGACATGGGTGTAGATACAGAGCGTGTCGCCGATCTTCATCGGCTTGGCGAAGGACATCTCCTTCACCGCCGCCGTGACCACGCGGCCCTTGGCGCGCTCCGCGGCGCGGATGCCGCAGGCAAGGTCCATCTGCGCCATCACCCAACCGCCGAAGATGTCGCCAGCGGCGTTGGCGTCGGACGGCATCGCGAGCGTGCGCAACGTGAGATCGCCAAGCGGCCGGCCGTCTGCGTAGTGCACCATGCGGGAAATCCTTCGAGCGATTGAAGCGACCACGTAGCCACAAGGAGGCAACGCGTCAACGCGCGAAGAGCAACATGACGTAGCCTTCCCGATTCGGCGATGGAAAAGACCAACACCGAAAAATCGGATTAGAATTTGAGCGCGGCTGCCGTTGCCGCATCAAAATACCAATCGACAAACCTTTTATATGACCCCAGGCACTGCTCCGTATGATAAGGGTTCTTCGAGGCCTCTTTTAATTTTGTGGGGCAGCTTCTTTCTGCAATGGCTCGCAAACGGCTCACTCTTTCTTTATCGAGCTCGGCCTTTCGATGATTTTGTTCGGGCGTGCTTTGCAGATATTCCACAACGGCGGCTAGGTCGATACGAGTTTTGCCAATTTCGGCATATGCTGCGTCGATACGTTGCGGCAGTGTCAACTTGGCCGCTTCGTCAACGGCGTTGGGGCTTGAGCCAGTCAGCGCACGCAGGAAGTCAATGGCTTTGAAGCGCTCACCCTTCATTGGGCCGTGCCAGCTAAGAGCACCCGCTTCCCAGCGGGCGATCTCATGTGTGACCTTTCCTTTGATTTCGTAGGCGGCGCTGACGTCGCCACCTTTGAGACCATTCGGGCGGTTCACATAGCTGGTATCGTCATCCAGAATAAGGATCGCATCTTCCAAGGCGAACTGCTGATTGCTTTTCTCGATACAGATGCCGAACAAGCCGACATTCTGCAGCCGGTAAACTTGGTACTTGCTGTCAAGCGAAAGGCAAGCCTCTCCTTGCGCAATGCGATAGGTTCTCTCGACCCATAAAGTCTCGCTTCTAAGCGGGTTATCTTCATAGCGACTGTCTACGGCTCCCGGCGGCCGACCAAGGATTGCAACGCGCTCAGCCATCCCGTCGGCAAGTGCGATCGCGCAAATATCTTCCGCGCAAATGTCGTTGCCGAACAGTACCAGAGTTTTGATTCTGCCGATGGGATCGTCGATCTTGCGCTGGAGATACTTCGGATCGAGAGCGGAGCGGGCAATTTCGATATCGTTTTGTACACGTTCCTTTTCAATGGCGCGAAATCCGAAGAAGACCGCAACCAGCACGGGATACACCGCCAAGGCGCCGAGTATTTCTGTGCCGGAGCGGTCGGTGATGGCAAATGTCAAGAATAAGATTATCGGCACGATGATCAGCCAGAATCCAATGATCATCGGACCCATGATAAAAGGGCTGAGGATCACGAACGCCTCGCCAGACATCAGCCCGCCAACCAACGTCCAAAGAAGCAAAAGGACGCCTCCTGAAATAAGGAGACTTTTAAGAAATCCAAAAAGGAATTTTTCAAGCTGCATTACAGCACACAGGTTTTTCAAATATTCTTAGAATATGTCGCCCCACAAGTTAGAAAAAAGTTTCTGGCAGATGGCACGCCGCATCCTCATCGATTTCGAAACGACGCCCGAAGACGCCGATCTCAATTTCAGAATATGGATATTCGCCGAAGACCTATATCGGGCCTTGCGTTCAAACGAGCTTGCGTCGCTTACGCTCGACGAGGTCGACCGCGTCTCGTCGCAACTCATCATACCGGTCCGTTCGAAACGGCGCGTGCGTCGCGCCGCAGCGGTGATCGAACAGGTGTTGGAAGAACATTTCCTCACGCAGGTCGCTCGGCTTTCGGTTACCGATGAAGCCGGGCACCCTGTCGATTAAAGCGGCGAGCTGGGTCGATTACGAGACACGATCGCCGGTCGCTTTTTTCACAAGCCATGCCGGAAGCCCCGGCGACGACGCGAGCCGGCAATGTCTAGGGTAAGCTCCGGATTTCGGAGCCGCTCGCGCATCATGCAGACTTATGACTTCATCATCGTCGGCTCCGGCTCGGCCGGCTCGGTCGTCGCGGAAAGGCTCTCGGCCTCCGGCCGCTTTTCGGTTCTGGTGCTGGAGGCCGGCGGAAGCGATCGACGGTTCTATGTCCAGATGCCGCTCGGCTACGGCAAGACCTTCTTCGACCCGGCCGTCAACTGGAACTACAAGGCAGAACCCGATCCCGGCCTCGGCAACAATGCCGACCACTGGCCGCGCGGCAAGCTGCTCGGCGGCTCGAGCTCGATCAACGCCATGGTCTTCATCCGCGGCGCGCGCGAGGATTTCGACGCCTGGGCCGCCGCCGGCAATCCCGGCTGGAGCTATGACGGCCTGCTCCCCGCCTTCAAGGCGATGGAGGACAATGAAGGCGGCGCCGACCAATGGCGCGGCGTCGGCGGCCCCTTGCACATCACCGATTGCTCGAACGCGGTGCATCCGCTGACGAAGCGCTATCTGGCAGCCGCCCAGCAGGCGGGCCTGCCGCTCAATCCCGACTTCAACGGCGCCTCCCAGGAAGGCGTCGGCGTCTACCAGATCACCACCCGCAACGGCCGCCGCATGTCCGCCGCCCGCGCCTTCTTGCGCCCGGCGATGAAGCGCGGCAATGTCCGCGTCGAAACCAATGCGCTGGCGACGAAAATCCTGTTCGAAGGCAGGCGCGCCGTCGGCGTCGAATATGAGCAGAACGGCGAAACCAAGAGCGTCCGCGCCGGTCGCGAGATCATCCTCTCCGGCGGCTCGATCAACTCGCCGCAATTGCTGCAGCTCTCCGGCGTCGGCCCGGCCGCGCTGCTCGGCAACCTCGACATCCCGGTCGTCCACGCCAACGACAATGTCGGCGCCAACCTGCAGGACCATGTCGGCATCAACTACACCTTCAAGGGCAAGCTGCCGACGCTGAACCAGATCCTTCGCCCGTGGTGGGGAAAGCTGCTGGTCGGCATGCAGTACATCCTCCTGCGCTCGGGTCCGCTGTCGCTGTCGATGAACAATGCCGGCGGCTTCTTCCGCACCGACCCGTCGATGGCGCGGCCCAACATGCAGCTCTATTTCCAGGCCTTCTCGACCGTCATCCCGAAGAGCGGCGAGCGCCCGATCCTGACCCCCGATCCGTGGCCCGGCTTTTCCATCGGCCTTTCCAACTGCCGCCCGTCGAGCCGCGGCGAGATCATGATCCGCTCGAGCAATCCGCGCGATTACCCCAGGATCACGGCCAACGCCTATTCCACCAACGCCGATGTCGACGAGATGCTGGCGGCAGTGAAGTTCGTGCGCAAGATCGCCGCGATGCCGGCTTTGGCCGAGATCATCGAGGAAGAGGTTTTGCCTGGTCCGTCAATCACTTCCGATGCCGATCTGATTCAGGATTTCAGGAAGCGCTCGGGCACCGTCTACCACCCGGTCTCGACCTGTCGCATGGGACCTGACGCTTCGCGCGCCGTCGTCGATCCGCGGCTTCGGGTGCACGGCTTGAGCGGCCTGCGCGTCATCGACGCGTCGATCTTTCCCGACAACATCACGGGCAACACCAACGCCGCCTCGATCCTCACCGGATGGAAGGGCGCCGAGCTGGTTCTGGAGGATCAGAAATGAAAGTCACCGACGTCAAGACCTGGGTTGTCGGCAATCCGCCGCCCGGCATCGGCGGCAAGTATTTCATCTTCGTCAAGCTCGCCACCGATGGCGGCGTGGTCGGTTATGGCGAGGCCTACAACGCCACCTTCTCGGCGCATGTCACCGCCAGGATGATCGAGGACATGGCCGAGCGTTACCTGATCGGCCGCGATCCGCACGATGTCGAGAACCTCTTCCGCCGCGTTTATTCGTCGGGCTTCACCCAGCGCCCGGATGTCTCCGGCATGGGCTGCTTTTCGGCGTTGGAAATGGCCTGCTGGGACATCATCGGCAAGGAAGCGGACAAGCCGGTCTACAAGCTGCTCGGCGGCCAGGTGCATGAAACGCTGCGCTCCTACACCTATCTCTACCCGCACACCGGCAGCGTCCATTCCGAAGATGCTCGCGGCCAGAACGTCTACAACGATCCCAACATGGCCGCCGCCTGCGCGCTGGAATATGTCGAGCAGGGATTTAACGCCGTCAAGCTCGACCCGGCCGGTCCCTACACCGCCTATGACGGCCATCAGCCGCGGCTCGTCGACATCGACCTTTCGGCGCGCATGATCAAGGCGATCCGCGAGGCCGTCGGTAACAGGGCGGACATCCTGTTCGGCACGCATGGCCAGTTCACCGCTTCGGGCGCGCTGCGGCTCGCCCGCGCCATCGAGCCCTACGATCCGCTGTGGTTCGAGGAGCCGGTGCCGCCGGACATGCCCGAGGTGATGGCGCAGGTTGCTCGCGGAACCTCCATTCCGATCGCAACCGGCGAGCGGCTGACGACGAAATTCGAATTCGCCCGCGTCATCGAGAACCGCGCCGCGACCATCCTGCAGCCGGATCTCGGCCGCTCCGGCGGCATACTGGAGACCAAGAAGATCGCCGCCATGGCCGAGGCCTACCACATCCAGGTCGCGCCGCACTGCTATTGCGGGCCGATCGTCGGCGCCGCCAATATCCAGCTTGCAGTGACGCTGCCCAACTTCCTCATCCTGGAATCGCTGAAGCAGTGGGATGGGTTCCACGCCACGCTGCTCAAGAAGAAGATCGAGTGGCGGGACGGCAACGTCATCCCCTCGAAGGAACCGGGCCTCGGCGTCGAGCTCAACGAGGAAGTCTGCGACGCGCACCCCTATAGCGGCAAGGACCTGCATCTGCAGATGATGCAGACGCCGCTGATGCCGTGAGCGCGCGCCTCGCCTACGCCTTCGTCGGGCTTGGCCACCTTGGCGGCAATCTTGCCGCCAGCCTGCTGCGCAACGGCTTTGCTGTCACCGTCTTCGATCGCGATCCGGCGGCGGTAGAGCGCCTTGTCGCGCTTGGTGCCACGGCGGCGAGGAGTCCTGCCGAGGCAGCAGCCAGCGCCGGCAACGCGATCACCTGCCTGCCCTCGCCGAAGGTGAGTGAGGCGGTGCTCGCCGGCCCTGACGGCTTGCTCGACGGTCTGCCCGCCGGCGGCGCCTGGATCGAGATGTCGACCAACGGCCGCGACCAGATCCTGCGGCTCGCGGCGCTCGCTTTGGCGAAGGGCGTCGAGACGCTGGAATGTCCGGTCACCGGCGGCGTACATTTGGCTGCAGTTGGAAAAATCACGGCGCTGGTCGGTGGCGACGCCGCGCTCTACGAGCGGCATCGGCCGGCGATCGAAGCGATGTGCGCCAAATCGTTCCTGATGGGCCCGGTCGGCTCTGCCGCCGTGATCAAGGTCATCACCAATATGCTGGCCTTCGTCCATCTCGTCGCCGCCGGCGAGGCGCTGATGCTCGCCCGGCAAGGCGGTCTCGATCTAGCCCAGGCCTATCACGCGATTGTTGCTTCCTCCGGCAACAGTTTTGTCCACGAGACCGAAAGCCAGCTGGTGCTGAACGGCTCCTACGACATCGGCTTCACCATGGATCTGGCGCTGAAGGATCTCGGCTTCGCGCTTGCCATGGGCAGGGATTTCGGCGTGCCGCTCGATCTGGCGTCGCGGGTCAACGCGATTTTCGAGGAGGGCAAGCACGCCTATGGCGGCGATGCCTGGTCGACGCAGATCGTCAAGCTGCTCGAGGATGCCGTCGGGGTCGACCTGCGCGCACCGGGCTTCCCGGCCAGGCTGGAGATCGAGAGCCATTCCAAGAAGAGTGTGTAACGGTCTTCCGTCCGGAATCACCTAATAGCAAAAGAAAGAACCCATCAGTTGGCTAGGCGGCTTCCTGACGATCAGCCCGGCGGCTGATCAGCCATCGTCGCAATATGCGGCAGGGTGAGACATTCCCGGTATTGCGGCTCGTAGCCATTCTTGAGGCTGTCGGTCCGCTGATTGACGGTCAAGGCCGTGTTGACCTCGTCTATCTTCTCCAGCGTTCGCCCGTAGTTGGGCTGACTGCCGATGAACGTCTGGTTGTCTGAAACGGTCGCCTTAATCCACTTCTGGTTCTCAACCCGGGCGTAACGCGCCACCACGAGCACCACCTGCCATAAATTGTAGCGCGCGTTGTCATTCAGCGAGTGGTCAAACAGTTCCTCGAGCACTCCACAAAGCGTGGTATTGTCAACGACATTGGCCAGAAGCAGCGATGCATTGATCCGAGTGACTCGCTCGTCGATGCGTGCAAATGCGATGATCTTGCGGATCGTTGCAAGATCGTCCTGGCAGCGGAAGGCTTGGATATCGTCCTGCGATTTCACCAACTGGTTGAGAGGAGCAAGCACCGAATAGACGCGGCCAAGATCGTAATTGTCCGCCTTGCCCTGGACGTCGCCGAGTTGCGTTATCAGTTCCTTGATCTGCGATATGTTCAGGCTCCGTAGATTTGTACAACTGGGATCCAGCGTGATCTCCTGGCTGCAGGCGCCCCAAGCCTCGACGAAGCTGAGAAAGAGCGTGACGAGAAAGGCGAAAGCATTCTTCATTCTGCAACGAGCCTCAGTCGAACTTGACGTCTACGTGGTTGACCTTCGCTTCGGTTATCGCGTTGTCCTTCCTGTAGAAATTCAACGAATAAAGCACGGTATTGAGCTGATCGCCGCGATTTCCCGTCACAACCCTTGACAGCCCGCAATTTACGCGTGTGGTTCCCTTGAACTGCGTGCATATTTCGGATGGCTGGCTGGCGGGAGCTGGCGTTGCCGAAGCCGGCGCATCGCTCGCGAGTTGCGCCTCGAACGTCTTCGGCGATATCATCAGATCTATGTCCCGGTCGACCTCTGGCCCGACCAGCAGATTTTCTTTCTGCCTCGAAAGCCGGAGCCGGATCGGCACGTTCTGGTCCAGCGTGTCTGAGAAGACAATTACCTGCAATTCGTTCCCCGACCTGATCGTATAAAGGGACGAGCCGTTGATGGTCTGCGCGTCCACAGAATAGTCGGAAAGCGCAAAGTCGGAGATCGTCACAGCGCGGTCTCCTTCGACAGCAGCACATGTCGAACTGCTTGCGGCACAAGCCTCGATTCTCAGTTTGACATATCGGTCGTAGAACCCGAACACGTCCTTGATATCCGTCCGGTAATGAATGACGCCGTAGCCAAACAGTGCGGTCAAGACTGCTGCGCCGCCCGCAATTGCCGCGTTCGCCTTGACGGGACTCCAGTCCGGTCCCGATACGGCAGGCCCGGACTGAACTGGAGAGGTCATGCCTGCGGTCTGCTTCGCAGCTTCCTTCGCCAATTGAAGAACGCCCGCGAGCGCGCCTGCCTTCTCGCCATCGGTTGGCAGTGCTTGCGCTGCCTCGACCGCTTTCACCGTTGCTTCGGCCGCTTCGTTGGCAGGTTTTGACACCCCCTCGCGCGCCGCTCCGTTCGGGGCAGCGGCATCCGTCGGATTAAGCTGCCTGGCACCTGCGGTCGCGATTGTGCCAACCGCCTGCGATCCCGTGCCGAACAGCATGATTGCCATGCCCAGCATCGCCAGCAGAAAGGTCAACGATGGATGTACCTGTGTGCTGGTCGTGTGAATTGCATAGAGAAGCAACGCCAGGCCGGCGAAGAAATAGAAGCCGCCGGACGACAGGATCCGGTCAAGCTGCATCCAGGTCTTGTCGAAACGATCAGGCCAGGCGAGCGCGCAAACGATGATCAGCGCCACGGATGCAGCCAGCAGACCGGCAAACTCCACCCAGCCCGCCGCGATCGAAAATCTCTGAAAATAGCCAGCGCCGCCCGTGAGGCAAAATGCAACCGCCAATGCAAGCAGAGCGGCCCCGAAGCCAAGACCGATGGCAAGCGCGCCCCGTCTGTTCCAGATTTCCCATATCGACGCGGTTTCCGGAGTCGCTGGCGGCATAGTGACGGTGACGCCATACTTGTCGTGTAACGCCGTCCGAAGAGTCTTCAACTCTTCTTCTTTTGATCTGATTTCCTCTATCTTATCATCGATATCGCCCATCCCGCCCGACCCTCCGGAAAAAAGCGCCTATGATCTTGTATAAAATAAGATAGATTCTCCAGCTGCGGAAGAAGAAAAGTAGATGATCTCTTCCGCTGCAGTTTAATCAATATCTCAATGTCAGCGCCCCGGGCAGAATTTCGAAGGTGGCTGGTATTCGTCCCGGCGACTCGCCGTCTATGTCGACCAGCGCCGCGTTCTTCTCCGCATCGCCCAGAGGCTCGACCAGCACCTTGCGGCCGCGCAGGATGGTGATCGCCGGATGGTTGCGGTGACGCCCGCCATAAAGCAGCCGGATGTCGCGGATCAGCCCGAGTTTGTTCGCCGCCCGCACGATGACGATGTCGAACTGTCCGTCCGAGAGATCGGCGTCGGGCGCGATCATCATGCCGCCGCCGAAGAACTTGCCGTTGGCGACCGCCACCAGCGCCATGCGCGCCTCGACCGGCTCGCCGTCGTCTATGGTGATCCTCACGTCCTGGAAGCGGTAGCGGAGGAACTCCAGCACCGTGCGCCAGAGGAACAGCGCCTTGGCCGAGACCCGGCCCTTGCGCTTGTCGGAATTGACCGCGCGATCCGTGACGCCTGAAAGGCCGAGGCTGGCGACGTTGACGAAGTGGCGGCTGGCCAGCGCGCCATGGTCGTCGATGTAGGTGACGCGCCCGGCATCGACCTTGCGCGGGCTGGCACCGGCGATGCGTGCCAGCGCTGCCTCGATTTCATCGGGCAGTCCCAATCCGCGCGCGAAGTCGATGCCGGTGCCGCAGGGCAGCAGCCCGAGCGCGCTCGCCCGGCCGGTCTCATGCTCAGCTTGCAAGAGCCCGTCCGCCACTTCGCTGGCCGTGCCGTCGCCGCCGGCGGCAATCACCAGATCGCAGCCATCGACCGCCAGGTCCATCGCCAGCCGCTCGGCATCGCCGCTGGTCTGTGTCTCGCGCAGATCGAAATCGCCGAAATGCTTCCTGAGCGACGCGGCGACCTTGGGCCAGCGCCGCTTGAGCTTGCCGCCCCCCGCAATCGGATTGAGAACCACCCCGACCTTCAATCTGACCTCCCCCGAGGCATGTTGCCTAAAAGCGTACGAAGCAGACGCCCGCAGTTCTTTGCCGGCATTGAAACGCGGGCCGGCGGGCGCGGCAAGGCTCCATCGCTCAACCGGCACAGAAATACGGGGGCAGGCTGTCTAAGGGGTTTGACCGGAAAATTCCGAGGCTTGTCGCATCGGTCCCCGATAATCCCGCTATCCACAGGTTGGCGGGCATTCCGCAAAGCCCTTACCCGGCGTACATTGAACCCATCTCAGGCGGCTACCGAACGCCTCGCCGAAAGGCAAAGCGCAAGGCGGATTTCCTGAGGCCCGCACGACCCGGAACGAGAACAGGTTCGCTTGTTGGAGGGACGGCTGTCGGCGGGGCCGCGGAAAGCGTGCGAACGCCGACGGCGGACCGATGCTGCCATGAAGGCGGGTGAAACCTTCGATGGCGCGCCGGGGGAAGCCCGCGAGGGCGGAGATCGGCGTGGTCCGGAACGGGCGCTGCCCCTCGGGTGGCGAACTGGCAGGACCGTCAAAATCAAGGCCGGCCTGGCGCGACGACCTTTACGGAAGTTGCTGCCGCGACCGGTTCCTGATCTGACAGGGAGGCGCTGGGAGAAATCCCAGCGCCGACTGTCTTTTTGGGCTGCCCCTTCCCCAGCTTTCCGCTGCGGTCTAGACCGCACCAGCGTTTGCCCCTGATGCTTTCCCGTCACAGTCGAAGGCCAAGCAACCTTCAGCAACACGTCGTCATGCACAATTCACAATCGCGGCCAAATCCCGCCTTGATCCCGGGCGATTGATCCGCTCGGGAACGAATTCAAAGGGACAGGACCGTGATCAAGACCGCCCTTGTCGCCATGACCATCGTCGGCTGCGACTGCGACGCCAAGCTCTGCGAATATCTCGGCGAGACGCCCGCCAAATGGGCGACGATCGCCGACTGCGAGGCGGCGATGAAGAGCCAGATGCTGCATCAGCGCAATTTCAACTATCCGCTGGTGTCCGGCATCTGCCGCACCAAGGGTTCGGCATCGACCTCGGAGCTCGCCGCGAAAGCGTCCGGGCCGGAGCTGAAGCCGATGAGCCGCGTCATCGAACCTATCGCTCCGTTGCCGCCCGAGCTCGGCCATCGCCCCAGCGTCCCGGTCGGCGCGACGGTGACGGCCAGCGAGACGGAAGCCGCGCGGCCGGTCGCCTTCGAGGCCGCGGTCGACGGCGGCAGCGCCGTGCTCTACCGCACCAAGGCAGGTTATGCCGTGGTCAAGACCGATCTCGGCCGCGCGGCTACCGCGACTGTCGACATGGCCAAGCGGTCAGCGAACTGGCTGGCGGGACTCATGCCGAGCGGGCTGTAGACCGGTCTAAGGCATGTTGAGATTCAGGTCAGGCCGAGCCGAAAATGTTGGTTTCCGAGAACCGGCCTGCGCCGGCCGTAGCCTTAATTTGACTGCTACGCCACGCATGAGTGCTTCGGCCGGCGAAGGCCGGAAGCGCAGGCAGCCGACATTGCAGGCCGGCATCACCTGAATCTCAGCACGCCTTACAGCTTGACCTTCAGGGTCTCCCAAAACTTGTCGATCATCGGCTGCTCGGTTGCCGCGTCCTGGTCGCCGATGCGCGTGATGAACAGCAGCCCCTGATCGGCAAGGCCGAAGCCGACGATCTCGAAATCGGCGCTGTCGGTCCTTGTCTTCACCGTGGCCTTGATTCCGGTCAGTTGCTTGCCGTCGGCGAGCTTGCGGGTCGTCGGCTGCTGCGTCAGCGTCCCGCCCGCCTGCACCGATTCCTTCGTCATCTCCTGCAGCATCAGCTGGTCGAGCGACACCGGGTTCATCTTGCCGTATTCCTGCACAACGACGATGGTGCCGAGGGCCGAAGCCGCCAGGTACTGCGTGATGCTGTCGCCGAGATCCGTCTTGGTGACCGAAATCCCGCTCGGATGGACGAAGGAAAAGGTGCCGCCGGAGAAGGTCGCGAAGTCGTTGCGGTCGAGCCTGACCTTGGCCGTCTTGCCGCCCGGCAAGCGCACATTCGCGTCCTCGCCGGGGTCGATGTCGACCGTCACGCCGTCGATCGTCAGCTTGAAGGCTTTCAGGTCCTCGGCATGTGCGAGCCCGGCGCAAAGCATGATCGTGGCAAGCGCCGCGGCAAATCTCATTCGCATGTCCCGTCCTCTCCGAGCAGTGTTCGATGCTTGCCGCACGTCCCCGCGACAACCAGAACCGCGTGCGTTCCCCTTACCATCCTTTCGTGACCGATAACGCGACCACTCGGCAAAAACCATAGGTCGGAGCGCGGCCGATGAGCCTGACATTGGTCGAGTGGCGCCTGCAATAGCGAGAAATCTCGACGCCGCCCCCCGATTGATAATGCCGGCAGGTTGCGGGAAGATCGTGGCTAGTTGGAGTTGGGGGGCTTCATGACCTTGGCCGTTCGCGTCGCACTGTGCCTATTGCTGGCGCTCTCTCCTTTGCCTGCTCGAGCGCAGGGCGCCGACCACGATGACGACAAGACGGTGATGGTGGCCCCTGACGATGCTGAGATGGCGGCGGCGATAGCGCGGGCACGATCCAGCCTGGACGACTTCCTGGCTTTGTCCGAAGCGCCGCCACCTGGAACCGGCAAGTTCAAGCTGAAGGTCATGATCGTCGACGGGAATGTGACGGAGCATTTCTGGGTCATCCCCTTCAAGCGGACCGCCACCGGCTTTGTCGGCATATTGGCGAATGAGCCGGAACTCGTTCACAACGTCGTCTTCGGCCAGAACATCAAGTTCACGCGGGACGATATTTCCGACTGGGGATACACCAGGAACGGCCATCAGGTCGGCAGCTTCACCGTCTGCGTGATGTTCAAGAAAATGTCGAAGGAAGAGGCCGATTACATGCGCACCCAATACGGCTTCGACTGCTGAACGGCATGCATCGCAGTGGCCGGCTGGGATCGTTCAGCAGTCGGCTGGTCAGCCGGAAAAGATCGCGCCCAGGCGTTGCGCAACTTTCCGCTTCAATGACCCCTCCAGCGCATCCACCGGTAGCAGCCGCTCGTGGCGCCCCCTGCGCAGCCGCATGAAGGGGTGCAGTTTATAGGCGGCAATCGCGCCGCGCGCGGCGGGCTCGGTGCTGACGTCGACGACAAGGATCGAGCCGATCCGGCCAGGCCATGGCTGCCTGGCAAAGGCCGTGCCGAGGAAATCGCCCAGGCCGTAGGCGACGAGCGTATCGCCGATACGCTCGACCGGCTGCACCACATGGGCGTGGTGGCCGGCAATCAGCCGCACACCATAGCTCGCCAGCCGCCGAGCTAGCGCCCGCGTTGCAGATCTCGGAAAATGCCGGAACTCCCAATCCCAATGCGGCACGGCGCAGAGCAATTCGACATCCGAGATGGTCTCGCCCGGCCATTGCGCCGGATCGCCCGCCATCGAAACCCGCGCTCGAAATTCGGCTTCGCCGGCATTGCGCCAAAGCGTGAAGGCGGCGAAGCCGATCGTCAGCGGCCCGGCTGTATGATGCTGGACCGGTCCCCCAGCCGTGGTGCCGATGGTGCGAATGCCAAGCCGCCTCAGCGCCGCGACCGTCTCCTCGAAGCCGGCAACGCCCTGGTCGAGCACATGATTGTTGGCAAGCGACAGCACCAGCTTGTCGCGGGCAATCCCGACGGCCGCCAGCGCGTCCGCCAGGAAGCGTTCGGTCATCGCGTGATGCGTTCCGAGCCGCGTGCCCATCACCGCTCTCGGCCGCTCGACGATCGGGCTTTCGCAATTGCCGACCACGAGATCGGCCGAAGCGAGCAGCCCCGCGATCGCAGGGTCGCATTCCGGCGCCGCGCGATGGGCGACCGCCGAAATGTCGCCGATGAAGGCAAGCCGCACCGTCCGCGCCGGGCGCGGATCGATCAGCGTCGCCGCCGGCGCCGCGAAGCCGTTCCTGTCGCCGCCAAGCGACGGTTTCAGGAAGTACGGCAGCCAAGACAATTTGTAGGAGAGCGGATAGTTCGACACGCGATGCCCATTCGTTTGTCCTGTGTGTAGACCGTTCCTCGGACAGGTTGAAGCCGGTCCCAGAGGCTCTCGGCGATCGGCAAATCTCCCTCAGTCACACAGGCGCTCTCGGCCAAACAGGTGTATGGTCGCCACACTGTAAGGGGAGGATGACGATGACGCGCTTAGCTGGCATTGTGGTTGCCGCCTTGTTTCTTTGCCTGCCGATCTCGTCAGCCGCCGCGGAAATGCCGAGCGCCGCAAAAACGCTGTTCGAGGCGAAAGCCGTTTCGGAGCGAAACACCGCCCTGTCCGCTCTGGAGGCAGCAGCCCCTAGCGATCCGGCGTCGGCCTATGCCGCCGGCGCCGGCGAATTCTTCACTGCCCTGGAAATCCTGGCCAGCGGTCTCCACCGCCACGGTTTCGAGAGTCCGCAATCCTTCATGTTGCCGCTGATGCGGCTGCCGGTGCCGGACAATCCCAATCCGCAGCCGCTGACCTACGAAGGATTCCGCGCCATCCTGGTCGCCTTTCGCGACCGGCTGGAGAAATCCGCCGCCACGCTGGGTTCCGTAGCCGCCGATGCCGATATCGGCATGGTGGTCGACCTCACCCATGCCGGCATCGATCTCAATGAGGATGGCAACATCGCGCCGGACGAAAGCATTGGCGCGATCATGGCCTCGCTCTCACGCGGCGGCATCGACACGAGGGATGGCGCACCGCAGCTTACCTTCCGCTTCGACCGCGCCGACGGCTATTGGCTGCAGGGCTACGCCGAGTTCCTGATGGCCCAGGCCGATTTCTGGCTGGCGCATGATTTCAGGACCATGTTCGACGGCTCCTTCCACATGCTGTTCCCGCGCGCGAAACTGCCGCTGCAGGACACGCTGGTGCCGCCGGACGGCGGCATGAGCGGCAGCATCTTTGCCTCGGAGTGGCGCTTCGCCGACTTCATCTCACTGGTGCATCTCGTCAACTGGCCGGTGATCGAGCCGGAGCGCCGGCAAGCCGCGCGCCGGCATCTTCTGGAGATGATCCGGCTTTCGCGTGAGGACTGGAAAGCGATCCGCGCCGAGACCGACAACGACCGCGAATGGCTGCCGGGACCGCAGCAGAAGGGCGTCAACCCGCTCACCGGTCTCGAGGTCGGCGAGGAGCAGGTCCAGGCATGGCTCGCCGCCCTGACCATGGCCGAGGACCTTCTCGAAGGCCGCGTGCTGCTGCCGCATTTCCGCATCGCCGGCAAGGGCATCAACATGAAGCGCTTCTTCGACGAGCCGAAACCGTTCGACCTCGTCCTGTCGATCACCGGCCCGGCAATCGCGCCTTATCTAGAAAGCGGCAAAATCCTCACCAGCGATGATTTCGACCAGATCCAGCGCGAGTTCGGCGGCGCTGGCTTTCTGACCTTCGCGCTGTGGTTCAATTGAGGTCGAGCACCCCAGGCGTGACGCCGCTGCTGACAGCCTTCTGTCAGCAGCGTCCGCGCGGCGTGCCAGCCATTTCACTCCGCTCTTTCCATTTCCACCGAGTCCTCCCATATTCGGGCCATGGCCAAAACCCCTGACAAGAAGACGCCCTCGCAAGATGGCGCGCCGAAGCGGCGCAGCCCGCTGACCGAATTCCTCGACGCTGCCGAGCCGCTGAAGCCCGGCGGCTTTTCCGAGGCGCCGCAGAGCGAATTCTCCGGCGCGCCGCTGACCGGCTCGATCTCCGATTGGGCCGGGCAGATCGCGCGCGAGGCGGAAAGGCAGCCGAAGGCAAAAACGCCGAAGAAGATCCCGGAACGCTCGTCAGCGCCCGGACGCACGGCGCGCGGCACCTCGATGGGCGGCGCGGCCTCGGCGAAGGAACGGGCGGCCGCCGGCCTCAATCCGGTGCCCGGCCTCGACATCAGCCTGGAGGATGCCGAGACGGTTTCCTCGAGCGGCGTCACTGCGACCGTCGCCGCGCTGTCGAAGCTGATCGAGTCCGGCAATCCGCTGCACAAGGACGGCCAGCTCTGGACGCCGCACCGCCCGGCACGGCCTGAGAAGTCCGAAGGCGGCATCGCCATCAAGATGGTCTCGGATTTCCAGCCGGCCGGCGATCAGCCGACCGCGATCAAGGACCTCGTCGAAGGCATCGAGCAGAACGACCGCACCCAGGTGCTGCTCGGCGTCACCGGCTCTGGCAAGACCTTCACCATGGCCAAGGTGATCGAAGAGACGCAGCGCCCTGCCCTGATCCTGGCGCCCAACAAGACGCTGGCCGCGCAGCTCTATGCCGAGTTCAAGAAGTTCTTCCCGGACAACGCGGTCGAATATTTCGTCTCCTACTACGACTACTACCAGCCGGAAGCCTACGTCCCGCGCACCGACACCTATATCGAGAAGGAATCCTCGATCAACGAGCAGATCGACCGCATGCGCCACTCGGCGACGCGCTCGTTGCTGGAGCGCGACGACGTCATCATCGTCGCTTCCGTGTCCTGCATCTACGGCATCGGCTCGGTCGAGACCTACACGGCCATGACCTTCCAAATGCAGGTCGGCGACCGGCTCGACCAGCGCGCTTTGCTCGCCGACCTCGTCGCCCAGCAGTACAAGCGCCAGGACGTCAACTTCGTGCGCGGCTCCTTCCGCGTGCGCGGCGACACGATCGAAATCTTCCCGGCCCACCTCGAGGACCGCGCCTGGCGCATCTCGATGTTCGGCGACGAGATCGAGGCGATCACCGAGTTCGACCCGCTGACCGGCCAGAAGACCGGCGAGCTGAAGAGCGTCAAGATCTACGCCAACTCGCACTATGTGACGCCGCGCCCGACCTTGAATCAGGCCATCAAGTCGATCAGGGAAGAGCTGAAATACCGCCTGCAAGAGCTTGAAAAGGCTGGCCGACTGCTGGAGGCCCAGAGGCTGGAGCAGCGCACCCGCTTCGATCTCGAGATGCTGGAGGCGACCGGTTCCTGCGCCGGCATCGAGAACTATTCGCGCTACCTCACCGGACGTCAGCCGGGCGAGCCGCCGCCGACGCTGTTCGAGTATGTGCCGGACAACGCGCTGATCTTCATCGACGAAAGCCACGTCACCGTGCCGCAGATCGGCGGCATGTATCGCGGCGACTTCCGCCGCAAGGCGACGTTGGCCGAGTACGGCTTCCGCCTGCCTTCCTGCATGGACAACCGGCCGCTGCGCTTCGAGGAATGGGACGCCATGCGCCCGCTGTCGATCGCCGTCTCGGCGACGCCGGGCGGCTGGGAACTCGACCAGTCCGGCGGCGTCTTCGCCGAGCAGGTGATCCGCCCGACCGGCCTCATCGACCCGCCGGTCGAGGTGCGTCCGGCCAAGAGCCAGGTCGACGATGTCGTCGGCGAGATCCGTGAGACAACCAGGCTGGGTTACCGCACGCTGGTCACGGTGCTCACCAAGCGCATGGCCGAGGACCTCACCGAATATCTGCACGAGAACGGCATCCGCGTCCGCTACATGCACTCCGACATCGACACGTTGGAGCGCATCGAGATCCTGCGCGACCTGCGTCTCGGCGCCTTCGACGTGCTGGTCGGCATCAACCTCTTGCGCGAGGGCCTCGACATTCCCGAATGCGGCTTCGTCGCCATCCTCGACGCCGACAAGGAAGGGTTTTTGCGCTCGGAAACCTCGCTGATCCAGACCATCGGCCGCGCCGCCCGCAATGTCGACGGCAAGGTCATCCTCTATGCCGACCAGGTCACCGGCTCGATGGAACGGGCGATGGCGGAGACCAACCGCCGCCGCGAGAAGCAGATGGAATGGAACGCGGCCAACGGCATCACGCCGGAATCGGTGAAGTCGCGCATCGCCGACATCCTCGATTCGGTCTACGAGAAGGACCACGTGCGCGCCGACATCTCGCAGTTCACCGACGATGCCGGTGCGATGATCGGCAACAACCTCAAGACTCATCTCGAGGCATTGGACAAGCAGATGCGCGACGCCGCCGCCAATCTCGACTTCGAGAAGGCCGCCCGCATCCGCGACGAGATCAAGCGGCTGCGCGATATGGAGCTTGCCATCTCGGACGACCCGCTGGCGCGCGAGGTGGAAAGCCAAAGCCCTGCCTCAGGCCGCGAAAAGGGCAAGCACAACAAAGGCGTGGCCAGACATCGTACCGCCGAGGAACAGGAGCGTTTCCGCAGGCTCGATGAAGCACGCGCCGCCGAAGAGTCGGCCAGGGCCGCTCGGCCCAACATGTTCCGCAAGCCGCATCTCGACGAGATGGGCGCCGACGGCGCGGTACCGGCAAAGAAGCCGCTGTTCGCCAAACCGTCGCTGGACGCCATGGGTCCGGGAACCGACACGGCCACGCCAGCCAGCGCCATCTCGCGCTCGCTGTTCAAGAAGCAGTCGGCGCAGGAAGCGCATGGCTCCGATTTCGGCATCCCCGGCGACCGTACCAAGCCGTTGTTCAGGAAAAACTCACTCGACGAGATGACGGTGCGGCGCACGGAGAAGCCTGTCGAAGGAAAAAAGCCGGCGAAGCCACAGCCGATCTCCCCCGAAGTGGGGGCCGGCAGGACAGAGGGGGGCGCGAAGGAGCGCGACGACAAACCGATCGTTCGCCAGCGCTCCGGCATCGGCTCCTACGAGGACCCGGCCGACGAACACCGTCAAAAGCGCCGGCCGAGCAAGACCGGGCGACCGGGCAGGTAGGCTCGAGCGAAAGCATTTACTCGGATTCTGCCTCAACCCAAGCAGGCAGTGTGGGTTGCTAGCATCGATCAAAATTGACTAAGCCCCATAGCAACTCGATAACCTTCAGGTAATAGGTTCGCAATCGACAGGGGTCTTGGCAGATGAGCAGATTGTTCGGAGCCCTACGCACCGTTTGGATAGTCGCGCTATCCTTGGCAGGGCTGTTGATTGGCGCTTCTGCCGGATACCACAACGCCGGAGTCACTGGCGCCATAGCCTTGGGTGTCGCAGGCTTTGCTGTCGGCGCTTTCCTGGGCATGGGCGGTCTGGCCGGAGCGAGAATTTTAGCGCGCCTCCTCGTAACTTGAGCGACGTGAGCTGGTCGGAGCAAAGCAAGACGAGCTTCCGCATTTACCAGCGCCTCATCCACCTCTTGTCATCTGCCTCACCTGTGGTGTAGCCAATCCCCTCTAACTCGAACATCTGGAAAGGAGGGCTGCGTGTCTTTCGATCACCACCGTCAGCGCGGCCCTGTCTGTGCCCTGCGAGCTTGCTTGCGGGGCTGACCAGGACGGTCCGGGAACTTCCCGCTTCGATTTTTGGTCTGCCCTTCGTGGTGCCGCTGAGCTTGGCCTGATGGCCTGCCGGCGTACCGTCAAAGTGCATCAACCGGAGTTCCTCCGGCAGACCAGAGAAATCGATATGGCCCTGATCAGCCTCAAATCCCTCGGCGTCACCATGAGTGCGCCGCTCTTCTCCAACCTCGACCTCACCATCGGCGCCGGCGACCGGTTGGGCATCGTCGCCGCCAACGGCCGCGGCAAATCCACCTTGCTCAGATGCCTGGCCGGCGAATTGGACGCCACGGCCGGCGACATCATCCGATCGCGCGGCCTGCGCGTCGGGCATGTCGAGCAATCCGTTCCCGACGCGCTGCTCGACCGCAGCTTCCATCAGCTTGTCGCCGATGCCTTGCCGCCGAGCAGCGCGACAGCGAGCTGTGGCGCGTCGACGTCGCGCTGGATTCGCTCGACGTGCCCGAGGAGATGCGCGGCCGGTCGATGCGCGCCTTGAGCGGCGGCTGGCAGCGGCTGGCGCTGATCGCCCGCGTCTGGGTCACCGATCCCGATATGCTTCTGCTCGACGAGCCGACCAACCATCTCGATTTGGCAAAGATCAGTCAGTTGGAGACCTGGCTCAATGCGCTGCCGCGAGAGGTGCCGGTGATCGTCACCAGCCACGACCGCGCCTTCCTCGACGCCACCACCAACCGAACGCTGTTCCTGCGTCCGGAAGCATCGCCGGTATTCTCGCTGCCCTATTCGCGCGCCAGGCAGGCACTCGACGAAGTCGATGCCTCGACGGCGCGCAAGTTCGAGCGCGACATGAAGGTCGCGCAGCAACTGCGCCGCCAGGCTGCCAAGCTTAACAACATCGGCATCAACTCCGGCAGCGACCTGCTGACGGTCAAGACCAAGCAGCTCAAGGAACGTGCGGAGAAATTGGAAGAGGCGGCGCTGCCGGCGCATCGCGAGCGCTCGGCCGGCGCGATCAGGCTGGCCAACCGCGGCACCCACGCCAAGGTGCTGATCACGCTGGAGGACGCCGCGGTGGAAACGCCCGGCGGCACGCTGCTGTTCAAGACCGGCAAGCGCCATATCTGCCAAGGCGACCGCATCGTGCTGCTCGGCCGCAACGGCGTCGGCAAGTCGCGCTTCATCGCGATGATCCGCGCCGCCATCGTTGAGCCCGGGACGGTAGCGAACGTCAAGGTGACGCCGTCGACCGTGCTCGGCTACAGCGATCAGGCGCTGTCGGGCATCGGCGGCGACGACACGCCGTTGGCGATGGTTTCGCGCCGCTTCGAGGTCGGCGAGCAGCGCGCCCGTTCGCTTCTGGCCGGCGCCGGCGTCGCCATCGAGATGCAGGAGAGAAAGATCGGCGCCTTGTCGGGCGGACAGCGGTCGAGGCTGATGATGCTGGTGCTGCGGCTGGTCAACCCCAATTTCTACCTCCTCGACGAGCCGACCAACCATCTCGACATCGACGGCCAGGAAGCGCTGGAGGAGGAATTGCTCAAGCACCAGGCGAGCTGCCTGCTCGCCTCGCACGACCGTTCCTTCATCCGTGCGATCGGCAACCGTTTCTGGCTGATCGAGAAGCGACGGCTGACCGAAGTCGACGATCCGGAAGCGTTCTTCCGCTCGGTCGCCGAGACGGAGCGCTGAGACCACGACAAGCCGGCCCGCAAACGTACGGGCTTTCAGGGCACGCGAAAAAATTCATGCGATCTGTCGGATCGCCGCTGCAGCCCTCGTCCTTAGGGTGCCGACACTATGATGCCGGCATCAACCAAGGGAGAGTTTCGTCATGTCGATACTGTCATCCATCGGCCGCATCGCCACCCAATATGCAGCGGCGCGCGCCCGCTACCGCAGCGAGCGCATCCTGCTTTCGCTGCCGGACGAGCTGCGCAAGGACATCGGTTTTCCGGAAATTCTCGACACGCGGACCAGCCGCCACGTGGCCACCTTCTCGAGCAAGGTCTTCTGAAAGTGTCCCGTCTACCAGTGCAACCGCCACCCGGCTTCGGCGGTCGCCAAGCCTGTCCCTGGGGCCCGCCTTCTGAAAAAATTCTGCGACCCGTGTAGGATTGCGGTCGCCTCGTCCGTCTTTTGATCGCAAGGCCAAATCTAGCCGTGAACAGGAACACGTGACATGACCGACCAGACCCCACCCCGCGCCAAAGTGCTTGGCGGACTGACCCCCTACCTGCAGGTCGACGGCGCCATCAAGGCGGCTGAGTTCTACAAGAAGGCTTTCGGGGCCGAGGAGGTCTTTGCCTATCCGCCGGACGACAAGGGCCGCACCATGCACATCCATCTTTACGTCAACGGCTCGACGTTGATGCTTGGAGACGCCTATCCGGAGCACGGCCATCCGCACCAGGCGGCGCAGGGCTACGTGCTGCAGCTCCACCTCGGCAGCGGCGACATCGATGCCTGGTGGCAGCGCGCGGTGGATGCCGGCTGCGAGGTCGTCACGCCGCTGCAGGTGATGTTCTGGGGCGACCGCTGGGGCCAGGTCAAGGATCCCTTCGGCGTCGCCTGGGCGATGAACGCGCCGGTGAAATGAATTTCCTAGCGAGCAGCGTCGCCCACAGCGATGATGTGCTCACCCGGGTCGTATCCCGCCGACCCGGCGCCCGTTTTCGGTAAAAGGAACTCACCATGTCCTATGTCGATGGTTTCGTGCTTGCCGTACCGAAGGCAAATCTCGACGACTACAAGAAGCTCGCCAGCACCGGCGGCGCCATCTGGAAGGAGCACGGTGCACTCGCCTATGTCGAATGCGTCGGCGACGACGTGCCTTACGGCGAGCTGACCTCGTTTCCGCGTGCGGTCCAAGCCAAGGACGACGAGATCGTCATCTTCGCCTGGATCGTCTACGAATCCAGGCAAAGCCGCGACGCGGTCATGGCCAAGGTGATGGCCGATGAACGGTTGAAGATGGACTGGTCGTCAATGCCGTTCGACGGCAAGCGCATGATCTTCGGCGGCTTCCAGCCATTCATCGAGCTGTAGGCGCATTGCCCCATCACTTCGTCATCCTAGGGCGGTGCAAGGAGCGAAGCGACGCGCGCAGACGCTAGGATCCATGCCGTGACGTTAAAGCGTTGAGACGGTTGAAGAATTCTGCTCCGTTACATCTTTCGACAAAGGTCACGGAATGGATCCTCGGGTCTTCGCGACGCCGCTTCGCGGCTGCTCCCGCCCGTGGATGACGAAGCTGACAGGGCTTCCGCCAATCAGTGGCCGATGCGCTAATTCAGCCTATCCAGCAGCGGCTTCAACTTGTCGCCATACCGCTTCCACAGATCGATCGAGCCCTGATACATCGGCTGGCGCACCTGCGCGGCGGACGCTGTCCGAACCGGTCGATCTGTCTCGTGGAACGACAGCACCTTGTCGTCCCAGGGCAGGCCGAGATGCGCCATCAGCGCCCGTGTCTGCCGCTCCTGGTCGGCGACGAAATCCTCGTAGCGAACGTCGTGGACGACACCAGGCAGCACTTTGCGCCAATGCGCCATGATGTCCGTGTAGAGGTTATGGAAATCGGCGAGCTCGCCGAGATCGTAGCCGTAACGGTGGCTGTCGCCGCGGAAATGCACCTTGAAGATCGACAGGCAGGTGGCCGCCGCGTCGCGCGCGCAATGCACGATCTTCGCCTTCGGCAGCATCATGTGCAGGAAGCCGATCAGAAGGAAGTTGCCCGGCATCTTGTCGGTAACATGGCGGAAGCCGGGATAGCGGGCGTGCAGCATGTCGAGATAGGCCTGCCCTGCCTCGGCGAAGGCCTTGTCCGGCATGTCGACGATCCCCCAGGGAAAGCCGCCCGGCATGCTCATCGGAAACTGCTTGCCGACCGCCGTCTTCAGGATGCTGAGCTCGCCCGCGCCGTAGACCTGAGGATGGCTGGCGATGATCTGCTCGACTAGCGTCGTGCCGGAACGCGGCATGCCGACGACGAAGATCGGCGTGTCGTCGGAAATGTCGCTCGGGCTGTGCTTATCGAAGAAGGCCTTGTCGAAGACTGCCTTCATCGCCGCGAACTCGTCGCGCGTCCTCACCGGATCGTAGTCGATGCCCTTGCGGCGAATGGCGTTGCCCTCGACGAAATAGTCGAAGGCGCGGCCATAATCCTTCAGATCGTCATTGGCCTTGCCGAGGCCGAAGGAAAGCTGCATGCGCGCGAGGCTGTCCTGCGGCGCCTTGGCGTGCTCGGCCTCCATGCCGGCAAGCTCGGCATCGCGCTCGGTCTGGCGCTTGACCTGCGTCAGCAGAAGCCAGGCCTTGGCCATGGCGGGAGCGATCGCCACCGCCTGGCGGGCAAGATCGGCCGCCTCGGCGAGCTTGCCTTTCTCCATCACGGCGACGCCCAGCCCATAGAGCAGCTCGGCATCCTTGGGCCGGATCGACAGTGACTCGCGGAAGAGCGCAATCGCCTCGTCCAGCCGCCCGGCTTCCTGCAGCGTTTCGGCAAGGCCGATGCGGGCGCGGACATGGAACGGGTTGCGGCCGATCGTGCCGCGGTAGATTTCCTCGGCGCCCTCGAACTGGCCGAGCTGCTTCAGCGACGAGCCGAGATTGTCGCGCGCTGCCAATTGGTCCGGGCGGATGTCCACCGCACCGCGGAAGAAATCGACGGCGGCGGCGACGCGGCCGAGGTCGCGCATGACCGTGCCCATATTGTTGAGGAAGTCGGCGTTCCTGGGCTGCAGCGTGACCGACTGCTCGATGAGGTCTAGCCCCTCCTCGCTGCGGCCGGTCTGATGCAGGAGAAGCCCGAGGAAATGCAGCGCCGCGGCATGGTTCGGCTGCTGCGCCAGCACCTGCCGGTAAAGCGACTCGGCTTCCTGCCGGCGGCCCGCCTGATGCAGCTGCAGCGCCCGCTGCACATAGGGATCGAGCGGGCTCGCCGAACCGGCCTTGCCACTCGCGCCCGCCGCTCTTCTCTGATCTCTGTTAATGGGAAACCTGCCGTGTTTGTCCGCCCGCTCGACCTAAGCCAAGCGGGCGGCAGATGCAAGTGTACGGCAGAACGCATGCCCGGCTCCGCCGAGGCCTGTTGAGAATGAGGTCAGGCTGGCGTCACCGGAATATCGACAGGCCTCAGCAAGGTCCGTCTCCGATGATGCGATAGTCCGCTGCGCGGGCCTCGCATGCGTTCGGGAAGGTGCGGAGCTCGCCGTGGCGCCTGGCGCAGACTGGCGCGTATTCGCGGGTGCAGAACGTCTGCTCGCCGCCTCCACCGCCGCCATCCCGGCACGGGCCGTCGCGCAGGATGCGATATCCTTCCCTCTCGGCCAGGCAGGCATTGGCGAAGGTCCGGCGATCGCCGCCGCGCCGCGCGCAGACCGGTTCGTACTGCATGGTGCAGAGTTGCGGATGCGGCCTTGGCGGGTGCGGTCCTTCGTCGGCCACGACAGTGCACGCCATCAGCAAGGCGGACAGAAGCAGGGCGACAAGGCCCGGCCGCGAAACGATTGCCGCAAGAAATCGCATGGCTCCCTCCCGACCGCCGAGCTTGGCATCAGCGGGCATCCTCGCCATTCCGGCATCGAAAGCAACCCCAGTTTGTAGATTGTCGTAACCGCAACGACAAGGCGCCGACGGCCTTCGCGCTGGCCCATGCCTGGCCCTTCTCTGGCCGATGACCGGTCATGGCACGGGGTCTATCGAGTGCCCTTGCGTTGGACGTGCCGAGGGCCGCCCGCGGTGCTGTCTTGCAACCATCACGTTTCCGTGTAATAAATTTCGTGTTCGGGCATTTGCGACCCGGAGAGCGGCACGTTTTGGATGACCCTTCCCCGATAGTGTGAATCTCTGACGGCCCCGTTTTTCGGCGGGGGCTTTGACCATGCGCGAATGCATGACTGCCGAGCAACACCGGGACTTACCCAAGGCGCCACGCAGCGGGCAAGCCCACGAGACTGATACGGGTGAAGGAGTTTCCCCATGGCCCAGACCGGCACCGTAAAATTCTTCAACGCCACCAAAGGCTTCGGCTTCATCACGCCCGACGGCGGCGCCAAGGATGTGTTCGTCCACATCTCCGCGATCGAGGCCTCCGGCCTGCGCACCCTCGTCGACGGCCAGAAGGTCACCTTCGACGTCGAGCCGGACCGCATGGGCAAGGGCCCGAAGGCGGTTAACCTCCGCGCGGCCTGAGCGGCCGGCGCTTGCCTGTCATCGGCTGACGAACGGCGCGGCAGGATCATGAGTGGGCTTCGCAGGAAGCTTGAAATTTCGAGGGCGCGACGGTTCCGTCGCGCCCTTTTTCGTCCGGCAAATGGCGCTATCGGCAAGAGAAAACTTTCTCTTGCCGATAGCGCTAAAATAAAGGACAAATTTCCTCTCGGGCAGTTTGCCGGCCCGAGACTGACATGATGGGATCAAAGGAGCTTCCCATGCCGCAGACCGGCACCGTCAAATTCTTCAACCATGCCAAGGGCTTCGGCTTCATCACGCCCGACGATGGCGCGAAGGATGTCTTCGTCCATATTTCGGCCGTGCAAGCGTCGGGCCTTCCCGGTCTTGAGGATGGGCAAAAAGTGACATTCGACACCGAGCCGGACAAGCGCGGCAAGGGGCCGAAGGCCGTCAATCTGACGATCGGCTAAGCCGCTCAGTCAGATCGGGTGGAGATCGAGCAGGCGGGTAGCGCTCCCGCCGAGTGCGGGGACTTCGTTCGTGCAATGAAATCGTAGAGGCGGATTCCGTTCAGCCTCCGTTCAGCCACGGTCTTCTATTAACCTTTGCTAAAGCCGATCCGCATCCCCGAAGACACGCGGGCCGGCGCGAAGGAGACCGAAAGATGAACCGAATTCTCAAGACCGCCATCCTGACCGCTGGCATTGCCGCGACCACTTTGGCCACCTTCTCGGCGGCCAATGCCGACGATTGGCGCTGGCGCCATCATCATCATAACGGCGACGCCCTCGCCGCCGGCGTTGTCGGCCTCGCGGCAGGCGCCCTGATCGGTAGTGCGCTGAGCAACCCCGGGCCGAGATATTACGACCCGGCCTATGATGACGACTACTATACCAGCTATCGGCCGGTTCGCCGTTACTATGTCGAGCCGCGGGTCGTCTATGCCGATCGCTATGCCGAGCCGTGGACCCGCGCCTGGTACGAGTATTGCTCGGACCGTTACCGCACCTTCAACTCCCGCACCGGCACCTTTACCGGCAGTGACGGCGAGCAGCATTTCTGCGTCGCCAACTAAAGCTTAGGGTTCCCTGCCCCAGGCAAAAGCGCCGCCTCTCCGCGGCGCTTTTGTTTTATATGCAGGTCAGACCAAAAATGGATTCGACCGACGCTCCTCGCCGAAGCGGCCGCCTGGACCGTGGCCGCAGATGAAGCCGATATCGTCGCCGAGCGGCAAGAGCTTGTCCTTGATCGAGGCGATGAGCGCCGCGTGGTCGCCGCCCGGCAGATCGGTGCGGCCGATCGAGCCGCGGAACAGCACGTCGCCGACATGGGCGAACTTGGCCGCGCGGTTGTAGTAGACGACGTGGCCCGGCGCGTGCCCCGGACAATGCAGCACCTCGAACACGTGCTGCCCGAAGGATACGGTCTCGCCTTCGCTGAGGAACCGATCGGGCACGCAGTTGCGCACCGGATCGGCGAGTCCGAAACGCCTGGCTTGGTTCTCGAGGTTGGCAAGCAGCGGCCGATCGGCCTCGTGCGGCCCGACGATATCGACGCCCAGCGCATCCTTCAGCTCCATCGCGCCGCCGGCATGGTCGATATGGCCGTGGGTGATCCAGATCGCCTCCGCCGTGATCGCATTGTCCTTGAGCGCCGCCAGTATCCTGTCGACATCGCCGCCGGGATCGACGACGACGCCGTTCCTGTCGTTCATGTCGAACAGGATGGTGCAGTTCTGCTGGAAGGGCGTGACCGGCACGATGCCGGCATTGAGCTGACCCATGGCTTTCCTTTCCCCGCAGCTTTCCTGTCGAAGTGTCGCCCTGATGTAGAGAGCATGCCGGACCGCGTCCACCGTCGGCCGGAGCGAATGACCCCCGAAAAGAAATGGGCGGCCGTGGCCGCCCATGCGCAGGCCCGAAGAGGTGCGGGCCTATTTCTTCATGGCGCCCATGACTGCGCCGATGATAGCGGTCAGGATGGCGCCGCCGCCGGCGCCGCCGACGATGTTCTGCACGTTGAGCGCGCTGCCCAGTCCGCCCGCTGCCGCCGCGGCCGTCGCCGTATCGACCGTGCCGCCGCCGAGCAAGCTGCCGAGAATGGCCGCGCCGCCGACGCCGCCGATGGCGCCGCCGAGGATCTTGGGAAGCTGGCCCAGTGCCGCCTGTTTCAGCGCCGCGCCGACCGCCTGACCGCCGATGACACCCGTGATCACCTGAATAACGATCGCAACGAGCGTGTTCGTATCCATGTACCTAATCCCTCCATAGCCGCCAGCCTCCTCGGGCCGACGCGATCATGAGACGCCGAATTATTCGAAAGTCAAATGCACGGGCGCTTAAATAAAAGGGGCGGCCTGAAAACCGCCCCTACAGGACAAAAAAGCTGTGACTATCGCTATTCTGCGGCGATGGCATGCTTTGGTTGCACTGCAGCAGAATAGTCATTCATCAACGTCTTGGTGATCTCGCCGACCTCGAATCGGTACGGACCGATTTCTGAAACCGGTGTGACTTCAGCGGCCGTGCCGGTGAGGAAGCACTGCTCGAAGCCTTCCAGCTCCTCCGGCATGATGGCGCGCTCGATGACCTCGAATCCGCGGTCCTTGGCCAAGCCGATCACCGTGCGGCGGGTGATGCCGTCGAGGAAACAGTCGGGCGTCGGCGTATGGAGCTTGCCGTCCTTGACGAAGAAGACGTTGGCGCCGGTGGCTTCCGCCACCTGGCCGCGCCAGTCGAGCATCATGGCGTCGGCGTAGCCCTTGGCCTCGGCGGCATGCTTGGACAGCGTGCAGATCATGTAGAGGCCGGCGGCCTTGGCCTTGGACGGGGCGGTGCGCGGGTCGGGGCGGCGCCATTCGGCGATGTCGAGACGGATGCCCTTCAGCTTCTGCGCCGGGTCGAAATAGCTCGGCCACTGCCAGATGGCGATGGCGCAGTTGATGCGGTTGTTCTGCGCCGAGACGCCCATCTGCTCGCTGCCGCGCCAGGCGATCGGGCGCACATAGGCGTCCTGGAACCCCTGCTTCTTCAGAAGCGTGCGGCAAGCCTCGTCGATCTCGGCGACCGAATAGGGAATCTTGAAGCCCAACAGGCGCGCCGATTCATGCAGGCGCTCGTTGTGCTCGGTCAGCTTGAAGATCTGGCCGCCATAGGCGCGCTCGCCCTCGAAGACGGCGCTGGCATAGTGCAGGCCGTGGGTCAGCACGTGGACCTTGGCGTCGGCCCATTTGACGAACTCGCCGTTCATCCAGATGAAGCCGTCCAGTTGATCGAAGGGAACGGATGCCATGGAAACCTCCCGCGGGCGGGCGCCCGCAAATCGTTATTGTCTTTAGCGTTTCGTGTCAGCCGCGCCATAGGGTCTGAAGCGCCGGCCAGTGCTTGGAAACCTAGGCGGATATTCAACCCATGGCAAACTCAGGAAGTTCCGGAAAAACGGCTTCCGCTTGCCTTTTCGTTCGCAATCCGCCGAAAAGCTTGTCAAAAATTATCATTGCCGGGAAATTACGTCAACAGTACTGACATAATCCCGCTTCGCATGGAGAAATGATGACGAGCCCCGCAGCCGGAAAACCGATCAGGACGGCGATCACTGATGAGGACGGCATCGACTTTGCCATCATCGAGTTGTTTTTCTTCGCCTATCGCGACTTCACCTCCGATCCGGACCAGATCCTTGCCGATTACGGCTTCGGCCGCGCTCATCACCGCGTGCTGCATTTCGTCAATCGCAGACCTGGGCTGACGGTTGCCGAACTGCTCGACGTGCTGAAGATCACCAAGCAGAGCCTGGCGCGGGTGCTGAAGCAGCTGATCGACACCGACCATATCGTCCAATTGCAAGGCCCGCGCGACCGCCGCCAGCGCGAGCTCTATCCGACGGCCAAGGGCCGCGCGCTGGCGCTGGCGCTGGCGCGGCCACAGTCACGCCGCATCCGTGCTGCATTGGAAGATTCCGGAACTGCCGACCGCGCCTCGATCGAAAGATTCCTGGAGGCGATGGTCAATCCGGAACTAAGGGCGCAGATCGACATTGTGCCTGCGCAAACATCGGGGAAGAAGAATGGAGACCACTGAGAAGGTAGATCATCCGGCGGCGCCCGGCGATGATGCGCCGCATCTGCTGGTGGTTGATGACGACACCCGCATCCGCAATCTGCTCAAGCAGTACCTGTCCGAGAACGGCTTTCGCGTCACCGTCGCCGGCAATTCCGGCGAGGCGCGGCGCAAGCTGGCGGGTCTCGACTTCGACCTGCTCGTGCTCGACGTGATGATGCCCGGCGAAACCGGCGTAGACCTCACCAAGGCGCTGCGGGCCGAGAAGAACGTGCCGATCCTGATGCTGACGGCGCTGTCGGAGACCGACAGCCGCATCACCGGCCTGGAGGCCGGCGCCGACGACTATCTGCCGAAGCCGTTCGACCCGCGCGAGCTCATCCTGCGCATCAACAACATTCTGCGCCGCGGCGGGCCGACGGTCACGCCCAAGGTCGAGCAGCTCGTCTTTGGCCCCTACACGTTCCAGATCGCCAAGCGCGAATTGAAGCGCGGCGGCGAGGCGCTGAAGCTGACCGACCGCGAGCAGGAGATCCTGGCGATCTTCGCCGCGCGGGCGGGCGAAACCATACCGCGGCACGAGCTTGTCGGCGACGAATCCGATGTCGGCGAGCGCACCATCGACGTCCAGATCAACCGGCTGCGCCGCAAGATCGAGCGCGATCCGTCAAATCCGGTGTGGCTGCAGACCGTGCGTGGTATTGGGTATCGGCTCAGCGTGGAATAAACTGTTCCAATGTCGCCCAAAAGTCTTCATCGGTTTTGGGATAACGACATGCAGACCAAAGAAGCGAAGCGCGCCAGCTATGGCGCGCTTGCTGCCCTTTGCTGAACGGCCATCGACGAGCGGAAGGGCGAATGGCGACCACGCAACTGGAAAAGCCGAAAGGAGGCGGCCTCGGCGATCTCGCGATGCGGTCGCTGAAGGCGATGCCGCGCGCCTGGAACCGCTTCTGGCGCCTTGTCGCGCTCTACATGCCGAAGCGGCTTTATGCGCGCTCCCTCATCATCGTCATCGCGCCGATGATCCTGCTGCAGTCGGTCGTCGCCTTCGTCTTCATGGAGCGCCACTGGCAGACGGTCACCCAGCGCCTGTCGCAGGCGACCATCGCCGATATCGCCGCCATCATCGACATGATGGAGACCTATCCGCATGACGCCGACTACGCCAACATCATCCGCATCGCGCAGGATCGCATGCAGCTGAAAGTGGACCTGCTGCCGCCCGATCCGCTGCCGCCGCCCGGGCCGAAGCCGTTCTTCTCGATCCTCGACACCGCCCTGTCGTCGGAGATCACCAGGCAGATCAACCGGCCCTTCTGGATCGACACGGTCGGCAATTCCAACATCGTCGAGGTCCGCGTCCAGCTGGAGGGCAAGGTCTTGCGCGTCTTCGTGCGCCGCAGCCAGGCCTATGCCTCCAACACCCATATCTTCCTGATCTGGATGGTCGGCACCTCGCTGGTGCTGTTGATGATCGCCATCCCCTTCCTGCGCAACCAGATTAGGCCGATCCTGACGCTCGCCGAGGCTGCAGAGAGCTTCGGCAAGGGGCGGCCGATGCCGCGCGACTTCCGCCCGCGCGGCGCGGAGGAAGTTCGCCGCGCCGGCTTTGCCTTCATCCAGATGCGCGAGCGCATCGAGCGTCAGATCGAACAGCGCACCGCCATGCTGACCGGCGTCAGCCATGACCTCAGGACCATCCTCACCCGCTTCAAGCTGCAGCTGGCGTTGGCCGGCGGCAAGTCCGAGACCAAGGCCGCGCTCAACCAGGACATCGACGACATGCAGTCGATGCTGGAAGGCTATCTCTCCTTTGCCCGCGGCGAGGCCGCGGAGGACACCGGCCGCTTCGACCTTGAGAACTATTTCCAGAAGCTGGGCGAAGAGGCGCGGCTGCGCAAATGCAAGCTGTCGACCGCGCTGACCGGCGATCCGACCGTGCATGTGCGACCGAACGCCTTTGCCAGGCTGATGTCCAACGTCATCGGCAATGCCTTCCGCTATGCCAAGGCGGTCGAGGTCCATGCCGACCACGGCGGCGGCTCGCTGACCGTCACCATCGATGACGACGGTCCGGGCATCGCGCCCGACAAGCGCGAAGAGGTGTTCAAGCCGTTCCTGCGGCTCGACGAGGCGCGCAACCTCGACGCCAGCGGCACCGGGCTCGGCCTGTCGATCGCCCGCGACATCGCCCGCAGCCATGGCGGCGACATCAGCCTCGAGGACAGCCCCCTTGGCGGCTTGCGCGCCGTGATCCAGGTTCCGGCGTAAATCAGGGAAGACAGGGTTTCATCGGCCCGTCATGAAATCATGGTCAAGAGCGCGCATGAAGCGCGCGACCTTTATCGACTCGGCCCTGCCGCCTCGCTTCGATCCCGCACCTGCCCGGGTGCGCTGGAGCGAAGCGCGAGCTGCAGCCTGGTTGCCGTTCCGCCACCGCGCGGGCGCGCTCAAGAACCTCCCCAAAGGATCTCCATGCGCGTCCTGATGGTCACCGATGCATGGCGGCCGCAGGTCAACGGCGTGGTCCACACGCTGGAGCGGCTCACCGAAACGCTGAAATCCTTCGATGTCCAGGTCGATTTCCTGACGCCGAACATCTTCCGCACCTTGCCGCTGCCGACCTATCCGGACATCCGCCTGGCGCTGACGACCCCTCGCCATGTCGCGCGCCTGATCGATCAGCGCAAGGCCGATCATATCCACATCGTCACCGAAGGTCCGCTGGGCATCATGGCGCGTCGCTATTGCCGCAAGGCCGGCCGTCCCTTCACCACCAGCTATCACACGCGCTTTCCAGAATATCTCAGCGCCCGCCTGCCGGTGCCGGAAAACTGGGCCTACAACTGGCTGCGCGACTTCCATAATTCCGGACAGGGCACGCTTGTCGCGACCCAGTCGCTGGCCGACGATCTCGCCGCGCGCGGCTTCAACAAGCTGAGGCCTTGGACGCGCGGCGTCGACACCGACCATTTCCGGCCGGAAAAGCGCAAGGACACGAGCTTCCCGCGTCCCGTCTTCCTTTGCGTCGGCCGCGTCGCGATCGAAAAGAACCTGACCGCCTTCCTCGATCTCGATCTTCCCGGCAGCAAGGTTGTGGTCGGCGAAGGGCCGGAGCTGGCAAAGCTCAAGGCACGCTATCCGAACGCGCATTTCCTCGGCCATCGCCCGAATGACGAGCTGGCGGAAATCTATGCGTCGGCCGACGTCTTCGTCTTCCCGAGCCGCACCGACACCTTCGGCAACGTCATCATCGAGGCCTTGGCCAGCGGCACGCCGGTGGCCGCCTACCCGGTGACCGGACCGATCGACATCGTCGGCGACGGCGTCGGCGGGGCTGTGTCCGAGGATCTGCGCGAGGCCGCGCTCAAGGCGCTTCACATCGACCGCGCGGAGGCGCGCCAACGCGCCATGCGCTACAGCTGGAGGGCCTGCGCCGAAATGTTCCTCGACGCGGTCCAGGAAGCGCTGGGATTGCCGCGCAAGCTCGCCGATCAGGATGTGGTGACTTCAGGCCGACCCAAGCTAGCCTTAGAATAGGCGCCCGCCGTCCGGCACCTTTCGCTCGATGGCGCCGAGCACCACGGCGCCCTCTTCGTCCGGAAAGCCCAGCGTCAGCACTTCCGACATGAAGGGGCCGATCTGCCGCGGCGGAAAGTTCACCACCGCGAAGACCTGCCGGCCGATCAATGTCTCCGGCGTATAATGTTTGGTGATCTGCGCCGACGATTTCTTCACCCCGATGGCCGGGCCGAAATCGATCTTCAGCTTGAATGCCGGCTTGCGCGCTTCCGGAAACGGCTCGGCCTCGATGATCGTGCCGGCGCGGATGTCGACGCGGTCGAAATCGGCAAAGCTGATCTCAGGCTTGCGCTCGCTGCTGGAACTCATCGGTGAAATCAGCCTCGATCAGGCGTTTCCGTGGGTCTCAAAGAGCACGCTGGACAGCGCGTCCTTTGCCGACGTACCCGACCAGACGACGAACTGGAAGGCCTGGAAATAGCATTCGCAAGCCTCGAGCGCCGAGGACAGGAGCACCTCGACCTGCTGGCTCGAAGGCTCGACCCCACCGGCAAGCAGCAGAGACTGGCGGAACATGATCGCGCCCTCCTGCTCCCAGAGGTCGAAATGGCCGAACAACATCTGCTCGTTGATCAGCGACAAGAGCCGCATCACTTCCAGCGCGCGCGTTTCCGGCACCTTGATGTCGAAGGCGCAGGCCAGATGCAGCGCCTCGAAATCCTCCATCCAGGAGAAGGAGACGTGATAGTCAGTCCAGCTGCCGGTCACCGAAATCGAGATTTCGTCGTCGCCGGCGCGTTCGAAGGACCAGTCGTTGTTGTGGGCCACCTGCTCGATGACATCCACCGGGTGGATTTCGCGGGAGAATTCGAGTTCGAGGAGTTCCATGAATGCTTCCTGTCGTTCTGAGAGCGCCGCCACACGCTCCGCGAGAGAGGGCACGCACAACGAACAATCTTGTCTAGAACTCGGACGGCCAGGGCTTTCCAAACGCAAAGACCCCAACCGGACCCCACCGCCCGGCGCATGACCCTGCTTCGAATCATGCAACAAATTCAGTCTATTGATCGGGAGTCGCGTGAACAGCCCAATTTTTCGCACTGCGTCATTCGCATGTGGAAAGGCGCTGCCAAAAAGATTCATGCAATGCCGGTAAGCGATTCACGTCAAAGCGATTTTTCGGATCGCGCTTTGTGGAAAAGTTTACGATTATTTTTTCGATCTGGGCTTCGCCGCAGCCGCCGGTGCGGCCTGTCCGGTCAACTCGGCGAGCTTCGCCTCGAGTGCTTCGACGCGCATCGCAAGCTGGATGTTGTCTTCCCTCGCCTTGACGGCCATCTCGCGCGCGGCCTCGAACTCCTCGCGCTGCACCACATCCATGGAGTTGAGCAGGCGCTCGGCCTGGCTGCGGAAAGCCGTCTCCATCTCGCGCCGCACGCCCTGGGCGGCCCCCGCGGCATCCGTCATCAGCTTGGCGAATTCATCGAGAATGCGGTTCGTTCCGGTCGACATGGCAAATCCTCGCTTGCTCGTTTTGACGTAGTGGGGCCGAGCCCCGAATGCAAGCGCGTGCCTGCAGACTTGCTGACCTTGCTGGCGCACCGATCCAATAACTATTATTATGGGCGGAGCTCAAGGAGCATATCATGGCTATCAGCGCAGATTTGGGCCAGCGCCTGGAAGATGTCGTAAACCGCCTCGTCAGCTCTGGCCGCTACAATTCGAAAAGCGAAGTGCTACGCGAAGGGGTTCGCCTTGTCGAAGAGCGGGAGAGGCGCCTTGCCGCGCTTGACGCTGCGCTCGCGAAAGGTATGGCCGATGTCGACGAAGGACGAGTGAAGCCAGCCGAGGAGGTCTTTGATCGCCTGGAGGCCAAATACAAGGCGATGGCCAAGAGGAACAGGTGAAGCCATCGCGGAACACATCGCCAGGACAACCCGTTCCGGGCGGTGACCTTTCTTCAAGAACTACGCAGCGCTTGCGCCGAACTGCGCACGATGCCGGAGCGTTATCCTTTGGTTCCGCGACATCAATCTTCCGGGATTCGGCGCCGAGTCCACGGCAGTTATCTGATTTTCTTCCACGTCGGCGCTGACGCCGTTGAAATCCTGCACGTCCTGCACGGAGCGATGGACTACGAGCAGATTCTGTTCCCCGGGACCTTGTAGCGAGTCCGCTTGCCCACCGCAGCGACGCTGCCTTGACCCCGCCAAAACCCTGCCGCATGGTCCGCGCCCGAAAGACCACCCCATCGGGAGATCCTGTTGAGCGAATATTTCCTGCTGCCGCTGGCCTCCCTGCCCTTCCCCAACATCGATCCGGTCATTTTCCGTATCGGACCGCTGGCGGTGCATTGGTACGGCGTCGGCTACATCGTCGGCATCCTCTTTGCCTGGTGGTATGCCAGACGGCTCGTCACCGCCCCCCGCCTGTGGCCGGACGGCCATCTGCCGATGAAGCCCGAGGACCTCGACGACTTCATCGTCTGGGCGGCGATCGGCGTGGTGCTCGGCGGGCGCACCGGCTACGTGCTCTTCTACGACTTGCCGCGATACATCGCGCATCCGCTCGACATTGTCGCCGTCTGGCAGGGCGGCATGTCGTTCCATGGCGGGCTGCTCGGCGTCATCCTCGCCATGACCTTGTTTTCGCTCAAGCGCGGCATCCGCACCTGGACGCTGTTCGATGTCGTCGCGGCAGGCGTGCCGGTCGGCCTCGGGCTGGTGCGCGTGGCCAATTTCATCAATTCGGAACTCTGGGGCCGGCCGACGGACGTGCCCTGGGCGGTCGAATTCCCCAATGGCGGTCCGTTCAACCGGCATCCCAGCCAGATCTACGAGGCGCTGCTCGAAGGCCTTGTCTTGTTCCTGGTGCTGCGCTTCCTCACCCATTCGCGGCTGAAGCTGAAGACGCCGCGCTTCGTCGGCGGCGCCTTCATCTGCGGCTATGGCCTGTCGCGCATCTTCGTCGAATTCTTCCGCGAGCCGGACCAGCAGCTCGGCTACCTGCTCGGCACCGGCTGGTTGACCATGGGCATGATCCTGTCCTCGCCGATGGTGCTCGCCGGCATCTGGGCCATGGCCACCGCTAAGCCGGTGACACAGCCGCAGGCGACATGACCCGGCTGAAGGACCGCATCGTTGGCCTGATCGGCGCCGTGGGGCCGATCCCCGTCAGCGAATACATGGCGCTCTGCCTGTTCGACCCCGAAGACGGCTATTACACGACGCGCGAGCCGTTCGGCGCCGCCGGCGATTTCATCACCGCGCCGGAGATCAGCCAGATGTTCGGCGAGCTTGTCGCCGTCTGGCTTTACCAGGCGTGGCAAAGCACCGGCCGGCCGCTCCCCGCTACTTTCGCCGAAATCGGCCCCGGCCGCGGCACGCTGATGAAGGACATGTTGCGCACCTGGTCTCGGCTCGACCCGGCATTTGCCGGCGGCGCTTTCTTTGCCATGATTGAGACCAGCCCGCGCTTGACCGAAGTCCAGAAAGAAACGCTTGCCGGCCACGGCGCAGCCCTGACCTGGCACCAGAGCATCGACACGCTGCCGCGACAGCCGATCTTCATCGTCGGCAACGAGCTGTTCGATGCGGTGCCGATCCGGCAGTTCGTCTATGTCGGTGCCGGCTGGCGCGAGCGCATGGTCGGCCTCGACGATGCCGACAATCTCCATTTCTTCGCCGGGGCGGGCTCCGTCGACCCGGCGCTGCTGCCGGCCAACGCGGCAGATGCGCCGCAAGGCGCGATCGTCGAGGTGGCACCGGCCCGCGCGGCGCTGATGTCGGCGATTGCCGAGCGTATCGCCGGTAACGGTGGTGCCGGGCTCTTCATCGACTATGGCCATCTTGAGCCAGGCATCGGGGACACTTTGCAAGCCTTGCGCAGGCACGATCACGAAGATGTGCTGGCCAATCCCGGTGAGGCCGATCTCACCGCCCATGTCGACTTCGCGGCCCTGGCCGCAAGCGCCCGGGCGCACGGCCTCGAGGTGGAACTGACCACGCAGGGCGCATTCCTGCTCGGCATGGGCCTTCTGGAGCGCGCTGGCGCGCTCGGCAGCAAGGCCGCTGACAGCGCGCGGCAAGCGATTTCCGATGCCGTCGAACGTCTCGCCGGCCCCGATCAGATGGGCGACCTTTTCAAGGTGATGAAGATCCTGCCGGAAGCGAAAACCGGCTGACATCGGCGGGCAACCCGTGCAAGCTGGCCCGGCCACTTGCCTGAACTTCGCCCTTGCCGAACTTCACTTGACGAAATCGCCCACGCAGACAACAAACCCATCCATGCTGAATCAGACCGGACCCGATCCAGTACGCTCGCCTCTGCTTGAGAAGGCGCAAGGCATACGCCACGGCTATTTCACCCGTGTCGGCGGCGTCTCCGGCGGCATCTACCAAGGCCTCAACATCGGCACCGGCTCGAGCGACGATCAGGCGCTGGTCGCCGAGAACCGTCGCCGCGTCGCCGACTGGATGGGCGTCCCGGCGGATCATTTGCTGACCGCGCATCAGGTCCACTCCCCCGATGTCGTCATCGCCAGGCAGCCTTTCGCCAGCCCTCGCCCCAAGGCCGATGCCATCGTCACCGACCGGCCGGGCATCGCCGTCGGCGCCTCGACGGCCGATTGCGGCCCGGTGCTGTTCGCCGATGTCGAGGCCCGCGTCATCGGCGCCGCGCATGCCGGCTGGAAGGGTGCCCTCACCGGCGTGCTGGAAAACACCGTTGCCGCGATGGAAAGTCTCGGCGCCCGACGCGACCGCATCGTCGCGGTGCTCGGTCCCTCGATCGGTCCCGACAATTACGAGGTCGGCCCGGAATTCGTCGCCCGCTTCGTCGAGGCCGACGCCGGCAACGCGCGCTATTTCAGGCCGTCGGCCAATCCCGGCCACTCGATGTTCGACCTCAACCAATATACGGTCGACCGGCTGCGGGGCGCCGGGGTGACCGCCGAAGGGCTCGGCCGCTGCACTTACGCGGAAGAAGACCTTTTCTATTCCTACCGGCGCACCACCCACCGCAAGGAAGCGGATTACGGGCGCCAGGTTTCGGCAATCGTTCTGGAGAAGGAATAATGGCGCTGCATTTCGAACGTTCGGAATTTGACGCGCGGCGCGACCGCCTGCTGATCGAGATGGCCGACAAGAAGCTCGACGCCGTGCTCCTGTTCGCGCAGGAGAGCATGTACTGGCTGACCGGCTACGACACTTTCGGCTTCTGCTTCTTCCAGTGCCTGGTGGTGAAGGCCGACGGCTCGATGGTGCTGCTCACCCGTTCCGCCGATTTGAGACAGGCGCGCCACACCTCGACCATCGACAACATCGTGCTGTGGACCGATCGCGACGGCGCCAATCCGGCGATCGACCTGCGCAACCTGCTCAACGATCTCGACCTGCTCGGCGCTCGCATCGGCGTCGAATACGACACCCACGGTCTGACCGCCTACAACGGCCGCCGCGTGGACGAGCAGCTGCAGACCTTCGGCCAGATTGCCGATGCGTCCGGGATCGTCGGCCGGCTGCGCCTCTTCAAGAGCCCGGCCGAGGTCGCCAAGGCCGAAAAAGCCGCGAGCCTCGCCGACGATGCGCTCGACGCGGCGCTGCCGCTCATCAAGCAGGGCGGCGACGAGGCGCTCATCCTCGCGGCCATGCAAGGGGCGATCTTTGCCGGCGGCGGCGACTATCCCGCCAACGAATTCATCATCGGCTCGGGCGCCGATGCCCTGCTCTGCCGCTACAAGGCCGGACGCCGCAAGCTCACCAAGAACGACCAGCTGACGCTCGAATGGGCGGGCGTCTTCCACCACTACCACGCCCCGATGATGCGCACGGTTTTGACCGGCAAGGTCTCGAAGCGCCACCAGGAATTGTTCGACGCCGCCCGCGCGGCCCTGCTGGCGGTCGAGAAGGCGATGACGCCCGGCAACACCTTCGGCGATGTCTTCGATGCGCATGCCCGCACGCTCGAGGCGCACAGCCTGACCAAGCACCGGCTGAATGCCTGCGGCTACTCGGTCGGCGCCCGCTTCACGCCGTCCTGGATGGACATGCCGATGTTCTACCAGGGCAATCCGGAGCCGATCGCCCCAAACATGACGCTGTTCGCCCACATGATCATCATGGATTCCGAAACCGAGACGGCGATGACGCTTGGCCGCACCTACCTCACCACGGAATCGGCGCCGAAGCCGCTCTCCCGCCATGATCTCGACTTGATCGTGCAGTGAATCCATAATGGTTGGTTCACGCAGGGGCGTCGTCACCAGGGAGTTTTCGGGCAAATGAGACGATCGCAGGTGACGACCGTGTCATTGCTTGCGGCGCTGGCGCTTGCCGCCTGCACCAATGCCAAAGACGTCCTCGATCCTTCCGCCGTCAAGCCGCCGGCGAATTCGGCCGAGGCTTTGCCTGCCACTCAAGGGACGTCGGCCACCACGTCGCAGACGACGACCGCGCCAGCCCCGGCGGCGACCGTGGCGGCTTCGACGCCCGCCACGCCGGCCCAAGCCGCCGCCATCGCCAAGACTCGGCTGCAGGTTGCCCCGATCGTCGGCGCCTCGGTGGAGGCCGCGGCGCCCTTGACGGCGGAATTGCAGACGCGCGCCAAGCAGCGCGGCGTGACGCTTGTCGGCAGCACCGACCAGACGGCGACGCATGTACTGAAGGGCTATTTTTCGACGATGTCGGAGGGCAAGGACACCACCGTCATCTATGTCTGGGACATCTACGATCCTTCGGGCAACCGCCTGCATCGCATCAACGGCCAGCAGAAGGCGCCGTCCGTCGGCAGTGGCGAGGGCTGGCCGGCGGTGGCGCCGGCAACCATGCAGGCGATCGCCGACCAGACGATCGACCAGTTCACCGCCTGGCTCGGTAGCGGCGGCGCCGGTTGATCAAACAGCCTGTTGCCGGCTTGCGATGCGACCACCTTTGTTGCGCCTTGTCGAAGGATTCGCGATCGCGAGGCTTGCAATACCGGCGCGGACCGCTAAAAGCCCGCATAAAAGGCTCATGAGAGTCTGTCTGGTCTCTCCTTTCTTCACCAGGAACGGTGCATGAAGCTTTTCGCGGGCAATTCCAACAGGGTGCTGGCCGAAGCGGTCGCCCGCTATCTCAACATCCCGCTGGGTAAGGCCAGCGTCCGGCGCTTCGCCGATCAGGAGATCTTCGTCGAGATCCAGGAGAACGTGCGCGGCGAGGATGTCTTCATCCTGCAGTCGACCTCCTATCCGACCAACGATCATCTGATGGAGCTGCTCATCATGATGGACGCCTTCATGCGCTCCTCGGCCCGGCGCATTACGGCGGTCATCCCCTATTTCGGCTACGCCAGGCAGGACCGCCGCGCCTCCGGCCGCACGCCGATCTCGGCCAAGCTCGTTGCCAACATGATCACCCGCGCCGGCGCCGACCGTGTGCTGACGCTCGACCTGCATGCCGGCCAGATCCAGGGGTTCTTCGACATCCCGACCGACAATCTGTTCTCGGTGCCGGTGATGGCCCGCGATGTGAAGGCGAAATACAAGCAGCTCGGCAACGTCGTGGTCGTGTCGCCGGACATCGGCGGCGTGGTGCGGGCGCGCGCGCTGGCCAAGCGCTTCGACGCGCAGCTCGCCATCGTCGACAAGCGCCGCGAGCGTCCCGGCGAATCGGAAGTGATGAACATCATCGGCGCCGTCGCCGGCAAGGATTGCCTCTTGATCGACGACATCGTCGATTCCGGCGGCACGCTCTGCAACGCGGCTGAAGCGCTGCTCGCCAACGGCGCGACCAGCGTCACCGCCTATATCACCCACGGCGTGCTCTCAGGCGGCGCCGTGACCCGCATCGCCGGCTCGAAGCTGCAGGAGCTCGTGATCACCGATTCCATCCAGCCGAGCCAGGCCGTGCTCGACGCGCCCAACATCCGCGTCATTTCCATCGCCGACCTGATGGGCGAGGCGATCTCGCGCACGGCAACGGAAGAATCGGTGTCGAGCCTGTTCGACTAATTATCGCTCCCGGCAGGCGCGTAGCGCAGCAGCGTGACGCCTTGCGCAAGGCGCTCCGTGCCGAGCGGCTTCAACGCCAGTGACAGGCCGGACCGGAAATACGGCTTGCCGCCGCCCAGCACGATCGGATGCATATAGAGCCGGTACTCGTCGATCAGGCCGGCGCGCGCAAGATGCCCGGCAGCTCTGCGCCTGAGACGGAAATCTCGCCATCCGTTTGCGACTTGAGCGATCTCGCCACGGCCTCCGCGTCGCCGTTCACGAGACGGGCATTGGGTCCCACCTCTCGAAGCGTGGTCGAAAATACGATTTTCGGCGTCTCTCGCCAGGCGCGGGCGAAATCCCGCTCGACCTCCTCAGCGGCAATTTCTCGCTCCGGGCTGTCCCAGAAACGCATGGTCTCATACATCCTGCGCCCACAGAGCGCGATCGATGTCCGCCGCATCTCGTCGTTGAAATGCCGATGCAAGTCTTCTTCGGGAACCGGCAGATCGATGTCGCCGCTCGGCCCGGCGATGTAGCCATCCAGCGATGTCAGCATGGCATAGACGATCGTCGCCACCAGGATCCTCCGATTTGGCTCTCCGGCAAAAGAGCATAACCGATTGCAGTTTGCAATCGGTGTTTCGACAAAGGGACATTTGGACCGAGGGCGAGGCGCCAGCTTAATGGCGCCGGCGCTGTCTCACGCGGCGGTCGGACCGCCTGCGCGCCGTGGGCTTTCACCGACATCGCGCGCGCTGCGCATATAGCCGCGCGGCGAGGTGCCGAGCATGCGCTTGAACATGGTGATGAAGGCCGGCACGCTATCATAACCGAGGTCGAGCGCCACCCTGGTGATCGGCTCGCCGTCGGCGAGCCTTGGCAGCGCCGCGAACAGGCAGGCCTGCTGGCGCCACGTGGAGAGCGACAACCCGGTCTGGCGATGGAAGGCGCGCGTGAACGAGCGCCGGCTCATGCCCGCGGAATTCGCCCATTCGTCGATCGTCGCATGCGGCGAGGGCGCCGCCACGAAACGCCGGCAGAGCGCCGCGAGCTTCGGATCCGACGGGAAAGGCAGGCCGAGCGGCCGCTCCGGCAGGTTCGGGATCTCATGCAGCAAAAGCCCCATGATCAGCCCGGCGCGTCCTTCGAGTTCGCCGCCCTGCGGCAGCTTCTCCGATTCCACGATCAGGCTGTGCATCAGCTCGGTGATGCCGACGACCCGCAATCCATCCGGCAGTCCGGGAATGGCATCCGGCACCACGTAAACCGAGCGCATCGAGACGTCGCCGAGCATCTCGACGGAATGCTCGATGCCGGCCGGTATCCACATCGCATGGTCCGGCGGCACCATCCAGCGGCCGTGCCTTGTCGTCACCAGCACGACGCCGACCAATGCATGCAGCAGCTGGCTGCGGTTGTGGCGGTGCCGCGGCACGTGATAGCCGTCGGGATATTCGGTCGGCAGCGCCACCGCCGGCCCGACCGCCTGCTCCAGCCATTGCCAGCGACTCTCGTGCAGCCGGCCGAGCTCGGCGGCGTCTGCCTTGAAGACTTCACGACCATGCGGCATGGTTGTGGCCCACTTGCGAAACTATTGGACCAAACCACGAAAGAAGTCGCCATTCAAGCCGATTATAACGCAAGCGTCCTACGAGACTGCCTGCGGTTCGCCGCCAAAAAGACCACGGAGCATTGCCTTGACCGATACGACTGCCACCTCCGTCGCCAAGCCGGCGACGGCAAGCCACATCTCGGCGCAAGCGACGGCCTTCACTGTCATCCTTGCGGTGAGCTTCTGCCACTGCATCAACGACATCATGCAGTCGCTGCTGGCGGCCATCTATCCGCTGCTCAAGGACAATTACGGTCTCGATTTCTGGCAGATCGGCCTGTTGACCTTCACCTTCCAGGTGACGGCCTCGCTGCTGCAGCCGGTGATCGGCATGATCACCGACAAGAAGCCGATGCCCTATTCCCTGCCTTGGGGCATGGCCTCGTCGCTGATCGGGCTGGTGGTGCTCGCTCATGCCGGCCACTACTGGCTGCTCCTGATTGGGGCCTCGCTGATCGGCATCGGCTCGGCGATCTTCCATCCGGAATCCTCGCGCATCGCGCGTTTCGCCTCGGGCGGACGCTTCGGGCTGGCGCAATCGCTGTTCCAGGTCGGCGGCAATTTCGGCCAGGCGATGGGACCGCTGCTCGCCGCCTTCATCGTCGTGCCGTTCGGCCAGACCAGCATCTCCTGGTTCGCAGTCGGCTCGCTGATTGGCATCATCGTCCTGTGGCAGGTCGGCGGCTGGTACAGCCGGCTGCGCGCCTCGATGGCTGCCCGCAAGCACGCAAGCCACGTCTCGCCCTTCCCGCGCAAGAAGGTGCTGGGCGCGCTTGCCGTGCTGACGCTGCTGGTGTTGAGCAAGAACGCCTATATCGCCTCGCTCTCAAGCTACTACACCTTCTACGCCATCCATAAGTTCGGCGTTTCGGTGCAGACATCGCAGGTGATGCTGTTCCTGTTCCTCGGCGCTTCGGCGCTGGGCATCCTGCTCGGCGGCCCGTTCGGCGACCGCTACGGACAGAAGGCGATGATCTGGTTCTCGATCGTCGGCGTGCTGCCGTTCACGCTGGCGCTCCCCTACGCCAATCTGGAATGGACGATGGTGCTCACCGTGCTGATCGGGCTCATCCTGTCCTCGGCCTTCTCCAACATCGTCGTCTTCGCGCAGGAGCTGGTCCCCGGCCGCGTCGGCATGATCGCCGGCATCTTCTTCGGCTTCGCCTTCGGCATGGGCGGCATCGCCGCCGCCGTGCTTGGTGTCATCGCCGACATGAAGGGCATCGATTTCGTCTTCCAGGTCTGCTCCTATCTGCCGCTGCTCGGCCTGCTGACGGTGTTCCTGCCCAACATGAAGGAAGCCAGGAAGGCGCACGCGGCGGCCGGTTAAAACCGCCGATCTTCAGGACTCGAATAAGGGCATGGCAGCGCCGTGCCCATATCGATTCTTCCCCATACGCCAGGTGAAAAGCCTGTTAGTGTTCGAAACGCGTGCGCGAGCGACACTGCCGCGGATAACTCAATGTCTCTGGAGAATGACATGCGCAAGATCGTGTTGGCCGTGTTGGGCGTGCTTCTTGTAACCTTGCCGGCTACGGCACGCATCGTTCCTTTTCCGCCGGGTTTCAAGACGCAGTCCGTCGAAACCAACGGCACGAGCCTCTATGTGCGCGTCGGCGGCAAAGGTCCCGCGGTCGTGCTGCTGCACGGCTTTGCCGATACCGGAGACATGTGGGGCGCGGCCGCGGCGGCGCTCGCAAAGGACCACACTGTCATCGTGCCGGACCTGCGCGGCATGGGTCTGTCCGCTCACCCTGAAGCGGGCTACACCAAGAAGAACCAGGCCGTCGACATCGCCGGCGCGTTGGACGCCCTGAAGATCGACAAGGCAGATCTGGTCACGCACGACATCGGCAACATGGTCGGCTATGCGCTTGCTGCGCAATATCCCAAGCGCATCACCAAATGGGTCATCATCGATGCGCCGCTGCCCGGAATCGGTGACTGGGAAAAGATCAAGCAAAGCCCGCTGCTTTGGCACTTCAACTTCCGTGGCCCGGATATGGAGCGGCTGGTCGCGGGGCGCGAGCGCATCTATCTCGACCGCTTCTACAACGAGCTGTCGGCCGACCCGAAGAAGATCGATGAAGCCACGCGCAAGCACTATGCCAAACTCTATGCCCGCCCGCATGCGATGCATGACGCTTTCGAGCAGTTCAAGGCCTTTGACCAGGACGCGATCGACAACCAGGCGATGCTCGCCGCTGGCGGCAAACTGACCATGCCGGTGCTGGCTGTTGGCGGGGAAAAATCCGCCGGCACCACGCAGGCCGATATCTTGCGGCTTGTTGCGACTGATGTCACAGGCGGCATCGTCCCCAACTCCGGTCATTGGATCATGGAGGAAAACCCCGACGCCACCGTCAAGCTGATCACTGGTTTTCTCGCCAGATAGGCACTGTCCCGCGGACATGTCGATGAAAGTACAAAGCACCCGCCTGACGGCGGGTGCTTTGTCTATCCAACTGGACGATTCTAGGCCTTGAAGAAGGCCAGGAGATCGGCGTTGATGACGTCGGCATGGGTCATCGCCATGCCGTGCGGAAGACCCTTGTAGACCTTGAGCTTGCCCTTCTTGAGCAGCTTGACCGAAAGCAGCGCCGAGTCCGCGATCGGCACGATCTGGTCGTCGTCGCCATGCATGACCAGCACCGGCACGTCGATCTTCTTCAGGTCCTCGGTGAAGTCGGTTTCCGAGAAGGCCTTGATGCAGTCGTAATGCGCCTTGGCGCCGCCCATCATGCCCTGGCGCCACCAATTGTCGATCACGCCCTCCGACACCGTCGCGCCGGGACGATTGAAACCGTAGAACGGACCCGCCGGGACGTCGTGGAAGAACTGGGCGCGGTTCGCCGTCAACGCCGAGCGGAAGCCGTCGAACACCTCGATCGGCAGGCCGCCGGGGTTGGCATCGGTCTTGAGCATGATCGGTGGCACTGCCCCGATCAGGACAGCCTTGGCGACGCGGCCCCCGGCGCCGTATTGCGCGACGTAGCGCGCCACCTCGCCGCCGCCGGTCGAATGCCCGACATGAATGGCGTTCTTGAGGTTCAGATGCTCGGTAAGCGCCGCGACATCGGCGGCGTAGGTGTCCATCTCGTTGCCAATGTCGGTCTGGCTGGAGCGCCCATGTCCGCGGCGGTCATGCGCGATGACGCGATAACCCTTTGACAGGAAGAACAGCATCTGGGCGTCCCAGTCGTCGCTGCTCAGCGGCCAGCCGTGGTGGAAGACGATCGGCTGACCGGTGCCCCAGTCCTTGTAGTAGATCTGCGTTCCGTCCTTCGTGGTGATCGTGCCGCTGCCCGAGCCGGCCTTTGCGTGCGAAGCCTCAGTCATTGCAATCTCCGTTTCGCTTGATATCGCGATAAAGAGTATCGCGATATCAATATGCGTAACGCAGGCGACGGTTCATGTCCACAATAATATGTATCGCGATATCATTTTTTGTGGTACAGATGGCACAACGCAGGAAAGGAAATTCCGTCGTGCCGCTTCCGTTGGACAATCAGCTCTGTTTCGCGCTCTACGCCACCAGCATGGCGATCAACCGCACTTACAAGCCCATGCTCGACAAGATGGGGATCACCTACCCGCAATATCTCGTGCTCAATGCGCTTGGCGAGGCCGACGGCCTATCGGTCGGCACCATCGCGCGCCGGCTGGCGCTGGAATCGAGCACGGTCACGCCACTGGTCAAGCGAATGGAACAAGCCGGCCTTGTGACTCGCCAGCGCAGCCATGCCGACGAGCGGCAGGTGCAGGTCGACCTGACTGCGGCCGGCCGGGCGTTGCTAGCGCGATGCAACTGCCTAGGCGAAACGCTGGTCGAACGTTCGGGGATGACGATGGCCGAGATCGATGCCCTCACCCAAAAAGTCTGGGAGTTGCGAGAGGCGCTGGGCAGCGGTCAGCCGGCCGACGCGGCCTGAGGTCTAGGCGCAGGGTCCCTGCGCCTAGTGCAGCCCAAACTCGCGCAGCAGCTCCTCGCGGTAGCGCACGAAGCGGCTTTCGCTGCGGTCGCGTGGACGTGGCAGATCGACATCGATCAGCCTTGCCGCGCCGCCTTTCTCCTTGGGTAGGATCAGCACCCGGTCGGCGAGATAGATCGCCTCCTCCAGGTCGTGGGTAACCACGACCATGGTCACATTCTCCTCGCTCCAGATGCGCGCCAATTCCTCCTGCATGGAGATTTTGGTCATCGCGTCGAGCGCGCCGAGCGGCTCGTCGAGCAGCAGGATCTCGGGCTGCACGGTCAGCGCCCTGGCGATGCCGACGCGCTGCGCCATGCCGCCCGAAAGCTGCGTTGGATAGGCATCGCTGAATTCTGCGAGGCCGACCAGCGCGATATAGAAGCGCGCCCGCTTCTCGGCTTCCGCCTTGGGCACGCCACGCACCTCGAGCCCGAAGGCGACATTACCGAGCACGGTCAGCCAGGGTAGCAGCCGAGGCTCCTGGAAGATCACCGCGCGCTCCTCGCCGACGCCGTCGATCTCTCTGCCGTCGATCGCGACACCGCCGCCGTCGGCCTTCTCCAGACCGGCCAGGATGCGCAGCAGCGTCGTCTTGCCGGAACCGCTGGCGCCGACGATGACCAGGCATTCGCCGGAACGGATGTCGAGATTGAGCGAGCGCAGCACGGCGAGCTGACGCCCGCCGAGCGCGAAGGACTTCGACAGGTCCCGTATCGTGACCTCGCCGCCGCGTGCGGTGGCCATGGCTTGCGCCTCCATGCTCAATTGGTTTTGGTTTCGCCGCGGCGGTAGAGGATGTCGGCGGCCTTGAGCTTGCCCTTCGGCAAGCGGCCGTCGCGCTCGAGGACGTTCACCCAGAAGTCGACGTCGCGGTTCGTTACCGCCGCCTTTTCGCGCAGGCCAAAGCCGGTCCAATAGCGCGCCAGATCGCCGTTCTCGCCGCGCTTGTTCAGGACGTCGGCGAGCACCTTGCGCGCCTCGTCGGGATTCTGTCGCGACCAGTCGGACGCTCGCGCTGACTGCTCGACGAAGTTGCGGGCAGCGTCGGGATTGGCGGCGATGAAATCGCGGCGCAGCACGACGAACCCGCCGGCGATCTCGCCGAGCACATCGGTGTCATTGAAGATGCCGCGCACGCCGCCATTGCTGACCAACTGACCGGCGAAGGTCGCCTGCCAATAGCCGGGGCCCGCGACATCGACCTGATGCGAGCGCAAGGTCTGCTCGAGCTGCGGCCCCGGCACCACGACGAGCTTGGCGGCATCCGGCGGCAGACCGACGCTGCGCAGCGCCTCGCGCACCGTGTAGTCGAGATGGGCGCCGAGCGTGTTGACCGAGATCGTCTTGCCGGCGATGTCGGCGATCGACTTGATCGGACTGTCTTCCAGCACGTAGAAGACGCTCTTGACTTGGCTGTTGATGCCGTTGCTCGGATAGGCGGCGACGAAGTCGTTGCCGCCGGCGATCGAGTTGATCACGGCAGGCGTGGCCGCGGAGCCAAGATCGACGCTGCCGGAGGCGAGCGCGAACAGCGATTCCGGGCCGCCCGCGGCGTAGCCGACATTTTCGAGCTCGATGCCGAGGCCTTTGAAATAGCCGAGCTCTTGGGCGAGCTCATGCGGGGAGAAGCCGCCGCGGCTGGCGAGATAGCGGATCTTGACGGAAGCGGCCTGCGAACGCGCGATCGAAGGCAGGCCGGCGGCGATGATGCCGGCGGCAAGCGGGGCACGCAGGAGAAGCGAACGGCGTGTGATGGTCATGGTCCGGCCTTTCATGGTTCAGGAGTGACAGTGATAGATTGGCTGCTTAGCCGACGGCGTTGCTCCAGCGGCAGAGCCGCCGCTGCAGGCTGACCAGCGCCTGGTTGGCGATCAGGCCGAGCGCTGCCAGGATGACGATCGCGGCGAACATCAGCGGGATCTGGAAATTGTACTGCGCATTCATGACCTGGAAGCCGATCCCCTTGTTGGCGCCGATCATCTCGGAAGCGATCAGCAGCAGCAGCGCGGTGGTTGCGCCGAGCCTCAAGCCGACGAAGATCGAGGGCACGGCTCCGGGCAGCACGACGCGGCGGAAGATGGTCAGCCGTCGGGCACCGTAGACGCGCGCCATTTCGAGCAGCTTCGGATCGACCTCTTTCACACCGCTGATGGTATTGAGCAGCAGCGGAAACAGCGTCGCCCAGAAGATGACGAAGACCTTGGAGGCTTCGCCCAATCCGAGCAGCAGGATGAACACCGGATAGAGCGCCAGCGCCGAGGTCTGGCGGAACAATTGCAGGATAGGATCGAGCGCGGTCTCGACGGACCGCACCTGGCCCATGACGAGGCCGAGCGGGATGGCGACGAGGACGGCCGCGGCGAAGGCCAGGCCGGCGCGCTGCAGGCTGATGGCGATGTCGCCGAGCAGGCTGCCGCCGGCAAGCCCCTTCCAGAGCGCGGCGACGATAGCGTCGATCGGCGGCAGCACCGCCGCGTTGACCCAGCCGCTGCTTGCCGCCACCTGCCAGAGCGCCAGGAAGCCGAGAAGCAGGCCATAGCGCGATAGGATCCGCGCCGAGGCCCGGCCGGCCAGCCGCAGGGCCTCGGTACCGAAGCCGTTGCCGCCGTCACGCCTGCCGATGCCGATTGGACGTTCGATGTGCTGCAAAGTCATCGTCTTGCGTCTCGCTTCAAGGGATCATTCGGCGGCGAGCACGGTCGAACGCGCGGCCGTCCACGGATTCTCGGGCCGCCTGAGGCCGAGATTTTCGCGCAGCGTCCTGCCCTCATAGGCGGTGCGGAAGAGGCCTCGCCGCTGCAGCTCCGGGATCACCAGGTCGACGAAATCGTCGAGCGCGCCGGGCAGCCAAGGGGGCAGGATATTGAAGCCATCGGCGGCTTCGTTGCTGAACCATTCCTCAAGCTGATCGGCGATCTGCGTGGCGCTGCCGATCACCGTGTAGTGGCCGCGCGCGGTCGCCACCCACTGATAAAGCTGGCGGATCGTAAAATTGTGCTCGTCGGCGATCTGGCGGATCAGCGCCTGCCGGCTCTTCATGCCTTCGGTTTCCCGGCTCGGCGGCAAGGGGCCGTCGACCGGATAATCCCGAAGATCGAGTGTCTGGCCGGCAAGCGCGTTGAGCAGCGCAACACCGTCTTCCGGCAGGATCAGGTCGTTCAGTTGCTGGTATTTGGCGCGGGCTTCCGCTTCGGTAGGGCCGACGAAGGGCGCCACGCCCGGCATGACCAGCACCTGCGCCGGATCGCGGCCGGCAGCCGCCACACGCGCCTTGATGTCGCGGTAGAATTCCTGCGCCGATGCCAGGTTCTGATGCGCGGTGAAGATCACCTCGGCCGAGGCCGCGGCGAGCCCGCGCCCGTCCTCGGACTGGCCCGCCTGCACCACGACCGGGTGGCCCTGCACCGGACGTGGCACGTTGAGCGGACCCTTGACGCTGAAATGCTCGCCCTTGTGATTGATGTCGTGCAGCTTGTCCTTGTCGTAGAAGCGGCCGGTCTTCTTGTCGCGGATGAAGGCGTCGTCTTCCCAGGTGTCCCACAGCGCCTTGACGATCTCGACATGCTCATGCGCCCTTGCATAGCGCTCCGCATGATTGGGCTGGACGTCGCGATTGAAGTTGCGCGCCGTGTCGTCGCCCGCCGAGGTCACGACATTCCAGCCGGCCCGGCCATTCGACAAAAGATCGAGCGAAGCGAATTTGCGGGCGAGCGTGTAAGGCTCTTCGTAGGTGGTCGATGCCGTTGCGATGAAGCCGAGATGCGTGGTCAGCGGCGCCAGCGCGGCAAACAGCGTCACCGGCTCGAAACCGGCGATCTTGGCGTTGCCGCCCTCGCGGGCGCCGAGCCCGACCGTCAGATTGTCGGCGAGGAAATAGGCGTCGAACAGGCCGCGCTCGGCGGTCAGCGCGAGTTTTTTATGAAACTCGAAATTGGTCGCTCCGTCGGCCGGCGAGTCCGGGTGGCGCCAGGCCGCGACATGCTGGCCGCCGCCTGGGAGGAAGGCGCCGAGCTTGATCTGTCTGGATTTGCTGGTCATGGCTGCGGACCTTCCTTCGAACGACTGTTGGAAATCAGGCAGCGAGGCCAACGCTGCGGGTTTCACCGACAACGCGGGCAACCTCGGCCACTGCCTGTCGGGCACGGCCCTGAATGGCTTCCGACACCAGGACACCGTCGGCGAAATCCTTGTCGGAGGCGTAGATCGCGGTTGGCATGGTCAGCGCTTCGAAGAAGCCGAAAAGCGGCCGCAGTTGGTGCTCGACGATCAGCGAATGGCGCTCGCCGCCGCCGGTCGCCGCCAGGATGACCGGCTTTCCGCGCAGCGACGTTGGATCGAGAAGATCGAAGAAGTGCTTGAAAAGGCCGGTATAGCTGCCTTTGAAGGTCGGCGATCCCGCCACCAGCACATCGGCGGCGAGCAGTCGTTCGAGGATGGCGCGGGCCGACGGGTCGAGATCGGAAAGGCGTCGTGCCTGAGTGAGCGATTGACCAAGGTCCTCGATGTCGAATACCGCCGGGGTCGCCCCGATCCGGCCCGCGACCTCACTGGCGATATGGCCGATGAATGCCTTGGTCTTCGACGGGCGGGTCAGGTTGCCTGATATCCCTACCACCAGCCTTTTCGTCATCTCGGCTCTCCTCGCGACCATTTGCCCATTAAGACTACCGATTTTATAGAATTATGTGAGCGAGAAGATTTCAAAACGAGCCTGGCAGAGGGATTGAGTTTGCGTCCTTTCGCCGTTGGTTGGTTCAGCGGATGCGGCGTTCCGGCCTTTGCGCCTTCGCCGAGACGGTACGGTTATCGGCGATTTCCGCTGCGGATCGGCACGTTCCGCAGCGGTCATCCTTTTGAAGGATCCGTCGGATCGAGACTCAGTCCGGCACAACCTCGCTCTCGACTGGCGGCAGCTGCGGCGCGTCCAGCCCATGGAACGGATCGCGCCAGGCATCGATCGCCTCCAGTCGGCCATACCAGCGGCGAAGGGACGGATAGTCGTCAAGCGGCAGCCTGGCAACATCGTTGTAGGGCAGAAAAGTCGCCATGCGGAAATCGGCATAGCAAACCGAATCTCCGACCAGCCATTCGCGCCCAGAAAACTCGGCTTCAAGGATCGCGGCTGCCGTGTGGAACTGCCTTAGCCCGTCCTCGACTAGGGCCTTGTCGACCGGCCCCAGGCGCCAGCGCTGCTTGGTGCCGTGTTCGAAATGCACCATGTCGCAGGCCCTGACGAAGTTCTCCTTGCCCCAGCTCAGCCAGCGGATCATCTCCGGCTCGTCGTCGCCGGTGCGCCAGAAATCCAAACGCATGTCGCGAGAGAGCCGGCAAGCTATGGCGTCGGCTTCCCAGAGGCTCCATCCCGGGCCGACCAGGATCGGCAAGGTCAGATTGGGGTTCAGCGCACGATAACGCTCCGCCTGTCCCGGCGCCAAGGGCGCTGCGAATTCGAAGGCGACCTCCGCCTCGAGATGGCGCGCCGTCGCGACCGCGAGGCGGGGATTGGGATTGCGGCTGAACAGAAGTTTCATGTCGATCTCCAAAGGTCCTTCGAATGCCTCTATAGGACGAATGAAAACTGCCCGATGCTACATCGCGCAGGCAGAAACCTGGCGCCGCCAAGGCTTCCAGCTCGACGGCTTGCACCTGCGGCTGCCTTCAGCTATAGAGCCGCCACCCGCGTAGACACCCTTGGAGGCAACGCGGAGGAAGGCCGGCCAGGCCTGCATGATCCCCAAAAGCATTTTGGACAGATTGTGCAAGGCCATGACGGCTTTCGACGTTTACGGCCGGGCCGCAAGCCCGCCGCGAACGCTCCACAACACGCGAAAGGAAATGCCATGAGCCACGATGCTTACGAGCTCAAGGCCGAAGCGCGCGAACAGGTCGGTAAGGGGTCCGCCCGTGCAGTTCGCCGCAACGGTAAAGTGCCTGCAGTTATTTACGGCGACAAGCAGCCCCCCCTGGCGATCGCCTTGAACTACAAGGACATCTTCTACAAGATCCATGGCGGCGGGTTCCTGACCACGATCGCCACGATCGATGTCGACGGCAAGAAGATCCAGGTCCTGCCGAAGGACTTCCAGCTCGATCCGGTCAAGGACTTCCCGGTCCATGTCGACTTCCTGCGGGTCGGCAAGGACACCGAGGTCAATGTCGACGTGCCCGTCCACTTCATCAACGAGGAGAAGTCGCCCGGCATCAAGCGCGGCGGCGTGCTCAACATCGTTCGCCACGAAGTCGAGTTCCACTGCCCGGCGAATGCGATCCCGGAATTCATCACTGTCGATCTTGCCGGCACCGAAATCGGCGACTCGATCCACATCTCGGCGGTTACCCTGCCGGCCGGCGTCAAGCCGGTGATCTCCGATCGCGACTTCACCATCGCGACCATCGCCGGCTCCGCGGCGATGAAGCCGGAGGCGGAGGAGACTGCCGAAGCGGCAGCGCCTGAAGCTGAGGCCGCTGAGACTGAAGAGAAGTAATTTTCCGCCTGGAGTCGACGATGCTTGTGTTTGCAGGCCTCGGCAATCCGGGCGCGAAATACGCCAACAACCGGCATAACGTCGGCTTCATGGCGGCGGACGCGATTGCCCGCCGCCATTCCTTTTCGCCCTGGTCGAAGAAGTTCCAGGGGCTGGTCTCGGAAGGCGCGCTCGGTGGCGAGAAGGTCCTTTTGATCAAGCCGCAGACCTTCATGAACCTGTCCGGACAGTCGGTCGGCGAGGCGCTGCGCTTCTATAAGCTCGACGCCGGAGCCCTCACCGTCTTCTACGACGAGATCGACCTCGCCGCCGGCAAGGTCAGAGTCAAGGTGGGCGGCGGCTCCGGCGGCCACAACGGCATCCGTTCGCTCGACCAGCATGTCGGCAATGCCTATCGCCGCGTGCGCATTGGCATCGGCCATCCCGGCGTCAAGGAGATGGTGCACGGCCATGTGCTCGGCGATTTCGCCAAGGCCGACCGTGAATGGCTGGACGTGTTGCTCGACGCGATCGCCGATGACGCCGCGCTGCTGGCCAAGGGCGACGACTCCTCGTTCATGAACCGCATCACGCTCACTTTGCGCGACAAGCTGGTGCCGACCGGCGACGACGACCGGCCGCCACCCAAGGCTCCCAAAAAACAGAGCCACATCCGCCAGGCCCGCCCGCAGCAGCCGCCGGCGAAGGTTCCCGAAAGCGGCCCGATGGCCGCGATGCTGAAGAAGCTGTTCGGCAAGGACTAGGCCCTTTCACGATCAGGGCATGGGGCTTGACGTTCGTCACCCCTTTCGCCCATAGCCCTCACCAAATTTCGAATTCCCGATAGGACCGGACAAGATGGGTTTCAAATGTGGCATCGTTGGCTTGCCCAACGTCGGCAAGTCGACGCTGTTCAATGCGTTGACGAGGACGGCCGCCGCGCAGGCCGCCAACTATCCTTTCTGCACCATCGAGCCGAACACCGGCGAGGTGGCGGTGCCAGATCCGCGCCTGCAGAAGATCGCCGCGATCGGCAAGTCGAAGGAGATCATCCCGACTCGCATCTCCTTCGTCGACATCGCCGGCCTGGTGCGCGGTGCCTCCAAGGGCGAAGGGCTGGGCAACCAGTTCCTCGCCAACATCCGCGAGGTCGACGCCATCGTGCATGTGCTGCGCTGCTTCGAGGATGACGACATCGCCCATGTCGAAGGCCGCATCGATCCGGTCGCCGACGCCGAGACCGTCGAGACCGAGCTGATGCTTGCCGACCTGGAAAGCCTCGAGCGCCGCATCGTCCAGGTCCGCAAGCGCGCCGCCGGCAAGGACAAGGAAGCAATGACCGTGCTGCCGATGATGGAGGCGGCGCTCGAATTGCTGCAGGCGGGCCGCCCGACGCGCGTGCTGCTCAACGGTATCGCGGCGGAGGACCTGCGCATCCTGCAGGGCCTGAACCTGCTCACCTCGCATCCCGTCCTCTATGTCTGCAACGTCGCAGAGGCCGATGCCGCGACCGGCAACGAGCACACCAGGGCGGTGGAGAAAATGGCCGCCGCGCAAGGCGCCGGCACGGTGGTGATATCGGCGGCGATCGAGGCGGAAGTCGCTCAACTTTCCGACGAGGAGGAACTGGAATTCCTTGCCTCCATCGGCCTCGACGAGCCGGGCCTCAACAAGGTGATCCGCGCCGGCTACGAATTGTTGCAGCTCATCACCTATTTCACCGTCGGGCCGAAGGAGACGCGCGCCTGGACGATCCACAAGGGCGACAAGGCACCGCAGGCGGCCGGCGTCATCCACACCGACTTCGAACGCGGCTTCATCCGCGCGCAGACGATCTCCTACAACGACTTCGTCACGCTGGGCGGCGAAGTGGCGGCCAAGGAGGCCGGCAAGGCGCGTGACGAAGGCAAGGAATATGTCGTCCAGGACGGCGACATCATGCTGTTCAAGTTCAACACCTGACGCCGCCGTTCCGCCACTCTTCCGCCCGGCGCGTGGCCAGATCTCGTGATGCAGCTGGACTCGCCGCGGCTGGCTCCGACCGGCGGCGCGGCGTCGGTTGCGTTCGGCTGGCTCACCAGAAAGGACTTGACCAAATAGCCTTCGGCCTGCATCCGGGATGCCCGAACTTGGGGATCACGCATTCGTCAACCGGATTGCCGACATGACCGGAAAGACCTGGGCCTATGAGGATTTCGTCGAGGGCGCCTCGCTCGAGCTCGGCAGCAAGGATGTCAGCGCCGCCGAGATCATCGAATTTGCCAGCGAATTCGATGCCCAGCCGATGCATCTCGACGAGGAGGCCGGCAAGGCCAGTATCCTGGGCGGGCTTTCGGCTTCGGGCTGGCACACCTGTGCGATGTTCATGCGCATGCTGTGCGACGCCTTCCTGCTCGATTCGACCTCGCAGGGCTCGCCGGGCATCGAGCATGTGAAATGGAAGAAGCCGGTACTGGCCGGCGACCGGCTCACCGGCAAGGTCACGGTGCTTTCCAAGCGCCAATCCAAATCGAGGCCCCAGCTCGGCCTCGTCAGCATGCGCAGCGAGCTCTTCAACCAGCGCGGCGATTGCGTCTTCGAGCTGGAGAACACCGGCATGTTCCTCACCCGCGAGGCCGCCGCGTGACGCTCGACGAGTATTTCCTGATCGGCGAAACCGTCACGCTCGGCTCGCACAGGTTCGAAGCCGAAGAGATCAAGGCGTTTGCCCGCAAATACGACCCGCAAATCTTCCATGTCGACGAGGAGGCGGCAAAGGAGAGCGTGCTTGGCGGGCTCTGCGCGTCCGGCTGGCACACCGCCGCCACCTGGATGAAATACAACCTCGCAAAGCGCATGGAGACCGAAGGCGTGCGCTGGACCGGACCGGGGCCGCAGCCCGAATTCGGCCCCTCGCCGGGCTTCCGCAACCTGAAATGGCTGAAGCCGGTCTATGCCGGCGAGACGGTGACCTTCACTCGCACCGCCCTCGCCCACCGTCCGCTTGCCGGGCGCACCGGCTGGAACCTGCTCACGCTGCGTTCCGAAGGTTTTGACTCGACCGGCGACAAGGTCATCGAGTTCGACAGCGCCGTGCTGGTGAAGGTGGAGTAGCGCCACCTCTCCTTCTCCCCTTGTTGTGGGAGAAGGGAAAGCGCTTCAATGCCCCTCGAACCCGATCAGCGTCCTGACCGGCACGCCGAGCGCCTCCAGCTTCTGGCGCCCGCCGAGATCCGGCAGGTCGATGACGAAGCAGGCGGCGACGATGTCGGCGCCGATCTGCCTGAGCAGCTTCACCGCTGCTTCCGCCGTGCCGCCGGTGGCGATCAGATCGTCGACCACAATCACCTTCTCGCCCTCCAACACGCCGTCCTTGTGCATCTCCATCTCGTCCAGCCCGTATTCGAGGCTGTAGGCGACGCGCACCGTTTCATAAGGCAGCTTGCCCTTCTTGCGGATCGGCACGAACCCGGCCGAAAGCTGATGCGCCACGGCGCCGCCCAGGATGAAGCCGCGCGCCTCGATGCCGGCGATCTTGTCCACCTTCAAGCCGGCATAGGGATGTACCAGCTCGTCGATGGCGCGGCGAAAGGCGCGCGCGTCGCCAAGCAGCGTGGTGATGTCGCGAAACAGGATGCCTGGTCTCGGATAGTCCGGAATTGTGCGGATCGCGGCAAGCAGCGTGTCTTCGAGCGAGGATTTCATGAGACGGGCTCTCCGCGTGTCGGGCTGTCGGTATGCGTGGCGTCCGCGCATCTCGGCGCAACGCAACCCGCAACGGCTACCGCGATGCAGCGCCGGAGACAAGCGCAACCGGCAAAGGATTGGCGGCACCTGCCTTGTCTCGACCTTCTAGCAGCCCTCGCGCCTCACCGGCAGCGATACACCCAGGAAGACCTCGGCCCTGTCTCCCTCCCCCTCGCCTTCAGCGCATGAAAAGGGCGCCCGAAGGCGCCCTTGCTGCCAGCTCCACGGGAGCCAGGTCACATGCCGAGGTCGGAACGCAGTTCGGAGCGTGCTACTTCGTATTCAGCCTTGAAATCGGGGCGGCTGAGCAGGACCGCGGCAATCACGCTGCCGGATATCTTGCCCATCTCGATATCGGACGGATAGTGGATACCGCCGACTACGCGATTATGGGCATATTCGGCCGCGCGCGCCATGATCTCGGCGCGCTTTTCAGGCACCATGTCGGACAGGATGATGCCCATCATGGTCCCGACCGTCGCATGGCCCGACGGCCAGGAGCCGGAGTTCGACCGCTTCACGACCGGCTTGACGAGATCGCTGAGCTGATGCGGGCGCGGACGCTTCCAGACATCCTTGGCGGGGTCGACGACCGCGCCTTCGGTGGCCGTGACGCGATCGAAGAAGGCAGCGAACTTCGGCAGCGTCTCCTTGTTGAACTTCGGCCCCATGACATCGGCAAAGCGCCAGACATTTTCCTCGGCGTCGGCGATGGCCCGCTTTTCCATCTCGGGCGTACGTGTCACCTGCAGCGTGAGCACCTCGGCGAGTTCGGCCTTGGTCTCGGCCGAATCGTTTGCCGGTGGCGGCGGCAGGATCATCGTCAGATCGATGTCCTTGCTGGTGACGAAGGGCTGGGCGTCCTCGGCGCGGACCGTAGTGCCGGCAACGAGAACAAGCAGTATGGCTGCAAACGGCGCAAATCTTTTCATGGGTGCGATCCTTTGGTGAGAGCAACGCAGGATCGTCGGATGCGGTGACGGCCATATGACATGGCCGGAGCGTTGAGCCCGCCGCCAAAAGAAAAAGGGCGCCCTGCGGCGCCCTTTCGAACCTTTGCCACCGATCGCTGGCCTCAGTGCGGCACGTCGGCCCACACCTTGCGCTTGGTCATGTAGACCAGCGCGCCGAAGAGCAGCATGAACACCAGCACGCGGAAGCCGGTCTTCTTACGCTCCTCAAGATGCGGCTCCGCGGCCCACATCAGGAAGGCGGCAACGTCGCGGGCATACTGGTCGACGGTCTGCGGTGAGCCGTCGTCATAGGTCACCTGGCCGTCCGAGAGCGGCTTCGGCATCTTCAGCGACACGCCGGACAGGAAGTACGGATTGTAGTGCGTGCCTTCCGGGATCACCATGCCGGCCGGCGGCGTCTGATCGTAGCCGGTCAAGAGCGAATGGATATAGTCCGGGCCGCCCTGGGCATACTGGGTGAAGATGTCGAAGATGAAGCGCGGGAAGCCGCGCTCAACGCCGCGCGCCTTGGCGAGCAGCGACATGTCGGGCGGGGCGGCGCCGCCATTGGCGGCGGCGGCGGCTTCCGTGTTCGGGAACGGCGCGGGGAAGTGATCCGATGGCTTGCCCGGCCGGTCGAACATGTCGCCGGCATCGTTCGGGCCGTCATGGATGGTGTATCCGGCGGCCAGCGTCTTGATCTGCGCTTCCGAATAGCCGAGGCCTTCCAGCGTGCGGAACGCCACCAGATTCATCGAGTGGCAGGCCGAGCAGACTTCCTTGTAGACCTTCAGGCCGCGCTGCAGCTGGGCCTTGTCGTAAGTGCCGAACGGGCCGGCGAAGCTCCAGCTCATTTCCTTCGGCTCATTGATTGGGAAGTGCGTCGGTGCTGCAGGGTTATGCTCTTCCGCGGCGATGGCTGCGGTACCCGCGGCCACCAGGCCAAGCAGCGCCAGCGAGGTGAGAATCTTCTTCATGCCAAATCCCCTCAGATTCTCAGCCCTTGGTTTCCGGCGCGGCCGCCGCGCCTGTCGGATATCCGCCGGCCCGCTTGTTCTTTTCCAGCACCGCCTCGGTGATCGAGTTCGGCATGCGCCGCGGCGTCTCGATCAGGCCGAGCACCGGCATGATGACCAGGAAGAAGGCGAAGTAGAACAGCGTCGCCATCTGCGCCATGAACACGTAAGAGCCTTCCGCCGGCTGCGAGCCCAGCCATCCGAGCAGGATGGCGTCGGCCACGAACAGCCAGAAGAACAGCTTGTACCAGGGCCGGTAGACCGCCGAACGCACCTTGGAGGTGTCGAGCCACGGCACCAGGAACAGCATGGCGATGGCGCCAAACATGCACAGTACGCCGCCGAGCTTGGAATTGATCGGCCCGATGTTGAAGGTGATGGCGCGCAGGATCGCGTAGAACGGCAGGAAGTACCATTCCGGAACGATGTGGGCCGGCGTCTTCAGCGGGTTGGCGACCGTATAGTTGTCCGGGTGGCCGAGATAGTTCGGCAGGTAAAAGACGAAATAGGCGAAGACGAACAGGAACACCATCATGCCGAACGCGTCCTTGATGGTGGCGTAGGGCGTGAACGGAACCGTGTCGGTCTTCGACTTGACCTCGATGCCGGTCGGGTTCGACTGGCCGACGACGTGCAGCGCCCAGATGTGCAGCACGACGACGCCGGCGATCATGAACGGCAACAGGTAATGCAGCGCAAAGAAGCGGTTCAGCGTCGGATTGTCGACGGCGAAACCGCCAAGCAGCAGTTCCTGGATCCAGTTGCCGACCAGCGGAATGGCGCTGAAGAAGCCGGTGATGACCGTGGCGCCCCAGAAGCTCATCTGTCCCCAGGGCAGCACGTAGCCCATGAAGCCGGTGGCCATCATCAACAGGTAGATGATGCAGCCGAGGATCCAGAGCAGCTCGCGCGGCGCCTTGTAGGAGCCGTAGAAGAGCCCGCGGAAGATGTGGATGTAGACGGCGACGAAGAAGAACGAAGCGCCGTTGGAATGGAGATAGCGCAAGAGCCATCCTGAATTCACGTCGCGCATGATCTTCTCGACCGAATCGAAGGCGAGATTGGTGTCGGACGTGTAGTGCATGGCCAGCACGATGCCGGTCAGGATCTGCGCGGCCAACATGATCGACAGGATGCCACCGAACGTCCACATGTAGTTGAGGTTGCGCGGCACCGGATAGGCGACGAAGCTGTCATAGACCAGCCGCGGCAGCGGCATGCGGGCGTCGAACCAGCGCTCGATGCCATTCTTCGGCGTGTAGGTGGAATGTCCCTCGCTCATAGAAATATCCCCTGCCTCAGCCGATACGGATCTTGGTGTCGGAAATGAACTGGTAGACCGGTATCGCCATGTTCTCAGGCGCCGGGCCTTTGCGGATGCGTCCGGCGGTGTCGTACTGCGAGCCGTGGCACGGGCAGAACCAGCCGCCGAAATCGCCTTCCTGGCCGAGCGGGATGCAGCCGAGATGGGTGCAGACCTGCACCATGACCATCCAGGCTTCCTTGCCGGGCGTGGTGCGGTTGGCGTCGGTTGCCGGCGCGTCGGCCGCCAGGTTGGCGTTGCGGGCGATTGGATCCTTGAGGTCATTAAGGCTGACCGCCGCGCCGTCCTTCATTTCCTTCTCGGTGCGGTTGCGCACCACGACCGGCTTGCCGCGCCACTTGACGATCAGCGAGCTGCCGGGCTGCAGCGACGAGACATCGACCTCGACCGAGGCCAGCGCCAGCGTCGAGGCGTCCGGGCGCATCTGGTCGATGAACGGCCAGGCGACGGCCCCTGCGCCAACCACGGCGGCCATGCCGGTGGCAACGTAGAGGAAATCGCGACGGTTGGGATCGTGGATGTCGGTTGCGCTCACGGGTGCCTGATCCTTTCGCCTCTTCAGTGCCGGCGGACGAGCCTTGTTCCCCGCTCGATCGCGCCCGCCCGACAGCGCATGGCGAACAGGCTAGCGAATTCCTCCGGCATTTGGAGTTCGGTTTATGCGTGCAGCCCGTTTTTGTCCAGTCGGGTGAGGCCACAAGGGCACATTGTCGCGGGCATGCGCTGCGGTCAGGGCGAGAGCTTCGCCGGCGACCCGCCGGATGCCGGAAAACAGCGGGAAATCGGCAGCGAAATCAGTGAATGGCCGAGATAGATTGCGTCGCGATCTAGCTCGCGCCGAGCCTGACCAGCACAGCCCTTGGGATATTGTATTCGCGGATCACGGCGTCATGCTTGCGCAGGCCACAGAGCTCGCGCTGGATGAAATAGGCGTGGACGGCCGCCGCTGCTTCCTTGAGCAGCCGGCTGCGATCGCCGCCTTCGCCGTTCTGGCGCAGCTTTGCCAGGGTTTCCTCGACGCGCTGGCCGGCGCGGCCAAGGGCGGCCGCCTTTTCGGCGAGGATCTCGTGGCCGAGCATGTCGAGCGCGCTTTCCTGCACGCCCGATCGTCCGAAATTCGTGGGCATTCTGACCGACATGGCTGCGTTCTACTCTGCCGGCCGCGTCTCTTCCAGCACGCTTTCCTCATTGAACAGGAAGCCGCCGGACTGCCGCTTCCACAGTCGCGCGTAGAGACCGTCGAGCGCCACCAGCTCATCATGCGTGCCCTGTTCGACGATGCGGCCGCCGTCGAGCACAACCAGCCGGTCGAGCGCCGCGATGGTGGACAGCCGGTGCGCGATGGCGATGACGGTCTTGTCCTCCATCAGCCGCGCCAGATTCTCCTGGATCGCCGCCTCGATATCGGAATCGAGCGCCGAGGTCGCCTCGTCGAGGATGAGGATGGGCGCGTCCTTCAGGAAGAGCCGGGCGATCGCCACGCGCTGCCGCTGCCCCCCGGAGAGCTTGACGCCGCGCTCGCCGACATAGGCTTCGTAGCCGACGCGCCCGCGGTTGTCGCGCAGGCCCATGATGAATTGATGCGCCTCGGCTTTACGCGCGGCGACGACCACTTGCGCATCGGTCGCGTCCGGCATGCCGAGCCTGATGTTGTCGCGCAGCGAGCGATGGAAGAGCGCCGTATCCTGGCTGACCACGCCTATATTGGCGCGCAGCGAATTCTGCGTCACATGCGCGACATCCTGCCCGTCGATCAGGATCTTGCCGCCTTCGAGGTCGTAGAGGCGCAGGATGAGATTGGCGAGCGTCGTCTTTCCGGCGCCCGACGGGCCGACCAGCCCGACCTTCTCGCCCGGCCGCACCACGAGATCGATGCCGTCGAGAACCCCTGCCCCCTTGCCGTAGTGGAAGGTGACGTGCTTGAGGTCGATGCGGCCGCCGGTGACGACGAGTTCCTTGGCGCCCGGCGCGTCGGTCAGGCCAAGCGACTGCGAGATCAGCGCCTTGGAATTCTCCAGCACGCCGAGATTCCTCAAGATACTGTTCATCTGCATCATCAGGCGGCCGAGCAGCATGTTCAGCCGGAGCACCAAGGACAGCGTGAAGGCGACGGCGCCGACGGTGATCGAGCCTTCGACCCAGAGATAGATGGCGAAGGCGGCGATCGCGGTGATCATGACGCCCGAAAGCATCGTCAGTGCCATGCGCACGCCGGTCAGCCGCCGCGTGAAGGGCCGCAGCGCATCGAGATAGATGTCGAAGCCGTTGCGGATGTAGCGGTCGTCGCCGTCGGCCGCGAACAGCTTCAGCGTTTGTACGTTGGAATAGGAATCGACGATGCGGCCGTTGATCATCGAGCCGGCTTCGGCGGTCGCCTCGGCATGCTTGCGGATCGACGGCAAATAGAGCCTGGCCAGCCAGCCGAAGGCGACGATCCAGATCACCACCAGCGCTGCCAGCCTGAGGTCGAGGCCGGCGACCAGCGCCAGCGTCGTCACCGTGTAGATGATCATGAACCAGACGACCTCCAGGAAGCTCTCCATCAGGTCGCCTGTCGCCTGACCCGCCTGCCAGACTTTCGTTGCGATGCGCCCGGCGAAGTCGTTCTGGAAGAAGGCGTAGGACTGGCGCGAGACATGCCGATGCGCCTGCCAGCGCACCAGATTGTAGAAACCCGGCGTGATCGTCTGCTCGTCGACCAGCGCCGAAAGGCCGACGACGGCCGTGCGGATGATCAGCACCACCGCGCCCATGAACAGAAGCTCGGGACCGGCGGCCGTCCACAGCGCATGCCAGCTGCGCTGGCCGGGCAGCTGGTCGAGGATATCGACCAGACGGCCGACGAAATAGAACAGCCCGGCCTCGACCAGCGGCGCTACGCCGCCGATGACGAGCATGGCGAAGAATGCGAGCTTCGCCTGACCGACATAGTGCCAAAGGAAGCCGCCGACGCTGGCGGGTGGCCGAAGATTCGCGGGCTCGCGGAACGGGAACACCCAGCGCTCGAACCAGCGATAGATGGCCTTCATCATGCCGCGGCTTCACCTTTTGCCGGCGGCTCTGCGGCCGGTTGCTCGTCGAGCAGGAAACCGCCCGATTGGCGCCGCCAGAGCTGGGCATAAAGCCCGCCTTTGGCGATCAACGTCTCGTGCGAGCCTTCCTCGACGATGCGTCCTTTGTCCATCACCACCAGCCTGTCCATTGCGGCGATGGTCGACAGCCGGTGGGCGATGGCGATGACGGTCTTGCCTTGCATGAGCTTGTAAAGGTTCTCCTGAATGGCCGCTTCTACCTCCGAATCGAGCGCAGAAGTAACCTCGTCGAGAATCAGGATCGGCGCGTCCTTCAGCATAACGCGGGCAATGGCAATACGTTGCCGCTGGCCGCCGGACAGCTTTACCCCGCGTTCGCCCACAAGCGCGTCATAGCCGCTCCGACCCTGCAGGTCGGCCAGTCCGGCGATCACGTCGGCGATTTGAGCGGCTTTCGCGGCGTTGAACATCTGCGCGTCGCTGGCGGACTGGCGTCCATATTTGAGGTTCTCGCGAACGGATCGATGCAAAAGCGACGTATCCTGATTGACGAAGCCGATCGCCGCGCGAACGCTCTCCTGCGAGACGTGGCGGATGTCCTGTCCATCGATCAGCACCTTGCCGTCCTGCACGTCGAACAGCCGCAGCACGAGGCTGACCAGCGTCGACTTGCCTGCTCCGGAGCGCCCGATGAGGCCGACGCGCTCGCCCGGCGCGATCTTCAGCGAGAGATTGTCGATGACGCCGCCTTTGCCGTCCTTGCGCCAGTAGTTGAAATTCACCCGGTCGAACTCGATGCCGCCGGCGCTGACGACGAGGGCGGGCGCGTCCGGCTTGTCCTGCATGGTGATGGGACGCGCGATCGTTGTCATGGAATTGCTGGCGACACCGATCTGCCGAAAGACATTCGCGCCGACATCGAGGATCCTGCCGGAGATGTTGGTGATCTGCAGCGCGAACGGTATCGCCGTCGCCACGGCCGCCGTGGTCATCTCGCCGGCGTTCCAGCCTGCAAGAGCAAGCCAGCTCATGGCGACATGCAGCACCGCGTTCAGCACGAACAATGTCGACCACATCAGCGTGAAGACGCGCATCAGCCGGTAAAACGTGTCGGCGTGCTCGATCACTGCTTGTGAGACATATTTGTCTTCATGCTCGCCGGTCGAGAACGTCTTGAGCGTCAGGATGTTGGCGTAGCTGTCGACCATGCGGCCGCTCACCACCGACCAACGCTCCGACAAGGCGGCCGACCATTGCGTGATCCTCGGCATCGAAAACCGGAAGAGCAGGCAGTAGAGCACCAGCCAAACCAGAACCGCCGCCAGCAGGATCGGGTCGAGCCGCGCCAACACCGCCACGGCCACCGCCACGAAGACCAGCGCATACCAGACGGCGTCGATCGTCAGGTTGACGCTCATCTCCACTGAATCGCCGCTCTGCATGACCTTGGTTCCGATGCGGCCGGCGAAGTCGTTCTGGAAAAAAGACCAGTCCTGGCGCACCACGTGCCAATGACTTTGCCAGCGGATGAGATCGATAAGGTTCGGCGCGATGGCATGATTGCGAATGAGCGCGTCAACGATCATCGAGAGCGGACGCAGCAGCACGACGAATGCCATCGCGGCAAGCAGCATCCCGTGGGCCGCAAAGAAATTCCCGGGCTTCGCGTCGGAAAGCGCGCCCACGATCAGGCCGACAAAGATCGGCAGCATCGCGTCCGCCACGGCGCCGAGGGCGACGATCGACATGCGTAGGCAATAGGCGGCGCGAAACTGCCTTATGAAATACCAGTAGAATTTCCACAGCCCCATTGGAGGCTGCCTGTCGTCGGCCAGCGCCACCGGCGAGTAACGGCTTTCAAACCAGGCGAATATGCGCTCGAACATTTTTCTCTTCCGGGGCCGGTATCGGCCCTCCCGGCACGCTTTTGTCTCTGTAGTGTTTCACCTAGAGCAGTTCATCGTTTCACGGAAACGCTGAACTGCTCTAACTATTTGTTTTTACGCAATT
>LM655200.1:113747-157825 GCA_000824825.2 Mesorhizobium sp. ORS 3324
TTTCCTGGAATTGCTCTAGGGGCGGCGGTTACGCCCGGATCGAATTTCCCGCGATTGTCAGTCCCCTCGCAATTGTCAGTCCCAAGAGCCTGTGCGAACCGCGGCAGTGTCATTCGGCAGCCATCTCGGATTGAGCCGCCGATGCCCTGGCGTCGGCCTCGGCCGGCGCGTCGTCCAGCAGGAAGCCGCCGGACTGGCGCTGCCAGAGTTGGGCATAGAGCCCGCCCTTCGCGACGAGTTCCTCATGCGACCCTTCCTCGATGACACGGCCCTTGTCCAGGACGACGAGCCTGTCCATCGCAGCGATGGTCGACAGCCGGTGCGCGATGGCGATCACGGTCTTGCCCTGCATCAGCTTGTAGAGGTTCTCCTGGATCGCCGCCTCGGCTTCCGAATCGAGCGCCGAGGTCGCCTCGTCGAGGATAAGGATCGGCGCGTCCTTCAGCATAACGCGGGCAATGGCGATGCGCTGCCGCTGGCCGCCGGACAATTTGACGCCCCGGTCGCCGACATGGGCGTCGAATCCCTTGCGGCCGTTGTGGTCCGAAAGCCCGCCGATGAATTCCAGCGCCTCCGCCCGCCGCGCCGCCTCGAGCAGCAGCTCGTCGGTCGCGTCAGGTCGGCCGTATAGGATGTTGTCGCGCACCGAGCGGTGCAGCAGCGAGGTGTCCTGCGTCACCATGCCGATCTGCGCGCGCAGCGAATCCTGCGTCACCGCGGCGATCTCCTGGCCGTCGATCAGGATCCGGCCGCTTTCCAGGTCGTAGAAGCGCAGCAGCAGGTTGACCAGCGTCGACTTGCCGGCGCCGGAACGGCCGACGATGCCGACCTTCTCGCCGGGTCTGACGGTGAGTGACAGGTTCTCGATGACGCCCTTCTGCCTGCCGTAATGGAAGCGGATGTCCTCGAAGCGAATCTCGCCGCGGGTGACGGCGATGTCCTTGGCCCCCGGCCTGTCCTCGACCAGGCGCGGCAGCGAGATCGACTGGATGCCGTCCTGCACCGTGCCGATATTCTCGAACAGGCCCGACATCTCCCACATGATCCACTGCGACATGCCCCACATGCGCAGCACCAGGCCGATGACCACGGCGACGGCGCCGATCGTCACCGCTTCGCCGAGCCACAGCCACAGCGAGATCGCCGTCACGGAGAACAGGAGCAGCGAATTCAGGATGTAGAGCATCCCGTATAGCTGCGTCACCAGCCGCATCGAGCGGTAGACCGTATCGAGGAAGCTTCCCATGCCTTCCTTGGCGAAGGCCGCCTCGCGGCGGGCGTGGGAAAACAGCTTCACCGTCTGGATGTTGGTGTAGCTGTCGACGACACGGCCGGTCATGGTCGAGCGCGCGTTGGCCTGCTCCTCGCCGACCTTGCCCAGCCGCGGAATGAAATAGCGCAGCAGCCCGATATAGCCGACCAGCCAGACGGCAAGCGGCGCCGCCAGCCGCAAGTCTGCCGAGCCGACGATGAACAGCATGCCGAGGAAATAGACGATGACGTAGTTGAGGACATCGATCAGCTTGATCACGCATTCGCGTACCGCGAGCGCTGTCTGCATCAGCTTGGTGGCGATGCGGCCGGCGAATTCATCCTGATAGAAGGTCATGGACTGCTTGAGCAGGTAGCGATGCACCTGCCAGCGTATGCGCATGGGATAGTTGCCCATCAGCGTCTGCTGGTTGAGCAGCGAATGCAGCCAGACCGTGCCCGGCAGCGCGAACAGCACGACGAAAGCCATGCCGGCAAGCTTCCAGCTCTCGGTTTGCAGGAAGGTTTCGCGGTTCTGCGCCGACAGCCAATCGACGATGCGCCCCATGAACCCGAACATCCAGACTTCAGTGAAGGCGATCGCCGTCACCAGCACCGCGTCGAGGAGGATGTAGGGCCAGGCGCCGCGCGTGTAATGCACGCAGAAGGCGATCAGCGTCCTCGGCGGCTCGACCGGCTCCGCGGCGGGAAACGGATCGAGCCTCTTTTCAAACCAGCGGAACATTAGCGGGCACTCGGCTGTCTATGCGCTCACGCGGCGCGGGATTGATGGATAGGATTCCTCGGCCGCGCGCCGCCGCGGGCCGGCGATACGGGCTCATCCGCATCGCTGCCCCTGCTTCGCGCAATATAGGGTGTCGAGGGCTTTTCGCCGACAGGCTCGCCGGAGGATCCTGACGGCCCCGAACTTCCTGACGACAAGCTGTCGCCAGCCCGCGCTTTCTCGCCCGGCCGGAACAGCCTTGCGACACGGCGCACCAGCGAAGGCCGGCTGTGGTCGGGCACGGCGCGCGAGAAGTCGACATCCGGCAGCATGCCGCGATGCGGACGCCGGCGCTCCTCGGCATGTACCGCCGACGAGTAGGTCTCGCCGATCAGCAGCGCCCAGGTCGCCATCTTGCGCTCGTGCAGGCTTCTCGAGCCGGGTACTCTGAATGGATCGAACATCGGTGCGTCCTCCATGTGCAAATGCGTTAAAAACGGTGATGCGGATTCGACCTCCGGCATTCGGCCGGAGGCACGCAACGCCTCGGTCAGGACACGACGAAAAGCGTCGGTCTCGACACGACGACAAACGTCGGTCTCGACACGTTCAGCTGAGGCACGGCGCCCCTTTGGCAGTTTGAAAAACATCGCAAGATTCCTTCGAAGCCGAAAACTGGGTCCGGCGGGAATCGGTGCGATGAGGCCTTAAAGTGTCAGAAGAATCGTCGTACCGAAACCGCCATTGGGCATACTGGAGCCCCGGAGAGGAGCTGCCCGGAGAGGAGCTGAGTGTGCATGGTCATCATGTGGTCCCCCTCCTTCGGTTCGGGTTGACGATGGGTGGCATATACTCGACTTCGCAGAAAATGGCCACCCGCCAGTCCAGAATTCGCCAAAAGCTGGAGAGGCCTGTGGCCGATCTGCCACTTATTAGCAGGATGCGGAAATGAACGACCGTCTCCGCATCGCGCTCTACCAGCCGGATATAGCCGGCAACACCGGGACAATCCTGCGCCTCGCCGCCTGCCTCGATCTTGGTGTCGACATCATCGAGCCGGCCGGCTTCCCGCTCTCCGACAGGGCGCTCAAACGGGCCGGCATGGACTACCTCGAAATGGCGGCGCTTTCCCGCCATGCCGACTGGCACGCCTTCGAGGAATGGCGCAGGGCGAACGCCCGGCGCCTTGTGCTGCTCAGCACCAAGGCCGCGACCGCCTATACGGACTTCGCTTTCGCCGCCGGCGACATCATTCTGTTCGGCCGTGAGTCCGCCGGCGTGCCGGAAGATGTCCACCAGGCGGCGGATGCGCGACTGACCATTCCGATGCGGCCGGGCGCGCGCAGCATCAATGTTGCGCTGTCCGCCGCCATGGTCGCGGGCGAAGCGCTCCGCCAGCTCGGATAGGATCCTCAGCCCCTCGCCCCGGTCGCGTAGGACCTCCACTTGAGGCGTCATTCTCGCCCAGGCGCACATCGCCTTCTCCATCAATTGCCTTGTCGGGATATCCTCGCTACAAGCTCAACCTAACTTGAGGTCAAGCGGAAATGTACGAATGGCTCCGGTAAGGGAACTGACGGTTGGTCAGGTGGCGATGCGCAGCGGCGTGGCGGTATCGGCGCTGCATTTCTACGAGGCGCGCGGGCTGATCCGCAGCCATCGCACGGCGGGCAACCAGCGGCGCTACAGCCGCGACGTGCTGCGGCGCGTGGCGATCATCCGCGTCGCCCAGGAGGTCGGCATCTCGCTGGCCGAGATCGCCGCCGCTTTCCAGTCTCTGCCCGAGGGACGCACGCCGACGCGCGAGGATTGGAATCTGCTTTCAACGGCTTGGCGCGACGGGCTCGACCATAAGATCAGCCAGTTGAAGAAGCTGCGCGACGGGCTGACCGACTGCATCGGCTGCGGCTGCATGTCGATCGACAAGTGTCCGCTGAGGAACAGGGAGGACCGACTGGCCAGGGAGGGTACCGGGGCCAGGCGGCTGGTTCTTCCTTCTCCCTGTTCACGGGGAGAAGGTGCCCGAAGAGCGGATGAGGGGCGGCGCTGACCCCGCCGACTGGCTGCCCCGGGCGACGCCAAAACCATCGTCTGGCTATGCGACAATCTCGCAAGCCGGCGCCGCCCCTCACCTGCCTGCCGGCATCCTCTCCCCGTAAACGGGGCGAGGACATCCTAATCCGCCGCCGGCAGCCGTCGCATGGTGAATTCGATGACGTCGCCAGGCCGTTCGAACCAGCTTTCGATCTCGGTCCAGTAGGCCTGCTTGGGGAAACGCTCGAACCATTCCTTCGCCTTGAGGCGCGCGGCCGGGCGCGGCAGCACGAAGGTTTCGCGCAAGAATCCGTCGCGTGGCTGTCTTTCGCGCTCGGCCCGCGAGCGCTCCAGCCTCTTCTTCAAGCCATCCAGCGGCGGTCTTGCCGGAGTGCGCACGAAGGAACTCCTTTGCGCCTTGGTCAGACAGGACTTGACCCTTGCCTTTAAGAGATTAGGGATCGCGCGCAGAAAAAACGAGTCATTTGTCAGGCAAGTGGGCCTGTGACTGGAGACGGATTTGGAACGACCTGACCTTCCGGTGGGGCTGCCGGCCGACATCGAGCAGAAGAAGATGAAGGCCCGCCTCTGGTTCGAAGCGCTGCGCGAGCGCATCTGCGCCACCTTCGAGCAACTCGAGCAGGAGCTACAGGGGCCTCTGTCCTCGTGGTCGCCCGGCCGTTTCGAGAAGACGCCCTGGGAGCGAGACGAAGGCAAGGGCGGCGGCACCATGTCGATGATGCGCGGCCGCGTCTTCGAGAAGGTCGGCGTGCATACCTCGACCGTCCATGGCGAATTCTCCCCCGAATTCAGGAAGCAGATCCCAGGCGCCGAGGAGGATCCGCGCTTCTGGGCGGGCGGCATTTCGCTGATCGCCCATCCGTGGAACCCCAACGTGCCGGCCGTGCACATGAACACGCGCATGGTCGTGACCACGCGCCAGTGGTTCGGCGGCGGCGCCGACCTGACGCCGGTGCTCGACCGCCGCCGCACCCAGGACGATGCCGACACGCTCGCCTTCCACCGCGCCATGCAGTTCGCCTGCGAGAAGAACGCTGCCGTGGCCGACTACCCGAAATTCAAGGCCTGGTGCGACGAATACTTCTTCCTGCCGCATCGCAACGAGCCGCGCGGCGTCGGCGGCATCTTTTTCGACTGGCTGCATTCGGGCGAGGACCAGGGCGGCTGGGACGCCGATTTCAATTTCGTACAGGACGTCGGGCGCTCGTTCCTCGTCGTCTATTCCCATCTGGTGCGGAGCAATTTCAACCAGAACTGGACCGACGGCGACCGCGAGGAACAGCTGGTCCGGCGTGGCCGTTACGTCGAGTTCAACTTGCTCCATGATCGCGGCACCATCTTCGGCCTGAAAACCGGCGGCAATGTCGCCTCGATCCTGTCCAGCATGCCGCCCGAGGTAAAGTGGCCGTAAGAATCCGGTTAGCGGAAGGCTGGCCGTATTGTCCCATTCGAAGATGGTGAAGAGCGAACGGTCGCCCGGCGTCGATGCAACCGAAACCGCAAGTGTGTGTTATGGTAGTCCAACTGAGCAATTCCAGGAACGTGCGCAGCGGTTTCCCATGCGGAATTGCTTAAAAAACAAGCACATGGAACGGAAGTCCAAACCGAGCCGCGCCAACGAGGAAAGGAACGACCATGAAGGAATTCCAATGCGGAACACTCGTTCCGGGCTGTGACTGGCACACGCGCGCAGAAGAAGAAGCGGAGGTCATGCGCCGCGCCGTCGAGCATCTGCGTGAAACGCATGGCGAAACGATCATTCGCGAGACGATGATCGAGGCGATTCGCTCGCGCATCCAGAAGGTCCGTGACGCTGCCTGAGGCGTCAGCCAACTCCGGGATTCCGCACGACACAATCGACAAGGCATCGAGCGGGATGCTGAATCCGGCGCATCCCGCTCTTTTCGCGACGATCTGCTCCGATCGCCGGCAAGCAGCCTTGCCGGCGAATTCAAGCAAAAACTTATATTCGTACCGGCCGGGATAACCCCGCGGTAACAGTCTCCATGCGAACGTCAGGCGCATGATCCGGCCATGGCGGCTGCCCGAGGAGCCGTTCGCCATGAAAAGGCGCGTCCGGATCCGATGGGACGAGGTGCTTCGCGCATGCGCGAAAGGTCCGACAATCGAGACGGTTTTGGTGCAGCGGTGCTCCTGCTATGCGCATGCCTTGGTGTCGCGCCGGCGATGGCCCAGGAAATGACCACGTCGATTGTCGATATCCACCAGGGGTCTTGGCTCAGCGACCGCGCCAGAGGCCTCGGCGCTGGCGGCTATGAGCTACAGGACGGAAGCTGGGTCTCGTTCAATCGCTGGTACCACAGCAATTGGGTCGACATGCACGTCGATTTTCTCACGCAGCTTACCGAAAACAGCGGCATTCTGTGGGGGTTCGGGACCGGGGAACAAGCCGAGAAGTACCGCATTGCGCCCAGCCTCAAGCTCGGTTTCCTCACCCAGACCCATCCAAGCCTGAACAGCACACTATCTCTTTCGGTTACCTCGACCTTCGGCGGCAATCTGACCGAAAAGCCTTGCGTGGCCGACTACGGGGATCTGGGCACCTATAGCGTCAACTGCCGGCTCGCCGCCGGCGAGACGGCGCCTGAGGAAACGCTGAAATATCTGGTTAACGCTACACCCGAAAGGCTGCGCCTGTGGCTCAATTACCGTGTTACTTTCTGATCCCCGGGATGCCGTGCATGAGAAATCTTCCTGCTCCCGAACTTCGCGATCGTCCATCCTCGTTCCTGCTTGACCGGGAGTAAGACCATGTCTGGTAATTTCTGGAAGTTCGGTATTGCCGCGGCGCTCGTCCTTCTGCCGGCGTCCATCGCGTCGGCGCAGGAAGCCCCCGACGCGGACCAGACGGCCGCGCTGTGCCACGGCGGCGGATCCATATGCGTAAGCGCAAAGATACCGGCCCTCAGGGCGACGACCCAGGCGCTGCAGAGCTGGATGAGCCCCGACGTCGGCGCCGCATGGGCAGCCGGCTACAAGGGCAAGGGCGTCACCATCACCATCGTCGACGACTTCAGCAGTTCATCGCGCTTTTACGGCAATTTCGGCATCGGCACGCAATACCAGCGGCACGGCGAATGGACGCGGGAGGAAGCAAGCATGATTGCGCCCGCCGCGACCATCCGCTCCAAGGATTTCTCGACGAGTTCGGCCGTCCCGCTGGCACGCGGCCTGAACGTGCTCAACCTCAGCTACGGCATGTACACCACCGCGGGCTACAGCGTGAACCAGATCTGGTGGGCTCCGGAGGAGTCCTCGATTATCTCCTACGCCAGCAAGGGATCGGCCATCGTCTCGAAGGCGGCCGGCAATGACTCGGTCGCCATCGGTGGCGTCGTCAACGGCCAGCAGGATTATCTCGACCTTGCCCTGATCGGCAAACCGACCGCGGTCTTCGTCGGCGCGCTGTCGACGAATGGCACGACATCCAGCAAGGCTCAGCTTGCCTGGTATTCCAACTATGCCGGCTCCGACCCGACCGTGCAGAGCCATTTCCTGGTGGTCGGCGTCGAAGGCGACAAGACCGGCCTCTACGGCACGTCCTTCGCCGCGCCGATCATCTCCGGCTACGCCGCGATCATCGGCAGCAAATTCACCAGGGCGACGCCGGTTCAGATCACGAACGACCTGCTCAACACCGCTCGCACCGACACTCTGGTCAATTACGACCCTTCCGTTTACGGCAAGGGCGAAGCAAGCCTTTCGCGGGCGTTGGCACCCGTGGCTATACATTGAGCGGCAGCGACCGTTCCGGATCTAAGCGTCAAGAGCTCTCGCGGCGCGTTTGAGCAGCGCGCCGCGATCCATGGTGAACCCGGAATCCACCCATTCCCTCTCGAGGTTTTTCAGCGTGGCGCCAAGCTTCGGACCTGGCGACGCGCCGAGCTCGGTCAGGTCGGCGCCCTTGATCGGAAAGACGGGTCTTTCCCACTTCAGGGCGAAATTGAGCAGGCGCGAGTAGCCGCCGGCTTCCATCATTGCCTGGTTGTCTACGACGGCGCGCCCCCGCGCCGCGGCGAGCGCGAGCCGCAGCCGGTCAAGAAAACCGCCGCGATTGCCGAAATAGAGCTTTTTCGAGAATTCCGTCTCGGTCGCCCTGGAGTCAGTCGGAACGGTCAGCGCCCAGTGCCGCAGCCGCTCCCCCTCCGCGGTTGAAAATCTCAGCCTTTCGGCAAGCGTCTTCATGCGCGCGGCATCCGGCGGAACGACGGCCTCCAGCCTCAGCATCGGATCGGCCGCCCAGCCGAGGTCCTTTTCGGTCCTGACCAGCCCGTGAATGGCGTCGATGCCCCACTTCTCGCTCTCCGGCAGCACGGCGGACAGCACGCCGGCCTGGCGCATCCACAACAGGGCGCGCGAGGGATCCGGCGCCGAAAGCAGCTTCTTCAATTCGGACCAGATGCGCTCGGCCGAAAGCCTGCTTAGCCCGTCCTTCAGCCTGGCGCAGGCCTTCAGGCCTTCGGCGTCGGGCCGGCCGTCGCCATACCAGGCAAAGAAGCGGAAGAAGCGCAGGATGCGCAGGTAATCCTCGCGGATGCGCGCCTCCGGATCGCCGATGAAGCGCAGCCGCCGCGCCGCTATATCGGCGACACCGCCGACAAGGTCCACGACCGTGCCGTCGGCCTCGGCATAGAGCGCGTTGATGGTGAAGTCGCGCCGTTCTGCGTCAAGCTTCCAGTCGCGCCCGAACGTCACTTTCGCCCGCCGGCCGTCGGTCTCGATATCGGCCCTGAGGGTGGTGACTTCATAGGGCTTGCCGCCCGCGACCACCGTGATGGTTCCATGCTCGATGCCGGTCGGCACCGTCTTGAAGCCGGCGGCCTCGGCACGGCGGATCGTTTCCTCGGGCACGGTCGTGGTGGCGATGTCGATGTCGGCGACCGGTTGGCCGATCAGCGCATTGCGCACCGCGCCGCCCGCCACGCGCGCCTCCTCGCCGCCCTCCTTCAGCGCGGCAAGCAGGCGCTGCAGATGCTTTTCGCCGAGCCAGCCGGCCCTGCCCGACAGAGACATCTCGGCGCTCACGCATAGAACCTTTCATAGAGCGTGCGGATGATGCCGGCGGTGACGCCCCAGATGCGCTGGCCGCCATAGGGCATCTCGTAAAAGAACCATTCGAGGTCGTTCCACATGCGGCTGTCGCGGGCATGGTTGGCGGGGTCCATCAGGAAGCGCAGCGGCACTTCGAAGGCCGCGTCGACCTCGTCGGCATTGAGCGTCAGCGAAAAGCCCGGCCGCACCACGGAAAGCACCGGCACGATGCGATAGCCGCTGCCGGAAACATAGTCGGGCATGCGGCCGATGATCTCGATGTGGTCGCGGTCGAGGCCGATCTCCTCGAAGGTCTCGCGCAGCGCGGTGGCCTCGGGGCCGGGATCGGTGGGGTCGATCGTGCCGCCGGGAAAGGCCACCTGGCCGGAATGGCTGCGCAGTTTTTCCGCTCGCTTGGTGAGCAGCACCGTGGCGCCGTCGGCGTGATCGATGACCGGGATAAGCACCGCGGCGTCGCGCAGCGGCTTTATGTGCCGCAGCCTGGGATGGCCGGGATTGAAGCGATGATCGCCGAACTCGTCGTCTGGCTGCACCTCGGCCTGCGCCGCGACGCGGGCGCGAAAATCCGCGATCGAGAACGATGCCGGCGCCACCTGGTCCATCACGCGCTGAGCCGCTCGAGTTTTTCGGCGGGCATGATCGGATAGACCTCGCCGCCGGAGCGGACGGCGAACATCGCCTTGCCGTCGACGTCGATCTCCTCGCCATGCTCGACGAGTTCGTACATCACCGGCCGCGCCACCAGGGCTTCCAGCCGCCCGCGAACCAGCACATAGGGCTTGAGCCCGCCGGTCTCCTCCTCGTCGACGAAGCGTAGCGGATGGCCGGGACCGGCGGCGACGACATCGCCGACATTGGTGCGGAAGGTGATGACCCGCTCGTCGCCGGTCCCCGATACGTTCATCTCGACGGCAATGAAGGGCGCATCGGCGACGCGGATGCCCACACGCTCCACCGGCGTCACCAGATAGGTCCTGCCGTCGGTGTCCTTGCGCAGGACGCTCGAAAAAAGCTGCACCAGCGGCATGCGGCCGATCGGCGTGCCGAGATAGAACCATGTGCCGTCGGCCTTGATCTCCATGTCGAGATCGCCGCAGAAATCCGGATTCCAGCGCTCCACCGGGGCTGGCCCCCTGCCGGCCCGCGCCGCCCGCGAGATCAGCGCTTCCAGCCCGCGCGCCTCGGCGGCGCCCGTCAGGCTCTGTTCGCTCAGGCTTTGCTCGCGATGTCCGCAATCATCGGTCATGGTCACGAAATAGTCACTGTTGTTTCGCTTGTCAGCCTAAGTCTGTGATTTAAGTTCAATCGAAGGCGCCAGGCGAGCCCGAATCGCGGCATTCTGCGACTCTGAGAGTGCAGGCCGGTATTTCCAACCACAAGGACCGAGCGGCATGAGCGTGATGATCAAGGAAAGCCCGTTGAGCGACAAGGCGATGATCGAGGAGGCCGAGAAGGCGCTGGCCGACATCTCTAAGGTCCGCGATGCCGTAGGCCGCGTGATCTTCGGCCAGGAAGCCGTTGTCGAGCGCACGCTGGTGGCGCTGCTTGCCGGGGGCCATGCGCTGCTCGTCGGCGTGCCGGGCCTCGCCAAGACCAAGCTGGTCGAGACGCTTGGCATCGTGCTCGGTCTCGATTCCCGCCGCATCCAGTTCACGCCCGACCTGATGCCGTCCGACATCCTCGGCTCGGAAGTGATGGAACAGGACGAATTCGGCAAGCGCTCCTTCCGCTTCATCCCGGGACCGATCTTCACGCAGCTTCTGATGGCCGACGAGATCAACCGCGCCTCGCCGCGCACGCAGTCGGCGCTGCTGCAGTCGATGCAGGAATATCACGTCACCATCGCCGGCGTCCGCTACGACCTGCCTTCGCCCTTCCACGTTCTGGCGACGCAGAACCCGCTGGAGCAGGAAGGCACCTACCCGCTGCCGGAAGCCCAGCTCGACCGCTTCCTGATGCAGGTCGACATTCTCTATCCCGACATCGAGGCGGAACGTCGCATCCTGCTCGAAACGACCGGCGTCGAGGAGGCCAAGGCCGACAATGTGCTGCAGCCGGCGAGACTCAAGGAAATTCAGGCGCTGATCCGCCGTATGCCGGTGCCGGAGAGCGTCGTCGAGGCGATCCTCAAGCTGGTGCGTTCGGCCCGCCCAGGCGAGGGCAATGCCGACACCGACAAGCACGTCGCCTGGGGCCCTGGTCCCCGTGCCAGCCAGGCGCTGACCCTGTGCGCCCGCGCGCGTGCCCTATATGATGGAAGGCTGGCGCCGTCGGCCGACGACATCCGCGCCCTGGCCGAGCCGGTGCTGCAGCATCGTATGGCGCTGACCTTCGCTGCCCGCGCCGAAGGCACTTCGGTGCGCGACGTGGTGGCGAAACTGGCAAAAGGCATCTGATGGGTCGAATAGGCGAGGTCCAGGCACCGGTTGCGACGCGCGACGCGCTCGCCCGTGGCCGGTTGCGGGCCTCCTTGGTGCCAGACCTGCTGGTCGAGGCCCGCCGCATCGTCAACACGGTGATTGCCGGCTGGCACGGTCGCCGCAAGCGCGGCATCGGCGAGAATTTCTGGCAGTTCCGGCCCTATGTCGAAGGGGACTCCTCGCGCATCGACTGGCGCCGCTCGGCGCGCGACGACCACACCTATGTGCGCGACCGCGAGTGGGAAGCGGCCCACACCGTGTGGCTCTGGGCAGACCCCTCCCCTTCCATGCTCTTTAAATCGGCGGGCGCGATGGTTTCCAAGGAATCGCGCGCGCTGGTGCTGGCGCTTGCGCTGGCCGAACTCCTGTCGCGCAGCGGCGAGCGCATCGCCTGGCCGGGCTTGACCGATCCCTTCACCGCCCGCAACGGCGCGGAGCGGATCGCAGCCCAACTCGGCTCGGCCGGCTCGCTGCCGGCCAAGCCCGATCTGTCGGCCATCCGCCGCTTCTGCGATATCGTCATCGTCAGCGACTTCCTCGATCCGGTCGAGGAAACCATGACCTGGCTTGACGTGCTCGCCCGTCACGGCGTGCGCGCGCATCTGATCGAGGTCGCCGACCCGGCCGAGGAGACCTTCCCCTATGCCGGCCGCACCGAGTTCACCGATCCCGAGACCGGCGATAAGCTGACCGCCGGCCGCGCCGAAACGCTGGCTCAGGAATACCGCCTGCTCTACATCGCCCGCCGTCAGGAACTGGCCGGCTGGTGCAAGCGTCTCGGCTGGAGCTTCACTGTCAACCACACTGACCGCCTCGCCTCCGAGGCGCTGGTGCGCGTGCACATGGCGATGACCGCCGGCGGCAGCCATCGCGGGCTGAGCGCCGGTATCGGGCAGCTCGGAAAGGCGACCGCATGAGCTGGCTGCCGCTTTCCTTCGGGGCGCCGATGGTGCTGTGGGGCCTGCTGGCCCTGCCGGTGATCTGGTGGCTGCTGAGATTGACGCCGCCAAGGCCGCAGACGGAGGTCTTTCCACCGCTCAGGATCCTCGCCCGCGTCTTCAGGCGCGAAGAGACGCCGCATCAAAGCCCCTGGTGGCTGACGCTGCTGAGGCTGTTGATGGCGGCGCTGGTCGTCATGGCGCTGGCCGAACCTGTCTTCAATCCGCGCGAAAAACTGCCGGCGGAAGGTTCGGCGCTGGCGCTGGTCATCGACAATGACTGGGCAAGTGCGGCTGACTGGGGCAAGCGCGTCGCAACCGCCGAGCGGCTGATCGCGGACGCCGGCTCGAACGGCGTGCCGGTCGTCATCGCCTTCACCGCCGAGAAGCCCAATGCCGAGATCGGCCCCTTCGACGCGTCGGCCGCGCTCGACCGTCTGCGCGCCGCCAAGCCGCGCCCGGTTCCCACGGACCGCCCGGCCGTCTACGCCCGCGTCGCCGCCGCTTTGGAGCGCCTGCCCGGCGCCAGCGTCGCCGTGCTTGCCGACGGCCTGGCGGCGAACGGCGACGCGGCCGCTTTCAAGACGCTGTTGGAAAAGAATGCCTCGCGGCTGGTCTGGGCCACGTCCGACCGGCTTTCGCTGACCGGCCTGATCGGCGCCGACAACCAGGTCGACGGCTTCGCGCTGACTGCCATCCGCGCGCCGGGCGATCCGGCGCCGGCGCAGCTGACGGCAGGCGCCTTCGACGACAAGGGCCGCCGCATCGCCGACGCGACGCTGACCTTCGCGCCCGGCGAAACCACTGCCACCGGAACAGTGAAGGTGCCGTTCGAGTTGCGCAACGACTTCGCCTCGATCGCGCTCGACGGCCAGCACCAAGCCGCTGCCGTGCGCGTGCTCGATGAAAGCTCCAAGCGCCGCCGTGTCGGGCTGCTGTCGCAGGCCGAGGCCGATCAGGCGCAGCCGCTTCTGTCGCCGCTCTACTACATCAAGCGCGCGCTGCAGCCCTTCGCCGACCTGGTCGAGCCGTCGAGCGTCGATCTGGCCGATGCCATTCCGCAGCTTCTCGACCAGAAGCCGGCAATGATCATCATGGCCGATGTCGGCACCATCCCCGAGCAGGTCCGGCAGCGGCTGGTCGACTGGGTGAACAACGGCGGCACCCTGGTGCGGTTTGCCGGTCCCCGGCTGGCCGCCGCAGGCAATGACGACGACCTCTTGCCGGTCAGGCTGCGCAGCGGCGAGCGCGCGCTGGGCGGCGCGCTGTCCTGGACGACCCCGCAGGCGGTCACGGAATTCCCCAAGACCGGCCCGTTCGCCGATCTCGCGCCGCCGAGCGAGGTGACGGTGAGCCGGCAGGTGCTGGCCGAACCGACGCCCGATATCGTCGAGCGCACCTGGGCGACGCTCGCCGACGGCACACCGCTGGTCACCGGCATGAAGAAGGACAAGGGCACGCTGGTGCTATTCCATGTCACACCGGAGGCGACCTGGTCGAACCTGCCGATCTCCGGCAGCTTCGTCGAGATGCTGCGGCGCATCGTGCAATTGTCGCGCAACCAGGGTGCCGCGGTCGCCAATGCCGAGGCTGCGGCGACATCGCTGGCACCCTACCGGATGATCGGCGCCGACGGCACGCTGGTGCCGCCCTCGCCCGATGCGCGGCCGCTCGTTCCGGGCGCCGGCCCGCTGCCGGTGACGCTGGAAAACCCGCCCGGGCTCTATGGATCCGAGACCGGCGTCTTCGCGCACAACCTGCTCAATCCTTCGAGCACCTTCACGCCGCTTGCGCGCCCGCAGGTCGCGCTGCCGGTGACCGCCGTTCCCTATGCCTTCGACGAATCCGAGAACCTGAAGGGCCCGCTGGTCACCGTCGCCCTCCTGCTGATGCTGCTCGACACGCTGGCGGTGCTGTGGATGGGCGGGCTGTTGTCGCGCCGTCCGCGCCGCGCCGCGGCGACCACTGCTGCCGTGCTGATCGTGCTCGGCGGGCTCTTCGGCCACGCCGATCTCGCCCGCGCGGATGATTCGAAGCCCGGCGATTCGCAGGCGGTCGAGGACATCTCGAAAACCCGCATCGCCTATGTGATCACCGGCGAGCCCGGCGTCGATTCGATCAGCCGCGCTGGCCTCGAAGGCCTGACGCGTTTCCTGTTCGAGAAGACGGCGCTCGAGCCCGGCCCGCCGGCCGGCGTCGACATCTCCAAGGACGAGCTGTCCTTCTATCCGCTGATCTACTGGCCGATCGACGCCACGGCGCCGATGCCGAGCCAGGCGGCGATCGCCCGCATCGACGCCTACATGCAGCAGGGCGGCACGGTTCTCTTCGACACGCGCGACCAGTTCTCCAACGGCATCGGCGCCGGATCGACCAGCCCGGCGACGGAGCGGCTGCGCGACATCCTTGCCAATCTCAACGTGCCGCCGCTGGAACCGGTGCCGTCGGATCATGTGCTGACGAAATCCTTCTTCATCCTTCCGGAATTTCCGGGCCGCTTTAACGGCAGCCCGCTCTGGGTCGAGACCTCGCTCGACGCCAGCAACACCGAGAACCGTCCGGTGCGCACCGGCGACGGCGTGTCGCCGATCATGATCACCGCCAATGACTTCGCCGGCGCCTGGGCGGTCGACGCGAACGGCGATCCGATGCTGCCGACGGTGCCTCCGGATCCGATGCAGCGCGTCTACGCGTTGCGCGCCGGCGTCAACATCATGATGTACATGCTGACCGGCAACTACAAATCCGACCAGGTGCATGTGCCCATCCTGCTCGAACGGCTGGGGCAGTAGGCCATGAATTGGTCGATCTCCTTCGAGCCGCTCGTTTCCTGGCCGCTGTTCGGCCTCGTCTTCGTGCCGCTCTTGCTGCTTGCGCTGGCCGGCCTGTGGTTCCGCCAGCGCGGCTCGATCCTGCGCTTCATCGCCCTGCTCGCGCTCGGCGCGGCGCTGCTGAACCCCGTTTTCCTCGACGAGGAACGCGAGGCGCTGAAGAGCGTCGTCGCAGTCATCGTCGACCGCAGCCAGAGCCAGGACATCGGCGACCGCGCCAAGCAAACCGAGGAGGCGCTGGCTGGCCTTCAGCAGCGCCTTGGCCGGTTCAAGCAATTCGATGTCCGCGTCGTCGACGCCGGCAAGTCCGAGGCCGCCGACGAGCGCACGGAAACCAGGCTGTTCGGCGCGCTGGAAAACGCATTCCGCGACGTGCCGCCCTCGCGCATCGGCGGCGCGATCATGATCACCGACGGCGAGGTGCATGACGCGCCGGCCGGTGCTCCGGAGTTCAACGCGCCGCTGCATGCGCTGATCACCGGCAACGAGCACGAGAAGGACCGCCGCATCCGCTTCGAGAACGCGCCGCGCTTCGGCCTCGTCGGCAAGCCGCTCGACATGACCTACCGCGTCATTTCCACCGAGGGCCAGGGCGGCGCGGTCGACGTGCGGGTTTCGGTCAATGGCCAGCAGGTCTCGGTCGAGCATGCGACCATCGGCCAGCCGATGAAGTTGCAGGTCACCATCCCCAATGCCGGCCGCAACATCGTCCAGCTCGGCATCGACCATGAACCGGGCGAATTGACGGACGCCAACAACCGCGCCATCGCGCTGGTCGACGGCATCCGCGAGAACCTGCGCGTGCTACTCGTCTCCGGCGAGCCGCATGCCGGCGAGCGCACCTGGCGCAACCTGTTGAAATCCGACGCGTCGGTCGATCTCGTCCATTTCACGATTCTGCGGCCGCCGGAAAAGCAGGACGGCACGCCGATCAACGAGCTGTCGCTGATCGCCTTCCCGACGCGCGAGCTTTTCGTCGAGAAGATCAAGGATTTCGACCTCATCATCTTCGACCGCTACCAGCATCGCGACGTGCTGCCGATCCTCTATTACGACTACATCTCCGAATATGTCGAAAAGGGCGGCGCGCTGCTGATCGCGGCAGGTCCGGAATATGCCGGCGAGAGCTCGATTGCCCGCACGCCGCTGATGTCGGCCCTGCCGGCAATGCCCAGCGGCGAGATCGTCGACAAGGCCTTCTATCCGCGTCTCACCGACCTCGGCCAGCGCCACCCCGTTACGCGCGGGCTCGACGGCTCGGCCAGCGACCCGCCGCATTGGAGCCGCTGGTTCCGCACCATCGGCGTCAAGAATCCCGAGGGCGAGGTGGTGATGAAAGGGGCCGACGATCGCCCGCTGCTGCTGCTCGACCGCAAGGGCGAAGGCCGGGTCGGCATGCTGCTTTCCGACCAGGGCTGGCTATGGGCGCGTGGCTTCGAGGGCGGCGGACCGCATGTCCAGCTCTACCGGCGCATCGCCCACTGGCTGATGAAGGAGCCGGAGCTGGAAGAGGAGCGGCTGACCGCCGACGGTCGCGGCATGGTGCTGGAAATCCGCCGCCAGACGATGAGCGATGATCCCGGCCCGGCCCAGGTCATCACGCCCTCCGGCAAAGCAATGACGGTCAAGCTGCAGAAATCCGAACCGGGCATCTTCACGGGCAGCCTGCAGACCAGCGAGATCGGTCTTTATCAGGTGGGCAATGGCGACCTCACCGCGCTTGCCCATGTCGGCCCGGTCAACGCGCCGGAATTCTCCGACGTCGTCTCCACCGAAGACAGGCTGAAAGCGCCGGCGGAGGCGACGGGCGGCAGCGTGCGCCGGCTGGCGCCGTCATCCGCGCTCGGCAGCCTCGCCGCCGGCCTGAGCCTGCCTTCGATCGTGCCGGTCCGTTCCGCGGGCGCCGCCTCGGGCGACGACTGGATCGGCCTTCGCACCACCGAAGACAGCGCCCTCAAGGCCGTTTCGCGCGTGCCGCTGTTCGGCGGCTTCCTCGGCCTCGGCCTGCTGCTCCTGGCAATCGGCTCGATGTGGTATCGCGAGGGGCGGTAGTGGCACCTTCCCTTCTCCCCCTTGTGGGAGAAGGTGGATCGGCGCGCAGCGCCGAGACGGATGAGGGGTGCTCCAGCAGAGTGAGACGCTGACTTCGCTAGACACACATCCGTCGCTTTCGGCGGCATCTTATATTCGTGAACGATCAACCTCAGGGCTACACCGTGTTCGATGTCACCGGGCAATTCCAGATGGCATATAGACTGTTCGAATATGCGGCACTCGCGGCAGTCCTGTTTTGCGTCACCGGATGTGGGTGGGGTGATAGGTATGAGAAGGTGGAAATGCGCCGGAGCTCGGACCGGTCTATCGCTAATTGTTCGGACTTCTACGCAGTTTCACTCGGGCTTAGTGCACTCCTGACTGATAACGACACTTCTCCCAAGATCGCGCGTTGTGTTGCCGCCTGTAAGAGACTCGGATTTGAAGTCGTAAGCAGCCCTGCGCCAAAGATCAGCCGGCCGCCCACCGCACCCGAGGCCGCCGACATCAAAGACGCGGAATGTGAGATCGCAGGCAAGCAACCAAACCAACCCGGTTAAACTTCAGTGATTCTGCGTTCTGCTACATAAGGCCAGAAACCCTTGCTCTGCCGTCTAATGACCCCGGGCCGCTTGCCGTTTCAATCGAGAAACCGTTGCCGATTGATCGCCTTGCGAACTCATCATTCTTCCGGCTCGGTCGTGAACAGCAGCGGATAGCCCTTGGCCTTGCCGGCGTCGGTCGCCCGCGCGGCCTTGGTCTCGGCGACATCGCGCGTGAAGACGGCGACCACGCAGACGCCGCGCGTGTGCGCGGTGATCATCACGCGATGCGCCTGATCCTCGCTGAGCTTGAATTCCGCCTTGAGCACCGTCACCACGAACTCGCGCGGTGTGAAATCGTCATTGATGAGGATGACCTTGTAGAGCTTTGGCCGCTCGGTCTTCGGCTGCGTCCTGGTGCGGGGTCTGAGAACGGTATCAGGCATCGGAATCCACCAGTTGGGAACTGGGTTCTCGCTTCCACTTTGTCATGCAAGGAAGCTGGCGTCCATTTGAGCGCCGCAGCAGCGCGGGCAGGAATCCTGCCTTATGTGGGAAAGCGCTGCCTGCCGTTCAACGGCCCTGCCGGCCGATCGTACGATGCGTCGTTGTGCCGGACCTGCCGGAGTCGCCATTATCCATGTCCGAACCGCGCTCGATGAAGGCGGCAATCATCCAGATGGCGAAGCCGACCAGCGTCGCGCCGGTCAGCACGATCAGGACCCAGCTCTGTGCGGGCGTGATGTAGTCGAAGCTTGATGAGATCACCGGGGCGAAAAGCTCCGGCTCGGTCCTGCCGCTGGCGGGATCCGGCACCGGGCTGGCGGTGAAGATGATCAATGCTCTTGCCGCCGCGGTGGCAACCAGGCCGCCGAGGGTCAGCGAGCGCATCAGGGACGAAAGCCGCTTCTTCATGCGGATTGTCCTACAGCACCGGCATTGCGATCGGGTTAAGGATCGGCGCGGCGGAAGCTGCCGGTGTCGAGCTTCGGCCGCCAGAAAACCGCTCCAGCCGGAACCGGCCGGAGCGGTCTTGAAAGATCAGGACAGAAAGCCTGGATCAGGGCTTCTTCGCGGCCGGCTTCGCGGCGGCAGCAGCAGGCTTCGCCTTCGTCTTCTTCATCGGGCACTTGTGCGTCTTGGTCGGCTTGCAGGCCTTCTTGGAGGCGGCCTTCTTCGGAGCGGCCTTCGCCGGAGCGGTGGTCGTCGTCGAAGCAGCCGGAGCCGTGGTGGTCGTCGTCGAAGCTGCCGGAGCGGCGGTCGTGGTGGCAGCGGCGTTGCCGAGAGCCGGCATCGCGAAGGCCAGAGCAACGGAGAGGCCGAGGGCGGAGAGGAGGGACTTTTTCATGGCTTCACTTCCTTTTTATGCGGGTCGGGAGGCGAGTGTCACTGATCTGGGTCGACTGGTGTCACTCCAAGCAGCTTCAAAGCGTTCGCGAGCATCCGGATTCCCTGTGCCTGCTTCTTGTTGGCGCAGAACCGGTCTCCCTTTCTTTGCAGTGCCTTCGCCGCGGTGACCTGCGTTGCCGCGGCATGGGTTTCGAGGGCTTCGTCAACTTGACGGCTGAGATTGGTGCAACGCTCGGTCCGGGTCAGCGGCGCCACCTTTGCATTTGCAGTGGAGGCGCCGGCTGCGGCTGTGATGAGCGACATGCTGAGCAAAGCCCCCATCACGCTGATCCAGAACCTCTGCATTGGTCTTGTCCGTTACTCTGGAAACGTGCGTCGCAGCCGATGACTTGGCCGCCACGGCACCGGTTATGGCCTTGAAATTTTTCACGAGTTTTTCCCAACTGTAGAAATTTGTTTCTGAATTGTTTCTGGGGAGGCCAAGCCGTCCCACACCGTCGCCACTGGCCAAGATGTGGCCCGAATTCTATCGTGTGGGTGATTTTCGAAGGGATGGCTTGGCAGCGAAGCGACAGGATTCTCGTGAAATCCGATCCACACATATTGATCGTCGACGACGACAAAGGCATACGCGACCTGCTTCAGGAGTTTTTCCAGAAGCGAGGGCTGCACACGACCGTGGCCGCCGACGGCACCGAGATGGAGGCGGTCCTGCGCCGCGCGCAGGTCGACCTCATCGTGCTGGACGTGATGCTGCCCGGCAAGAGCGGGCTGGAGCTTTGCCGCGAGATCCGCACCAACTATACGACGCCGATCATCATGCTGACCGCGGTGACCGAGACGACGGACCGCGTCGTCGGCCTCGAGATGGGTGCGGACGACTATGTGCCGAAACCCTTCGATCCGCGCGAGCTGCTCGCCCGCATCCGCGCGGTCTTGAGGCGCAACGGCACAGCCGAGCCGCGCCGGCCCGCTGCCAAGCAGATCTACCGCTTCGCAGGCTGGACGATGGACTGCTCGCGCCGCCGGCTGACGGCGCCCGACGACGTGCGGGTGGAGCTGACGATGGCGGAGTTCAACCTGCTGCAGACCTTCGTCAAGAGCGCGCAGCGCGTGCTCACCCGCGAGCAGCTCATCGAGCTGTCCGGCGGCGATACAGGCTACAGTTTCGACCGCAGCGTCGACATCCTGGTGAGCCGCCTGCGCCGCAAGATGGAAGACGACCCGAAGACGCCGAAGCTGATCCTCACCGTGCGCAGCGGCGGCTATCAGTTTCTGCCCGAAACGACCTCCGAATGAGACGCTTCCTGCCGCAAACCTTGCCTGTCTGGGTTCTGCTCATCGTCATCGCAGGCCTGATGATCAGCCAGGTCGCGACCCTCTACATCGTGGCGCGCGACCGCGCCGCGGCCAACGATATCGTCGACCTCTACCGGCTGAACGACCGCGCCTATTCGCTGGTGCAGCTGATGCATGACGCCACGCCCGAAGAACGCAAGGCGACCGCATCCGGTCTGTTCAATGCCACCTTTGCGCTGACCGTTTCGGACACCCCCGCCGTAACCTCCTCGATCGCCGGCGACGACCAGTTGGCAGAGCTGGAGGACATCTTAGTCGGCCGCCTCTCCAAATTCGGCGTCACCGACGCGCGTGTGCGGCGCGACCCGGCAACGCAGGAAGCCGACGCCCCGGACGGCCAGGTGATGAACAAGGATGTCGGCCAGGTCGAGCGCGATCTTCTCGTGCTGTCTGCGGATTTTGCCCAGAGCGACAAGCTGACGGCGTCGCTGCGCTTTTCCGACGGCCAGTGGTTGAATTTCACCGAGCCGATCACGCCGGCCGGCCCGATCCTGAGTTGGGACAGCCTGCCGCTTTATTCGCTGATCGCGGGGCTGATCGTGGTGATGTCGATCTGGTCGCTGCGCCGGCTCACCGCGCCCTACCGCATGATGGAGACCGCGGTGAACCGAATCGGCAAGGATCTCAAAAGCCCCCCGATCGCCGAGACCGGCAGCCGCGAGATCCGCGCCGCCGCCAAGGCGGTCAACGCCATGCAGATGCGCCTGCGCGACTATGTCGAGGATCGCGAGCAGCTGGCGGCAGCACTTGCGCATGATCTGCGCACGCCGCTGACCCGGATGCGGCTGCGACTGGAACTGTTGCGCAAATCCTCCGCCCGCGAAGCGCTGGCGCTTGACCTCGCCGACATAGAAAGCATCGCGAGCTCGGTGATCGACTTCGCCAAATTCGAGTTGACGGAGGAAAAGGCCGAGCGGATCGATTTCTGGTCGCTGGTGGAGTCGGTCGCCGACGCATTCGACGACGCTTCGTTCGACGAGGATGCCAAGCCCTCGCGCGGCCTGGTCTGCATCGCGCGGCCGGTGGCGCTGCGCCGCTGCGTCACCAATCTCGTCCAGAACGCGGTCACCTACGGCAAGAAGGCGCATATCGGCGTGCGGCGCTCGGGCAATATGATCACGCTCAGCATCCGCGACGAAGGTCCGGGCATTCCGCAGGCCAAGCTGGATAAGGTGTTCGGCTCCTTCGTGCGCCTGGAACAGTCGCGCAACCGCGAGACCGGCGGCCTGGGCCTTGGCCTGACCATTGCCCGCAACATCGCCCGCGGCGCCGGCGGCGAGATCAGCCTTTCCAACCATCCCGGCGGCGGCCTGCTGACGGAGCTGCACCTGCCGCTGGCAGCTTGAGTCAGCAGGCGCTTCCCCGGCCGCGCCGGGGACTGGATCAGCCGCGCCATCCTTGTGATAGTGCGGCCCCGCCCTACAGCGCCGTGAGTCCTCCTGGACGCGCAAAGGACACCGTAGCACTTCAATTTGGTGCATGATCCTTTCCGAAGGTCAGCGAAGCAAAGATCGATTCCGATTTTCGGGGTCATGCACGAGGAAACCGCACCATGTTCTACGCAATCCTTGCCTATCATGTCGAAGAGACCGTTCAGTCCTGGTCGCCCGAGGAGGATGCGGCGCTGATGAAAGACCTGCTCGAGATCAACGACAGGCTGACCCGCGCCGGCAAGCTGGGGCCGGCGGCAAGACTGGGCGAAACCGCGAAAGCCGTCACGCTGCGCGGACCGGGCGACGGCATGGTGATCGACGGGCCTTTCGCCGAAACCAAGGAGCAGTTGCTGGGACTCTACGTCCTCGATTGCGCGAACCAGGACGAAGCGATCGCGGTGGCGCGCGACCTCAAGCGCGTCAACCCCACCGCCGTCTACGAGATCCGGCCGATCATGCTTTATCTGCCGGGCGCGCCGCTCGCGACCGGCGCGGGATAAGAAGAGCCTGCCGGACCAGTTCCGCGCGGCGAGCCGCTGCGCACTTTTCCACGAACTGCGCAAAGCAGCTTCTATCATGCCGGATGAGTCACCGTAGCGCGCAGCGCCCGGCGATGCGGCCGCGAGCCACGAGGTCGGCTGGCGCTTCATCGGCCGGATAGCCGAAATCCTTCAGTTCAGGCATCGACAGTCCTGCCAAGGCCCTGCGCTGCATGGCATCGTGATACCGGCGCCGGAGCGTGGTGACCACGGTCATGGCACGGGCGACGAGCGTGCCGCCAAAGTGGGAGGTCGGTTGGAAGGTCCTGAAGCTGATGTAGGTCATTGTCATTCTCCCTCGTTCGAACTCACGAGGGCAATGTCCCGCCAGCGCGCTTTGCCACTGTTCATCCCGGTGTGAAACCGCAGAAAAAACCGCGCTAAATCGCCGTTAAGTCGGCGGCGGGACGTGATATTCTATCCAAGGCTTTTTTCACGGGGGCCAGAGTGCACATCCGTCTGCTTGGCGGCATCGAGGTTGTCTCAGCTGGCGGGCAACCTCTGCACTTCGCGACGCGAAAGACGTCGCTGCTCTTTGCCGCGCTGGTTCTGGCCGGGCCCAAGGGTCTTCGCCGCGAGAGGGCGGCTGCGATGCTTTGGGCCGACAGCGGCGAGCAGCAGGCGCGAAACAGCCTGCGCCAGGCGCTGGTCGACATCAGGCGACTGTTTCCATCCACCGGCGACGAGGCAATTCGCCTCGAAGGCAATGCCGACACTATCTGGCTGGCGGCGAATGCCGACGAGGCCGATATCTGGATTTTCGACCGGAAGTGCCGGGCCGATGACAGCATAAGCCTCGCGGCGGCGGCCGATCTTTACCGGGGCGACCTGCTCGACGGGCTGTCATCCCCTGGTGAGATCGACGACTGGCTCGTGCCGCTTCGGACGAACTATACCCGCAAGGCGCTGGACCTCGCCGAGCGGCTGAGCCTTTTGCCGGAGCTGGGTTCGCGTGAGGAACAGGCCTGCGAAACACTGGCCGAACGGCTAGTGAGGCTCGACTCCTGCGCCGAACAGGCTCACCGTGCGCTGATCCGCATCTTCCGCCGCCGAGGCAAGACCAACGATGCCTTCCGCCAGTTCCTGGCCTGCAGGGAAGCGCTGAAGCGCGAGCTCAGCGTTGAGCCGGAAGAAGCGACACGGGCGCTGGTTGAACGCATCGAAACGCCCGCCATGGAGCGCCCGAAGGATCCGGCGGCCGACGGCGGCCCGCCCGCGATCGAACTGTCCCGCCTGGAAGCGAAGGCAGAGCCGATGCGCCCTGCAGCTTCGGTGCCGGAAAAACCGTCGATCGCGGTCCTGCCGTTCCAGAACATGAGCGGCGACGCCGAGCAGGACTATTTCACCGACGGCGTGGTCGAGGAGATCACGACGGCCCTGTCGCATGTGAACTGGCTGTTCGTGATCGCTCGCAATTCCGCCTTCGCCTACAAGGGCCAGGCGGTCGACGTTGCGCGCGTGGCACGCGAACTCGGCGTACGCTACGTCTTGGAGGGCAGCGTCCGCAGGGCTGGCAGACGGCTTCGCGTGTCAGGTCAACTCGTCGAGGCGGCGGCTGCGGTGAGTCTGTGGGCCGACCGCTTCGAAGGCGACGTCTCGGAGGTGTTCGAACTGCAGGACCTCGTCGCCTCCAGCGTCATAGGCGCGATTTCGCCCAGGCTCGAACAGGCCGAGATGGCGCGCGCCAAGCGCAAGCCCACCGAAAGCCTCGACGCCTACGACCACTATCTGCGCGGCATGGCGAGCCTTTACCGCTGGACGAGGGAGGGCCTGGAGGAGGCGCTGCCGCAATTCTACAAGGCCATCGAGCTCGACCCCGATTTTGCCGCAGCTGAGGGCGCTGCCGCCTGGTGCTACTTCTGGCGGATGGCGAACGGCTGGATGACCGATCGGCAGAAGGAGACCGCCGAGGTTTCCCGGCTGGTCGGCAACGTCGCGATCTCCGGCCAGGACGACGCGGTGGCGCTGGCCTTCAGCGGCCTGGCGCTGGGCTATGTCACCGGCGACTACGAGGCCGGATCGGCACTAGCCGACCGCGCGCTCATGCTGAACCCGAACTGCGCTGCTGCCTGGAGCGCCAGCGGCTGCCTCAAGGCCTGCCATGACGATCCGGACATCGCCATCGAGCATATGTCTCGGGCAAGACGGCTGAGCCCTCTCGATCCGCTGACCTTCTTCATGCAGACCTTCACCGCCTTCGCCCATTTCGTGGCCGGCCGCTATGATGCCGCCTGGCCGCTCGCAGAGGCGGCATCGCGCACCCAGCCATATTATCTCACCGGCCTGCGCGTCGCGGCCGCCAGCAATGCCATGGCCGGCAGGCTGGATGCCGCGAGCAAGCATATCGCGCGCTCGCTGGCGCTCGACCCGGAACTGACGCTTTCGAACCTAAAGCACCGCGTGGGGCAGATCAGACCGGCCTATTTCGCCAAATATGTCGAGGCGCTACGGCTGGCCGGCCTGCCGGAATAACAGGTCTTGGCTGCTTGCTTCAGACTGGCGGCGTTTCCTTTCCGATGCGAAGCGCCTCGCGCACCAAAAGGTCGAGGTCCTCGCGCCGCGTGCGGTGGTTGGTGATTGCAGCCCTCAGGCAATGCCGGCCACGGATGGTGGTGTCGGACAGGGCCGCGATGCCTTCTTCCTGCAGCCTGAGCATGATTTCGGTGTTGAAAGCCTTGAGCCGCTCCTCGGATGCGCCCTCCAGCCGATGGCGGAAGCACACGATGTTGATGGTGGTTAGCGCCATCAGCTCCAGCGTCGGCTCCGCCTCGATCAGGCCGGTGAGATGGCGGGCCTGGGCGATGTTCTGGTCGATCAGCCGGCCGAACTTCTCGACCCCATGCTCCTTGAGCGCCATCCAGATCTTGAGCGCGCGGAAGCCGCGCGACGTCTGCAGGCCGTAATCGTGCAGCATTGGTCCCGAGGCAAGGCCGCGAGGCGTCCGTTCCAGATATTCCGGCATGACTGCAAAGGTGTCGCGGTGGGCGGACCCGTCGCGGACCAGCGCGCAGCCTGCTTCGAATGGCGCGTGCAGCCATTTATGCGGGTCGAGCGCGACGGAATGCGCTTGTTCGATGCCGGCAACGAGCGATCTGTTTTCGGGTGCGATTGCGATCAGCGCGCCGATGCAGCCGTCGACATGGAACCAGAGGTCTTCCTCGGCCGCCAGCGCGGCCAGTGCCTGGAGGTCGTCGATCGCGCCGGTGTTGACGGTGCCGGCGGTGCCGATCACGCAGGCCGGCTTGAAGCCTGCAGCGCGGTCCTCCGCGATGGCCGCCTTGAGCGCGTCGACGTCCATGCGCAGGGCTGCATCGGTCGCAACGCGCTGCAGGGCCCGGTTTCCGAGGCCCAGTGCTTCCATCGCCTTGCGGTGGCAGGAATGGACCTGGTCCGACGCGTAGAAGCGCAACGGCCTTGGAATGGCGCCGACGCCCCTTTCGCGGACATCGACGCCGGCCTTGACGTTGCGCGCCACGGTCAGCCCGATGATGTTGGCCATCGAGCCGCCGCTGACCAGCGTGCCGCTGGCCGAGGCCGGGAATCCGACCATCTCCTTCAACCAGTCGACCACCTGGCTATCCATCAGCCCGGCGGCATGGTTGCCGCCGCCGAGGTTCGAACCCTGGATCGCCGCCAGGAAATCGCCGAGCGCGCCGGTGAAATTGCTGGAGCCCATATACCAGGACCAGAAACGCGGATGGATGTTGCCCATCGGATAGGCCATCACGTTGCGCGCGACATCGCCATACACGTCGGCAACCGGAGCCGGTTCGCGCGGCAGCGGCGCCGAAAAGAAGTCGCGGATCTCGGCGGGCATCTCGCGCCACACCGGACGGTCCCGGACATCCTTAAGATAGCCGATCGCGTCGTCGACGATCCGGTGCGAAAGGGCCTGAACATCGGCCCAGTCCGGCGGATCGAGTGTTTCCTCGGTGGCCGTGAGCTCCCGCAAACTGTCCATGCGATTTCTCCCCAGAGCAAGCGACATCCCCGGATCGGCCAATATGCAGCCAATCACCGCGGCGCCGCCACCCGAAAACGGACGGCGCCGCGAATTGTCTTTAGGAGTCGAACTGGCAGCTCGGCGTCGAGCGCGACAGTGCTATCTCCGCGGCGTCCATCTCCGCCTCGATGCCGTCGAAGAGCGGCGTCGACATGTAGCGCTCGCCGGTGTCGGGCAGCATGCACAGGATCACCGAACCGGCCGGAGCTGTTCCGGCGATCTGGCGCGCCACGGCGAAGGTTGCGCCGCCCGAAATGCCGGTGAAGATGCCTTCCTGCTGCGCGAGCGCCTTCGCCCATTTGATGCCTTCCGGACCGGCGATCGGCACCACTTCGTCATAGTAGCGCTTGTCGATCGCCTCCTGCAGCACGTTGGGGATGAAGTCCGGCGTCCAGCCCTGGATCGGATGCGGCTCGAAGGCCGGATGGCTGGCGGCCGGCGCGCCGTCCGCCCCCCGCTCTTGGCGCTTGCCGCTGCCGATAAGCTGCGCATTGGCCGGCTCCGCAAGCACGATCCGCACATCCGGCCGCTCGCGGCGCAGCACCCGGCCGACGCCAGCGACCGTGCCGCCGGTGCCGTAGCCGGTGACCAGCACATCGAGCCTCGAGCCCGCGAAATCATTGATGATCTCGCGCGCCGTGGTCGCCTCGTGGATCGCGGCATTGGCTTCGGTCTCGAACTGGCGGGCGAGGAACCAGCCATTGGCCTCGGCCAGCTCCACTGCCTTCTTGTACATGCCGAAACCCTTCTGGGCGCGCGGCGTCAGCACCACCTTGGCGCCCAGCATGCGCATCAGCTTGCGGCGCTCGATGGAGAAGCTGTCGGCCATCGTCACCACCAGCGGATAGCCTTTCTGCGCGCAGACCATGGCAAGGCCGATGCCGGTGTTGCCGCTCGTCGCCTCGACCACAGTCTGGCCGGGCTTCAGCTTGCCGCTACGCTCGCCTTCCTCGATGATGTTGAGTGCCAGCCTGTCCTTCACCGAGGCCGCCGGATTGAAGAACTCGGCCTTGACATAGATCGTCGCATGCGCCGGACCGAGATTGTTGACGCGGATGACCGGCGTGTCGCCGACCGTGTCCAGAATGCTGTCGAACAACCGGCCCCGACCGGCGGTGGTCCTGATTTTCATCTGCTGCAACATGGGTTTTTCTCCTCGATCCTCACGCGCCGGTTACAGACCGGCGGCGTCGGCGGCGCGGTTTCGACACCTTGCCGCGCTAGGTTGCTTGATCTGCCGCAAATGCGGCAACGGCGGCATTCCGGCTGGAGCTGGGCTGCCGGACGCTTCCTGTCGTGTTTGGTGATAGACCATGGACCAGCTGGTCAGCGTTGGAGAGAGCGTGGGAACATACGTGGAATCCAGCCGATCGAGCCTGCACGACACCGCCCCCGGCCTGTCTGTGCGGCTGCTGGGGCAACTGACAATTGCCCGTGACGGCGAGCCCGTTAAGTTGCCTTCCTCGCGCAAGCTGCGCGCGCTGCTTGCCTATCTGGCGCTCGCGCCGCATCCCGTCAGCCGAAGCCGGCTTTGCGAACTTCTCTGGGATGTTCCCAACGACCCGCGCGGCGAACTGCGCTGGTGCTTGAGCAAGCTTCGCAGCGCGCTCGACGAGCCGGACCGGCGCAGGGTCGAGACCGAGGGCGACACCGTAGCGCTTCGTCTTGGCGACGCGAGTGTCGACGCCGTTGAAGTCGCGGCAGCGGCGGCGGAGGGCATCGATACGCTGAGTCCCGAGCGTCTGCGGGCGCTTGCGCAACGCTTCGCCGGCGATTTCCTCGACGGGCTGGAACTCGACCGGAGCCCGCATTTCGCAGCCTGGCTGACCGCGCAACGACGCCGTTTCAGCGCATGTCATGTCGCCATCCTGGAGCATATCATCGGCATTCTCCCGCAGGGCGACGATGAGGCCGGCGCCTATCTGGACAGATGGCTTGAACTCGCGCCGTTCGACGGGCGCGCGCATGTTGCGCTGCTGGAAAATCTTGCGCGGCGCGGCCAGATCGGCGCCGGCGAGGAACATCTGGCCACTGCGGCGGAGCTCTTTCACGCCGAGGAGCTGGATTTCACGCCCTTGCGCGAGGCCTGGCAGGAGATAAGGACCCGGAACGCCAGTGCTCCGCCAGCCGCTCAGTCCGGACTGGCCTTTCCGGCTCCGCAACCGGCGATCGACGACATCGAAACCGAACCGACCGCGACGCGCCGGGCTTCGTTGGCGGTAATGCCGTTTGCGGAAAGCGCCGGCACCGGCAATTTCCGCGGCGGGCTTGCCGACGGCCTGACCCACGACATCATCACGCGCCTCGCCAAGCTGCGCGATTTCTTCGTCATTGCCCGCGGCTCGGTTTTTGCGCTGGCCGAAAGGAACATCGCGCCGGAAGACGCCGGCCGCAGGTTGAATGTCGACTATGTGGCGACGGGCTCTGTCCGCAATCTGCCGGGCCGCGTCATCATCTCAGTCGAACTCGTCGAGGTGCGCACGGCCAGGATCGTCTGGGCCGAGACCTTCGAGCACAAACCCGATGACGTCTTCATCGTCCTCGACGACATCGGCGACAGCATCGTCTCCTCGATCGCCGCCGAGATCGCCACGGTCGAGCGCAATCGCGCGATGCTGAAGGCGCCCAATTCGCTCAACGCCTGGGAGGCCTATCATCGCGGCCTCTGGCACATGTACCGCTTCACCCGCCAGGAAAACGAACTGGCGCAGCATTTCTTCAACGTGGCCCTGCAGCTCGACCCGACCTTCGCCCGCGCCTATGCCGGCCTGTCCTTCACCCACTGGCAGAGCGCCTTCCAGCGCTGGGGCGAGCGCGACCGCGAGACGGCGCTTGCCTTCGAAAGCGCCGGCCACAGCCTTCTCGTCGATGACCGCAATCCGGCAGCGCACTGGGCGATGGGCCGCGTACTGTGGCTGCGCGGCGACCAGGACGGCTCGCTGCTCGAGCTGGCGAAGGCCGTCGACCTCAGCCCGAACTTCGCGCTCGGCCATTATTCGCTGTCCTTCGTCCACTCGCAGTCCGGCGACCCGCACTCGGCGATCGGCTCGTCCGACCACTCGCGTCATCTCAGCCCCTTCGATCCCCTGCTGTTCGGCATGTTGAGCTCGCGCGCCATGGCGCATGCGCGGCTGCGCGAATTCGACGAGGCTGCCGATTGGGCGCTCAAGGCGGCGGCCAGGCCCAATGCCCACGTCATCATCCTGGCGATCGCCGCGCATTGCCTGGCGCTGGCCGGCCGCCAGGACGAAGCACGAAGTTTCGCTGCCGCGATCCGCCGGACGCTGCCGGACTATCGCGCCGACGACTTCATCGCCACCTTCCACTTTGATCGGGACGGCGAAGCCCTGTTCCGGAACGGCGCCAAGCTTATCGGGCTGAATTGACCTGGCCTTTAGCCGCCAAGGGTGTGCCGAGATTCAGGTCAGGCCGAGCCGAAAATGATGTCTTTCGAGAACCGGCCTACGCCGGCCGTAGCTTCATAGAGCGGAGACACTTATGAGGGCTTCGGCCGGCGAAGGCCGGAGCGCAGCGGACGTTGAGCCCGTGAGCACCGGAAGCGCAGAAAGACATCGTTCGCAGGCCGGCATCACCTGAATATCGGCACACCCTAGTGCATCAGCGGGCCGCTCGCCTTCTTCCACGCATCGATGCCGCCCTGGATATGCTTGGCACTCGACATCCCGACGTCCCGCGCCGCCTGCACGGCCATCGCCGAACGCTCGCCGAAGGCGCAATAGAACAGGATCTGCCTGCTGGTCGATTTCGCCAACTCATGCAGCATGCCGCCGGGGGCGATGTTCTCCTGCAGCCGCGCATAGGGCAGATGGATCGCGCCGGGGATGACGCCGTGCCGTTCCCGCTCCGACTGCTCGCGCAGGTCGATCAGCGCCACATCGGGCCGACCGACCAGCGCCAGCGCCTCCTCGGCGGTCACCGACCAGCCGCGGCTGGCGATGTCGTCCTGGTGCAGTCCGACCCGCATGTTGGCGGGCACCGCCACATCCATCATCTTCGGGTTGGACAGCTTCAGATTGTTCATGATCTCGACATATTCGTCGACCGACTTCACCTGCAGGCGCGGGTTGAAGGCCTTTTCCTCGCCGATCGTCGACACGGTCTCGCCCTTGTAGTCGTGCGCCGGGAAGATCAGCGTCTCGTCGGGAAGCTTGAGCAGGCGGCCGAAGATGGATTCATACTGCTGGCGCGGATCGCCGTTCTGGAAGTCGGTGCGGCCGGTGCCGCGGATAAGCAGCGTGTCACCGGTGAAGACCCGGTCCGGCAGGATGAAGCTGTAGGAATCGTCGGTGTGGCCCGGTGTGTAGATCACGTCGAGCGCCAGGCCCTCGATGGCCAGCTTGTCGCCGTCGGCAAGCCGCATCGACACGACGTCGGCCTTGGTCTGCTCGCCCATCACGGTCACGCACTGCGTCTTGTCACGCAGCGCGCCGAGGCCGGTGATGTGGTCGGCATGGAGATGCGTGTCCACCGCCTTGACCAGCCTGAGGTCGAGCTCGTTGACCAGCTGCAGGTAGCGGTCGACCTTTTCCAGCACCGGATCGATGATTAGCGCCTCGCCGCCCCTGCGGCTGGCGAGCAGATAGGAATAGGTGCCCGAAACGGAATCGAAGAGCTGACGGAAGATCATTCTGCTACGCGCCCTCCTGCTTGTGCCGGCCATCGCAGGCGCAGCGACCCGCATGACTGTCACGCCAGTATAGGATTTTGGTGCTTTTCCACCAAGCGCCTATCGCCAGCCGATGACGGTGATTTTCCATGCCAACAGGACGATGATTGCGGCTGCGGTGACCAGGCTCGCCCAACGATGTCGGCCGGCTGCGTGCAAAACAAGAACCGCCAATCCGAAGACAATGGCCGCAAGCGCTCCTTCAATGTAGAAGACCTGATCGCCGGTCAGTTCGACGCCGACCGCTCCTCCGATTCTGAAGAATTCCAGGATCGACCGGATCGCGATCACAAGCAGCAGGCCGAGCGCAATTTGCGCCGCGCGCGGTTCAGAAACCCAGTTCCAGATCCGCTTCATGTGCCTTGCCCAAAGACGCGGCTTCGCGCCTGCCTTATCGCCTGAGCACCGCGCTCAGCACGTCGCGGATGCCGATCGCGCCGACGAAGCGCGAGCCCTCGTCGAACAGCGCCACCGGGGCGGTCTGCGAGCGGTGCATGGCCAGCATCACCGTCTTCAGCGGCGTGCCTGGATTGGCCCAGAACACCTGAGCCCCCTCTTCCGGCTGGCGCTCGACATCGGCGCAGGACACCCACACCGCGGGCTTGCCGTGGCGCTCGGCCGCCGTCACCAGGCTGTGCTCGTCGATCTTGAAGCGCGTCGTCTTGCGCCGGTCGAGCCACACCCAGCCATTCTCGCCCTGTTCGAGGTCGCGGCGGTCGCGCATGACATTCCAGGCCGTCAGCACCGACAGCGGATTCACATTGGCGATGAAGTCGCGCACATAGTCGTTGGCAGGGCGAAGCACGATGTCTTCCGGCGCGCCGGTCTGCACGATGCGCCCGCCCTCCATGATGGTGATGTGGGTGCCGATCTTCAGCGCCTCCTCGAGGTCGTGGCTGACGAAGATGATGGTCTTCTTCAACTCCGCCTGGAGCTGCAGCAATTCGTCCTGCAGCTTGGTGCGGATCAGCGGATCGAGGGCCGAGAACGGCTCGTCCATCAAAAGGATGGGCGCCTCGGTGGCAAAGGCGCGGGCGAGGCCGACGCGCTGCTGCATGCCGCCCGAGAGTTCATGCGCGTATTTCTTCGACCACTGGTCGAGGTGGACGAGCTGGAGCTGTTTTTGCACGCGCGCCTTGCGTTCGGCGTCCGGCACGCCGGCAAGCTCGAGGCCGAAGCCGACATTCTCCTCCACCGTGCGCCATGGCAGCAGGCCGAACTGCTGGAACACCATGGCCACCTGCTTCTGGCGCAGCCGCCTCAGCGTTGCCTCGTCGCAGGTGACGACATCGACCGTGCGGTCGCCGTCCTTGACCAGCACCTGGCCGCGCGACACGACGTTGAGCCGGTTGACGGCTCTGAGCAGCGTCGACTTGCCGGAGCCCGACAGGCCCATCAGCACCGAGATTTCACCTTCATGGACTGTGAGGTTGGCGCCGGCGCAGCCCAGCACATTGCCGGTCTTTTGGAGGATCTCGGCGCGGGTTGCGCCCTGATCGATCAGCGCCAGCGACTCCGCCTGATCAGGCCCGAAGACGATATCGACATTCTTGAAATCGACGGCGATGGTCATTTGTTGCCTCCAACGCCGATACGCGTCATGCGGTCGAGCACGATGGCCAGCACGACGATGCCAAGGCCGGCTTCGAGCCCGAGGTCGATCCGGCGCGAGCCAAGCGCGCGGTTGATTTCAGTGCCGAGTCCGCCGGCGCCGATCAGGGCCGCGAACACCACCATCGACAGCGACAGCATGATCGACTGCGTCAGGCCCGCCATAATGGTGGGCAAGGCTGAAGGAAGCTCGACCTTCCAGAGAAGTTGTCTTTTGGTGGCGCCGAACGCCTCACCTGCTTCGACGATCGATTTCGGCACTGAAGTGACGCCGAGATGCGTGAGACGAACCGGGGTCGGAATGACGAAGATGATGGTGACGATGAGACCGGGGGCGTTGCCGAGCCCGAACAGCGTCAGCACCGGGATCAGGTAGACGAAGGTCGGCAGTGTCTGCATCAGGTCCAGCACCGGCAGCATGACGCGGTAAACCTTCGGCTTGTGCGCGGCCCAGATGCCGAGCGGCACGCCGATCGCCATGGCCATGGCGGCGGCGGCAACCACCAGCACCAGCGTCTGCACCGTCTGCTTCCAGAGGTTCTGGTTGATGATGAAGATGAGGCCGATGAAGACGCCGATGGCGAGCGGGCGCGAACGCTGCAGGAACCAGGCGATGACGGCGACCACCAGGGCGAGCAGTACCGGCGGCACGATCAGCAGCAGGTCCACCGCTCCGTCGAGGATGAAGTTAAGGCCATTCGAGAAAGCCCTGAAAATCGTATCGAAATTGTCGGTGAGGAAACTGAAGAAGGCCTTGCCCCACAGACCTATGGGGATCTTGTAGGCGACCAGAAATTTCGAGATCGGATCCATTGTCCCCTCTTGTTGGTTTTCGCCGCCCTTGGCGGACGGTCGTCTTCTGAAGCATATGAAAAAGGGCAGCCTTTTCCAGTGGCTGCCCTCCTCCGGAATTCATGCCGGGCTCAAAGCCGGCTCAGCCCCCGAGCGCCGTCTTGACGGCCGCCGCCGCGTCGCCGCCGTCGAAGGTGGTCACGCCGGCGATCCACGGCGCCACCGCGTCCGGATGCTTCTTCAGCCAGTCGGTGGCGACCGTCTGCGGATCGCCGCCCTTGAGGATCGCGTCCATCATCTGGCCTTCCATGTCGAGATTGAACTTCAGGTTGGAGATGAACTTGCCGGCATTCGGGCATTCGGTCGTGTAGCCCTTGCGCGTGTTGGTATAGACGGTGGCGGCGCCGAAGCCGCTGTCGCCCATGCCCTCGAGATAGGTGATCTTCATGGCGCCCATCACCGGGTGCGGCGTCCAGCCGAGGAAGGCGATCCATTCATTGTTCTTCATCGACTGCTCGGCCTGCGTCAGCATGCCGGCTTCCGATGACTCGACCAGCTCGAAGCCCTGGAGGTTGTCCTTCGGGTTCTTGATCATGTCGAGGATGATGCGGTTGCCGTCATTGCCGGCTTCGATGCCGTAGATCTTGCCGTTGAACTTATCCTTGAACTTGCCGAGATCGGTCAGCGTCTTGACGCCGGCATCCGCGACATAGTTCGGCACGACGATGCCGTAGCCGGCACCGGTCAGGTTGGTGCCGACCGTCTCGACCGAGCCCTCGGCTTTGTAGTCCTTGATGTCGTTGGTCATCGACGGCATCCAGTTGCCGAGGAAGACGTCGAGGTCCTTGTTCTTCAGTGACGCATAGGTCACCGGTACCGAAAGCTGGATCGTCTGCGGCTCGTAGCCGAGCGCGGTGAGCAGCACCGAGGCCAGCCCCGTGGTTGCCTGGATGTCTGTCCAGCCGACGTCGGACAGACGCACGGCCTTGCAGCTCGCAGGATCGCCGGCATAGGCGGCGGTCGTAGACAGAAGCGCCGCCAGGCCGAGGCCGGCGACGAAGGATTTCATACGCGACATTAACTTTTCTCCCATTGCAATTTATGAGGCGCACGAGGTCACGGTTCTTGCGCCCGCCTTGTTTCGTCAGCCAAACACCATTTTGATGTGGTTTCAAGCGGCGCCGCATCACGATGAACGGCGCGCGCTGGCCATTCAGCGACATGCAGCGTCTTTCCAAAGCAAGCGCTTTTTTGGTGGACGGAGCCGGCGCCCCCTTCCGCGCGTTGCGACAAGTGGGCTTAAAGACCCACATGGCGAAGCTCTACTTCAACTACGCGACGATGAATGCCGGCAAGACGACCATGCTCCTGCAGGCATCCTACAATTATCGCGAACGCGGCATGACGACGATGCTGTTCGTTGCCGGCCATTATCGCAAGGGCGACAAGGGACTGATTTCGTCGCGCATCGGGCTGGAGGCCGAGGCCGAGATGTTCCGCGACGGCGACGATCTTTATGCGCGGGTTGCCGAGCATCACGAGCACACCACCGTCCATTGCATCTTCGTCGACGAGGCGCAGTTCCTGGAGGAGGAGCAGGTCTGGCAGCTCGCCCGCATCGCCGACCGGTTGAACATCCCTGTCATGTGCTACGGCCTGCGCACCGATTTCCAGGGCAAGCTTTTCCCCGGCTCGCGCGCGCTGCTTGCCATCGCCGACGACCTTCGCGAGGTGCGCACCATCTGCCGCTGCGGCCGCAAGGCCACGATGGTCGTGCGCCTCGGCCCCGACGGAAAGGTGGCGAAACAGGGCGATCAGGTGGCGATCGGCAAGGATGTCTATGTCTCGCTCTGCCGCCGGCACTGGGAAGAGGAAATGGGCAGGGCTGCGCCCGACGACTTCATCGGTTTTGCCCGCAACTGAAGCGGAGAGCCGCGCGACGGACGGCAGCCGGTTAACCGGCTGCCGTCGGCCGTCGCTGACGATCGGTTGATCGGCCGCGATCCGGCACAAGAGATTTGCGACACTTCCCGGCGACGCCGCCGCTCGCAAAAACAACAGCTTAAGGCGTTCAAGCCAAAGCTGTTTGAAGGCGAGGCGCATTACTCGCGCATGAGCATGCTTGCCTTGTCTTTCAAGGACCTGACCAATTCTTTTGTTTTGACGCCCCTCCTTGTCTTCCTTCTTTCAATCGCTTGGGGCCCCACATATATTCGCCGCCACGTGCGACGAAACCGGATGCCGAAGCGGGAGGCCCCTATGGCGACATTGCAGAATTTCGATGCCGAAATTGCCAAGACCAAGCAGGTCGTGCAGGACATGCGCACCAAGATCGAGCAGTCCGGCACCGTGCTCGACACGCTCGCCCAGGCCGACAAGAAGATCGGCGACGCCAATTTCGACATCGAGAACGCCCGCATCGAGGACGTGCTGAAGCAGCAGAAGGTCATGGAAGGAAATATCGCCGACCTGATCATCGGGCTTGAGGACGCCACCAACGTCTTCGGCGCCGAATTCGAGAGCATGAAGAACTACACCGGCTGGGAAAACTTCGTCGGCGTGTTCTCAGCGCAGCGCAAGCAGCGCATGCGCACCGACCGCGTGCGCAACATGTCGCTTGCCGGCAATCTGCAGGAGCTGCTGGCGAAATCCGACACCATCGTCGGCATCCTGAAGGCGCAGAAACAGATCCTCGACCAGCGCTACAAGACCTCCGAGACCAGCCTCTCGCAGGTGATCGAGCGTCGCAAGGCGACGATGGCCAATCTCGAAGCCGTGCAGAAGCGCATCGAGGAGCTCAACCCGATGCTGCTCGACATCGAGAACAAGATCGCCGCCTCCACGACCCAGAAGGATCGCACCGAGCTCGAAGGCGAGCGCTCGAAGATGGCGACCGAATACAACGAGAACCAGGCCAAGGAGCAGGAATTGCTCGCCGAAAGTCAGACGCTGGAGCGCTATACCTCGATGTTCCAGACCTTCGTCGATTCGCTCAACAACCAGATCGCCGCGCAGTCGACGCTGATCAACAAGCTCACCATCGACACCGAGCAGCGCATCGTCCTTTACAAGGCGCTGGAGGACTCGCTGAAGACCGCCGCCCAGCAGGATGTCGCCCACAAGATCAACACGCTGGGCAGCCAGGTCGACAACACGGCGGAAGAGACGATGGCCGGCATCGGCGCCGCCTCGCAGAAGCACATCGGCGATCTGCTCGAGATGCACGAGAAGAACATGGTGGCGAGCGCCGACATCCAGCGCCGCAAGAAGCTCGCCGACGACGCCTTCGCCCGCCGCTTCGACGAGGTGATGAAGAAGCACAACGCCGCCAACTACGTGCAGCAGTAGGCGGCGTGCCGGCATTCAGGGCAGTTCCATGACCCCCGAAAATGACGCCGCGGCACGCTACTTCTCCGCCATCACGGCGGCGCTGAGCGGGCTCGAAGTGTTCATGCGCGACGACCGCTCGCCGCTCTACCGACACGGCATCGTCGCCAGGATCGTCGCCGAATACATCGCCCGGCTGGACAAGTCTTTTTCCTGCTGGCGCAACCGGCTGGGCTTCATGGACACCTTCCGCATTTCGCGCGCCGACAGCGGCTATCCCGTCTTCCAGAACCTGCTCGAGCTGGAGAACGACCGCCGCCAGGCAGACAGCCGCCTGGCAAACATCCCGCAGGCCGCCGAACTGCGCGAGGAGATGGCCGACTTCATCCTGCGCCACAAGGAATTTCCCGAAGCGCTGCAGAAATCGATGGCCGAGCGACTCTATCTGGAGGACGTGAAGAGCGAGGCGACATTCGGCCCCTTCATCCTGGCGCAGACGGCGAAGGTCTCGGTCAATCCCAAGACCTTGCGGCCGTACTACCTCGTCCACTGGGCCTCGTTCGACGGCAGCGCCAACCTGCCGCTGGTCTATATGGTGACGGTTGAGGACTCCTCGGAGAGCATGGTGCGCCAATTGGTCGACAGCAACGGCAAGCTCGACGAGCGGGTCGACATTCCGCTTCCCGTCGACGGCCTGCTCAACCCCGAGCTCGCCCACCGCTTCGACGACTTTACGGAGAAGAATTCGGCCTACACGCTGTCGCCGGCGACGATTGCAGTCAACATGGACAGAGACTTCCCGGACCTGCACCCCAAGCAACTGCGCCGCGTCGTGCTCGGCCCCTTCTACTCGGCCGGCATCACCGAGAACAATTCGACCGTGACCGAGGTGCTGACCAAGGTGCGCAAGCCGGAGAATGCCTGGCTGCTCACCTGGACCATCCAGGAGGTCTATTCCAAGGGCGAGAGGCCGGGCCGCAAAGGTCTGTGGTCGAGCGCGCCGTCATCGGAGGAATTCTTCATCGACACCGACAACCTCGAAGCCGCGCGCCAGGGCGTGTCGAGCTACGAGAACCACGCGCTGATCCCGCACGAGGCCTACCAGGCGCTCTACGCCGCCGGCGAGGCGCAGAAGATCTTTTCCGGCTACAAGGTCCACGTCCTGTCCAACGGACAGGTTATCAGCGATGTCTGATCGTCAAACCGCGGAGTATCCTTCATGGACACCGGCCTGACCACGATCCCGGAAGCGGCTATCGAAAAACATCGCGCCACCGCGCAAAGTTTCATCACCCGCATCGTCGTGCTGGAGGATCCGTCGCGCGAGTCCGGCACCACGCTCGCCGGCACCAACCGCCGTTTTGTCTCGACCGTCTCGGTCGGTTCGGTGCGCCGCACGCGCGAGGTCGAACTGTCGAAAACGGTCGCCGCGATCCATCCCGACGACCAGTTGATGACTATCCCGCAGCACACGCTGCTCTATCGCGTCAGGCGCGGCCTGGCGATCGCGCTCGCCATATCGGATGTCTTCGCCGAGGGTTCGGACCTCGAAAGCCTGCAGGCGAGGAATGTCCGCGCTCCGCTCGAGGGTGACGACGCCGCGGCCTTCAAGAAGCTGCTCTCGGCCTCGGCCTATGTTTCTGCCTTCAGCTTCGCCTCATACCTCTTCCAACTGATCGACAGCGACGGCGAGGCGCCGAACGATAGTCCCGAACCCGACTTCCTGTTCGACACGCCGCAGGACGCGGTGAAATCGATCGTGGCCGGGCTCGACAAGGCGATTGCCGGCTCGAAGGACGACGCCGACCTGATGACGCGAGGACGCGCCTTCGCCCGCGTCGCCATCGACGGGCTCTTGGCGCGAAAGGGCCGTTTCGACGGCATCGGCGCGTTCGAGAATGCGCATGTCCGCATCGACGTCGACGACTTCGCCCTGGACGGCTTCGACGTGGCGCCCGGCAAGCGCGCCAAGCCGCTGGTGATGACCTTCAAGAAACCGGAAGAGGTCGTCGGCAACCACATCGCCAAATTCCAGTCGGTCAGGCTGGCCAAGATGCTGATGGCCTATGATTTCGAGCGCGAGCTGAACCCCTTCGTCGAGCTCGGCGGCTTCCTCTTCACCTTTATCGGCGACGGCGCGCCCGGCACTGGCAAGACGACGCTGATCCAGATGGTCGCCGGCCTCGTCAACGGCTATTGCCAGGTCGCCGGCTATCCCTTCGTCTACGAGAATTTCGGCGTCGACCAGATCTCGTCCTACCAGGGCAAGTCCGGCCAGAACTGCCGCCAGTTCATCAACAACGTGCTCAATCCGCGCGTCATCGGCTTCGGCACCATCGACGACATCGACCAGGTCGCGGCGCGCCGCTCCGACGACCGCGCGTCGGCCGGCCAGCAGGAGATCACCGGCGTTTTGATGGACGCCTTTGCTGGCGCCTCGACGGTGGTGCGCGGCAACTGCGCCTTCGGCATGTTTTCCAACTATCCGGAAAATGTCGACGATGCGCTGCGTCAGCGCGCCGGCGCCCGCTGGCTGGTCGACGGCCCGCAGACCCGCGACGACTACATCGACATCTTCGTGCTGCTCGCCGGCAAGAACCACAAGATCCCGCTGGGCGACCACAAGCTCTATGCCGCACAGGAAATCCAGCGCGCCGTGGCCGAGGCCTATGAGGAGCACGAGAAACCGCAGGAAGACGGGCTGGTGAAGGTCTATGAGCGCTACATGAAGGAGAACGGCACACCGAAGACGCTCGCCGATATCGGCACCTACCTGCACATGATCAAGAACGCCGAGCCGCGCTTCACCGGCCGCGCCATCAAGAACGTCACCGACGCGATAAAGATGCGCGCCATGGACATCGAGCTGCCGGACGACTGGTTCGAGAAGCCGGAAGCCTTCATGCACAAGAGCTACGACGACAAGAAGGCGATGATCGAGGAACTGCGCGGGCCGTTCTCGATGGATATGGTCATGCAGGAGATCAACCGCTACGCCGATTCCGAATTCCGCTACTCCGACAAGTCCGACGACGTGGCGGTGGAGAAGCTCCTGCGCGACGCGCGCCTGCGCGAACGCGCCGCACGCGAGATGGAGGAGCTGAAGAAGAAGGGGCTGTGGAATGGGTGAGCATTCTTCGCTGCTCGTAGGTGCCGAAGGATATGGCGCCAACGCTGACGCCCCCCTCTCCCCGTTCTTCACGGGGAGAGGGTAAGGGTGAGGGGCGGCGCATGCGTGGACCGGTAATCGAGACGACGAAGCGAGCGAGGCGATTGCGGCAGTCAGACAACGATGCCGAAAACGCACTTTGGATCGAACTGCGTAACCGCAGGCTAAACGGCAACAAATTCGTGCGCCAATTTCCTATCGGTCCCTACTTCGCCGACTTCGCGTGCTGGGAATGCCAACTTGTTGTCGAAGTTGATGGAAGCCAGCATGTCGCGAACAAACATGATCAGATCCGCGATCGCTTCATGGTATCGACCGGCTGGTCCGTGCTCCGCTTTTGGAACGTCGACGTTTTGAAGGACAGGGAGGCGGTGCTTGAGACCATACTGGCGGCCGCCGAACAGCGCTTAGAGCGCCACATCGATACGCACGACCTTCGATTTATTGCCGCCGAAGGTTATGGGGAAACATATCCTTGACTGTTCACGCTGCCCCTCACCCTTACCCTCTCCCCGTGAAGAACGGGGAGAGGGGGTCGCCAACGTTGGCGCTCTATCCTTCGTCCATACAGGAAAACCCCACGGGGTCGCGCAAATGACCCCCGCCAAGCCCGACCTCCTCCGCGACAACGAGTTGATCTACGGCCGCCTGCTCCCCGTCGACGAGCCGCATCTCATCCAGCGCTACAACAAGGCGCTTGCCGCCTTCGGGCTTGAGCCCACCAAGCTGAAAAGCTTCCAGATCGACCGCACCGGCTTCTCGCCCGAGATCGCCGAGGAGTGCGGCGACTACGACTATCTCGACCCCAACGAGGTCAACCGCCGCTTCATCATCCTGACGCCGTCGCAGATCGACCTGCCGGTGGTCCACACCGCCTTTTCAAATACATCGCAGCTGATGTTCGAGTTCATGTCGAAGAACCGGCGCGCCATCGACGCGCTGACCATCAAGGACGTCATCTACGGCGAGATCGAGGACTCCGTCCCCAAGGTCAACGACATCGAGGATCTGCTGTCGATCAACCAGGTCGAGTTCAAGGTGCTGTCGGCGGAGGACGTGCTGGGCAAGGCGGCCGAGCTCGGCAAGCTCGTCGACCGGCTGAGGCAGGAGCCGGACGCCTGGCGCGACAACGCCATGCTTGAGCGCATGGTCGATCTCGCCAAGGTCTGCGGCGACATCCGCGAGAACGCGCTGGTTCCGGACCAGGTGATCTTCCGCCACAATGCCTACTGGACAAGCCATTTCGGCGGGCTCTACGTGTTCGTAGACCCCGATATGACGACCGTCATCTGCGACCCGGCGGCACCGGGCTTCCGCCGCTCGCGGCCGTGGCAGGTGAGCTATCTGTCGATCAACGACGCCGACAAGGTGTTCCGCTTCCTCGCCGCCTCCGGCCGCCTCGACCTGCCGCGCGCCTCCTGGATCGAGGCCTCGGGTTATCTCGAGCATCGCGCCGAGATGGTGGTGCGGGCGCTGATCCGCGACGCCGAGCCCAACCGCAACCTGACCGACGTCGACAAGGTCTGGCTGCAGACCTGGATCCAGCGCAATGCCGACCTGATTACCAGCGACGGCAACTTCCCCTTCCTCAACGCCGCCAAGCGCGAGATCGCCCAGTTCGGCCATCTCAAGATCGAGGACGTTCCTCCGCGCCAGCGCTTCCTGGTCGTGCGCGCCAGGCCCGATCATCACGATGCCTGGCTCACCAATCAGCTGATCTCGGATTTCGTGCCGCAGGACTTCGTCTCGCGCTATGTCTTCAACAAACCGGGCTTCTACAAGGACTTCGACGGCTTCAGCGACGCCTGGCGATCGCATGTTGTGGACGTTCTGAAAACCACATATTTGAAGGACAAGGCGGCGTTCCGCGCGCGCCTTTACGGCTTGACTGACTGAGGGGGGACGAGAGCCATGCTCGATCCGATCGTGAATTTCTTCACCCGGATTTTCCAATGGATCGGCCGCGGCATAGGCTTCGTCATCGGCATCATCCTGTGGCCGTTCATGTGGGTGGGCCGCTGGTATGGGCAGCGCGGCTGGATTCTCAAGGCAGTGGTCGGCCTTGCCCTTCTGGTGCTCATCGGCCTCTACGCCAATTTCTTCTACGCCACCCAGTGGTGGAACAATTTCGATCCGAACTACGTCGACAAATACACCTTCGAGACGCGCAACGTGTCGGCCGGCGAGCAGGTCTCGGCCGGCGCCGGCACCGACACGGCCAAGACGTGCGGCAACTCGGGGATCGCGCAGGTGGCCGCCGATCTGACGGACTTCAACGTCAACCAGAATGCCTGGATCTCGTCGATGATCCTCTACAAGCTCGGCTTGTTCAGCATCGACTGGGACCACACGCCATGGATGGACAACAAGGCCTCCTTCCAGCGCGGCATCAACCAGGCGGTGCGGCGCACCGCGACCGAACTGGCGGACAATCTGGGACGCGTGCGCACCACCTCTCAGATCGATGCCGACCTGCAGGACGCGCGCGGCAATCTGCAGTTCGACGAAGAGACCTGGTATTTCGGCTTGCACCCGTTCGGCCCCAAGACTCCGACGCCGAGCTACTACCGCGACGCGGTGCGCAAGCTGCGCTCCTTCAACGCACGCCTCGCCGCCTGCCAGGCGACATTCGATGCCCGCGCCGACAATCTGAAGCAATATATCGACCGCATCGCCAGCGACATCGGCTCGACCTCCGCCATCCTCAAGGAGCGCGCCGAGAACCACAATGACGGCTGGTTCGACTTCCGCGCCGACGATCGCTTCTGGTTCGCCTACGGCCAGCTCTATGCCTATTACGGATTGATGAAGGGCGCCCAGGCCGACTTCGACGACGTCATCAAGGAAAAGCACCTCAAGAACTTGTGGGACACGATGGACGCGCAATTCGTCTCGGCGCTGCGCATCCAGCCCTTCATCATCGCCAATGGACGCGAAGACGGCTGGCTGCTGCCGACGCACCTGACCACCATGGGCTTCTACATTCTGCGCGTGCGCTCCAACATGGTCGAGATCAGCAACGTGCTCTCGCAGTAGCCCGGCCGGCATCGCGACGCCAATTCGGCTTCAGGCTGGAACCTGACCGCCTCGTCGCCGTTCAGGCGCAGGGGCGACAGCCAGCGAGGACAAGATATGGATATCCGCGAGGCCGCTCGAGACGTCTACGCCGCCATCGACAGGCAGGATTGGGACAAGCTGTCCAGCCTGGCCTCGCGGGATCTTGCGGTTCATCTCGGCAGCGCCGGTCCGGTTGGCCTCGATGAATGGCGAAAATCCCTGGCGGAATTCTTCGTCGGCTTCCCCGACGGACATCACGTCATCGATGACTATGTCAGTGGTGCCGGCAGCGTGATGACGCGCTGTCGCTTCCAGGGCACCCATACCGGCACCTTCCATGGCGTGGAGCCGAGCGGAAATCGCGTCTCGGTCGGTGCCATCCACATCGACCGCTTCGAGGGCGATCTCCTCATCGAGCATTTCGGCCAGCTCGACGGCCTGGGGCTGCTGCGCCAGATCGGCGCAATCTGACGCCCCGGTCCGGCCGGGGCGCGTTTTTTGGGTGGCCTCGACGGCCCACCCCCGGGTCCCTTCTTTCGCCCTGCCGGCATCCCAAAACCGCCGCGCATTTCGGCCGGCATGCATCCGGCCTCTGTCGCTTTTCGCGTATTGCGCGGCTGTTTTGAGACGGCGGAGCGGCACCCGCTCTGGCTTCTATACGGCGCAACGACCGGGCGCCAAAGACCGCGGAAAGGTCGACCTGGGAACAGCATCATTTCTTTATAGGAAACATAGTTGCATGGGAGTTGACGCCGCAACTGCGACAGGGTTAGAACTTGCCCCTGTGTCCGGGCAGCGTTTCGAACATGCACGAATGATCGAACCCCTCCCCTCCACCGCCCAATCCAGAGGAAAGCCGTGATGGCCGAAGTGAAGTCCGATA
>LM655201.1:0-2314 GCA_000824825.2 Mesorhizobium sp. ORS 3324
ACCTATCTTAGCGCTTATGCCCGAAAGGGGGAGATTGGCGGCTCGGGCGCCGGCACTGTTTCTGCAACGTTGGCGATTGGCGAAGGCGTCCGCGACATCAGATCTCCCCCCTTGCGGGGAAGATGGCCGGCAGGCCAGAGGGGGGTACCTCGCGCCAACGCTTCGTGGCCCATCCCTCCAACCTTTATCCGCCCGCCCGTATCGGCTAAGGGCTTCGTAACATAGCCCCCGACCGGACCCCACCCAGCAAATGACCGCCAAGCCTCCCCCTCTTTTTCTCGGCATCGACACCGGCGGCACCTACACCGACGCGGTGCTGTGGTCGGAGGAGGGCGGGCCTAAAGGCAAGGTGCTGGCCAAGGCCAAGGCGCTGACCACCAGGCATGATCTCGCCGTCGGCATTTCCGGCGCGGTCGACGCGGTGCTGGACAGGGCCGGCACCGACCCGGCGGCCATAAAACTGGTGTCGATGTCGACCACGCTTGCCACCAACGCGCTGGTCGAGGGCCAGGGCGGGCGCGTGGCGCTTATCATGATCGGCTTTTCCGAGGCCGACCTTGCCCGCGACGGGCTGAAGACGGCGCTCGGCACCGATCCGGTCGTGTTCTGCCCGGGCGGCCATGACGTGCATGGCAATGCCGCCAAGCTCGACCTTTCCGGCCTCGAGGCGGCGCTGCCGGAGCTTGGGCGTTCGGTGTCGGGTTTTGCCGTCTGCGCTTATTTCGCCACCCGCAACCCGGCGCATGAGCTAGCGGCCCGCGACCTGATCCGCGCCAAGACCGGCCTGCCGGTCACCGCCAGCCATGAATTGTCGGCCAAGCTCGGCGGCCCGCGTCGGGCGCTAACCACGCTGCTCAACGCCCGCCTGATCTCGATGATCGACCGGCTGGTGGCGGCGACCGAAGGCTTTCTGGCCAGGCGCGGCATTGCCGCGCCGCTGATGGTGGTGCGCGGCGACGGCGCGCTGGTCTCTGCCGCCTTCGCCCGCCAGCGCCCGATCGAGACGATCCTCTCCGGCCCGGCCGCCAGCCTTGTCGGCGCCCGCCACATGACCGGGCTCGACGACGCCATGGTGTCGGATATCGGCGGCACCACAACGGATGTCGCCGTGCTCGATGGCGGCCGACCACGCCTCGACCCGGAAGGCGCCACCGTCGGCGGCTACCGCACGATGGTGGAGGCGGTGGCCATGCGCACCTTCGGCCTCGGCGGCGACTCGGAGGTGGCGCTGGAGGATGGCGCGCTTATCCCGAAAATCCTGCTGGGTCCCCGCCGCCTGGTGCCGCTGGCGCTCGCCGGCATGGTGCATGGCGAGGCGGTGACAGCCGAGCTGGAGCGGCAGCTGCGCGCGCCGAATCCCGGCCGCATGGACGGGCGCTTCGCCGTGCGCACCGGCGTGCCGGATCGTCTTGCCGCCGGCCTTACCGGACCGGAAGCGAAGCTCTATGAAGCGATCGGCGCTACCCCGCTGCCGCTCGACCGCCTGCTCACCTCCAACGCCCAGAACGCCACGCTGAACCGGCTGGTGGCGCGGGGGCTCGTGCATATCTGCGGCTTCACGCCCTCGGACGCCGCCCATGTGCTGGGCAAGCAGGCCAACTGGGACCCCGCCGCCGCCCGCCTCGGCGCCGAGCTGTTCGCCCGCCGCCGCGACGGCCGCGGTCAGACGATCGCGGCGACGCCGGAAGCGATCGCCGAGCGCGTGCTCGCCACGCTGACCCGCTGGTCGGCCGAATATATTCTCGAAACCGCCTTCGCCGAGGACGGGCTGGACGGCGCGGCAACCGTCGCGCACGCGCTGGTGCAGCGCGCGGTCGATGCGCATCCCGGCATCGCCCGCTTCAGCGTCGCGCTCGACCGTCCGGTCATTGGACTTGGAGCCTCGGCGCCGCTGCACTACGCGGCCCTGCCGCCGCTGATCGGCAATGGCTGCGTCGTGCCGGAGGACACCGACGTCGCCAATGCGCTGGGCGCAGTGGTCGGCCAGGTGCGCGTCTCGGCCGAAGCCCGCGTCAGCCAGCCGAGGGAAGGGCTCTTCCGCCTGGCCTCGGGGCAGACGGTGCGCGACTTCACCGACGAGGCGGCGGCGATCGCCGCGGCCGAGGCCGACGTCCGCGCCATCGTCGCCGACCGCGCCAGGGACGCCGGCACCGACAGCGCCGAGATCGACGTCTCCACCGAATTCCGCGTCTCCACCGTTGAGGACCAGCGCATGTTCATCGAAGCGCATGTGGTGGCGGTGGCCTCGGGACGGCCGCGGATTGCGGTGTAGAGCTCCCTCTCCTTCTCCCCTTCTTGTGGGAGAAGGTGGATC
>LM655201.1:2414-41738 GCA_000824825.2 Mesorhizobium sp. ORS 3324
GTTCCAGGGAACGCCAAGCGTCTCACTCCGCTGGAACACCCCTCATCCGTCGCCTTCGGCGACACCTTCTCCTGCAGGGGAGAAGGGGGCGTCGCGCCGACGGCGCCAACCTAAAAACCTCGCCCGGTCGCCCTACCTTAACCCTAAGCCGAATTGACCCCGTAACCCCAAACATGCCAAAGGCCCGGCATAGCCACCCATCTGGAGACGTGCTGATGACCGACCGCACCGAGATCGCCGGGTTGCAGATCGCCCGGGAGCTCCATGACTTCGTGGCGAACGAAGCCGCGCCCGGCACCGGCATCGATCCGGCAAACTTCTGGAACGGCTTTTCGGCGATCGTCCATGATCTCGCGCCGAAGAACCGCGCCTTGCTCGCCAAGCGCGACGCCATGCAGGAAAAGCTGGATGCCTGGTACCGCCAGAACGGCGCGCCGGTCGACATGGAGGCGTACAAAAGCTTCCTGAAGGAGATCGGCTACCTGGTGCCGGAAGGCCCGGCCTTCGGCGTCACCACCGAAAAGGTCGACCCGGAGATCGCCGTTGTCGCCGGGCCGCAGCTCGTCGTGCCGGTTATGAACGCGCGCTATGCGCTCAACGCCGCCAATGCCCGCTGGGGCTCGCTCTACGACGCGCTTTACGGCACCGATGCCATCCCCGAGACCGGGGGCGCCGAGAAGGGCAAGGGTTATAACCCGGTGCGCGGCGCCAGGGTCATCGCCTGGGCCAGGGATTTCCTCGACCAGTCCGTGCCGCTCACCACGGGCAAATGGGCCGGCGTCAACGGGCTCTCGGTGGTGAACGGCGCGCTGAAAGCGGGCGAGGGCGCCGGCGCTACCACGCTCGCAGATCCGAGGCAGTTCGTCGGCTATCGCGGCGATGCCGCCACGCCGGAAGCCGTGCTGCTGGTCAAGAACGGCCTGCATATCGAGATCGTGATCGACCGCGCCAACCCGATCGGCAAGACCGATCCGGCCGGCATTGCCGATGTCCTTCTCGAAGCCGCGCTGACCACCATCCAGGACTGCGAGGATTCGGTCGCGGCGGTCGATGCCGAGGACAAGGTCGTCGTCTATCGCAACTGGCTCGGCCTGATGAAGGGCGATCTGGCGGAAGAGATCACCAAGGCCGGCAAGACGTTTGTGCGCAAGCTCAATGCGGATCGCAGCTACACCTCGCGCGGCGGCGGCACGATCACTCTGCCCGGCCGCTCGCTGATGCTGGTGAGGAATGTCGGCCACCTGATGACCAATCCGGCGATCCTCGACCGCGACGGCAACGAGGTGCCGGAAGGCATCATGGATGCGGCGCTGACCGCGCTGATCGCGCTGCACGATGTCGGCCCGAACGGGCGGCGGATGAATTCCCGCGCCGGCTCGGTGTATGTCGTGAAGCCGAAGATGCACGGGCCCGACGAGGTCGCCTTCGCCGTCGAGATTTTTGATCGCGTCGAGGCCCTGCTCGGCATGGCCAAAAACACCATCAAGATGGGCATCATGGACGAGGAGCGGCGCACCACCGTCAACCTCAAGGAGGCGATCCGCGCCGCGAGCGCGCGCGTGGTGTTCATCAATACCGGCTTCCTCGACCGCACCGGCGACGAGATCCACACCTCGATGGAAGCTGGCCCGATGATCCGCAAGGGCGACATGAAGCAGGCCGCGTGGATTTCCGCCTACGAGGCCTGGAACGTCGACACCGGGCTCGAATGCGGGCTTTCCGGCCATGCCCAGATCGGCAAGGGCATGTGGGCGATGCCGGATTTGATGGCGGCGATGCTGGTTGAGAAGATCGCGCATCCCAAGGCCGGCGCCAACACCGCCTGGGTGCCCTCGCCGACGGCCGCGACGCTGCATGCCACGCATTACCACAAGGTTGACGTGAATGCCGTGCAGGCGGCGCTGAAGAACCGGCCGAAGGCCAGGCTCGACGACATTTTATCCGTTCCGGTGGCGGTGCGGCCGAACTGGACGCCGGACGAGATCCAGCGCGAGCTCGACAACAACGCGCAAGGTATTCTGGGTTACGTCGTGCGCTGGATCGACCAGGGCGTCGGCTGCTCGAAAGTGCCTGATATCAACGATGTCGGCCTGATGGAGGACCGCGCCACGCTGCGCATTTCCTCGCAGCACATCGCCAACTGGCTGCGCCACAAAGTGTGCACGGAAATCCAGGTCAGGGATTCGCTGCAGCGCATGGCGGCGATCGTCGACCGCCAGAATGTCGGCGACCCGCTCTACCGGCCGATGGCGCCGGACTTCGACAAGTCGATCGCCTTCCAGGCCGCCTGTGACCTGGTGTTCAAGGGCACAGTCCAGCCCAACGGCTATACGGAGCCGGTGTTGCATAAGCGGCGGCTGGAGCTGAAGGCGCGCGACAGGCAGGCATCAGCCTGAGGCTAGAGCATGATCCCGAAAAGTGGGAACCGGTTTTCGGACAAAGATCATGCTCCAACAAAGAGTTAGATCGTGATGGCGATTCAACGAAACGCCATCATGGTCTAGCCGGCCGCCGTTACGCCTGGCCGTTCCGTCTCTCGGGGCGGCATGTGCCCGGCTGTCGCCGGCTCCTCACCTCACGTGCCTTGGGCCGCGCGCGACAGGAAGACATCCGTATGCCTGACATGCGGAGGCGTTTCGCGGAATGGCGTGCAGGGCCTGAAGCCGAATGCCTCGTACACGGCGATAGCATTGCTCATATAGAAAGTCGTGTGGATCAGCACCGTGCGGGCCTGGCCTTTGTCGATCTCCGCCAGGACCGCGCCCATCAGCGCGCGGCCTATGCCTTGTCCCCGGAAAGCAGCATCGACGAAGAACCTGTGAAGTTCCACAGCGCCCTCGCCGAACGGATCGAAGGCGAGGCAACCCGCCGGCAGGCCTCCGGATCGGGCGACAAACGCCATGGCATTCGGCGCGCCGAACTGAGCGGCCAGCTGCGGGCCGCTTGTCTCGGGATGGAACAGAGCCCTCACATCCGCGGCCGAGACGCCATGCGGCGCCGAAGCGTCGACATCCCATTGTGCGAGCTTGCGGCAGAGCCCTGCCAGCGTCTCGAAGTCTTCGGCGCTGCGCGCCGGCAGAACTGAAATCATCCCTCGCCCCGCGCGGATCCGCTCCACCATACCACGCAGGTTTTCGCGCGCGAATGCGTCGTTGAGCGTTCGACGAGGCGGCAAAGCCCGCAAACGGCTTGACGAACACGAAACTACCTACTAGTAGGTAGGAAAGATGATCAAAAGAAAGGTATCCGTCATGTCTGCACAAATGAGCGGTCAGAACCGTGCTCAGTCCTCAAACGGCTGGCTCAAAAGCTATTATTATCTGCGCTTTGCCGTATCGGCGGCCTGGGTCTTGGCGGCCTTCACCGTAGCGAAGACGGTGTCACCGCTCGCCGCCGTCATGCTGGTCGCCTACCCCCTGTGGGACGCGCTTGCGAATTATTTCGACGCGCAGCGCAGCGGCGGGCTCGGCCGCAACAGGTCGCAAATGCTCAACTTCGTCGTCAGCATCGTCACCGCGATCGCGGTGGCCATCGCGCTCGGCCACAGCATGAACGCGGTGCTCGCGGTCTACGGTGTCTGGGCCGCGGTTTCCGGCGCGTTTCAGCTCCTGACGGCGGTTCGTCGCTGGAAGACGAACGGCGCGCAGTGGGCGATGATCCTGAGCGGCGCCCAGTCGGCGTTGGCCGGTCTCTTCTTCGTGAAGATGGCGGGCGGCACGGAGGCCATCGGCATCGCCAACATCGCGCCCTATGCCGCATTTGGCGCCTTCTATTTCCTCGTGTCCGCCGTGTGGCTGACGGTCAGCGATGTCCTTCGCAAGGCGCCGCGGGCCGTGAGTTGAGGTTTCCTCCGTTGGACGTTAGGCATGCCTATGAACAAGCCCTCGAACACCGCCGATGACATCCTGGCCGCCGCGCGACGCTTCATCGTCGCCGGCGGCTACAACGGGTTCAGCTACGCTGATATCGCCGAGGTGATTGGTATCCGCAAGGCCAGCATCCACCACCATTTCCCCAGCAAGGTCGATCTGGTGCAAACCCTGGTCAGGCGTTACCTCGAGGATGCCGTCACCGGCATGGGAGAACTTGAGCGCAAAATCCCGCAGTCGCCCGAGTTGCTTCGGACCTATACCGGCTACTGGGCTCAGTGCATCGAGGATGCGAGCAGGCCCTTCTGCGTCTGCGCACTGCTCGCCAGTGAGCTTCCGGCCCTTCCGCCAGAGGTTGCCGTGGAGGTCCGGGCGTATTTTCAGTTTCTCTCGGGGTGGCTGGCCGGGGTCATTGAGAGGGGCGTCGAGCAAGGCACATTGACAATTTCCGCTGCGCCGCGTGTCGAGGCGGAGGCTTTCATGGCGACCGTGCACGGGGCAATGCTCTCTGCGCGAGCTTGTGGCGATGCCGCGGCTTTCGCCACGATCATGGCGCCGACGTTGCAGAAGCTGATTCCAGCAACCGATTGACGTGAATAACGGAAGGATCGGGCCGGGGAACAGTTCTGATCGCGGCCCCAAGATGGATTGGGCCGCGACAGCAGTTGATCGCTCCGGCCACGGGCGTGACCTGATTGGGTCGGTTTCGATCAGACTTCTGCGCCGAGTTATGCGACCTCAGCCAATAGATTAGGTATATCTAATATGCTATGAGCAGAACCGAGGGGTGCGAATCCATGGGTCGGTTTCTGTGGCATCTAGCCTGGGTATGTCTTGTTTCGGCCAGCTACGCCAACGCCCATAGCTGGTATTCGGGCAAAACTGACCCGGTTCTTCATCTCGAATGCTGCGGCGGTCACGATTGCCATCCTGTCACGTCAAGCGATGTCAGATCGATGCCGGAGGGCTATTACGTCAGGCAACCGAAGCCCTTTTCCCGCAATGACCCGCCGACAGGCGAATGGTTTGTTCCACGGGACCGCGTCCAATCGCCCCCCGACGACAAGTATCATATCTGCGAAAACCTCTATCCGACGTACCGCGTCGGCAAATTGCGGATGCGATGGACGTGCTTCTTCGCGCCGCGAACCACAGCATCGATTTCAAACTGAGGCGCTTCACAAGAGGCCTTCCATTGCGAGGGGACATTGGTGCGATGAGTCAATCTGGCGGCGAATCAGTTCGTGACCCTACGGACCTCGGCTTCGACAGGGCGCGGCTGGCGCGACTGAAGCAGTGGATGCAGCGCTATACCGATACCGGGCGCTGGCCCGGCGGCGCCGTGCTCATCGCCCGCCACGGAAAGCTCGCCTATTTCGGCTCAGCTGGATACGCCGACCTCGAAACCAAGCGACCTTGGCGGCGTGACCTCATCGCCCGCATCTGGTCGATGACCAAGCCGGTCACCGCCGTCGCGCTGTTGATGCTGTATGAGGAGACGCTGGTGCATCTCGACGATCCGGTCGAAGCCTACCTGCCGGAATTCAAGGACATGCAGCTGTTGATACCGGGCGCAACGTCGCTCGACCAGACGGTGCCCGTCAAAACAAAGATGACGATCCATCATCTGCTGACCCACACATCAGGTCTGAGCCTGTTTACAGGCCCTCGCCTGCTTGGCGAGGCCTACGCCAAAGAAGCGCTCGGGCTCGCCAAGGCCTATGGCGGGCTTGACAAGATGGTGCGCAGGATCGCGGAGCTACCATTGGAATGGGAGCCCGGCACGCGCTGGCAATACAGCGCTGGGTCCGATGTCATCGGCCGCATCGTGGAAGTCGTTTCCGGACTGACGCTCGACAAGTATTTTGCGAAGCGCATTTTTGAGCCCCTGGGCATGACCGACACCGGCTTCTCTGTGCCGGACTCCGGGATCAGCCGCTTCCCCCCGCAGTATGAGGTTTTCCCTGGAGGCATGGCTTTGAACGAAGCGCCGGAGGTTTCGGCGTGGCGGCAAGGAAAGGTTGATACGTTTTGCGGCGGCGGCGGGCTCGTCGGAACCATCGACGATTACTGGCGGTTTGCCGAAATGCTGCGCGCTGGAGGTGGGCTAAACGGCGAACGCATCCTCAGTTCCCGCACTTTGAGATTGGCTGCATGCAATCACCTGCCGGGCGATCTTGCCGCGATGGCAACCGAAGTTTGGGCCGAGACTCAGTTTGACGGCGTCGGGTTCGGTCTGTTGGGCTCCGTCGTCCTCGATCCAGCCAAGGCGCAAATTTCGGCGCAAGTGGGCGATTATGGCTGGGGCGGGGCGGCAGGCACCTTCTTCTGGGTGAGTCCGGTCGACGACATGGTGGTCATTCTCTTCACGCAACTGCTGCCTTCGAGCGCTATTCCGGTACGCAAGGAGCTGCGCGCGCTCGTCCATGGTGCGTTGACGGGAGCCTGAGACTCGCCCACGGATACTGCGCGTAGCAACCTGGAGCTTGGCAGGCCGGGCCGTGGGGTCTAGAGCGATTCACCGTTTCGCGGAAACGGCGAACCGCTCTATCTCCTTGTTTTTGGCGCAATTCCTGGCGGAAAACCGTCACACTTTTCCGGAATTGCTGTGGCCAGCGAATTCTACTCGGAGCAGCGCCTGAGTGGCTGCGCAATCAAGCTGCCTGGGCCATCCGCTCGGCGCTCATGCGATAGGAGATCGCTTCGGCCAGATGAATGCGGCCGACGGTTTCGCTGGCGTCGAGGTCGGCGAGCGTGCGCGCCACTTTCAAGACGCGATGATAGGCGCGCGCCGAGAAGCCGAGCTTCTCGCTGGCGTCCTTGAGCAGCGTCAGCCCAGCGGCGTCGGGCTTGGCGATCTCTTCGATGATCGCAGGCGGGCAATGCGCGTTGGTGGTGGCGCCGGCGCCGAGCTTTTCCAGCCGCTCGCGCTGCATGGCCCGCGCCCGTGCCACGCGCTGCGCCACCGCCGCGCTCGTCTCCGCCCGGTCGGGCCGGATCAGGTCGCTCGCCGAAACCGCCGGCACTTCGATCCTGAGATCGATGCGGTCGAGCAGCGGGCCGGAAATGCGCGCCTGGTATTCGGTGCGGCAGCGCTCGCCGCGCAGACAGCGATAGCCCGGCTCCCCCGACATGCCGCAGCGGCACGGATTCATCGCCGCCACCAGCTGGATGCGCGCCGGATAGGTGACGCGGTGGTTGGCGCGCGCGATCACGCAGTCGCCGGTCTCCAGCGGCTGGCGCAGCGCGTCCAGCGTCTGCGGCGTGAATTCCGGCAATTCGTCGAGGAACAGCACGCCGTGATGGGCAAGCGACACCTCGCCCGGCCGCGCGCGCAGGCCGCCGCCCACCATCGCCGCCATCGAGGCCGAATGGTGCGGCGCGCGGAACGGCCGCCGGTCGGTGAGCTTGCCTTCGCCGAGCTCGCCGGCGACGGACGCGATCATCGAGACTTCCAGAAGCTCCTTCGGCGCCAGCGGCGGCAAGATCGAAGGCAGCCGCTGCGCCAGCATCGACTTGCCGGAGCCGGGCGGTCCGACCATCAGGAGATTGTGCCCGCCGGCTGCCGCCACCTCCAGCGCCCGCTTGGCGCTTTCCTGGCCCTTGATGTCGGCGAGGTCCGGCAGGTCGCGCGCGGCAAGCTGGATGCCGGCTTCGGGCCGCGACAGCACCTGCGTGCCGCGAAAGTGGTTGGCGACGGCGATCAGGCTGCGCGGTGCCAGGATGTCGAAATCCTTGCCGGCCCAGGCCGCCTCCGGTCCGCAGGCGAAGGGGCAGATGAGGCCCTTGCCTTCCGCATTGGCGCCGATCGCCGCCGGCAGCGCGCCGGCGACAGCGGCGATGGTGCCGTCGAGCGAGAGCTCGCCCAGCACCACATAGCCGGCCAGCATGTCGCCCGGAATGGCGCCGAGCGCGGCCATCAGGCCGAGCGCGATCGGCAGGTCGTAATGGCTGCCTTCCTTGGGCAGGTCCGCCGGCGCGAGATTCACCGTCACCTTCTTCGACGGCATCGACAGGCCTGACGCATGGAGCGCCGCCTGCACGCGCTCGCGGCTTTCGGCCACCGCCTTGTCCGGCAGGCCGACGATCTGCATGCCCACCTTGCCAGGTGCTACCATCACCTGGACATCGACCGGCACGGCCTCGATGCCCTGGAAAGCCACCGTGCGAACCCGCGCCACCATTTGTCTCAAGCCCCCGGATACCGGCCCGCTCGCCGGTCCTGCGATCAGGCGGCGAGTGGGGTGAAGCAAGACAACCACAGATTTTCGTCTACTGCAAGAACATTACGGGAACATAGGGGCCGCCTAGCGACGGTCCGGGGGCCGAGATGATACACAGTCAGGGACTGCACACCTGGTATGGTCAAGCCATCGGTGCCGCGCCACGCCGCTCGACCGCGGTCTTGCGGATGATTTCCGCGATCTCCGGGCTGCTGCTGCACAGCATCTGGAAGTCCAACGAGTGCAGCGTCAGGAGTGAGACCGCTGTTGTGGCGCTGACGGTCGCCATACGCGGTTCGCCGCTGATCAGCGCCATCTCGCCGAAGAAGGCGCCAGGGCCAAGCTCCACCGGGTTCGGTGTCGCGACGCTGACGCGCCCCTCCACGACGAAGAACATCCGATCACCTGGCTCGCCATTGCGGCAGATCACGGCGCCCGCCGGCACGATGCGAGGTCGTAACGCGCGCACGATCTCGACCAGCGCGGCCGGGCCGAGCTTCTGAAACAACGGCACGGCGGCGACCAATTGCCAATTACGGACGAAATCCCCGCGACGGACTTCTTGAGAGAAACCGGTGGCAAGAATGCCAGCCCAGAGCGCGAAGATGCCGATGCCGCTCATCATGACCAGTCCGGCAAGGACGCGGCCGGCGAAGCTCTCCGGAATAGCGTCGCCATAGCCGGTGGTGGACAGCGTGACCACCGCCCACCACATAGCCTGGGGGATGCTGCCGAATTTTTCCGGTTGGATGTCGCGCTCGATGACATAGGCCGCGAGCGCGACACCGAACAGAACGACGCCGAAGACCGTGGTGACGCCGATCAGGTTGCGCGCCTCGTTGGTCAGGACCCTTCCCAGCAGCGGGAAGAAAGTCGAGTCGCGCAGCGGTTTCAGCAGCCAGACGGCACAGTAGAGGCTCCAGTCGGGCGTGCCGACGAGCAGAAATGCAGCGAGTGGAACCAAAACCGCGAGCACATCAATGGCGATTGCCGGCCTCGTGTCCCGAACGTCTCCTGCCCGGCGCTTGAGCAGCGTCTTGGCCAGTTGCAGAAGATAGGCGCCCCAAATGACGGCGAGCACCGCTGCCAGAGCCAGTCTGCTTCGTCCGGACACGTCCGGTGTCGTGAGCGCAGCCACCGCCACAAGCCCCGCCGCAGCCAGCAGCACGTTGAGCGGCGCGTAAAGTCTTGAGAAAGGCCGTACCGACATTCTGTGCCCACAAGCGGCTACTGCCCTGCAAAATAGGATGCCTTCAAGGCAAGCGTAAAGGTGCTTGCTGTCGCTGCGATTTGGTCCGAATGGGTTAAGCCCGTCATCAAGTCGGACAAATGTCAGGGATCGCATATCGGCTATGTTGTTTCCGGCACCGGTATCGTCAAAATGGACGACGAAACCCGCAAGACGTTCACGCAGGGCGTGCCCCACACGATTCCGCCCAGCCCGACGGTTAGGAGGAAGGCAACGATGGCTTCGTCTGCATCGAGGTGATGAGCGCCCAGCGGCACGCCAAGCCGGCTTGGAGCAACTCCAGGAACCGGTGTTCCATCGGGAATAGCGTCAAAACAAGAAGGTAGAGCGTTTCATCGGTTCCGTGAGACGCTTCAGGCGGAAGGCCTGCTACCGCCGTTTCCCCTCCACGCAATCCCAGAACAGGCTGGCGATATCGGCGCCACCGAAACGCTGCACTTCGCGAATGCCGGTCGGCGAGGTGACGTTGATCTCGGTCATCCAGTCGCCGATCACGTCGATGCCGACGAGGATGAAGCCGCGTTCCCTGAGCGACGGCCCGATGCGGGCGCAGATCTCGCGCTCGCGCGCCGTCAGCTCGGTCTTCTCGGCGCGGCCGCCGACATGCATGTTGGAGCGGGAATCGTGCTCGGCCGGCACGCGGTTGATGGCGCCCACCGGCTCGCCGTCGATCAGGATGATGCGCTTGTCGCCCTTGCGCACGTCCTTGAGGTAGCGCTGCACGATATAGGGCTCGCGGAACAGCTGGCCGAACATCTCGAGCAGCGAGGCGAGATTACGGTCGGCCTCGTGCAGATGGAAGATGCCGGCGCCCCCATTGCCGTAGAGCGGCTTGACGATGATGTCGCCGAACTCCTTGCGAAAGGCGGCCACTTCCTGAGGGTCCTTGGTGATCAGCGTCTCCGGCATCAGGTCGGGGAATTCGGTGACGAAGATCTTTTCCGGGCTGTTGCGTACCCAGGCCGGGTCGTTGACCACCAGCGTCTTCGGGTGGATGCGCTCCAGGATGTGGGTGGTGGTGATGTAGTTCATGTCGAAGGGCGGGTCCTGCCTGAGCAGCACCACGTCCATCTCCGAGAGGTCGGTGCGCACCGGCTCGCCCAGCGAATAGTGGTTGCCCTTCTCGTCGCGCACCTGCATCTCCTCGACGCGCGCGAACACCTTGCCGTCCCGCATCGACAGCCGGTCCGGCGTGTAGTGGAAGAGCTTGTGGCCGCGCCGCTGCGCCTCCAGCGACAGCGCAAAGCTGGTGTCGCCGGCGATCGTCACGGTGGAGACATGGTCCATCTGGACGGCGATTTTCAGCGGCATTTTTGGTCTCCGGCGAGATGAGCAATTCCAGGAAAAGTGTGCAGCGGTTTTCCGTCCGGAATTGCGTCAAAGCAAAGCCGATATAAGGAACTCGGCGGCTTCTGCCAATCGGCCAGAAGCTACCGGTCGAAGACCAGCCGGGAATAGCCGAGGAAGGAGAGCGCCATGGCGACCAGCGAGGCGAAGGCCAGCGCGGCAAGCGGCGGCAGGGCGGGCAGCGCGAGTAAGCTAGCGCAGTAGACGAGATAGTTGACGACGCTGGTGGCGATGCCGACGCCGCCGTAGCGCACACCCTCTTGCGCGAGGCCGCGGCTCGACGGCGAAAAAGTCAGGTGGCGGTTGATCTGCCAGGTGACGCAGAGCGCGAAGCCGATCGACAGCACGCGTGCCGCCAGCGGTCCGAGCGGCGTGATGGAAAGCAGCAGCCAGAGCGCTGCCGCGTCGGCGACGAAGCCGATGCCGCCGGCAAGGACAAAGCGGGCAAGGCGGCTCATCAGGCCGCCCGCGGGGCCTTGCCCGGCTCGCGCTTCGGGGGCGTCGTCTCCCTTGCGCCCGCGCGGCGCTCGATGCGGCCGGACGGGATCGAAAGATAGAAGATGCGCTTCTGCTCGGCTCGGCCGCGCGATACCGAATCGAGGATCAGCCCGGTCACTGCCGAAAGCATCGACAGGAGCAGCAGGCCGACAGACAGCACCCAAGTCGGCATGCGCGGCACCAGCCCCGTCTCGGCGAACTCGATCAGCACCGGGATCATCAGGCCGATGCTGGCCGCCAGGAAGAACAGCGCGAAGGTGCTGAAGAAGCGCAGCGGCTGCGTCTCCTTCATCAGCATGGCAAACATCCACAGGATCCTGGCGCCGTCGCGAAAGGTCGACAGCTTCGACGACGAGCCTTCCGGGCGGCGGCCGTAGTCGAGCGCCATCTCGCTCACCGGCAGCTTGAGCTGCGAGGCATGCACCGACATTTCGGTCTCGATCTCGAAGCCGCCGGAAACCGCCGGAAAGCTCTTAACGAAGCGCCGCGAAAATACCCGGTAGCCGGAAAAGATATCGGTGAAATCGGCGCCGAACAGGCCCTTGTAGAGCCGGTTGAAGATGCGGTTGCCCAAAGCATGGCCGTGGCGGCCGGCATCGTCTCTCACGCCGCGCCTGGTGCCCACCACCATGTCGGAACGCTCGGTGAGCAGGATGTTGATCAGCTGCGGCGCATCCTCCGGCGCATAGGTGCCGTCACCGTCGGCCATCACATAGATGTCGGCGTCGATGTCGGCGAACATGCGGCGCACGACATTGCCCTTGCCCTGGCGCGGCTCGCGCACCACGGTGGCGCCGGCGGCGCGGGCCTTGAGCGCCGTGAGATCCCTGGAATTGTTGTCGTAGACATAGACCGCCGCGGAAGGCAGGGTTTCGCGGAAGCGCCGCACGACCTCGCCGATCGTCAGCTCCTCATTGTAGCAGGGCAGCAGCACGGCAATCGCCGGCTCGTTGCGGACTTCATGCGGCATGTCGGTCTCCGGAGCCCGGCCCAAGCCCTCCGGGCCGCTTTACTATTTATTGAAGCCGTTAAGGCTAGGTTTAAGCCCCAACCTCCAAAGGCCTCGACGATGCGCACTGCCAAGGACGGCGCCGCCACCTGGAAGTTCGATCTCATGTTGGCGCTGCTCGCCGCTTTGATCGGGCTCGCGCTCAACGCCGCGACCGGCTTTCGCGGGCTTTCCGATGCCGGCGGCGACAACGACAGCCTGCTGCAATTGGTTGAGGTTCGCGACCTGATCGGCGGCCAGGGCTGGTTCGACCTGCATCAGTACAGGATGGGCCTTGAAGGCGGCTTCGTGATGCACTGGTCGCGGCTGCTCGACGCACCGCTTGCCCTCGGCATCCTGGCGATGTCGGGCCTGACCGGCAGCATGCCGCTTGCCGAGCAGATCATGCAGGTGGCGTGGCCGGCCCTGCTCTTCTGGCTCACGCTGTTCTTCACCGTGCGCGCGGCGCGCGCGTTCGGCGGCGCCGGCGCCGTGGTTCCGGCCGTGGTGATCGGCGCTGCCGCCTATCAATTCGTCGGCATCTATTCGCCGGGCTCGCTCGACCATCACAATGTCCAGCTCATGCTGACCATGGCCAGCCTCAGCCTGCTGCTCGAGGCGCCTGCCAGCAGATGGGCCGCGCTGCCGTCCGGCATGTGCGCCGCGCTGACGCTGGCCATCGGCATGGAAAGCGCCCCTTACGCAGGCGCGATAGGCGCGCTCGTCGCCCTGCTGTTCCTGGCTGGTGCAATCATGGAAAAACGGATCGCCGGGGATTTCGGCCTCGGCTTTGCCGGCCTCTCGGCCTTCGCCTTCATGACAACCATCCCGATGTCCGCCTGGGGCCAGGCGCAATGCGACGCGTTCTCGCTCGTCCACTTCGTCGTTGCAGGCATCGCCGGCACCGGACTCGCGGCCATTGCCTCGATCGATGCCTTGAGCCGCACGCGCCAGGCGCGCCTGATGTCGCTCGGCGTGCTTGCCATCGCGCTGTGCGCAGCGGTCACCGGGTTGTTCCCGCAGTGCCTGGCGGCGCCCTATGCCAATCTCGATCCGCGCCTCAAGGAGCTTTGGCTCGACAACATCAACGAGGCGCAGTCGCTGTTCACGCTGATCGTGCATGAGCCGGCGCGCATAGCGGCCCGTTATGCCACGCCGTTCGTGGCCATCGTGCTGATGGCGCTGCGCCTGGGTCGCGGCGACTGGCGCCGGCAGGACACGATCGTCGGCACGCTGCTCGCGCTCGCCTTCCTCGTCGGGGTTTGGGAGGTGCGGGGGTCGACATTCTCGATCGCCTTCGCCGTGATCCCGCTGTCGGCCTGGATCGCGAGATGGCGCGCACGGGCGGAAACCGCGTCTTCCATCGGCGTGGCGCTGCGGCTCGCCGCCGTCTGGCTGGTCTCGGTCAATCCGGTCTGGACCGGCGCCGCGGCCGCAACCTCCGTCGCGTTCGATAAAACCGCTCACGCCGCCGGCGAAGCCGACAATGACAAGGCCTGCGAGAAGAAGGCTACCTTCGCGCTGCTCGCCGGCCTGCCCGACACCGGCGTGCTCGCGGTTTCCAATCTCGGGTCGCCGATCCTTGCCTATACGGGGCATCACGCCCTTGCCGGCCCCTACCATCGCAACGTCGCCGGCAATCTCCTGGCGCTGGACGCCTTGCTCGGCCCGGCCGAGGGCACGCGGCGGATCGTGGAAGCGCATGGCATCGGCCTGGTGGCGGTCTGCGCGGGCAACTTCGAGAATAGCTTTCTGGCCAAAAAATCGCCGCAGGGCTTTCTTGCCGGCCTGCTGCGCGGCAGCGTGCCGGATTGGCTCGAGCCGATCCCGCAGGGCAAGGGCAGCCCGCTCACGCTCTATCGAGTCAGGCAAGCCGGCTAAAACAAACAGCGGCTTCAGAAGCGCGACCTTTTTTGGGGGACCTTCGGAAAATCGATTTTCCGATACTTTTCCTAAACGCTTTGCTGCCAGTCTGAAGAGAAATACCGCCGTAAGAACAGGGGCATGATGCAAACGACGTTTGGCAGCGGGCAGCCAGGCAGGGAAAACACGGATCTGGCCTTCACCGATCCGCTGACGGGACTTGGCAACCATCGTCGCTTCTTCGACAAGGTCGATCGCCTGATCAGCGACCGCGCCGACGATCCCGCGCCCTTCACGGTCGGCATCCTCGACCTCGACGGCTTCAAGCCGATCAACGATCTGTTCGGCCACAAGGCCGGCGACGACATCCTGATCCAGGTGGCGATGCGGCTGCGCGCCTCCATGGACGGCTATTCCACCGTCTGCCGCATCGGCGCCGATGAGTTCGCCTACCTCTACCCGATGGTGTTCAGCGAGGAGCAGGCGGCCGAGAAATCGCGCATGCTGATCGAGATCCTGTCGGCGCCCTATGATGTCGGCGAGCGCACCGCGAGACTGTCGGCCTCGGTCGGCTGCTCGCTGTTCTATTCCGGCGACGAGACCACCGAGATCCTGATCAACAAGGCCGAGACTGCGCTCTACCACGCCAAGCGTTCGGGCCGCGGCCGCGTCGTCGTCTACACGCGCGAGATGGAGGAGGCCGCCAAGCGCGTCACCCGCATCGAGCAGGCGCTGCGCCGCGCCGTCTCGGCCGGCGAGGTCGAGCCGCATTTCCAGCCGATCGTCGACTTGAACACCCGCCGCACCATTGGCTTCGAGACGCTGGCCCGCTGGTCCGACCGCGATCTCGGCATGGTGCCGCCGAGCGTCTTCATTCCGATCGCCGAGGAGCGCGGCATCATCGGCCCGCTGTCGCAGCTTGTGCTTCGCAAGGCCACCGAGGCGGCCCGCAGCTGGCCGAAGGACCTGTTCCTGTCCTTCAACCTGTCGCCGTCGCAGCTCGTCGACCAGAACACCGGCCTTCATATACTGGCGATCCTCGACCGCACCGGCTTCGATCCGCGCCGGCTGGAGATCGAGATCACCGAAACCGGCCTGATGACCGATCCGGCTTCGGCCGAGAAGATCGTCGAGGACTTGCGCCGCGTCGGCATCCGCGTCTCGCTCGACGATTTCGGCACCGGCCAGTCGTCGCTCGGGCGCCTGCGCGAGTTCCATTTCGACAAGCTGAAGATCGACCGCGCCTTCGTCTCCTCCATCCTCGACGACCGGCCCTCCGAGCACATCATCCGCGCCATTCTCGCCATGTGCGAAGGGCTCGGCATGGATGTGGTGGCAGAGGGCATCGAGGAGGAGGCGCAGGCCGACCGCCTTGTCCAGTTCGGCTGCGCCGGCGGCCAGGGCTACCTGTTCGGCAAGCCGGCCGATGCCGACGCCACGCTCGGCTATCTGCGCGATTCCTATCGGGGTGCGCTGCGCGCCAAGGCGATTTGATAAACGGCTTTTGGGAATCGCATATGGCGGTGCCGGGCCCTCACCCAGCCTCCGCTTCGCTCGGCTGACCTCTCCCCGGGGGGAGAGGAGATTGCCGGCGTCAGCGCCAGTCTCTTCTCCCCAACGGGGAGAAGGTGGCCGCGAAGCGGCCGGATGAGGGGGCCTTCGCTGCCATACGCTTGTCCTGCCCTAAAGGGGACCTCATTTGTCGGACATAAGCCGCAAGAATCCGCCTTTTCGCCCTTGCCCCCCGGCTCGGCGTAGCTAGGATGCGCGCCGGCCAAAGGGAGAAGTAATCATGATGCCATCGGCGCGTTTCGCCGACCTCGACGGCGCCTCGGTTCTGATCACCGGCGGCGGTTCCGGCATAGGTGCTGCGCTGACCGAAGGCTTCATGCGGCAGGGCGCCAGGGTCGCCTTCATCGACATCGCCGACAAGTCCAGCACGGCGCTGGCCGACCGCCTGGAAAAGGAGCTTGGCCGCCGCCCGCTCTACCTGAAGACCGACCTGCGCGACGTCGAGGCGCTGCGCGCCGCGGCGACCGAGGTGGCTGAAGCGCATGGCGATGTCACGGTGCTCATCAACAACGCGGCGCTCGATGACCGCCATGAGGTGAAGGACGTCACGGTCGAGTTCTGGGACAACAATCTCGCCATCAACCTGCGGCCGCATTTCTTCACCGCGCAGGCGGTGGCGCCGGGCATGAAGCGCGCCGGCGGCGGCTCGATCATCAACTTCACCTCGACCTCCTATCTCATCAACCATCCGGACATGCCGGCCTACACCGCCGCCAAGGCCGGCATCCTCGGCCTCACCAAGGGTCTTGCCGGCAAGCTCGGTGCCGACGGCATCCGCGTCAACGCGATCGCGCCGGGCTGGGTGATCACCGAGCGCCAACGGGAACTGTGGGTCACCGAAGAGACGCTTGCCGCCCATGTCGCCAAGCAATGCATCAAGCAAGTCATGCAGCCCGACGACATCGTCGGCACGGTGCTGTTCCTGGCTTCCGACGCCTCGCGCATGCTGACGGCGCAGATGCTGATCGTCGATGGAGGCATGCTGTGAGCGGCGCGCCCGCGGTCGCCGCCCTAGATTGGGGCACGACCAGGCTGCGCGCCTGGCTCATCGACGGCGAGGGCCACGTGCTTGCCGAGCGGCGCGGCGACGACGGGCTGATCACCGCGCGCGAAAAAGGCTTCGCCAAGGTGCTGGAAGGCCACCTTGCTGCCATGGGCGCGCCGGAGGCCTTGCCTGTCATCATCTGCGGCATGGCGGGCTCGCGACAGGGCTGGATCGAGGCGCCCTATGTCACCGTGCCGGCGCCGATCGGCGCCATCCTTGCCGGCGCGGCCCGCATCGACGGCGAGCGCCGCGACATCCGCATCGTTCCCGGCCTCGCCCAGCGCCTCGCCGACGCGCCGGACGTCATGCGCGGCGAGGAAACGCAGCTCGCCGGCGCCGGTTTGCCGGCAAAGGGCCGCCACCTCGTCTGCATGCCGGGCACGCATTCGAAATGGGTCGTGGTCGAGGACGGCGCGGTCGCCGGCTTCGGCACCTGGCCGACGGGCGAATTGTTTTCGGTACTCGCCGCGCATTCGATCCTGAAACATTCGCTGGGCGAGCAGCCGGCTCCGGTCGCTGCGGACAGCTCGTTCTTCCGCCGGTGGTGCAGCCAAGCACTGGACGAGGGCGGCGACGTCACCTCGAAGCTGTTCGCGATCCGCGCCGCCGGGCTGCTGCAGGACCTGAAATCCGACGAGGCGGCGGCCTGCCTGTCCGGGCTCTTGATCGGCGGCGAGATCGCTTCGGCGAAACGCCGTTACGGGGTGAGCGAAGCGCCCGTGGTGCTGATCGCCTCCGGCGCGCTGGCTGCGCTCTATAGCGCTGCACTCGACCTGGCCGGTCTTGCGTTCAGAATCGTCGACGCGGATGAAGCGGTGCGCGCCGGCCTTGTCGAGGCCGCGCGCGAGAACGGCATGATCGGAGGTATCGCGTGACGCAGACAGCGCCCTTTCCCAAGTTGAAACGTGGCCTCGTCGCCATCCTGCGCGGGCTGAAATCCGGCGAAGCGGTGGCGATCGGCCGGGCAGTGTTCGATGCCGGCATCGAGGCGATCGAGGTGCCGCTCAACTCGCCGGAGCCGTTCGCCTCCATCGCCAGCATCGTCGGCGCGCTTCCGAAGACCGCGCTGGTCGGCGCCGGCACGGTGCTGACGGCGGCCGATGTCGATGCCTTGCACAAGGCCGGCGGCCGGCTGCTGGTCAGCCCCAACATCGATGCCGAGGTCATGGGCCGCGCCATGCATTACTCCATGGTGACGATGCCGGGCGTCTTCACGCCCAGCGAAGCCTTCCAGGCGATCAGGCTGGGTGCGTCGGCGCTGAAATTCTTTCCCGCGAGCGTGCTCGGCGCCGGCGGCATAGCCGCTGTCCGCGCCGTGCTGCCGCCCACCACCCTGATCGGCGCCGTCGGCGGCGTTTCCGACAAGGATTTTGCCGGCTACAAGGCGGTCGGCGTCTCGGTCTTCGGTTTGGGATCGAGCCTCTACAAGCCGGGCGCCAGCGTCGAGGACGTGGCTGAGCGCGCCCGCGCCGCTGTCGCCGCCTGGGATGTCGCCTTCGGAGGGATATGATGGACAGCGTTTCGGTCTTCAGCGATCACATCTGCCAGTTGGGCGAGGGGCCGAGCTACGACCCCGGCACCGACACGCTGTTCTGGTTCGACATCGTCAACGGCAAGCTCCTGGAAAAACCGCTCGCTGGCGCGCTGAAGATCCATGACCTCGGCGTGATGGCCAGCGCCATCGCCGTCATCGACGATGGCCGCCAGCTCATCGCCACCGAGATCGGCCTCCAGGTCCGCGACGTGAAGACGGGCAAGCTGACGCTACACACGCCGATCGAGGCCGACAATCCGCTCACCCGCTCCAACGATTCCCGCGTCCATCCGTGCGGCGCCTTCTGGGTCGGCACCATGGGCAAGGACGAGGGCAAGGGCGCCGGCGCAATCTACTGGTTCTTCAAGGGTGAGCTTCGCCGGCTGTTCTCCGACATCACCGTCTCCAACTCGATCTGCTTTTCCGAGGACGGGACGATCGCCTATTACACCGACACCGCGACCGGCCTCCTGATGCGCGTCGCCTGTGATCCGGCGATGGGCCTGCCGACAGGCGAGCCGAAAGTCTTCGTCGATCACCGTTCGCAGAAGGGCTATGTCGACGGCTCCGTGGTCGACCGCGACGGCGTGCTGTGGAACTCGGTCTGGGGCGGCAAGGCGGTGAAGGCCTATTCGCCCGACGGCACGTTGCTGCGCGAGATTGCTATGCCGGTAACGCAGCCCTCCTGTCCGGCCTTCGTCGGCCAGATGGCCGACCGCCTGGCTGTGACATCGGCCTGGAAGGGCAAGGACGACAAGCAGCGCAAGCTCGACCCGCAGGCCGGCATGACCTTCCTTCTCGATATTCCGGTCAGGGGCCGATTCGAGCCGCGCGTGCTGATCGCCTAGAGCGGTTCGCGGTTTCACGGAAACGGCGAACCGCTCTATCTCCTTGTTTTGACGCAATTCCGGACGGAAGGCTACGGCGAAGCCGCCGAGCCCGACCGCTCACACTTTTCCTGGAATTGCTCTAAGCGGCTTGCGGATTATCGCCCGAGCCGGTCGGTTTCCCGCTAGCCGGCTGCGCCAGCCATGCGATGGTGCCGCCTGACCTCGCCGGGATGCCGTTCGATGCAGCGCAACAGCAAGCCGACCCTGATCCTCGTCCATGAGCCGGAGAAGGCCTGTTTCGACCGGCTCATCGCCGACGGTTATCCGGCGCAGCGCGCCACCGAAATCTCGTCCTATCTGGCGCAGTCGACCGATCTCGCACCCGAATTCGGCCAGCTCGGCGCCGCTTGCGAAAAGCGCGGCCTCGCCTTCATGGCCGTCGAGCTCGACGACGCGGCGACGGTTCTGGCGAAGGCCGATCCGGCCAAAACCCTGGTCTGGACGCTGACCGACGGCATCGCCTATTTCCGCGGTGGCGTCTCGCCTACGCTGGCGCGGCTGAATGGGCTGAAGACCATCGGCGCCGATGACTCGCTGTTTGCGCTCTGCCAGGACAAGTTCCGCTCCGGCGCCGTGCTCGGCGGGCTCGGCCTGCCGGTGCCGCTGGCCGGCTTGGCGCGCAACGGCGAGTGGCTGGTCGAGCCGCCGGTCTCGCCCGCCGGCTGGTTCGTCAAGCCCAACCGGCTCGGCGCCAAGGTCGGCATCTGGCCGGATTCCCGCTGCAGCGATCTTGGCCACGCGCTGGAGCTTAGCCGGCGTGTCTTTGTGCATTATCGCGACGATGTCGTCGTCCAGCCCTATGTCGCCGGCCGCAATGTGCGGGCGAGTTTTCTTGGGCTGAAGCCGCAGACCGGCGTCGAGGCGCTCGGCATCGCCTTTGTCGATTCCGGCGGCGACTTCCAGACCATGGCCGACAGCATGGCGCTGTATGGCGATACCGGCCAGGCTGCCAGGGACGCGGGCGCTTATATCGAACCGGAGCTCAAGCCGGTCGCCGCCAGCCAGCCGGCGGCCGACCGGGCGATCCGCTCCATGGTGCAAAGGCTGATCACTGGCCTCGGGCTGAAGGACGTCTTCTCCGTCGATCTCAGGGTCGAGGCCGACGACACCATCCATCTCGTCGAGTTCGAGGTCTGCCCCGGCCTGCCCTGCTTCGACTTCCGCGACTATTGCCGCAGGCAATGGGGCATGAGCCTCGTCGACGCGATGGCCGAGACGGCGGCGAGCCGGTTGCGCCCGTGACACTCATGATTGACTGACCGTGGAGTTGCAGCGGAGCAGAATTCTGGACCGTAGCGGCGCGTTGAAGTCACGGAATGGATCCTCGGGTCTGCGCTGCGTCGCTACGCTCCTTGCTCCGCCCGTGGATGACGACAAGATGGGCGTTTCGGCCAATTTCCAAAGTGCCAACCCTGCACCGGCGAACTAAACGCCCTCGACCAGCACGATCTCGCCGTCGGCCACCTTCTGGCGGATGGCGACGGCGCGCTGGTATTCCGGCGAGTGGTAGCACTCATGCGCCGCGGCAAGCGATTCGAACTCGATGATCACGTTGCGCGCGCGGCCGGGGCCCTCGGCCTTCTCATGCTCGCCGCCACGCGCCAGGAATTTCGCGCCGAAACGGTCGAAGGCGAGCTTGGCGGCGGCGACATAGTCCTTGTAGCCTTCCGGGTCGCGCACATCGACGCGGGCAATCCAGTATCCCCTAGGCATTCTTCTTCTCCCTGTTTCTTATCGTCCGCAGATCGGCCTATGCCGAGCACATTTCGGCCAGGATCGCTTCGGCCGCGGCGCGCCGGTCCGCAGCCTTGACGATCGGCCGGCCGACGACAAGATGGCTGGAACCGTTGCGGATCGCCTGCGCCGGCGACACGACACGCTTCTGGTCGCCATGGTCGCTGCCCGCCGGCCGGATGCCCGGCGTCACCACCGCCATGTCAGGGCCGACGATGCGGCGCACCGCTTCAGCTTCCTCGGCAGAGCAGACGATGCCGCCCATGCCGGCATGCAACGCCTGCTCCGAGCGCCGCAGCACCAGCGTGTGTGGATCATATTCGTAGCCCGCATCGATCATGTCCTGCTCATCCATCGAGGTCAGCACGGTCACCGCGAGCAGGCACAGATCGCTGCCTTTGGCCGCCTCGACCGCCGCCTTCATGGCCTTGGGGTAGGCATGCAGCGTCAGCATCGAGACCCCCATCCTGACGATGTTCTCGACCCCCTTGGCCACCGTGTTGTCGATGTCGAGCAGCTTCATGTCGAGGAAGACCTTGGTGCCGCCGCTCACCAGCTCGCGCGCGAAATCGAGCCCGCCGGCGAAGGCGAGCTGGTAGCCGATCTTGTAAAAGGAGACGGTGCCTTCGAGCTCGCGCACAACCTGCTCGGCGTCGTTCAGCGTCGGCACGTCGAGGCCGACGATCAGCCTGTCGCGCATGGTTTCGACCGGATGCATCAGGCTTCGATCCGCACCGACAGCATGCGCGAGGTTTCGATCAGTGTACGGCATAAGCGCTCCATCGATTGGTGCAGTCTGGCGTCGCGGAATTGTCCGTCCTCGGCGAAGGCCTCATTGGCGCCGGCAACCGAGCATTCCGGGGTGATGACTTCCATCTGGCAGCGCACCAGCACCGCGCGCAGGTGGTTGATGCAGCGTATGCCGGCAAACTTGCCCTCGGAGGAGGAGCAGAGGCCGACGGGCTTGCCATAAAGCGGCCTGAACGAGCGGCTGCCGTCGCGCCGGAGCCGGCTTACCCAGTCGATCGAATTCTTCAAGAGCGGCGGGATCGAGCCGTTATATTCCGGCGTCGCGATCAGCAGCCCGTCATGGGTGGCGATCTGATAGCCGAGCTTCACGGCATTCTCGGGGATGCCTTTTTCCTTCTCCAGGTCCTCGTCCATGATCGGCAGCGGATAGTCGCCGAGCGAGATGCGGGTCACCTCGGCGCCTTGCATGCCGAGTTCCTTCTGCGCCACGTCGGCTGTCTTACCGCTGAAAGCGCCGGTACGGACCGAGCCCGCGAAGACGAGGATTCTTGGGATTACTGCCATTGGCTTGCTTCGCTAAGGGAGTAGGGCAGTAGGGCAGTAGGGATAGCGCGCAAGCTGAACCGTTCGTTCCCTACTCCCCTATTCCCTTCTCGTCTAATGCGCCTTGCGCCGGTAGATCCACAGCTGCGTCGGCGGGATGTTGCGGATGATGAAGTCGAAATGCTTGACCGTGTAATCGCCGCGGCCGGGCGGGATCGGCGACAGCGGGCCATAGGTCAGCTGCACGATCGGTCGGCCGGCCGGGATACGGTCGAGCAGGCTCTCGATGTAGGCGATGCGCTGGGCGACCGGGAAGTTGAGCAGCGGCACGCCGCTGACGACGGAATCGAACTTCATGTCGCGCTTGTCGCCGAGCGTGGCGTCGAGATTGAAGGCGTCGCCCTCGATGACGTTGACGCGCGGATAGAGCCGGCGCAGATGGCGCACGAAGTCGGCCGAGTATTCGATCGCGTAGAGGTTCTCCGGCTTCACGCCTTGGGCCAGGATGGCGCGGGTAATGACGCCTGTGCCAGGTCCGACCTCGAGCACCGGCAGGGCCGATTTCGGGTTGACGATAGAGGCCATCTTGCGGGCGGTTATGGAGCTGGTTGGGACAATGGAGCCGACCGCTTTCGGCTTGTCGATCCAGCCTTTGAAGAACTTCAGCTCGTCGTCGAATTTTTCCGCCAGCGCTTTGCGCAATCCGGGACCACGTGCCATGCGAGCTCTCCTGAATGCCCCCACCCGCTACTTATCAGCTAGGTGGAACAAGGCAAGGCGTCAACCTGGCATAAGATGTTGATGACGCTCGGGAATGTTGCCGGACAAAAAATCAGTGCTCTCCGAAGGACTCGAAAAAGTCCTTCATCCGAGCGAAGAAGCCGCTCGACTGTGGCGAATTGTCCTTCGAGGAGAGCTGCTCGAACTCTTCCAGGAGCTCGCGCTGGCGGCGCGACAGGTTCTGCGGCGTCTCGACCGCCGTCTGGATGTAGAGGTCGCCGACATTGGGCTGCCGCAGAACCGGCATGCCCTTGCCTTTCAGCCGGAACTGGCGGCCGTTCTGCGTGCCTTCCGGCACCTTCACCTTGGTCTGCGTGCCGTCGAGCGTCGTCACCTCGAACGAGCCGCCAAGCGCGGCGGTCGTCATCGAGATCGGCACCTTGCAATAGAGATCGGCGCCGTCGCGCTGGAAGAATTCGTGCGGCTTGACCGCGAGGAAGATGTAGAGGTCGCCCGACGGGCCGCCGCGCAGCCCGGCCTCGCCCTCATTGGCAAGCCGGATGCGGGTTCCGTCCTCGATACCGGCCGGGATGTTGACCGACAGCGAACGCTCCTCGGTGACGCGGCCTTGGCCGGCGCATTTCGGGCAGGGATCCTTGATCGTCTGGCCGCGTCCCTGGCATTGCGGACAGGTGCGCTCGATCGAGAAGAAGCCTTGCGTGGCGCGCACCTTGCCGTGGCCGTGGCACATGGCGCAGGTGACCGGCTGCGTGCCGGGCTTGGCGCCTGTTCCTGAGCATTCCGAGCAGGAGATGGAGGCCGGCACGCGGATCTGCGCCGTCTTGCCGGAGAATGCCTCCTCGAGCGTGATCTCCATGTTGTAGCGCAGGTCCGCGCCGCGCTCGCGGCCACCCGACGAGCGGCGCTGGCGTCCGCCCATCATGTCGCCGAAAATATCCTCGAAGATGTCGGCAAAGCCGCCGGCGCCGAAGCCGTGCGCCGCGCCGTTCATGCCGCCCTGTTCGAAGGCGGCGTGGCCGAAACGGTCATAGGCCGCGCGCTTCTGCGGGTCCTTCAGCGTCTCGTAGGCTTCGTTGATTTCCTTGAACTTGTGCTCGCAGGCATGATCGCCCGGGTTGCGGTCTGGATGGAACTGCATGGCGAGCTTGCGGAAAGCGCTCTTGAGCTCCTTGTCGTCGGCGCCTTTGTGCACGCCCAGCGTTTCGTAGAAGTCAGCTTTCATTTTTTCCCGCGGTCCGGATGCTCAATGTCTTCAAGCATTGTTGGCGTCGTTTGCCGGCACGTTGTTCGATTTAGGAGCGATGTTGCCCGGATGCTAGTGCCGAGCCGGACTCGCTCCGTGTTTTTCCGTCATTTTTTAGGCCAGGGTTGCAAAAAAGCCCGGCTTTGCGCCGGGCTTTTCGCATTATTCGCCGTCAGCCGGCTCAGGCCGACTTCTTCTTGTCGTCGTTTTCGTCGATTTCCTCGAAGTCGGCGTCGACCACGTCCGAATCCTTGGCGGCGTCCGCCTTGGCGTCGGCTTCGGCCGCTTCCTTCTGCGAGGCCTCGTACATAGCCTGGCCAAGCTTCATCGAAGCTTCGGCGAGCGACTGCGACTTGGCCTCGATATCGGCCACGTTATCGCCCTCGGCGGCAGCCTTCAGCGCGCTGATGGCGTCGGCGATCGCGGTGCGGTCGGCCTCCGAGACCTTGTCGCCATAGTCCTTCAGCGACTTCTCGGACGAGTGCACCAGGGATTCGGCCTGGTTGCGGGCCTCGACGAGGGCACGGCGCTTCTTGTCGGTCTCGGCATTGGCCTCGGCGTCCTTGACCATCTTCTCGATGTCGGCGTCGGACAGGCCGCCGGACGCCTGGATGCGGATCTGGTGCTCCTTGCCGGTGCCCTTGTCCTTGGCCGAGACATTGACGATGCCGTTGGCGTCGATGTCGAAGGTGACCTCGATCTGCGGCACGCCGCGCGGAGCCGGCGGGATGCCGACCAGGTCGAACTGGCCGAGCAGCTTGTTGTCGGCCGCCATCTCGCGCTCGCCTTGGAAGACGCGGATGGTCACCGCCGACTGCGAATCCTCGGCCGTCGAGAACACCTGGCTCTTCTTTGTCGGGATCGTGGTGTTGCGCTCGATCAGCCGGGTGAACACACCGCCCAGCGTCTCGATGCCGAGCGACAGCGGCGTCACGTCGAGGAGCAGAACGTCCTTGACGTCGCCCTGCAGCACGCCGGCCTGGATGGCGGCGCCCAGCGCGACTACCTCATCCGGGTTGACGCCCTTGTGCGGCTCCTTGCCGAAGAACTGCTTCACGATCTCCTGGATCTTGGGCATGCGGGTCATGCCGCCGACCAGCACCACCTCGTCGATCTCGCCCGCCTTCAGGCCGGCATCCTTGAGCGCCGCCTTGCAGGGATCGATGGTGCGCTGCACGAGATCCTCGACCAGGCTCTCGAACTTCGCCCGGGTAAGCTTCATCGTCAGGTGCTTCGGCCCGGTGGCGTCGGCGGTGATGAAGGGCAGGTTGATCTCGGTCTGCGTCGTCGAAGACAGCTCGATCTTGGCCTTTTCGGCCGCTTCCTTCAGGCGCTGCAGCGCGAGCTTGTCGGCCTTGAGGTCGATGCCCTGCTCCTTCTTGAACTCGGACGCAAGATACTCGACCAGGCGCATGTCGAAGTCCTCGCCGCCGAGGAAGGTGTCGCCGTTAGTCGACTTCACCTCGAAGACGCCGTCGCCGATCTCGAGCACCGAAATGTCGAAGGTGCCGCCGCCGAGGTCATAGACGGCGATGGTCTTGCCTTCCTTCTTGTCGAGGCCATAGGCAAGCGCTGCAGCCGTCGGCTCGTTGATGATGCGCAGCACTTCGAGGCCGGCGATCTTGCCGGCGTCCTTGGTCGCCTGGCGCTGGGCGTCGTTGAAATAGGCCGGAACGGTGATGACCGCCTTCTCGACCTTCTCGCCGAGATAGGCTTCCGCCGTCTCCTTCATCTTCTGCAGGATCATGGCCGAGATCTGGCTGGGCGACAGCTTCTTGCCGCCGGCCTCGACCCAGGCATCGCCGTTGTCACCCTTGACGATCTTGTAGGGGACAAGCTTCTTGTCCTTTTCCGTCACCGGATCCTCATAGCGGCGACCGATCAGGCGCTTGACCGCGAAGATGGTGTTTTCAGGATTGGTCACCGCCTGGCGCTTGGCCGGCTGGCCGATGAGGCGCTCGCCGTCGCCGCTGATGGCGACGATGGAAGGGGTGGTGCGCGCACCTTCCGCATTCTCGATGACCTTTGAATCCTTGCCATCCATGATGGCGACGCAGGAATTGGTGGTTCCGAGGTCGATACCGATTACTTTTGCCATTGTTCTAGTCTCTCCGCTGAGCAGGCTCTCAGGACCCTGACAAGGCGTTCCGACGAAAGCCCCTGTTCACAAGAAATTCCGCCACGGTCCCCGGTTTTTCAAGGCCGGACGGTTGGCGCGTATATAAGAACAGGCGGCACGGCGCGCAAGCATCCTGCGCAAGGTGGCTGCTTCCGGCAGGGGCTCGGGAAAACGGGCTGGCCCGTTATCAGCCGGGGTCGATCCGGATTTGCCCTATCTCATTGTCCAGACAGGATTTTCCCCAAACGGAACATTGTCGTCATGCGTCAGCCGCATGGCAGGCGGGGGAAGCTTTGCCCTGGGGGCGTGACTTTGGGTCGCGAATAAGCCTGAAAACATCCCTTGCCGCCATGTGCCGGCAATCAGCCGGCGGAGAAGATCGAAAGCTTGGCAAGTGAGGCATGCGGGATTACGAATAAGGCAGGATGCGGCAGATCGCTGGCACGAGCGCCGGCAGGGGTCATGCGCGCGAAATCGATCCGGATCGTGGTATTTGCCGGGATGGTCGCATTCTCCGGCTGCACCGCCGGCGGAGCACTGCAGAGTTCTCCTCTGGCCTATGGCGGCCTCACCGACGCCGGTTTCCGCATCCCGCCGGTTCCGATCTACAAGGTCGACCAAAAGTTCCATCGGCAGACGGTGCCTTATGCGACCGACGAGGCGCCCGGCACCATCATTGTCGATACGGGAGCGAAATTCCTCTACTACGTGCTGGGAGACGGTCAGGCGCTGCGCTACGGCATCGGCGTCGGCAAGGCGGGCTTCGAGTGGCATGGCACCGCGCACGTCGCGAGGAAGCGCGAATGGCCGGATTGGAGCGCGCCGCCCCCGATGATCGTGCGCGAGCGCAACCGGGGCCACGTCATACCGGCGCATATGGAAGGCGGACTCATGAATCCGCTCGGCGCGAGGGCACTCTATCTCTACAACGAGAAGGGTGACACCGGCTATCGCCTGCATGGCAGCCCCGAATGGTGGTCGATCGGCAAGGCCGTGTCGGCGGGCTGCATCCGCCTCATGAACCAGGACATCATCGATCTCTACGACCGCGCCCCAATCGGCACCAAGGTCATCGTCATATAGACGCCGCGTTGCCGTCTTCCCGCGGCCGCCCCAATACCGATTAGTTTCGGAACGCTTGCCTGCAAAGCGCGCGCAGCTTCGGGAAGATGTTGCTTCCGCCGGCGATCACTTGCGTTCCCTGGCTGACGACTGTCCTCGGGTCCGGCTTCAGCACCGTGCCGCCCGCCTCTTCGACGAGGAGCATGCCGGCCAGGCAGTCCCAGGCATTCATGTGCTCCTCGACATAGCCGAGCAGCCGTCCGGCCGCGGCATAGGCAAGCATCAGGGCGCCGGACGCATTTCTGAAGAAGACGCCGCCTTCGGCCATGATCATGCTGATCAGCATGGCGACATGCTCCGTGGCGGCCCGGTTCGAAAGCCCGGTTCCGACCGACCCTTCGGAAAGCGACGTGGCGCCGCTCGCCTTGATCGGCCGGCCGTTGACGAAGGCGCCGCCGCCGAGGCGGCCGTGAAAAGTCTCGCCGGTCGAGGCCTCATGGATGACGCCGACGACGGTCTCGCCGTCCCTGGCGCAGGCGATCACCACCGCCCAGGCTGGAATGCCGCGCACGAAATTGGCGGTGCCGTCGATCGGGTCGATTACCCAGACATAGCCGGTCTTGCCGGCTGTCGGCGCATGCTCCTCGCCGACAATGGCGTCGGCCGGATAGGCGGCCGCTATCGCCGCGCGGACGAAAAGCTCCACCTCGCGATCGGCATCCGAGACAAGATCCTGATGGCCCTTGCTCTCGATGGTCAGGTTTTCGAGATCGCGAAAATATTTCAGCCCGAGCTCGCCGGCGCGTCGCGCGAGATCGATGGCGAAATGCATGCGCTGGTCGAGGTCGTCGGTCACGGAGAGGCTCGCACTTCAGGAGGGTGGGCCTGCCCTTAGCAGACGAGTATGTCAGGCAAAAGCCATTGAGTTGGTCAGGCCGCCTGCGACATCGACCTGTGGACGTCGGAAAGAATCTCGAAGGAGCGCACCCGCGCCGTGTGGTCGAACATCTGCGCCGTCACCATTAGTTCGTCGGCGCCGGTGCGGCGCACAAAGGCGTCGATGCCCTGGTGGACCGTTTCGGGCGAACCGACGACGGCGCAGGACAGCGCTTGGGCAAGCATGGTCTTGGCGGCAGGATCGAGGTCGCGGTCATAGTGTTCGACCGGCGGCGGCAATTGCCCGGGCCGGCCGCTGCGCAGATTGACGAAGGCCTGCTGGAGCGAGGTGAACAGCAGCCGTGCTTCGGCATCCGTCGGCGCGGCGAAGACATTGAGGCCGAGCATCACATGGGGCTTGTCGAGCTTAGCCGACGGCTGGAAGCGCGAGCGATAGACCTCCAGCGCATGGTCGAGCTCGGCCGGCGCGAAATGCGAGGCGAAGGCATAGGGCAGGCCAAGGAGTGCGGCGAGCTGCGCGCCGTAGAGGCTGGAGCCCAGGATCCAGACCGGCACGTCCTGGCCTTCGCCCGGCACCGCGCGGATGCGCTGTCCTTCCTCGGCCGGCTGGAAATAGCCCATCAGCTCGACCACGTCCTGGGGGAAGTTGTCGCTGGCCTCCAGATTGCGGCGCAGCGCCCGCGCCGTCATCATATCGGTGCCCGGAGCGCGGCCGAGGCCGAGATCGATGCGGCCCGGGAAAAGTGCTGCCAGCGTGCCGAACTGCTCGGCAATCACCAGCGGCGCATGGTTGGGCAGCATGATGCCGCCGGCGCCGACGCGGATCGTCTTCGTGCCGCCCGCCACATGCGCGATGACGACAGAGGTCGCCGCGCTCGCGATGCCCGGCATGTTGTGGTGCTCTGCCAGCCAATAGCGCTTGTAGCCCAGCCGCTCGGCATGGCGGGCAAGGTCGAGCGAGTTGGCGAGCGACTGCGAGGCATTGCCGCCTTGCGTGATCGGCGACAGGTCGAGAACCGAAAGGGCCGTCATTGATCAGGTCTCCACAATGGTCTTCTGCCGCAGCCTCGCCTCGAAGGCGGCGCGGTCGGGAATGACGATGGCAAGCTGGTTCTCCAGCACGTCGGCGAGCTCGGCGGCCGTCGCGATCTCGCGCTGCTCGCTGCGGCCGCCAAGATGATGGATCGACAACCGGTTGTTGCGCAGCCCGTAGCGCCGGTCGGGCAGAGCGCGCGCGGCGACCAGGGTCGACAGGAAATGCGAGCTCGGATGCGTCGACAGGAAATGGCTGCTCACCTGATAGTCGACCTCGTAGGCCCGCTGCATGTCGAAGCGGTAGAGCGTCCGCCAATCGCCACCGATATTGGCCTGCAGGCGAAAATGATCGGCGCGCTCGACGATGCGGAATGTCTCGTGCGGCGTCCGCTGTTCGAGATCTGGCTCCAAAAGCAGTGGCGCCGTCAGCGTCAGGCCGCCGAAGCCGACATCGGCGATATAGGTTTTGCTGCCGAGATCGACGCGCAGCAGCATGTGGCTGCGTGCCGTGACGGCGTCGTCCGGCTGGCCCCACAGCACGCGTGCGGCGAGCCCGCTGACGGCAAAACCCAGCGCTTCAAGCGCATGCATGAAGATCAGATTGTGCTCGAAGCAGTAGCCGCCGCGGCCGCGTTTGCAGACCTTGTCCTGCAGCGAAGCCGGATCGAGGCCGACCGAAACGCCCATCAGCGCATCGATGTTCTCGAACGGGATCGCCTGCGGGTGGGCCGAATGCAGCGACCGCAGCGTGGCAAGCGAGCTGTCGGTCGGCCCGCTATAGCCGATGCGGGCGAAATAGCCATCGAGATCGAAGTCGCTCATCAACAAGGTCCGGCTTGACCGGCCCGATATAGGCACTCCCCGCCGACGCCGCAAACAATGGGCAAGGCCTCGACATTGGGCCAGGGCATTATGCTCCGGACTTGGTCTCGTTCTCCGCCTGCTCGTCGTCGATGACGATAGCCTGCTGTGCCGCCAGGAAGTTGCCGACATGGCTGAGGCCGTCGAAATGGTCGCAGAACACCTTGACGACCACCAGCAGCGGCACCGCCATCAGCGCGCCGACGAACCCCCACAGCCAGGACCAGAAGGCGATGGCGATGAAGATCGCCACGGTGTTCAGCTCGAGCCGCTGGCCGACCACCGTCGGCGTCACGAACTGGCCTTCGACGACATCGCACAACAGCACGAAGGCGGGCGCGAGCAGCGCGTAGGAGATCGTATCGAAGCTGATCAGCGCGATGACCGTGACCAGGAGGATGGTCATCAGCGCGCCGACATAGGGAAGGAAGTTGAGCAATGCCGCGGCCGCGCCCCAGACCAGTGGATTGGGCATGCCGAGCCCCCACAGGCCGAGCCCGATCACCGTGCCGAGACCGGTATTGATGAGCGTGACGGTGAGCAGGTAATGCGAGATTTCGCGCTCGACGTCATAGACGACGCGCAAGGCCCGTTTCTTCTGGGTAAGACTGGCGAAGGACTGGACGATCTTCTCGTAGAACAAGGTGCCCGAGGCGAGCAGGAACAGCGACAGCACGAAGACGATGGCGATGCTGGTGCCTGCCTGCAGGATGTTGCTGGCCGCCGTCGGCAGGAGGCCGGACGACGCCACCGCGACCTTCTGCACGCCCGGTTCCTGCGCTGTCTCGGTCAGCGCCTCCAGCTGGCGCGAGACATCCATGATCTGTTCGAGCGGACGCTTGAACGGCGCCAGCCGCTCGGTAAGTTGCTGGCCGATTGACGAGGTGTTGTTCACGAGTTCGATGACCGGGCCGCTGAGCAGGTAGCCGGCGCTGGCGACGAAGAAGACGGAGAAGAGCACCAGCAGCGTCGCGGAGAGCGCATCCGGGATGCCGTGCTTGCGCAGGAAGCGCACGATCGGCGTCAGCGTCAGCGCCAGCAGGAAGGCAAGGATCACCGGCATGAAGAAGGCGCGGGCGAAATAGAGCGCGAACACCGTCAGCAGAACGAAGATACCGATCAGCAGCGATCGCATCAGCCGCAGTTCCGCCTTGGTTCCGGCACCCGGAGCGGGGCTTTCGGCAATGCTCGCGCCGGAAGCGGTCGTGTCGGCTTTCATCGGTTCCCCTCGCGATCGTCGAGAAGAACGTGCCCGCCGCGCCGAGGTTCCGTTAGCCGGCGGTGACCGACGGGCCTTGCCGGGCTGGCTCCATCACTTGCCGGGCTGGCTCCATCAGGAGACAGGCGCCGGTGCGGCAGGCGCGGCCTTTGCCGTTTCCTTGCGCACCATTGGCGCCACCTTGGTGCCGTAGAGCTCGATCGCCTTCATGATCTTGGCGTGCGGCATGGTGCCGATCGCCATCTGCAGCAGGAAGCGGTCGTTGCCGAAGATCCTGTGCTGGGCGACGATCTTCTCCGCCACCTGCTCGGGATTGCCGACGAACAGCGCGCCGTTCGGCCCGCGCGCCTGGTCGAAATGCGCCCGCGAGGTCGGGCCCCAGCCGCGCTCGCGGCCGATGCGGTTCATCACCTCGGCCTGCGGTGCGTAGAAATCGTCGGCCGCCTGGTCCGTGGTCTCGGCGATGAAGCCGTGCACGTTGAGGCTGGTGGCGAGCGCGGCAGGATCGTTGCCGGCGCGCCTTGCCGCCTCGCGATAGATCTCGAACAGCGGCGCGAAGCGGGCCGGCTCGCCACCGATGATGGCAAGCGCGAGCGGCAGGCCGAGCGCGCCGGCGCGGGCGGCGGACTGTGGCGTGCCGCCGATGGCGATCCAGATCGGCAGCTTGTCCTGGAAGGGGCGCGGATAGACGCCGCGGCCGTTGATCGGCGCGCGCAGGCGTCCTTGCCACGTCACCTTCACCTGATCGCGGATGGCTAGCAGAAGGTCGAGCTTCTCGGCGAACAGCTCGTCATAGTCCTCGAGATTGTAGCCGAACAGCGGGAAGGACTCGATGAAGGACCCGCGGCCGGCCATGATCTCGGCGCGGCCGCCGGACAAAAGGTCGAGCGTCGCGAATTGCTGGAAGACGCGCACCGGATCGTCGGAAGAGAGCACGGTGACCGCGCTGGTGAGCTTGATGCGCTTGGTCCGTTCTGCCGCCGCAGCCAGCGCCACCACAGGCGCCGAGGCCGCGTAGTCGGGACGGTGATGCTCGCCGAGGCCGAACACGTCGAGGCCGACCTGGTCGGCCAGCTCGATCTCCTCGATCAGGTTGCGCAGCCGTTCGTGCGGTCCGATGGCGCCCGGGCCGGGTTCGGGGCTGACATCCGCGAAGGTGTAGAGGCCGAGTTCCATCTTGGTGCGTCCGATCGATCGTGTGGGTTTTCAACTGGCGCTAGAGGTAGCGATCGGCTTTGCCGCCCGCCAGTGGTGCTATCTGTGAACAGTGCATCGCGCCGCTGCGAGTATCTCGCGGGCAACAGCTCAGATTTTCATGGCTGGCATACCGTTTTGGCGCTTGAACTCATGACTTTCGCGCGTATGTAAGCGTCACTTCGCGCGTATGTGAGCGTCGCGAATTGACTGCAGGGAAGTGGAATTGGCTATCTACAGGGAAAAAGACATTTTCGAGCGGCGCAACGCCGCGAACGAGGCAAAGAAGGCGCTCCTGGAGCGCTTCAAGGCAAAGCCGGCGGCGGACGATCCAGCGGTGCTGGCGCGCCAGGCCGAACGCAAGGCGATCCTCGAGGCCCGTGCGATCCGCGAGGCCGAGAAGGCCAGACTGAAGCAGGAAAAGCTGGCGCGCGAGGCGGCTGAGAAGGCCGAGCGCGAGGCAGCGGCAGAAGCGGCGCGCATTGCCGCCGAAGAAGCGGCGGCAGCCGAGGCCAAGATCCGCGAGGCCGAGGAAGCGGAGCGCATCGCGCGCCTGCTCGCCGACGAGGCCGAGCGCAAGGCCAAGCGCGACGCACGCTACGCCGCCCGCAAGGCGCGCGTCGGCCGGCAGCCGCCGGGCTTCTCTGCCCGCTAACAGTTCGTTTCGTTCGAAATTGGTTCAGGGTCGCCAGCGGCGGCCCTGAAGGCGTTTGTCCCGGGTCGTCCCGGCCGGATACGAAGAAGCGCGAGGTGGTCCTCGCGGCCATATGGATGGCCCTGTTCGTCAATCCACAAACACCGGCAGCATTCGGCATGCCTCCGGTTCAATCCGCATCGAGACGGATCGGCCGCGCTGGCCGGATTACTTCTCCTTGATGCGCATCGCCTTGACCGGCGGTGCCTTCGGAGCCGGGGCCGCGGCTGGTTTCTTCGCGTCCTTTTTCGGCTTGCGGGGTTCCTTGCCCGCCTTCATCGCACCCTTAGCCATGATTCGCTCCTCCGATTGTGGGCGGCACGAGTGAAACAAGAGAAAGGCCGGTCCGCAAGAGGCCGCTTGCCGCCGGGGGAGCGGATGTCAACCGTTTTTCCCTTTATCCAGCGGCCTTGAAACAGGCTTCGGGCAACGGGGATAGGACGTTCGTCAGCATCTTGAACCTCGGAACGGCTTGCGCATTGTCTGTGGAGCTTAGGCCGCGCGGTCGTTAAGCTCGATGCATCTCTTAGGGTCAGAAGCGAATGGCAGGGCATGCCGGCTCGAAACGGGTGATCTACGCTGCGCTCACCGGCAATCTCGCGATCGCGCTGACAAAGTTCGCCGCAGCACTCTTCACCGGCTCCTCCTCCATGCTGTCTGAAGGCATGCATTCGCTTGTCGATACCGGCAATGGCGCGCTTCTGCTCCACGGCATGCGGCGCGCCGCGCGCCCGGCCGATCGCACGCACCCGCTCGGCCACGGGCGCGAGCTCTATTTCTGGAGTTTTATCGTCGCGTTGCTGGTCTTCGCGCTGGGTGCCGGCATTTCCTTCTATGAAGGCGTCATCCACATCATGGCGCCCGAACCGGTCGTCAACGCCAAGGTCAACTACATCGTGCTTGGCCTGTCCTTCCTGTTTGAGGGCAGTTCCTGGCTGGTGGCGCTGAAGCAGTTCCGTCAGCAGAAGGGCCGACAGGGCTGGTTCGAAGCGGTGCGGCTCAGCAAGGATCCGAGCGTCTACACCGTGCTGTTCGAGGACAGTGTGGCACTCCTTGGCCTGGTCGTCGCCTTTGCCGGAATTCTGTCTTCCGAATGGCTCGGCATCCCAGAACTCGACGGCGCCGGCTCGATCGGCATCGCGATCATCCTTGGCGCGACCGCGATCTTCCTGGCGCGCGAGAGCAAGGGCCTGCTTCTGGGCGAGCCGGCCTCTGCCGAAGTGCAGCGCAAAGTGCTGGCGATCGTTGAAGACGACCCCGCGGTGCAAATGGCGAACGGCGTGCTGAGCGTTCATATCGGTCCCGAGGAAATCGTCGCCGGCCTCAGCATCGAATTCGAGGACCATCTGACCGCGCCTGAGATCGAAGCATGTATCGAGCGCCTGGAGGCGCGGCTGAAGGAGGAGATGCCGGAGATTACCAGGCTGTTCGTCAAGCCGCAGGCCGCCGGGACATGGGAGCAACGGCGAAAGGCCATCGCCGAGGCCGCTCGCGAGGATTAGATAGGGTTTGGCTGAACTTTGAGGAGAAGGCTGATGAAGATCGACGGCGGGTGCCATTGCGGCGCCATCACCTACGAGGCCGAGGTCGATCCCGAGAAGACCTCGATCTGCCACTGTACGGATTGCCAGCAGCTCACCGGCACTGCCTTCCGCGTCACGGTGCGGGTGCCGGAGGAAGACTACCGCATCACCAAGGGCACGCCCAAGGTCTATATCAAGACCGGGTCGAGCGGCGCTAAGCGGGCCCAGGGCTTTTGCGGCGATTGCGGCTCGCATCTTTATGCCACATCCGTCGGCGACGGGCCGAAGGTCTACGGCATCAGGACCGGCACGGCCCGCCAGCGCGATCAGCTGGTGCCGAGGACACAATACTGGCACCGCTCGGCGCTGCACTGGCTGCCGGAATTCGAAGGCACCAGGATCATCGAGGAGCAGTAGTGCTCAGTCGCCGTCTTCGACCACCCTGAGCCGCAATTGCCCGGTCTTGGAGTCCGCCACCCGCGCGCCGGCCTCCACCTTGGCCGGGCCACTGCGCGGCGGCTCGGCCTCGCCTTCGCCAAACTCCAGCGCCTCGATCTTCTGGCCGCGCTTGGTGACCTTCGATGTCGAGACGAGGATGTCGTCGATATCCTTGGCAGCCTGGCCGAAATGCGTCTGCAGCCGGCGCACGCGTTCGTCGACGCGCGCCACGTCCTCCATCAGGCGGATCACCTCGCCCTGGATCAGATGCGCCTGCTCGCGCATGCGCGCGTCCTTAAGGATCGCCTGGATGACCTGGATCGACAGCATCAAGAGCGACGGCGAGACGATGACGACGCGGGCGCGGTGCGCCTTCTGCACGACCGCCTCGAAATTCTCGTGGATCTCGGCGAACACCGATTCCGACGGCACGAACATGAAGGCGGTGTCCTGTGTCTCGCCCTGGATCAGATATTTCTCGGCGATATCGCGGATATGCACCTCGATGTCGCGCCGGAACGCCTGCGCCGCCACTTTCTGCAAGTCGACGCCCTCGGCGGCACGGATGGCGTTCCAGGCCTCCAGCGGAAACTTTGCGTCGATGGCAAGCATAGGCGCGCCGTTCGGCATCCGCACCAGGCAGTCCGGCCGGCTGCCGTTGGAGAGGCTCGCCTGGAACTCGTAGGCGCCGTGCGGCAGGCCGTCGGCGATAATCGCTTCCATGCGCGACTGGCCGAAGGCGCCGCGCGTCTGCTTGTTGGAGAGGATCGCCTGCAGCTGCACGACCTGGCCGGCGAGCGACTGGATGTTGCCCTGCGCGGTATCGATCACCGCCAGCCGCTCCTGCAGCTTGGCCAGGCTCTCATGCGTCGACTTGGTCTGCTCGGCCATGGTCTGGCCGAGGCGGCCGGTCATCGCGTCGAGCCGCTGGCCGAGCGACTGGGTGAGCTCGGCCTGCCTGGCGCCGAACACTTCGGCGATCGCGCCCATGCGCCCTTGCATCTCGGCTTGCGCCTGCAGGATGTCCGCCATCCTGGCCTCGGTGTCGCGGGCATGGTCGGCCGCTTCGGCCGCCGCCAGCGCGCGCGCCTTGCCCGCGCGCCAGAGCGCGACGACGAGCGCCAGGAACAATGCCAGCAGCAGAAGCGCGCCAAAACCGAGCGCTTCCCCGAGCGTGATCGTGGTGGCGCCGAGCCGCGCGACCGGTTCTGAAAGGATGGAGGTCATGTCGTTCATGGAGGCAGCATAACCGATTCGGCCTGCTGGCACAGATCAAAACGTGAACATTTCAGAGCTGTCCCGGTTGACGCCTTTCCAACGAGGTCTTAGGTGAGACGCCATGTCGATCAAGCCGCTCATCATCCTTCCCGATCCCCTCCTGCGCCAGGTTTCCAAACCGGTCGAGCGCGTCGACAGCGATTTGCGCAAGCTCGCCGACGATATGCTGGAGACCATGTATGACGCGCCGGGCATCGGGCTGGCGGCGATCCAGGTCGGCGAGCCGCTGCGCGTGCTGGTGATCGACCTCGCCAAGGAAGGCGAGCCGCCGGCGCCGCATGTCTTCATCAATCCGGAAATCCTCGAAAGCTCCGACCAGCGCTCGGTCTATGAGGAAGGCTGCCTGTCGATCCCCGACTATTATGCCGAGGTCGAGCGTCCGGCCGCGGTGCGGGTGAAGTATCTCGACCGCGACGGCAAGCTGCAGGAGATTGACGCCGAAGGCCTGATGGCGACCTGCCTGCAGCACGAGATCGACCATTTGAACGGCGTGCTGTTCATCGACCACATCTCGAAGCTGAAGCGCGACATGGTGGTGAGGAAGTTCAAGAAGCTCGCCAAGGAGAAGGCGCCGGGCAAGATGGTGGGCTAGGGGGCATGCCCCTTCGCGTCATCTTCATGGGCACGCCGGACTTTTCCGTGCCGACGCTCAGCGCCATAGCCGAGGCAGGCCACGACATCGCGGCCGTCTACACCCAGCCGCCGCGCGCCGCCGGCCGGCGCGGGCTGGAACTGACGCCGTCGCCCGTGCAGGGCGAGGCGGAACGGCTTGGCCTCGAGGTGCGCACGCCAACGTCGCTGAAAGGCGGGGCCGAGCAGCAGGCCTTTGCCGACTTGCGCGCCGATGTCGCCGTGGTTGTCGCCTATGGCCTGCTCCTGCCGAAACCCGTCCTGGAGGCGACCAGGCTCGGCTGTCTCAACGGCCATGCCTCACTTTTGCCGCGCTGGCGCGGTGCTGCTCCCATCCAGCGCGCCATCATGGCCGGCGATGCTGAGACCGGCATGATGGTGATGCGCATGGAAGAAGGTTTGGACACCGGTCCGGTAGCATTGGTTGAAAAATGCGCCATCGGACGCGATATGACCGCCGGCGAATTGCATGACCGCCTGATGGCGATAGGCGCTTCGCTGATGGTGGAAGCGCTCGCGCAGTTGGGGATAAATTGTCTGACATTTACCCCGCAGGCGACGGCGGGGGTGACCTACGCCAGAAAAATCGATAAATCGGAGACGCGCGTTGACTGGACGCGGCCTGCCGGCGAAGTCCACAATCACATTCGCGGCCTCTCGCCCTTTCCGGGTGCGTGGAGCGAGGTCGAAATTGGTGGCCGCATGGAGCGGCTGAAACTGCTTCGCTCGACGCTGTCTGATGGCGTCGGCGAGTCGGGAGGAATTCTCGATGACCGCCTGACGGTCGCCTGCGGGTCAGGCGCGGTCCGGCTGGTCGAAGTTCAACGGGCGGGCGGAAGGCCCGCCGCCGCGCAGGAGTTTTTGCGCGGGGCCAAGATCGAAAAAGGAATGAAACTCAAATGAGCATGATGTCGATACGCGCGGCGACGCCGCGGGATCGCGAGGCGATCCGTCTCGTCGAAGAGCATGCCTTCGGCCAGCAGACCGAGGCCGGCTTGGTCGACGCGCTGGTGACCGGCGGGGACGCCGTCGTCGAGCTGGTGGCGGAAGAGGATGGCCAGGTCGTCGGCCACATTTTGTTCTCCAGGCTTTTCGTGCAGAACGGCGGCAAGCGTTTCGCGGCCGTGGCGCTGGCGCCGCTGGCGGTGGAACCGTCCTTCCACGGTACCGGCATCGGCGGCGCGCTGATCCGCGAGGCGCATGTTCGCCTCAAGGAAGCCGGCGAGACGCTGGCTGTGGTGCTCGGCGATCCGGCCTATTACGGTCGCTTCGGCTACAGCCATGCCCGCGCGCAAAAATTCGAGAGCGAGTACCAGGGCGAGGCGCTGCAGGCGCTGGCCTGGGGCGAGGCGCCCGAGACCGGCAAGCTGGTCTACGCTTCGGCTTTCACCGCGCTCGCTGCTTAGGCGGGCGGGAACGAACCGCAGAGCATGCCGCGTTTTCGGCTCGACATCGAATATGACGGCAGCCAATTCGCCGGCTGGCAGCATCAGGCGGACCAGCCTTCGGTGCAGCAGGCGATCGAGCAGGCGATCGAAAAGTTCTGCGGCGAAGAGGTAAGAATACGTGCCGCCGGCCGCACCGATGCCGGCGTGCACGCCACCGCCCAGGTAGCGCATGTCGATCTCGCCAAGGCCTGGCCGGGCGACAAGGTGCGCGATGCCGTCAACGCCCATCTGCAGGCGGCCGGCGCGCGCGTCGCCATCCTCAGGGCGGCCATCGTCGCCGACGATTTTGACGCCCGCTTCTCCGCCACCGGCCGCCATTATCTCTATCGCATCCTCAACCGCCGCGCCCCGTCGGCGCTGGAAAAGGGCAAGGTCTGGTGGGTGCCCAAGCGGCTCGATGCCGAGGCCATGCACGAAGCGGCGAAGGTGCTGCTCGGGCGGCACGATTTCACCACCTTCCGTTCCACCCAGTGCCAGGCCGAGAGCCCGGTCCGCACGCTGGCGCGCCTCGATGTCAGCCGCTCGGGCGATCTCATCGAGGTGCGGACCTCTGCGCGTTCCTTCCTGCACAATCAGGTGCGCTCGATGGTCGGCTCGCTGCGGCGCGTCGGCGACGGCTCCTGGAGCGCCGCCGATCTCAAGGCGGCGCTCGAAGCGCGCGACCGTGCCGCCTGCGGCCAGGTGGCCCCGCCGGACGGGCTTTTTCTCGTCGGGGTGGATTATCCGCAGACAGACACGGCCGGGTGAAAGATCGGTTCCTGTAGTCCAAGTACGCCAAGAGTGAGCTTCCGGCTTGTGCTGGAGATGGCCAATTGTCGGCGTCGGCGCCGCCCCTCA
>LM655201.1:41838-59383 GCA_000824825.2 Mesorhizobium sp. ORS 3324
ATAGTGACGGGGAGAAGGAGGTTATCCGCGGCCTCGGCACCTTTCTTGCGACGCTGGCGATTGGCGAAATCGGTGATGAGCGCGCGCCTCTCTCCGTCACTATACGGAGAGGATGCCGGCAGGCAGGTGAGGGGCAGCGCCAAACGTCGGATCAGCAAGGCGAGGGCGAATCAAACCTGAAGCGGCCGGGGGAATCGGACAAGACAGATCATCCCCTCGCGCCGTCCGGGATGTCGATGCCGAGCAGTGCCTGCAGGCCGAACAGGACGAGCAGCGAGGCAACGAACATGCCGGCGAACACCGCGGTGCCGACGGCGGGGCCTTTGCCGATCGTCGCATTGGTCATGCGCCAGGTCAGCACCATCGACAGCGCGAACAGGAGCAGCGAGACGAGCCCGCTGATCTCGTCGCTCGAAGGCAGGAAGAGCCTGAGCAGCGCCGACGGCAGCATCAGCCAGGCGATGATTGCCGAGGCCCAGTTGGAGGCGACCACATAGTGGACGAAGCGCCCGCCGATGCCGACCCGCGGCGCCACCAGCGCAAGCACTATCAGCGGCAGCACCCAGGAGCCGATATCGACCGTCGCCAGCCTGAGGAGCATGCTGAGGCGGCCGGCGAATGCGTTCGGATCGCCGATCTCGTTGGCGATCCCGACCCAGCCGACGATCAGCGCCGGCGCTGCCACGACAATGGCGAAGAAGGAATTCCAGAACCCGTCCGCCGACAGGTCGAGCATGCGCAGGCCGTCGGCCTTGCCGAACATCAGCCGCCAGGCGCCGGTCAGCGAAGCAAAGGTTTCATCCGCCGAAAGCATCGTCACGTTAGGCCTTGTCCGAACCAGTCTTCGATGAAGCGTTCGTAAATCCCCGTCAGCGTCTCGAGATCGGCGACGGCGACGCGCTCGTCGACCATGTGCATGGTCTTGCCCACCAGCCCGAACTCGACCACCGGGCAGTAGTCCTTGATGAAGCGGGCGTCCGATGTGCCGCCCGAAGTGGAGAGCGCCGGCGTCTTGCCGACCACCGCCGCAACCGACCTGCTCAGCGTGTCGATCAGCTTGTCGTCGCGGGTGAGGAAGACATGGCTCGGCCGGTCGCGCCAGACGAGCTCGTAATCGACCGCGGTTGTCTTGCCCGGCCGGTATTTCTTGCGGCCCGCCGCCTGGTCGAGCCGGTTGTGGATCTCGGCCTGGATCGTTTCGGCATCCCAGCTGTCGTTGAAGCGGATGTTGAAGGCGGCGGTGGCCTTGGCCGGGATGACGTTGGTCGCCGGATTGCCGACATCGATCGACGTCACTTCCAGATTGGTCGGCTGGAAATCCTTCGTTCCCGTGTCGAACACCGGATGCAGCAGCGCGTCGACCAGGCTCATCAGCCCGCGCACCGGATTGTCGGCAAGCTGCGGATAGGCGGCGTGGCCCTGGCGGCCATTGACGACGATGCTGCCGGAGAGCGAGCCGCGTCGGCCGATCTTGATCATGTCGCCGAGCGCATCCGGATTGGTCGGCTCGCCGACGATCGAGGCGTCCCATTTCTCGCCCTTGGCGGCCGCCCATTCGAGCAGCTTCACCGTGCCGTTGATGGCCGGCCCTTCCTCGTCGCCGGTGATCAGCAGCGACACCGAGCCTTTCGGCCCGCCATTCTTCTCGACATGGCGCGCCACAGCGGCGATGAAGCAGGCGATGCCGCCCTTCATGTCGACGGCGCCGCGGCCGTACATCTCGCCTTTGGCGATCTCGGCGGCAAAGGGCGGGTGCGTCCACGCCGCCTCGTCGCCGACCGGCACGACGTCCGTGTGGCCGGCAAACATCAGATGCGGGCCGTTGCCCGAGCGGCGCGCATAGAGGTTTTCGATGTCCGGCGTGCCGTCTTCGGAGAACACCGGCCGCTCGACCGAGAAGCCGAGCGGCTTCAGCATATCCTCCAGCGTTTGCAACGCGCCACCCTCGGCGGGCGTCACGGAAGGACAGCGGATCAGGGCGGCAAGGTTCTGGGTAGGATCGGTCGGCAATTTCATGGGCAAAGCGATAGTCGAAAGCGGTAGGCCTGTCACGGTGGCAGATCATCGCCGGGCAAGCCGCCGACAATATGGTTGTCGTGTCGTATAGTCGCGCGAGCCGGGACAGGATGATCGCATGGCCAATGCAGCAAAGACGATCGCGATAGCCGGCGCCGGCAGCATCGGCTGCTATGTCGGCGGCTGCCTGGCGCTCGCCGGGCGCAAGGTGAACTTCCTGGGACGCGGCCGCATCGTGGACGTCATGCGCAAGGAAGGGCTCCGGGTCAGCGATCTCGACGGCCGCGATCGCCGCATCGAGCCTGAGGCGCTTGCGGTCACCGACGATCCGGCCCTGGCGCTGCGCAACGCCGATATCGTTCTCATCACGGTCAAGAGCGGTGCGACCGAGGAGATGGCCGCGCTTGTCGCGGCCCATGCGCGCCCCGATGCCGTCGTGGTCAGCCTGCAGAATGGCGTCGACAACGTGGACAGGCTGCGCGCCAGACTGCCAAAACGGCGCGTGCTGGCCGGCATGGTGCCGTTCGCCGTCGTGCAGTCGCCGGACGGCGTGACGCCGTTCAGGGTTCATCGCGCCAGCGAAGGCAAGGTGATGATCGAGGAAGCCGGCCTCGTCGGGCTGCTCGATGTCGAAGGGCTCGGGGTCGAAGCCCATCCCGACATGAAGGCGGTGCTGTGGAGCAAGCTCTTGATGAACCTCAACAACGCGCTGGTGGCGCTGTCAAACTTGCCGCTGGCGCGTGAGCTGGCCGACCGCCGCTGGCGCCTGATCCTGGCCAGCCAGATCGACGAGGCGCTTGCGGCGATGAAGGCCGCCGGCATAGAGCCGGCGCGCATCACCGGCCTGCCGCCGTCGCTGCTGCCGAAAGTGCTGAGGCTGCCCGACTGGCTGTTCGGGCTGCTGGCGCGGCGCATGCTGGCGATCGATCCGCAAGCGCGCTCCTCGATGTGGGACGACCTCGAGCGCCGCCGTCCGACCGAGATCGACGATCTGCAGGGTGCGGTGCTCGGTCTGGCGAGAAGGGCCGGCACGCCGGCGCCGACGATCGAGCGCGTCGCGACACTGGTGCGTCAGGCGGAAGCGGAAAAGCGCGGTTCGCCGGGGCTGGCGCCGGACAAGGTCACCGCCGGCCTTCTATCAGCGTGATCTTCTGCCAGATCTTGCGCGACAGGTTCGAGCTCAAATTCTCGATGTCGTTGACGCCGTCAATGACGACATCGTCGTTGACCGACTGTGCGAACAGCGCCGCGATCTTGCCGGTGATCGACAGCATCTCCGAGCAATAGTCGAGATAGCGTGCAAGGTCGGCCGCATTGGCGATGCGGTTGGGTGAACGTGAGGTCGGCTTGAAATTCGCCGACAAAGCCGCCGGGTCCTTGGTCAGCTGGTGCATGTCGATGACGTGGATCAGCGAGCGCAGCCCGTGCAATTGCCGGAAGACCTTCTTGCGTTTGATCCTCTCTTCGGTGCGGACCAGCGCCAGGAAGCCGAGCACGGCGAGGATGACCGTGTTGATCGTCGCCTCGATGCCTTGCACCGACTGCACCGCATCGTCGGTCCCCGAGATGCGGTCGAGCGGCAGGATGGTGCCGACGAACAGGAATACCAGGACGCCGGCGACGAAAGCGGCGACGATCAGGCCGCGCAGCCACCAGATCGGCGCCTCCAGCTCTCTGGCGGCCCTCGCCAGGTCGCGCGATAGCGACACCAGTTCGCCGGCGACGCCGCGCAGGCCCGCTTCCGGGAATCGCTCGCCGATACGCTCCTCCAGCTTCTCGGCCGTTTCGATGATCAGCTTGGGATCGAGCGTGCGGTAGCGCATGGTGGGCCGAGGCGCTCAGCGGTCGGCCGGCGCGTTGGTGCGGCTGCCGTAGCGATTGGCCCCGGGCTGTCCGGGAAACAGGCAGAACACCAGGAAGGCGACGATCGACACGACGGGAACGAACAGCACCAGCGCCGCTATGCCCGGCTTGTCGAGATCATGCAGCCGCTTCACCGCCAGCACGATGTTCGACCACAGCGATCCGAGGAATGCGAGGAAGAAGACGAACGACCACAAATTGCTCTCGGCCGAGCCTTCCGGCACCAGCGTGAAGCGGTAGAGCGGGAAAGCCTGGATGAGGGCAACCAGCAATCCGCCGAGAAAATAGGCCGCGCGGCTGACGCGGCCCGAGGTTTTGAAGAAGAGCCAGATGAAATCCGATTTTTCAGGCAAGCGGGTCCGGTCCGTATTGATTGGCGCCTCTGGTGCCTTCCAGGATGCCGAGCTCGACCAGCAGCCAGATGCCGCCGATGATGGGGATGAGGCCGATCAGCGTCCACCAGCCCGACTTGTTACGGTCGTGCCAGCGTTTGGCATAGAGCGCAATCGCGAAATAGATCGATGCCAGCATGACGAGGATGCCGACGACCCCGACCTGGGCGCCGCTTTCGGCGGTGAAACGCGTGCCGAGGATCGAATCGAGAATGAAGGCGACAATCGCGAGAACGATGAATATGCCGATGCCGGCCCAGAACTTGGCCCGGTTGATGCGGCCGTCGAAACTCGTCAGCAGATACTTCCCGTCCATAACGCCCCTCCGTGTTGAACCAGCGCGACGGAATGTCGCGCCGGCGGAAGGTGCGTCCGTTTCAGGAAAAGATCAATCGCGCAGCAATTCGTTGATCGAGGTCTTGGAGCGCGTCCTGGCATCGACGCGCTTGACGATGACCGCGCAGTAGAGGCTAGGGCCCGGCTCACCATTGGGCAGCGGCTTGCCCGGCAGCGATCCGGCGACCACCACCGAATTTGCCGGCACTTCGCCATAGAAGACCTCGCCGGTGGCGCGGTCGACGATCTTGGTCGACTGTCCGATGAACACGCCCATGCCGAGCACCGAGCCTTCACGCACGATGCAGCCTTCGACCACTTCCGAGCGCGCGCCGATGAAGCAATTGTCCTCGATGATCGTCGGTCCGGCCTGCATCGGCTCCAGGACGCCGCCGATGCCGACGCCGCCGGAGAGGTGCACATTCTTGCCGATCTGGGCGCAGGAGCCGACCGAGGCCCAGGTGTCGACCATCGTGCCACTATCGACATAGGCTCCAACATTGACGAAGGAGGGCATCAGCACCGCGCCCGGCGCGACATAGGCCGAGCGGCGCACGATCGACGACGGCACGGCGCGGAAGCCGGCCTTCTCGAAATCGACGGCGCTCCAGCCGTCGAACTTCGACGGCACCTTGTCCCACCACACGGCCTGGCCCGGGCCGCCCTTGATGATCTCCATCGGATTCAGCCTGAAGGAGAGCAGCACCGCCTTCTTGAGCCATTGGTTGACATGCCATTTGCCGTCATCCTGCCGTTCGGCGACGCGGACCACGCCGCGGTCGAGCAGGTCGAGCGCCGACTGGATGGCGTCGCGCGTTTCGCCGCGGGTTGCGGTCGAAATCGTATCGCGTTCCTCGAAGGCCTTCTCGATGGTCTTTTCGAGACTCGCCAGATCGGGCGTGGACATGAATTTGCTCCATTACAAAGCTGTTAAGGGCTGCGCCTTAACCTGTTTTGAAATCGCGCGGACCCTATGTGATGCCTTTATGAGGGTCAATCGCGGCTGCGTCATGGAACGGCGCAAGTAAGGGAATTGGAACGGTGGACTCAATGACACCCATGGAAAAGGCAGGCTGGACGCCGCTGCCGCATTCGGACGAGGATCTGGAGCGGTCGAAAAGCGTGCCGGACACGCCGCAGACCCGGGCTGAAACCTATCGCCTGGCCTGGAACGATCCCGATTTCATGACGCGACGCGAACTGCGCCCTGTGCGCCTCCAGCTCGAGCTGCTGAAGCCCGAGATGATCCTGGCCGAGCGCGGCATTCGTTCGACGGTCATCCTGTTCGGCGGCGCGAGGCTCCCCGAACCAGGCGGCGTCGCCTGGGCGGCAAAGAACGAGACGCAGAAGAAGAACCTCGAGCTGAACAGCAAATATTACGAAGAAGCGCGCAAATTCGCCCGGCTGTGCTCACAGCAGTCGGCCACATCCTATTACCGCGAATATGTCGTCGCCACCGGCGGCGGCCCCGGGGTCATGGAGGCCGGAAACCGCGGTGCCGACGATGTCGGTGCGCCGTCCATCGGCCTCAATATCGTGCTGCCGCACGAGCAGGCGCCGAACGCCTATGTGACGCCGGAGCTCTGCTTCAACTTCCACTACTTCGCCATCCGCAAGATGCATTTTGTCATGCGCGCCAAGGCAGTGGCGGTGTTTCCGGGCGGCTTTGGCACGATGGACGAGTTCTTCGAGGCCCTGACTCTGATCCAGACCGGCCGCATGGAGCGCGTGCCGGTGATCCTGTTCGGCAAGGAGTTCTGGCAAAGGGCGATCGACCTCGACTTCCTTGCCGAGCAAGGCACCATCTCGCCCGGCGACCAGGACATCATCGATTTCGTCGACACCGCCGACGAGGCTTGGGACATCATCCGCCGCTTCTACGATCTTTGAGCATGCCGCAGTCGCCGCGGCGTCAACGGCAAAGGCGGCAAGATGTGCCGGACATGCCTGGATGGTGCTGGTTGTTACGGCCGGTTGGGCTTGTCGCACGGAACGATCGCGGACATCGACCAGTCGCGCCTGGCGCCGAAGGGCCGCTGCGCTTTTGGCGATGTATCGGCAATCTGGGGTTGGTTCAGGCCGGGACCTCGATGATCGCCGTCAGGAAGCCGGCGAGGTTGTCGGTGACGAAATCCACGTCGTCGTCATAGGCCGGATCGCGCTCCCAGATCTCGGAGAAAGTAGGCTCGAAATTGCGCGGCACCACCAGCACGGTCGTCATCCCAAGCGATTTCGGCACGGAGAGATTACGCGCCAAGTCCTCGAACATCACCGCGTTGTGGCCGGTGACGGAATGCAGCTCGGCGAACCGTTCATAGGTCTGGCGCGCCGGCTTGGGGTTCAAGCCGGCCGCGACGATGTCGAAGATGTCGTCGAAATGGTCCAACACGCCGAGCTGGCGCGCGGCGCGCTCGGCATGCCTGCGGTCGCCATTGGTGAAGATGAACTTGCGGCCGGGCAGCTGGCGGATCGCGGCGCCCAGCACCGGATCGGGCACCAGCCAGGAATAGTCGATATCGTGCACCTTCTCGAGGAAGTCGTCGGGGTCGATGCCGTGGCGCGCCATCAGCCCGTTCAGCGTCGTGCCATACTCCTGGTAGAGTTCCTTCTGCAGCTTGCGCGCATCCTCGCGCGATAGCGTCAGAAGCTCGCTGACATAGGCGGTCATCTTCACGTCGATCTGCGCGAACAGGTTCGAATGATGCGGATAGAGCGTGTTGTCGAGGTCGAACACCCAGTCCGTGACGTGGGCAAATCGCGCGGGGTCGGGTGTCGTTGTCATGGCTTCCTTATGGCATGCTGGCCCTGACTTTATCCACAACTTCCGCGCGTCTTGCGTCGTGAAAATGGCGGCTCGTTTCAAATTTTAACCGTCTCCGAAAGGTCGCCTTCAACGGTTGCTGGCACAGAGGCATTCCGTGGGAGTCAACGATGAGTCGCATCTTTTTGAAGTCCGCAGCCGTGGCGTTCGCTTCGGTCGCAGTCTCGCTTCTGTTGACGCTGATTGTGGTTCCGGCAATGGGCTTTCCGATCAGCCGGACCGTGTGGCTCACGTCCACGGTTTGCCCGCTGATGCTTGCCTGGATCGCCAGCGCCGGCACCTTCTGGCAAAGCGACCGCCTGAAGAACGCGCATCGCGAGCTTGCCCGCGCCCATGCGCAGCTGGCCGCCGCCCACCGACGCCTGTCGGAGAAGGCAAGCCGCGACGACATGACCGGCATGCTCAATCGCGAGACCTTCTTCGCCGCGCTCGACGGATCCCGGCGCAAGGCCGATCGCGGTGCGCTGCTGATCATCGACGCCGATCACTTCAAGACCATCAACGACAATTACGGTCACCTGGCCGGTGACGAAGCGCTGCTTCTTATCGCTGCCGCCATCGAGCGCGGCGTGCGCAGCGGCGATGTACTCGGCCGCATCGGCGGCGAGGAGTTCGCCGCCTTCCTGGTCGGCGCCACCGAGCCGGAGGCCAGGCGCGTGGCCGAGCGCATCCGCCGCGAGGTCGAACTGATCCGCTTCCGTCCCCTCGACGAGCGGACCGTGCCGCTGACCGTCTCGATCGGCGGCATCACCTGCGGCGAGAGCGCCACCGTGTCGGAGCTGATGCGGGCCGCCGATCGCAGGCTCTACGAGGCCAAGCATCGCGGCCGCAACCTGTCGATCCTCGACCGCGACATTTCGGAAGCAGCTTGAAGGGCTCGGCATGCGCCGAGCGGAGCAAAGGGCGTTAGCAGATTGCTAACCCTCTCCAGATTCGCCTGCGGCGACTCAGCGGTTGTAACGGGGTTTTCACCTAGACTTGGCACGGAATTGGCCTCCCGACAGCATGCGTGCCGCCGGGAACGGCATGCGCGGATCGAAGCCCCATCGAAAGACGTGTCATGAGCCATTTCATGAAGAAGATGTCGCGCCGCGCGATCGTGCAGGCGCTGCTCGCACTGCCCGCGATGTCGCTGTTGCGCAGCCGGCCGGCCGTCGCCAATTCTGACGAGATCGCCCCAGACGAGATCGCCCCAGGCGCGATCGCTCGAGACGAGATCATCGAGGTCAACGGCTGGATCCTGAGGCGGAGCGATCTGGCATGATCTTCGACAGCCACGAGGCCTACAAGCAGGCGGGCTTCAAGCCCAAGGTCTGCATCCTCGGCTCCGGCCCCGCCGGCACCACGATCGCCAGGAAGCTGGGTGCCGCCGGCATCCCGGTGGTCGTCCTGGAGGCCGGCTCGCGCGAGTTCAGCGACCAGTCGCAGGATTTCTATCGCGGCACGACGGTCGGCGACTTTTATTTCGATCTCGACGTCACCAGGCTGCGCTTCATGGGCGGCTCGTCCAACCATTGGGCCGGCTGGTGCCGCGTCCTCGACAAACAGGATTTCGAGCCCAAGGCCTGGGCGCCGGACACCGGCTGGCCGATCAGCCGCGCCGACATCGAGCCCTATCTGGGGGAAGTCCACGACATCCTCGAGCTGCCCGCTTTCCGGCCTGATGTGCCGATTTCGGACGACATACGCTGGGTGCAGCTGATCAAGAGCCCGGCCGTGCGCTTCGCCGAGAAGTTCGCCGACGAGCTCGATCGGAGCAGGACCATCGCCGTGGTGCTCAACACCTATGCGACCGAGCTCGCCGGCGACGGCAAGCGCGTCACCGGCGCCAGATTGTGGTCGAGCGGACAGGACGCCGGCACCTTCACCGCCGATTACTTCGTCACCTGCACCGGAGGGTTGGAGAACTCCAGGCTGCTCCTGTGGTCGAACCGGCGCTCGAATGGCGGCGTCGTGCCCAACGCTGCCGCGCTCGGCCGCTACTGGATGGAGCACCCGACCTTCGAGGGCGGCAATGCCATTCTCGCCAACTACGGCGAGTTCGAGGTCGATGCCTCCAACGAAGCCTTCTTCTCGCCGACACCAGCCGCGATGGAGCGGCTGCAGATCATGAATTTCGGCATCCGCCTGATCGAGACGCCTTACCCGAACGTCAAGCGGCTGATCGCCGATCTGGCCTGCACGGCGCCCAGCATGGCGGAGTGGATGTCCGACCAGCTGGAGCAGAGGCTGCGCTGCGCGGCCCAGCTCTACGTCGCCTGGGAACAGGCGCCGCTCGCCTCGAACCATATCGAGCTGTCGAAGACCGATGTCGATCACGCCGGCGTGCCGCGCATCGAGCTGCACTGGAAGAAGTCGCCGCTCGAACGCCGCACGCTGCTGGAAGGCCTGAGGCTCTTCGGCACCACGCTGGCGCAGACGAATCTCGGCCGCGTGCGCATCGCCGACTGGATCGGCAATGGCGGCGACTACCCGACCAACGAGGAGACGGCAGGCCACCACCATATGGGCGGCACCCGTATGGGCACCGACGTCTCGAAGAGCGTCGTCGACGCCAACTGCAAGGTGCATGGCATGGACAACCTCTATATCGGCGGCTCCTCGGTCTTCTGCACCTCCGGCCAGTGCAACCCGACGACCACCATCACCGCGCTTGCCTGCCGGCTGGGCGACCATCTCAGCAAGGTGATCGCTGTCTGAAGCCATTTCCGCGAAATGTGCGCAGCCGTCTTCCCGTCCGGAATTGCGAAAGCAAGATTTTCGCGAAGAAAGGCGGCGCCGGCGGGACGGCCGGCGCCGCCGTGGCGCGCCTTTGGATAGCCTGCCTAAATCCCGTAGACGGCGATGCGCACAAGCACCGCCGCGGCCGCCAGCGCGACCAGCAGAATGCCGAGGCCGATGGGCGAGCCCCAGCCGTACCATTCCATCGCCAGCTTGGCATATCGGTACTCTTCCTCGTTCGAGAGGGGCTTACGCTCTTGAATCAAGCTCATTTCTCTCACTCCTTTCAGCCGACTTTGCCCTTGCTCCGCCCAACGTGTCGTCGCATATTTATACGACGGTCGTACTTTTAGATAGACTGATAGTTAGATGATCGAAAGAAATTCGTCAAGCACGGATCGCGCGGAAATGACGAAGGCCATCGGCCTCGCCATCATGCGCTGGCAGGATGTGACGCAGGCTTATGACGAGGCGGTGGGGGCGCGGCTGGGGCTGATCGCGGCCGAGCGGCATTGCCTTGCCCTGCTCTATGGCGGGCCGCAGTCCGCGGGAGCCGTGGCAACGGCGACCGGGCTGACGCCGGCGGCGGTGACGGCGCTGATCGACAGGCTCGAGGCGCGCGGGCTCGTCACCAGAACCCGCAGCCTGGAGGATCGGCGCAAGGTGGTGATCGAGGCGACAGAGCGGACCAGGGAGCTGTCGGAACGCTACTACGGCCCGATCGCGCGGGAAGGCGAGAAGGTGTTCGCAAGCTTCAGCGATGCCGAGCTGGCGGCCGTGCTGCGCTTTGTCAATGCCGCGCTCGACCTGCAGGGCGAGCAACTCGCCAGGCTCAAAGCCGAGCCGCCTCCGGCTGAATGAAGCCGCAGCGACAAGGAAAGGGCCGGCGGCTTGCATTTCGAATAAACCCAGAGCGGCTCAGCGGCCTTCGACTGCCGAACCGCTCTGACGGCCGGCTGGGCGAAAGCCGGCCTTAAAGCGCGCCGCGCCGAAGCCAATCCCGCATCGCGCGCTTTAGGTTCGCGCGATGTCCAGAGCCGCTGCGCAGCGACCGTGTTAGACTGTGGCCGGATCGAGCGCCGGCTGGCCCTTGAACCGCGCCACGATGCCGGCGAGATCGCCGCCGGCGAAGGCATCGCGCAGCGCGTCGAAGGACGGCAGCACGAAATAGGCGCGCTGGAACTTGTCGATCTCGTAGCCGGTGCGCATTACCGTCTCGAGGTCGAACGGCACGTGATGCGCGTCCTTGCTCTCGACCGCGAACTGCAGCTCGGTGAAGGAGGACATCAGCCCGGCGCCGAACGCCTTGAGCGGCTGGCCTTGCTCCTGGATGAGGCCGTATTCGGCGCTGTACCAGTAGAGCCGGGTGATCATCTCGTCGCCGCCGAGCGCGATCATGTCCTCGGCCTTCGCGCCATACATCTGCATGAAATCGGCAAACACCGGCTGGGTCAGGATCGGCACATGGCCGAAGAAGTCGTGGAACATGTCCGGCTCGACGATGTAGTCGAGCTCCTTGCGGGTGCGCAGCCAGTTGGTGACGGGGAAGCGGCGGTTGGCCAGATGCTCGAAGAACGGGCCGGCGGGGATGAGCCCGGGCACCGCCACGATCTCCCACCCGGTCAGCTTGCTGAGTGTCTCGCTGACCGCGTCGAAGTCCGGAATTTTGTCGAGCAACCCAAGTGCCGCGACGCCGTCGAGATAGGAATGGTGCGCCAGCCTCTGCGTCAGCTTCGTCTGGCGATCGCAGAGCGTGCGCCACACCGCCTGCTCCTCGGCCGAATAATCATATCCTTGAGCCACCGTGAAGTCGGCACGGCAGACCGAATAGTCGCCGCGAAGGCCCTGCGCCGCGCATTCGCGGGCATAGTCGGCAACGCTGATCGTCATATCTTCCTCCTCGAGATTCATGATCCGCGGGATCGTGAGCTCATCCTAGCCGTTGCCGGCGAGGCAAATCAGCCTAGTTTGTAGCTTGATGGTCGATCTTGAGGTAAGCTTCGCTCGAATTCGCATATGTAGGAGGTAAAATGCCTCAACTGGATGAGTTCGAAATAAGGATGCTCGACATCCTGCAGCGCGACGGACGCGTGCCGGTGTCGGAGCTCGCGCAGGAGATCGGCCTGTCGACCACGCCCTGCGCGCGCCGCTTCGAGGCGCTGCAGGCCGCCGGCATCATCAAGGGCTTCGCCGCCATGCTCAGCCGCCGCGCGCTCGGCCTGACGGTCGAGGTGTTCATCCAGGTCCGCCTGGTCAGCCACAGCGACGGCACGCCGGAAAGCTTCATCGCCGCCGTGCAGCGCATGGACGAGGTCTCGTCCTGTTGGACGATGACCGGCGACCACGATTTCCTGCTGCATGTGATGGTGCCGTCGGTGGACGATCTCAACGCCTTCGTGATGCACCGCCTGATGCGGCTTCCCGGCGTGCGTGACGTCCATACCCAGCTGGTGCTGCAGAACATCAAGGGACCAGGCCACGTGCCGCTCAACCATCTGCGGCGCTAGATCCAGGTGCCCTCGCGCAATTTTGCGGCAAAGCTGCGCCGAAACTGCTGAACCGCGCCAAGGCGGCTTCGACATCGCCGGCTAGCACCGGCGGACCGACAAGGAGGTCCGCCATGAACATCGTGCTGGTCAACCCGCCGCATACGGCCATCGGCAGCCGCGTGCCCGACGATCACCTGCCACCTCTCGGGCTGCTGGCGATCGGCGGCCCGCTGCTCGATGCCGGCCATCGCGTGCGCCTGGTCGATGCCGAGTTCGGGCCGATGCCGCTTTCCGCGCTGATCGACGAGGCCTTGAGCGACGGTCCGGATTTGATCCTCATCAGCCATTCCGGCTCGACCTCGGCGCACCCGACCGCGCTGCGGATCGCGGAAATGATCAAGGCTCGCGCGTCAGGGGTCATCATCGTCTATGGCGGCGTCTTCCCGACCTATCACTGGCGCGACATCCTTGCCGCAACGGCCGTCTTCGACTTCATCGTGCGCGGCGAGGGCGAGGCGACCGCGGTGGCGCTGGTCGACGCGCTGGAGAGGCGCCGGCCGGTGTCGGGCGTCGCCGGCATCGCCTACCGCGACGATTGCGGCCATCCCTTTGCCACGCAGCCGGCGATGACGATTGCCGACCTCGACGCCTATCGCGTCGGCTGGGAGCTGATCGACCATCGTCGCTACAGCTATTGGGGCGGCAAGCGCGCCGTGGTCATGCAGTTCTCGCGCGGCTGTCCGCACCTGTGCAACTATTGCGGCCAGCGCGGCTTCTGGACCCGCTGGCGGCATCGCGATCCGGTCCGCTTCGCAAGGGAGATCGCCTGGCTGCACCGCGAATACGGCGTCGAGCTGATCAACCTCGCGGACGAGAACCCGACCTCGTCGAAAAAGGCCTGGCGCGCCTTTCTCGACGCCATGATCGCGGAAGACGTGCCGGTGCTGATCGTCGGCTCGACGCGCGCCGACGACATCGTGCGCGACGCCGATATCCTCGATCTCTACCGCAAGGCCGGTGTCATCCGCTGGCTGCTCGGCATGGAGAACACCGACGAGGAGACGCTGTCGCTGATCCGCAAGGGCGGCAGCACCAAGTCCGACCGCGAGGCGATCCGGCTGCTCAGGCAGCACGGCATCCTGTCGATGGCGACCTGGGTCGCCGGCTTCGAGGACGAAGGCTTACGCGATCTGTGGCGCGGTTTCCGCCAGCTCATCGCCTATGACCCCGACCAGATCCAGGCGCTCTATGTGACCCCGCATCGCTGGACGCCGTTCTTCCGCATCGCCAGCGACCGCAAGGTGATCCAGAAGGATGTCCGCCTCTGGGACTACAAGCATCAGGTGCTGCACATGACTAGGCTGAAACCCTGGATGCTGTTCTTTGCCGTCAAGCTGATCGAGCTCGCCGTGCAGTCGCGGCCGAAGGCGCTGGCGCGCATCCTTTTCCACCCCGATCCCGAGCAGCGGCATTCGATGCGCTGGTACACCAAGATGGGCCGCCGCGTCTGGTTCCGCGAGGTCTGGGGGTTTCTCGCCCGCGACCGCCGCGTGACGGACGGCCCGACGCTCGCCGAATTCTGGGGCGCGCCGCAGGACGCCGAGGAGGATTCGATGGTCTTTCAGCGCGAGGCGCGAAAGCCGGTCGGGCCCGTCATCGAAGGCGCGCGCGTGCAGGCGAAAGAAGCTTAGCCGGCTGATTATGGCGGTTCGCCGTTTTCATGGAAACGGTGAACGTTTTGACGCAATTCCGGACGGAAAACCGTTATACGCTTTTCCGGGAATTGCTCCTGTTACGGCACGATCAGCGTGCCGGCACCGTGCTCGGTGAAGAGCTCGAGCAGCACCGAATGCGGCGTCTTGCCGTTGAGGATGACGACGCCCTCGACGCCGCGCTCGATCGCCTCGATGCAGGTCTCGACCTTCGGGATCATACCGCCCGACACCGTGCCGTCCTTGATCAGCGCCTTGGCCTCGGCGACCGTCAGCTCGTCGATCAGCTTCTTGTTCTTGTCGAGCACGCCAGGCACGTCGGTGAGGAACAAGAGACGCGAGGCGCGGCAGGCGCCGGCGATGGCGCCGGCAAAAGTATCGGCGTTGATGTTGTAGGTGTGGCCGTCGCGGCCGGGCGCCACCGGCGCCAGCACCGGGATCATCTCGGAACGGGCCAGAAGGTCGAGCAGCGTGCGGTCGACCTCGACCGGCTCGCCGACAAAGCCGAGATCCAGCACCCTCTCGATGTTGGAATCCGGGTCGATCATGGTCTTGCGCGCCTTTTCGGCGAACACCATGTTGCCGTCCTTGCCGCAGAGGCCGATCGCCCATTCGCCCTCGGCGTTGATCAGCGCCACGATCTCCTTGTTGATCGAGCCGGCCAGCACCATCTCGACAATCTCGACCGTCTTCTGGTCGGTGACGCGCAAGCCTCCCTCGAACTTGGACTCGATGCCCATCTTGTTGAGCATGGCGCCGATCTGCGGCCCGCCGCCATGCACGACGATCGGATTGACCCCCGATTGTTTGAGCAGCGCGATGTCGCGGGCGAAGGCCTTGCCGAGCTCGTTGTCGCCCATGGCATGGCCGCCATACTTCACCACCACGGTCTTGTTCTCGTAGCGCTGCATGTAGGGCAGCGCTCTGGAAAGCAGCGCGGCCTGCATTTCGGCGGTGGCGGCGATGTCCGTCATCGGTATTGATCCTAGGTGGCGTGAATGGCCGCGTCTTTAGCGGGAATTGCCGCGAGGAGCAATTGGTTCGACGAGCGAGGCAGTGTCTCAGCTCGCTCGACGGGCTGAACACCTATATGCTTGGCGGGAAGCATATGGAGTAGACTTGACCGTTAAATGTCACATCAACGTGTTGGGCGGCGACGGCTATTCCCGGGTTTTGACGTTTCAAGTCGTCCCGAGGGTCGGCGAATATCTCGGGTTTTCCTTAGACGGGAAACGTGACGAGCGGGGGGTGCTTGTGATGGACCGCTATAGGGTCAAGCACGTCATGCATACAGCCGAGAACGACCAAATGGGTCCAATAGTCCTGATTGATGTTGAGACGGAACAAGATGCCAACCGAACCTAGCTAGATGTGAGTTCAGCACCAGACGACGTAGTCAGCAACGCTGTCCGCGTCATCATTCCCATTCAATCCGAAGACCGCCTTCAGCAATCAGCTCAAGGACGTCCTCGATGTCCCTCGAAGTCCAATCGTATCCGCTAGGAAGCCCTGCATTGAGCTCGTCGAGATTTATCGACCCTCTCTCCCGATAATTGTCGATCAGCACGAGGATCGCGCTGCGAATATGTTCTGGCATACCTGGGCCTTCGGTCATCGGCGAAGAAATTGGGCATCATGGCCAACTTTCAAGGCTATTGCGGCACCTTGAGCGGCGCCCGCCGCTTGAGCCATCCTGAAAGCTTCTCCATCTGCGCGGCGAGCGACAAAAGCGTCTCCTCGTCGCCCGGCCGTCCTGCGGCCTGGATGCCGAGCGGCAGGCCGCCCGCCGTGACATGCACCGGCAGCGCGATCGAGGGTTGGCCACTGACATTGTGGATCGCCGGCCAGGGGGTGAACCACAGGCTCTTGTCCATCAGTTGGCCGAAAAAGGATTTGATCCTGAGCAGCCCGGTGAGATGCAATTTGTCGAGCAGGTTCTCGATGAGCTCGTCCGCGCCTTTCGGGTCCATCGCGCCGCAGGCCAGCGGCGGATGCGCGATGATCGGCATCAGCACGGCATCGAAGCGCGCGGTCTCCTCGATCATCCGCCGCGCCGTGGCGTTGAGCCGCTGCACCGCGTCATAGACTTCGCCGGCGGACAGCATCTCGCCGAGGCGGCCGAGCACGCGCGTTGCCCGCTCGACCTCGTCGGTCACCGGACGGCCGACGCGCAGCGCCTCGGCGCGCATCATGCCTGCAACGGCCGAGGCAACGCTCTTGCAGAAATCGGCGATGAAGTCGCGGCCGATATAGGGCAGGTCGATCTCTTCCACCGTGTGCCCGCCCTCGCGCGCCAGCGCCACCGCGGTGTCCAGCGCTTCGATCGTCTCGGCCGAGATCGGCAGCGCGAGCGGCGACTTGCGGTAGACGGCGAGGCTGAGCTTGCCTGGTTCGCGCGCCGCAGCGGCCGCAAAGGCGCCCTTCGGCTCCCGCGCCGCGTAAGGCGACAGCGGATCGGCGCCATGGGTGAGGTCGAGCAGCAGCGCGGTGTCGCGCACCGAGCGGCTGACGGCATGGTCGACCACCATGCCGTACCAGCTCTCGCTGACCAATGGCGTCAGCGGCACCCGGCCGCGCGAGGTCTTCAAGCCGACGAGCCCGCTGCAGGCCGAAGGCACGCGGATCGAGCCGCCGCCGTCGGAGGCGTGCGCCGCCGGCACCACGCCCGCCGCCACCAGGGCAGCCGATCCGCCGGACGAGCCGCCGGTGGTGTGGCCGGTATTCCAGGGGTTGCGGGTGATGCCGAAGCGCGCCGATTCCGTCATCAGCCGCAGCCCGTGCTCGGGCGAGGTGCTGGTGGCGATCGGGATCAGGCCGGCGTTGAGGTAGCGCTCGACCATCACCGAGTTGTAGTCGGCCGTGAAGGCCGGGATGCGGCTGCCGCCATGGATCGGCACGCCCTTGATGCCGATGCCGAGATCCTTCAGCGCGAAGGGCACGCCGGCGAGCGGCAGCTTGCGGTCGATCGCCTTCGCCCGCGCCCTGGCCGCGTCATAGAGCGGCGTGGCTATGGCGTTGATGTCGGGCCTTGTCGCCTCGGCGCGCGCGATCGCGGCGTCGACCAGCTCCTGCGGCGAGATTTCTTGCTTGTGCACGAGCTCGGCAAGCCCGGTCGCATCCTCTTCCCAAAGCAAGCGTTCAATCGACATCGCCGCACCCCTCTTTTGGCGAAGGCTAGAGCAATTCCAGGAAAAG
>LM655201.1:59483-120444 GCA_000824825.2 Mesorhizobium sp. ORS 3324
AATTGCGTCAAAACAAGGAGATAGAGCGGTTCGCCGTTTCCGTGAAACGGTGAAACGCTCTACCGCATGAGCCTGCAAATCGAAATCGGGATTTGCTTTGCTGGCCCCGCGGTCGGGACAATGACGGGCAGGCTGACGCAGCAGCAGCCCTTGGTGGACAACACCGGCTGCGCCGTTGCAAATAGATCGCAATCTTCTAATTTGCCCGCATGGGGCCTCAGGACATCAGCAAGCTGATCGTCCGGACTTCGATGAAGGACCGGGCTGCGTTCGATCTGCTCTACAGGCAGACCAGCGGGAAACTTTTCGGCGTCTGCCTTCGTGTCTTGAGGGACAGGATAGACGCGGAAGAGGCGCTGCAGGAGGTCTTCGTCAAGATCTGGACGAAGGCGGACCGTTTCGCGGTTTCCGATCTGAGCCCGATTTCCTGGCTGGTGGCCATTGCGCGCAACCATGCGATCGACCGCATCAGGGCGCGGCGCGGTCCTTCCGCCAATATCGATGCAGCCCTCGAGGTCGCCGATCCGGCGCCGGGGCCTGAGGCCATGGCTGTCGCGGGCGGCGAGACCGAGCGCATCTACCATTGCCTCGACGAACTGGAGAAAGACCGGGCCGCGGCGGTCCGGGGCGCCTATCTCAACGGCGAAAGCTATGCCGAGCTGGCGGAGCGCCACAAGGTTCCGCTGAACACGATGCGGACTTGGCTGCGGCGAAGCCTGCTCAAATTGAGAGAATGCCTGGAAAGATGACGCTGGCGGAAGACAACGGACCGGAACGCGGAGGCGACGACCTGCTCGCCGCCGAATATGTTCTGGGCGTCCTGGCGGCCGACGAACGCCAGATCGCCTCGCGCCGCATCGACACCGAGGCGGCCTTTGCCCGCCTGGTCGATGCCTGGGAGGCCCACTTCGCGCCGATGGCTGCCGCCTATGCTGCCGTCGAGCCTCCGGCCTCCGTGAAGGCCGCGATCGACCGGCGGCTGTTTGCCTCTTCTGCGAACAGCGCGGCGACCAGCGCCGGTCTGCTGGGCAGCCTCGCCTTCTGGCGCGGGCTTGCCGCCGCGGCGCTTGCGGCTTTGGCCGTCTTTGTCGCCCTGCCTCTCGTCAATCCGCCGTTGCCGCCGCCCGAGACCAGGCTGGTCGCATCGCTCGCCGCCGAAAACAGCAACGTCAAATACCTTGCCGTCTATGACGCCGCCCGCCACGAGGTCGGCCTCTCGCTGGTCTCCGGCGAACATGGCGCCGGCAAGGACTTCGAGCTGTGGATGATCGAGGGCAAGAACGCCCCGGTCTCGATGGGTGTCATCCCGGCCGGCCAGACCGCGCGCATGGCCGTCTCGCCGGCCGTCCAGCAGAAGCTGGCGCAAGGCGCCGTGCTCGCCGTCAGCCTCGAGCCGACCGGCGGTTCGCCGACCGGCCAGCCGACCGGTCCAGTCGTCGCCGCGGGCGACCTGAAGGGTATCTGATCGTTTTCGTCAACCGGTCTCAAAGACTAGGACAAGGTTATCGCCAAGCCATCGCGCGGATGGATCGTTTTGCCGGGTCAGGAGACGATATTCGCCTAAATGCGTAGCCGAAGCAAAAATATTTGACAGCGCGCGAAACTAAGTCTGTCTTGCCTCGTATTTCCTCGCGTTCCCAACAACGGGAAAAACAACCCGAGGAGACTTACACCATGCGTAAACTCGCCACCCTTTTGCTCGCCTCGACGATCGGCCTTTCCGCGCTCGGCGCCGTTGCCGCCAATCCGATGGTCGGCGGCGCGCCGATGTATGCCAAGAAGAACATCATCGAGAATGCCGTCAATTCGAAGGACCACACCACGCTGGTCGCCGCCGTCAAGGCCGCCGGCCTGGTCGACACGCTCGAGGGCGCCGGTCCGTTCACCGTCTTCGCGCCGACCAACGAGGCGTTTGCCGCGCTGCCGTCCGGAACGGTCGAGACGCTGCTCAAGCCCGAGAACAAGGACAAGCTGACCAAGATCCTCACCTGCCACGTCATTGCCGCCAAGGCGCTGGCCGCCGACGTCGCCAAGATGGCCAAGGCCGATGGCGGCGCGCATCAGGTCAAGACGGTCGGCGGTTGCGCGCTGACGCTGAAGTCGGAGAAGGGCAAGGTCACGGTGACCGACGAGAACGGCAACGTTGCCCATGTCACGATCGCCGACGTGCGCCAGTCGAACGGCGTCATCCACGTCGTCGACAAGGTTCTTCTGCCGAAGATGTAACAAAGCGCGTGCGGCCGGCGAAGTGAGGTATGTCCCCGCCGGCCGCACGGTCGCCCTCCCACGATCCGTGCTGCCGTCAAGCGCCGCTCCGCATCGCCAGGGCTTGGGTCGATGCGGTGCGGCGCAGTCGGGCCGTCGCCAGCTTTTGATTTTCCGGCGGCGTCCCAGTTTGTAAGATCACGTCAGGAGGAAAGGCCATGAACCGTCGCGACTTTCTCTGGAGCGGTGCCGCCGCCACCGCCCTCATCATCGGAACCGGAGCGGCGCTGCGCATGGGCGGCGCGAAACCGGCGCTCGCCGCCGAAACCTTCGAGGTCACCAAGACCGACGCCGAATGGCACGCCATCCTTTCGGATGCCGCATTCGACGTCTTGCGCAAGCAAGGCACCGAATATCCGGGCACCAGCCCGCTGCTCAACGAGCACCGCAAGGGCATCTTCGCCTGCGCCGGCTGCGACCTGCCGGTCTATCCGTCGGAGACGAAGTTCGATTCCGGCACCGGTTGGCCGAGCTTCTGGCAGGAGATCTCCAACGCCATCGGCAAGACGGAGGACCGTACGCTCGGCATGGTGCGCACCGAGGTGCATTGCCGCCGCTGCGGAGGCCATCTCGGCCATGTCTTCGACGACGGCCCGCCGCCCACCGGCCTGCGCCACTGCATCAACGGCGTGGCGCTGAGCTTCAAGCCGGCCTCGGCCTGAGGTAGCATTTTTGATCTTCCAAAAAGAAACGACCCCGGAATCGTTGCCGATTTCCGGGGTCGCGCGTTGAGGATGCCAGGCGGGGGTTCCGGCTCCTCAATGGCCGCCACGGCCGCCCTGCTGGGCCGGCTTGTTGATGAACAGCACGAAAAATCCCAGCGAGGCGAACAGCACGGTCAGCATCATGAACACGTCCATGAAGGACAAGAGTGCCGCCTGCTGGTGCACCATGCCGGACAGTTTGGAGATCGCGGCCGTTGCCGCATCGAGGCCGGCGCTCTGCTCGAAGTTCAAGGTCATGTTCTGCAGCTTGGTCTGCGCCGCCTGGCTGCCCCACTCCACATGCTCGGAGAGCCTCGCATAGTGGAAGGCGTTGCGGTCGATGAGCACCGTGTTGATGATCGCCAGGCCGACCGCGCCGCCGAGGTTGCGGGTCAGGTTGAACAAGCCGGACGCATTCTTCAGCCGCTCCGGCGGCAGGGTGCCGAGCGCGATGTTGTTGATCGGCACCATGCACAGCATCATCGAGCAGCCGCGCAGGATCTGCGGGATCAAGAGCTCATAAAAATCCCAGTCGGCGGTCAGATGCGTCATCCACCAGGTGCCGGTGGCGAAGCCGAAGAAGCCGATCATCATCATCGCCCGCAGATCGATCTTGTTCGACAGGATGCCGGCGACGGGCGCGGTGAAGAACATCGCCAGGCCGCTGACGAACAGGGCCTCGCCGATCATCATCGAATCGTAACCGCGAATACGGCCGAGGAACACCGGATAGAGATAGGTCAACCCGTAAAGGCCGATGCCGACGACGAAGGAGAACAGCGAGCCGAAGGCGAAGTTGATGTTGCTGAAGGCGCGAAGGTCGACGATCGGCTCCTCGGCGGTGAAGACGCGCCAGAAGAAGATGACGCCGCCGATGGTCATGATGATGGCGCAGATGAAGACGGCCTGTTCCTGCAGCCAGTCATGGTTCGGGCCTTCCTCCAGCACATATTCCATGCAGCCGAGGAAGGCGGCCATGCCGACCAGGCCCCACCAGTCGAACTTTGAGAACAGCTTGAGGTTGGGCTTGTCGAAATCGATCAGCGACCATGCGGCCGTCGCCACGAGTATGCCGGGCACCACATTGATCAGGAACAGCCAGTGCCAGGACATGGCGTGGCTGATATAGCCGCCGACCGTCGGGCCGATGGTCGGCGCCAGCGTCGCCACCAGGCCGATCATCGGCGAGACGACGGCGCGGCGCGACGGCGGGAAGATGGTGAAGGCAGCCGCGAACACGCTCGGGATCATGCCGCCGCCGATGAAACCCTGGATGGCGCGGTAGACGATCATCTGGTCGATGTTGGTCGCGGTCGCGGCAAGCGCGCTGGCCGCGGTGAAGCCGGCCGCGGCGATGGTGAACAGCACCCGTGTCGACAGCATCCGGCTGAGGAAGCCTGACAGCGGGATCATCACCACCTCGGCGATCAGATAGGCGGTCTGCACCCACGGGATCTCGTCGGAGCTGGCGCTCAAGCCCGCCTGGATCTCGGCAAGCGACGCCGAGACGATCTGGATGTCGAGGATCGCCATGAACATGCCGAACACCATCGCCAGGAAGGCGATGACGCGGCGCGCCGGCATGTGGTCTGCAGGCAGGGCCGGCACGGCGGCTACCGGACGTCCGGGTATTGATCCAGCGGTGATGGTTGCGGTTGCCATTGCATGGCCTCCTAAGCAATTCCAGGAAAAGTGCGTAGCGGTTTTCCGTTCGGAATTGGGTCGAAAGAATTAGCTGTCAGGCTGGGCGGCTCGGCGCTCGAAGAGCCGCTGAGCCGCCCCCCAAAACTGCCTAGTTGGTCGTCGCGGCGGGCGCGGTGCGGCTGTCGGCGGCCACGACGACGCTCAGGCCGGCGCGCAGCTTGCCGGTCTTCAAGACATCGGCCGGCACGTCGATGCGCACCGGCACGCGCTGCACCACCTTGGTGAAGTTGCCGGTGGCGTTTTCCGGCGGCAGCAGCGAGAATACTGCGCCGGAGGCCGGCGCCAGCGACGAGACCGTGCCTTCGAAGGTCTGGCCGTCGATCGCATCGACGGTGATGCGGACCTTCTCGCCGGGCAGCAGCCGGCCAAGCTGCGTTTCCTTGAAGTTGCCGACGATGTAGAGCTTGTCCATCGGCACGACGACGGCGAGCTTCTGGCCGGGGCTGACGAGGTCGCCCTGCTCGACCGAGCGGTTGCCGACGACGCCGTCGTAGGGCGCCTTGAGCACGGTGAAGGACAGGTCGCGCTGCGCCTTGTCGCGAGTGAGCTGCAGCGAAGCGAGCGTGCTCGCCTGCTCCGCGCGCTGGGCTTCGAGCACGCCGATATTGGCCTGCGCGGCGGTGATCTGAGCTTCCGCGCCGGCAAGCGCTGCCTTGGCCTGGTCGAGAGCCGTCTGGGCGTCGTCGAGCTGCGCCTGCGTGCCGACATGGGTCTTGAGCAACTGCGCCGCACGGTCCTGGGCGCGGGCGGCATTGTCCGCGGCGGCCTGATCGGCGATCTTCTGTGCCTGCGCCTGCGCCAGCGAGGCCTGCGCGGCCTTGGTCTGGGCGTCGATCCGGTCGAGCGTCTTCGCCAAGGTGGCGATCTGCGCCTCGGCCTGGGCAACGGCGATCTTGTAGTCGCCGTCATCGATGATGAACAGCGGATCGCCGGCCTTGACCTTCTGGTTCTCGCTCACCAGCACCTTGTCCACATAGCCCGAAATTTTCGGCGACACGAACGACATGTCGGCCTGGACATAGGCGTCGTCGGTGGAGATCATGAACCGGCCGTCGGCCCAGTAATTGTAGCCATACCAGGAGCCGGCGCCGAGCAGGCCAAGCCCGATGATCGGCAACAGCATCGAGCGGACGGAACGCTTCTTCTTGGCCGGCGCCTCGACAGGCGCGGGGGGAGCGGGCTGAACAGGCACTTCCGGAGCTTCGGTCGACGGCTGGACCTTGGCGTTGGGAAAATTACGGACTTCGGCGGTAGCGGGCGCATTCGAGGACATGATAATCTCTCTGGGATAGTCAGTCAGACTGAACCGTTCGGTTCGAATTGCTGATTGACATAGCGTGGAAAGAGGCCCATATCAAGAGCAAATCGAACCGCATGGTTCGAAATATTTCGTGAGGTGTGACTTTAATGGTCGAAACGACAGCCGATAGCGATCTGCTCGACCTGCGCAAGGGCCGTCCGGCGGCGGGGCAGGATCCAATCAAGCGGGCCCAGATCATCGAAGGCGCGCGCCGCGTCTTCATCGACAAGGGCTTCGAAGCCGCCTCGATGAACGACATCACCCGCGAGGCCGGGGTCTCGAAGGGCACCATCTATGTCTATTTCGCCAACAAGGAAGAGCTGTTCGAGGCGCTCATCGAGGAAGAGCGAGGCACCATCTTCAAGAACATGTATGACGTCCTGGACCATGCCGACGACCTGCGCGAGACGCTGGTGAAGTTCGGCAAGGTGCTCGTCATGAAGATCACATCGGCCAAGGTCATCCAGGCGCAGCGCACCGTAATCGGCGCGTCCGACCGGATTCCCGAGCTTGGCGCGCGCTTTTACGAACGCGGTCCCAAGCGCGGTCACGACAAGTTTGTGACCTTCCTCGATGCCGCCATCGAACGCGGCCTGCTCGAGGTCGAGGATGTCGATCTCGCCGCCTACCAGTTCACCGACCTTTGCCTCGCCGGCCTGTTCCGCCAGTGCATCTTCTCCTATCGCAGCAAGGCGCCGACCCAGGCGGAGATAGACCATGTCGTGCGCTCCGGTGTGAACGTCTTCCTGAAGGCATACGGCACCGCGACGCTTGCCGCCGAGGAGCAGGCGTCGGAACCGGCCTGAGCTCCATCGAGCATATTTTTTCTCCGAAGCCGGGGACCGCAGTCTGACCGCTCCACGGCAGTGGGCACGCCCCTTCCTCCATTCGAACTCCACCATCGATCAGCCTCCTCGCGAGCCTGTCGGAAGGTCTTGTTAACCATCAGTTCCTATGTCTCGGGACACCCTCCGTTCGACGAGTCCCCGAGTATGACATCCATGCGTTTTCCCCGTGCCAATCTTTCCGGCGCTTCCGCCTACGACAACGACGACGACCGTCGTGCGGAGGAGGCGCCGCAGCATGGCGCGGCCTCGCCGCCGCAGGGGCGAACGGGGCAGGTCGTCACGCTGCGAGCTCCGGCCGGGGTCGAATCGAGCGCCGCCTCATTCGATCCGGCTGGCGGCAGCGAGTTCGGCCGACAGGCCTGGCAGCAATATTTCTTCCTCGCGCCCAATGTGCGTTTCACCCGCACGCCCGATTCCGATAAGCGGCCTGCGTCGCAGCCAGAGGACGAAACCCCGGCCAGGGCGGCGGCCCCCCGAGGCGATTCCATCCGCCCCGCACCGCCGGCGCCGGCGGCGGCCAACCCGGTCCGGCCAAGCCCTGCTGCAGCCCCGACCGTTGCTGCCGCGCCGCGGCAGGCCGCCGCCATGCTACCGCGGGCCATTACCACAACCCCGGTGCAGGCTACCGCCACCCCGGCGCAGAAGCAGAACCCGCCGAAATTTCGCTGGTCCTATCTTTCCGATGACGCCTTTTTCGAGTTCAGCATGCCCTTGCTCGCCGAGCGCCTGGCGCGGGCGCGGCTGAACGATCCCTTGCAGACGCCCGCTCCCCGGCCGGCGCATGCTGTGGCGGCGCAGCCGAGCCAGCCCCGTTCCGCCGTCATGGGCGAAGCAACATCCTTCTACCGCGTCATCGAATGGCGCGCGAACGGGTCGGCCGCAAGCCCTGCCTTCGTGACAGCGCCGGCCGTCGCGCCCGCCGCCCGGTCCGCGATAGTGGAGCCTGCTCCGGTGGAGATTGAACCGCCCCAGGCGGCAGCCGCCGCACCGGCTCCGGAGGCAAGGAGCGCCCGGGCCGCGAGGCCCGCGCCTTCCCTGCCTGTCGCCGGCAAGGTCGTGCCGCCGGCCGCCGCGGCCGGCTATGAGCTTCCGTCTGAGGAACTTCTGCAGCTGCCGCCGGAAGGCCAGGGCTTCTACATGTCGCAGGAGCGGATGGAACAGAACGCCGACCTGCTCGAAAGCGTGCTGGAGGATTTCGGCGTCAAGGGCGAGATCATCCATGTACGGCCGGGTCCGGTCGTCACACTCTACGAATTTGAGCCGGCGCCTGGCGTGAAATCGAGCCGCGTCATCGGACTGGCCGACGACATCGCCCGCTCCATGTCGGCGATCTCGGCGCGCGTCGCCGTGGTGCCCGGCCGCAACGTCATCGGCATCGAGCTGCCCAACGAGACGCGCGAGACGGTCTATTTCCGCGAGTTGATCGAATCCGCCGGCTTCCGCAACACCTCCTGCAGGCTGGCGCTCGGCCTCGGCAAGACGATCGGCGGCGAGCCGGTCATCGCCGACCTGGCCAAGATGCCCCATCTGCTTGTCGCCGGCACCACCGGCTCGGGCAAGTCCGTCGCCATCAACACCATGATTCTGTCGCTGCTCTACCGGATGAGGCCTGAGGAATGCCGCCTCATCATGGTCGACCCCAAGATGCTGGAGCTGTCCGTCTATGACGGCATCCCGCATCTGCTCACGCCCGTCGTCACCGATTCCAAGAAAGCCGTCACCGCGCTGAAATGGGCGGTGCGCGAGATGGAGGACCGCTACCGCAAGATGGCGCGCCTTAGCGTGCGCAACATCGACGGCTACAACCAGCGCGCCGCGACGGCCCGCGACAAGGGCGAGGTGGTGGTCATGCAGGTGCAGACGGGTTTCGAGAAGGGCACGGGCGCGCCGCTGTTCGAGGAGCAGGAGATCGACCTCGCGCCGATGCCCTACATCGTCATCATCGTCGACGAGATGGCCGACCTGATGATGGTGGCCGGCAAGGAGATCGAAGGCGCCATCCAGCGGCTGGCGCAGATGGCCCGCGCCGCCGGCATACACCTGATCATGGCCACGCAGCGTCCGTCGGTCGACGTCATCACCGGCACCATCAAGGCCAATTTCCCGACCCGCATCTCCTTCCAGGTGACGTCCAAGATCGACAGCCGCACCATCCTCGGCGAGCAGGGTGCCGAGCAGCTGCTCGGCCAGGGCGACATGCTGCATATGGCCGGCGGCGGGCGCATCGCGCGCGTGCATGGCCCCTTCGTCTCGGACCTGGAGGTGGAGCACGTCGTGGCCCATCTGAAGGCGCAGGGGCGCCCGGAATATCTCGATACGGTCACCGCCGACGAAGAAGAGGAGGAGGAAGCCGCCGACGCCGGTCCGGTCTTCGACAAGGGCTCGATCGACGCCGAGGATGGCGACGCCCTCTACGAGGAAGCCGTCAAGGTGGTCAAGCGCGACAAGAAATGCTCGACTTCCTACATCCAGCGCCGGCTCGGCATCGGCTACAACCGCGCCGCCTCGCTGGTCGAACGCATGGAAAAGGAAGGCCTGGTCGGCGCCCCCAACCACGTCGGCAAGCGCGAGATACTCAGCGGCCGGCGCGACCCTGCGCTCGACCGCGACGATACGGATTGAGCGGAGGCGTTTGGAATTGCCTGAATCGCCTCCCCCAACCTCGTCATCCTAGGGCGAAGCAGGAGCGAAGCTCCGTCGCGAAGACCCTAGGATCCATGCCGTTGCATCGACCGAAGCGTGCAACGGTGCAGAATTCTGGACCGCCGCAGCGCTTTGAAGTCACGGAATGGATCCTCGGGTCTGCGCGCGTCGCTACGCTCCTTGCTCCGCCCGTGGATGACGACGGATAGGCGTTTCGGCCAATCGCCAAGGCATGAGATCTGCCAACGCACCGATGGCCAACCGGTTAAAACTTCTGTGCAGAGTCGCTAGTCCTGCCTTGTCTGATCTGACGCGGTTTCGGCCGCCTCAGCCGCCGTTCGCTACCAGCGCGATCGCCGCGCGCAATTCCTCGAGCCCCGCAGCCTTTTCCGATGATGTCGCGAGCACCGCCGGAAACGCCGCCGGCCGTTTCTTGATCTTGGCGAGAGTCTCCTCGATCAGCTTCGGCACGCCCGCCGCCTTGATCTTGTCGGTCTTGGTCAGCACGATCTGGTAGGACACCGCCGCCTTGTCGAGCAGCGACAACACTTCCTCGTCCTTGGCCTTGATGCCGTGGCGGGCGTCGATCAGCACATAGACGCGCTTCAGCGTGACGCGTCCCTGCAGATATTCGAAGATCAGCTTCGTCCAGGCGTCGACCTTGTCCTTCGGCGCGCTGGCATAGCCGTAGCCCGGCATGTCGACCAGCGCCATCGGCGGCAGGTCGGCGCCCTCGCCGGAAAAGCCGTCGGGCACGAAATAGTTGAGCTCCTGAGTCCGCCCCGGTGTGTTGGAGGTGCGCGCCAGGCCCTTCTGGCCGACCAGCGCGTTGATCAGCGACGACTTGCCGACATTGGAGCGGCCGGCGAAGGCGACCTCCGGCGGCCCTTCCGGCGGCAGGAATTTCATCGACGGCACGCCGCGGATGAAGATCCAGCCTCGCGTGAACAGCTCCGGCCCGATCGCCGTCATCTCGGTCGTCGTCTTGTTCGGCGCGTTCAAACCGCGGCCTCCAGTCTGGAAATGTCGGCACCGCGGATGGCGTCGAGGTTGCGGCTGATCTTGTCGACCGGCCAGTCCCACCAGGCCGCTTTCAACAGCCGCCGCACCGTGAACTCATCGAAGCGCATCTTCACCACCCTGGCCGCATTGCCGGCGACGATCGCATAGGGCGGCACATCGTGCGTGACAACCGATTTCGCGGCCACGATCGCGCCGTGGCCGATCTCGATGCCCGGCATGATCACCGCATCCATGCCGATCCACACGTCATTGCCGACGACAGTATCGCCGCGGATCTCCTTCGACCACGTCTCCTGGTCGAAGCCTTCTTCCCAGCCTTGGCCGAAGATGTTGAACGGGTAGGTCGAGAAGCCGGACATCGCATGGTTGGCGCCGTTCATGATGAAGCGCGCCCCCTCGGCGATGGCGCAGAACTTGCCGATGATCAGCTTGTCGCCGATGAAGGGATAGTGATGCAGCACGCATTTCTCGGCGAATTTGTCGGGACCATCGGGATCGTCGTAATAGGTGAAGTCGCCGATCTCGATGTTCGGCGCGCTGACCAGCGGCCTCAGGAAGCCGACGCGCGGGTGCATCGCGATCGGATGCTTGATGTTGGGGTTGGGTCCGGTCACGGGCTGGCTCCGTCCGCCTTGCAGCGACAGTAGAGCTTATATGGACATGCGCGGGCACGGTCCACCCTGCGCAACCCGGGTCCCGCGAAGGCTCGCGAGACCCGGGTCTGCCGGACGACCTCCCAAGCACCGGCGTCGCTGCGCCGGAAGCCGTCCGGCTCGTTGGAGAGGACTGAAAAAAGCTACGAGGAACGCGGGGTCTGAGTTTCGGCCGCAGAAAAAAACCCCGGACCAGCCGGGGTTTTCGTTCTCGTGATATGATGCCTCTATTCCGCCGGCGATGGCTTCTTGCGGAACATCGCCGCCAGATTGTCCCACAATTCGATCTTGGCGCCCTGGCGCTTCATGATCACGCCTTGCTGCAGGATCGACAGCAGGTTGTTCCAGGCCCAGTAGATGACGAGACCTGCCGGGAAGCTGCCCATCATGAAGGTGAAGATCACCGGCATCCAGGTGAATATCTGCGCCTGCGTCGGGTCCGGCGGTGCCGGGTTCATGCGCATCTGCAGGAACATGGTGATGCCCATCACCACCGCCCAGGCGCCCATATGCGGCAGGAATGCCGGCGGGGCGAAGGGCAGCAGGCCGAACAGGTTGAAGATCGACGTCGGATCGGGCGCCGCAAGGTCGTGGATCCAGCCGAAGAACGGCGCGTGCCGCATCTCGATGGTGATATAGAGCACCTTGTAGAGCGAGAAGAACACCGGGATCTGCAGCGCCACCGGCCAGCAGCCGGCCAGCGGGTTGATCTTCTCGGTCTTGTAGAGCTCCATCATCGCCTGCTGCTGCTTCATCTTGTCGTCCGCGTATTTCTCGCGGATCTCGAGCATCTTCGGCTGCACCTTCTTCATGTTCGCCATCGAGGCGTAGGACCTGTTGGCGAGCGGGAAGAAGAAGGCCTTGACGATGACGGTGGTGGCCAGGATCGCCAGCCCGAAATTGCCGAAGAACTTGTACAGCGTGTCGATCAGCCAGAACATCGGCTTGGTGATGAAGTGGAACCAGCCCCAGTCGATCAGGAGGTCGAAGCGCTTGATGTGGCGGTCTTCCTCATAGGCGTTGATCTTGGCGACTTCCTTGGCCCCGGCGAACACCTCGGTCTCGACGGTCGCCGACTGCCCGGCTGCGACATTGATCGGGTCGGTCAGGAAGTCGGACTGATAGCGGTGGCGGCCGTCCTCGAAATAGGCATAGCGCGGCTGGAACGGCTGCTTTTCGGTCGGCACCAGCGTCACCGCCCAGTATTTGTCGGTGATGCCCAGCCAGCCGTCGGTCGACTTGCCCGGCTGGAACTGCTTGTCCTTCTCGACCGCCGCGTATTTGTGCTCCTGCAGGCCTTCGCTGCCGGTGTAGCCGATCAGGCCTTCATGCAGCACGTAGGTGCTGGCGACGGTCGGCTTGTCGAAGCGGGTGACGCGGCCGTAATTGTACAGCGAGACGGGGGCGCTGCCCGAATTCTGCACCGTGTCCGAAACGGTGAACATGTAGTCGTTGTCGACCGAGATGGTGCGCTTGAAGGTCAGGCCCTTGTCGTTGGTGTAGGTAAGCGTCACCGGCGTCGTCGGCGTCAGCGTCGGGTTGCCCTCGACGCTCCACACCGTGTCGGCGCCAGGCACGGTTCCGGTCTTGTCGTTGCCGACGAAGCCGATCTCGGCGAAATAGCCGTTGGGCAGCGCCGAGGGGTTGAGCAGCTGGATCTCGGGCGAGTTCTTGTCGACCGTCTCGGTGTAGTGCTTGAGCTTCAGGTCGTCGAGGCGGGCGCCTGTGAGGTTGATCGAGCCTTCGAGGCTCGGCGTGTCGATCTTGACGCGCTTCGTCGCCGCAACCGCCTGGTCGCGGCTGGCTGCCGTCACGGCCTCGCTGCCGGGTGCGCTGGGAATGGTGCCCGGCGCCGGAGCCTGCGTGCCTGCCGCGCCGGAATTGGCGGCGCCCGCTTCCTTCTTCTGCGCTTCGGCGCGCTGCTGCTCGATGCGGGCCTGCTCGCGCTGCTGCTCCATGCGCGGGTTCATGTAGAACACCTGCCACAGCGTCAGGATCAGCACCGACAGCGCGATGGTGATGAAGAAATTGCGGTTGTTTTCCATCGAAAGCCTTGGCCTATCGTGTTCCGCGCAGCCGGCGGGAAAGTTCGGTCTTCAGCTGGCCGAACGGAATGGCAAGCACGTCTTCCCGCCCGACGATGACATAGTCATTGCCGGGCGCCATGTCATCGGCGGCATGCGTGCGCACGGCTTCTCTCAGCCGCCGCCGGACGCGGTTGCGCACCACGGCGTTGCCGACCTTCCTGGTGACGGTATAGCCGACGCGCGGCGCATCATCGTCGCCACGGTCGAGAACCTCAACGAGAAAAAGCCGCCCGCGGCGCTTTTCGCCGCCGCGCACAGCCAGGAAATCCGCGCGTTTCAGAAGCCGCCCGGGAGATTTCCCCTTTGGCTTGCCGGTTGCGGGCAACGATCTCGTCTTTCGTTCAGGCGCTGAGCCGCTTGCGGCCGCGGTTGCGGCGGGCTGCGACGACGCCGCGGCCTCCCTTGGTGGCCATGCGGGCACGGAAACCGTGCCGGCGCTTGCGGACGAGTTTGGACGGTTGGTAGGTACGCTTCATTTGTTTTAATACCGCGGCGTGCGGCCCTTCTTGATTCTGTCACTCTGTAACAGGAGCTTTGCCGGGCCGGTTTTAGGCGCGATCGAAACCGCGCCGGGACGAATGGCCCGAGCGTGAGCGGGCTTATAGAAAGAAGGTTTTTGGAAGTCAATCCGGCCTGCCGCGGGCGATTTTTTTGCCGGGCCCGGGGCGAAATTGGCAAAAAAGCCGCAAATCGCATAACCTTGGTCGATCAAGCCTTCGTGAAGACTGCGTCATGGCAAGTGAAATCCCGTCCACGGATGAAAAGGCACGCACCGAGGCGGCGAGTTCGCCGCGCCGGGTGCCGCTGTCGCGCGGCCTGTCAACCAAGCTTCTCTTCCTCACCATCGTCTTCGTGCTGCTTGCCGAAATCCTGATCTTCCTGCCCTGGATCGCCAGCTACAGGGTGAACTGGCTGAAGGAGCGACTGAGCACGGCGGCCGCCGTCTCGATCGTGCTCTTGCAGGGCGAGCCCAACTCGCTGTCCCACGCCGCCCAGAACGACGTGCTGATGGCGATCGGCGCCAAGGCAATCGCGGTGCGCGACGGCGGCGTCTCGCGCCTGCTGGTCGTGGCCGACATGCCGCCGAAGGTCGACGAGCATATCGACATCGCCAATGTCGGCCTCTTCAACGGCATGACCGGCGCGCTGGAGACGCTTTTCGCCGGCGGCAACCGCATGCTGCGCGTCTTCGGCCCGGTCGGCGACAGCGACAAGGAATTCGAGCTGATCATGCCGGACTACAGCCTGCGCAACGCGATGCTCAGATATTCGCGCAACGTCGCCGTCGTCTCGCTGCTGATCTCGCTCGTCACCGCCATGCTCGTCTACGCGGCGATCGACCTCATCATGATCGGTCCGATCCGCACCATGACGCGCTCGATCCTGTCCTTCTCCGAGGCGCCCAACGATCCCGGCCGCATCATCCGCCCCGCCGACCGCGCCGACGAGATCGGCGTCGCCGAGCGCGAGCTGTCGCAGATGCAGGAGCGGCTGCAGAAGATGCTCTCCGAGCAGAAGCACCTCGCCGACCTCGGGCTTGCCGTGTCGAAGATCAACCACGACATGCGCAACATCCTCGCTTCCGCCCAGCTGATGTCGGACCGCCTGCGCCAGGTGAAGGACCCGACCGTGCAGGCCTTCGCGCCGAAGCTGCTCCGCGCTCTCGACCGCGCCGTCGCCTATTCGGAGGGCGTGCTCGCCTATGGCCGCACGCAGGAGCCGGCGCCGTCGCGCCGCAGGCTCAGGCTGCGCCAGCTGGTCGACGACGTGCATGGCCTGCTCGACATCGAGGAAGGCATCGAGTTCATCAATGCCGTCGACCACACTTTCGAGGTCGATGCCGATTCCGACCAGCTCTTCCGCGTGCTCAGCAATCTCTGCCGCAACGCGGTGCAGGCGATGGCCGCCGATACCGAGAGCGCGGTGGTGCGCCGTCTCGCCGTCTCGGCCGAGCGCCAGGGCAGCGTCAGCCGCATCACCGTCACCGATACCGGCCCCGGCCTGCCGCCCAAGGCGCGCGAGAACCTGTTCGCGGCCTTCCGCGGCTCGGCGCGCAGCGGCGGCACCGGCCTTGGCCTGGCGATCGCCTATGAGCTGATCCGCGCCCATGGCGGCACGGTGGAGCTGGTCGAATCGATCGGCGGCCGCACCGTCTTCGCCGTCACCATCCCGGACCAGCCGGTGCGGCTCGATCAGGCCCGCAACGGCCTGCGCCGTCCGGCGTGACGGAAAGCAGCCGCGGGAAAAGAGGGCTCCCGTTCGGGAATCTGCGCGGCAGAGCCGGCTTGCAACGCCTCCTGAAACACCTGCGACAAAACTTTTGCCGGATCGGCTTGCTTTTCCGAAATTCAGTCGTTAGGGAACACTCCACATCGCGGCCGGCCGTCTCGACCGGATCGCGGGGCTTGCGTCATGCACGGCCTTTTGCGCGCCCGTAGCTCAGCTGGATAGAGCACCAGACTACGAATCTGGGGGTCAGGAGTTCGAATCTCTTCGGGCGCGCCATAAATTCTTTCAGCCACATGATCGGCAACCAGAGTTCCCGGGCCAACCTCAGCTGGCACGTCGGTTCCCTTGCTCCCGGCAACTCGTTAGTCCGCGAGATCTTGTCGGACTTACCAATGGGCAAGCAAGCTGGCTCGATCCGGGCTCCGTGTGGAAATGACAGTTTTGCGCCTGAATGGCGTCACCCGCGGACAGTCTTCCCGGAATTTGCCATCCACTGCATTTGGTGCAATCTGCCTTCATGAAGATATCGGGGTCCGATCTCCACCTGTTTCGTGTCTTTGAAAGCGTGGTCCGCAACGGCGGCATGTCTGCAGCGCAGATGGAACTGTCGCTCAGCCAACCGACGGTCTCCAACCATCTGACCGCGCTCGAACAGCGGCTTGGCGTGAAATTATGTGAACGGGGGCGTCGCGGGTTTTCGCTGACGGAAGAGGGGCGCCGGGTTTACGAAATCAGTACCGAAATCACCGGAATGCTGGATGCCAACTCAGCCCGGCTTTCGTGCCTCAGAAGCGCTTTGGCGGGAAAGGTCGGCGTCGGTATTGTCGACTGCATGGCGACCGACCCAAGTTTCCGGATTTCTGACGCGATTGCCGAGCTGTCCGAAACCGCACCGGAGATCGAATTAAATCTCAAGATCATGCGGCCAAACGACATAACAAAGGCGGTGGCCGAAAACGACATAGACATTGGAATAGGTGGTTCAGACATCAAAGTCGCAAGCGTGAAATACCAGGTCATCTACCGAGAAGAGCATGCGGTATTTTGTGGGTCGACGCATCCGTTGTTTCACCGAAAAGAAGAGGCGATTACGAGTGCGGAATGCTACGGCCACCCCTGGGTACTCAGAGGCTATTGGTATGGACGCCCCCGCTTTGAGAACTCGGTCGCAAACCGCGTAACTTTTGATATCGAGGCGCAGCTTTTGATGGTTCTGTCAGGCGCCTACCTCGGGGTCCTGCCGATACATTTCGCGAGCTTGTTCGAACAGCAGGGGCGTCTGCGTCGACTTCCCATGCCCGATGAGGCCTATTTTGCCGACATTCAGGTCGCCACGCGCGCAGGCGAACGGGCTGCCAACGTCGCCTATGTCCGCGACGCGATCGTCAAGGCACACGGGATGCATTTGTAAAAACCAATGTATCGGTTCTCTGAATGATATTCTTGCCGCGCCGGCAGAGGTCTAGGCTCTGGCACGGCTGGCGACGCGCAGGGCAAATGCCACCTGCGGAATTCCCTGCCAAACGTGCAGCAGCGACTTGGCCGCCGCGTCGAGCGTTTTGATCTTTGGCTTCAGGGTATGGAATGAGCACAGACGCTCTGCTGCTTCGCAACCTTCCCAATTTTTCGCTGGAAGCGACAAGGCGCGTGGTCGCAACCCGTTACGGGATCGAGGGGACGTACAGCCAACTGGTCTCCGAGCGCGATCTATCCTGGCGGATCGAGGGCACCGATGGTCGCGACCTCGTCGTCAAGCTATCGAATGTAGGTGAACCTGAAGGCGTCGTTGATATGCAGGTCAAAGCCCTGAACCATATCTTCGAGCGCGATCCGGCCCTTCCAGTGCCTCGTGTTGTTCCCTCCCTCGCGGGTGCCCCCTATGATTGGATCGAGGACGAGCGCGGCTCCCGGCACATGGTGCGTGTGCTCACCTTCCTTCGTGGGAAGGTCATGGAGCAGGTTGAGGAAGCGTTTTCCGCCGCCACTCGGTTCAACATAGGCGCGATGGTAGGACGGCTTGCCTACGCGCTGCGCGATTTTTTTCATCCATACGCGGGCAGCAATGCGCATCTCTGGGACATTTCACGTGCCCTGGCCTTGCGCACCCAGATAGCAAAGATCTCTGACGTCGGGCTTCGGCAATTGTGCGAGGAAATCTTCGATCGCGCCGAGCGCTTTACCCTTCCTCAACTGTCGAAGACGCGGCGGCAAGTCGTGCATCAGGATGCGCATGGCGGCAATATCCTGGTCGATCGCAATGACAGTACATCGCCGGTGGGTATCATCGATTTTGGCGACATGGGCTACAATTCCATTGTCGCGGACATTGTCACGGCCTCCGAGACATTCTCGAAACATGATGACGATCCGATCGCCTACCTGTGCGACGTGACATCGGGTTTCGATTCAACATACCCGCTTGAAGAAATTGAGATCGATCTCCTTTTCGATGCGATGCTCCTGCGCCTCGCCATGGCTACCGTCATCGTCGAAGCGAGAGAAGCCACGGATGAATCCGGCATCCCGCACATCGAAAACGCCAGCCACTACCCTCGAATGATGGCGTTGCTGAGCCGTCAAGGTCGCGCACAGGCAGTCCGGCGCCTTCGTCAGGCATGCCGGTTTCCGGTGTATGGCGCCACGAGCAACGATGGCGAGCATCTCGCATATGACTATGACGGGCGCAGGCATGAGCGCGAAGCTCACCTGGGACCGATATGGCACTTCTACAACAGGCCACTGCACATCACGCGCGCTCACGGAGCCTGGATGTATGCCGCCGACGGCGCCGCCTATCTGGATGTTTACAACAACGTCCCCCAGATCGGTCATTGCCATCCGCACGTGGCCAAAGCGATCTACCGCCAGGCCAGCGCGTTGAACACCAATACCCGGTATATGTGCGACGTGGCGGTCGAGTACGCGGCGCGCCTGACTGCCGACCTGCCTGATCACCTCGACACCTGCATCTTCGTCAACTCGGGCAGCGAAGCCAACGACCTGGCGATGCAGATAGCCATGTCGCTCAGCAGGCACGACGGCGGTTTGATCGTTGACCAGGCTTACCATGGATGCACCGAGCTCACGTCGGCGCTTTCCAATGAAAGCTGGCGCCACCTTCCCGCCGGCGAGCATCCCAGACGGATTGAAACCTTGATGGCCCCGGATATGTACAGGGGTCCCTTCGCCAACGACCCGCAAGCAGCGGCAAAGTACGCTGCCGACGCCGACCGGGCGATAGCCACCCTGCGCGAAAGAGGCCACCGGCCGGCGGCATTCATGGTCGACACCGCCCTGTGTTCGAGCGGCGTGCTGCGGGCGCCTGAAAACTATTTCAACCTCGTTGCGGAAAAGGTCCGATCGGCGGGCGGATTCGTCATTGCGGACGAGGTGCAGGCCGGTTGTGGCCGCATGGGAAGCATTTGGGGGTTCAGAGCAAACGGGCTCAAGGACGACAATGTCGACTTCATAACGATGGGCAAACCGGTTGGAAATGGCCACCCTCTCGGCGTCGTCATTCTCAGTTCAGCACTCATGAGGCGGTTCCTCAACGGCACCTTCCCGCAGTTGTTCAGCACCTTCGGCGGCAACACCGTCGCATGCGCGGCCGGCATGGCCGTTCTGGACGTCATCGAGCGGGAAGACCTGATCAGGCGGAGCGCCGCCATCGGAGATTATCTGCGGCAGGAGCTTAGGCGTCTGGCCGAACGGCACGCCATCATCGGCGACGTGCGCGGACTTGGAATGATGACCGGCGTCGAACTGGTGACGGATCGTCTCACAAAGGAACCGGCCGTGACACAAACCGAGCGGCTTGTCGAAGACATGCTTGCCCGAAACGTCCTCATAGGAAAGGGCACGCCCAACAGCCTCAAGCTGCGCCCGCCACTGATCTGGTCGCGAAACGAGGTCGACATTTTCGTCAGCGCCTTCGACGACAGTTTGAGAAGCCAGCAATGAACCCTGCCAGGCACCCACCTGGAAATGATCTCTTGGGCTGAAAGGCCCTGGCTTACTTCTCCGTCCCCGGAATTGCGCTCAGCACTGCGCACTGGCCGCTGCGAACAGCCGCCCGTTTCTGCCGTACTGCAGTGTGAAACCGCACCCTTAACCCCGCAGATTTCCTCGTACGGCGAGCGCGCCGGTTCTATAAGCCTTTGATTGCAGATGGTTATCTCGAACAGTAACTACGTCAGGAGCCAGGATCTCTTCGGGCGCCGGATCGACCTGCATCACCTGCAGGACTCACTCTGACGGCCGCCGTCAAAGTCGGTTCGCGATCGCGAACAACGGCAGCGAAGCGAGTTGCACGGCGACTGCAAAGACGACCAAGGCAACGAGCGACTGCTCATAGAGCAATCCCGTTGCCACGCTGCCGAACAGCCAACCCACGCCATACCCCACGTAGAACAAACCGAACGCCAGATTGCGCCTGGCCTCCGGCAGCACGCTGGCGATAAGCACCTTGAGGAGGGTGTCCTGTGCGGCGTAGCCGATCCCCCACAACACCATCCCCACAAGGACGAGGAAGAAGCCTCCCAGGAAGACAAAGGGAGCGAAAAGCGAGGAAAGACAGACTGCGACGAGCACCACCGGCAGGCCGATCCGGTCATATAACCTGCCGAAAACGACACTCGCGACGACGCCGCAGCCAGTTGAAAAAGCCAGCAATACGGGTATCCAGTGCCCGGCGACAATTCTGGCGCTGGACAGGTGGAACGAGATCAGCTCGAAGCTCATCAGGCCGGCAGCGAAGAACGCACCGGCGAGCATATAGAGCCAGTAGGAAGTCGTGAATCCGGTCGCCGGCGCGGTGCGGCCTTGTTCGAGACGGTAAGGAATTGGAAAACCGAACCGCGCCGCCGTCAGCGAGGCAAGTGCGAGAAGGGCGGAGATCAGCAGCAATGCATATGCCGTTTCGTAACTGCCCTTTAGAAAGAGGACGAGTGAGACGAAGAGAGGCCCTATTGTCGCGCCGGTCTCGTCGAGGGCTGTATTGAGACCGTAGACCCAGCCCCTGCCGTGCTTGCCGGTGGTGTACGACAACATTGCCTCGACCGTCGGTTTGCGCATGGCGCGGCCGACGCGCTCGGCAAGCACCAGGACAGCCGCAATCTGCCAGCTTCCCGCAATAGCCATTGCCGGTACCGCGAGAAGGTTGATTGCATACCCGATGAAAGTGATGAGCCAGTATCTTCCCGTCTTGTCCGCGATGTAACCGGCCACGGAGCGCATGCTGTAGCCGAGGAACTCGCCTGCGCCTGCGATGATGCTTACGGCTGCGGCGTTAGCCCCAAGTGTACCGAGGAACGGACCGTTGACGCTTGCGCCGCCTTCGTAGGTCCAGTCGCCGAACAGGTTCACGATGCCCATGATCAGCACGAACCGGAATGCCGTCGAGTCGGAAAGCATAGCGACGGGGTTCTTCATGACGATACCCGATCGGTTCGGACGAGCAACATGGCGGAACCGACACTCCGCCGGCATTTATCGGCGGCAGCTCGGGCGTGCGTGTTCAGCGGCCCGCGGGCTGAAACAGCTCGACGAGATTGCCAGAGGGATCGACCAGCAGGACCTGCGAGCCGCCTGGGCCCGTGACGACGTCGTTTCGCAACTGCACGCCTTCGGCCTGCAGCCGCGAGACTTCGGCGGCAAGATCCTCCACGATCAGGTGGATCCGGTTCCAGCCGCCGGGTGCAGGCTGGGCGCCGTCGCGCATGGGGCGCGCCGCCGAGCTGGTCGGGCCGCTGAGCAGCAGCCGAAGCGAGCCGAGCGCGACGTCGGCGAAGGCAGGGGCATGATTGGAAAGGACCGAGAAGCCGAGGTGCCGGGTGTACCACGAGATGGAAGCCTCGACATCGTCGACAAGGTAGCGGACGTTGACTGTTGTGGATGGCATCTGTTCCTCACTGAGTTGAGCCTGGCCCGCCGCCATCGCTCCGCCAAGAACCTAAAGCGCATGGAGCGAATCTGAAAGATCGCGACGCGCTTTAGGCCAGGCGATCACCCCGCAGAACGAGATGATCCCCTGCCGTATTGCTCGGACCAGTGGTCCGAGATCTCAGGACCAGCGGAGCCTTTAGGCCTGCATCTCTTTTTCCCACCAGCCGCGGGTGTTCACGTTGGCGGCCTCGGCGAGAGCTTCCAGCTCGCCAATCTCGTCGCTGGAGAGCGTCATACCGGTGGCTCGGACCAGGCCAGCGACGTAGTTGGGCTTGGTGACGCCTATGATCGGCGTCGCGCCCTTGGCGATGGCCCAAGCTGTCGCGACATCGGGAGCTGCTGCACTTTGGCTCTGGCCGATCGAGGCAAGCTTGTCCGTCAGCGCCTTCAGTTGAGGCAGCATGCCATTGTAAGCCTTCGCCCGGCTGCTGCCTTCCGGCAGCGGGTTCTGCGGACTGTACTTGCCGGTCAAGGCGCCCTGTTCGAGCACCATATAGGCGAAAAACGGGATGCCCTGGTTGCGGCAGTAGGCCAGGATGCCGGCATCCTCGGAGCTGCGGTAGAGGAGGCTATAGTGGTTCTGGACGGCCTCGACCCGGAACCCGGCTTTGCCCAGGATCTGGTTGGCGAGGTCGATTTCACTCAGGTTGTGATTCGAGACGCCCACATGTTTGACCTTCCCGCTCTTCAGCAACGGGATCAGAAGCGGAGTCCACCGCGCCACATCTGCTGGATTGTGAATCCAATAGAGGTCGATGTAGTCGGTGCCGAGGCGTGCCAGGCTTTGCTCCAGCATGTCCGCCACAGGATCTTCGCCGACTCCCGCGGCCTGCGGGGTGAACTTCGTGGAGAGCTGGTAGTCGCTGCGGGCGTAGCGCTTCAGGACCTCCCCGAGTACGGTCTCTGAACGGCCCATGCCGTATACCACGGCGGTGTCCCACAGGGTGAAGCCGGCCGCATGCGCCTTGTCCGCGACCTCTTCCAGGCCAGCCCGAGTGAGCGGGCTGCCGAAATAACCGTCGCCAGTCTCGCCGCTGTCGCCCCAAGCCCAGGTCCCCAGTGCGACCGTGGGGATCTTCAGATTATCGGTTGTCATGTTCGCTCCATACTTTGTTCACTTGTCCTGCGGCTCGGTTTGCCTTGACCAGAGCCTGCTGACACTATGATGTGCGGCGACGCCGAACCGTTAGCCCGATGCGCCGGGATTACTGCCTAATCCTCCAGAAGTCGCGTTTCGCATTGCCGCCCTTCCGCGCGCGTGCGATGGTCCGTTTCATGGAAACATGGACTGAAATCGCAGCCGTGATTGCCCGGCACGCATCAAGGGATGGCTTCCACGCCACCCCCATCGAACGTGTGACGATTGCTCGATCCTCCACGGTGACGATGCCGATGCCGAATGTTTACCGGCCGCAACTGTGCCTCGTCGCGCAGGGGCAAAAGGAGGTCACGCTGGGCGACCGCGTGTTCAGATATGCACCGGGCCGCTATGGGATCGTGACCCACGACCTGCCGGTGACGGGCCAGGTGATCGAGGCGACGCCTGACAAGCCCTATCTCTGCCTGTTCCTCGATTTCGATCCGGTCATGCTGGGGCAGTTGGCGCTGCGCGTGCCGCCGCCGCGAGCGCCCTCTCCGCCCATAGGCAAGACGGTGTCCGACGCCGGCGCCAGTCTGCTCGACGCGGTGCTGCGCCTCGTGCGCCTGCTCGACGATGCGGCGGCGCTGCCCGTGCTCGGGCCGCTTGCCGAGCAGGAAATTCTCTATCGCCTGCTCGCCGGCCCGGACGGTGCCAGGATGCGCCACATCACCTCCGGCCAGGGTCGGGTGGCCCAGGTCGGCCGTGCCATCGCGTGGATCGGGCAGAACTTCCGGGAACGGTTAAGCATCGAGCGGCTTGCCGCGGAAGTAGGCATGAGTCCGTCGAGCCTGCACGAGCATTTCCGCGCCGTGACGGCGATGACGCCGCTGCAATTCCAGAAGCAGCTCAGGCTCCAGGACGCGCGCAGCCTGATGCTGGTCCAGGACGTCGACGCCACGACTGCCGCCTTCCACGTGGGTTACGAAAGCCCCTCGCAGTTCACTCGCGAATATCGCCGCCACTTTGGAGAACCGCCGGCGCGCGACATAGCCCGCTTGCGCGCGTCGCCGGGCTTGGCCGTGGTAGTTTGAGTTCAGCCTGCCGATGTCGGCGCATTGACGTCTAATCCAAAGATCGCCCCTTGAGCGACGTGGCCTGAAATCCAAATGCGTCTACGTTGGATAAGTCCTGCAAGGGCTTCGAAAGCTGCGCGAGCGGGAATTCGCAGCCCCCATTCCCAGGCCGACTAAGCCCGCGGGAGACGAGCGACAGCCCAGACCGCAAGTGCCGCCCGTGGGGATACCGCGCCGCGCCTAAGATCGTTGGCGATAGTGTCGCACATGGTCGATGAGCGCCCTCAGCTTCGGCGTCACGGTGTGGCGGCTCGGGAAGTACAGGAAAAAGCCGGCGAAGGGCGGCAACCAGTCGGAGAGGATCGAGACGAGCTCGCCGCGCTCGAGATGGGGCCGGAAGGTTTGTTCCATGCCGAAGGTAATGCCCCCGCCGGCGAGCGCAGTGCGGATCATCAGGAGCATGTCGTTGGTGGTGATCTGCGGTTCGACGGAGACGTCGAAGGCGCGGCCGTCCTTCTCGAATTCCCAGCGATAGGGTGCGGTGTGCGGCTGCGGCCGCCAGCCGATACAGCGGTGGCGGACGAGATCGTGCGGGTGCTCTGGCGTGCCGTGGCGCGCAAGATAGTCCGGCGTCGCCACCGCGACCTGGCACTGGTCGCCGGTCAGCGGCACCGCGATCATGTCACGCTCGATGACCTCGCCGAGGCGCACGCCGGCGTCGAAGCCGGCCGCGATGATGTCGAATTCCAGATCGGTCACCGTCACGTCGAGGGTGACGCCGGGATGCGCCTCGCTGAAGGAGGCGATCAGCGGTCCGGACAGGAACTCCTCGGCGATCGAGGTGGCAGCGATCCGCAGGAGACCGCGGGGCTGCTCCGCCGAGCCGGACGCCGCTTCGAGGGCGTTCGCGATCTCGGCCAATGGTGCCGAGACCTGGGCCAGGAAGCGCTCGCCGGCCTCGGTCAGGCGCACGCTGCGGGTGGTGCGCAGGAACAGCGCCTGGCCGAGCGCGGTCTCCAGCCGCCGCACGCCTTGGCTTACCGCCGAGCGCGTTATCCCAAGCCGGTCGGCCGCAGCTCGGAAATTGCCCGTCTCCGCCACCGCGGCGAACAGGGTGAGGAGGTTGAGATCAATCTGCATTGGTTAGCGCTCCTAACCATAAGGTCCAGTTCGCGGCAAGTTAAATCGACAGCGGGCGATTGCTACCTCCCGGCCATTGATTGCGGGCGCACGGGTGCGCTCCGCCAGCACCACGGAGACAACAATGAGCAATCTGCCCAATAGTTATGACCTGACCGGCAAGGTGGCGCTCGTGACCGGCGCGCGTCGCGGCATCGGACGCGCCACGCTCGACCTGCTGCGCGCCCGCGGCGCCCGGATCGTCGCCTCCGACCTCTCCGACGAGGTCCAAGCGCTCGAAGCCAGCGACGTCGCCACGCTGGTGGGCGACGTCTCGGACGAGGGCCTTGCCCGGCGTTCGGTCCAACTCGCCCGCGAGCGCTTCGGGCGGCTCGACATCGTCATCAGCAATGCCGGACGAACCCTCAACAAGCCGCTGACCGAAACCTCGGTCGAGGAATACGACCGCATCTTCCAGATCAACGCCCGCGGCGCCTTCGTTACGATCCGGGCGGCGGTGCCGCTGATGGAGGAGGGCGGCGCCGTCGTCATCAACGCCTCGCTCTCGGCGACGACGGCGTTCCCGACGCAGGCGGCCTATGCCTCTTCCAAGGCGGCCTCGGCGCAGCTCGCCCGCATCGTCGCGGTCGAGTACGGCCGCCGCGGCATCCGCTGCAACGTGGTCCTGCCCGGCGTCATCGACACCGACATCATGGAAGGCGTGGTCGAGAACGGCCGGGAGATGCTGCGCAGCTTCGGCGACGCCCACCCGATCGGGCGCATCGGCCGCCCGGAGGAGGTGGCCGAGGCGATCGCCTTTCTCGCCTCCCCCGCCTCGAGCTTTATCACCGGGGCGCAGCTTTTCGTCGACGGCGGCTACACGGCGCAGTGAGCGCTCGGCCCGTCGCCGCCAACACAATACAGGAGATTGCCATGACCATCGACCAGGTCGTTCTCATCACCGGCGCTTCCAGCGGCATCGGCGAGGCCACCGCGCGTGTCCTCGCCGACGCCGGCGCCACCCTCATGCTGGGCGCCCGGCGGACCGATCGGCTCGCCACGCTCGTCGAGGAGATCGAGGCGAAGGGCGGCCAGGCCGCCGCCCGCGCCCTCGACGTCACCGAACGCGCCAGCATGGAAGCCCTCGCCGCCGAGGCGCGGCAGCGGTTCGGCCGGATCGACGTCCTCGTCAACAATGCCGGGGTGATGCCGCTGTCGCCTCTCGCCGCGCTGAAGGTCGAGGAATGGGACCGGATGATCGACGTCAACATCCGCGGCGTCCTTCACGGCATCGCGGCCGTCCTGCCGGTGATGCAGGCGCAGGGGAGCGGCCATGTCGTCAATATCGGCTCGGTCGGCAGCTTCGAGGTGGTGCCGACCTCGGCCGTCTACAGCGCCACCAAGTTCGCGGTGCGGGCCATCACCGACGGCTTGCGCCAGGAGAACGAGACGATCCGCGCCACCTGCATCTATCCCGGCGTGACGCGCTCAGAGCTCGCAGGCATGATCACCGACGAAGCAGCCGCCCGGGCGATGGTGGAGTACCGCCGCAACGCCATCGAACCGGAGGCGATCGGGCGGGCGGTGCTCTATGCCATCGAGCAGCCGCGGGAGGTCGGCGTCAACGAGATCACCGTCCGTCCTGTCGCACAGAGATAGCGGCGGTCGGTCTCACGCCTTCCACATCGTCGAGCGAAGAATAGCCTGCATGTGCTCCGGCAGGTCGAGTTCGCCGCGCGCCTCGACCTCCAGCAGATATCGGGCCTTGGCCAGGCGATCGCCTTCCCTGACCGCCGGGTAGGCGCAGACGGCCAGCAGAGCCTTTTCCTCTGCTCGGCTGGCTCGGTCGCAGTTGCGGCTGCTTCCACCCGTTTTATGGACGGCCTTGCCGAACACCGCGTAGGCTGTCGTGTGCGCCTTAATCAGCGCACGCAGTTCGCGGGACGTTTCCCGGTCTTGGCGCGGCGGCTCCGTCGCGAGAGCCGCTGCCGCAACCGTGGAAGTGACAACAGCGCTGCTGGAATGAAGGAGCAGGGCGCGGCGGCTGATCCTGGACGTGGCGAACTCTCCTCTTCACTTCATGGCGGGCAAGATTGGTTTCCTAGAAACCACCTGCACCGTAGCACGAAGGTTCGCGCATTCATGTCAGGATGCTTATCAACCGCAAACCCGCGAGTGCAGCGTACAAGGGCGCCTCGCGCATGGGCACGAAGGCCCCGTCCTACCCCTCCGCGTTGCGGCCGAAGCCGGGGATGCGCGCGGCGACCGCCGGCAGCGGCGCGAAGGGCCTGTGCGGCTCGGCCTGGTACCAGAAGGCGACCGACGAGATGTCGTCCGAGCGCCGGTTGGCGTGGCCGTGCTCGATGCTGACGCGGATGCGTTGGCGGAAGATCACCGGGTCCTCGATATGCCAGCGATAGAGCGTGACCGGCTCGCTCCAGTTCGGGCCTCCCGCCGCGATGACGCCGTGATAGGGCGCCGAATAGTCCTGGGTGGGGCACCAGGCGGTGTTGAAATAATCCTCCGTGCCGGTGCCGTGCAGCGTCGGCGGCCAGGCGTCGTTGGCGCCCGGCGCGCTCTCGCCGCGCGGCTCGATGAGCGCAACCTCCCGGCTGATCCGCCGGTCGGGCTCGCGGTCGAACACCGAAAGGCCGGGCTCGCCGTCGATGAAGATCATGTCGTCGCCCTCGCCATACCAGTCCCACTGCGCGGAGCGCCGGCGCGAGCGGACGCTGAACAGCACGCCGACATAGTGGCCGCGGCCCTCCGCCTCGAGGATCGTATAGTTGTCCTTGCCGTCCGTGTTCTCGCCGCCGAAGAGGAACTGCTCGTTGGTGAGGCCGGTCTCCGCCATGCCGTCGGGCCGCGCCTGGCGGTACTGCGCGTGGAAGCGGCCGAGATCGTCCTCCAGCCCGTCATGCAGCTCGAGGTCGACATAGTAATAGAGCACCAGCTCGTCCTCGGCTTCGTTGCTCACCGTCATCTTCATGCCGGTCGCGAAGGGCATCGGGAAATAGCAGTTGAAGCCCTTGCCGTCCTCGGGGCTCGCCTGCATGGGAAGGCTGGCGAAGTTCTTCGTGCGGGCGTGGCCGATACCGAAGAAGTCGCCGACGGGCGTCTCGACGCTGGGCTCACTCTCGCCGTCCCAGTAGGCGCGCAGCACGACCTTGCGCAGAAAGCTTTCGCTGTTGCACGCCAGCGTCGCCCAGATATGGGTGACGATGCCGGCGCCTTGATATTCGGCGATTGTCACGGTCTCGCCCGGCTCGATGTGCAGGCGGTCGTCATTGCCGCCGGTGCGGTCGTAGCTCGAGAAGCGCCGCGTCCTGGCGTCGCGCAGTTTGGCGAGGCCGCGCAGCGGCGAAAGTCCGGCTTGGGTCATCGATTGCTCCTGAACATCACTCCTTCCTCACTTGGGGCCGTCGGAGGATTCGGCAATCTGCCGCGCGAGGAACGGGGGCAGCGCAGCCCTATGGGCATCTCCGCTATACTGTTTCGTCTATGCTCACTCCAAAAACCGATTGCAAAATAAAATCAGTCAATCTAACCTGCAACCGATTGCGTATCGCAACCAGGCCCGCACGGCCCGGCCGCTGAATGGAACTGCTATGGCCAAGCTTATCTTCGGAATGAACCAGTCGTTGGACGGCTACGTCGATCACTTGGAGTTTGGGCCGAGTCCCACGCTCTTCCGACACTTCATTGGGGACGTGCGGCGGAAGGCGGGGAGCGTCTACGGCCGCCGCATGTATGAGACCATGCGTTACTGGGACGATCATCATCCTGAATGGGATGCCGATCGACGGGCCTTCGCGGGGGCATGGCGGAGCCAGCCGAAATGGGTCGTCTCGCGCACGTTGCAATCGGTCGGCCCCAACGCCAACCTCGTCGGAGACGACCTTGAGGGCGCGATGCTCAAGCTGAAGGCCGAGCGCGACGGCGAGATCGCTGTTGCAGGGCCGGATCTGGCCCGAAGCCTCACCGACCTAGGCTTGATCGATGAGTATCGGATCTACCTGCATCCGGTCGTGCTTGGTCACGGCAAGCCCTATTTCGCCGGACCTCGGTCCCCGCTCCGGCTTATCGCCAGTGATCGGATCGATGAGGATGTGATCAGGCTGACCTACGCTCCCGCCTGATCTCGCCACGTCCGGCGGGCCACCGCCCGTGAAAAATTCGTAAGGGTCTCAGCTCACCTGCGGTACCGTCCGCTCCGGCGGGAGCAGCCGGCGTTCGAACTCCCACAGCAGGATCGGACACGCCAGAAGCGCGGCCGAGCCAAGGCCGAGGGCCGCGCCTGCGCTGCCTGCCCAAAGCGCAAGCTTGCCGCCGAGCCAGGGAGCGACGAGCATCGTGGCATAGTACAGCGTGTAGAAGAGGCCCATCCCAAGCGCCCGCGTCGACGGCGCCAGGGCGCGTGCCGGCAAGCTCATGATCGCTCCGGCCGGCAGGCCGCAGACCAGGCCGAGGGCAACCAGGGTGGGCAGCGCCTCGGAACCGCGCCACAGCACGAGAACCAATGCCGCGAAGGCGAGGCAGCTGGCCGCCAGCATCCCATTGCGGCTCCCGGCGCGATCCGCGAGGTAGCCGCCGATTGGAACGGACAACGCGGCGAGCCACAGCACGATGCTGACCGCGGAGCCGGCCGCGGCGGTCGACCAGCCGCGTTCGACCAGCATCGACGGCGCGAAACTGAAGATCATGGCGAAACCGACATTGTAGAATGCCCAGATCGCGCCTGCCAGCAGCACGGCCCGGACGGCCGGCTTCGCCAGCCGCGAGGCTGCCGCCGAAACCGGAGCGATCGCCTGGCCGGGCCGCTGGTAGAGAAGCCCTACCAATGCCAGCGCCGCGGCGATGAGCGCCATCACCGCGATCTCAGTCCCCGCTATGCCGAATTCCGCCTGGATCAGCGGCAGCACGACAAGCGAGAGGGCAATGCCCAACGGCCATGAGTTGATGAAGATCGCCATCGCCGTGGCAATCTGCCGGCCCGCGAACCAGTCGACGACCATCTTGGTCATCAACACGTTCAGCAGGACGCCGCCCACGCCGGAGATCAGCCTGCCGGCGATCTCAACGCTCCATGAAGACGATGCGCAAAGCAGGATTTCCCCCGCCAGCATCAGGGCAAGACCGGCGAGCACGGTCGCCTTGTCGCCGAAGTGCCTGCCGATCGCGCCGCCGGGAAGCGCGAGCGCGACGCCCGGCGCGAAATAGAGGCCGATGAGCACGCCGATATCGGCGAGATTGGCGTTCAGCTCCCTGCCGAGTTCCGGCGCAATGGCGGCGACGCTCTGGAACTGCACCGCCATCGCCGCTCGGGCGACGAAGAGCACGACAAGGATCGTCCAGCGGCTGCGCACGGTTCCCTCTCGGAGTGCGAATTATCCAGGCCTGATATTCTGGTTCAATCGGAAGAAATTGGTCGGGTCGTATTGCTTCTTGATGGCGGCGAGGCGCGCATAATTTGCGCCATAAGCATCGCGCACGCGCTCGTCACCCTCATCGCCGAGATTGTTGGCATAGACGCCGCCGGTTGAGAATGGCCTGACCGCATCCCACAGCTCGCGAGCCCAGCGGATATTTGCCTCGTCATCGGCCGGATTGTCCCAGATGGCGATCGGGAAGCAGTCGAAGGCGGCATCGCGATTGGCGTAGGGCGAGTGCGACGCGGGCACGCGGGCGATCGCACCGCCAACCTGCTGGAAAACCAGCAGGGAGGAGCGATTGGGAGCTTCCGCGTAGCTGTCGAGCAGCGCGTCGATCGCGCCATCGCTGATCTCGCGCAGGAACTGCGCCTTCCAGTAATAGCGTCGTCCGCGCGGAAAGAGGCTGTCGCCCGCCGATTGAATCTGGAGATAAGGAACCGCTTGCAGGCGGCTTTCGATGGGCGATCCGAATTGCATCAGCGGCGCGATGACGGGCTCGCCGGCTTCGGACGACCCGACATAGCAAGCCGAGATGCTGAAGGCGCGGTCGCCGGAGGGCAGCGTGACGAGCGCGGCGTCGACGCTGATCTCGTCCGGGGCGCCGCGGGCGAAGCTGTCGTAGAACCGCATAGCGTCGCGCGCCTGATCCCAGGCGTGAAGCACCGAGCCCACGAGAAGGGCAGGGCCAAGCGGGTGCAGCCGATATTCGAATGCCGTCACGATGCCGAAATTGCCGCCCCCGCCATGCAAGGCCCAGAACAGCTCGGGATGCTCGCCGGCACTTGTCCGCAGCAGCCGTCCGTCGGCCGTGACGATTTCGGCCGCGATCAGATTATCGCAGCTCAGGCCGTGCTTTCGCCCGAGCTTGCCGAAGCCTCCGCCCAGCGTAAGGCCGGCAATGCCGGTGTCGCTGTTGACCCCCATGGTCGTCGCAAGGCCGTGCGCCTGCGTGGCTGTGTCGAACTCGCCGAGGTTCAGGCCGGCTTCGGCCCTGGCGATGCGGCGCTCGGGATCGACGGCGATCTTCTTCATGCGGGACAGGTCGATCACCACCCCGTCGTCACAGACGGATAGACCGGCGACGTTGTGGCCGCCGCTGCGGACCGCCACGAGCGAACCTTGCGACCTGGCATAGGTCACGGCGCGGACGACGTCATCGGCATCGGCGCAAAAGACGATTGCGGCAGGCCATTTGTCGATCGCCCCGTTCCAGACCGCGCGCGCCTGATCGTAGGCGGCGTCCGTCGGCAATACCACTTCGCCCCGTAAGCTTCGCCGCAGCTCTTCGATCGCCGTGCTCGAAGGATGGGATCGGCCCACCAGCGCATCGTTCTGTCGTGGAATCTCCATCGTAGTTGCCCTCGGTTCCAATGGGACCAGGGTCTCACGGTGACCAGACCTTCTGCAAAAGCGAAATTCTTAGCTACTGGATGAGCAGAATTCATCTACACTGCTGGCATGAGGAACATCCCGCCGCTGCGCGCTTTGCACGCCTTCGAGGCCGCCGCCCGGCACGGCAGCTTCAAGGCCGCGGCGGTGGAGCTCAGGGTGACGCCGACGGCGATCAGCCATCAGGTCCGCCTGTTGGAAGAGATATGCGGTTGCAAGCTGTTCCAGCGCCGGCCGCGCCCGCTCGTGCTGACGAGTGCGGGAGCGCGACTGTTTCCGATCCTGCGCAACGGCTTTGATCTTCTCGCCTGCTCCCTTGCCGCTGTCGCCGAGCCGGATTCTCAGGCGCCCTTGCGGGTGACGAGCCCGAACGCTTTCGCCAGCCGATGGCTGGTGCCCCGGCTACCGAAATGGCGAGAGGCCAACCCGGCCGTGCCGCTGGAGATCATCGGGACGGACGCGCTGCTCGATCTGCGCGCCGGCGCGGCGGATGTGGCGATCCGCTACACGCGGCGCCCGCCTGTGGGCTTTGCGGCGCAAGAGCTGTGCCGCGATTCCTTCTTTCCCATCTGCAGCCCCCGGTTGTTGGCAGGCGATGGGCGAGCGATCGAGCGTGCTGCCGATCTCCTGCGCTATCCGTTGATCCATTTCGACTGGATGAACCGGGATCCGGACGCTCCCACCTGGCGCCGATGGCTGGCGACGGCCCGTTCCATCGATCCGGACCTGATCCCGGATAAAGCCTGGGACTTGAGCTTCCGCGAGGAACTGCATGCGATCGACGCGGTCGTCGCCGGGCAAGGCATTGCGATCTGCAGCGACGTCGTCGTCGGCCGCGAGCTGGAGAACGGCACGCTCGTCAAGGCGCATCCATTGTCCCTGCCGGGCTACAGCTTCTATGTCGTGTGGATGCAGCACAGCCCGCGCTCCGCGGTGATGGAGTCCTTCCTGGCGTGGATGAGAACCGTCATATGAGGCTGCCGAAGCCCTGATGAGAAACCAGGCAGAGTTCTTGGCACGCCTATACCGTATAAGCCACCGCTAGGACTCTAGGCGAGACAGTGAAGCGCACTGTTATACGATTGCCGAATGAAGTGACTGCCTCGCTCGAGGTGAAATCGACGGCGATGTCTTCAAAACCCAGCACGTAGCCGTCGAGCGGAAACGACGCCTTGTAGACCGCCTCCTTGGCCGCAAACAGAATGCGGCCGCCGATGCCAGGATCGAGATCGCCCAGGCGGTCATGCGGGGTGGTCACCAGGGTTCGGAGGTCGTGCGGCAAGGGCAGGGCAGGTTCGATGTCGATGCCCACGCTTCTCATCGCGTCGGATCGCGCGGCGACCGCTACGGCGAGTTCGTCGTCATGCGCGATCGAACCGACGATGCCGGCAGGCCAGATCGGGTTTCCCAGTTGGCCCCGCAGGACAGCGAGATCCGCACAGCCCAGGCGCCTCAGCAATTCATGCGCGATCCGGCGCCCCGCCCCGCTGGCGGCGCGCGCGCCGTGTTCGCGCGTGGCGATGGAAGCGTCTTCAGCCGGCAGGAGATATCGTTCGTCGCCGGCGCCAATAAGACGGCAGCCGGTGATGAGGCCAGGCGGTGTGAGGCCGGTCAACGCCTGCTCGACGGCGTTCTCGATCTCTGGTTGCGCGCCCTCCGGCGGGGTGCCCACTTGTTATCTGCCCAATTCGAGCACGGCGATCATCTCGCCATCCTCGTCCAATCCCTTCTCGACGAAACCGAAGCCGGCATAGAGCCGGCGCGCCGCCTCGTTGGCCGGTTCATAGCAGATCGAGACGCGGCGTATGTGGCCGAGATGCGCGATCTCTTTCAGCGCCTCGGCAACCGCGGCATGGCCAAGGCCATTGCCCTGTTCGTAGCGGTCGATCATGAAACGGTAGATGATCGCCTCGTCATCGTCTTGCGGAGCGCTGTACATCAGGAAACCTATGACGCGTCCGGCCTCAACCACGGCGCGGGTGATGGCCTCGTCGTCTTCCTGGGCCTCCTCCAGCGAGTCGGCATTGGAGGCGACCAAGCCTTGCTGCTCAGGCATCAGCTCGAGCGCCAGGATCGCCGCCAGGTTGTCCTCGCCGACAGGCCGCAGGACAACGCGCCTCGACGCCTCAGCGGAACGCGTCACTGTTCCTGCCCGATCTTGATCGCGCGCGCATCGATCGGCGTCACCACGCCATAGAGCTTCGCCGGGTTGCCGCGCCACACGGTGTTCGGCTCGATCACCTCGCCCTTCATGACGAAGCAGTCGAGGTCCGCCACGGATCCTTCGCCCATCACCACCGCGTAGTGGATGAAGGCGGAAGGGGCGAGCGTGCAGCCGTTGCCGATGCGGATGTAGTCGGACTTGAACGCGCCTTCCTCAAGCGAATGCGCCTGGATGACGCAGCCCTCGTTCAGCGTCGCGTCGTCGCCGATCTCCACCAGCGACCGCTCGGTGATGATGCTTCCCCCGTCATAGACGCGCCGCCCGACCTTCACGCCCAGCATGCGCAGGATCAGCGGCCTGAACGGGGTGCCGGTGAACAGGCCCATGATCGGCGAATCGGACAGTTTCCAATGACGTTCGTGCCGCCAGAAGACGGGGTCGTAGATCGTGGCCATTCGAGGCTTCAGCCGGCGGAAGACGAGGCTGACGCGCTCGAGGAAGATGTAGAACGGAATACCGATCGCCGCGGTCAGCACCACCGCCACGAACAGCGCCGTCTGCCCCCATTCGGTGTAGTAGTTGAGCGCGCGGTCCCAGATGGCGAGCGTCAGGAACAGGATCAGCCATTGCGCGGCCAAGAACAGCAGCGCGGTGACCAGATTGTGCAGGTTCTTCAGCGGCAGGCGGCGGCGGCGCTCCTCGTCGGAGATCAGTCCGAGAAGCTCCTTGTCGCGATTGACCATGCGTGGGATTTCGAACGGCGGCGAGCCCAGCAGCCCGACATTCTCGCGCACGGGGCCATCCACCGGAACGTGGACTTTCGTTCCGAGCAGGCAATTGTCGCCCGTGCGGGAATCCGGTGAATAGATGATGTTGTTGCCGAAGAAGTTGCGCTCGCCGACCCGCGTGTGCTCGAGGCGGAAGGAGTTGGCCGACTTCTGCATGTTGACCATGAACAGGCCGTCGGACACCATGGTTTCAGAGCCGATTTCAGTCAGCTGCGGATTCTCGTGCCGCTGGTTGGTGCCGAAATTCGAGCCGGTCTGGTCCACCTTGTTCAGCCGCCAGCCGATGGCGCGCAGATAGTAGACGATCGCCGAGCTGTCGCCGAACAGCACGTTCAGCAGACGCACATTGCTGACCAGCTCCAGCATCGATTGCAGCCAGTAGTGGAAGCCGTAGAGCGAATAGTCCCGGCCGGGCTTCAGCATGAGATTGAACAGCCGCGGCACGATTGCCGCCAGCAGCACCCCGCCGATGACGAACCCCGCCACCGTCACCGTGGTGCCTATGGCCACGACGCCGATGGTCTCCTGATAATCGTCGCCGAGATTTTCCCAGTAGGTGTGGAACAGAAGCGGGAACGGCGTGACGATGGCGAAGAGGATGAAGAGCTGGATCGTCTCGTAGATTATTCTGCGCATCCTCGACAGCGGCACATTGGGAACCGTGCAATAATCCGCCTCGGTCGGAATTGCCGGCGATCCGTGCCAGCGCTCGCCGGCGGGGATCGCCTGTCCGCGATGCAGCGAGGATGCGTGGCCGAGCTGGGCGCCGTCGCCGATGCGGGTGTCGATGTCCAGGGTCGAGCCGACGCCGACGAAAGCGTTGCGGCCGATGTCGAGCGGGCCGGTGTGGACGTAGCCGGCCTGGGCGCGGAAGCCCAGGATCATCGAATCCTTGCGCAGGATCGAGTTGTCGCCGATCCTGATCAGGTCGGTGCAGACCGGAACGGAGCGGCACTCGATGACCGTGCGGTTGCCGAGCCGCGCGCCGAGCAGGCGCAGGTAGAGGCTGTAGAGCGGGCTGCCGCGGAACAGCACCACCGGCGCGCTGCGGACCAGCGTCTTGACGACCCAGAAGCGATAATAACGCCAGCCCCAGATCGGGAAGGTCTCTGCCTTCCAGCGGCCGACCAGCAGCCATTTGGCAATGATGGCAAAGCCGCTCAGCCCGAAAAACACGCTGGCGGACAGAAGCACGCAGCGCAGATAGAGCAGCAGCGGATCGTCCAGCGCGTCATAGACCCAGTCGAGCCCGTCATTGATCGCCCAGAGCGAGGCATAGCTGTAGAGCGCGTAGAACAGCAGCTGCCCGACGCCCGTGCCCCAATAGGCGAGGTTGGAAGCCCGATGCGTCAGCATCGGCTCGCTCGCAGCGACGGCGGCCATCTGCGGCGCACGCAGGTGCTCGGTGAGCTTCGCGACGGTGGGATGCAGGTAGATGTCGCGCATCGAGGTCGTCGACCACGCCTTGCGGGAGCGGATGCGCGCGCAGAACCTGGCCATCAGCAGCGAGTTCGCGCCGAGGTCGTCGAAGAAGTGGTCTTCGATGGAGACGTCTTCGAATTTCAGCACGTCCTGCAGCGTGTCGACCAGGAACTTCTCGTCCTCGTTGCGCGGGTCGATCATCGCATGGCCGGCCGCGACGCGCGCGCTGGTCGGCTTTGGCAGTTTCCTCAGGTCGACCTTGTTGGAAACGGTCATCGGGATCGCGGGCAGCTGCTCCAGATAGGCTGGAACCATGTAGTCGGGCAGCCGCCGCTTGAGCTCCTGCACGAGCGAGGTGCGATCAACGCTGCCGCCGCCGCTCCTGGGGGCATAATAGGCGACCAGTTCCGTGCGCTCGGGTTCGATCTCCCAGGTCGTGACCGCCGCCTGCGCGATGCCGGGCTGTTCCAGCAGCACGGCCTCGATCTCGCCCAGCTCGATGCGGTAGCCGCGGATCTTCACCTGTGTGTCGATGCGGCCGTGATACTCGATCTCGCCCTTGTCGTTGATTCGGCCGAGATCGCCCGTCCGGTAGATGCGGCCGCTGGGATTGTTCGGCAGGCCGATGAAATCCTCGATGAATCGCTGTTCTGTGAGTTCCGGCCGGTTGAGATAGCCGATGGCCACGCCCATGCCGCCGATGCAGATCTCGCCCAGCTGGTCGCCGGTCAGCACCCGCGGCTTTTCGGGGTCGAGGATGGCTATCGAATAGGTGGGCAGCGGCTTGCCGATCGTCACCGGCTCGTCCCGGGTCAGCATGGCCATGGTGGCGGTTACTGTCGCCTCGGTCGGGCCATAGGTGTTCAGGATCTGGCGGCCGGGCTTGGCCCAGCGCACGACAAGCTTGTGCGAGCAGGCTTCGCCGCCAACAAGGATCGCGCGCAGGCTTGGCGCATCGCTCTCGATCGACGACAAGAGCGTCGGGCTGCAGGCCATGCAGGTGATGTGATGCTCGCGCAGGAAACTGGCCAGCTCCTCGCCCACCAGCGGCTGCTGGCCGGGCGCCGGCACGACGGTGGCGCCTGCGGCGAAGGGCACCCAAATCTCCTCCGAGGAGAAGTCGAAGGCGATGGTCATGCCCTGGTACACGCGGTCGCCCGGCTGGTAGCCGTAGGACGCCGCGGCGACGCGGATGAAGTTGCAGAAGTTCTGGTGCGTGATCACCACGCCCTTCGGCTTGCCGGTGGTGCCGGACGTGTAGAGGATGTAGCAGGTCTGGTCCTGGCTGCCCTCCGGCAGCGGTGCCGTTTCGGGCTTGAGAGCGATCTCGGACTCCGCCGAGTCGATCGAGATATGCGGAACCGGCAGCCGTGCCACGCGCGCGGCATAGCCGGAGACGCTGATCACCATCGTGACATTGGCGTCCTCGATGATCATCACCATGCGATCTTCGGGGAAGGCGGTGGCGAGCGGGACGAAGGCCGCCCCGGCCTTCATCACCGCAAGGATGGCGATGTAGGTTTCGGCGGAGCGGTCCAGCAAAAGGCCTACCCTGTCGCCCGGCTTCACGCCGCGCTCGATCAAGAGATGCGCGAACTGGTTGGCGCGGCTGTTCAGCTCGCGGTATGACCAGGGCCGGCCGCCGGAAATGACCGCCGGCGCTGCATCGAAGCGGCTCGCCAGATCGCTGAAGAAGCGGTCGAGCCTCTCGTGCGGCTCGCCCTTGTGGATGAAATCAGGGCCGATCAGGATCTGGTCGCGGGGTGGCGTTTCCGCCACTACTTTGACTTTGGGCGCGTTTTTCTTGGCGGGCTTGCTTGCTTCATTCAGAGACATTGGAGGACCCGCGAGCTCGTGATCGCTCGCACTATGCCGTGATTGGCGAAAAGACAATAAGCTGATGATGCTGGGCCAGTTGATTTGCCTTTGCGGCGGATTTGAGATGCAGCGGGTGCTCCTCGACGTTCACGACAATTTGACACCCGATCGCCGGCGGCGCGCCGCCCTCTGAGGTGCCGGAAGCGCGTCGCGCCGCAACGTAGTCAGGCGACGCGATTTAAGGACGCCGGCGTGACCGCGACCTGATTGACTTTAGTTGCCGTCGAAACCGCGTCTTTCTGGAGCGTGTTTGATCTGGCGCAAAGTCCAGGACGGACGCAGCCGGTAGACAGCCGGCCACACGCAAGATCCGTTCATTCACACCAAGCAGGGAATTGGAAGAAATGCGCTCGACCAGACTTGTGCCGCTCGTCACTGCCGCCGTCCTGACGTGGGGCGGCGCCGCAGGCGCTGCCGAATTCGAGGTTTCCATGTTGAACATGGGCAAGCACGGCATGTTTCAGCTTGAGCCGTCGTTCCTCAAGGTGGCTCCCGGCGACACGGTTCATTTTGTCGCCAAGGACAAGGGCCATGACGTCGAGTCGATCGCCGGCATGCTGCCGGACGGTGCGCAACCGTTCAAGGGCGAGATGAACAAGGACGTGAACGTCACGTTCACCAAACCCGGCGTCTACGGCATCAAGTGCAATCCTCATTACGGCATGGGCATGGTCGCCCTCATCGTGGTCGGCGATCCGGGCAGCAACCTGAAGGCTGCCGAATCGGTCAATCAGCCCGGCAAGGCCAAGAAGGCTTTCGAGGAGCTGTTCAAACAGATCGGCCAATAGCGCTCTGTCAGCCGAACGCCTGCAGTAGCGCTGCTATGGCTGCGAGGCTCTGCAGGCTTCGGTCCGCCGCCTTTTGGGCTGCGGCCAGCACCTGTTCGTCGCGCGTGCGGTCGGCAAGATCGAGATAGGCCTGGTGCAGCCGTTCGGCCTCGGCGAGCGCGGCGCGCAGAAGCGGCAAGGGCTTGGCGGCTTGCACAAGCTCCGCTGCTTTGACGTCGGCGGCTTCAGGTCCGCCGGCGCGCTCCCGTTCGGCAACCTCGGCGACCGTTTTCGACGACGCATCCTCATCCAGGGCGGCAAGCCGTGAAGCAATGCTTCGGTGGAAGGCCGCGGCACGCGACTCCAGCCGCCGGCTCTGCCGCACGAACTCCGGCAGTGACGACGCATCCAGCGCTGGCCTCACGTCACCGGCGCGCCCGGCGCCTTCCCGCCGATAGGCGCGACGCCGCTCTTCGCGCAGTATCGCCGCGTGATCGAGCGCCTTTCCGGCAAGCCACTCCGCCGTCGCCCGGACGCCCTCATCTTTGCTTTGCGCTACTAGATAGGAAAAGAAGGCGAAAGCCAGCATTTCATTGTCAACCGCAATGCCGAGGGCTCGGTAAGGGGTGAGCAGCGCGCTTGCCTCCGCTTCGTCCCACGATCGAGCGATTTCGAAAGGCAGCCCACGCGGATCGGTCAGGGCCGGCGGCGCCGCGCCCGTCAACTCAATGGAGCGGCGGGCGATCTCCTCGACATGGTCACGCTGCTCCTCGACAAGCGCGCTGAACGTTCCGGCAACCTCACGCTCGTTCAGCCTTTCCATACGGGCAGCGAGCTTTTGGTATCGCTGCGCCGTGGTTTCCTCCATGGCCGCCGCCAGGCCAAGAAGCTGCGGGACATCGCGCAACTGCACATTGGGTTCTTCATTCAGCCGCTTCATGGGAGCGCGTCTCCTGGACGACTGAGCGCAATGTGACATCGACTGGCGACGTCTGAGTTTGTCTTAGATCAAGTCGAGCTTGTCCTCGATCAATTGAGTTTGTCCAAAATCAAAGAGCGGCTGGCGCGATCGTCTAAAGGTAACGCGCGTTCGATCAACAAGCGATCGGGCTTTGTTGCAGACAGCCGGCCGCGGAAATGACACCAGATTTCGAATTCGGATGGAGATCGGCGGGCCTGGGTTTCCTGGCGTCTTTCCTTCTCCTGGTTATCGTCCTGTTGCCGCAGGCCGAAGCCAACGCGTCCGGGCGTCTCGGCGAGTTTCTCGACCGGATCAAGGCATCCGACATCGATCCCGCCGCCGACAGCTTCGGTGGAGTCGAGGGCAATCCGCCCGCGGCGAAGCTGCTCAAGGGCGGTCAGCCCGTCGGCTACGCCTTCCTTACCAACGATGTCGTCGATTCGACCGGCTACTCCGGCAAGCCCATCAACATCGTTGTCGGTATCGACCTCGACGGCGGGATCACCGGCGCAAAGCTTGTCGAGCATCATGAACCGATCGTTCTGGTCGGCATCCCCCAAGCCAAGATCGAGCATTATATAAGCGGCTTCGTCGGCCGGCGTGTCCTCGATCCGAGCGAGGAGAGCCGCATGCCGGTCGACATCGTCAGCGGCGCGACGGTCACCATGATGGTCATCGCCGACAGCATGACGCAGTCTGCGGTCAAGATCGCGCGGTCGCGCAACCTCGGCACGGGTGTTGCTGATGTCGCTTCTCAGCCGGCCCGCCGCACCGTCGATCAGACCAGAAGCGCCGTCGAAACCTGGCAGGCCTTGCTCGGTGACGGATCGGTCCGCAGGCTGGCGATCACCAACAAGGAGCTCGACGACCTGTTTCAGCGGACAGGCAACGTTGCGGCGATCGCTCGCCCGCAGCAAGGCGACCCGAACGCCTCGTTCGTCGACATCTACGTTGCGCTGGCAAGCGTGCCGACGGTCGGCCGATCGCTGCTCGGCGATGCCGAATATGATCGCCTGCGCCAGGACCTGAAGCCTGGCCAGCAGGCGATCCTCGTCGCCGGCGACGGACCGTATTCCTTTCGCGGCTCCGGCTATGTGCGCGGCGGCATCTTCGATCGCATCGAGTTGATCCAGAGCGAGGGCAGCATACGCTTCCGCGATCGCAACTATCGGCGGCTCGGCGCGGTGGCCGCCGAGGGCGCGCCGGACTTTCCCGAGGTCGGCGTCTTCGTCACGCCCGACGGTTCAAATCTCGATCCCGGCGCGCCATGGCGGTTCCAACTGCTCGTGCAGCGGGCCACCGGTGCGCTCGACAAGGCATTCGTCACGGCGGGACTCGACTACTCGACCCCCGACAAGTTCCTGACCGCGCCTGTTTCGCCGCCGGTAGTTGTCGCGCCGCCGGCGTCGGCAGCCGTGCAACCGGCAGCGGCCGCGGACGACGAGCCGCCGCTCTGGCAGCGGATGTGGCAGGCGCGGATGTTCGACATCGCCATCATGTTGGTCGCGATCGGCGTGCTCACCGGCATCTTCTTCTTCCAGGATATCCTCGTGAAATGGCCGCGCGCCTATGAGCGCATCCGGCTGGGCTATCTCGCCTTCACGCTTCTGTGGCTCGGCTGGTACGAGCACGCGCAGCTGTCGGTCGTGAACATCCTCACATTCTTCAACTCGCTGCGCGGCGACTTCCGCTGGGACTATTTCCTGCGCGACCCGCTGATCTTCATCCTGTGGTCGGCGGTCGCGGCCGCGCTGCTGTTCTGGGGGCGCGGCGCCTATTGCGGCTGGCTCTGCCCGTTCGGCGCATTGCAGGAGTGGACGAACCGGCTGGCGCGCTGGGCGCACATTCCGCAGGTTCGCGTGCCGTTCTGGCTCAATCAGCGCCTGTGGCCGTTCAAATACATCATCTTCCTCGCGCTTTTCGGGCTTTCCTTCGGCTCGCTCGGCCTTGCCGAGGAAGCGGCCGAGGTGGAGCCGTTCAAGACCGCGATCATCCTGCATTTCGCGCGCGAGTGGTGGTTCGTGCTGTTCGCCGTCGGCTGCCTGGCGCCGGGTCTTTTCATCGAACGCTTCTACTGCCGTTACCTTTGCCCGCTCGGCGGCGCGCTGGCTGTCCCGGCCCGCATGCGCATGTTCGACTGGCTGAAGCGTTACAAGGAATGCGGCTCGCCCTGCCAGCGCTGCTCCAACGATTGTCCCGTCCAGGCGATCCATCCGGAAGGGGCGATCAATCCCAACGAATGCATCCAATGCCTCAACTGCCAGGTGCTCTACCACGACGACCAGCGCTGTCCGGTGGTGATCCAGAAGCGCATCAAGCGCGAGAAGTTCCTGGCCCTGCAGTCGCCGTCGATGGTGCCGGGTCCCAAGCGCAAGCCGAGGGTCCTGGTGACCGTCAACGGTCGCGAACAATCCGTGGAACGGAAGCCTGCGGCCGGCCAGGCCGCGTCACTAGAAGGAGACGACCATGAAGGACGATGACAGGTCGGCGGAAACCGAAACTGGAGTAAGCCGCCGCAAGCTTCTCACCGGAAGCGGCAAGGCAGCCATTCTGGCGGGCCTCGCCAGCGCGGCCGGCGGCGGAGCCGTCGGCGTTGCCGGCTTCGCCAGGCCTGCCCATGCCAAGGAGGCCACCAGCGAGATCCGGCCAGGCGATCTCGACGAATATTACGGCTTCAGCTCGAGCGGCCAGTCCGGCGAGGTGCGCGTCATCGGGCTGCCTTCCATGCGCGAGCTCATGCGCATTCCGGTCTTCAACCGCTGCAGCGCCACCGGCTGGGGGATCACCAACGAGAGCCGCAAGATCATGACGGAAGGCCTGATGCCGGTAACGCAGGCGTTCCTTGGCAACCGCGGCGGCGTCTACCCCAACGGCGACCTGCATCACCCGCATATGTCCTTCACCGACGGCACCTATGACGGGCGCTATCTGTTCGTCAACGACAAGGCCAATTGCCGCGTCGCGCGCATCCGTTGCGACGTGATGAAGTGCGACAAGATCATCGAGATCCCGAACGCATCGGACATTCACGGGCTGCGGCTGCAGAAATATCCCCGGACGGGTTACGTGTTCGCCAACAGCGAGCATATCATCCCGATCCCGAACGACGGCAAGGTCCTGGACGATCCCAAGCAGTACTGGTCGGTCTTCACGGCGATCGACGGCGACACCATGAAGATCGCCTGGCAGGTCCTGGTCGACGGCAATCTCGACAACACCGACGCCGACTACCAGGGCAAATACGCGTTCTCGACCTGCTACAACTCGGAGCGGGGCGTGACGCTCGCCGACATGACGTCCGCGGACCGCGACTGGGTGGTGATCTTTAACCTCAAGCGCATCGAGGATGCGGTCAAGAAGGGCGACTACAAGGAGATCAACGGCGTGCCGGTGGTCGACGGGCGGCACGGCTCGCGCTACACGCGCTACGTCCCGGCCGGCAACAATCCCCACGGCTGCAATACGGCGCCCGACGGCATCCATCTCGCGATCGCCGGCAAGCTCTCGCCGACCGTCACGCTTCTCGACGTGCGCCGCTTCGACGACCTGTTCGACGACAAGATCAAGCCGCGCGACGTCGTCGTCGCCGAGCCCGAGCTGGGTCTCGGACCGCTCCACACCGCATTCGACGGGAAGGGCAACGCCTACACCACGCTGTTCCTCGATAGCCAGGTCGTCAAGTGGAACATCGACAAGGCGATCCAGGCTTACGGCGGCGCCAAAGTCGATCCGATCATCCAGAAGCTCGACGTCCACTATCAGCCGGGCCACAACCACACCTCCATGGGCGAGACCAAGGAGGCGGACGGCAAATGGCTGATGTCGCTCAACAAGTTCTCCAAGGACCGCTTCCTGCCGGTGGGGCCGCTGCATCCGGAGAACGATCAGCTGATCGACATCTCGGGCGACGAGATGCGCCTGGTCCATGACGGGCCGAGCTTCGCGGAGCCGCACGACATCTGCCTGGTGCATCGTTCGAAGGTCAGGCCGGCGATCGTGTGGAAGCGCGACGACCCGATGTGGGAGGAGGCGCGGCAGCAGGCGGCGAAGGACGGCGTCAAGCTCGAGGAAGCCGCCAACGTCATCCGCGACGGCAGCAAGGTCCGCGTCTACATGCACTCGGTCGCGCCGGCCTACAGCCTCGACAAGTTCACGGTGAAGCAGGGTGACGAGGTCACCATCACCGTGACCAACATGGACGACGTCGAGGATCTGACCCATGGCTTCACCATGGTGCGTTACGGCGTGGTGATGGAGATCGGTCCGCAGCAGACCTCGTCCGTGACCTTCGTCGCGGATCGTCCAGGCGTCCACTGGTATTATTGCCAGTGGTTCTGCCATGCCCTGCACATGGAAATGGCCGGGCGCATGATTGTGGAGCCGCAGCCTGCATGATCTGGCAGCGGCATAACAGGAGCGCAGTTGCGGCGGCCCTCGTCGCCGCCTGCGCCTTCCTTCTCCCGGGGGCGGGGCGGGCGGAAACCGTCACCGTCTCCGCGGGGGGTGACGGTCTTCGGCAGGCGGTCGCCGCGTCGCATTCCGGCGATACGCTCAGACTTGCCGCCGGCGTGCATCAGGGCCCGATCCGCATCGACCACGCTCTCACCATCGAGGCCGAGCCAGGCGCAGTGCTCGACGGGCAGGGCCGGGGCCGCACCATCGAGGTGGTTGCCCCGAACGTCGTCATGCGCGGCCTTACGATACGCAATTCGGGCATCGACGATCCCATGGATGCGGCGGTCTTCCTCGAAGACGGCGCCGCGGGCGCGATCGTGGAGGATAGCCGGATCGAGAACAGCCTGGTTGGCGTCTATGTTCACGGCGCCGCCAACGCCATCGTGCGGAACAACCGCGTCGTCGGGCGGACCGATCTCAGGACCAACGAGCGCGGCAACGGCGTCTATGTCTGGAACGCGCCGGGGGCGCAGGTGATCGGCAACTACATCACGGGCGGACGCGACGGCATCTTCACCAATGCCAGCCGCAACAACGTCTTCCGCGGCAACCGCATCGAAAACGTCCGCTTCGCCATCCACTACATGTACACGAACGACAGCGAGGTCGCCGACAATGTCTCGCGCGGCAACCATGACGGCTTCGTCATCATGTATTCGAGCCGCCTGGTGATCCGCCGCAACCTGTCGGAAGACGACGGCGATCACGGCCTTCTGCTCAACTACGCCAACGATGCCGATATCAAAGACAATGTGGTGCGGCGGAGCGACCAGTGCGTCTTCATCTACAATGCCAACAAGAACCTGTTCGCCGACAACTGGTTCGAGGATTGCGCCGTTGGCATCCATTTCACCGCGGGCTCTGAGCGCAACCGCGTGACCGGCAACGCCTTCGTCCATAACCGCTCGCAGGTGGTTTACGTGGGCACACGATCGCTCGACTGGTCGGCGGACGGGCGCGGCAATTACTGGAGCGACAATCCTGCGTTCGACCTGAACGGCGACGGCATCGCCGATACCGCCTATCGGCCGAACGACATCTTCGACAAGGTCGTGTGGACCTATCCGACGGCCAAGCTCCTCATCAACAGCCCAGCTGTGCAGGTCATCCGCTGGGCTCAAGCGGAATTCCCCGCGCTCCATCCGGGCGGCGTCATCGACAGCGCGCCGCTGATGGCGCCCATCCCGCCTGCGCTGGAGGTGAAACCATGACCACGACGCCGACGATCTTCATGCAAGGCGTGTCGAAGCGATACGGGGACAGTTACGTCGTGCGCGATGTGGATCTCTCGGTTGCGCCGGGCGAGTGCGTTGCCATCGTCGGGCACAACGGAGCCGGCAAGAGCACGCTGGTGAAGATGGCGCTCGGCCTGCTCACGCCGACCGCCGGGCGCATCACACTGCTCGGTGAGAACCCGGCCGGGCGCCAGGCCATGGCGTTCCGGCGCAGGATCGGCTTCCTCCCCGAGAACGTCGCCTTCTCTGCGGCCATGACCGGCCGCGAGGTGCTGCGCTTCTACGCGCGCCTCAAGCAGGTGCCGCTCGGCGTCACTGACCAGCTCCTGGAACGCGTCGGCCTCGCTGCCGCGGCGCGCCGCCGCGTCGGCACCTATTCGAAGGGCATGCGCCAGCGCCTCGGATTGGCGCAGGCGCTCCTCGGCGAACCGCGAGTCCTCTTCCTCGACGAGCCGACAACCGGCCTCGACATCGAATCGCGTCAGATGTTCTACGATGTCATGGCGGAGCTGCGCGACGCCGGCGCGACGCTGCTGCTTTCCTCGCACGCGCTCAGCGACATCGAGCAGGCCGACCGCATCGCCATCATGAAGGCCGGCCGCATGGTCGCATGCGGCGCGCTTCCGGAGCTCCGTCGCCTGGCGGACCTGCCGCTTCGCATTCGGGTGCACGTCGTCGACGGGAATGCGGCGCGCGAATTCACCGCCCGGCGCAGCGTGCAGTGGCTCGACGACCTGCGCTTCGAGCTCACCTGCGCCGACGACGGCAAGATCGAAGCGATCCGCAGCGTCTCGCTGCTGCAAGGCGTCTGCGACATCGAAGTGATGCCGCCGACATTGGTCGATCTATGCGACGAGCTCACACGGGAGGCCGCGGAATGAACGCCATAGCAACGATTGCCGGCCGCGAGATACGCGACGGCCTTCGCAACCGCTGGGCCCTTGGCGCCGTCCTGCTGATGGCTGGTCTGGCGCTGACGCTTGCGTTTCTCGGCAGCGCTCCCACGGGCGTGGTCGGCGCAAGCCCGCTGGAAGTCGCGGTCGTCAGCCTGTCGAGCCTGACGATCTTCCTGGTGCCGCTGATCGCGCTTCTCCTGTCACACGACGCAATCGTCGGGGAAAGGGATCGCGGCACGCTGCTTCTTCTTCTTTCCTATCCGCTCTCGCGCTGGCAGATCCTTTTCGGCAAGTTCCTCGGGCACCTCTCGATCCTGACGGTGGCGACCGTGCTCGGCTACGGTGCCGCCGGAGCGGCGCTCGCCCTCGCTGCCGGCGAATTCGATGCCGACAGCCTCGCCAGCTTCGCCCGGATGGTCGGCTCGTCGGTTCTGCTCGGCGCGGTCTTCGTCTCGCTCGGATATTTGATCAGCGCGACCGTGCGCGAGCGTGCGACCGCGGCAGGCCTAGCCATCGGCATCTGGCTGGTCCTCGTCGTTCTCTACGACATGGCGCTCCTCGGCCTTTTGGTTGCGGACCAGGGCAGGACGATCAGCGCCGCTGCCTTCAACTGGCTGCTGCTCCTCGATCCCGCCGACATCTTCCGGCTGCTCAATCTTGCCGGACTGTCGAAGACCAGCCTGTTCGCCGGCATGGCCGGCCTAGCCGAGCAGATGCAGTTTGGCCGCGCCGTGCTGCTTACGGCGCTGGCAGCCTGGGTGGCGGTTCCCCTGGCGCTGGCCGCCTTCGTCTTTTCAAGGAAAGAGCCGTGATGCGCGCAACGGTTCTCGGCACGCTGGTCGCCGCTGTCCTCTCCATTCTGCTCGCCGGCTGCAACCAGGACATCGCCGGCCAGCCCCAGCCGCCACCGCAGGAGCCGACGGCCACGTCGGTCGCCTATTTCTGCTCGATGGGCCTGCTCGAACATGGCGGCCCGAAGGGGCAGGCCTTCCGTGCCGGCAAATCCGAGCCGGTTTGGTTCTCTTCCGTTCGCGACGCCGTGGCCTTCTCGATGCTGCCCGGGGAGCCGAAGGACGTCGTCGCCATCTACGTCAATGACATGGCGAAAGTCAGGAATTGGGATCACCCCGAGGCGGGAGCCTGGGTCGAGGCGCGCGACGCCTGGTATGTGATCGGCAGCGACTACAACGCCGGCATGGGCGGCAAGGAAGCCGTGCCCTTTTCCGATGAAAAGGTCGCCCAATCGTTCGCGGCGGCGCATGGCGGAACGGTCATGCGCTTCAACGAGATCCCGGAAAAATACATTCTGGAAAGCGACGCGGGCGATGGCGTCGCCGAGGTATCGGCTGGCGGATCCACGTCGCCCACACCCGCGGTGAAGCAATGACAGAGCCTTCGACAATGCTCGACGCAATGAAGCCGGACGGCGAGGCGGCCGGCCCGATGACGCGGCGCCGCTTCATCCGCATCAGCGGCGCGGCGGCGGGCCTTGCGGCGCTTGGCGCGGATTTTGCGCGGCCGGGCCGCGCGTCACCGCGGTTCCATGAATGGCGCGGTGTCGCGCTCGGCGCCGACGCCTCGCTGCGGATATACCATCCCGATGCCGCCGAGGCCGAACGCATGATCGCAGATGCGCTCTCCGAGGTGCGCCGGCTGGAGCGGGTGTTCAGCCTCTACGACGAGGACTCCGCGCTTTCCCGGTTGAACCGCAAGGGCGAGCTGACCGATCCGCCGCAGGAACTGGTCGAGCTTCTGGCGGCGAGCATGCGCTATGCCGGCGCAACCGGCGGCGCCTTCGACCCGACGGTGCAGCCGCTCTGGGCGCTCTACGCCAGGCACTTCGGCACGAAAGACGCCGATCCGAATGGTCCGCCGCCGGCCGCCATAGGAATCGCCAGGGCCAAATGCGGCTACCAGCGCGTGAGCTTCGACGCCGGGAAAGTGGCGTTCGCGCAATCCGGCATGGCGCTGACCCTGAACGGCATCGCGCAAGGCTATATCACCGATCGCGTCGCCGAGCTTCTGCGCGCTCGCGGCGTCACGCACACCTTGGTCGATATGGGGGAGACGCGTGCGCTCGACGCTCATCCGGCGGGCCGGCCCTGGTCGGTCGGGATAAAGGATCCGCGTGCCGAGGATCGCCTCCTTGCGACGCTTGCCCTCGACAACCAGGCCGTCGCCACGTCAGGCGGCTACGGTACCGATTTCGATGCAGCGGGGAGGTTCAATCATATCTTTGATCCCGCGACGGGCTTGTGCGCAAATCGCTATCTCAGCGTGTCGGTCGTCGCGCCGACCGCGACATGCGCGGACGCGCTTTCGACCGCCTTTTCCGTCATGCCCGTGGAGCGTGCCGCTTCCGCGCTCAAGGAGCTCGGGGCAACGCGAGCCTGTTTCGTCTTGATGGACGGGTCGATGATAGAGCACAGCGTCTGACCTTGTACCATGGTGGGCCGGAGGCGGCTTCAACTCCGGACTCGCCAACACCGCCGGTAGGTTGGATCAAGAAGCGACGCGCTGGAAGGCTCAGGCCAGGGAAGCGCCAACCGTTCCATTCGCGCCGTCGAGCAGCGCGATCAATCCCTTGAGGATCTCGATCGGCCGCGGCGGGCAGCCTGGAATGTGCAGGTCGACCGGCACCACGCCCGACACGCCGCCCACGACGGCATAGCTGCCGGCGAAGCAGCCGCCGTCCTTTGCGCAGCCGCCGAGCGCGACCACCCATTTCGGGTTGGGCGTCGCGTCCCAGGTCCGCTTCAATGCCTCGCGCATGTTCTTGGTGACTGGCCCGGTGACCAAAAGCACATCGGCATGGCGAGGCGACGCAACGAAGCGGAAGCCGAAGCGCTCGATGTCGTAGAAGGCGTTGTTGAGCGCGTGTATCTCGAGCTCGCAGCCATTGCAGGAACCGGCGTCGACGGCGCGGATGGACAGGCTCCGGCCCAGCCGCTTGCGGGCGGCACCGTCAAGGGCGCGCGCCAGCTCGTCGACCGCCGCGTCGCTCACTTGCGGCGAACGTTCCGTCAATGGCGGGCGGATCAGGCTTTCGAAGAGGAGCTTGCGCATGACAACATGCTTTCAGAGATCATGGCCGGAATAGGAGCAGTTGAACGATTTGTTGCAGATTGGGAAGTCGGCGACGATGTTGCCTTCGATCGCTGCTTCCAGCAGCGGCCACTGGAACCATGACGGGTCGCGCAGGTGGCAGCGCTCGATCAGGCCGCCTTCGCCGATGCGCAGCCAGACCAGGATGTCGCCGCGGAAACCTTCGACCAGCGCCATGCCCTCGCGCGGCTCATTTGCCGTCGCGACATCGGCGCGGATCGGGCCGGCGGGCAGCCGCCCCAGGATTTGCTCGACCAGCGACAGGCTCTGCTCGACCTCCCGCACGCGGATCCAGACGCGCGCGTTGACGTCGCCCTCCTGCAGCACCGGCACGTCGAAGGTGAGCTCGTCATAGGGCGCGTAGCCTGGCGTGCGGCGCGCATCGAAATCGCGGCCCGACGCCCGCCCGACATAGCCGCCGGCGGCATATTGCCGGGCAAGCTCGACGTTGAGCCTGCCGGTCGCCACCGTCCGGTCCTGCAGCGACGCCGTGTTGTCGTAAAGCTCGACCAGATGCGGAAAGCGCTGCCTGATCTCCGCGACCAGCGATCGGATGGCGCTCGTCCCAGCCTCGTTGAGATCGCCTGCCGCGCCTCCTGGCACGATGCGGTCGCGCATCAGGCGATGGCCGAAGGCCGCATCGGCGGCGCGCAGCACGCGTTCGCGCAGCACGCCGCAATGCGCATGCATCAGCGCGAAGGCGGCGTCGTTGCAGATGGCGCCGATATCGCCGAGGTGGTTGGCAAGACGCTCGAGCTCGGCCATCAGCGCCCGCAGCCATATCGCGCGCGGCGGCACCGCGACTCCGAGCGCCGCTTCCACGGCGCGGGCAAAGGCAAGCGAATAGGCGACAGTGCTGTCGCCGGAAGTCCTGCCCGCCAGCATGGCCGCGCGATCGAGCGGCGCACCCGCCATCAGGCCTTCAATGCCCTTGTGCACATAGCCAAGCCGCTCTTCCAGCCGCACCACCGTCTCGCCGCTGGCGGTAAATCGGAAATGCCCCGGCTCGATGATGCCGGCATGCACCGGTCCGACCGGGATCTGGTGGAGGCTCTCGCCCTCCGCCGTGAGGAACCGGTAGGAGGCTTCACCCGCCGGCTTCGCGGGCTGCGTCGCCAGAGGGTGGCTGACGCCCCATTGCCCATGGTCGAGCCAGCGGCGGGTGTCGGGAAGGCCTTGCGGCGCCAGGCCGAAGAGATCGGCCGCTGCGCGTTCCAGCCGCAGCGCCGGCGGATGTTGCTGGCCGACCGACGGGTAGCGGCCGCCGCGGCAGTCGAGGCTGATGACGCCAATGACCCGCGCCTCGTCGAGAAGCGCCATGTGCACCTTGTCCGGCTCTCCCCACAGGCCGAGCAGGCTCCAGCGACCGGCGGCGAGCTGCTCGACGGCAAGGTTCCAGGCCTTGGGCGCCACCACGGCATGCCGCCAGGGAGCCTGATGCTCGGCCGGGCGGCCGGCCTCGATGAGATCCGTGAGCGCGGGCATGTTTTTCCTCACCATGCGCCTCACCCCAGGATACCGGCGACATGCTGGAACCACGCCACAAGCGGCGCCGGCAGGTAGACGCCGGCGGCAAACACCAAAGCGAGGTGCGAATACATCGGCACGTAGGACGCCTCGACCGGCGCCGTGCCGCCGCGCGGCTCGCCGAAGGCGAGGCCGGTCAGCCGCAAGAGCAGCGCGCCGAAGGCGATGAGCAGCCCGAACACCAGCGGGATCGCCAGCAGCGGAAATCTGGCGAAGGTCGAGCTGACGACCAGGAACTCGCTCATGAAGATGCCGAGCGGTGGCAGGCCGGCGATCGCGACGACGCCGATGACCAGCGCCCAGCCGAGCCCCGGGTGGCTTTCGGTCAGCCCCCTGATCTCCGAAATCTTCTGCGTGCCCTTGACCTGCGCGACGTGGCCGACGGCGAAGAAGATCGCCGACTTGGTCAGGCTGTGCATGACCATATGCAGCAGGCCGGCGAAGTTGGCGAGCGGACCGCCCATGCCGAAGGCGAAGACGATGATGCCCATATGCTCGATCGAGGAATAGGCGAACAGGCGTTTGATGTCGCGGCGGCGGTAGAGCATGAAGGCCGCGAAGATCAACGAGGTCAGTCCCATCGTGGCCATCAGCGGTCCGGGGCCGATCGCCTCCGGGCTGGCGGCGAGCAGCAGCTTGAACCGCAGCACGGCATAGAGCGCGACGTTGAGCAGCAGGCCGGACAGCACCGCCGAGATCGGCGTCGGCCCCTCGGCATGCGCATCGGGCAGCCAGGCATGCAGCGGCGCGAGCCCCACCTTGGTTCCGTATCCGAGCAGCAGGAAGATGAAGGCGACGCTGAGCAGGGCCGGGTCGAAATGCGCCGCCTTGTCGATCAGGACCGACCAGACCATTGCGTTGGTGCCCGCGCCGACAACCGGCTGGGCGGCCATGTAGACGAGGATGGTGCCGAAAAGCGCCAACGCGATGCCGACGCTCCCCAAGATGAAATATTTCCAGGCCGCCTCCAGCGCCTCATGGGTGCGGTAGATACCGACCATCAAGACGGTGGTGAGCGTGGCGAGCTCCACCGCGACCCACATCAGGCCGATATTGTTCGACACGAAGGCCAGGTTCATGCCGAACATCATGATCTGGTACATGGCATGGTAGAAGCGGAGGTTCGGCGCGGTCAGCCGGCCGGTCTCCAGCTCATGCGCGATATAGGACGCGCTGAACACGCTGGTGGTGAAACCGACGAAAGTGTTGAGCACGATGAAGACGATGTTGAGGTCGTCGACGAGAAGATATTGCCCGGGTGCCGGCCGTTCGGTGATGAAAAGTGACAGCGCGGCGAGCAAGGTGAGCAGGCTCGCTACGACGTTGACGACCGCTGTCATCTTGTAGTTCGGCAGCGCCGCCAGGATGGCCGCGGCACCTGCCGGGATGAACAGGATGGCGGCCACGGCATCGAAGGTGGAGCTCGTCACTGGCGCTCTCCCCGGTAGTCGTCGAGCGCGCCGACATCGACCGAATCGAACCGTTCCCGGATGCGGAACAGGAAGACGCCGATGACGATGAAGGCGATCAGGATCGAGAAGGCGACGCTGATCTCGACGACCAGCGGCATGCCCTTGGCGCCGGTGGCGGCCAGCACCAGGCCGTTCTCCAGCGACATGAAGCCGACGACCTGGCTGACGGCGTTGCGCCTCGTGACCATCACCAGGAGCCCCAGCAATATGATCGACAGCGCGAAGGCGAGATCCTCGCGGGCGAGCGGGTCGGCCTCGGGCGTCACCCGAAGCATCAGCACCATGGAGAGCGTCACCAGCCCAATGCCTGCGAGCATGGTCGGGCCGATGCCGACGGCGGTCTCGATGTCGCGGTGGATGCCGAGCCGCTGGATGATGCGGTGCAGCCCGACGGGAATGACGATCGCCTTGAAGACCAGCGCTATTGCCGCGGTGATGTAGAGGTGATGCGCGTCCTGGATATAGGCCTGCCAGGCAACCGAGAGCGCAAGCACCATCGCATGGAGCGCAAAGACGTTGATCAGCGCGAACAGGCGGTCCTGGTAGAGCATCATGAAGCTCACCAGCACCAGGCTGCCGGCGAGCAGATGGGCGATGTCGAAGGTGAGACCGTTCATCACAGACTCCGCGAGACGAACAGCAAGAGCGTGCCGAGCAGCGCCAGCATCAGCGCCGCGCCGAGGAAGTCCGGCACGCGGAAGACACGCATCTTGGCGACCGCCGTCTCGAACACGGCAAGCAGGATGGCAAGCACCGCAAGCTTGACCAGATAGGCGACGGCGCCGAGTGCAAGCGCCTTCGGTCCGGCTCCGGCATGCGCCAGGCCCCAGGGCAGGAAGACGCAGGAGATCAGCGACACGTAGAGCACGAGCTTGAGGAAGGTGGCGAGCTCGATCATCGCCAGATGGCGGCCGGAATATTCCAGGATCATCGCCTCATGGACCATGGTGAGCTCCAGATGCGTTGCCGGGTTGTCGACCGGGATGCGCGCATTCTCGGCGATCGCCACCATCACCAGCGCGATCGCCGACATGCCGAGCGACACCCGCAGTCCGACCTCGGGCGAGCCCATGAAGGCTGCGACCGTCGAAAGCTGCGTGGCGCCAGCGACCAGCGCCAGGCTGAAAACGATGAGCAGCATGGCGGGTTCGGCGAGCGAGGCGATCATCACCTCGCGGCTGGCGCCGATGCCGCCGAAACTGGTGCCGACGTCCATGCCGGCCAGCGCCTGGAAGAAGCGCGCGCTGCCGAGCAGCGCCACGATGACGATGAGATCGGCGGTCCAGCTGAACTGGAGGCCGGCGGCGAATGTCGGAACGAGCGCCGCCGCGACCCAGGTGGCGGCGAAGATCAGGTAGGGCGTCACCCGGAACAGCCAGGACGCGTTTTCGGCCAGCACGACCTCCTTGCGCATCAGCCTGATCAGATCGCGATAGGGCTGGATCAGGGACGGGCCTTGCCGCCGCAGCAGCCTCGCCTTCACCTTGCGCACGAAGCCGATCAGCAGCGGCGCCAGCAAAAGCACCAGGAGCATCTGCGCGCCCTGCACGGCCAGCTGGAAGATCACGGCCATAGCGCAAGCACCAGAAGCAGGATGACGAGGTAGAGGAAGACCAGCGTCAGGTAGCGGCGGATCGTCAGGAACTGCAGGTAGTTCAGCCGCTCGGTGGCGAAATCGATCGCGCCGGCGATCGGCTGGTAAAACGTCTCCCAGGCCACGTCGTGCATATCCACCTTGATGTGCGCCGGTTCGAGCGCGCCCGGCGCCGGCATGTCCACCGCCTCGCGGGCGCGGAATGCGAAGCCGCCGAAGACCCGGCGAATGGGCTGCGCGAAGCTGGCGGCGGTATATTGCGCGGCGGGCGCCGCCTGGTCGAAGCCGCATCCCCATGCAATGCCACGGCGCAGCGCGTGCGAGGCGAAGCGGTGGATGAAGAAGGCCGCGAGCGAGGCCGAGATCGTGATGAAGACGAACACCAGCAGGCCATTGTAGGAGCTGCGGCTCTCGGCGATCGGCACGATCGACAGCCAGGGCTGCGCCGCCTGCACCGGCATGCGGTCGCCGATGAGCGGAAGCGTCGCCGACGACAGACCGTCGATGACCAAGCCGGGCAGGATACCGGCGAGCAGGCAGAAGACGGCGAGCACGGCCATCGCCGCCAGCGACCAGCGGTCGACCTCATGCGTGCGTTCCACCACCGCCGATCGCGCGCGGCCGAGGAAGGTGATGCCGAATGCCTTGACGAAGCAGGCCGCGGCAAGTGCTGCCGACAGCGCCAGCATGCCGCCGACGGCAGGCACGATGACCTTCAGCCCCCATTGCGGCAGCTCGGGGCTCTGCAATATGGCCTGGAAGGCCAGCCATTCCGAGGCGAAGCCGTTGAAGGGCGGCAGCGCCGAGATCGAGACGCAGCCGACGAGGAAGACGAAGCTGGTCACCGGCATGCGATGGATGAGGCCGCCGAGCTTCTCCATGTCGCGTTCGCCGGTCGCCGTCAGCACGGTGCCGGCGCCGAAGAACAGCAGGCTCTTGAAGAAGGAATGGTTGAGCACGTGGAAGAGCGCTGCGGTGAAGGCCAGCGCGGCGGCCGACGGCATGGCGTTCGCCTTGAAGGCAAGCGCGAGGCCGAGGCTGGCGAAGATGACGCCGATATTCTCGATCGTCGAGTAGGCGAGCAGCCGCTTGAGGTCCTTTTCCATCAGCGCGTGGAGGATGCCCAGGACCGCCGTGATGCCGCCTAGCAAAAGCACGACGACGCCCGACCACCATGCCGGCGCGCCGAGCAGATCGAACACCACGCGGATGAAACCGTAGATGGCGACCTTGGTCATGATGCCGCTCATCAGCGCCGAGACGTGGCTAGGTGCGGCCGGATGGGCGAGCGGCAGCCAGGCGTGCAGTGGCACGAGGCCGGCCTTGGAGCCGGCGCCGAGCAGCATGAGGGCGAGCACCGCGCCGGCGGCGAGCGGGCCGGGTTGCGCCGTGCGCATGGCGTCGAACGCATAGGTTCCCGCCGGCCCTGCCAGCAGGCCGAAGGCCAGCAGCAGCGCCAGCGTGCCGAAGCTTGCCATCACCAGGTAGATGTAGGCGGCCCGCCGGTTGGCCTCGTCGCGGTGGTGCGACATGACCAGCGCCCACGAGGCGAGCGACATGAATTCCCAGGACAGCAGGAAGGCGAAGGCGTCGTTGGCCAGCACGACAAGGTTCATGCCGGCAAGAAAGGCCGGATAGAACGGCAGCACGCGATGCGGCGCCGATTCATGCTGCCCGTAGCCGAGGCCGTAGAGGCTGGTGATGGTGCCGCCCAGGTTGACGACGATCAGAAAGAAGGCCGACAGCCCGTCGAGACGAAACCTGGCGCCCGTCCACGGCAGGCCGAGCGGCAAGGTGATTGCCGACACCTCACCGGAATTGCTGGCGAGATGGCTTGCGACGGTCACGAGCAAGGCGGCTGAAATGACGAGCGCCGTACCATAGACCAGACGCGTCGCGAAGGCGCGCCGACTGACGGCTCCGGCCAGGACGGCTGTTGCCAGAAGCGCGGCAAGACCCCACAGCAGAACGGCAACGGTCGAAATCACGGCAGGCTCCCGCCGATCTCGGCGTCGTCGGCATCGGGCGCCTTGGCCGCGCCGAAGCCGGCCTTCAGCCGCACGCCGCGTCCGCCGCCCTGGCTGACGGCGCCTTCCCCGATCAATTCGATGCCTGCCACCTCGAGCGCCGCGATCAGCTTCATCAGCGAATCGACGTTGCCCCGGATGATCGAGCCGCTGGCTTCCATGCGCTGGATGGTCGGCACCGACAGGCCGGACAATTCGGCAAGCCGGCGCTGATCGATGCCGAGCAGCGATCTGGCGGCGCGCAATTGCGGTGCGGTTATCACCGGCGACCCTCTTAGTCAGTTATGATATATGAGGTCTCGGTGCTTCAGCATACATAAAAGGGTTCCAGCGTCAATTACTGATGTTTTAGACATCGATGTTGATGGTGATCCACGGGCGCGCACTTGTGAGGCCAGGGCCGCTCCCTTGCCGTTCCTCATGCCACCTATGCCGGCAGGAGTGGGTAGCGTATTCGCGGGATGGCTGCGCTTACCGTTCGCGCAAGGTGACTAGCCCTCTAGCGCACGAATATCGGCGTCGGCGACGCAATAGGGCGCATAGCGGAAATCGCGAATACCCACGACCTCGTCGGCGCGCCAGCCGATCAGCATGAAGCCGCGCACCGCGTCGTCCGCCAGTGGGTTACGGATCAGGATCGCCGGCTGGCCGTCGACGAAGCCGGGCGACAGCGCCCAGTCGCTGACGCGATCGTAATTGCCGAAATAGGTCGAGGCCTCTTTCTTGCCGTGCAGCCGGGTCCGGTTCACGACCTCGAGCTCGATGTCCTCGGCGATCAGTGCCCTGACCCCATCGAAGTCGCGCGCGTTGAACAGGTCGATGTAGCGGCGCAGCCGGCGCTCTTCTTCCGGATCAAGCTTAGGCGCCGGCACTTCGTCAGGCGCCGATGCCAGCGCCTTCAATTCGGCCCGGCCGCGATGCAGCGCCGCCTTGGCGGCGGCAAGCGTCGCGCCCGTCACCTCGCAGGTCTCATGCAGGCTGAGACCGAGCACGTCGACCAGGATCACGGCGCTGCGCTGCGCCGGCGTCAGCTGCATGAAGCTGCGCAGGCTTGTCGCGGCCGCGAGCCGCGCCTCCGCGCTTGCTGAGAGGTCCTCTACTGCGCTCATGTCGGCCTCGGTCATGCGGGAGCGCTCCCGCTGGCGGCGGCGCAGATGATCCTGTGCCGCATTGTGGGCGATGCGGAACAGCCACTGCTCGGGACGCTCGACCGCGGCGCCGCCGTCATGCGCGGCAAGCGCCTTCACCACGGCCTCCTGCACGATATCCTCGCCCTCGACCGTCGAGCCGGCCATGCGCGCCGCATAGCGGTGCAATTTCGGCCGCAGGCCGACGAGCATTGCGTCAAGCGCCGCGCGGTCGAACTTCGCTGTGCTCATCGTCCTCGTTCTCGCGTCGCCAGCTTGTTGAGCGATACCATGCCTGTCAGGCCGACACGGCCTCACCGGTTTTCGCCAGCATATGATAGTTGCCGACGATCTTCGCCGGCGACCGGGCCAGCGGCGTCGAGCGCCGCTCGGCATGCTCGGCGCCGAAGGCCTTGAAAGCGTCGAGCCCGGTCAATGCCGAACTGTCCTTGTCGTAGCCGACGAGATGGACGAATTCGCCGTTCTCCAGTTCGAGCACCAGATAGCGCACGGATTGCGGCTGCGTTTCATTCAAAGCCTCGAACACCTTCGCCACCAGCGCCCTGTTCTCGGCGATGGCGGCATCCTTCACGCCGTAGCGGATCAGATTGTAGGTCATGGTCGTCTCCTGTTTGAGGTGTCTGCGTGAGGAAGACGATCCGTGTTGCCGAAAAGATTCTCACCGGCTCGCGAATCTTTTTGCCGGCCGACATCGTCTTTCGTTCGTCGAGGCCGCACCCCGCGGCCCCGCGATGAGGAGAGACATCATGCATATCCAGTTTGCCGAGCTGCCGGTATCCGACCAGGACCGCGCCAAGGCGTTCTACACCGACAAGCTTGCCTGCCAGGTCATAGCCGACCAGTCGATGGGCGATGGCGGCTGGCGCTGGGTGGAACTGGCGTTCCCCTTCGCGGTCACCAACCTGCACTTCATCAGGCGGGCGGATGCGGCGCCAAGCACCGAGCCGGTGCTGGTGCTGGTAGAAGATGACGTCGAGGCAAGGGTCACGGCGCTCAGGGCTAAAGGTGTCGAAATCGTCACCGAACCGCAGGAGGCGCCGTGGCAGCCGGGCCGTATCGTCGCCGAATTCCGCGACAGCGAAGGCAACCGCATGATGCTTGCCAGCCGGTAAGCCGTCATTCGCGCGGTCGCCAGCCCATGTGGTCAGGCGACCGCCTTGGCGGCGGCCCTTCCTGCGCTTCGCCCCGAAAAGATGCAGCCGCCGAGGAAGGTGCCTTCCAACGCCGCATAGCCGTGCACGCCGCCGCCGCCGAAACCGGCGGCTTCGCCCACCGCGTAGAGCCCGGGCACCGGCTGGCCCTCGGCATCGACCACGCGGCTGTCGAGATCGGTCTGCAGGCCGCCGAGCGTCTTGCGCGTGAGGACGTTGAGGCGCACCGCGATCAGCGGGCCGATTTCCGGATCGAGCATCTTGTGCGGTTTCGCCGTGCGGATCAGCCTGTCGCCAAGATAGGCGCGCGCGCCGCGCAGCGCCGTCACCTGCATGTCCTTCGAGAACGGATTGTCGAGCTGCATGTCGCGGGCGCGGATCTCGCGCTCGACCTGCGCGACATCGAGCAGCGGCTTGCCGCCGGCCAGCGCATTCATGCGCGCCACCAGCTTCGAAAGGTCTGCCTCGACAATAAAATCCTCGCCCTTTTCCATGAAGGCCTTGACCGGACCGGGAATGCCTGAGGTGGCGCGGCCCAGCACCTGCCGCCAGCTTTTTCCGGTGAGGTCGGGGTTCTGCTCGGAGCCCGACAGCGCGAACTCCTTCTGGATGATCTTCTTGGTCAGGATGAACCAGGAATAGTCGAAGCCGGTGCTCATGATGTGGCTGAGCGTGGCTAAGGTATCGAAGCCCGGATAGAGCGGCACCGGCAGCCGTTTTCCACGCGCGTCCAACCAGAGCGAGGAGGGGCCGGGCAAGATGCGGATGGCATGATCGGTCCAGATCGGCGCCCAGTTCTTGATGCCCTCGACATAGTGCCACATCCGGTCGCGGTTGATGACCGAACCGCCGGCCGCTTCGGCGATCGCCAGCATGCGGCCGTCGACATGGTCGGGCACGCCGGTGATCATGCGCTTCGGCGGCGCGCCCAGGCGCTCTGGCCAATTCCTGCGTACCAGCTCGTGATTGCCGCCAATGCCGCCGGAAGCGACGATCACCACCTGGGCGTGCAGCTCGAAATCGCCGACGACCTCGCGCGAGCTCTTATGCCCGCGCTCGACGCTGCTCGGCTCGAGTACGTCGCCGCGCACCCCGGTCACGGTCTTGCCGCTCAGCGTGATTTCATTGACACAGTGGCGGAACCTGAACTGGAGCAGCCCGCGCTTTTCAGCGTCGCGCACGCGCTGCACGAAAGGTTCGATCACGCCGGGCCCGGTGCCCCAGGTGATGTGGAAGCGCGGCACCGAATTGCCGTGGCCGAAGGCATTGCCGCCGCCGCGCTCGGCCCAGCCGACGACGGGGAAGAATTTTAGGCCCCTCTCGATCAGCCAGGAACGCTTCTCGCCGGCGGCGAAGCCGACATAGGCCTCCGCCCATTTGCGCGGCCAGAAATCTTCCGGGCGGTCGAAGGCGGCGGTGCCCATCCAGTCCGCCAGCGCGAGGTCGTGCGAATCGCGGATGCGCATGCGCCGCTGCTCCGGCGAATCGACGAGGAAGAGCCCGCCGAACGACCAGAAGGCCTGGCCGCCCAGCGATTGCTCCGGTTCCTGGTCGACGATGATGATTGTCCTGCCGGCCTCGGCGAGCTCCGCCGCGGCGACGAGGCCCGCCAGCCCCGCGCCGACAATAATCACATCAGCGTCCTCAGCCATATTGTCTCCCCCAAGGCGTCTTTTGGCGGCGTCTCAGACGGGTTCCCAGCCGTCCTTGTCGCCGGCGCGGAAAATGGCGTCGATGACCTTCTGGTTGAGCACCGATTCCTCCAGCGTGAAGACGCGGTCCTTGCCGCCCCGGGCAGCGCGCACGAAGGCCTCGACTTCCAGCCGGTACTGCTGCGTGCCGGGGAAGCGGAACACCTGCGCCTCGGTGTGGTTCTGGTTGTGCAGCTCGATGCGGTGGTGGTCGTACAAGCCGGCGTTAAAGGGCGAGAACACCTCGATAAAACCTTTCTCGCCGTGGAACACCATCACCTGGCGCGCCGCCATCTGCGTCGAAAGGTAGAAGGACAGCTCGAAATCGCCGAAATCGGCGCGGATCGAGGAATAGATGTCGGTGGCGAAGGTCTTGTCGCGCTCGATATTGGCCTGGACGCGTATCGGCTCCTTGCCGGTGGAGAAGCGCGTCGACACGGTCGGATAGACGCCGATGTCGGGCAGCGCGCCGCCGCCGAGGTCGAGCTGGTTGCGCATGTTCTTGGGGTCGACATTGTAATAGGAGAACGCGCCCTGCACGTGGCGCAGCCGGCCGATGGCGCCGCCGGCGATGAGGTCGCGCACCTTGATCCATTGCGGGTGGTAGACGACCATGAAGGCCTCGCAGACGAGCACCTTCTTCTGATCGCGCAGCTTGATCAGCGGCGGGATGTCCTTGGCATCGAGCGCCAGCGGCTTTTCGACCAGCACATGTTTTCCCGCTTCGATCGCCTTCGCCGTCCATTCGACATGCTGCGAGGTGGGCAGCGGTATGTAGACGCCGTCGACCTCCTTGGAAGCAAGCAGGTCCTCATAGGAGCCGAAGGCATGCCGAGCGCCGAAGCGCTCGCCAAGGGCCTTGGCCTTCGACAGGTCGCGGCTGGCGATCGCCGACAGCACGCCGTTTTCCGAATCCACGATCGCCGGCAAAAGCTGCTCGCGGCCGATCTTGGCCGTCGACAGAACACCCCATCGGAACATTGTGCTTCTCCATGTCGATTACATCGATGGAGGTGTGCCCCAATTCCGGGGAAAAGCCAATCGCAGCCGCGGGTCACAGAGCGCCTTCGTCATCCTCGGGCTTGACCCAGGGCTTGACCCGAGGATCCATTCCGTGACCTATGACGTAAAGTGCAACAGTGCAGAATTCTGTAACCGTTGCAATGCTTTAACGTAACGGCATGGAT
>LM655201.1:120544-146507 GCA_000824825.2 Mesorhizobium sp. ORS 3324
TTCGCCCTAGGATGACGAACCCGAGGAGGCCGGGTTTAGAACTAGCCCCTCTTTCCCGTCAGCGTCATGTCGAAGTCGACGACGTTGGAATAGAGCGGCGTGCCGACATCCATGCCGTAGCGGGACCTGAGCACCTTGCCGGTTACATGGAATTTGATCGTCCCCGACTTCAGCCCGTCCAACTCGGCCGTGAACTTTTCCGGAAATGTCTTGCCGCGCGCCGTCAGCTGGCCGGCGATGACCGCCGTGGTAGCGCTGGTGCGGTTCACACTGGTCGAACGGAACTGGATTTCCGGGTTGTTGGCTGCGTCGAACACCGCATCGGAGCGCAGGAAGGCGTCGATGCGGTTCTGGCCGGTGCCGACGCTTTCGGGAAAGATGGTGATGTTGACCCGCGAGCGCTCGACATCGCTATTGTCGATGCGGATGTTTCCCTTGAAGCGGGCAAAGGCACCGTCGAACCCGCCGCCGCCGGCCTTGCCGACGGTGAAGCGGATGCTGGAAGCCGCCGGACTGATCGTGTAGCTGCCGGCGGCGTCGCCGAGCGAGACCGCCGCGGCGGCGGGCACGGCAAGGCACGCTGCGACAGCCACCAATCCGAGGATGCGCTTATACATTGGGATGGTCCTTTTGCTGAGCCAGCGCATTGCTGTCCCTTCGTCCTGTCAACGAATGGCCGGCCCGCCCTATTCCCCGTCTGACGAAGGCGTGATCATACGCGCGAGCACGCTGTCGCGCAGCAGGAAATGGTGGCGAAACGCGGCAGCGATATGCAGCGCCACCAGCGCGATGCCGGCATAGGCGAGATACCAGTGCGCCGCCGACCAGAAGCTTTCCGCGGCATCCGATTCTGCGAGCGGCAGGTTGGGCATCACGAACTGGTTGAACGGCATGGTCGGGATTTCCAGCGTCGAGACCGAGACCAGCGCCCAGCCGGACAAGGGGAGGGCGATCTGGAAGGCATAGAGCGCGAAATGCGCCAGCGGCGCCGTGCGCCGCTCCAGCGTTCCGACCGAGGCCGGCAAGGCCGGCACGGCGTTGCCGAGCCGCCAGGCGATGCGCAGGATGACCAGCCCAAGCAGCAGGAAGCCGAAGGACTTATGCAGCTGGATCAGCTCGAAGGAGGCGCGCTGGCTCGGGATGCGCACCATGACGACGCCGAGCACGAACTGGCCGATGAAGATGACGCCGATCAGCCAGTGAAGGATGATCATCGCCCAGCCATAACGGGTCGCGGTGTTGGTGATGGAAGTCTGCATGGCCGGCAAACGCTGATGGGCTTGGGTTTCTTCCGCCGGGCTCGTCTTGCCCCTTCCAGCTTGCCTCGCAGATGAACGGCTGTCGATGCCGGCGCTGCCTCATTGCGCCTGTGCGCGACAATTGCCGCAAACCGGTCACGCAGGATTGGAACGGCCGATACGCAGGAAGTCGCCGTCGAACGGCGCCTCTGTCGTGATGCCGTCCGACAGAAGGATGCGCAATCGGTCCGACGCGGCTTCCAGACCGCTCGGCGCTTCGGCTGCTGGAACCGCGCCGATGACGTGGCGGAAGGAGACGCTGCGCCCTTCGGTGAGCGCGAAGGCCGTTGCCACGCCTTCGTGCTTCAGCCAGTTGTCGCCGAGCGAAGCGGCATGGCCGACCGCCGCGCGGCCGTCCTCTATGCCGAGCACGCCGATGTGGCGGCCGCTCCAGGGCGCATAGTCGCGCCCGCCATTGCTGAACCACAGCATGGTCACCGGCAGCTCGGCCGGGTTCTTCAGCACCAACACCAGGTCCTGCTCGGCGCGCCGCGCGAGCGCCGTCCAGCCCGGCCCGCCATGATCGGCCTCGACCATGGTGACGAAATCCTCGCGTCGGTCTTCCATGCGGTAATCGGTGAGATCGGCGGTGCCGCCGGCGGCGAGCGGGAAATGCGTGAGATCGGTGGCGCGGGCGGGATAGGCCAGGCGGAAGCGGCCGCGCGCCGGATCAGGCTCCAGCGGAGTGGCCGGCGTCACCGCCAGGCGCTTCGGCGAGAAGGCGAGCCGCCCGCCGTCCCGCATCGCCGTCATCGGATGATGGGCGACGGAAATCGCGCCGGAACCGCCGGAAAAAACGTGCTCCTGGTAGAGGAAGGGATGGCCGTCGCGAAGTGTGAAGATCTTGTCGACGGCGGCGCCCATTACCTTGCGGCGCAGCCGGAAGACGGCCCGCCAGCCGCCGGCGATGGCGCCGTTCTCGACGACGTCCCACGCGCTGTTCGCCGTCCAGCCATGCAGAGGCGCGGCCTCGACATCGCTGGTGGAAAACGGCGCGCAGAGGAAATCGCCCGACAGACGCGCCGTGCCTTCGGGCAGGTTCTCCGGCAGCGTCGGCGAGCCGACCCAGGGCGCGCGGTGCAGCGGCTTCAGCCGTCGGCCGTCGGCCTCGACCGCCATGGCAGCGATATGGCCGACTGCGAGATCGAGCGAAACCGAGATGCCCTTTGCGCCGATCGTGACCGTGTCCATCAATGCACCCCTGCTCGAATCTTTGGTGACAGCAAAGCCTGCCGGTGGCAGAGGCGCAAGCGCAGTGATGGGCATTTTGCATCACCAGCGTGGCGCCCTGCGAAATCCTCTCTCTTGGATTTTCTACGACTTAGCTTCGCTAAGATCGTGAAAATCCATTCTCCCCCACAAGGGGGGAGATAGCGCGCTGCATCGGCGCCTAAGGAACATGACCAACGTAGGCGATTTGCACTGGGCGAAGGCGCCGGCGTTATCTCCCCCTTTGTGGGGGAGAAAGCGATTTCAACATCTTAGCGAAGCTAAGTGTTAGAAATCGCAAGAGAGGGGAAAAGCGCCTGCCGCTGACGTTTTCCCTCAACCGGACCTACTGCCTTCTATACTCCCTGACCGGCGACTTGGTGCCATCCCTATAAGTCACCTGCACCGCCATCGATTTCACGTCGTCCTTGACCTTGAGATAGGGCTGGTAGTCGGCGGGGATGGCGTAGGGGTCCTTGGCGTCGCAGGGCGGCATCTTGATTTCCTTGTCCAGTGCCGTGCCGTTCAGGCTGTAATGCACCTCCTTGATGGCGCAGCGGAAGGACAGCATCTGCGTGAAATAGATGAGCCCGCGATTGCCGCCGGCGTCGAAGGCGATCCACGATGTCCAGAACTGGTCGAGGATCTGCTTGTTGCCCTGCTGAAGCGCTGCGTCCGGGTCGAAGCGGATGTCGAACGGGCCGGTCTCGCGGCCCCGGATGTCGAGATATTTGATCGCGATGGTGCCGGCCGCGGTGCTGTCCGGCAGTTCGAAGCTCGGATTGGGCATCGGCTTGCCGGTGCGCTGGTCGTTCGTTGCCAGCAGGCCGGTATCGGTGAACGGGCCGCTGTCGCCGAGCCGCCAGGAAATCGCCGTCGCCGGCTCGGGCAGCGAGATCGTTATAGACCAGCCGGCGTTCGAGCGCGTCGGCGTCAGCGTCGGCACGAAGCGCGCCGGATCGAGCACGTCGCCGAGCGCCGTCAGTCGGCTGCGGCTACGGTCGAGCCACTCGGCAAGCTCCCTTTGGTCGACGAAATATTTGAGCAGGCCGCCGTCCTTCTCGTAGGAGGTGAACTTGGTCAGCGCCTGGGCTTCGCTGCGCTTGTCGGCGAGCGTCTGGCTGCCGAGGCGGTCTTCCGAAAATTCCTGCGCCAGGAGAAAATAAGCCGGCGCATAATCGGGGTTGGCGGCGATGAAGGCGTTGAGCTTGTCGAGCCGCCGGGCGTCGTCGAATTGCAGCAGATGGACGAGCTTGATCGACGGCGCCTTGGCCTTCTCGGCGACCGTGCCGAACACTTCGCGCGCGCCGGCCTTGCCGTCCTGGACCCTCAGCAGCGTGGCGAAGCGCGTGTAGGGATCGATGGCATCGACATCGAAGCCGGCAAAGGCGAGATAGGAGCGCCTGGCGTTGAGCATGTCGCCCGCCAGCTCATAGACGCGGGCATTGTGGTAGAACTCGTCGGGGCGCTTGGGGTCGGCGATCGCCCCGCCTTGCGCTGAGAGTTGCGCAAAGCCCTTGGCTATCGCGTCGATGGACGCGGCGATCTGCTCGGTCGTCGCCTGCAGCTTTTCGGCCTCAGCCTGTTGCTGTTTCTGGCCGGCGGCAAGCGTGTCGGTCGCCTGCTTGACCGCTTCCACGGTCTTCTGCGTCCCGGCGCCCTGCGCGGTCTGCTGCTTCTCAGCCTGCGCGATCTGGTCTGTCTTTTGCGCCACCGTGTCGGTCGATTTCTTGACCTCCTCGACGGTCTTCTGCGTCTCGGTGACTGTTTTCTCGATCTTCGCCACCTTCCGGGAGACGATGCCCAGCGACTGCTGCAGCTCAGCGACCGCGGGCACCAGCGTGGCGATCACGCCGTTTTGCGAGTTGGTCTCCTGCTGGATGCCGTAGACGCCGCCGGCGATCGCCGCCGCGCTCGTCGCGAAGATCAGCGCCGGCATGGCCTTCGCCGCCAGCACCAGGCGCAGCACCATGGCGATGGCGATGATGACCGCGGCCACGGAAGCCGCGAGCGCGATATAGGCGGCAAAGGGTCCGAGCGGATTGAGCACGTCCGACACCGCGCCGCTGACGAAGGCGACGCTGCCCGCCCATTTGCCGGTGCGGCTGAGCGATGCCCTCAGCAGCGAGGTCGTGCCCGTGGCGATTTCCGACATGCCGATCCCCCGATTCCAAGCAGCGATATATTAGCTGCAAGGGGGCGTGGATGGCAAAGCGGGACACCGTCAGGTGCTATCGCAGCGTTAACGCATTGAACGCCGACGCCGCCCCTCACCTGCCTGCCGGGCATCCTCTCCCGGTATAGTGACGGGGAGAGGGGCGCTCCCATCGCCGGTTTCGCCAATCTCCACTTCGCAAGAAGGGACGCCGAGGTTGCGGCCAGCCACCTTCTCCCCGTCACTATACGGGGAGAAGGTGCCGGCAGGCGGATGAGGGCAGCACCGGCATCGGTGGCAAGGCAACCCGCTGCAAATGCCGAAACCTGGGCAAAATGCCTTATTACCGCCGTTAACCAGTTGGACGCCGCAAACGCGCTACGCTAGCTTCGCCTCATCTCAGCAACAGCTTAAGAACCATCTTGTCCATTCCACGTCTCCTCCCGCTCCTCCAAAAACTGATCGCCGCGCTTGCCTTTCTGGTGCTGGTCTCCGGCTGCACCACCGCGGCGCCGCCGGAAAGCGTGCTGGCCGTGCCGGCCGCGCCGCAGAAATATGCGGCGATCGTGGTCGATGCCTCGACCGGCAAGACGCTCTTCGAGGTGAACTCGACGGCGCAGCGCTATCCGGCGTCGCTCACCAAGATGATGACGCTCTACATGCTGTTCGAGGCGCTGGAGAGCGGTCGGGTGACCAAGGAGACGCAGATACCGGTTTCCGACCACGCCGCCTCGCAGCCGCCGACCAAGCTGCGCTTCCGGCGCGGCGAGACGATCGATGTCGATTCCGCCATCCGCGCCATGGTGGTGAAATCGGCGAACGACGTGGCGGTGGCGGTGGGCGAATATCTCGGCGGCGGCAGCGAGGAGCAGTTCGCGGCCATGATGACCGCCAAGGCGCATCAGCTCGGCATGGTGAGCACCAATTTCCGCAACGCCTGCGGCCTGCCCGACGACGGCCAGGTGACGAGCGCGCGCGACATGGCAGTGCTGGGGATAGCGCTCGAGCACCGCTTCCCACAGCATTTCCACTATTTCTCCGAAAGCGACTTCATGTTCCGCGGCCGGCTGGTGCGCGGCCACAACGACATGCTCGGACGGGTGCGCGGCGTCGACGGCATCAAGACCGGCTATATCCGCGCCTCCGGCTACAACATCGTCACCTCCTACAATGCCGACGGAAGGCATCTGATCGCGGTGGTGATGGGCGCCGAAAGCGCGCGCCAGCGCAACGACCATGTCGAAGCGCTGATCCAGCGCAGTCTCACGGCGACGATCGCCGACGCCAAGCCGAAGCTGATGTATGCCGGGCAGCCGCAGGCCGCTTCGTCGGCGTCCGGTTTGTCGGCGCCTGGTGTGCCGGCGCCCGATTCGTCGCTGCCAGGTTTGCCGCCGCAGTAGCAACCGGAGCAGTGTAGCGCTGACTTGCCTTCCACGTCGTCATCCTAGGGTCTGCGCTCCGCTTCGCGTCGCTCCGCCATAGGGTGACGAACCAGCGGTTTTACCGCACCACCAGCACCGGAATCTCCGTCAGCGACACAACCTCCGCGGTCTGGCTGCCGAGCATCAGCCGGCCGAGGCCGCGGCGGCCGTGCGAGGCCATGACGATCAGGTCGCAGGCATCCGCGCGCGCCGTGTCGAGGATCGCCTCGGCGGGCGCCCGGTTCTCGATATGCAGGGTCTTCGCGCGCACACCGAGCGCGTCGGCCGAGGCCTTGCACTTGTCCAGCACCTGGCGGGCATATTTGCGCGCGCTCTCCTCGTAGTAGGTGAGCTCGTCGCCGGCGACATATCCGGCCATGGCGCCGCCCCAGGCCAGCGCCGGGAACGGCTCGGAGACGGTGACGAAGGTGACGGTGGCGCCGAGGCCCTTGGCCAGTTCCAGGCCGTGGGCGACACCCTTGCCGGCGAGCTCCGAACCGTCGGTGGCAATCAGCAGATGCTTGTACATGAGACGCGATCCCTCTTTTGCGGGGCCATGCACGCCCCAAATGGCGGAGCCCGAGCGGCCAGGCCTGATTTGGATATAGATTGCCGGCCGGGCGCCCCACAGGGCCAGAATGATGCCAGCCGGCGGCGACCATGGCGCCAGTCTCCTCAACGGGAGAGCAATCGCCCACGGCGCTCCCCCCTCACCCAGCCTCCGCTTCGCTCGGCTGACCTTTCCCCCAGGGGAGAGGAGATTGCCGGCGCCAGTCTCTTCTCCCCCAACGGGGAGAAGGTGGCCGCGAAGCGGCCGGATGAGGGGCCGGCGCTGCCCTACGCGATTGCGGGCGAGTTGACCGGCAGGAGGCCCCGCCCCCCAATCACAAGAACTTTACACAGATGCGGCATTCACCTGTCACCATGGATATGCCGCGCCGGCTTGGCGTATCGTATCGGCAGGGAGAACAGGAGCATTGACCATGGCCAGCGACCCCAAGGCGTCCGCGCAGAAGCAGGCGGACAACGAGAACGAGAGTGGCGGCGAATATCTCGAGGCGGCAACCGTCCACGAGGACGTGCATGAGGCGGCGGACGAGATCCTCGAAGCGCCGGAGGTGCCGGATTCGGAACCGCACGTTCCAGGCACGGCGCGGGTCAAGCCCAAGAAAAAGCCGTCGGCGATCAGCGGCCGCAAATTCCGCAAGCGCGACCTGGTGCGCATCGACGATCTCAGGCCCAGCCTTTCCGACCGCATCCGCGCCGACCATCCGGACCTGCCGCGCGGCGCCCGCATCAGTCGCGAGGAGCTTTCCCGCTATCGCATGCGCTATATGGAGGAACTGCTGCAGCAGGAGCACGGCGAATTCTCCGAGCTCGATCGTCAGGTGGTGGAATCGATCGCCAGACAGGACACGATCTCGGAAAACTCGGAAGAGGAATTCGAGGAGCACCGCTCCTTCGCCGACCGCGTTTCCGACACCATGGCCGAGTTCGGCGGCAGCTGGTGGTTCCTGATCTCGTTTGCCACCGTGCTGGTGCTGTGGATCGGCCTCAACCTGGTGGCGGGCACGACGAGCGCCTTCGACCCTTACCCGTTCATCCTGCTCAACCTCCTGCTCTCCTGCATCGCCGCCATCCAGGCGCCGGTGATCATGATGAGCCAGAAGCGGCAGGAAGCGAAAGACCGGCTGCGCTCCTTCAACGACTACCGGGTGAACCTGAAGGCGGAGCTCGAAGTGCGGCACCTGCACGAAAAGCTCGACTACCTCATCTCGCGCCAATGGCAGCGGCTCGCCGAAATGCAGCAGATGCAGCTCGATGCGATGCACGAGCTGACCGCGAAGAAGCAGAAGCGGGCGACAAGAGGGGTGAGGCGGAGGGTCGCCAAGAGCGAAGCGGAGGGGTGAGGCCCGCGCCCCGGCACCAATAAGCGCCAAGCCGGGGCAAGTCGGCAAGACGCCTCGACCACCGACGCTCTGACCTTCTGATGCCGGAGCTCGTGCCACCGTCCGGTGCCTTAATATGCCACCATCCGAATTGGCCGTTGAAGCATGCCCGCGGCGACTTGCCGATTGCTGGGTTGAATGTGTCAGGCACCGCGCTTGCTCCGTCGCAAATCAGACGAGCACGACCTTGCCTTCGCCCGCGCTCGTCCGGGCGCGCGGCAACGCCATAGCGAATTCTTCGAGGCGATATCGGGCGACGACGGGCAGCTTTTCGGGATATCGCGAAAGGATGGACCAGCAGTCCCTCGCTGCAGTCGCCAAGGTTTCGGCGCTTGCCTTGTTTTGCCAGACACTTACGGCGAAGCCCCGCCAGCGCAGCGCTTTGTAAAGCAAGGTCGATGCCTTGATCTCGATCGGGCGATCGTCGAGAACGCCGTAGGAGAACAGGCTTGCCCCTTGCGCGGCGCGCGCGATGAGGGCCAACGTGTCGGGCCCCCCTACGGGATCGAGGATCAAGTCGTACGGCTTGGCGTCCGCGAGCGCATCGGCGACACTATCGCCGATGCTTATCGTCCGGTTTTCCCAATCGCGCAGCTTATAGCCCCCGTCATGGCGATAGAGCCCTTCGACGACGGCTCCCCGCTCGCGGGCCAATTGACCGGCCACGGCGGCGACGACGGACCGCGCCGCGGTAAGAAGCACCCTCTCCCCGGCGTTGACGGAGGCCAGGTCCAAGAGGCCCCACGCGGTTAGCGGATTGAGCGGAAACTGGCACACGATATCGTCGGAGAGCCGTTGCGCGAACTCGGCCGGAACCGGATAGATACGCTCGACCGGCACGGATGCGTATTCGGCCCAGGCACCCGGGCTTCGGAATGCGACGCGCCGTCCTACCTCCAGCTCACGCACGTCAGCGCCGATCGCCTCGACAATGCCGGCCCCATCGAATCCGGCGACCTGCGGATAAGACGGCTTCGTCGAATATTTGTCGGCGACGAAGAGCCAGTCGGCCGGCTGGACAACGCGAGCCGTGACGCGCACGAGGGCCTGCCGGGGGCCGCATGCGGGAACAGGCATGTCCCTATTCTCGAGAACCTCCTCAGCAGCTCCGGGCCTATCAAACACGACAGCTTTCATCAGGCCTCCCGTCCACGATCAATCAAGGCTGGAAGATCGCGCTTCGAGTTGATACAGTCAAAGACCGATCTGGACCCGATTGATACCTGATGGGTATGAAATGGAGCTTCGGCACCTGCGCTATTTCCTGGCGGTCGCCGATTGCGGGCACGTCACACGCGCGGCGCAACGGCTGCACATCTCGCAACCGCCTCTCAGTCGTGCGATACGCGAGTTGGAGGCCGAGCTCGGCGTCGAGCTGTTCGCCCGCCAACGGCAACGGATTGCCCTGACTCCGATCGGCGCGGCAGTGGCCGATGACGCGAGAGCCGTCGTCGCCCAGGCGGATGGCCTGGTCCGCCATGCGCGCGCGCTGTCGAGCGGTGAGAGCGGGCGTATCCGCGTTGGCTATGTCGATGGCGCCATGCAAGGCGGGGTTCTCAGCGCTCATCTGCGGAACCTCCGGCGTCATGCTCCGTCACTTGTCGTCGATCTTGTCGCCGCCAGCACGGAAACCCAGCTCAACGCACTCGCAAGCAATCAGCTCGATATCGCAATCCTCTACACGCCGCGCAAATGGCCCGACGGCATTGCCAGCAGCAAGCTGCTGTCCGACAGCATGAGGCTTGTCGTATCCACGGAGGACAACCTGGCCTCGAGGCGATCGATCACCCCGAGCGATCTTGAGGCAAGCCCGTGGGTGGCACTTCCAAGAGAAGGCGACGCGTATTGGCGCGACCGGTTTCTGCAGCAATGCACAAATGCCGGGTTTTATCCCGACATCCGGTATGAAGTTGCGCAGCTCTCGGCGCTGCTCGGTCTCGTGGAGGCCGGCGCCGGGCGCGCCTTCGCGCAAGCCAGCATCGCGCGCGCCGAAACTCCGGGTCTGGTCCTCAGGTCGCTGCCGTGGTGGCAGCACACGATCGATTATTGGTTGGCATGGCGGCAGCACAACCCCGCGCCTTCCGTCCGCCAGTTCCTCGAGGCCAACCGGGTTGCGGAAAGCCCGAAGTCTCGACCGGGTTAGCTGAACAGCGGCAGTTGCCTCGGCTCAAACGGATATGTTGGCCGGATCGCGCAGCGATTTCACATATGAGGCACTTGGCCGTTGAAGCCCGCCGCCGCTTCCGCTAAGAAGCCGTGGCTGGCCGGCTCTCCGGCCGGTTCGTTTTCCGGCTTCCCGGAAGCACCCGTAGCTCAGCTGGATAGAGCGCTGCCCTCCGAAGGCAGAGGTCACAAGTTCGAATCTTGTCGGGTGCGCCAATCTCCGAAATCTTCAGCTCCTCACTGGGATCGCGGGCTACCGCCTAGCTAGTCCCGCTTGACTCCATCATCAGTCTGCACTAATCATAAGTCATGACTGTTGATAGCGCCCAGCTCGCGGCCCTTGGTGACACCACCCGCAGGCGGATTTTCGAGCTGATCGCGGAGCGGCCGCGGTCGGTGGCGGAGATCACGCGGCAGGTCGCCGTGTCGCAGTCGGCGGTGTCGCAGCATCTGAAGGTGCTCAAGAGTTCGCGGCTGGTCCGGGCCGAGCCGAAGGGCGCCAGCAACGTCTACCACATCGACCCGCACGGGCTCGGCCAGATGCGCGCCTGGCTCGACCGGTTCTGGAGCAAGACGCTCGCGGCCTACAAGCAGGCCGTCGAGACCCCACCAGAGGAGCGACCATGAATACCCAAGTCCCCATCGCGTCCGTGAAACAATCCGTCGTGGTCGAGGCGCCGATCGAGCGCGCCTTCAAGGTTTTCACCGAAGGCTTCGGCAGCTTCAAACCGCCGGAGCACAATCTGCTGGCGGTCAAGATCGCCGAGACGGTGTTCGAGCCTCGGGTCGGCGGCCATGTCTATGACCGCGGCGTCGACGGCAGCGAATGCCGGTGGGCGCGGGTGCTGGCCTACGAGCCGCCAACCCGCGTGCTCTTGAGCTGGGATATCAGCCCGCAGTGGCGGATCGAGACCGACCCGGCCAGGACCAGCGAATGGGAGGTGTGCTTCATCGCCGAGACGGCAGGGCGCACCCGCGTCGAGCTCGAGCACCGGAACCTCGAGCGCCACGGCCAGGGTTGGGAAGGCGTGCGCGACGGCGTCGGCGGGGATCAGGGCTGGCCGCTGTATTTGCAGCGCTATGCTGAGGTGGTGGCGCGGCGCGCTTGAGGGGCGCGTGTGTGATCGCGTAGGGCGCTCCCCCGCTCCGTCTCGGCTTCGCCGAGCCACCTCTCCCCCACATTCGTGGGGGCGAGGAACTCAGCTTTCCGAGGGCGTGACCTTGGCGGCTAGCGTTTCCTCGCCCCCATGAAATGGGGAGAGGTGGATCGGCGCGTAGCGCCGAGACGGAGCGGAGGCTGCGCTGCCCTACGCGTTGGCCTGCGACCAGTCGCAGGCAACATTCCCTCACCCCAGCGTTTCCCTGATCGCCGCCGCCAGTCGCTCCACCCCCTCCTGCGTCTGCGCCGCATCGCACGCCGCGTAGCCCAGCACCAACCCCTGCGTGGCCGCCGTGTTCTGGAAGTATTTCGACAGCGGCGAGACGTTGATCGCCCTTCGCGCCGCGGCCTGGCTGACCTTGATGTCGTCGATGCCCTCCTTCAGATAGCCCACCACCTGGATGCCGGCTTCGGCCGGCGAAAGCGTGATCTCGTCGCGCAGGCGCTCGCCGACGATCTCGCGGAAAAGCTGGCGGCGCTGGGCGTAGATGCGGCGCATGCGCTTCAGGTGCCGGCTCATATGGCCTTCGGTGATGAAGTCGGCGAGTGCTGCCTGCAGCAGCAACGGGGCGAACTGGCCGGTGGTGGAGAGCGCGTTGGCGATGCGCCCCGCCACGTCGGGCGGCAGCACCATGAAGCCGAGGCGCAGTGCGGGGAAGAGCAGCTTGGCGAAGGTGCCGACATAGATGACGCGGCCGGAGCGGTCCATGCTCTGGATCGCCGGCACAGGGCGGCCCTGAAAGCGGTATTCGCCGTCGAAATCGTCCTCGATCACCCAGCTGTTGGACGTCTCGGCGATGTCGAGCAGGCGCAGCCGCTCCTCCATGCGCATGGTGATGCCGAGCGGATGCTGGCAGGCCGGCGTCACATAGATCAGGCGGGGCTGAGGCGCTGGCGCGTCGAGGCGCCAGCCGCGCTCCTGGTCGACCGGGATGGGCAGGATGTGGGCGCCGGCCACGGTCAACGCGGCCTTGGCGCCGTAATAGCCGGGTTCCTCCATCCACACCGTGTCGCCTGGGTCGAGCAGCAGGCGGGCGAGCAGATCGAAGGCGGCCTGCGCGCCGGTGGTGATGACGATCTGCTCCGGCCGGCAGCGCACGCCGCGCGCGGAATAGAGATAGCCGGCGATCGCCTGCTTCAGCGCCGGGTGGCCGGTCACTTCATAGGTGCCGAACAGGGTTTCGCCGTGGCTGGCGCGGCGTGCCACCAGCCGGCCCCAGACGCCGAAGGGAAAGCTCGCGTGATCCGGCATGCCGGGGTGGAAGGCAAAGCGCCCCGGCGTGCCATGGTGGCAGGGTTGGCTGAGCAGCTCTTCGCCGCGCTGCGAAGGCGCGCGCAGCGGCACCGGGTGCGCCTCGGGCGGGCTCTCGCGCGGACCGTCCGGCAGATCGACTGTCACCGGGCGCGCCCCCTGGCGGTTGGCGAGGTAGCCTTCGGTGACGAGCTGGTCATAGGCCGCAACGATGGTGTTGCGGCCAAGGCCGAGCTCGGCGGCTAAAGCCCGGGTCGAAGGCAGCTCCGAGCCCGGCGCCAGCGTGCGGTTGCGGATGATGGCGACCAGCCCGTGATAGAGCTGCCGCGACAGATGCTCGCCGCTTGAGCGGTTCACGGTGAGCATGTCGAGCGGGAAGGCCTGGGGTTTGGGGTGTGGAGGGCGCATGGGAGTTAGTCTCTGTGGCCTGCTCGCAACGGAAGCTTCCAAAGAGCTCGCTTTGCAGCGTCGAGTTCCCGCCCACCCCCCTCTGGCCTGCCGGCCATCTCCCCCGCAAGGGGGGAGATCGGATGTCGCCGTCGCTTTCGCCAATTGTCGACGTCGCAGAAAAAGCGCCAGCGGCGGAGTTGCCAATCTCCCCCCTTGCGGGGGAGATGTCCGGCACGACAGAGGGGGGTGCCTCGCGCCGACGATGGGCGCTTGGATCTGGCAACGAACCTCAGCTCTTCCATTTGCCACATCCTTCCATGATCCTTCCCCATCCTGCCACAGCCGCCGGCGTGCTCAAACTGGTTCCTTCATTTTCCGTAAAACTGGCCCTCGCGATGGAGACAGACCGGCGTAGACTCCAATCACTGACGTTGGGGTAAGACGTCGAGGCGAGGCAAGACACTGGGAGGATGTCTGACCAAGCAAAACGGCAGGGCCCGTGATCGCCCCGCCGCAGCACACGCAGCCATTTCCCTCCCAAAACGAACACCCCGCAGCCAGCCGGCCGCGGGCGGAAAGCGAGCAATGACGACAGTTCGACTTGGCATCAATCCGATCACCTGGACCAATGACGACGTGCCGGAACTGGGCGGCGACACGCCGCTAGAGACATGTCTGAGCGAAACAGCGGAAGCCGGCTATGCCGGCACCGAGCTCGGCGGCAAGTTCCCGCGCGACAGCCGGACGCTGGGGCCGATCCTCGACCATTACGGGCTGGCGCTGGTCTCCGGCTGGTATGACGGCCGCATCTGCGAGAAAGAGGTGGACGAGGAGTTCGAGGCGATCCGCCCGCATCTGGCGCTGCTCAAGGATCTCGGCGCCAAATATGTCGTCTACGCCGACACCTCGCGTGGCCGCCATGGCGCGATCCACGACCCGATCTCGCAGCGGCCGAAGCTTTCGGCCGACGAGTGGAAACCCTACGGCGAAAAGATCACGCGGCTGGCCGAACGTTTTGCTGATTTCGGCGTCGGCATGGCTTTTCATCATCACATGGGCACGATCGTCGAGACCGACGAAGAGATCGATAGGCTGATGAAGGTGACCGGCGAGGCGGTCGGCCTGCTTTACGACACCGGGCATTGCGCCTTTTCCGGCGGCGACCCGGAGCAATTGTTGCGCCGGCATGTCGGCCGTGTCGTCCATGTCCACTGCAAGGATGTGCGCCCGGCGGTGCTGAAGAAGGCACGCGAGGCCGACATGAGCTTCATGGGCGCGGTGATGGAAGGCATCTTCACCGTGCCCGGCGACGGCGCGATCGATTATGCGAGCCTGCTCGAGATCCTCGCCGACAGGGGCTATTCCGGCTGGCTGGTGGTCGAGGCCGAGCAGGATCCGGCCAAGGCGCATCCGCTGACCTACGCCACGATGGGCTACCGCAATCTGAAGGCGCTGGCGCAAGGCGCGGGCTTCATCGTCGACGAGCGGCAAGGCCGGGGAACAACCGCGGAGCGCCGGCAAGGGCGATGAGTTCGGTCTTGTACAAAAATGTGGTCAAGAATTTTGGCGCGCTCAACGTGCTGCGATCGCTCGACCTCGCCGTGCCGGACCACAAGTTCCTCGCTCTCCTCGGCCCGTCGGGCTGCGGCAAGACGACGGCGCTGCGCGTCCTGGCTGGCCTCGACATGCCCACCTCCGGCAAGGTCTTCATCGGCGAGCGCGACGTCACCCGGCTGCAGCCGCGCGACCGCGACATAGCCATGGTCTTCCAGAGCTACGCGCTCTATCCGCAGATGACGGTGGCCGAGAACATCGGCTACCCGCTGTGGATCCGCGGCACGCCGGAGGCCGGGCGCAAGGCCAAGATCGGCGAGGTCGCCGCCATCCTCGAAATCGGCCATCTGCTCGACCGCCGGCCGCGCCAGCTCTCCGGCGGCCAGCGCCAGCGCGTGGCGCTGGCCCGCGCCATCGTGCGCGATCCGGCGGCCTTCCTCATGGACGAGCCGCTGTCCAATCTCGACGCGCGGCTGCGGCTCACCATGCGCGGCGAGATCAAGCGGCTCTGCCAGCGCCTCAGCGCCACCACCATCTATGTCACCCACGACCAGGTCGAGGCCCTGACGATGGCCGACCTCGTCGCCGTCATGCATGGCGGCGAGCTGCAGCAGATGGCGCCGCCCATCGACATCTACGACCGTCCGGCAAACCGCTTTGTGGCCACGTTCGTCGGCAATCCGCCGATGAACATCCTGCCGGCTGCGCCGGGCGAGCAAGGCGTGATGGTCGGCCGCAACATCGTGCCATTGGAGCAAACGCGGCTCGCTGCGTGCCGCCAGGCCGGGATCGTGGAGATCGGGCTGCGTCCGGAAGACTGCGGCGTCGCCCAACCCGGCGAACCGGGCGCGCTGCCCGGCGAGATCTATGTCGTCGAGCCGATGGGCAACGAGACACTGGTCAATGTCTGCCTCGAAGGCGGCAACGTCTCGGTGCGGGCCGGCCGTGATTTCAGGGGCGCGGTCGGCGAAAGCATCGGCGTCGCGTTCGACCCGGCGAACGCCTGTTTCTTCAATGCGGCCGGCCTCACCGCCGTCCACAGGGTCAACAGCAATGGGAGAGACAAATGATGCATTCAAGCAGACTTACTCGCCGCTCCGTCATCAGGGGCGGGCTCGGCCTGGCGCTCGCCACCACGGCCCTCACCACGCTCGGCTTGCCGATGCCCGCCAGGGCGGCCGGCAAGAAGGTCATCATCGGCGCCTTCGCCGATGGCGGGCTCACGCCCTTCAAGCAGAAGATCATCCCGCTCGCCAGGGAGCAGGGCTTCGACATCCAATTCCTCGAGGATGAATATGGCGTGACGCTGGAGAAGTGGTTCGCCGACGCCCAGAGCGGTGCCGGCCAGTACGACCTCTATCTGCTCGACGATCCGTGGGTGCCGCAGTTCGGCGCCGCCAACGTGCTCGAGGATCTCGGCGCCGGCGGCATCGACGGCTCCGACAAGGACTGGATCGGCTCGATGATCGACATGGGCTACTGGCCGCCGCAGGCGGGGCCACGCGTCAAGGGGTTCGAGAATGCCAAGCCGACGCTGATCTGCGTGCCCTTCGTCGGCGACCTGCAGACGCTCACCTACCGCAACGACGTCTTCACAAACGGCGCGCCGAAGACCTGGGACGAGGTGATCGCCAGGGGCAAGGAAGGCGTCGCCGCCGGCAAGATCAAGTATCCGGTCGTCTTCCGCGGCGTTACGGGCAATCCGATCGTCACCAGCTGGTATCCGATCTTCCTGTCGTTCGGCGGCTCCTTCTTCGACGACAAGTGGAACCCGATCTTCAATTCGGCGGAAGGCAAGGCATCGGCCGATTTCTTCGTCGGCACGATGAAGCAGAACGCGCCGAGCGGCGTGGTCGAGTTCGACTCCGACCAGGAGGGCGCGGCGATCCTCGGCGGCGATGCCGGCGCCATCATTCAATATTCCGGCAACGCATTGAAGGCCGACGATCCCGCCCAGACCAAGGTGGCGGGCAAGCTCGATTTCGGCGTCGTGCCGAAGCAGCAGTCGGCGATCGCCCAGATGGGCATTTTCATCGCCGGCGTGCCGAAATCGGCGCCCAACAAGGCAAACGCGATCGAGTTCCTGAAGTGGTATGTCAGCGCCGAAACCCAGGCCAAGCTGTCGGAAGCGGGCTCGATCCCGGTCAAGCGCAGCGCCTTCGGCATCGCCAAGCCGGGCAACCGGCTGATCCCGGTGGCCCTCAAGCAGCTCGACGCCGGCGCGCTGCCGAGGCCGCGCACGCCCGATTGGGCGAAAGTGGAGGAGCTGCTCGGCATCGAGCTCAACAAGGCGCTGCAGGCCGGTTCCGGCGGCGGCGCGGCGTTGGACAACGCCGCCAAGCAGGTCAAGGACTACCTGACCACGGCCGGGTACTACTGATGCACGGCGCAGCGCAGGCGCGCAAATATCGCCTGCAGGGGGCGGGGCTCGACCTCGCCCTCCCATATCTCATGCTGGCGCCGGGCCTGACGATCGTGCTCGGCGTCCTGGTCTATCCGCTTTGGGATGGCCTCAGGGCCAGCACGAAAGCCTATCGCTATGGCTCGCCGGTCGGCGATATCGGCCTGCAGAACTACGTGCGCCTGTGGAGCGACGTCCAGTTCCTGAATTCGCTCTGGGTCACCGTGAAGTTCGTCGCGCTGTCGGTGTCGTTCGAAGCGGTGCTCGGCTTCGCGCTTGCGCTGTTCTGCCTGCGGGAGTTTCAGGGCATCCGCCTGCTCCGGACCGTGCTCATCATTCCGATGGTGGTCACGCCGGTCGTTGTCGCCATCGTCTTCCGGCTCATCTACGCCAGCGATGCCGGCATGCTGACGGCGCTGTCGCAGGCGATGGGCGGCGGCGCGGTGCAGATCCTCGGCAACCCCGTCAACGCCTTCGTCGGGCTTGTCGTGCTCGACGTCTGGGAATGGACGCCGCTGATGTTCCTGATCCTGCTCGCCGGGCTGCAATCGCTGCCGCACGAGCCGTTCGAGGCCGCGCGCGTCGACGGCGCCGGCGCCTGGCGCGTCTTTGCCGACCTCACCTTCCCGATGATGCGGCCGGTGCTGGCGGTGGCGATCGTGCTCAGGACCATCGATGCCTTCGGCACCTTCGACCAGGTCTTCGTGCTGACGCGTGGCGGGCCGGGCGAGGCGACGAGGCTGATCTCGATCTACGGCTACGACACCGCGTTCAAGTTCCAGCAGACCGGATACGCGGCGGCGCTGTTCGTGACGATCGGCCTCGTCGTGCTCGCGCTCGCCTTCAGCGCCATCCGGCTTCTGCGCAGGGTCGACGCGTCATGAGCACCCGTCTCGCCCGTGCCCTGACGACAATCTTCGTGCTGGCCGTCGTGCTTTTGCCGATCTTCTGGCTGGTCTCGACCTCGCTCAAATCCAACCGCGAGATCACGCAGGAAGGCACGCTCTACCCGCACGTGCCGACGCTCGACAATTATGTCCGGCTGTTCACCGAAAAGCAGTTCGGCTCCTACCTGACGAACTCGCTTGTGGTGACCTTCTTCTCCGTCGCCATCGCGCTCGTTGCCGGCGCCATGGGCGCCTACGCCATTGCCCGCTTCCGCCTGCCTCTCGCCATGGAGGGCAAGGTCGGCCTGTTCCTCCTGACGCTGCGCATCATCCCGCCCGTCGTCATCCTGATCCCGGTCTATCTCTTGATGCTCAGCCTCGGCCTGCTCGACAGCTGGCTCGGCCTGATCGCCACCTACACCGCCTTCAACGTCACCTTCTGCGTCTGGATGATGGAGAGCTTCTTCCGCGAGATTCCCGTCGATCTCGAGGAGGCCGCGATGGTCGACGGCGATTCGCGCTTCGGCGCCTTCCGCCGCATCACGCTGCCGCTTGCCGCCCCGGGGCTCGCGGCGACCGCCATCTTCGCGGTGCTGGTCACCTTCAACGAGTTCCTCTTCGCGCTGGCGCTGACGGCGACGCCGCGCGCCATGACCATGCCGCGCGGCACCGCGACGCTGATCGGCCGCATCGATACCGACTGGGCCTCGATGTCGGCAGCCGGCGTCATCGGCGCGCTGCCGATCGTCTTCTTCGCGCTCCTGGTGCAGCGGCATCTGGTTCGCGGGCTCACCATGGGCGCGGTCAAATGAGTGCCCCGGCGAAACATGAACTTGGCCGTGCAGCGAAAGGCGCGGCCTGACAGGAAAGTCGAACGCATGATGGATGTTTGTCTGTTCGGGGTGGGGCTGATCGGCCGCGTGCACGCGGGCAATCTCGCGCATCACCCAAGGGTGCGGCTGCGCTACATCGTCGATCCTAATCGCGAGGCCGCCGCCAAGGTCGCCGCCATGACGGGCGCCGAGATCGCCGACACCGAGACCGCGATGAACGATCCGTCGGTGAAGATGGTGTTCATCGCTTCGGCGACGCGCACGCATGCCGAGCTTGCCATGGCCGCGGCGGCGAAAGGCAAGGCGATCTTCTGCGAGAAGCCGATCGATCTCGACCTCAAGCGCACGGACGAGTGCCTGGCCGCGGTCGAGAAAGCAGGCGTGCCGTTCCAGATCGGCTTCAACCGCCGCTTCGATCCGAGCTTCCGGGCGCTGAAGGAGCGCCTTGCCGCCGGCGAGATCGGCGCCGTCGAGCAGGTCATCATCACCAGTCGCGACCCCGAACCCGAAACCGAGGAAGCGCTGGCCGGGGGCGGGGGCGTCTTTCGCGAAATGACCATCCACGACTTCGACATGGCGCGGAATCTGCTCGGCGAGGAGCCGGTCGAACTCTTTGCGACCGGCTCATCGCTGGTGGCGCCGCAATACAGGAAGCTCGGCGACTACGACACCGCGATGTTCATCCTGCGCACTGCGTTCGGCCGGCAGTGCCACATCAACAACAGCGTGCGCGCCGCCTATGGCTACGACCAGCGCATCGAGGTGCATGGCGCCAACGGCATGCTGCAGGCCGGCAACCGGCTGCCGACCTCGGTCGAGATGTATGGCGGCAAGGCCATATCGCGCGACAAGCCCTACTATTTCTTTGTCGAACGCTACGCCGAGTCCTACGCCGCCGAAATCGATCACTTCATCACATGCGTCGAAACCGGCAGGAAGCCCAATGTGACGGCCAGCGACGGCCGCAAGGCCATGATCCTATGCGAGGCGGCCCTTGCCTCCGCCAGGTCCGGCAGGTTCGAGCCTGTGAGCCTCTGAGCGGAGGTCTCAAGTCAACCGGGAGTCCCGAAATGAAGATTGGCATGATCACCGACAGCCTGGGCAGCCTTTCCTTCGACGAGATGCTCAACGCCTCGGCCGAACTCGGGCTGGAGACGCTGGAGTTCGCCTGCGGCAACTGGTCGTCGGCGCCGCACATCGATCTGCAGGCGATGCTGGACAATGCCGCGACCCGCGCCGAATTCGTCGCCAAGGTCCGCGACCATGGGCTGACGATCGCGGCGCTCAACTGCTCGGGCAATCCGCTGCATCCGGGGCCGCAGGGCAGGAAGCACCATCAGGTGACCGAGGATACGATTCGGCTGGCGAGCCTGATGGGGATCGATCGCGTGGTGATGATGTCCGGGCTGCCCGGCGGCCCGGGCGATGCCAACCCCAACTGGATCGTCACCGACTGGCCGCCCGAATGCGCCGACATCCAGCGCTACCAGTGGGAGGAGTGCATCATTCCCTACTGGCGCGATCTGGTGAAGTTCGCGAACAATCTCGGCATAGGCAAATTGTGCCTGGAGCTTCACGGCCATCAGGCCGTGTACAATGTCCAGACACTGTTGCGGCTTCGCGATGCCGTCGGCGAAACGGTCGGCGCGAACTATGATCCGAGTCACCCGCTGTGGATGGGCGCCGACCCTATCGCCGCCGTGCGCAAGCTTGGCTCGGCGATCTACTATGTACACGCCAAGGATACGCGCATCGAACCGATACCGGCGGCCATCGACGGCGTGCTCGATGCGCGTCCGCCGAACCACTATGCCGATCGGGCCTGGAATTACATCACGCTGGGCTACGGCCACGGTGAGACCTGGTGGCGACAGTTCTGCGTCGCGCTGAAGCAGGCCGGCTACGACGACGTGCTCTCCATCGAGCACGAGGACATGATGCTGTCGCCGATGGAAGGCATGCGCAAATCCGTGGCGTTGCTGCGCAACGTCGCCGTCAACCTGGCTTGATGCGGGAGATCGACCCGGAAGGCCGGCGCCGCCGCCCGGCCTGGTCGCGGCGCTGGCCAGCGAGCCGAAGCTGGTCGCCAAGCATCCGGCGCTCGGCGATTTCCTGCGCTTCCGGTGGGCCGACGCCGCCTTCATGACGGCGGCCGGCATGGCCGAGGCCATCCGGCCTGCCCACCACGACGCTGATCCGGCTGCTTGCGCTTCTCGGATTCCCGAGCTTCCGCAGTTTCCGCGACACGGTGCGCGCACAGCTGAGATCGCGTTGAGTTAGAGCAATTCCAGGAAAAGTGCGAAACGGTTTTCCGTCCGGAATTGCGCCAAAACAAAGAGATAGAGCGGTTCGCCGTTTCCGTGAAACGGTGAAACGCTCTAGGGCACGATGCCCCTGCACGCCCATGCAACATTGGCGAACGAGCGCGGGCCGTCGGCACGGCCGGCCTCATAGGCATCGCGCACGGCGCCCTCGACGCGCGCCCGCTCGGCTGCGTTAAGCGTGGTCATGAACTTGCCGAGCGGGCCTTCGCCGGCGCCGATCGGCGCCCAGTAGTCATCGAAGTTCTGATAGTCCATGCGGATCATCAGCTGGGTTTCGGTGACGTCGGCCAGCCCCTGCTCGACAAAGGTCCGTTTCATCTCGCCGGGCTGCATCATCGGCTGGAAGCAATAGCGGTTGCGCAGCTGGCGTCCGCCTTCGCTGAGCGTGGCCACGGTGTCGACCATCATGCGCATGCCCGGCATGCCGCCGAGATGGTCCCACACCACGGCCGCGACCACGCCGCCCGGCCGCACCACGCGGCGCATCTCGGCCACCGCCTTGCCGGCCTCCGGCACGAAGTGAAGCACGAGCAGGGCCAGCGCGCGGTCGAAGGCATTGTCCTCGAAAGGCAGCACGGTGGCGTCGGCCTGGCTGAAGGTAATTCGTGGATCGGTGTTGCGCTCTCTTGCCGCCTCGACGAAGACCGGGGAAAAATCGATGGCTTGGATCTCGGCAAGACCGGCGGACTTCGCCAGTTCGAAGGTCAGGCTGCCGGTGCCGCAGCCGACATCGAGGATCCTTTCGCCACCGGCCAGGCCGGCAAAGTCGACGAACAGCGGCGCCAGCCTGCGGCTCCAGCGCCCCATGATCTGTTCATAGCCGGACGCTGCATGAACGGTGAAAGTCGACGTCATCGAAGCCTCCCCACTTATGAGCCCAGGCTAAACCGCGGCGGAATTGCTGCCAAGGCAATGCGATCGGCATTCAGGCAAGGATAGCGCGGCGCGCCGGCGCTTATGTGGAGGACTTCACGCTCACCACGCTCTACGGATCAGCCTCGAACGTTCGAGAACAGCGCCTGCACGGTCTCTATCGGCAACAGCATGACCCGCTCGCCCAGCGGGGACGGAATGAAGCCGTGCCGTTGATAGAAATCCATCGCCGCATCGTCGATCGCATGCGCCACCACGGCTCGAACCCCGGCAATGTCCAAGACAGCGAGACAGCGCCGCAGCGCATCGGAAAGCAGGTCACCGCCGAGCCCCATTCCTTGGAACGCCTGATCGACCGCCAGGCGACCGATCAGCAGCAATGGGATTTGCTCGGGCATGCCCCGCCGTGGCTTCGCGCTTGGCAGCGCGATCCGCTCCTCCATCGCCGTCGAGATCGCATAGTAACCGACGACCCGATCTTTCGTGTCCGCGCTGCAGACCACATAAGTCCGGACAGACAAGCCTTCGCCGGCAAGGGCGCGATTGCGCAGCCAATCATCGAGGGCGATATGCCTGCCGTTGCGAAATTCGGAAACGTCATAGCGGATGGTCAGCCGTTCCGGAGGACCGACACGCAAACGCTGCGACGGCTCTCCACCAGTTTGCATCAACGCTCCCAGGCGGGCTTGCGTGTCATGCGTGCGCGAAGTTCTTCGGTCGGCTTGTTCGGGGCATCAAGCAGATCAAGAAACTTCTCATGCGCATCGGCATCGAGAAAGAAGATGCGCTGATCGAGAATGGTTTCCTCGGCCTGTTTGCGGGCGCTGTCCAGCATGAACTCCGACAGCTTTTGCCCACGCAACCGCGCTGCGCGACTAAGAATGGCCTTCGTGCCAGCCGAGACACGGATCTGAATCACGTCATCCTTTCGCGCCGCATCGCGGTCAGCATGGCTGGACAGCGCCATCGAAATTCTCCTGCATCAGGATCGGATATCTAATGCTTGTCACGACAATGTCAATACAAATCGGCGATCATTGCGTGACTTCATCCTGCGGCGCCCCGCACCATCGCCACGCTCTCCCGCTCCACCAGCGGGCATTCCAGCTTGGTGATGGGATAGCGGCAGCGACCGGGCGTGGGCGGCGTCTCCAGCTGCTCGATCGCCCATTGGCTCATCGCCAGATGCGGCAGGATCGATGTCGTCAGCGGCGGGAAGAGGTGACGGGCGATCTCCTCGTCGGTAGCCGCACATTCGCCTGCGGGCAAGCCGGGTACGGCTCAGAACTTAACGGCGAGATCGGCTCCAATGCTCTGATCGGTCATGCCGCTGGCGAACTGGCCGCTGTAGGAAAAGCCCAAAGTGGCGGTGTCGGCAATGGCGAAGTCCACCCCTGCCTCGACAACGGCGGCATCCTTGGCGATGGGACTGCCCGTGATCGAGAACGGCGAACCACCGTTCGCAAAGGCCAGAGTGGAATCCGATTTCACGTCGCCGAAAGCATGACGCCAGCTGAGCGAGCCTCGTGCGGTGGCAGTGACTCCCTCAAGGGTGAAGTCGGTGGAGGCATGCAGGCCAAGCGTGGAGTAGGCCATGTCCATCGAGCCACCCAGGCCTTCGAGGGCCGCAGCCCCGCCCTGTTCAGTAAAGCTGTTCGTGGAGAGGTTCACCCATGCGAGGTTGGCGAAGGGCTCAAGAGCGACCGGCCCGGCATTGACGCCATAGGCGAGTTCGCCGAACACCTGGGTCGTGCCGGCGTTGTAATCGCCGGTCAGCCGGTCGGAGAAGCCGGGGAAGCTCACCGAGCGGCTGGTGGAAATGTCGTTCCACGTATAGGCCGCGCCCGAGCGGAAGGCGAGATTGCCCCACTGGATGCCGCCATAGAGGCCGAGGTAATAGTTGTCGCTCGCGCCGGAGGAATTGCGGTCCTTCACATTGAAATTAGAGCGGCTGTAGCCGGCGACAGCGCCGAAGCGGCCATTGTCGAACACCGGAGCATCCGCGCCGATGAAGAAGCCGCCGATGGAGCGGTCGAGGTTCGCGGCGTTGCCGTCGCCGTCCCATGAGCCCCATGCGCCGAAGCCGCGGCCCCACACCGCCAAGCGGTCGGTGGTGGCCGAAGCCAGTTCCGGCCCGCCGTCCCCATAGGCCATGACCGGAGCCTTGGAGGCACCGACACCGTCGAGCGCGTCCCGCAGCCGGTCGACGGCGGCCTCCCGCAGGAAGCGACTGTCCTCGATTAGGGCGGTCTTTGCAGAAGCGTGGATTTCGCCGGAGAGCTGATCCAGTGCCCGTGGAGCTTCGGCGTTGGAGAGGTTGGCGACAGCCATGAACAGGCTGCCGCTGCCCAGCGAGAGGGCCGCGTCGCTGACGGCGCACTGATTAGCGGTCATGCCGGGCAGGCAGAAGAAGGCTGCCGCCAGTTGCGAGGTCAGATAGACATTGTTGGGATCGTAAGAGAGCGCGAAGTTGAGGAAGGCGTAGTCGTCGGTGAGCGAGGCGAAGCCGCCCGAGATGCCGCCGGCCGCGGCGATGATGGTGTAGGTGGTGTCGGGCGCATAGGTGAAGCCGTCGTCCATACCGTTCTCAGGCTTCACATGCACCGTGCCGCCATCGATCGTCACCGTGCCGGCAGCGTTGACGAAGTCGTTATGCACCCCTGCTGTGTTGCCGCCGTTCTTCAGTTCCACCGTGTAGGTCGAGCCGGAATCGAAGGTGGCGGAACCCACGTTCAGCGTGCCGATCGAATTGCCTGGGGCCAGGGTTCCGCCCCTGCCTACCGTTACTGCGCCGATTGTGCCGCGGCCGCCGAGGGTGCCGCCCGCGATATCGATCGTTCCACCGAGCGCGCCGTTGACGGCGAGCCGGCCAACGGAAATGACGGTCGTGCCGGTGAAGGCCGAGGAATTGCCTGTGAGGATCAGACCGCCCGACCCGGATTTTGAGAAGGTGCCATCGCCGGAAAGCACGCCTTCGAACCTGGCAGTCGTCCCTGCGGCGGCCTCGAACGTCCCGCCACCGGACAGCACCTCCATATTGCCGGAGAGCGCCATGGAGGTGGTGGTACGCAACGTGCCGCCGTCGAATGTGGTGAGGAGCGCATCCGGGCCGACGCCTTCCAGCGACCTGGCATCGCCGATGGAGAGCACGCCGCCGTCGAGCGCCCAGCCGAGGCTGCTGGCATTGATGCCGGTGACCGCCCAGTCGCCACCGATCACGGACAAACTGCTGAAGCCGACATATTGCGTACCGGAAAGCGACCCGGACAGCGCCGGCGCGACCTGGCCGACATCGAACGAGGCGGTAGCCGTGCCCCCCAGCTTCAGCGCGTCGCCGCCACTGCCGGTGCCGCTGGTCGAGACCACGTTGCCAATGAAATCATACCCGCCCGCCAGAACCAGGGAATTGCCGCCGCCGGACAATTCCACCGCATTGGCGCGAACGGCGTAGTCGGGAAACCCGGCAAGGGTGGCGAGACCGCCCGAGATAGTACCGGCATTTGTGATTGTCGCATTGCCTGTGGAGACGACGCCGGCTCCGGCGGGGCCGGGAAGCCCCCAGTGCAGGCTGCTGTTGTCACGTCCATAGTCGCCCGGATCGGCTGTGCTCGGGTCGCGCTGCCCATCAAATTGTCCATTCTGGCCGGCAGCGCCCCCTGCACCACCATAGCCGCCATACGCATCGGCGGCGTTGTTGTCTCCTCCCGCAATGCTGCCCTTGTTGACGAGCGTGAAAGAGGAGCCGCTGACGCCGGCGCCGGAACTTGCCGCGACGAAGCTGCCCAGACCGCCATCGCCGCCGTCACCGCCCCCTCCGGCAAGCCCGGTGGCGACGGTGGGGTCGTCCGGAACGCCATCACCGCCATTGCCACCATTGCCGCCGCGGCCGCCCTGACCGCCGTTTCCCTGAAGACCGGCCTTGCCACCGACGATGGAGCCGTTGTTTACCAGCGCGAAATCGGTTCCGCTAACGCCGATGCCTCCGTTTCCTCCCGTTCCACCCCAGCCGCCCATACCGCCTTTTCCGCCACGGCCGCCCTGGCCGCCGAGACCTGCAACTTTGCCACCTGAGCCGCCGTTCCCGCCATTGCCGCC
>LM655202.1:0-15984 GCA_000824825.2 Mesorhizobium sp. ORS 3324
GCGGCTGCGCATCACGCCCACACCGTTCCATTCGGATGCGCTGATCGCAGAATTGCAGGACGCGCTGGTCGAGACCTGGGACGCGCTGGGCATCCCCTACGGTTCTGCCGGCCGCCCCGCCGTCGCGACAAGCGACCGCATCGTTCCCCTGCTGGTGCCGAAGTCAGGCGGCTGAAGCCACCTGCCTCACACCGTCTTCATCCATTTCGCCAGGCGATTTGCCGCTTCCTCGAGCTGATCGAGGCGGCGGTGGAAGCACAGCCTGAGGAAGGCCTCGCCGCCGGGGCCGAAGGCCGTGCCCGGCGCCAGGCCGACATTGGCGCGGTCGACGATGTCGAAGGCGGCAGTTCGGGAATCGGTGATGCCGTCGACGGTGAAGAAGAGGTAGAACGCTCCTTGCGGCACGGTGAAGCGCGCCTTGCCGGTGGCGCCCAGGATATCGCAGACCAGGTCCCTTGCCGCCCGCGCGCGCTCAACCTGCTCGGCAATGAAGCCGTCGCCCTCGTCGAGGGCCGCGACCGCGCCGCGCTGCATGAACTGGGCGACGCCGGAGGTCGAATACTGGATCAGGTTCTCGAACACCTGCTGCAGGGACGGATGGGTCTTGATCCAGCCGACGCGCCAGCCGGTCATCGCCCAGTTCTTGGAGAAGCTGTTGACGAAGAGGATGCGATCCTCATCGGCCATCACGTCGATGAAGGACGGCGCCCGGCCATGGCCGTAGTGGAACAGCGCATAGATTTCGTCGGCGATGATCCAGAGATTGCGGGTGCGGGCGAGGTCGAGGATCGCTTTGAGCGTTTCGGTGTCGGCGGTCCAGCCGGTCGGGTTGGACGGTGTGTTGATGAACAGTGCCTTCGTCCGCGGCGTGATGGCCGAGGCGATCTTGTCGACATCGCAGGACCAGCCATTGCCGGACTGGTCGAGCACGACCGGCACGGGCGTGGCGCCGGCGACGCCGGCAGCGGCGGCGAAATTCGGCCAGGCCGGCGACAGGTAGATCACCTCGTCGCCCTTGCCGGCGAGAGCGTCGATGGCGAGCTGGATGGCATGCATGCCGGAGCCGGTGACGATGAACTCCTCCTCGGCGAAGCGCTTGCCGAAGTGCCTGCCGTAGTAGCGGGCGAGCGCCTGCCTGAGCTCCGGAATGCCCTTCTGCCAGGTGTAGAAGGTCTCGCCATTGGCGAGCGCGCGGGCGGCCGCATCGGTAATGAAGGACGGCGTCGGCAGGTCGCCCTCGCCGGCCCAGAGCGGGATCAGGCCTTCGCGCAAGCGGCCGTGTTTGACGACGGCGACAATGCCGCTTTCGGGGGCGGCGAGGGCCTCGGTGCGCAAGGTCTCGATGACGTCCATGGCTGATCCGTATTTTGTCTTTGGTGCGCTCATACCAGATAGCGAAACGAAAAACCCCGGCCGCGAGCGGCCGGGGTTTTGGTCCAGAGCGTCCGTCTTAGGTTTATTTCTTGGCGAGCAGGTCGCGGATTTCGGTAAGCAGCGCGACGTCGGCCGGCGGCGGCGCGGCGGCGGGAGCGGGCTTTTGGCTCTCCAACTGCTTGCGCAGATTGTTCACGGCCTTGACCATGAGGAAGATAATGAAGGCAAGGATCAGAAAATTCAGCGCCACGGTGATGAAATTGCCATAGGCGAACACGGCGCCTTGCTTTCGCGCGTCGGCCAAGTTTGTGGCGGTGACATTGTGCGACAGACCAATGAAGTAGTTGGAAAAGTCGACGCCTCCAAGCGCGCCGATGAAAGGCATGATGATGTCGTTGACCAGCGAATCGACGATTTTGGAGAAGGCAGCGCCGATGATGACGCCGACGGCCAAGTCCATCACATTGCCCTTGGAAATGAATTCCTGAAATTCTTTCAGCATTCGACCCTCCTTGCCATGGTGGCCGTGCTGCCGCCCCCCTCCCCGGCGCCGACCCGCGTCGACCATAGCAAAAACCCTCAGTTGCAGAACGGGAAAAAAGGCGACCGCACCGGTTTGTCCGTCCCCGACGCTGTCTGGCCACGTGCCCTTGTCGCCATGCGCCAAAAGCCGTGGTGGACTCGGCTTCCAAGCTGTGATTGCGTCTAATGTGACCGGGTGAGGAGCCGGTCAGGGAGGAAGTTCGAACCGTGCAAGGCTGGTTCGTCGTCATCATTGCGATCGCCTATGTGACGCTGCTTTTCGCCATTGCGAGTTTTGGCGACCGGCGCTCGGTGGCGGCCGGGCTCGGAAGGGCGCGGCCCTTCATCTATGCGCTCAGCCTCGCCATCTATTGCACCTCCTGGACCTTCTTCGGCTCGGTCGGCCTTTCCTCCGAGCGCGGCCTCGAATTCCTCGGCATCTACACCGGGCCGGTGCTGGTCTTCGTCTTCGGCTTCCCGTTGCTCAGCCGCATCGTAAGGCTGGCCAAGAGCGAGAAGATCACCTCGATCGCCGACTTCCTCGGTGCACGCTACGGCAAGAGTTTTACCGTTGCGGCGATCGCGACGCTGATCGCGACGATCGGCGCCGTGCCCTACATCGCGCTGCAGCTCAAGGCGATCTCCGGCTCGGTCAGCCTGATGATCGAGCATTACACCGGCTCGCCGCCTTCCTTCGATCCGTTCGTCAGCGACATCTCGCTGGTGGTGGCGATGCTGCTGGCGTTGTTTGCGGTTCTGTTCGGCACGCGCCATGCCGACGCCACCGAGCATCAGGATGGACTGGTGCTGGCGGTGGCTGTCGAGACAGTGGTCAAGCTCGCCGCCTTCCTCGCCATCGGCCTGATGGTGACCTTTCTCATCTTCGGCGGCCCCGGCGACATGATGACGGCGCTCTCGGGCAACGGCCAGGTGCGCAAGGCCATGGGCTACAACACCTCTCTCGCCACCTGGCTGGTGCTGACGACCTTGAGCGGCTTCGCCATCCTGATGCTGCCGCGCCAATTCTACGTCACCATCGTCGAGAACCGCAGCGAGGCGGAGCTGCGCACCGCGACCTGGGTGTTCCCGCTCTATCTCCTGGCGATCAACCTGTTCGTGCTGCCGATCGCCTTTGCCGGCCTTTCGCTGGTCGGCACGAAAACCAGCAGCGATCTCTACGTGCTGTCGCTGCCGCTGTTCAACGGCCATGACGTGCTGGCCATGGCCGCCTTCGTCGGCGGCCTGTCGGCGGCGACCGCAATGGTTATCGTCGAGAGCGTGGCGCTTTCGATCATGATCTCCAACGACCTCGTCATCCCGCTGTTCGTGCGCCGGCTGCTCAAGACCACATCGTCGCAAAATGAGGACTGGTCGACGCTGATCCTGAACGTCAGGCGGGCGTCGATCTTCATCATGCTGTTCATCGCCTTCCTCTATTACCGCGAGAGCACCAACAGCGCGCGGCTGTCCTCGATCGGGCTGATGTCGTTTGCCGCGATCGCCCAGTTCGCGCCGGCCTTGATCGGCGGGCTGATCTGGCGCCGCGCCAATGGCCGCGGCGCCGCGCTCGGCATGGTCGCTGGCATCCTGGTATGGGGCTACACGCTGCTGCTCCCTTCGCTGCTGGCTTCCGACACCGACATCGTCGTCCATGGCCTGTTCGGCTTCGAGGCGCTGAGGCCGCAGGCCCTGTTCGGCACCGTGGGCGAGCCGCTGAACCACGGCGTGTTGTGGAGCCTTTCGGTCAACACCCTGTTTTTTGTCCTCGGTTCCCTCTCTCGCGCGTCGGTGCCGCTGGAGCGCATCCAGGCGGCGATCTTCGTGCCGCGCGAGGCGGGACCGATGCCCAGCCTCCGGCGCTTCCGCACCGCCGTCACCGTCAACGACCTCAAGGACACGATCTCCCGCTACCTCGGCGTCGAGCGCACCGAGCGGTCGTTCCAATCCTTCGAGCGGGACGCGAAAGTTTCCCTGCACGGCACGGAACAGGCCAGCATGGATGTCATCCGTTTCTCGGAGCAGCTGCTGGCGAGCGCCGTCGGCTCCTCCTCGGCACGGCTTATCCTGTCGCTGCTGTTCCGCCGCAACGACCGCGATGCCAAGGACGCCTTCAAGCTGCTCGACGACGCCACCGAGGCGCTGCAGCACAATCGCGACCTGTTGCAGATCGCGCTCGACCAGATGGAGCAGGGCATCACCGTCTTCGACCGGGATTTCCGCCTGATCTGTTGGAACCGGCAATACCGCGCGCTGTTCGACCTGCCGGACGAGATGGGTCAGGTCGGCGTCTCGCTCGACCGGATCCTGCGCCACCTTGCCGAGCGCGGCGACATCCCCGCCGACCAGCGGGTGACGATGCTCAACCGGCTGACCAGCTTCGTCAGCCCCTGGCAGATGGAGCTCAAGACCAGCGGCCGCATCCTCGAGCTGCGCTCCAACCCGATGCCGGACGGCGGCATCGTCGCCACCTACGCCGACATTTCCGGCCGCGTCGAGCAGGACCTGGCGCTGAAGCGAGCGAATGAATCGCTGGAGCAGCGCGTCAGGAGCCGCACAGCCGAGCTCACCCGCGTCAACGAGGAGCTGGCGCAGGCGCAGATGCTGGCCGAGGAGGCCAATCTCAGCAAGACGCGCTTCCTCGCCGCCGCCGGCCACGACATCCTGCAGCCGCTCAACGCCGCCCGGCTCTATTGCTCCTCGCTGATCGAGAAGGCCGGCAAGGGGCCGGCCGGCAAGGCGGCGATCAACATCGAATCCTCGCTGGAATCAGTCGAGACCATCCTCGGCGCGGTGCTCGACATCTCGCGGCTCGACGCCGGCGCGCTGAAACCGGAGGATACCGCCTTCAGCCTCGGCGGGCTGCTCAGCCAGATCGGCAACGATTTCCGGCCGCTCGCCGCCGAAAAGAAGCTTGGCCTGAAGATCATGCCGTCGTCGCTCGGCGTCATGACCGACCGCAACTTGCTTCGCCGGCTGATCCAGAACCTCGTCTCCAACGCCATCAAATACACGCGCGAGGGCCGCATCCTGGTGGGGGTGCGGCGGCGCGGCGAGCTGGCGGAAATCCAGGTGATCGACACCGGCATCGGCATTGCCGGCGACAAGCTGAACACCGTCTTCCACGAATTCACGCGGCTGGACGAAGGCGCGCGAGAGGCCGAGGGCCTCGGCCTCGGCCTCTCGATCGTCGACCGTATCGCTCGGGTTTTGAGGCTCGAGATCCGCATCTTCTCCAATCCGGGCAAGGGCACGCGCTTTTCCGTCATCCTGCCGGTGGCGGCGGTCGCGGCACCCCGGCGCGAGGCCGAGAAGGCGCCGGCGCGCTCCGCCTCGTCGCTGGCCGGGCTCAATGTGCTGTGCATCGACAATGACGCGCGCATCCTCGACGGCATGCGGCTGCTGCTCGAAGGCTGGGGCTGCAGCGTCGAGACGGCTTCGGGATCGGGCGATTTGCTGCGGCCCGGCGCGACAAGGCCGGATGTCGTGCTTGCCGACTACCATCTCGACGGCGGCACAGGGCTCGACGCGATCGGCAGGCTGCGCGCCGCCTATGGCCAGGACCTGCCTTGCGTGCTGATCACCGCCGACCGCTCCAGCGAGGTGCGCGCCGCCGCGGGCCGGCTCGACGTGCCGGTGGTCAACAAGCCGTTGAAGCCGGCAGTGCTGCGCTCGATGATGGCAAGGGTGAGGGCGCTGGCGCCAGCGGCGGAGTGATCCTCCTCCTGCCTAGCCTTGCTGCCGCAGACTCCCGAGATAGGCGCAGAACATGTCGGCGAGCGCGTCGGAATAGGCTTCGATCTCGGTCGACGTGTGCGGGCTCGCTGAAAAATCCGCTCCCACGGCGCTGAGCGTCTTTATGATCAGCTCGCCTGCCAGGTCGCGAACAGGAGCCGAAGTCTCGGGCAGCGCCTCCCGCATGAAGGTCTCGACGGTGCGGTTCGCCGTGGCTCTCGCCTCTCGGGCCTCGGGCGCGTCGCGATAGAGTGGCGCTGCGTCGTTCAGCGCGCCGCGCACCGCCGCCTCCTCGCATTCGGAGCGGATGAAGGCATGGACCAGCCTGCGTATCCGTTCGAGCGGCGGCTTTTCGGTGTCCTCGAGGATGCCGCACAAAAGGTCGGTCGTCTGCCGCCATTCGTCGCTCTGCAGGCGAAACAGCAGCGCCGCCTTGTTGGGGAAATATTGGTAGAGCGAGCCGACGCTGACGCCGGCCTTCTCGGCCACGCGCGTGGTGGTGAAACGCTGTGCGCCTTCGCTCGCCAAAACCTGAGCAGCAGCCTGCAGAATCGCCGCGACAAGCTCCGTCGCGCGTGCCTGTTTGGGCTGTTTTCGGGTGGAAATTGAAGGGCTTGGACGTTGGATCATGGCCGCGCTCGGGAATCCGAATTGGAAACCTGAAGGATTATTCGTATTTTCGAGGCGACACAAGAACGCATTCGACCGGAGACAGCCATGACCACCCTGACCGAAACCCCGCTCGCGCCCCTGCTCGCCCGCCTGTTCAAGGAAGCCGCCGCGGCGACGAGCCCGGCGATGGCGCGGTACTCGCACGACGAGCGGGCGCGCCTGCTGGGAAGCAAGACTGAGTATCTCGATTTCTACGGCAGCCTGAAGGACCTTTGGCTCGCGGTTTCGCCGGAGACCGGAACGTTGCTCTACATGCTGGCGCGCAGCACCGGCGCGCGCGTCATCGTCGAGTTCGGCACCTCGTTCGGCATCTCGACGCTCTACCTCGCCGCGGCGCTGAGGGACAATGGCGGCGGTCGGCTGATCACGACGGAATTCGAGCCCTCCAAGGTAGTGCGCGCCAAGGCCAATCTCGCCGAAGGCGGCCTTCTCGACCTGGTCGAGATCCGCGAAGGCGACGCGCTGGAGACGCTGAGCAGCGATCTGCCCGACCGAATAGACCTGCTGCTGCTCGACGGCGCCAAGGCGCTCTATCCTGAGATCCTGAGCCTGGTCGAGAGCCGGCTGAGGCCCGGCGCGCTGGTCATCGCCGACAATGCCGATTTCTCTCCCGACTATCTGGAGCGGGTGCGCTCGCCGGCGGGCGGCTACATGTCGACGCCGTTCGGCGACGACGTGGAACTCTCGATGCGGCTCGGCTGAACAGGTCCGCCCCAAGCGGACCACCAATTCACGCTGCTCCTCGAGCGGCCGTAGGCGTTCACGTGAGCCAACGCGCCATCCCGGCCCGAATCCGGGCCTTTGACGCGCAGGTGACCAATCATGATCGCATTCTCATCCTCCTGGCGCGGGCGGCCGCGTCCGGCGCTGCTCGGCCTCTTGCTGTTCTTCTGCGCCGGCTTCGCTGATGGCGCGCTCATGCCTTTCTTTCCGCTCTGGGCGAGCAGCGAAGCCGGCATTCCTATAGGCGCGATCGGCCTGCTGTTCGGCTGCTATGCCGGCGGCGAACTGATCGCCGCGCCGCTGATCGGCGGTGTTGCGGATCGGGTCGGCCGGCGGCCGGTGCTGATTTTCTCGTCGCTCGGCGTCGGCTGCGGCTTCGCCGCCCTCTTCTTTGTCCACGGCGTTGCCGCCACTGCGATCGTGCTCATTTTGACAGGCATGTGCGAGTCGGTGCTGCATCCGACCATCCTCACCGCGATCGCCGATGTGACTGAGCCGTCGGCGCATCCGCGCTGGTTCGGTATGGCGCGCGTGAGCTCGAGCGCGGGGCAGATCGTCGGGCCGGCCTGCGGCGCCTTGCTGGCGTTGCTGTCGCTTAGCGCCGTCTTCCTCGCCGCCGGCGGCACGCTCATTCTGGGCGGCGTCGTGATGCTGGCGGCCCTCGACGAGACGATTCGCGACGGACGCGCCGGCGATCAGGATGACGATGAAGAGGAGGAGGAAGGCCTGTCGGCGCTGCTGCCGGTTTTCCGTGACGGCGGCCTGGCAAGGCTGCTCCTCTGGGTCGTGCTGTTCGAGATCTCCGGCAACTGGATCGAGGCCGTCATTCCGCTCTATGCGCAGGACGCCGGCACGCTCTCTCCATCCGGCGTCGGCACGCTGTTCGCCTATGCGGCCGCTTTGACCGTCGGCCTGCAGATGTTGGTGAGCCGCTTCGCCGAGGCACTATCGGCACTTTGGTTGACGGCCGGCGCGGGGCTGTCGACCATCGCCGCCTTTGTCCTGCTCGCGGCCTCGCCCGCCATGCTGTCGCTGATCGCCGCGGTAAGCCTCTGCGCGATGGCGCAGATGCTGGTCGGCCCGCTCGTGCCTACCGCCGTCAACGCGCTCGCGCCCGCGGCGCGGCGCGCCTCCCACATGGCGGCTTCGTCGGTGGCGGTCGACCTCAAGGACTCGCTCGGACCTTCGGTCGGCACCGCGCTCTACGCCCTGGCCCCACGCCTGCCCTGGATCGCCGGCATTCCGCTGGCCGCGATCGCTGCGCTCGGATTGGGTGTCGCGATCGGGAGAGCGCGGCGCTTTTCGGGTGCGGAGGCTTCGAAAGCGAGTTTCGATGCGGAAGCTGCCGAGCCGGACATATCCGCGACTTGATCGACAGTCCGGCAATGGGGGCTCTGCCGGTTTCGAGATTCGGCGTCTAGCCCACCGGCTGCAGCGGATCGTTGCCGATCTTGGAAAGCTGGATGACCGCCTGGGTGCGGCTGTCGACGCCGAGCTTCTGCAGGATGGCCGAGACATGCGCCTTGATGGTGGCTTCGGAAACACCGAGCTCATAGGCGATCTGCTTGTTGAGCAGGCCTTCCGCCAGCATGCCGAGCACGCGTGTCTGCTGCGGCGTCAGCGCCTGCAGGCGCTTGATCAGGTCGGAAATCTCCGGATCGCGCTCGACGCCGAGCTCGATGCCAGCCGGCGCCGCGATGTCGCCGGCAAGCACCGCCTGCACGGCATCGCGGATTTCTTCCATGCTCGCCGATTTGGAAATGAAGCCGGAAGCGCCGAGATCGAGCGCGCGGCGGATGGTGACCGGATCGTCATGCGCCGATACCACGACCAGCGGCACCAACGGGTGGATGCCGCGCAGCGAGATCAGGCCCGACAGGCCGCTGGCGCCCGGCATCGAGAGGTCGAGTAGCACCATGTCGATCTCTTCATTGGCAAGGACCAGCGCCTTGGCGCTCTCGAAATCGCCGGCCTCATGGATGGCGGCGACGTCGCCGATGCCGGCAAGCGCCTCCTTCAAGGCGCCGCGAAAAAGCGGATGGTCGTCGGCAATGACGAAAGTGTGGCCCGACGGCAAATATTCCTCCCCGGATCCCGTCGCTGATTATATGCTTTTTTGGGATCGGAATAATTATGCGGCCGCGCGGCCGTTTTTCAAGCGACAAAGGCCGCGCCAGGCTTTTTCCCCAGAGCGGTTCAGTTTTTTTGACGGAAACACAGAACCGCTCTGGCTCCTTGTTTTACGCAATTCCGGACGGAAAACCGCTATGCACTTTTCCTGGAATTGCTCCAGGGCTTAGGTCTTTTGCGGGTCGGGCTTGGCGCCGCCGTCGCCGTTTTCCCTGTCCATGTCCTTGACGATGTCCATGAAGCGACGAAAGAAACGCTCCATGTAGTTCATCGTCTTGTTGAAGTCCTCCTCGCTGGGCAGGTTGGATTCGAGCCGGGCGGAGGGCGTGTTCTCGAGCCTGGCGACGCGCTCGTCCAGCGCCTTGACCGAGCTCTGCAGCCGGTCGATCTCCTCCTGGAAGGCGGCGCGCTCGTCAGCCGCCATCTTGCAGACCAACTGGCCGGTGCGCTCTTCGCAGATCGACATGGCGCCGGTCCGGGTGTCCATGCGGACATAGCCGTTGGCAGACTTTTCAAGCCGGTAGCGGTCGGTCTCCTCCGAATAGGCCGAGGCCGCAACCAGCGAGCAAAGCGCCGCCGGTATCACAATGTGCTGCAGACGCATGTTGTTTATCCTCCATGAGCCGTTGAGCAATAATACCACAGGTTTGCGCCTGAAATGGGGACGAGTCGCGGTCGAGCCTTCCCCATGTCTGTGGTTCGGACTATAGCGCGACAATGTCTCAGATTATCTACAAGATCGCGCCCGAGGCGCTGTGGCGCGAAGCGGAACGGAACCGCCGCTTCACCGGAGCGCCGATCGACATTGCCGACGGCTTCATCCATTTCTCCACCGTGGCGCAGGTGCGCGAGACGGCGGCCAAGCATTTCGCGGGCCAGGCGGACCTGCTTCTGATCGCGATCGACGAAGCAAAGCTTGGCGAAGCTTTGAAATACGAAGAATCGCGCGGCGGCGCTCTGTTCCCGCATCTCTACGCTCCGCTCGATCTCGATGCCGTTCTTTGGGTCAAGCCGCTGCCGCTCGGCGCGGATGGCTCGCATCGGTTTCCGGAACTGGAGGGCGAATGAGCGTGCTCGATCGGATCGGCAAAAAACTGCTTTTCTCATTCGATCCGGAAACCGCGCATGGCCTCTCCATCGCGGCGCTGAGATGCGGTCTGCCGGTCGCCTCGCCTTCCTCGCGCGACGCGCGATCGCCGACGCATGACGCGCGGCTGAAGGTCAGAATTTGCGGTCTCGACTTTCCGAACCCGCTCGGCATGGCGGCGGGTTACGACAAGAATGCCGAGGTGCCGGACGCGCTGCTCAGGCTTGGCTTCGGCTTCGCCGAGGTCGGCACGATCACGCCGCTGCCGCAGCCGGGCAACCCCAAGCCGCGCATCTTCCGGCTGACCGCGGACGAGGCGGTGATCAACCGTCTGGGCTTCAACAATGAGGGCCACGCCGCCGCCGAGAAACGGCTTGCGGCGCGCAAGGGCCGTTCAGGCATCGTCGGCGTCAACATCGGCGCCAACAAGGACAGTGCCGACCGTGTCAGTGATTATGAGCGCGGCGTTGCCCGCTTTGCGCCCTATGCCTCCTATCTGACCGTCAACATCTCCTCGCCCAACACGCCGGGCTTGCGCAGCATGCAGGCGCGCGAGCAGCTCGGCGAGCTCCTGTCGCGGGTGATGGCGGCGCGCGCCACGGCTTCGGCGCAGCCGCCGGTCTTCCTCAAGATCGCACCGGATCTCGTCGAGGTCGAACTGGAAGACATCGCCGCCGAGGTCGCCGAGAAGGAGATCGACGGCGTCATCGTTTCCAACACGACGCTGTCGCGGACGGGATTGCACGCAACCAGCTTGGCCGGCGAGGCCGGCGGCCTTTCGGGCAAGCCGCTGTTCGAGCGCTCGACCGCGGTGCTCGCCCGCATGCGCAAGCTGCTCGGTCCGGAGATAGCCATCATTGGCGTCGGCGGTGTCGATTCCACCGAGACGGCGCTGGAAAAAATCCGCGCCGGCGCCGACCTCGTCCAGCTCTACACCGGCATGATCTATGCCGGCCCGGCGCTGCCCGGGCGCATCGTTGCCGGCATGGCGAGATTCGTGGAACGCGAACGCCTCGGCTCGATACGCGAGTTGCGCGACACGGCCTGCGAGCGTTGGACATCGAAGGTTCTCAGCTAAAGGCGGTCCTCACCCTGAGCCGCAGCACGGTGAACAGGCTCAAGCCGCGAACCAGCAGGAAGACGTGCAGCGCGGCCCACAGGCCGCTGTTGCCGAAGGCCGGCGCCAGCGTGATGAGTGCGGCGCTGAAGGCGAGGAACGAGAAGAGCATCATGTTGCGCATGTCGCGCGACCAGGTGGCGCCGATGAAGACGCCGTCCATCTGGAAGGCGAGCACGCCGCTCAGCGCCGTGAACGCGGCCCAGGGCAGGTAGGTGTCGGCGACCGCGCGGACATCCGGCGAGGTCGTCACCAGCGCTACCAGATCGGCCCCGGCCGTCAGCAGAATGAAACTGGCGACGGCCGCCAGGCCAAAGCCCCAGATCAGCGTCAGCCGCACGGCCTGGCGGAAGGGGGTTGGCGCATGCGCGCCTATGGCGCGCCCGGCCAACTGCTCGGCGGCGGTGGCGAAGCCGTCGAGGAAATAGCCGGCAACGAGGAAGAAGTTCATCAGCACGGCGTTGGCGGCGAGCGTGACGGTGCCGAACTGCGCGCCCTGCCGTGTGAACAGCGCGAAGGCGGCAAGCAGCGAGAAGGAGCGGATCATGATGTCGCGGTTGAGCGACAGCATGCGCCGGTAGGCCGGCAGGTCGAGGATGCGCCGGCGCGACGGCCGCTCCAGCTTGCGGAATCGCGCAAGCACGATGGCAAGGCCGAGCAGCATCGCCAGGAACTCGCCGGTCACGGTCGCCCAGGCAACGCCGGCGACGCCCCAGCCGAGTTCCAGGCCGAGCAGGACGCAGAGCAGGATGTTGATGCCGTTGAGCACGGCCTGCAGCATCAGCCCCAGCCCGCCTTCGCCGCGCCCCAGCACGAAGCCCAGTATGGCGTAGTTGATGAGCGAGAAGGGCGCCGCGAGCAGCCTGATGCGGATATAGACCGACATCGCCGCGCTAACGCGCGGCTCGGCACCCATGAACCACTGGCCGCCCACCGCAAAGAGCGGCGCAAGCGCCGCAAGCACCACGCCGGCGACGATCGCGATCAGCACGGCGCGCCAGAGCACCGCTTGTTCCTCCAGCGGATCGCCGCGCCCGAAGGCCTGGGCGACGAGACCGGTGGTGCCGGAGCGCAGGAAATTGAAGGTGGTGAAGACGACGTCGAAGACCAGCGCTCCCGCCGCCAGGCCGCCGAGCAGGGCCGCGTCGCCGAACTGGCCGACCACCGCCGTGTCGACGATGCCGAGCAACGGTGTCGTCAGATAGGCAAGCGTCATCGGCACCGCGATCGCCAGCACCGAGCGGTTGGTGACGATGAAGGATCTGGCGTTGATCTGCGTCGCCCCCTTATCCAAGGATTGGTACCCTAGTGATTGCTGCTTGATCGAACTGCCGATGTGCCCCAGTTTGCCGCTGCCGCGCAATCGCCATCGAGCGGCGGCCAACCGAATTCCCGGACTTGGAGCAGCGACACCGGCGCAGCAGACTTGGTGCAGAAAGACCGGCGCAGGCCGCCCCGACATGCCTTTGCAGATCGTCCACCACCCCGACTATGACGCCGGCTTCGCCGTCAATCACCGCTTTCCGATGAGCAAGTACCCGCTCTTGATGGAGGCCTTGCGGCGCCGCGGTCTCGCCGCGCCGCAAACGCTTTCGATGCCGGAGCCGGCCCCGGCGGCGTGGCTGAAGCGCGCGCATGCGGCCGACTATGTCGACCAGGTCATCGCCTGCGAGGTGCCCGAAAAGATCGAGCGCGAGATCGGCTTCCCGGTCGGGCTGCGCGTGTCGCTGAGGGCGCAGCTTGCCACCGCCGGCACGGTGCTGGCGGCACGGCTGGCGCTCAAGCACGGTATTGCCTGCAACGCCGCCGGGGGCAGCCATCATGCCAGGCGCGCGCAGGGTGCGGGCTTCTGCACCTTCAACGACGTGGCGGTCGCTTCGCTGGCGCTGCTTGCCGAAGGCGCCGTCCGCAACATCCTGATCGTCGATCTCGACGTGCATCAGGGCGACGGCACGGCCGACATCCTGAAGGATGAACCGCGCGCCTTCACCTTTTCCATGCATGGCGAACGCAACTACCCCGCGCGCAAGATCGCTTCCGACCTCGACATCGCCTTACCAGACGGCACCGGCGATGCCGCCTATCTCGAACGGCTCGACGCCATCCTGCCGGAACTATCGGAAACGAGGCACTGGGATATCGTCTTCTACAACGCGGGGGTCGACGTCCATGCCGAAGACAGGCTCGGCCGCCTGGCGCTGAGCGACGATGGCCTGGGCGCCCGCGACGGGATGGTGATCAGCCATTTCCGCGCTCGCGGCATTCCGCTGTGCGGCGTCATCGGTGGCGGCTATTCGGCCGATGTGCCGGCGCTTGCTGAGCGCCATGCCATCCTGTTCGAGGTCGCAGCCCGCTATGCGTGATGCTGTCCGGGCTACTTCCTGTAATTGGCGATCCTGATGAGGATGAAGGCCGGCACGACGATCGCGGCGCCGAGCAGGATGTAGCCCAGGAAACGATCGATGGCGTGGAAACCGAGGTTCCACAAGTCGATGAAAAACTGCCGGATGCCATAGAACACGTCCATCGGCGTCCAGCCGAAGGCGTGCATGACGAGGCCGACGAGGAAGGAAACCACCAGCAGCTTCACGAGCACCCTGAGCGGCGTATCGCCGAGGAAGCGTGTCAGTGCGGACAAGGCCATTCTCCGGTTCGAGCTTCGATTCGGGAGCGCAACCCAGAAATACGCACTCGGTTGCCCGGCATCAAGCAGTGCCGCGCCGTTAGCTCTGGGCGAGCCGGAGAGCGGTCTTCCGTGGCGGCGCCGATTTCTACCAGGGGAACTGCAGGGCGCGGATGGAACTCGGCGCGCCGCGCCTCGATCGTCGAACATATCCAGATCTTGCGACGAGAGCCGATTGCTTGGGCCCATGCCACCATGCTAACGAGGGCGCGCGCGGGTATGATGTAATGGTAGCCTGTCAGCTTCCCAAGCTGAACGCGCGGGTTCGATTCCCGCTACCCGCTCCATGCCTCACGACGATGCCTGCTGAGTCGCGGTTTCAGGCGCGCGCTTGAAGCCTATGTTTTGTCCATGTCGTTCGCCAAAACCGCTGCGCGCTTTTGGCGGCATGCGGTAGACACGGCAAGCTGTTGGGCCAAGGTCTCGTCCGGTGTTTCGGGACGCGCTATTCAAGGCTTTCTGAAGCGGCGCGTGAAGGCGCGCTGCCCATTAGATCCTCAAGGGGGCGGCATGAAGGTTTTGGTGCTTGGAGCCGGCGTGGTTGGCACGGCGGCAGCCTACTATCTGGCGAGCGATGGCCATGAGGTGACAGTCATCGAGCGCCATGAGGCGGCGGCGCGCGGCACCAGCCAGTCGAATGCCGGCCTGGTGTCGCCGGGCGATGCCACCGCCTGGGCCTCGCCGGCGGCGCTGAAGACCTTCCTGCGCGGGCTCTGGAACCACGATCTCGGCATCAAGGTCAGGCTGCGCCTCGATCCCTATTTCTATGCCTGGAGCCTGCGCTTCCTGCGCGAATGCACGGTGGCGCGCCTGCGCGCCAACACCAACGTCAAGCTCAGGCTTGCGCTCTATTCGCGCGACTGCATCAATGCGCTCTCGGAAACGACCGGCATCCGTTACGACGAGCGCAAGAAAGGCATCCTCTACTTCTTCCGCTCGCAGAAGAGTTTTGACACCGGCACCGACAACTACCGCTATCTCAGCGAGCACGGCCTGCCGATCGAGATTGTCGGCCGCGACCGGCTGGCCGAGCTGGAACCCGGGCTCGCCGGCGTGAAGGACAAGATCGCCGGCGGCGTCTATTCGCCGATCGACCAGACCGGTGATTCCAAGCAGTTCGTCGACAGGCTTGCCGCTTATGTGGCCGAGAAGCTCGGCGTCAAATTCCTGTTCGGCACGACCGTGCAAGGCCTCGACGTCGAGGGCGATCACGTGCGCGCGGTGATGACCTCGGCTGGTCCGGTCACGGGCGACGCCGTCGTCATCTCCATGGGACCGGAAAGCGGCCTCATCGGCCGCCGCTACGGCATCGACTTGCCGGTCTATCCGGTGAAAGGCTACACCGCGACCATCCCGCTGGAGGACGAAAACAAGGGACCGACCATGGGCGGCGCCGACGAAGACCGGCTGATCGGCTATTCCAGGCTTGGTAACCGCCTGCGGATGTCCTCGACGGCGGAATTCACCGGCTTCGACCGCAGCTTCAAGCCGAGCGACTTCAGGACCATCCTGGAAACCGGCAAGGACCTTTTCCCGGGCGCCTTCGACGAGAAGAAGGCCGTCTTGTGGGCCGGCTTGAGGCCGATGATGCCGAACTCCGTTCCGGTGATCGGCCAGGCGAAATACCGCAACCTCTATCTCGACACCGGCCACGGCCATGTCGGCTGGACCATGGCCTGCGGCTCCGGCAAATTCCTGTCCGACCTCGTCGCCGGCCGCAAGCCCGAGATCGATCCGCAGGGGCTGCTTTATGGGACGGCGGGCTGAGATATTAACTTGCGGCATGTTTGGCGAGTGGCCAATGGCAAAGCTGGCGCCGCCCCTCATCCGCCTGCCGGCACCTTCTCCCCGTAGAACGGGGAGAAGGGAGCTGGCCGCAACGCCGGCCCCAACGCAGACAATTGGCGAAACCGTCGACGACAGCATCTTTCTCCCCGTCACTAT
>LM655202.1:16084-18760 GCA_000824825.2 Mesorhizobium sp. ORS 3324
AATGAGGGGCGGCGCCGACCTGTCAGGCAGTGGCGAGCATCACGGCGCCGTCACGTCCTGACGGCTTGCTGCCACGCCCATGCATAGTCATTCCAGACACGCCCGGCCGGCGGCTCGGTCCGCTCGCCTTTGCTCGCAGCCTCAACGCCGTCGGAAGCCAGCAGCGCCGCGCCGATGCTGGTCCCGGTAGACGTCTCCGACGCAATGACCGGTCGCCCCGTTGCTGCCGCCAGCATGCGGATGAAAAGCCGGTTCTGCGCGAAGGGTCCCTCGACCGTCGTCGGCCCGTCGCCGCCGATCAGCTCGAGACAGGTCGCGGTCATCAGCGCCAGATAGAACGAAACGGCGGCGAAGCGCTGAGGGAGGCTTAACGCGTCGGCGTTGCGCCATTGCGCGGCGCGATGCGGGAACGGCCCGGAGCCTTGCTGAGTGGAAGGCAGCAGCAGGACCTGTCGCGCCAGCACAGCGGCGACATCGTCTTCGTTCCAATTTTGGGGCCGGCCCTCAGTCAGCAACGAGAACTCGCGTCCGCCCATGAAGCGCGCCGAAGGCACCGGGTCGCCCAGCGCGTTGACGTTGACCAGCGTGTCGCGCGCCGGGTCGAGGTCAATCCTCCGGCCGCCCACGGCCATCGACACCACCCAGGTGCCGGTCGAAACGACGGAGAAAGGTGGCCGATCGGACAACAGATGCGGCAGCAGCGAGGCGTTGGAATCATGCAGGCCGCAGAACACCGGCGTCTGCGGGTCGAGCCCGGTCCGTTGCGCGATCGCCGGCAGGATCGGCCCAAGCCGGTCTCTTGCCGGCCGTACCGGCGCCATCAGCCGGCGCCAGCCCATCTGGTCGACCAGCGAGGAATAGTCCGCCTGCCAAGGGTTCCAGAGATCGGTGTGGCAGCCGAGCGAAGTCACCTCGTTGGCGGTGACGCCGGTCAGCCGCAGCGCCCAGTATTGCGGATACATCAGGATCGCGGCGGCCTTGGCAAATTCCGCCGGAAAGCGCTTCTGCTGCCAGAAGAGCTGCGCGCCGACGTTGAGGCCGGCCGGCAGGCGCGGCGTGCCCGTTTCGGCGAAGGGCGGGCGTACGGCGTCATAGTCGGCCGCAAGCTGGTCGGGGCCGTCGAATTCGTAATCGAGCACCGGCAGCGCCAGTTCGCTTGAGCGGTCGACCAGCGCGCCGGTCGCGCCATGCGTGGTAATCGAGATCGCATCGATCCGCCGTTCGCGGTTGAGATCGGCAAGGCTGTTCAGGATGAACGTCCACAGCGCCTCGACATCGTGATGCGGGTAGGGCGCGCGCCGCACCGGCGCGTTCGCGGTGCGGCGTAGCGCCAGCTCGCTCAGCGTCGCGAGGTCGACCAGCGCCAGCTTGGCGTTGGTCTTGCCGATATCGATGACGGCGACGATCATGCCATATGGAACATGGTTTCCAGCGGCATTGCCACCGGCTCGTTGTCGGCTTTGGTCTCCATGACGTCGGCCATATGCGCCCACCAGCCCTGCATCACCGGGTGCTTCGGCAGGTCGGCCATGCCGTGGTCGTCACGCCGCCAAAGCACCCCGAACAGGATGCTGGTCTCCTCGTCGAGATGGATCGAATAGTCGGAGATCCCGGCCTCTCTCAGCAGCGCCACCAGTTCAGGCCAGATCTCGTCGTGGCGGCGCTTGTACTCGGCCTTCATGCCGGGATTGAGCTTCATCTTGAAGGCGTATTTTTCCATCAGGCGAAGCGTCCTTCGCGCAGCCGCCGCCACACGATCGGCAGCGCAATCACGATGATCAGCAAAAGGCCGATGAAAATCGACATGACGATGCCCGGCACGTTGAGCAGGCCGAGGCCGAACGTCACCAGCCCCATGATGAAGGCGGCGAGCACGACGCCGAGGATGCTGCCGGCGCCGCCAAGGATCGAGACGCCGCCGAGCACCACCATGGTGATTGCCTCGAGCTCATAGCCCTGCGCGATCGACGGCCTCGTCGAGCCGAGCCGTGAAGTGATCAGCACCGAGGCGATGCCCGACATCAGGCCGGTCAGGCAGAACAGGATGAACTTGATGCGGTCGACGCGCACGCCGGAGAACTGGCAGGCGACCGGATTGTTGCCGATGGCGAAGACGCGGCGGCCGAAGCTCGTGCGATGCAGCACGAACCAGTAGATGAGCGCAGCGACGAGGAACAGCGCCAGCTCGAACGAGAAAACCCACCAGACATAACCCTGGCCGAAGAAAGCGAAGCTTGCCGGATAGCCCTTATAGGCCTGGTCGCCGAGAATGATGAAAGCGATGCCGCGGAACAGGCTCATCGTGCCGATGGTGACGACGATCGACGGCAGGCCGAGCCTTGTGACCAGCAGCCCGTTGAAGGCGCCGCAGCCGAGCCCGACAGCGATGCCGATCAGCACCAGCAAAGGCGTGCCAGCGCCGACCTGCACCGCCATGCCCATCATGGTCGAGGCGAGCGCGACGATCGCTGCGACTGAAAGGTCGATCTCGCCCGAGATGATCAGAAGCGCCATCGCGAGCGCGATCAGGCCCTTTTCGGTGAAGTTGAAGGTGAGGTCCGACAGCGACCACGGATCGAGGAAATAGGGCGAGGCGAAGCTGTTCACCGCGAAGATGAGAACCGCGATGACGACCAGCAGCGCTTCCCAGGAGAAGATCGCCGAAGAGAGCGGCTT
>LM655202.1:19011-87726 GCA_000824825.2 Mesorhizobium sp. ORS 3324
CAGGCGGATGAGGGGCGGCGCAGACGTTGCAAGGAAGCTCGTTGCGCTAGACAATGAACTGATCATCTTCGCGAGACAGAGAGGGTTCCCGCTCATGTCGCTTCGGCCTTTCTCAGGATAATGCGGCCCTGCCGGCGCTCGCCGCGGGCATTCAGAACCACGGCCAGGATGATGGCGCTGCCCGAGATCGCCATCTGCCAGAAGGGCGAGATGTTGATGACCGGCAGCGCGTTGGAGATGATGCCGAGGAACAGCGCGCCGAGCACCGCGCCGCCGACCGAGCCGATGCCGCCGGCGATCGAGATGCCGCCGATGACGCAGGCGGCGATGATGTTGAGCTCATAGCCGTTGGCGACCTCGACCGAGGCGATCACATAGCGCGAGATCCACAGGTAACCGGCGAGCCCGCCGATCATGCCGGAGATGCAGAAGACGATGAACTTGGTGCGGCCGACATCGATGCCGGCATAGACCGACGCGGTCGGGTTGACGCCGATGGCGTAGATCGAGCGGCCGATCTGCGTGCGCGTCATCGCCAGGAAGAACAGCGCGATCACCATGATAGCGATCCACGACAGCACCGGCAGGCCGAGGAAGGCGGCGCGCTGGAAATTGATGAAGGCCGGGCTCATCTGGTCGGCATTGACCCAGGCGCCGCCGGAGACGACGAAGGTGGCACCCCGATAGATGGTAAGCGTGCCGAGCGTCACCACGATCGAGGGGATGTTCAGCCGCCACACCAGGAAACCGTTGATGGCGCCGAGCGCCAGCCCGATGGCCAAAGCGATCACGATCAGCGCCGGGATCGGGATCGCCGGATGGGCGGCGTTGAGCATCGCCACCACCATGCCGGTGAAGCAGAGGTTGGAGGCCATCGACAGGTCGATCGAGCGCGTCAGGATCACCACCATCTGTCCCAGCGCCAGGATCATCAGGATCGAGGTGTCGTTGAACACCTGGCGCAGATTGGCGGGATCGGCGAAGCCCGGGAAACGCGTCGAGATCAGGCCGATCAGCGCGGCGATGCCGGCAAGCAGCCAGATCTCGCGGTATTTGAGGAAATTCTTCATGCCGCGATCCCCGCTGCGGTCCGGACCAGCGTTTCAGCGTCGAGGCCTTTGTTGTCGTAAGTGGCCGCGATGCGGCCCTCGCGCATGACCACGACGCGGTCCGACATGCCGAGGATTTCCGGCAGCTCGGACGACACCATGATCACCGACAGGCCCTGCGCGACCAATTCGGCCATGAAGCCGTGCACGGCGGCCTTGGAGCCGATATCGATGCCCTTGGTCGGCTCGTCGAGGATGATCACCTTCGGCGTCGTCGCCAGCCACTTGGCGATGACCACCTTCTGCTGATTGCCGCCGGAAAGCGTGCCGACATCCTGGCTGAGCGATGAGGCGCGCAGATCAAGCCGCTCGGTATAGGAGCGCGCAAGCGAGAATTCTTCCGCGAGCCTCAGCACGCCGGATTTCGAGGTGCGCGCAAGCGAAGGCAGCGACACATTCTGGAAGATCGGCAGGCCGATCACCACGCCCTGTTTGCCGCGCTCTTCCGGCACGTAGACGATGCCGGCCTCGATCGAATCCGCCGCCGATTTCGGCGTGATCGTCTTGCCGTCCAGCGAGATGGTGCCTCGGCTGGTGCGGGTGATGCCGGCGATCGCCTGCATCACCTCGCTGCGCCCGGCGCCGACCAGGCCGTAGAAGCCGAGGATCTCGCCTCTGCGCAATTCGAAGCCGATGTCGTCGAACTCGGTCGGATGCGACAGGCCGGAGACCGACAGCACCGGCGCGCCGATCTTCGGCTCGCGCTGCGGGAAAATATGGTCGACGTTGCGCCCGACCATCATGCGCACGATCTCGTTCTGGCCGGTATCCTTGAGCAGGCCTTCGCCGACCATCTCGCCATCGCGGAAGACGGTGTAGCGGTCGGCGATGCGGTAGATCTCGTCGAACTTGTGGCTGATGAAGAGCACCGCCTTGCCTTCGCTCTTCAGGAATTCGATCAAGAGGAAGAGCTCCTCGATCTCCTTCATCGACAGCGCCGCCGTCGGCTCGTCCATGATGACGATGCGCGCGTCGATCGACATCGCACGAGCAACGGCTACGAGGTGCTTGTTGGCGATGCCGAGGTCCTTCAGTCGCGTGTCGGCGTCGATATGGCCGGCGCGCATCGTCTCCAGCACCTCGCGCGCGTTCTTGCGCATGGTGCGCCAGTCGATGGTGCCGAAGCGGGTGCGCGGCGCGTGGCCGAGAAAGATGTTTTCGGCGACCGACAGGTCGTCGAACAGCACCGTCTCCTGATGGATGGCGGTGATGCCGTGGCCAAAGGCGGCATGCGCGCTGGGCAGCGTCGTGACCTGGCCGTCGATGCTGATCTCGCCGGCGTCGGGCTGGTAGATGCCGGTCATGATCTTGACCAGCGTCGACTTGCCGGCGCCGTTCTCGCCGATCAGCGCCGTCACCTGTCCCGGGTAGAGCGACAGGCTGACATTGTGCAGGGCGCGCACGCCGGGGAAACTCTTGGAGATGCCGGAGAGCGTCAGGCGCGGACCGGCGCTCTGGGCCTGGCCCGAAGGCTTTGGCCGCTCCGTCTCTATTTTGCGCTGGGCTGTCGTGTCCATATCCGTATCAGGCCCTGAGGCAAGGTCCGTTTGAAGATGCGGCGGGACAATTGTCCCGCCGCATGAGCTTGAAGTCACCTAGGATCAATAGATCTTGGAGAACTTCTCGATGTTGGTCTTGTCGAACTGGAAGGGCGGAGCCATCGCAGCCGAGTTGGTGTCGTCCAGCGTCACCTTGCCGACGCGGCCGATCGACAGCGTCGCGCCGGGCTTTGCCTCTTCCTTCTTCACCGCGAGGTCATGCGCGAGGTAGATCGCCGAGTAGCCGAGGTCGATCGGGTTCCACAGCGCAACCGCTTGGGATGCGCCATTGTCGATGAACTTCTTGAACTCCGATGGCAGCGCGAGCCCCGTGACATTGACCTTGCCGATCAGGTTCTCGTCGGTCACCACCTGCGCAGCCGCGACAACACCCACCGTGGTCGGCGCGATGATCGCCTTGAGGTTCGGATAGGACTTCAACAGGCCCTTGGCCTCGTCCGTGCTCTTGGCGGAGTCGTCATCGCCATAGACGGTGGCGACCAGCTTGATCTTCGGGAACTTCTCAGGCAGCACCTTCTTCGCCGCCGCGATCCAGGCGTTCTGGTTGGTCGCGGTCGAGGAGGCCGACAGGATGGCGACGTCGCCGCCTTCCGGCAGATAGTCGGCGGCGAGCTTGATGATGGTTTCGCCGATCAGGTTGGTGTCGGACGGGTTGAGGTGGAGCTGGCGGCCTTCCTTGGCGACGCCGGAGTCCCACGAGATCACGGTGATGCCGCGATCCATCGCCTTCTTCAGCACCGGCACCAGGGCGTCGGCGTCATTGGCCGAGACGGCGATCGCGTTGACCTTCTGCGCGATCAGCGAGTTGATCACCTCGATCTGCGCTTCCGCCGTCGCCTTGGTCGGGCCGGTGTAGATCACGTCGACATCGCCCAGCTCCTTGGCCGCTTCCTCGGCGCCCTTGTTGGCGGCGTCGAAGAAGCCGTTGCCGAGCGACTTCACCACCAGCGCGATCTTGACGTTGTCGGCATAGGCGGCATTCACGAACATGGCGGCAGAAAAGGCCGCCGTTACCAGCAGTTTCTTCAAAAAGCTCATCGAATATCCTCCCTTGAGCGTTGCATTCCATCGCCGCTGCGGGCGCGAGTTCTCCTCAGGCCTGCAGTGAAGATTCTTCCTTGTCGCTTGACTGTTTGCGGGCCACGATCAGCGCCACGCCCGCGGTCTCCAGCATCTTGGCCTCGCGGTCCTCGATCCCGTCGTCGGTGATCACGGTGGCGATGCGCGACAGCCCGCACAGGATCAGGCTCGAGCGCATGCGGAATTTCGAGGAATCGACCAGCACCACCAGCTCGTCGGCCTGGTCGATCAGTTTCTGCTCGGCCTGGATCAGCAGCGGATCGCCTTCCATCAGCCCGAGCGGACCTAGCCCCTGCGCGCCCATGAACATGCGTCGCGCATAGAAATTGCGCGTCACGTCATTGTCGAAGGGCGACAGGATGATGTTCTGCTCGCGATAGATGGTGCCGCCCGACAGCATCACCGTGTTCTTCGAGTGCTTCAGCAGGTGCTCGGCGATCGGGAAGGAGTTGGTGAAGATCGGCATGCGGCGGCCGGTCAGGAAATGCACCATCTGGAAGGTGGTTGTGCCGCCGTTGATGATGATCGGCTCGCCGTCCTTGCACAGGTTCACCGCCTCGCGGGCAATCGCCCGCTTCTGCGCGGCGTTCAGCGTCTCGTTGACCGAGAAGGGCCGGCCGGCAAGGCCGATGAACTGCGGCGGCGAGATGGCTTCGGCGCCGCCGCGCACGCGGCGCAGGCGTTTCTGCACATGCAGCGCCGCGATGTCGCGCCGGATCGTCGCCTCGGAGGAGTCCGTCAGGTCGACCATCTCCTGCACCGTCACAACAGGCTTTTCCTGGACGGCGGACAGAATGATCCTGTGGCGCTCTTTCTCGTGCATGGTTCCTCCCTGCAACGCCATCAGGCACTAGAAAACGCGCAGTGTCAATCATTTCCGATCACATAATTTCATTGTGCAATGCAATATGATCGATATTGATCGTTTATGATTGACAAACGGGCTGCTTGCGTAGACATTCCGGGCGAGAAAAGAGCAGCGCGCCGTTCGCGCTCCAAGGGAGGATACCTATGCTCGACAAGCGCTCCGGCTCGCGCCTCGCCAACCTTTGGGACGATGCAAAAGCCGAGGGGATGAGCGGTCCCGAGCTCCTGGTCTATCGCTCGAACACGCTCGGCTCCGACAAGCGCGTCACCAATTATGGCGGCGGCAACACCTCCTCCAAGGTCTGGCAGAAGGATCCGCTGACCGGCGAGGACGTCGAGGTGCTTTGGGTCAAGGGCTCCGGCGGCGACAGCGCCTCGATCAAGCTCGATGGTTTCGCCACCCTCTATATGGAGAAGCTCCGCGCCCTGAAGGGCCTCTATCGCGGGCTCGCACATGAGGACGAGATGGTGGGCTATCTGCCCCACTGCACCTTCAACCTCAATCCTCGCGCGGCCTCGATCGACACGCCGCTGCATGCCTTTGTGCCCAAGGCTTGCGTCGACCATATGCATCCCGATGCCATCATCGCCATTGCCGCGGCGAAGGACTCCAAGGCGATCAGCAAGGAGGTCTTCGGCGACGCCATCGGCTGGCTGCCGTGGAAGCGGCCGGGCTTCGAGCTCGGCCTGTGGCTGGAGAAATTCTGCCTCGAAAACCCCGATGCCAAGGGCGTCGTGCTCGAAAGCCACGGCCTGTTCACCTGGGGCGACACGCCGAAGGAATGCTACGAGACGACGATCTCGGTGATCAACCAGGCGATCGACTGGTTCGAGCGCAAGTCGCAGGGCAAGGCGATCTTCGGTGGCGAGGCGGTGAAGGCGCTCGACGCGCCGGCGCGCCGCGCCATCGCCGCGAAGCTGATGCCGCGCATCCGCGGCCTGATCTCCGAGAAGGGCCACAAGCTCGGCCATTTCGACGACCAGCCCGCCGTGCTCGAATTCGTCAATTCGAAGGACCTGCGCCCGCTGGCCGCACTTGGCACCTCCTGCCCGGACCATTTCCTGCGCACCAAGATCCGGCCGCTGGTGATCGAGTTCGATCCGGCAAAGCCGGATGTCGATGCCGTCATCGCGCGCCTGGCGGACGACATTGCCGAATACCGCGTCGGCTACCAGGCTTACTACGACGCCTGCAAGCATCCGGACTCGCCCGCCATTCGCGATCCCAATCCCGTTGTCTATCTGATGCCGGGAGTCGGCATGTTCACCTTCGCCGGCGACAAGGCCACCGCCCGCATCTCCGGCGAGTTCTATGTCAACGCCATCAACGTCATGCGCGGCGCATCAACGGTCTCGTCCTATGTCGGCCTGCCGGCCCAGGAAGCCTTCGACATCGAATATTGGCAGCTCGAGGAAGCGAAGCTCCAGCGCCTGCCGAAGCCGAAGGCGCTGGCCGGCCAGATCGCGCTGGTCACCGGCGGCGCCGGCGGCATCGGCCGCGCCACCGCCAACAGGCTGCTGCGCGAAGGCGCCTGCGTGGTGCTCGCCGACATCGACGAGGCAGCACTTGCCGCAGCCAATGACGAGCTATCGAAAGCCTACGGCAAGGATTTCGTCCGTCCGGTGCGGATCGACGTGACCTCCGAGGACCAGGTGACTGCTGGCTTCGCCGAAACGTCGGTCGAGTTCGGCGGCGTCGACATCCTGGTTTCCAACGCCGGCCTGGCTTCCTCGGCGCCGATCGAGGAGACGACACTCTCGCTGTGGAACAGGAACATGGACATCCTGTCGACCGGCTATTTCCTCGTCTCGCGCGAGGCCTTCCGGCTGTTTCGGGCGCAGAAGATCGGCGGCAACGTCGTCTTCGTCGCCTCGAAGAACGGGCTCGCCGCTTCGCCCAACGCCGCCGCCTATTGCACGGCCAAGGCGGCCGAGATCCATCTCGCCCGCTGCCTTGCGCTGGAGGGCGCGGAGGCGCAGATCAGGGTCAACGTCGTCAATCCCGATGCCGTGCTGCGCGGCTCCAAGATCTGGAGCGGCGAGTGGAAGGAGCAGCGCGCCGCCGCCTACAAGATGTCGACCGACGACCTCGAGGAGCATTACCGCTCGCGCTCGATGCTGAAGCGCTCGGTCTTCCCGGAGGACATCGCCGAAGCGATCTATTTCTTCGCTTCCGACATGTCGGCCAAGTCGACCGGCAACATCGTCAACGTCGACGCCGGCAACGCGCAGAGCTTTACGCGGTAGACTATCGACGGCGGCACTGCCCCTCACCCTTACCCTCTCCCCGCGAAGGACGGGGAGAGGGGGCGCCGGCGCTGGAGCTTCTTTCCTTCTCCCCGTCTAGACGGGGAGAAGGTGCCGGCAGGCGGATGAGGGGCAGCGCCGACCGAACGCATTTGGGAGGAAATTGCAATGTCCGAACAGATCATCTCAGCCGACCTCGTCGCCATCCACAACGCTGCGCGCAAAGCCGATCTCGAGCGCGACTACGCCACGCTCGGCGAGCGCCTCGACCGCCGCGGCATCGCCATCGACGCCATCCGCGACAAGGTGGAAAAATTCGGCGTCGCGATCCCGTCCTGGGGTGTCGGCACCGGCGGCACGCGCTTTGCCCGTTTTCCCGGTCCCGGCGAGCCGCGCGACATCTTCGACAAGATCGAGGACTGCGCCGTCATCAGTCAATTGACGCAGGCGACGCCTACCGTCTCCCTGCACATCCCGTGGGACAAGGCCGATCCGAACCGGCTGAAGCAGGCGGCGTCGCGCTTCGGCCTTGGCTTCGACGCCATGAACTCCAACACCTTCTCCGACGCCAAGGACCAGAAGCTCTCCTATAAGTTCGGCTCGTTGTCGCATGCCGATGGCGGCACGCGCCGCCAGGCGGTCGAGCACAATCTCGAATGCATCGAGATCGGCAGGACGCTGGGCTCCAAGGCGCTGACGGTATGGATCGGCGACGGCTCGAACTTCCCCGGTCAGGTCAATTTCGCAAAGGCGTTTGAACGCTATCTCGATGCGATGCGCGAGATCTATGCCGGCCTGCCGGACGACTGGCGCCTGTTCACCGAGCACAAGATGTACGAGCCGGCTTTCTATTCGACGGTCGTGCAGGACTGGGGCACCAACTACATCATCGCCAAGGAACTCGGCGACAAGGCCTTCTGCCTGGTCGACCTCGGCCACCACGCGCCCAACGTCAACATCGAGATGATCGTGTCGCGGCTGATCCAGTTAGGCAAGCTCGGCGGCTTCCACTTCAACGATTCTAAATATGGCGACGATGATCTCGACGCCGGCACGATCGATCCCTACCGGCTGTTCCTGGTCTTCAACGAGCTGGTCGATGCCGAGCTTGCCGGCGCCAAGGGCTTCAACCCCGCGCATATGCTCGACCAGAGCCACAACGTCACCGACCCGATCGAAAGCCTGATGCTGTCGGCGGTCGAGGTGCAGCGCGCCTACGCGCAGGCGCTGCTGGTCGACCGCAAGGCGCTGGAGGGCTTCCAGGAGGCGAACGACGCGCTGATGGCGACGCAGACGCTTAAAAGCGCCTACCGCACCGATGTCGAGCCGATCCTGGCCATGGCGCGGCTCAGGACCGGCGGCGCCATCGATCCGGTCGCCGCCTATCGCGAGGCGGGCTACCGGGCGAAGGTCTCGGCGGAACGGCCGGCTGTTGCGGGTGGCGGCGGTGGGATTGTGTGAAGGCAAGTCGGCGATGTTTCAAGCGGGCGTTCGACAGCTATCGAAGTCGGCGCCGCCCCTCATCCGCCTGCCGGCACCTTCTCCCCGTAGAACGGGGAGAAGGGAACTGGCCGCGACCTCGGCGCCTCCTAAGCAACGTCGGTCATTGGCGAAATCATCGGCGAGAGCGCCCCTCTCCCCCTCACTATGCGGGGAGAGGATGCCGGCAGGCAGGTGAGGGGCGGCGCCGACTTCGGACTTGTTATTCCTGGGAGGGCATGAAGCTAATCCAATTGTTATTGGACTAACCCCTCACAACAGTCTTTACCTAGCGTCCCCACGCCCGGAGAGCCCGCCATGCATCTCACCCGCCGGACGCTGATCGCCGTCAGCCTTTCACTTATCCTCGCCTTCACACCATCGGTTGCCGTCTTCGCCGCTTCGCCCGCTCCCGCCACGGGCGAGCATGGCATGGTGGTAACGGCCCAGCATCTCGCCACCGAGGTCGGCGTCGAGGTGCTGAAGAAAGGCGGCAACGCGGTCGATGCCGCCGTTGCCGTGGGCTATGCGCTCGCCGTCGTCTATCCGACCGCCGGCAATATCGGCGGCGGCGGATTCATGACCGTCCGCCTGAAGGACGGCCGATCGACCTTCATCGATTTCCGCGAGCGCGCGCCGCTCGCCGCGGCCAGGACCATGTATCTCGACAAGGACGGCAATCCGGTGAAGGGCGCCAGCCTCGATGGTTATCTCGCGATCGGCGTGCCGGGCTCCGTCGCGGGTTTCGAGATGGCGCGCGCGAAATACGGCACGCTTTCAAGACAAGAGCTGATGGCGCCGGCGATTGCTTACGCCAAGGATGGCTTCGTCCTCAGCCAGGGCGACGCCGCCTCTTTCGCTGGCGGCGCCGCGCGGCTGGCGAAGGATCCGGCCGCGGCCGCCATCTTCCTGAAAAAGGATGGCAAGCCCTATGGCGCCGGCGAGAAGCTAGCGCAGCCGGACCTTGCCGCCTCGCTTACGACAATCTCGGAGAAGGGGCCCGACGCCTTCTACAAGGGGGCAATTGCGGACGCGATCGTCAAGGCAAGCGGCGCCAAGGGCGGCATCCTCGCCAAGGCCGATTTCGAGCAATATGCGGTGCGCGAGCTGAAACCCGTGACCTGTTCCTATCGCGGCTACGAGATCATCTCCTCGCCGCCGCCGAGCTCGGGCGGCCTCATCATCTGCGAGATCCTGAACATCCTGGAAGGCTACCCGCTCTCCTATCTCGGCGCCGGCTCGGCCGAGACCGTCCACGTCATGGTGGAGGCCATGCGCCATGCCTATGTCGACCGCAACTCGGCGCTCGGCGACCCGGATTTCGTCGACAATCCGGTCTCGAAGCTGCTCGACAAGGGCTATGCCAAGGACATCCGCGGCAAGATCGACCCGTTCCGCGCCGGCGTCTCGAAGGACCTGATGCCGAAGGGTTTTGGCGAGTCGAAGGAGACGACCCACTATTCGATCATCGACAATGACGGCAATGCGGTCGCTGTCACCTATACGCTGAACGGCTCGTTCGGCGCCGGCGTCGTCGCCGGCGGCACCGGCATCCTGCTCAACAACGAGATGGACGATTTCACCCAGAAGCCCGGCGTGCCCAACCTTTACGGACTGGTCCAGGGCGAGGCCAATGCCATCCAGCCGAAGAAGACGCCTTTGTCCTCGATGAGCCCGACGATCGTGACGAAGGACGGCAAGCCGTTCATGGTTATCGGCAGCCCGGGCGGCTCGCGTATCATCACCATCACGCTGGAAGCCATCGTCAACGTCGTCGATCATGGCATGAACATTCAGGAGGCGATCGACGCGCCGCGCATCCATCATCAATGGCTGCCCGACACCGTCTATATCGAGCCGTTCGGCCTCTCGCGCGACACCGAAAGGTTGCTCGCCGGCATGGGCTATCACCTCGACCTCAGCGACCAGACCTGGGGCCAGGCGGCCGGCATATTGGTCGGCGGCAAGAGCCTGCCGGAAATCGAGAAGGGTGGCGGCGCGCGCTATAACGGCGCCATCGACAGCCGGGCTGCGTCCGGCGAAGCTTTGGGGTATTAAATCACTAGCGTAAGGGTGGACGCGATCAGCATCACGGCGGCGATGGCGACGAACAGCGCATAGATGCGCGGCCGGTCGAGCAGCAGCGCATTACCTGATATCCAAGCGGCCGTGGCGCCGCCAAGCGCGAACAGGAAGCCGTTGCGATGGCCCCAGTTCATGGACGCAGCCATCAGGCCGCCGATAATCAGCGCGCCGAACACGATGATGACGGCCACGGCATATTTCTCGAAATCGCTGCCGCGGCCCATCGCCGGCCCCATCGCATTGAGATTGGGCAGGTCGTCGGGATCGTAGGGGTTGGCCGAGCCGTATTCGTCTTGACCGAGGGATTCGCGCATCATTCGTTCTCCGCTGGGCGGCAACAAACCATCAACGCTTGCCGAGCGCAACCAACATCGCCATCGCAGCCCTGCATTCGCCCATTGCCTGGTGCCGGCGTGCCACGGTTTCCCGGCAGGCCTCAACGGCCGAGGGTGTGGCGCGGTTCCACGGCTTGATCTATCTGGAAAAATCGCTGCGCACGATACCGTGCCGCTGCAGCTTGTCGTAAAAGGTTTTGCGCGGGATTCCGAGCGCCTCGATCGTGCGCCGCACGTCGCCGTCGTTGCGACCAAGTGTCTCGCGGATGATCTCGGCCTCGTAACGATCCAGCCGCTCCGGCAACGGCAGGGAGGCATCCGAATCGGTGGGCTGAGGCGAAGGCCTTCCATCGATCTCCTCCAGTCCGAGCACGAAGCGCTCGGCGAAATGCGCCAGCTCGCGCACGTTACCTGGCCAGTCGTGTTCTCTCAGATGACGCTGGACGGCGGCCGGCGCTGCCGGCACCGGGCGGTGGAAGCGGGCCGCGGCGCGCTCGGCGAAATAGCCGAACAGCAGCGGCACGTCGTCTCGGCGCTCGCGCAGCGGCGGGATCGAAAGCGTCACCACGTTGAGCCGGTAGTAGAGGTCCTCGCGGAAAGCGCCGCGCTGGCTCGCGTCGCCGAGATCGACCTTGGCGGCGGCGACGACGCGCAGATCGACCGGCCGGATTTCGTTGGTGCCGAGCGGCGTCACCTCGCGCATCTCCAGCACGCGCAGCATCTGCACCTGCGTCGAAGGCGGCATGCTTTCGATCTCGTCGAGGAACAGTGTGCCGCCGCTCGAATGCTCGATGCGTCCGATCCGCTTCTTCTGCGCCCCGGTGAAGGCGCCGGCCTCATGGCCGAACAATTCGCTCTCGATCACCGTTTCCGGCAGCGTGCCGCAGTTGAGCGCCACGAAATTGCCCTTGGCGCGGCGGCTCCAGCGGTGCAGCAGGTTGGCCACCACCTCCTTGCCGGAGCCGGTCTCGCCGGTCACCAGCACGTCGACATCGGTGTCGGCGATCTGCCTTAGCGTGCGGCGCAGCCGCTCCATCGCCGGCGTCTGGCCGATCAGCGGCAGGCCCTCCTGCGCCTGCTCGGCCGCCTCGCGCAAGGCGCGGTTCTCCATCACCAGGCGGCGCTTCTCCGCCGCGCGCCATACACTTTGCGCCAGCCGGTCGGCCGCGAAGGGTTTGGTGATGAAATCATAGGCGCCGTCCTTGATCGCCTTGACCGCCATGGCGATGTCGCCATGACCGGTGATCAGGATGACGGGGATATCCGGGTCGAGGTCAACCACGCGATCGAAGAGCTGCAGGCCATCCATTTCGGGCATGCGGATGTCCGACACCACGACACCGGCAAAGTCGGCATCCAGGCCGGCAAGCGCCTGGCTTGCCGAGGAAAAGGCAGACACAGCAAAACCGGCGAGCTCCAGCGTCTGTTCAGTCGCCTTGAGCAGGTCGCCGTCGTCGTCGATCAGGATGACCGAATTGCCGTTCGTCATGTCGGACCAGCTTTCGCAAGATGGATGGTGAAGCAGGTGCCCTGGTCGCTGCTTGCCACGTCGATGCGCCCGCCATAATCGGCGACGATATCTTTCGAAATGACAAGGCCGAGCCCGAGCCCTCTTTCCTTCGACGTGTTGAACGGTGTGAACAGCGATTTCAGGATCGCCGGCGGGATGCCCGGACCGTTGTCCGACACCACGAGCGCCACGCCGCCAGACGCTTCCGAAGCGGACACTTCGACCCGTGCGTCGTCGCGACCTTCCAGCGCTTCCAGCGCGTTCTGGAACAGGTTGATCAGCACCTGTTCGAGCCGCAGACGGTTACCCATCACCTTGAGCGCCGGCGGCGGCAGCGTGATCGCCAGCGCGTCAAGCCGGCCGGCGAAACGGCTCCTGAGCAGCACGACAGCACCTTCGATCACGCCGCGCAGCTCGACCGGCTCGGCGGCGGTGCGCCCCTTGCGGGCGAAGGCCTTCAGCTCTTCGGTGATGGCTCCGATGCGCTCGGTGAGCGCGGCGATCGCGCCGAGATTCTCTTGCGCCGGCGCCGTCTGCCGGCGCTCCAGGAAGACGCGCGCATTGTCGGCATAGGCGCGAATCGTCGCCACCGGCTGGTTGATCTCATGTGCGACGCCGGCTGCGACTTGGCCGAGGGTCGCCAGGCGGTTGGCCTGCACCAGCTCCTGCTGCATGATCTGCAGCTTGGCTTCGGTGCTGCGGTGATCGGCGATCTCGGCCTGCAGCCGGTCGCGCGCAAGGCTGAGATCCTGCGTGCGCTCGACGACGCGGCGCTCGAGCTCGGCGCGCGCCGCCTGCTCGACGGCGATCCGCATCTGGGCGGATTGCCGGCGCCACAACAGATAGGCGGCAAACGCGATGAGCGGAACGACAACGCCGAGCGCAAGCAGCCGCATTTCGCGCTGGGCCGAGGCAATCGGCGCTTCCGCGGGAACGAGATAGTCGAGCCGCCACGGCGTCGAAGGCACCGCCGTCGACAGCCGCAGATATTCCGCGTCGCTGCCGCCCGGCGTAATCGCATGGACCAGCGCGACGTCGGCGCTCAGCGCCTGTGGCTTGGTGATCGGCAGGGGCACAAGCGGCGCGTCGCCGAACTGCTGGCTGGCGCGGATATCGGCAAGCACCGGCTGGGCAAGCGGCGCCGTCGTCATGAAGCGCCAGGAAGGCACGCTGGTGACAAGCACCACGCCATGCTCGTCGCTGACATAGGCTGGGCGGTTGGCCTCGTGCCAGTCGGCCTCGAGCTGGTCGAACTCCATCTTGACCACGACGACGCCGAGCGGTGCCGCCGCACTGCCGACCCGGCGCGAGATGTAGAGCCCGGGGCGCTTGCTGGTGTTGCCGAGCGCGAAATATTCGGCGGTGCCGGACTGCATGGCGCCGGAGAAATAGGCGCGAAAACCATAGTCGTTGCCGACGAAGCTAACCGGCTCGCGCCAATTGCTGGACGCAATCGCAAAACCGTCCGTGCCGGTGACGTAGAGCACCGAAGCCTTGGTGCCGGAGACCAGCCCTTCCAGCTTGCGGTTCAGCACGTCGATCGAAGCCGGACTGCGCTCGGTCAGCGCGTCATGCACCTGCTGATCTTCGGACAGAAGCAACGGCAGCGCGCGCGGATTTTCGAGCACGGCGCGCAGCAGCGCGACTTTCAGATTGGCATCGGTGCGCCCTTGCGTGGTGAGCGCCCCGATCTCGGTCGTCCGCCCATAGAGGCCGGCGCCGTAGAGCGCCGCGAGCACGATGAGCAGCGCCACCGCGGCAAACAGCAGCCAGGCGCGCCGCGCCCGCCCGGCGAGCAGTTCGGGCGTCAAGGAGAGGGCAGCGGCAGGGCGTTGCAGCATGCCGTATTTGTGCATGATTTCGCACAAAGCACAATTCGACCTATGCGGATCGTCGCACGCCTCATCCTGGTTGGGAGTTCACTCAAGCGAAAAAGCTGAATGAAATCAGTTCGAAATCTCCCGCAACCGAATCTGGCACGCCCATTGCAAACGTCTCTGCAGCAGCCGCGAGGCTGTGGAGGTCAACTGCCCCGGGAGGTCGAGCTTCTCGATCGGGGCTGAACGGAGGATATGATGCAGACAGCTATCGCTGCCGCGGAGCCGCGCGGCAAGGTTCCCTTTTACCGGCATCTCTACGTGCAGGTCCTGGCGGCGATCGCCGCCGGCATCCTGCTCGGCCATTTCTATCCCGATATCGGCGCCTCGCTGAAACCGCTGGGCGATGCCTTCATCAAGCTGGTCAAGATGGTGATCGCGCCGGTGATCTTCCTCACGGTCGCGACCGGAATCGCCGGCGTCTCCGACCTGCACAAGGTCGGCCGCGTCGCCGGCAAGGCGATGGCCTATTTCCTCGTCTTCTCGACGCTGGCGCTCATCGTCGGTCTGGTCGTTTCGAATGTCATCCAGCCCGGCGCCGGCATGCACATCAATCCGGCGACGCTCGACGCCTCGAAGGTTTCGACCTTCACCGAAAAGGCGCATGACACGACCATCGTCGGCTTCCTGATGAACATCATTCCCGACACCATCACCGGCGCCTTCGCGCAGGGTGATATCCTGCAGGTGCTGTTCTTCTCGGTGCTGTTCGGCGTGGCGCTGGCGCTTGTCGGCGAGCGCGGCCGCCCGGTCGTCGATTTCCTGCAGGCGCTCACTGCGCCGATCTTCCGCCTCGTCGCCATCCTGATGAAGGCGGCGCCCATCGGTGCCTTCGGCGCCATGGCCTTCACCGTCGGCAAATATGGCATCGGCACGATCGCCAATCTCGCCATGCTGATCGGCACTTTCTACCTGACGTCGCTGCTCTTCGTGCTCGTCGTGCTGGGCGTGGTCGCATGGTACAACGGCTTCTCTATCCTGGCGCTGATCCGCTACATCAAGGAAGAGCTGCTGTTGGTGCTCGGCACCTCGTCTTCTGAGGCTGCCCTTCCGGGCTTGATGGCCAAGATGGAGCGTGCCGGCTGTAACCGCTCGGTGGTCGGCCTGGTCATTCCGACTGGGTATTCCTTCAATCTCGACGGCACCAATATCTACATGACGCTGGCGGCGCTGTTCATCGCCCAGGCGACCGACACGCCGCTCACCTTCGGCGACCAGATCCTGCTCTTGCTCGTCGCCATGCTGAGCTCCAAGGGTGCTGCCGGCATTACCGGCGCCGGCTTCATCACTTTGGCCGCCACGCTCTCGGTCGTGCCCTCGGTGCCGGTCGCCGGCATGGCGCTGATCCTTGGCGTCGACCGCTTCATGTCGGAATGCCGGGCGCTCACCAACTTCGTCGGCAACGCTGTCGCGACCATTGTCGTGGCGCGCTGGGAAGGTGAGCTCGACCAGAAGCAATTCGCCGCCGCCATGGCCGGCCAGTTGTCGGAAGAGGCCGACTTGTCGCTATCGGGTTTGCAGCCCGCCTAAAAAGCAATTCCTGGAAAAGTGCGCAGCGGTTTTCCGTCCGGAATTGCGTCAAGACAAAGATCGCTTAAGCATCCTCCTGAGCCTGGACAGGCCGCGGCTCCGCCGCGGCCTGTCCTTCTTGCCGGACGCCGCATAGGGTGGTGCCGACCGGCACGCCCGGTTCGGGCAACAAATTCGAAGGGGGCCGGCGAATGAGCAGCACGTTTCCGGAAATCTACCTGGTTCGCCACGGCGAGACGGAGTGGAGCGCGTCGGGCAGGCACACCGGCCGCACCGACATTCCGCTGACCGCGAAGGGCGAGGAGGCCGCGCGGAACGTTGCCGATCGCCTCAGGGGCCTCACCTTCCAGGCGGTCTGGTCGAGCCCCTCGCGGCGCGCCTTCGACACCTGCCGGCTCGCCGGCTTCGGCGAGCGCGCCGTGAAGAAGCCGGACCTGCAGGAATGGGACTATGGCGCCTATGAAGGCGTGACGACCGAGGAGATCCTTGCCGGACGCCCCGGCTGGCAATTGTTTCGCGACGGCTGTCCGAACGGCGAGACGGCCGCCGAAGTCGGCGCCCGGGCCGACGCCGTCATCGCCGAGGCTCGCGCCGTCGCCGGCAACGTGCTCATCTTCTCGAGCTCGCATTTCCTGCGCGTGCTTGCCGCGCGCTGGGTGGGCCTGTCGCCGCAGGGCGGCGCGCATTTCGTTCTCGATACGGCAAGCCTCAGCATCCTCGGCTACGAGCACGATTTGACCGAGCCGGTCATCCGCAGGTGGAACCGGAGATAGCGATCGCGGACTCCCCCTCATCCGGCCGCTTCGCGGCCACCTTCTCCCCGAGGGGAGAAGAGGTCGGCGCCGACGCTGGTCGGCTCCTCTCCCTCGGGGGAGAGGTCGGATTGCCCCGAATTGCCTTTCGCAATTCGGCTGGCAACCCGGGTGAGGGGGATGCTAGGCGCGACTCCTCTCGCCCGACAGCGTCGCCAGCTCCTCGGCCGTCAGGTGCCGCGCCTTGCCCTTTGCCAGATCGCCGAGCTGCAAGGCGCCGATCGCCACCCGCACCAGCCTCAACACCTCGATGTCGAAAGCGCCGAGCAGGCGGCGGATCTGGCGGTTGCGGCCCTCGTCGAGCACGATCTCCAGCCAGGCCGTGCGCCCGCCGCTGCGCAGGAGAGCGATCGAGCTTGCCGTCAGCGATTCTCCGTCGACGGCAGCGCCTTCGCGAAACTGTTCGAGCATCTCCTCGCCGGGCACGGAAGCGATCTGCACATGATAGGTCTTGGCGACATGCGAGGCGGGATCGAGCAGGCCGTTTGCCCAGCGCGTGTCGTTGGTCATCAGGAGCAGGCCTTCGCTCGCCTTGTCGAGCCGGCCGACCGGCGCCACGAAGGGCAGGTTGAGATCGGCCAGGCAGTCGTAGACGGTGCCGCGCCCTTCGGGATCGTCGCGCGTTGTGACCAGCCCGCGCGGCTTGTTGAGCATCAGATAGACTTTTCGCTCGGCGACGACCGGCTCGCCGTCGAGGGTGATCTGGTCGCGGCCGAGATCGACACGCAGCGCAGGGTCTCGCGCCACCTTACCTGCCACCCGCACGCGGCCTTCGGCGATCAGCACTTCGGCCTGCTTGCGCGAGCACAGCCCGAACTTCGACAGCGCACGGGCAAGGCTGACTCTTGGGGCCGAGCCGCCTTGCTTGGATTCTCGCCGCGCGGGAATGGGCTTGCGTGTCATTCCCGCGCAGATGCCATGCATGGCAAGGTCGTGCAAGCGACGCCTCAAATGGTGGCAGCGCGATTTGCCTCTAAGCGATTCCGAACGGAGAGCCGCTGTGCAGGTTCCTGGCATCGCTCTTTAGAACTTCAGATTGAGGCTGCCCTTGATGCCGCGGCCCCGGCAAAAGATCCTGCGGGTGACGGTCAACTGCGGGATGCAGACAGCGTTTCGGGGGAAGTAGGACGCCGGCTTTTGCAGGCACGAGCAGGGAGGCCTGATCGTGACGAAGTCATGGTTCCGGCGGCGCGCTGAGGCGGCGGTAAGGGATACCGTCGAAAGTCGCCGTCGCGAAGCTCTGGACCGACATCTTGCGCTTGCGGCCGTCACTGCAGGCATAGACCGGCCAGCCGGCCTCGCTGCATTCGCTGGCGGCGCAGATACGGGCAAGGCAGTTCCCGACGGTCAGCCGAAAGCCGCCCTTGCCGGCGAAGCCCTGCAAAAGGCTGCCGTCCGCCGCGCGCCATGTCCGCTGGCGAAACTCCGGCCGCAAGGCCCGAGGCTCGAGAGGGGTGGCGAGGTTGGCCGTGCCGCTGCGCGCCATGAGCTGAAGACGGTAGCGTGCCATCCCGGTCGCATAGGCGGTGACAAGGTCGGACTCAGCCAAATAGGCGGCCGTCAGACCGGAGTTGTCGAGCAGATGAGCCAGTCGCTCGCCTGCTTCTGTTGGCCTCACCAGGGCGACAAGGGCGACAAGGGCCAGGCAAGCGCGCACCATCTCGTTTTCCAGCAGCCATGCATATCCGGCCTGCCGGCGCCCCCGGCTGCCTTCCGCACCATCCCGCCAATCGGCGTCGGGCGCAAGATCAGGCGTGGTTTCCGATCCGCGCCAGGCATCTGGCCTGGTCGCGCGGCCGGCCAAGCTCCTCGTAGCGGCCGGCTGCCGTCTCGAACGCTGCGAGCGCTCGAACCTCCTTCTTCTGCGCCCGCCGTTGCATGCCGCGCGCTTCCCAAAGCGCGGCCGGCCATGCCACATGCCGGCGATGCGCCCGGCCTCGTTTAGGCGGCGCTTGACCTGTTCGAACTCGCCCGCTTCGGCAAGAGCGATTGCCGACGCGGTGCGCAGCGCCATCGAGCAGGGCTGGCAGGCGCCGGGAGCGAGCAGCCGGTCGCCGGCCGGCGGTCGCGTTGGTTCGGCGTCTGATCCGAAGGCAGCGAAGCGATGGGTGGCGAAGGGCGCGGATGTCGCGAGAGAGACCGCCGGCAAATCCGGAGGTGCCCCGTCACCGGTGCTCAGCCGTTGGGAGAGGGTGGCAGTTCGAACAGGGTGGCGCCGTTCTCTCGGCCGCGCTCGACATAGCCGATGACCCGGAACCATCTTGCGACATCCGGCCTTTGGAGCCAGCTGCGCGAATGTATTGGAAGGTTGCCGGCGAGCGCCTGGATATGGCGGATGTGACGCTTGCAGAAGCGAACGGTTGCCGCGCTGAAGAAATCCTCCTGCGCGGCAAACAGCGTGTCGGCCGCGTCGCTGTCCTCATGCCAGGCGATGATGGCGACCGTCTTGTCGCCCTGGACCAGCGCATGCGCCCGGCCTTCCTTCAGGTTCATCATCAGATTGTCGTAGGCGGTCTTGCTGTCCTTGCCGGCCGCCAGGTATTCGTCCGACATCCGCTTGGACAGGTCGCGGAACACATCCTCGAGGTCTCCGACCGTCGCTGCGCGTGCTCTCATTTCTCCTCCTGAAAGCCCAGCAGGCAGTTTGCCCTATCGATGGGGGATCACCAAGCAAATGAAATCCGCCATCGGCCCAATGCTTGCAAATGCATTTCACCAGGCCGCGATGGCCGGTACCGAAGCCATGCGGGACGCCGGCTTGGATCGAAACCACGTTTTCGGGCGCACTTGCCGGCGCGCCGCCCGACTTCGAAGAACGAAGCAGAACGACTCCGCCGCTGCCGTCCAACCGCGTCGCAGGCCAATCGCTGCCAGGTACTCCACAGCATATAGGCCAGCCCGAGGATCATGAAATACGACCTTCGCCAATAAGCCTGCTCCCGCTCCGCAGGGCGAGTTCTGTCTCGCGAGGCGGCGGCTTGCCGGGATGACAAGGACGCCTTCCTTGTCGTCGAAGAGCAGCGTTCCCGGCTCTATGCGCGCGCCGCCGAAGGATCGCGCCCGCCACTGGTAGGATGGGCAACGTTGTGCGTGGCGCCTGCCTGACGTGCAAAGCGGAAATTGTCCGGCGTCAGCGATTTCCGGTAAGGCCAAGACCGATCTTCATCATCACTTCACGCCGATGCCGGCGGTCAGGCCGCCGTCGATCTTGTAGTCCGCGCCGGTGCAGAAGCTGGCTTTCGACGAGCACAGGAAGGCGATGAGCTCCGCCACCTCCTCCGGCTCGCCGATGCGGCCGAGCGGATGCGCCGCGCCGAAGCGCTTGTAGGCTTCCTCGACATCGGCGTCGCTGCCGTTTTCGCCGCGCGCCGCCTTTTCGAGAATCGGCGTGCGGATCGAGCCCGGGCTGACCGAATTGACCCGGATGCCGGCCGCAGCGTAGTCGAGCGCCAGCGAGCGCGTCAGCGTGTGGATGGCGCCCTTGGTCGTGGCATAGGCAGCGACGTTCTGCTGACAGGCGAACCCCTGCACCGAGGCGACGTTGACGATGGCGCCGCCGCCCCGCTTGATCATTTCGGGAATGCCGAAATGCGCGGTCAGGTAGATCGAGCCGACATTGACCGTCATCGCCCGGTTCCAGGTTTCCCAGTCGGTCGTCGTGGCGGTTCCGTAGGGATGGACCGCCGCCGAATTGACGATCACGTCAAGACCGCCGAAGCGCTCGACGCCGGCCGCGACGGCATCGCGGACCTGGTCGGAAACAGAGACGTCGGTGTCGATGACCAGCGCGCCCGCTTCGCAGCCCTCCAGTTCCGCTCGCATCGCCGCATTGGCCGCGTGGTCGATGCCGCAGGCGATGATCGCGGCACCTCCTGCCGCGAGGCGCCTGGCGGTCGCGAGACCGATTCCGGTAGTCCCGGTCACCAGGGCCACCTTGCCGTCGAAATCCTTCATTCCTGGAACTCCTTCAGTCAGGTACCGCGGAGCCGCCGCCAGCGCGGCGGATGACAATGTTCTCGCGCAAGGTCTCGGCGCTTACCAAAGATGGGTCTCCTAAATTATTGGACCAGAATATCGTAAGGAGCGGGCAGGTGCGACGTCGTCGTTTCGTCCTGCACGGATTTTGCGGCCTACGACTTTTTCGTCTGAAGCGCATGAACGCCGAGCCGGATGCGCGCCGCCCGCGTCGCCGAAGCGAAGGCGCGGCTGGAGGAACTCGGCGAGGAGCGCAACATCATCGCCGGCCTGCCCGCCACCTCACCAAGATCGATCTGGCGGCGATTCCAGGCTGAGCTGCAAATCGGCCAGAAAGAGCCACATCGGTGCGGCCAATCTCGACTCACGGAAAATTGCTTGACGGTGGCCGGCTCAAGCCGCACCGGCACCTTTTCCAAACCGGTGCAAGCGGTACTTGCTTGCCCCGAAGGAGGACTTGACGATGAACCTTGCCCGCTATCCTCGCGTTGCGCTCGGCCATCTGCCCACGCCTCTCGAAAAGCTCGAGAACCTGACAAGGGAATTGAACGGCCCGGAGATCTGGATCAAGCGCGATGACTGCACCGGCCTGTCGACCGGCGGCAACAAGACGCGCAAGCTTGAATTCCTGATGGCGGAAGCGCTGGCCGAAGGCGCCGACACGATCATAACGCAGGGCGCCACCCAATCCAATCACGCCCGCCAGACCGCGGCTGCCGCCGCCAAGCTCTCCATGGCCTGCCATCTCATGCTGGAGGACCGGACCGGCAAGACCGATTTCGACTACAACGAAAACGGCAATGTGCTGCTCGACCGTCTCCACGGCGCGACGATCGAGCGCCGGCCGGCCAGTCCCGATATGAACGGCGAGATGGAAAAGGCTGCCGAACGGCTGCGCGCCGAAGGCCGCAAGGTCTATGCGATACCGGGTGGCGGATCGAACCCGACGGGCGCGCTCGGCTATGTGAACGGCGCCATCGAGCTGGTCTACCAGGCCAATGCCATCGGCCTGAAGATCGACCGTGTCGTGCACGCGACCGGCAGTGCCGGAACCCAGGCCGGGCTGGTCACCGGGCTCGCCGGCATCAACAGCGGCGTGCCGGTGCTTGGCATCGGCGTGCGCGCGCCGAAGGAAGCGCAGGAGGAGAACGTCTTTTCGCTCGCCTGCCGGACGGCCGAGAAGCTTGGCATCGCCGGTGCAGTCAGGCGCGAGCATGTCGTTGCCAATTGCGATTACATCGGCGACGGCTACGGTTTTCCGGCCGCCGATACGATCGCGGCGATCCGCACGCTGGCGCGCAGCGACGGCATTCTGCTCGACCCGGTCTATTCCGGAAAGGGCATGGCCGGATTGATCGATCTGGCTAAGAAGAGCTTCTTCAGGAAAGGCGAGACGGTTGTCTTTCTCCATACCGGTGGCTCGGCCGGGCTGTTCGGTTATCCGACCGATCTGCAGAGCAATTCCTGACCGGGATCCCATCCAAGTCCGGGAGGTCCGAACGCGATGAGCCACTACTATCCGCCTACCCATCCCATTGTCGGCGTGCTCGGCGGCATGGGCCCGGCGGCTACGATCGACCTGATGCGCCGGGTCATGGAGGCGACGCCCGCCGCGGATGACTCCGACCACATCCATCTTTTGGTCGACCAGAACCCGAAGGTTCCTTCGCGCATCGATGCGCTGATCAACGGAACCGGGCCTAGTCCGCTCGACGAACTGGTGCGCATGGCAAAGGGGCTCGAAAGCGCCGGCGCGACGATGCTCGCCATCGCCTGCAACACCGCCCATGGCTATGTCGGCGACATCGCGGCGGCCGTTAGCATTCCGCTTCTCGATATGATCGCGCTGACCGCCGAGGCGATCGCGCGCCGGCCGCTGCCTCGTCGACGGATCGGCATGCTGGCCTCCACGGCGGTGGTGCAATTGGGTCTCTATGAACGAGCGTTCGAAGCCTTCGGCATCGAAACCCGATATCCGAACGACCAGGCGGAAATCATGGCCGTCATCAAGGCGGTCAAGAAGGAAGGCGCGACGGCTGAATTGCGCAGCCGGCTCGATACCGTCGCGCGCCAGCTCGCTGCCGACGATGTCGATCTTCTGGCCATCGCATGCACCGAACTTTCGCTTCTCATCGACGGCCGCGATGCCGGCATGGCGAAGGTCGATGCCCTCGACGTGTTGGCTTCGGCGATCGTCGAGCGCGCACGGTCCGCGGCCGCCTGGTGAGGGGGCACAACGACCTCGCCGGGTTCCATTCATTGACCTTCTGCAGGCGCGCTCTAGCTTCGACGCTACCGCCTTATCACCATTTTGACTGGTCCGCTTCCGCTGTGGCCGCTGGTGAGACGGACACCATGAGCGTTATCCGGGAGGAGTGGAGCGAATGAAGAAACTTACCCTTACTGTCGCGGGAATCATGCTTGCCATGCTGACGGCGCAAGCGTCGGCGGGCAAGCTGGACGACATCAAGGCCCGTGGTACGCTGATCGTCGGAACCAAGGCCGACTACAAGCCGTTCGGGTTCCGCGATCCGTCGGGAGCGATCGTCGGCATCGAGCCCGACCTGGCGGCCGATATCGCCAAGCAGCTCGGCGTCAAGCTGGAATTCGTGCCGGTTGTCGCCGCCAACCGGATGGAGTTCCTCAAGCAGGGAAAGATCGACCTTCTCATCGCCACCATGTCCGACAAGCCGGAGCGCCGGAAGGTCGTGGAAGCGGTCGATCCGCCCTATTACTCGGATTCCGTCAACGTGCTGGTCTCGAACCGCGCGAAGATCAAGTCCTGGGAGGACCTGAAGGACAAGCCGCTCTGCGCAACGATCGGGTCGTTCTACAACAAATCGGTCGCCGAGAAATACGGCGCCAAGATCGTCGGGCTCGACGGCTCCGACAAGCCGCTCGTCGCGCTGAAGCAGGGCAATTGCGTCGGCTATCTCTATGACCAGACCTTCATCCAGGGCAAGCTGCTCGATAAGCAATGGTCCGCCGACTATTCGATGCCGCTGAAGGGCATCATGGAGACGCCCTGGATCATGGCCGTGGCGCCCGGCAACGACGACCTGAGGGATCTCGTGTCCAAGGCTACGATCGAGTGGATGAAGAAGGGCACGATCATCGACTTAGAAAAGAAGTGGGGCATCACGCCCACCGATTATTCGGAGCGCATGCACGACAAGTACAAGAACCAGACCTGACTTGCCTCAAGCGGCCGGCGCGCGGTCGCTAAAGACCGTGCCTCGGTTGCATCTGCCGGTGGGTGATATGCATGCAGGAAATCGCCGATTGGTTTCGTAGCCTCTACGAAACTACAGGGCTGAATTTCACGATCTTCTACGATCCGTACGATGCGTGGCAGTTCGCCAGGGGCGTCGGCATGACGGTCTATCTGAGCGTCGTGTCGATCCTCATCTGCCTCGTCGTGGGTGTGATAGGCGCCTGGCTGCAAAGCTCGGGGATCAAGGTCGTGCGCGGCGTGATCGAGATCTTCGTCGTCATTTTCCGCAACACGCCGCCCTTGGTGCAGATCTTCTTCTTCTATTTCGGCATGGGCGAGCTGCTGCCCGCCAATTACAACGACATAGGCTTGCGCGAACCGCTGCTGAGCAATGTGCAGTGGGCGATCATTTCGCTTTCCCTGTTTGCCGGTGCCTTCAACATCGAGATCTTCCGGTCCGGGATCGAAGCCGTGCCGGACACCACCGTGGAGGCGGCCGAAGCTCTCGGCTACACCCGCCTCGGCGTCTATCGCCATGTCGTCCTGCCGCTGGCGTTGCGTGTCTGCCTGCCGGCGTTGAACAACAATCTGGTCAATCTGCTGAAGACCACGACGCTTGCCTACGCCATCGCGGTTCCCGAGACGCTCTACGCCACCACGCAAATCTGGGCCGAATCCCAAAACGTGACGGAAATGATGTTCGTGCTCTTGGCCACCTTCGTTCTCCTGGTCGGCGTGCTCGTATGGGTCATGCACCGCTGGGAGCGGTCGCTGCGCATTCCGGGATTCGGCCGATGAGGAAAGAGCGCGCCGCGCCGGTGACCGATCTGCCCGTGCTGCTGCCGGTTCGGTCGCCTTGCGTGCCGGTTCTGAGCTTGCGCGCCTGGCACGGCCTGGTTCTGGCCGCGGCAGTGCTTATGTTCGCGCCGGCCGCGGGTGCGCAGGCGGGTTCGGAAGAGCTGTCGATAATCGGCGTCATCATCAAATGGATGCCGCTGCTTCTGACCGGCTTCGGCTTCAACCTCCTCATTTCGGTGCTGGCGATGGCGCTGGGCACGATCGTGGGCCTCGGGCTAGGCCTGCTGCAGCTCAGCGAGTTCCGATGGCTCAGTCGATGCGCCTGGGCCTTGACCCAGTTCTTCCGCAACGCGCCGTGGCTGGTGCTGCTGTTCTTCGCCATGTACCTGATCCCCTACGAGTTCCGCATCGGTGAGGTGACGATTCCGTTTCCGGACTGGGTCAAGGCCGTCATCGGCTTCGCGCTGCCGGTCATGGCCAATGTCGCCGAGATCGTGCGCGGAGCGGTGCAATCCATTTCCAGCGGCCAGTGGGAGGCGGCCGACTCGCTGGCTTTCACCCGCCGGCAGACGCTGTGGATGATCATCCTGCCCCAGTGCGTGAAGCGGATGCTGCCTCCCTGGATGAACCTCTATTCGCTGGTCACCATGGCGACGGTGCTGGCCTCGGTCGTGGGCATCAACGAGATGCTGACCCTGACCGCGCAGGTTCACAATGCCGAAGGCGGCCGGACCGACCTTTTGGCGCCGCTCTACGCTTTCGCGCTGTTGTGCTTCTTCATCTACTGTTACCCGATCAATCTTTGGACTGTCCGTCTCGAGCGGCGCTTCAACGTCAAGAGCTGAGATCGCCATGGCAGCCTGGACTCCCGATCAACCGATGGTCCGTCTCCGCGACGTGCACAAGTCGTTTGGCCAATCCGAAGTGCTCAAGGGCATCAGCTTCGAGGTGATGAAGGGCGAGGTCATCTGCATCATAGGGCCGTCCGGCTCCGGCAAATCGACATTGATCCGGTCGATCAACGCGCTTGTGCCGATCAATTCCGGCTCGATCACCGTCGAGGGACAGGAGGTCAACGACCCGGCGGTGGACAAGCTGGCGCTGCGCCGCAAGGTGGGCATGGTCTTCCAGCAGTACAATCTGTTTCCGCACAGGACCGCGCTGCAGAACATCATGATGGCGCCGATCCACGTCCTCAAGCAGGATCGCAGCGAGGTCGAGGCCCGTGCGCGAGCGCTCATCAGGAAGGTCCGCCTCGAAGGCAAGGAAGACACCTATCCGGGAGAATTGTCGGGCGGCCAGCAGCAGCGTGTCGCCATTGCGCGCTCGCTCGCGATGCGCCCGGACTTGATGCTGTTCGACGAGGTGACGGCCGCGCTCGACCCCGAGACCGTCAAGGAAGTGCTGGTCACCATTCGCGAACTGGCGCGGGAAGGGATGACGTGCATCCTGGTCACCCATGAGATGGGCTTCGCGCGCGAGATCGCCAACCGCATCTATTTCACCGATCAAGGCGTCATCGTGGAGCACGGCTCGCCGCAGGAAATATTGGATCACCCGCGGGAGGCGCGGACCAAGGCATTCCTCGAACAGGTGCTGTAATCTTCACGGCACGCGATTGCCGTGGGCGCGCAAAGGCGCGATCGGGCCGCCGCACGAGAGGTCAGGGTGGCAGGTGATCAGGTAAGCGCTTACGTGAAGCGGATGGGTGTCTGTGAGGACGCGGAGGCGCGTATGCGACTCAAAGTCGAAACCCGGCAAGACCGCGACATCGAGGTGCCCCGGAGGTTCCGCCTCAACGGGGATCAGGTGGATGTCGTCGAGATGGTCGACCAATGGTTCGGTGCTGATTACCGCTATTGCAAGATCAAGGGCAGCGATGGCGCGCTCTACATTCTTCGGTACGACGAGCTCCGATCGGAATGGGACCTCACGATGTTTGCAAGCGAACGGGCGCAGGTCGTGACGGCGCAATCCAGCGGCAGGGCTCGTCCGCCGCGCGTGGCCATGTGACCGCCGTCACACAACGGGCCTTGGATGGTCATTCGAGCCATGGCTGGTCGGCTCGGGATTCCTCCGTATCAACAATCACCTGGCCCACGCGCCGACCTCGGTCCGAAGCGGAGCCAGCCTTGTGATGGGCGGCGCTGCTTGGCGTCGATGTCGACCGCACTATCTCCATCACCGTCATCATAGGTGCGGCGCTTGCCGCGGTCGCGGGCACTCGAGTTCCTTCACCAAGGAGGGTCACGGCTGATGGATATGCAAGCTTCCGTGAACGACTTCATCCTGCAGGTCGAGCATCTGTCGATGAAGTTCGGCGGCCTGGTCGCCATCGGCGACCTGTCCTTCCAGGCCAGGCGGGGCGAGATCACCGCGCTGATCGGCCCGAACGGCGCCGGCAAGACGACGGTGTTCAACTGCATCACCGGCTTCTACAAGCCGACCGAGGGCATGATCACGCTCAACAAGCGCGACGGCTCGACATATCTGCTCGAACGCCTGCCCAACCACGAGATCCCGGCGCGCGCCAAGGTGGCGCGCACCTTCCAGAATGTCCGCCTGTTTCCGGGCATGACGCTTTTGGAGAACCTTTTGGTCGCCCAGCACAACAAGCTGATGAAGGCCTCTGGCTATACCTTCCTTGGCCTGTTCGGCTTCCCGACCTATCGCCGGGCCGTGGGCGAATCGATCGAGCTTGCCAGGCATTGGCTGGAGAAGGCCGACCTCATCGAGCGCGCCGACGATCCGGCCGGCGACCTGCCCTATGGCGCGCAGCGGCGGCTGGAGATCGCCCGCGCCATGTGCACGGGACCGGAGCTGCTGTGCCTCGACGAGCCGGCGGCCGGCCTCAACCCGAAGGAATCAGCCTCGCTCAACGAGCTCTTGAACGACATCAAGGACAACACCGGCACCTCGATCCTCTTGATCGAGCACGACATGTCGGTGGTCATGCAGATCTCCGACCATGTCGTGGTGCTCGAATACGGCCGCAAGATCTCCGACGGCAACCCGCAGTCGGTCAGGACCGACCCGCGCGTCATAGCCGCCTATCTCGGCGTGGCCGATGAGCAAGTCGAAACCGTGCTCACCGAAGTCGGCGACGAGGAAGTCATCGAGCAGCTCGATGCCGGCAAGGTTGCCGGCGCAGCGGGCAAGCGTGGAGGGCGTCGATAACGGTTGGCACAACGCTGCTCGATCTCAAGGGCGTGCATACCTATTGCGGCAGCATCCGATCGGGAGACATCATCATGCAGGGCGTTATCTATGAAGAAACTTCGATCTGGCAGTTCCTGCTCGTCACCTGCCTGCTCGGCGGCTGGGCGGCGTGGATGACCGGCAAGGCAGCGGCGCAGACCTGGAGCAGCCATTTTCGGCTGTTCGTCTATATGCTGGGGCTAGGCATCGGCGTCAGGTTCATCCATCACGCGCTGTTCGGAGGCACGATGTTCTCGCTGCACTACTATGTCGTCGACACCATCGTGCTGATGATACTGGGCTTTCTCAGCCATCAATACACGCGCACCAACCAGATGGTGAAGCAGTATTATTGGCTTTACGAAAGAGCCTCCTTACTGAGCTGGAAGCGCGTCAGGCACTGAGGTCGTCACAGGCATTCCGGGAAAGTGCGCAGCGGCTTTCCGGCAGCTGCTCGGACCGGATCTCTCAACTGCGCAACGCCACGTAGATCGCCGGGATGACGAGCACCGTCAGCAGCGTCGATGAGGCGAGGCCGAACAGCAGCGAGATCGCCAGCCCCTGGAAGATCGGATCGGTCAGGATCACCGCGGCCCCGATCATCGCCGCGAGCGCGGTGAGCAGGATCGGCTTGAAGCGGATCGCCCCGGCCTTGAGCAGCACGTGAACGAGCGGCTCGTCGGTCGTCCTGGCGTGGCGGATGAAATCCACCAGCAGGATCGAATTGCGCACGATAATGCCGGCGAGCGCGATGAAGCCGATCATCGAGGTTGCCGTGAAGGGCGCGGCGAAGGCCCAGTGGCCGAGCATGATGCCGATCAGCGTCAGCGGAATTGGGGTCAGGATGACCAGTGGCAGCCTGAACGAGCCGAATTGCGCGACGACGAGGATGTAGATGCCGAGGATGGCCACCATGAAGGCGGCGCCCATGTCGCGGAACGTCACCCAGGTCACCTCCCACTCGCCGTCCCACAACAGGGTCGGCTTGGATTCGTCGTCCGGCTGGCCGTGCAGCGCGATCGCCGGCTTGGGCACGTTGCCCCAGTCCGCCTTGGCGATCGCGTCGTCCACGGCGAGCATGCCATAGACCGGCGCCTCGAACGCGCCGGCCAGTTCGCCCATCACCATCTCGGCCGGCCGGCCGTTGTGGCGGAAGATCGGGTAGGAGGCCGGCTCCCTGCTTACCCGAACGACGTCGCCAAGCTCGACAACGTCGCGCGCGCCGGGCAGCGCGTTGGCAGGCACAGGCGTCGCCAGGGCGCGCTGGTCGATCACGCCGTTTGTCTTGGACAAGGCGATGCGGATCGGAATCGGCAGGCGTCCGCCGCCTCGATGCGAGTAGCCGACCGTGGTCCCGCCATAGAGATAGCTCAGCGTGTCGTACACATCCGCCTGCTCGACCTTGTAATATTCGAGACTGTCCTGGTCGAGCGAAAGCCGCAGCCGCTCCGGCTGGTTGTGGAAGCTGTCGTCGACGTCGACGATGAACGGGACGCTGGCGAAGGTCTCGCGTACCTTGGCCGCGACCGCGCGGCGGGTCTCGGCATCCGGGCCGTAGATTTCGGCCAGCAGCGTGCCGAGCACCGGCGGTCCCGGCGGCGGCTCGACCACCTTCAGCACCGTGCCCGCCGGGATCGCCATTCCCTTCAAGCGATCGCGCAGGTCGAGCGCGATGGCATGGCTGGCGCGGCTGCGCTCGCCCTTGGGAAGCAGGTTGACGGCGATGTCGCCCTGTTCGGGGTTCGAGCGCAGGTAGTAGTGGCGCACCAGACCGTTGAAGTTGAACGGCGCGGAGGCGCCTGCGTAGGTCTGGAACGACACCACTTCCGGCACGGAGGCAAGCCGGTTCACGGCGGCCTGCAGCAGCCGGTCGGTATCCTCGACCGACGAGCCCCTGGGCAGGTCCGCCACAATCTGGAGCTCCGTCTTGTTGTCGAAAGGCAGAAGCTTGACCGTCACGTGCTTGGTGTAGATCAGCGCCATGGACCCGACCGTGGCGATGCCCACGGCCAGCAGGAAGCTCCAAGCCCTGAGCCGCGACTTCAAGATCGGCCGCGCCACCGCGACGTAGACCCGTCCCAGCACGCCGCCATGCGCGCTGCCGGCATGGCCATGCGCCCCGGCCTTTCCACCGAGCTTCAGCATCAGCCACGGCGTCAGCATCACCGCGACGAAGAAAGAGAAGAGCATCGCCGCCGATGCGTTGGCCGGGATCGGGCTCATATATGGACCCATGAGGCCGGAGACGAACAGCATGGGGAGCAGCGCCGCGACCACGGTCAGCGTCGCCACGATGGTGGGATTGCCGACCTCGGCGACCGCATCGATCGCCGCCTGGGTGCGCGAACGTCCGTCGTCCATCGCCCAGTGGCGCGCGATGTTCTCGATGATCACGATCGCGTCGTCGACGAGGATGCCGATGGAGAAGATCAGCGCGAACAGGCTGACGCGGTTCAGCGTGTAGCCCATGACGCGCGATGCGAACATGGTGAGCAGGATCGTCGTGGGTATCACGACGGCCACGACCAGAGCTTCCCGCCAACCGATGGCGACGGCGACCAACAGCACGATGGAGACTGTCGCCAGGCCGAGATGGAAGAGCAGTTCGTTGGCCTTCTCATTGGCCGTTTCGCCATAGTTACGCGTCACGGCCATCTCGACGTCCTTGGGGAAGATCTGGCCGCGCACCTGCTCGAGGCGTTTGACGATCGTATCTGAGATGACGACCGCATTGGTGCCCGGCCGCTTCGCGATCGCCACCGACACGGCCGGCGCGCGCTCGAGACCTTTGTCGGACTTGACGATGTTGGTGACGCGGTTCTCCGCCGGCGACGTCGCGAGCACGACGTTGGCCACATCGCGGACATAGACCGGCCGGCCGTCGCGGGCCGTCAGCAAAAGGTTGCCGATGTCGGACAAGGCCTGCAGCGTCTGGCCGGCCACCAGCACGCGTTGATTGCCATCATCGCGGACCGTGCCGATCTGGAAGGAGCGGTTGGCGCCTGCGATCTTGCCCGTCAGCTGCTGCAGCGTGATGCCGTAGAGCGAGAGCTTTTCTGGATCGGGCTCGACCTGCATCTCTTCCGGCTGCTCTCCGACGATGTAGGTGAGGCCGATATCGGGAAGCTTTGCGACCTCGACCTGCAGTTCATGCGCAAGACGGGTCAGGTCCGCCGAAGAATACCGCGCTGCCGCGTGGGGCGCCGGCGTCAGCGTCACCACCACGATGGCTACGTCATCGATGCCGCGCCCGACGATCAGCGGCTCCGGAATCCCGACAGGGATGCGATCCATGTTGGCGCGAACCTTGTCGTGCACGCGCAGGATCGCGGCGTCCGAGCTGGTGCCGACCTTGAAGCGGGCGGTCACCAGCGCGCCGTCATCGGTCGTTTGCGAGTAGACGTGCTCGACGCCGTCTATGCCCTTTATGATTGTCTCCAGCGGCTCGGTCACGAGCTTGACGGCATCCTCGGCCTTCAGGCCGTTCGCGGACACGTGGATATCGACCATGGGCACAGAAATCTGCGGCTCCTCCTCGCGCGGCAGCGTGACCAGGGCCACAAGCCCGAGCGCCAGCGCCGCCAGCAGGAACAGCGGCGTCAGCGGCGATGCGATGAAGGAACGGGTGAGCCAGCCGGCGATGCCGAGTCTCATGGCAGGACGACCTTGTCGCCTTCGGCAAGACCGCTCAGGATCTCGACGCGCGGCTTGCCGGCGTCCTGGAAGTTCCCGCCCAGCACGACCGCGATGTCGAGCGGGCCGTCCGCCGTCTCGACGGTGACATAGTCGATACCGTGGACGATCCTGAGCGCTTCAGGCGGAACGCCCAACATGGTCCGCTTGGCCACCGGTATGGACACGAGCGTGCGCTCGTTGACGAAATAGGTCCCGATATCGGCGACCTCGACGTCGGCGATAACACGGCCGTTCTCGATCTCGGGGTAGACCTTGGCGATCCGGCCTTCGCCGGCCTTGACGAAACCGGCACTGGTGCCCGTGCCGCGTTCGCCGATGTCGACGCTGGCGCCTTCCGTTATTTCGACGGCGTGCCGTTCCGGCAACGACAGACGCAGGTAATACTGGCCCGACGCCACCCGCGCGACGGGTTCGCCAGCCATGATCACCGAGCCGGCAGCCACGGGAACCGTCAGCACCCGGCCGTCGGCCGGAGCCAGGATATCGCCTTCCCTGGTGCTTTGCTCGATGACCGCCTTCTCGGCAATCGCAGCGGCGAGCTGGTTCGTGTCGACATCGAACTGCGTCTTTGCGGCGTCGACCCGGCTTTGCGCGGCGGCGCCCTTGGCCAGCAGGTCCTGCGCGCGCTGCAGGTCGGTGCGGGCACTGTCGAGCTGCGAATTCAACGCCGCGATCTTGGCGTCGGCGGCCCTGAGCTGCAATGCGAGCTTGTCGTCGACCACCGTGGCGACCACGTCACCCTTACGTACCTGGGCGCCCTCGGTAACGCGAATGGACGAGACGGTTCCCGAAATCCTTGCCCTCGCTGGCAGGATGGTGCGGCTCTCCACCTGTCCATACACCGCCTTCATCTCGGTGACGGTCGTGGCCCTGACGATGAATTCTGTAGCGTGAGCGTCGACCGCGACAAGGCCGGAGCCGATCAGAAGGATGTTGGCGAGGGCCGACAGCATGGGTCTCATTGCGCTTGTCTCGGTCGGTTGAAAATGGGCCGGAGGCGGCTGAGCCGCCTCTCGGCCAACGGCCTGTTGCTCGACGACGTGCCGCTACTTGAACGCCACGCCCGGTTTGCAGCCGAGCTTCTTGAAGACCATCGCTGCGGGGCAGAAGCCCGTGACCGAGGCCTGCACCATGTTGAGCCCGGCGAACGCGGTAAGCAGGAACCAGTAGGGCGAATAGTAGATGCCGAGCGCGAGCGATATCAGCACCATAAAACCCGCGAACATGAGAACTGCCTTGTCTATCGTCATGATCCTTTTCTCCTGAAGATCCGCCGCGCCTATTCGGCCGGCTCTATGTGGACGGCCTTGAGTTTCTTGATGCCGAGGACCTCGAGCGCCAGCCCCTCATAGAAGGTCTCGCTCTTCCCCTGCCGCACCTTGTGGAGGAAGTATTTCTCGAACCCGACCTTCGCCGCATGGACCCATTTGCCCTGCGAGGACCAGTTGACGTTGCGCGGAGGGATTTGCGGCTGCGCGACGAAGGCGATGCCTTCGTCACCGAAATCGGCGAGGCAGACCGCGTTCCAGGTAGCGACGGCCCTGGGTTCCTTGCCGCGCAGCAGCGCGCCGATGTTCTCGGCGGTGGCCGTGACCATGGATTCGATCATGAAGCCGGTCTTCGGCACGCCCACGGGAAGCGGCGTCTTGCCGACCGGCGGGATGGCGACGCAGACGCCGATCGCGAAGACGTTCGGAAAGGTCTGGTTGCGCTGATGCTTGTCGATGGTGACGAAGCCGCGCGGATTGACCATGCCCTCGACACCCGTCACCGCTGGAATGCCGCGGAAAGCCGGCAGCATCATCGAGAAGGCGAAGGGAAGGTCATGCTTGGCCTTGGTCGTCCCATCGTCGTTGACTTCCTCGACATGCATCACGCCGGCGTCGACGGAAGCCACCTTGGCGTTGGTGACCCACTTGATGTGGCGATCGCGCATGGCGCTCTCCAGCAGGCCTTTGGTGTCGCCGACCCCGTCCAGGCCGAGATGGCCGATATAGGGCTCAGGCGTCACGAAGGTCATCGGCACGCGGTCGCGTACCCTGGCCTTGCGCAGCGCGGTGTCGAGGATGAAGGCGAATTCGTAGGCCGGGCCATAGCAGGACGCGCCCTGGACCGCGCCCACGACGATCGGTCCGGGGTTGCGGACGAGTTCATCAAACCTCGCCCGCGTGGCGACGGCATGGTCGATGTGGCAAATCGATTGGGTATGGCCGGCAGGTCCGAGACCAGGCACCTCATCGAAGGCAAGGTTGGGGCCGGTCGCGATGATCAGATAGTCGTAGTCGACGAAGGAGCCATCGTTGAGTTCGACCCGGTTCTCCTTCGGATGCACCTTTTTCGCACCTTCGGGACGCAGCGCGATGCCACGCCGCTTGAATGTCTCCGCCAGATCGACGGTGACGTCCTCGCGCACCCGCCAGCCGACGGCCACCCAGGGATTGGAAGGCACGAAGGAATAGGATGTGCCGAGCGTGACGACGGTCAGCCGGTCCTCAGCGCGCAGCTTGTCGCGCATTTCATATGCCATGATCGTGCCGCCGAGACCCGCTCCGAGGACGACGATGTGAGACATGATGATCCTCCTATTGGTTCGATCTTCGCAGCATCCTGCACGGCAACGTCGCGCTCTGCGTTGATCAGGCTCAATTTCCAAACGGGGCGGCGTGGTTGTAAGCTGGAGGCGTCGCAGAGCCCGAATGGCGATCTTGCATGTAACATTCAAAGATTATAAATTCAAGAACATGAATGTAAGAGATTTGATCCCGGCCTCAGGCAGGGCGGCGGACCTGCTTAGGAGCCTGTCCCACCCGCAGCGCTTGCTCGTGCTGTGCGCCCTCGGCGACGAGGAGCGCTCGGTAGCCGAACTGCGGGAACTGCTCGACATCGATCAGGTGCCGATGTCGCAACAGCTTATGCGGCTGAGGGCCGATGGGCTGGTCGAAGCCCGCCGCGAAGGGACGACCGTCTATTACCGCATCACCAGGCCGGAAGTGCTGACTGTCATCGAGGCGCTGCATTCGGCCTTCTGCCCGAGCTAATGCATGTCGCCCAAGCGCGTCGCCTAGATCCGTTTAAGCGACGCGCATTTGCCAACCCGCGCAAAAGCCGGCCGACACAATGCCCATCCCTTTCTTGATCGAGGTCAAGGCAGCGCAACCGGATCTGCAATCTCATTTTGGCATTGATGCCTTAGGCGCATGAACGCCTGCGTGATCCGATTGTGGAGAAAACACATGATCCTGAATAATGACACCCTTGTCGCGGTCACGGATGGCCAGAGGCTGCGGCTGTTTCACAACAAGGGCCACGAGCCTCATATCGATCTGGTCGAAATCGAAGATCCCGTCCTTGAAGTAGCCCGTGCCGGATCCGGCGGCAGGCATCGCAGCTCGATCGCCAATCCCGACGACTCCCGGCTGCGCGAGGATGATTTCGCCGGATCGGTCGCGGCTTATCTCAACCACCAGGCGCTTGGGGACGCGTATGAGCATATACTGGTGATCGCCGACCCGCGCACGCTTGGCGAAATGCGCAGACACTACCAGCCTTCGTTGAATGCGAAGCTGGCGGGCGAGATCGGCAAGGATTTCGTCAAACATTCGGTGGAATCGATCAAATACGCCGTCGCGACGGCGTGAATGACGATCCGCTGCGGTCGTCGCGACGTCGCAAGCGACGCGCTTTAGTTCCGTTGGCCGTTCTGCGGCCCAGATGATTCCGTAAAGGGCTGGCCCAGATGGATTGACTGAGGCGGCAAGGCGGCGGAGGTTGAGAAGGGCTCCGCCGGCGAAACCTCGTCGCTTGCAGGCACAGCGTCGTCCGGGAATTGCTGTGCGGCCATTTCCTGCGTCCAGACCGCAAGAACGCTCTGCCGGGTCGCCTCGGCAACGATGCAGTAGCCCCTGGGGTCGAGTATCGAAAGCACGGCGTGATCGTCATTGCGCGCAAGGCGGAAGGCCCGGTCGATGACTTCCAGGCAAGCGGCCAATTGCCGGGCGTTTGGGAGACGCGTGTTGCGCAGCATGTCGGAGAGCCGGAAGGCCTCGAGGCCGCGCTCGGCGATGCGTGCTCCGTCGCGACCCAGTTCGAAGAAGACGCCGACGACAGGCAGCATGCTGCGGATCGAAGCGTGGATTGCCATGGCTTCCTGCGGGCTGCAGGCAGCCAGATGCGGTGCTTCGGGCGAACCTGGTTCGGCCGCCGGGCCAAACCCCAGCGAATGTGCGATCTCGTGTTCCAGCCATTGCCGCACTTCCGGCGGAGCGCCTCGGATCTGTTCGGGGCTTAAGGTAATGCCGACCATCACAGCGTCTCCCGTTGGTTGCCTGCAGCATCAAGACAGCTTGGCAACGCAACGACCTTGATCCGTGTCAAAGGCTTGCACAGCCGCCGAGCTGCAATGCCAATCCAGGAACACGAGAACCTGGCCGGTGATCAGAGGAACGGGCATCGCTTACCAGGGCACCCAAGCGGCTCCTGTCTTGTGGTAGCGTCGCTTCACCGCGGCCCAAGCGACCCGATGAGCGATCTCCTCGCGCCCCTCGCCGCGGTCTGCATATTCATCCCAGGCGTTGTTGAAGGCGGCGCGATAGATCTCCTGGGCATGGCGAGGAAGGTGCTCGCTGATTGACGGCGGAAGATCCTCGACCGAAGCGTATGGCATGGATGCATTTCACATAACGAGTGAGCGCGTGCCCCGGTAGAAATGGTCTGCCCGCAGGCCGCCTTCTTCTAGGCGCAGGCGAAGGCGCATGCTTTGATTTCGCGCAAGATCATGGCCGGACAATTTCGTTCGGGTCATCGGCGCCGCAGTGATCGAGCCCGGGCCGACATGAGCGAGAGGATGCGCCTTCAGGCGGCCTTTAAAGTCCTGCAACCTGGCCGAGGCGCGCTTCGGCGATTTTCTGGTCGACGATGTCGCGGGTCGGTTGCTGCACTAAATCATCAAGTGCCGATACATGCGCGCCGCCCGGCCACTCGCGACAAACCCGGCTCTCCTTGACTTTGCTCAAAGTGGCGAGAGTGCGGCGCGGCTAGGTTCCGAGGCGCACGATCCCGCCGGAGACTGGTATGGACAGGAAGCATAGTTTCAACATCGGCTACTTCATCCTCGCGCTGGTTCTGGTCGGCCTGTTTCAGATCTGGCTCGGTTGGCGGGACGTCGCGCAGCTCTCCTACAGCGACGTCATGAGGCTCGTGGGCGAGGGCAAGGTCGCCGCCGTGACGCTGACCGAAACGACCATCCAGGGCCAATTCAAGGAACCACAGGCCGGCAAGAGCCTTTTCATCGCCGCTCGCGTTGATCCGGCTGCAGCTCAACCTTTCGAGAAGGCCGGCGTGAAGGTGTCGGGCGGCACCGACAGCAATTGGCTGACCACCATCCTGTCATGGATCCTGCCGGCGCTGCTCTTCTTCGGTCTCTGGATGTTTCTCTTCCGCGGCTTCGCCGAACGGCAAGGCATGGGCGGCTTGGTCAATATCGGAAAGTCGAAGGCCAAGATCTATGTCGAGAAGCAGACCGGTGTGACCTTCGACGATGTCGCCGGCGTCGACGAGGCCAAGCTCGAGCTCAAGGAGATCGTCTCCTTCCTGAAGGACAAGGACAAATATGGCCGGCTTGGCGCGCGCATCCCCAAGGGCACTCTCCTGGTCGGGCCGCCTGGCACCGGCAAGACATTGATGGCGCGCGCGGTGGCGGGCGAAGCGGGCGTGCCCTTCTTCTCGATCTCCGGTTCCGAGTTCGTCGAGATGTTCGTCGGTGTGGGAGCGGCACGGGTTCGAGACCTCTTCGAGCAGGCAAGGCAGGCCGCTCCATGCATCATCTTCATCGACGAGCTGGACGCGCTCGGGCGGGCGCGCAGCCCGTTCGCCGGCTATGGCGGCGCCGATGAGAAGGAACAGACGCTCAACCAGCTCCTGTCGGAGCTGGACGGCTTCGATCCGCGCATCGGCATCGTGCTGCTTGCCGCCACCAACCGGCCGGAAACCCTCGATCCGGCGCTCACGCGCGCCGGGCGCTTCGATCGCCAGGTGGTGATCGACAGGCCCGACCGGAAAGGACGCGAGGCTATCCTCAAGGTTCATGTCCGCAGCGTTGCAATGGCGCCGGGCGTGGACATCGGCGAAGTGGCAGGCATCACGCCCGGTTTCACCGGCGCAGACCTCGCCAATCTCGTCAACGAAGCGGCGATCTTCGCCACCCGGCGCAACGCCGAAAAGGTGACGATGGACGATTTCACCAATGCGGTGGAGCGCATCGTCGCCGGCTCCGAGCGCAAGGGCAGGCTGCTCAATCCGGCGGAGCGCGAGAGGGTTGCTTATCACGAGATGGGGCATGCGCTTGCCGCGGCTGCACTTCCCAAAACAGATCCCGTGCACAAGGTGTCGATCATCCCTCGCTCGATCGGCGCGCTCGGCTACACCATGCAGCGCCCGACCGACGACCGGTTCCTGATCACCCAGGGCGAACTGAAGGAGCGGATGATCGCCCTTCTGGCTGGCCGCGCGGCGGAGGACATCGTCTATGGCGAGGTTTCGACTGGCGCGGCGGATGACCTCGCCAAGGCGACGGATGTGGCGCGCCAGAGCGTCACGCGGTTCGGCATGAGCGCTTCCGTGGGACAGGCCGTGCTCGAGGAGCAGAAGCAGCAATGGCTGGGAGACGGCTCGCTGCACAAGCGCGACTATTCCGAGGCCACCGCTCGCGAAGTCGATGTCGCCGTCCGCCAGATGCTGGACGATGCCTACGCGACAGCGCAGGACCTGCTCAGGTCGAGGATAGCCGACCTCAGGGCTGGTGCCAGCCTCCTTCTCGAACGCGAGACGATAACGCCTGACGACTTCCCGCCTCTGCGTCGCGCGAGCCCGCCTGCTGCCTCGGCCAGGAAGGTTGCGTCGTGACGGCTCATAATTCGCCGGCGTGATAGACCTGAAACGGACTGGCGGAAATCCGCTGCGATCAAGCGAAAAGGTGACGGGCTCAAGCTCCGTCACCTTGCTCTGTGCGATTCCAATGCTGCCGCATGTCCAACCGGTGATCAGGGGCCAGTCTTGGCCGACGTGCCGGCCATTCCGGCGTCAGCTCGACATCAGCCGATTGAGCCAGACCTCGTCGAGCAGCGAGCGCGTAACCCCGCCGAACACCCATTCCCGCAAGCGGCTGTGCCCGTAGGCTCCGGAGACGATCAACTCCGCGCTCACCGAAGCGAGGAAGTCGACGAGGCGGTCGGCTTCATTATCCGATTTCAGGATTTCGGTCCGCGCCTTGATGCCGTGGCCGGCGAGGAAGCTCGCCACGTCTTTAACGCCGTCCCTGATCCAGTCATCGGGGTTGCGATCGACCGCAACGATGGTGACTTCATTGGCCATGGCCATCAGTGGTACGGCGTCCGCCACGGCACGGCGCGCCTCGCGCGTGTCCTTCCAGGCCACCACGACCCTGCCGGCGGGTATATCCGCCGTGCCGTGGGCGGCGACCAGCACCGGCCTGCCGGCGCGCAGCACCAGACTGCCCGGATCGGCCGTGCGATAGGAATCGCCGGTGGATGCGCCCTGCGCGGCGCTGGTGAGGATGAGGTCGGCGAGACGAGAACTCCTGGCCAGGGCATGATCCGGGTTTTCGATCGCGCCGCGCCAATCCGTCTTGACGGCTCCGGCGGCGAGAGTTTCGAACTCGCCGCGCAGATCCTTGAGCTTCTGCCGGATTTCATCCCGCGATTGTTCCCAGAGTTCGGCCGCAACGGCCGCGCCCTCGGGCGCCATCGTCACCGGCAGCGGGGCGTCGGCGGCACAGAAACCGATCAGCCGTGCATCAAAACGCTTGGCAAGGTCGATGCCGACCCGCGCGAGCGGTTCCATTGGACCATCGATGCAAGGTTCAGGAGGATGGATTTGTAGCTCATCGGAGGCACTTTCGATTTGAATGTTCTCGATGCGCGGAAATCTACTTTGCAGGGAGGAGCCCGCCTTGATGCCGATCAAAGTGGTGCTGCAGCCGCTCAGGGCATGCGGGATTCGAAGTGGACTACCTCGCCGTCCACGACAAAGGCGCCGTTCCCGATGTGATGGATCATTCTCGGCCTCGGCCGCCCTGGATCGATCCAGGCCTTGAGGACCTCCAGAACGAAGAGATTGTATCTGCTGACCAGGCGCGTATCGGCGACGCGGCATTCGAGATTGGCAAAACATTCGGCCACCAGCGGCGCCGACACCCGCTCGGCGGGAAGCGGCGTCAGCCATGCCGTCGCAAACTTGTCCGTGTCCCGCCCTGAACAGTTTCCAATCTTGACGACCTTCTCCGCGAGCTCGACGGCGGGGACAGCGATCACGCACTCCTTCGTTTGCCGCAAAGCGACGAACGAGAAGTCGTCGCCCGACACGATGCAGGCGATCGTCGGAGGCGTAAACTGCACCATCATGTGCCAGGACATGGTCATCACATTCGCGCGACCTTGCCTGGATCTGGTCGTCAGCAGGGCGACCGGACCGGGTTCGATGAGCCGATAGACTTCGGCAAGCGGCAGTTCCTTCATCTGCGTCTCTCGCTGCGCATCCGCACCACGCTGTTCCCGCCGACTTGTCGCCGACGATACCGTCCTTCGCCTTGATCGGGGTCAAAGTCGGGATGCGGGGCCGCGGCGGCGGTGCCGTGACGGCGATCGCTGCATGGCAGCCGGATCCATTGATCACGATCAATGCCGGCACGAACGCGGCCTGCAATGTTCGACCTGAACCGACAGGGGCTCATCCGTGTCAGCTGAAGACATCCTCTTTTGGGGCGCCGCGCTCTGCCTCGCCCTTATCGCTGGAGCGGCGATCTATTTCGAGTTGCCTTCGTCCAAGAGAGGCAAGGGCCCGCCGGCAAGTTATGGCTTCGGGCGCCGCTCACGGTCTCGCCAACCGAAAGCACGACATTGAAGCGAAGAGCGAAAGGAAAAACATCATGATCTGGAATGCAGAAGAATTTCGTGCGCCGGAACTGTTCCCGTTGGCCGAAACCGGACAGAAAATCATGCGAGCGACTGCCACCCTGCAGGCGCAGTCGATCCGCGCCTTGCTGCGCTGCCAGATCGAAGGCGCATCCTTCCTCAAGCGACGGCTCGAGGATGATCTGAAGTTCCTCGACAAACTGACCGGCGGCGACGAATTCGTCGATGCCTTCGACGTGTTCGTGAACTTTGCCCAGAACGCTACCTCCGACTATGCGAGCGAGGTCGGCAAGTTCGCTTCCATCGGCGCAAAGCTTGCTTCGGAAACAGCCGGGCGGGTTCGCAAAGAGGCGGAAACGACGATCGACGACATGGCTGCGGCAACCCTCGCGACCTGAAATGTTGCGATCAAAAAAGAGCGGGCGGAGACCAGCTGCCGATCGGACCTCCGTCCTTCACGACAAGGCAGGGGGCCGGAAAACGCGGCAAACGTCCGGGCGCGAGGTCATGGCTGCGGTCAGCAGTCGCGCGCTGCCGCAGCCGGAAGAGGAAGCCGGAGGCATCTATCGCGATGTCGATCGGCTCTCGCATGCCTTGCTGGCGGCCTTCACTGCAGGGATTTCGCCGATCAGCCTCCTGCAGGCCTGGCAGGACTGGTTGCTGCACCTGTCCTTCTCACCGGGCAAGCAGGGGGAGATATCAGCCAAGGCGGTCGAAAAGGTTGCGAGGCTGAGCGATTTTCTTTTTCGCTGCTGGCTCGGAATGGGGGCTGCCGCGCCAACCATCACGCCCTTGCCGCAGGACAGAAGGTTCCAGCACCCGGCCTGGCAGGCATTCCCCTTCAACGCCATGCAGCAAGCCTTTCTGCTTTCCCAGCAATGGTGGCACAACGCGACGACCGGGTTTCCAGGAGTCACCAGGCGGCATGAGCGTCTCGTCGAATTCTACAGCCGGCAGATCCTGGACACCGTTTCGCCTTCGAATTTCCCTGCGCTTAACCCGGAGGTCATCGACAAGACTTTAAGGGAAAATGGCGCCAATTTCGTCAGCGGCGCCAATAACCTCCTCGACGACCTCATTCGTCTGATCGACGGCAAGCCGCCGACCGGCGCGGACAGCTTTCGGTCAGGCTTCGAGGTCGCCGTCACGGCAGGCGAGGTGATCTTCCGCAACGAACTGATCGAATTGATCCGTTATGCCCCGATGACGGGTACGGTGAAGGAGGAGCCGATCCTCATCGTCCCTGCCTGGATCATGAAATACTACATCCTCGATCTTTCGCCGCGGAACTCGCTGGTCCGCTACCTTGTCCGGAGCGGCTACACGGTTTTCTGCATCTCGTGGCGCAATCCGGGCAGCGATCAGGGTGATCTCTCCCTGGACGATTACCGCAGCCTCGGCGTGATGGCAGCCATGGATGCGGTCGGGAAGGCGACCGGGAGCAGCCGGATCCACGGGGTCGGCTACTGCCTTGGCGGGACGCTGCTGTCGATTGCCGCGTCGGCGATGGCCCGAGACGGCGATCACCGGTTCGCCAGTCTGTCGCTTTTCGCAGCGCAGGTTGATTTCGAAGAACCGGGCGAACTCGGCCTCTTCGTGGACGAGAGCCAGATCACCCTGCTCGACGATATGATGTGGGTCGAGGGCACCCTCGATCAGGGCCGCATGGCCGGCGCTTTCCAGATGCTTCGCTCGCAGGACCTGATCTGGTCACGCATCGTTCGCGAATATCTGCTCGGCGAGCGCGCTCCGATGACCGACCTCATGGCCTGGAATGCCGACACAACCCGAATGCCGTTCCGCATGCACTCGCAATATCTGCGGCAGCTTTATCTGGACAACGATCTTGTCGAGGGGCGCTTCCCTGTCGGCGGCAGGCCCATTCATCTGGAGGATGTTCGAGCACCGGTGTTCGCGGTTGGCACCGAGACGGATCACGTCGCGCCGTGGCGCTCGGTATTCAAGCTGACCTATCTCCTCGACACCGACATCGACTTCGTCCTGACAAGCGGCGGACACAATGCGGGCATCGTTTCCGAACCCGGCCACCCGGGTCGTTCCTACCGGCGGCTCAGTCGCCGTCACGCCGATATCCGCCCGGACGCGGATCAATGGGCGAAGAATGCTGCCGTGACATACGGGTCCTGGTGGCCGGCCTGGGTTGAATGGCTGGCGCGCCATTCCGGCCGCGAGGTCGCGGCCGGCCGGTCCGGCGACTTGCAGGCGATTTGTGCGGCGCCCGGCACGTATGTCCTTGAACGATAGAGCGTTTTCGGCAGTTTGAGCGAGGTCAAGGTTCGGCGTCCGCTCATGGCGTATTCATTGGCCATGAAATGTCAGACAGCATCCGTGATCCTGCCGTTTGCAGTCGCCTTCGCATTGCCCGCCTGGGCGGGCGACAGTCTGCAGATTGCCTACGGCAAAAGACTGGTCGAGACAAACTGCGCGCGCTGCCACGCCATCGGCCCGACTGGCGCAAGCACCCACCCCGATGCCCCGCCTTTTCGTTCGTTGCATCAGCGCTATCCGATCGAAGACCTGCAGGAGGCTCTGGCCGAGGGAATTTCCACCGGACATCCGGACATGCCGGAGTTCGTGGCCAGCCCCGATCAGATCGAAGCCATCATCGCCTATATCGGGAGCCTCGATCGATGATTGGGCTATTCTGACCCGGCTTTGGCGACGCGTGATCCGCGGAAGAGAGAAAAGAGGAGATGTCGAATGAAACGCGGGATCGGGACCGAGGACACCGAGACGCCCGAACTGGCAATTCCCGTCCGGAAGGTCTGCTTCATAATTACCAAGGCACATGAATTCGACGTCAAGGTTGCCGTCACCGAACCGGACGCGGGATCCAATCCCACGGACGACAATGAGATCGCGGTGCTTCAGGACCATGATGACGACCCTGTCCGAGAAGAGCTAGGCTCGCTGATCGCGGAGCTCTCCATCGACGAGCAGATCGACCTCGTGGCGTTGATGTGGCTCGGCAGGGATGACGGCCAGGCGGCCGATTGGGAAGAGGTCCGCCAGCAGGCCGCCTACGCCCACAACAAACGCACGGCCCGCTATCTCTGCGGCAACCCGCTCCTGGGCGATCACCTCGAGGCCGGACTTGATGCTCTCGGCCTGTCTTGCTCCGACTGAACCGAACTTGATGCGCATCAAAGTGCGAAGCTCCCGATCGTGCTGATCTACCGGCCTGTCTTGGAGTGCGGACATGATCTACACGACAATATTGGTCCAGCTCGACATCGATGCGCCGGCAACGCCGCGCCTGATCTTCGCGCAGGAGATCGCGAGGAAATTCGAGGCGGATTTCATCGCGGTGACCGCTGCCGAAGCTTCCACGCTGGTGTCGCCGAGTGAAGCTTCGCTGGCTGCGGCAGAGGTTCTGCGCCAGCGGACCCTCGATATCGAAGATCGTATCAAGAAGCTCAAGGAGGAGTTCCTCGCCGTCGTCGGCAACGACGCGCGCGCATCATGGCGTGGCGAGCTTGACGATCCTACGCGCGCCGTCGTCCTGCACGCTCGAGCAGCCGATCTGGTGATCACCGGCGTGCCTGCGGCGGCTGGCGCCGGCGACTTCCAAAGGACGATTGATGCCGGTGCGCTGGTACTTTCGGCCGGACGGCCGGTTCTGTTCGCTGCCGATGATCTTCGCGCCCTGAAAGGCGAGAAGGTCGTGGTTGCCTGGAAGGATTGCCGCGAGTCGCGGCGGGCGGTGGTCGATGCGATGCCCTTCTTGTGCGAGGCCAAGGAGGTGACCGTTTTCAGTGCTGCCGAGGAAGGGATACTCGCTGCACGAGAAGGGGCGGCGGACATCGTCCGTTTCCTGATAAAGCACGGTGTGAATGCCCAATCCCAGGTGCTGGAACGCGGAGAATCCTCGGTTGGCGACACCATCGTCGCCAAGGCCGATGAAATCGGAGCCGATCTCGTCGTGGCCGGCGGCTACGGCCACAGCAGATTTCGCGAATGGGCGTTCGGGGGCGCGACGCGATCACTGCTCAAGTCGGGTTCGTTCCACAGGCTGCTGTCGAACTGAAAGCCATCCGTGTCCGTCACGTAGGCATAACATCGAAGGAGACGAGGCCATGCAGCTTTTGGCATCCCTGTTCCTGCCAACCTATCCGGATTCACCCGGGCCGAAGGTGGCATCAAATGCGGTGGCGGTTGCCAGGCAGCTTGGTGCGACGCTGGACGCGGCGATCATCAATGTCGATATTCCCGATGTTTCGAACGCGTTGTCCAGCTTTCTGCTCGACCTTCCTGCCAAGATTCGGGAGGTCGAGGCTGCCAGCCGGGACCGCGGCAAGGCTTTGCTGGAGACGGTCGCGGCAGAAGCCGCGCGGCGCAACGTGACCTTGACCAGACAGGAGTTGAAAGCGCAGCCGGCGTTGATGGGAGAGGCCGCCGCCACGGATGCGCGCTACTTCGATCTTTGCATGGTGGGCTGGTCGCCGAGCAACGAGGCAGCCCAGATGATCGCCGAAGCGATCGTGTTCAGCTCCGGCCGGCCGGCCTTGCTTCTTCCGGACACGAGGGATGTCGGCATGCTTGGCCATGTGGTCATCGCCTGGGATGGCAGCCGCGTGGCTGCTAGGGCGGTGGCCGACGCGAGACCGTTCATGGAACGGGCAACGGCAATATCGATCGTAACCGTGACGGATGAGAAGATGCTGTCAAGCCGCGATATGGGTGAGCGACTTGCAAACGGGCTTGGGGCGCGTGGGTTCAAGGCGAAGGCGGAGTCCATTCGGACGGGCAACAATGAAATCGGTATCGCTCTCCAGGAGCATTCCCTTAGGATCGGTGGCAACCTGCTGGTTATGGGCGGCTGGGGCCACTCGCGCCTTAGGGAGTTCGTGCTTGGCGGAGCGACGGAGGGCATTCTGTCGGACCTGCGCCTGCCGGTGTTGATGTCGCATTAGGCGGGCGCACCCCCGAAAATTTGGACCCAAGCAAATGCCGAGGGCCGCAGCCGAGCATCAAGCGAGCGAAATACAAACGAACGCCTCGACGCCTTGCGGTGTGAGCGAAGCCGAGGCGCGGGCCAGGCTTCTGGCAGAAGGGCCGAACGAGCTGCCCAGATCCAAACGTCGAACACCGTTGAGGATTGCCATCGAGGTCGTGCGCGAGCCGATGCTTGCCCTGCTACTGGGCGGCGGCGCGGTCTATCTGCTGCTTGGCGATCTGTGGGAGGCATTGATCCTGCTGTGTTTCGCCACTTTGTCGATTGCAATAACGATCGTCCAGGAAGCGCGCACGGAGCGCGTCCTGGAAGCCCTTCGCGATCTGACAAGCCCTCGCGCCCTGGTGATGCGCGATGGCCAACGCCGGCGCGTTGCCGGTCGAGAGGTGGTGCGTGGCGACATCGTCATGCTTGTCGAGGGAGACCGTGTTCCCGCAGATCTGCTGCTAATCCAAAGCCGTGATCTTCAGGTCGACGAATCCTTGCTCACCGGCGAATCCGTTCCGGTGAGAAAGGTAGCCGCCATCCCGTTAGATCGTACGATCAAACATCGGCCGGGCGGCGATAACATCCCTGCCGTATTTTCCGGATCGCTCATCGTTCGCGGCTCGGGCATCGGTGAAGCGGTGGCGACCGGAGCACGAACGGAAATTGGGGTAATCGGGCAGGCCCTGAGCAGCTTGGAGAGTGAGGCGCCCCGTCTGCAAATGCAGACGAGACGTCTTGTGCACTTTTTTGCCTTGGCCGGCGCTTTCGTCAGCGCACTGGCGGTGCTGCTGTATGGCTGGCTGCGAGGCGGATGGCTTGACGGGATATTGGCGGGTATTGCGCTGGGCATGTCGATGCTGCCGGAAGAATTTCCGATGGTACTGACGATCTTCATGGCCATGGGCGCCTGGCGCATATCACAGGTGCGTGTGTTGACCCGCCGAGCCGCAGCAATTGAAACGCTTGGATCCGCGACTGTCCTGTGCACGGACAAGACCGGAACACTGACCAGGAACCAAATGGCCATTGCAGAGTTGAGGACGCCCGGCGGCGGCATCCTATCGCTTCTGAACGCCTCGGGCGTCGTTCCCGAGGCATTCCGCGATCTGGTCGAACTTGGCGTGCTTGCGAGCGCCGAGATCCCTTGCGATCCTATGGAAAAGGCGTTTTACGAGCTGGCGGCTGAAAGACTGCCGAGGCACCGGGAAGCAAGCAACAGACAACTGGTTCGTTCCTACGGCCTCCGGCCAGAGCTGCTGGCAATGTCGAACGTCTGGCGGACGAGCGCGGGCGATCCGGATTGCCTCGTCGCCGCCAAAGGCTCGCCGGAAGCGATCCTGAAGCTTTGTCGCTTGGGCGCGGAACGGGTCATCTCGATCCGAAAGGACGCCGATGCCATGGCGACCGATGGATTAAGAGTCCTAGGGGTGGCACGCGCGCGGCATGCCGAGAGCATGTTGGTCGACGAGCAGATCGACTTTGCTTTCGAATTCGTAGGCCTGGTCGGGCTGGCTGATCCGCTACGGCCGGAGGTTCGGGACGCCGTGGCCTCCTGCCGGTCGGCAGGTATCCGTGTGGTCATGATCACGGGAGACTATCCTGCCACCGCAAAGGCCATCGCCCGCGAAGCCGGATTGGATGTCGCGGGTGTCGTCACGGGAGAAGAGCTGAGGGCATTGAGCGCAGCAGACCTCTGCAGAGCGGTGAAGACGACGACTGTGTTTGCGCGAATTATGCCCGACCAGAAACTGGCCATTGTGAGCGCCCTGAAAGCGAACGGCGAAGTTGTTGCGATGACTGGGGATGGGGTCAACGATGCTCCCTCTCTGAAAGCTGCGGATATCGGCATCGCCATGGGCGGACGCGGCACGGACGTTGCACGAGAAGCCTCTTCCATCGTCCTTCTGGATGACGACTTCGGTTCGATCGTCAAGACAATCCGGCTGGGACGGCGCATCTACGACAATTTGCGGAAGGCGATGAGTTTCATCTTCGCCGTGCACGTGCCCATCGCGGGGCTGGCTTTGATGCCCCTACTGTTCGATCTGCCCATTCTGTTCGGGCCACTTCACATAGCCTTCCTGGAAATGGTGATAGATCCCGTCTGCTCGCTCGTCTTCGAGGCGGAATCCGAGGAGGAAGACATAATGGAACGGCCGGCGCGGGATCCGGAAGAAGCGCTATTCACACGCCCATTGATGGCGTGGAGCTTGGCCCAGGGCTTGCTGGCATTGGCAGTAGTCGCCGCTATCTTCCTCATCAGCCTTCACTCGGGAATTCCGGAAAATGAGGTCCGTGCCCTGACTTTCTTTGCCTTGGTGGCAAGCATAGTCGGCCTGGTTTTGGTTAATCGTGCTTTCAGCGCCTCGCTGGCTTCCGCATTGTCGAGACCCAATCGCGCTCTTGGCGCCGTCATCGCTGTGGACTCGATAGTGCTCGGACTGGTGCTGCTGTGGCCGTCCGCAAATGTCCTCTTCCAATTTGGGTCGCCGAGGCCGGGCGATTTGGCCGCGGTGCTGGCGGCCATAATTGGGTTGGTCGCGTTGCTCGAGTTGCTTAAATCTCGCTGGGGCAGCCGAACACCTAGGTACATTTTGTAGACAAGCGGAATCGTCATCGAATTCCTGTCGCTGCCTACATCGACATTTCCGGTTCGAGCGGGCGCTCCTTTGCCGGCTCAGGAATCTCGGTCATGGTCGCTTCCGTCAGGAGGAGCACGCTGGCGACGGAGACGGCATTCTCCAGTGCAATGCGCACCACCTTGGTCGGGTCGATGATGCCGGCTTCGACCAGGTCGACATATTCCTTGCGGCCGGCATCGAAGCCGAAATTTCCCTTGCCTTCGGTCATCCTGGCAACGACCACGCCGCCGTCGACAGCCGAATTCTCGGCGATCTGGCGCACCGGCATTTCGAGCGCGCGCTTGAGGATCTGGACGCCGGTGCGCTCATCGCCTTCGCAACGCGCTTCTTCCTCCGCGACCGCACCGATGCAGCGCAGCAAGGCCAGTCCGCCACCGGGCACGATGCCTTCCGCGACCGCTGCCTTGGTGGCGCTGATGGCGTCGTCGAGCGCTTCCTTCTTGGACTTCATTTCGGCCTCGGTCGGTGCGCCGACCTTGATTACGGCCACGCCGCCGGCAAGCTTGGCGAGCCGCTCCTGCAGCTTCTCGCGATCATAGTCGCTGGTCGTGTCGCCGATTTCCCGCCGGATCTGCTCGACGCGTGCCTTGATGGCCTTCTGGTCGCCGCCGCCGCCGATGATCGTCGTGTTGTCCTTGTCGACGACCACGCGCTTCGCGCGTCCCAATTGCGCCATCGTCACGTTTTCGAGCTTGAGGCCGATGTCCTCGGAAATGACCTGCCCGCCCGTCAGGATGGCGATGTCTTGCAGCATGGCCTTGCGGCGGTCGCCGAAGCCCGGCGCCTTCACGGCGCAGTTCTTGAACGTACCGCGGATCTGGTTGACGATGAGCGTGGCAAGCGCTTCGCCCTCGACGTCCTCCGCGATCACAAGCAGGGGCGATCCTGATTTCGCCACAGCCTCGAGCAGCTTGATGAGGTCGTTGAGCGAGGAGATCTTCTTCTCGACGATGAGCACGAGCGCGTCTTCCAGCACCGCCTCCATCTTTTCGGTGTCGGTCACGAAGTAGGGGGACAGGAAGCCGCGGTCGAACTGCATGCCTTCGACCACGTCGAGAACCGTTTCGGTGGTCTTCGATTCCTCGACCGTGATGACGCCTTCGCCACCGACCTTCTCCATGGCCTCGCCAACCAGTTCGCCGATCAGCGGATCGTTGTGAGCGGAGATCGTCGCCACCTGTTCCTTCTCGCGTCTGGTCGAGACCGGCCGCGATATCTGTTTGAGCGTTTCGATCACGCGCTTCGTCGCGCGGTCGAGACCGCGCTTGATGTCGATAGCGCTCGCGCCCGCGACGACATTGCGCACGCCGTCGGCGAATATCGCATGGGCGAGGATGGTCGACGTGCTCGTTCCGTCGCCGACCATGTCGCCGGTCTTCTCGGCGGCCTGTCTCAGCATCCGCGCGCCGAGATTTTCCTCCGGGCCCTTGAGGTCGAATTCCTTGGCGATCGTCACGCCGTCGTTGCAGACGATCGGCGCACCCCATTTCTTCTCGATCAGCACCGACTTCGAGCGCGGACCGAGCGTCACCCGCACGGCATCGGCAAGTTGAGTGGCGCCGCGAAGGATCTTTTCGCGTGCCGCCGACCGAAACAGTACCTGCTTGTGTGCCATGGTCGTCTCCGAAACTAGCTGGTCGTCCACCTAGCCGCGTTGTCATCGATCGGCCTTGATGTGCATCAATTCCGGTTCCGGCGACGTGTTCGCCGTTTGACCGGAGTCAATGATGGCAGGTCTTTCGCTGCTCTGCTGCCATCTGCTCACAGCAGGAGATGGCCATGCAGACGAACGAGACGCCGCATTACGATGCCAGCGTGAACACGACTGGCTGCTGTCCCAAATTCAATCCAGGCGGCTGGGACGATCAGGAGCTGCACTTTCGCGACAAGCCATTCGTGAGAGCGACCGCCCGCAGCGTCATGCACATCCCGTTGAACATGGGCGACGTGTTCGCCCGCGTTAACAAGCATATCGACGACGCGAAAGCTTCGGCCAAGGATCAATTCATCGTGCTCAGCCGCGATATTTCGCCCTGGAGCAGCGAGCATCTGTTTTCGGTTGAGAAATCGGTTCCCGGGGAGGAGATGACGACGCTGAGCGGCGACTTTCTGACGAAAGTGTTCGAAGGCCCCTACAGTCAGGCAAGGCAGTGGCATGAGGAGATGCGGCAGCTCGCACGCGATCGACGATCGGAACCGGGCGACGTCTATTTCTTCTATACGACATGCCCGAAATGCGCCAAGGCCTATGGGAAGAACTATGTCGTCGGCGTCGCGGCCGTGGCTTAGCACCCGCAGGTCAACGCATTGCCGTCACTCAAGGGATTGAGATATCCACTTGCTTCCAGGTGATGCGGGTCGATTTTCGCTCGTCCCTTGGAGGAGCTTTCGCAATGGGTCGAATTGGCGGTTTCCTGCTGGTCATGCTCATCGCCATGGCGACCACGACCGGTGTGGCTTTCTTGCTTTACAGGAGCGAGCTTGGTCGTCTGCACGACGCCGTCGGCCGGGGCAGTCTGATAGCCAACCTCGACACCGGCCCGATCGAATACGCCGACAGCGGGGCGGGCATTCCGCTGCTGTCGATCCATGGCGCCGGCGGCGGCTTTGACATGGGCCTTGCCCTTGCTGCCGATCTAGCGGGTGGCGGCTTTCGGGTCATTGCGCCGTCGCGCTTCGGCTATCTGCGCACGCCCATTCCGAAGGATACCTCTCCAGCCGCGCAGGGCGACGCGCACGCGGCGCTGCTGTCTAGACTGAACGTTCCCAAGGCAGTGGTTGTCGGCGTTTCGGCAGGCGCCCGTTCAGCGGCCGAGCTGGCACTGCGGCACCCAGACAAGGTCGCCGCCCTCATTCTGGTCGTTCCAGCCCTCTATTCGCCCACCAGTCCCGTCTCGGTCAATGTGAGCCCCGGCAACAGGTTCGCATTCTGGGCCGTCAATGCCGGCGGCGATTTCGTCTGGTGGGCCGCTGAGACGATCGCACCGTCGATACTCATTCGCTTTCTCGGCGTTCGGCCGGCGCTGGTCGCGGCTGCGCCCCAAGCGGAGAGGGACCGCGTCATGAGCTTCGTCAGGAGCGTCGAGCCGCTGTCGTTGCGCTTTTCCGGAATCAAGATCGACAGCGCCCCCGAGTTGCATGAGCTGCCGTTGCAGGAAATCACCGCGCCAACGATGATCATCTCCGCGCGCGACGACCTGTTTAACACGCTGCCGGCAGCCGAATTCGCGGCGGGCAAGATCCCCGGCGCGAAGCTGGTCGTCTACGACACAGGCGGACATCTTTTGGTTGGACACGCGCAGCAGGTTCGCAACGCAGTCCGCGTGTTCTTGGAGGGAGCGGGCGTGATCCGATAGCCCGGACAGCGACACGGGTTGCTCATCGGCGTCAGGAGCCGGACACCGCGCCTCCTTGTTCCGCCTTCCCGTTACGTCCAAGGGTCGGCATCAGCCAACGGACCAAGCCAAGGCCAAGGAGCGCCAGCGCCGTGAAGCCGGCGCCCGCCAGGAAGGTCATGCGCGGTCCGAAAAGATCCCACAGCGCGCCCGCCAGCAGGCTGGCTGCCAGCAGCGCGAGCCCGCCCGACAGATTGAACATCCCGAAGGCGGTACCCCTCAGTTCCGGCGGGGCGGTATCGGCGACGAGCGTTGAAAGAAGCCCTTGCGTGAAGCCAAGATGCAGGCCCCAGAGCGCCACGCCAAGCGCTACGCCGGCCAGATTTCCGGGAAACGCCAGCACGATGTCCGCGGCGATCAGGATCAGGAAGCCGAGAATAAGCATCGTCAGGCGATTGACGCGATCGGAGAGCACGCCGGCCGGATAGGCGGCGAGCGAGTAGACCACGTTCATGACCACGAGCACCATCGGCACGAGCACGATCGGCAAACCCATGCCCTGCGCGCGCAGTATGAGAAACGCCTCGCTGAACCTTGCCAATGTGAACACGGTGGCGACGCAGACGACGAGCCAGAAGGGTGAACCCAGGCGCCTGAGCTCTGGCAGGCTCAGGGGAGCGCGCACCTCACGCAGGCCGGCGGGCCGGGCCGGCTCATGGACGGCTGCGACCAGCAGCGCGACCGCCAGGAGGCCGGGAACGACCGCGGCCCAGAACACGGTCCGAAACTGATTGGCGGTCAGCCACATGAGGCCGATCGCCAGCAGCGGCCCGACAAACGCGCCAACCGTGTCGAGCGCCTGGCGTAGTCCGAAACTTGCGCCGCGCGCATGGGCAGGGGCGATGTCCGCGATCAGGGCATCGCGCGGAGCGCCGCGAATGCCCTTGCCGACACGGTCGACGAAGCGGGCCGCCACAAGCCAGCCGACCGAGGAAGCCAGCGGGAATACCGGCTTGGTGAGGGCGGCGAGGCCGTAACCGGCGACCGCCAGCAGCTTGCGTTTTCCCAGCCAGTCCGACAGCGCGCCCGAAAAAACCTTGGTGATGGCGGCCGTCGCTTCGGCGATGCCCTCGATGGTGCCGACCGTCACCATCGATGCTCCCATGACGGTGACGAGATAGATCGGCAGCAAGGCGTGGATCATCTCCGACGAGACGTCCATCAGCAGCGAGACGAAGCCCAGCGCCCAGATCCCCGCAGGAATGGTCTTCAGACGGACGGCGTTGGTTTCCTTGAACTGTTCCATGCCCCTTCGCCGTGTCGGTGTTGGTCATGCTCAGCCTAGCCAACCGGCGGTGGCGCTGTCCATCCAGATCGACCGCGCTATCGGAAGGCCGTTGCGCCACTATGCGGGAGCGCTTCGCGAAGGCGGTTGATCTCGCGCAAAGTGGAGATCGATCGACGGCGTAGAATGATGTCCATTCAAAGATGGAGCAGGCCAATGCAGAAGGCTTTGATGAAGTCGGCCGCGGCAGCGAGTGCTGCTGTGGCGCTTGTCTCCAGTGCGGCATGGGCGCAGGCGCCGTCGGACGTCGGAAGGTACGATTGGGGACCCCACATGATGTGGTGGGGCGGAGGTTGGTATGCCATGATTTTCGGTCCGCTGTTCATGATCCTCTTCTTCGCGGTGCTGGTGGCAGTCGCGGTCATTCTCGTCCGCGGGCTGGGTGGACCGTGGTCGGGACCAGTGTCGCCGCATCACTCGGTCGCGAGCCGCGCACCGCTTGACATTCTTCGCGAGCGATTTGCGCGCGGCGAGATCGACAAGGAAGAGTTCGAGGAAAGGCGCCGCGTGCTCGGTGAATGAGCGGCGCCAGCGCCCAAGGCCATCGGCCGCCCCTTGAAGAAGCACGCCGGAGAAGCACGCCGGTCCGGAACGGGGCTAGGCTTCGAACCGGGTGCCCCGCCGGCCTTTGACGATCTCTACCGCGTCCTCGAGCCGCCCGATCGCCGACGGCTTGCCGGTAGCCCGGACGAATTCGATCGCGGCGCCGATCTTGGGGCCCATCGAGCCGGCCGGGAAATCGCGCTCCGACATCTCTGTTGCGCCGACTCTGCGAAGCGCCCGAGCGTCCGGCGTGCCGTAGCCGATATAGACCGCATCGACATCGGTCAGCATGAGCAGCATGTCCGCCTTCAACTGACGCGCCAGAAGCGAGCTCGCCAGGTCCTTGTCGATGACGGCTTCGACGCCGATCATGCTGCCGTCGTCGCGGGCAACCACGGGGACACCGCCGCCGCCCGTGCAGATCACGACGACGTCGTGCTCGACAAGATAGGAGATCACGGACACTTCCAGGATCTCGACAGGTCGCGGCGAGGGCACGACGCGGCGCCATTTGTCGCCGTCGGGTGCAACTGCCCAGCCACGCTCGCCCGCAAGGCTTCTGGCGGTCGCCTCGTCATAGACTGGACCTATTGGTTTCGTCGGATGCGCAAAGGCCGGATCGCGCGGGTCGACCTTCACCTGCGTCAGCAACGTCGCGAACAGCCTCTGGCTGGCAAGGTTGGCAAGCTCCTGCTCGATCATGTAGCCGATCATGCCGGCGCTCTCGGCGCCGAGAACGTCGAGCGGGAAGGCCCCTTCTTTCGATGCGGCGGCCGACTGGAGCGCAAGCAGGCCAACCTGCGGGCCGTTGCCATGCGTGACGACGAGCGAATGTCCCTCGCCGATGAGTGCTGCCAGAACGGACGCGGCGCGCTTGACGTTGCTGCGTTGGTTTTCGGCGGTCATCGGCTCGCCGCGCCGCAACAGCGCGTTGCCGCCGAGCGCGGCGACGATCAGCATCTCAGTTGCCGATCGTGGCGACGAGCAGCGCCTTGATCGTGTGCATGCGGTTCTCCGCCTGGTCGAAGACGATCGAGGCGCCCGACTCGAAGACCTCGTCGGATACCTCCATGCAGTCGATCCCGTATTCGCGCGCGATGTAGGCGCCGACTTCGGTCTCGGTATCGTGGAACGCCGGCAGGCAATGCATGAATTTCACGTGCGGATTGCCGCTGGCCGACATCACCTCCCGCGTCACCCGATAGGGCGTCAGCTGGCGAATGCGCTCCGGCCAGCCGGACTTGTCCTCGCCCATGGAGAGCCAGACATCCGTATAGATGAAGTCGGCACCCGCAACGCAGCTCCTCACGTCCTCGTCCAGCCCGAAGCGGCCGCCGCTGTGTTCTGCCAGCGATCTCACATGCGCGCAAAATTCCTCGTCCGGCCAGAGCTCTTTCGGCGAGGCGATGCGCATGTCGATGCCGACCTTGGCGGCGCCTACGGCCAGGGACTGGGCGACATTGTCCCGTCCCTCGCCGACGAAGGCGACCGTCATGTCGGAAAGATGCTTGTGCGTGAATTCGCGCATGGTCATGAAATCGGCGAGGATCTGCGTCGGATGCGCCTCGTCTGTCAGGCCGTTATAGACAGGCACGCCGGCATGCGCGGCGAGCAGTTCGGCCTGATGCTGCGCAAAGCCGCGATATTCGATCGCGTCATACATCCGTCCAAGCACGCGCGCGGTATCCTTCATGGACTCCTTGTGTCCGATATGGCTGCCGGTCGGGCCGAAATAGGTGACGTGGGCGCCCTGATCGTAGGCGGCCACTTCGAACCCCGTCCGCGTGCGCGTCGAATCCTTTTCGAAGATCAGCGCGATGTTCTTGCGGACGAGGCGCGGTATCTCATGCCCGGCCTGCTTGGCTGCCTTGAGATCGGCGGCCAGCTTCAGGAGGAAGCGGATCTCTTCGGCCGAGAGATCGTCCAGCGAAAGCACCGAGCGGCCATGCAGGTTGATCGACATTTGGGGGTCCTTTCAGAGCGGCTCGCGGGCGATGGGGCAGGTCATGCAATGGCCGCCGCCGCGGCCGCGGCTGAGCTCGGCGCCCTCGACGGTGATCACCTCGACGCCCGCGCGGCGCAGAAGCGTGTTGGTGTAGACGTTGCGGTCGTAGCCGATGACGACGCCCGGCTCGACCGCGACGACGTTGTTGCCGTCGTCCCATTGCTCGCGCTCTGCCTCGTAGCGGTCGCCGCCGGTGGCGATGATCCGCAGCGATTTCAGCCCGAGCGCCTCCGCGACGACCGTGGTGAAGGAAGCATTTTCTTCCCTGACCTCGACCGCCGCATCGCCGTCGCCGGGCCGGATCGAGAAACTGCGCAGCCGTTCGACCACGGGCGGATACATGGTGGCAAGGTCCCGGTCGCAGAGGGTGAAGACGGTGTCGAGATGCATGAAGGAACGGTCGCGCGGCATCAGCGCGGCGATCACCCGCGTGGCCTCTCCGGAGGCGAACAGGCTTCGGGCAAGGTCGCCGACCGCCTGCGGCGTGGTGCGTTCGCCCATGCCGACCAGAACGACGCCGCCGCCGACCGGCATGACGTCCCCGCCTTCCAGGCTGACACCCGTTCCAGCCGCGGGCGATACGAATTGAATGCCGCTGTCGCGAAACCGCGGATGGAAGCGGTACACGGCCTCGACATTGGCCGCCTCGGGTCGCCTGGCGGGCCAATACATGGCGTTGACCGAAACCGAGCGGTAGATCCAGCAGGAACTGTCGCGGGTGAAGAGCTGGTTCGGCAGCGGCGGCAGCACGAAGTCCTGCGGCGCGAGCGTCCTTCCGGTCAATCCCTTGGGTTCGAACGGAAGTTCGGCGCGGGCAATGCCGCCGACAAGACGGCTTGCCAGCAGGTCGGCCGGCATCTCGTTCAGCCAACCCCGCATCTCGTCGACCATGTCCAGCCCGACGACGCCGGCATGCACGCGGCGATCGAGAAGCCAGTCGCGTGCCTTGCCGGTGGCCATGGTCTCCGCGAGGAGCTCGCCGAACGAGTGAACCGTCACGCCGCGTTCGCGCAAGGCGTCGACGAAGATGTCGTGTTCCTGGCGCGCTCGTTTCACCCACAGCACGTCATCGAACAGCAGCGCCTTGCAATTCTCCGGCGTCAGCCTGCGCAGGCTTAGATCCGGCCTGTGGACCACCACCTCGCGCAGGCGACCGACTTCCGAATGGACCCCTAGATCTGCCATGGGAACCACTCTCAAAGCGCGCTGACCGCGCCGGTCCACATCTCGTAGACGGCGAGGATCGCGACGGCGACAAGGGCGACCGCAATGGCGGCCTCCACGGGATGGAAGACGCGCTGATTGGCTTCGCGACGGGCCCAGACATAGAAGATAATGCCCGGTGCATAGAGGATCGCGCACATGAACAGATACGCGGGTCCGGCCGCATAGACGAGCCACAGTCCATAGATCGTCGCCAGCACACCGGCAATGAGCGGTCCGGCGCGTTGTTCGCCGCTCTTATAGCTTTCCCCGGTCAGCGCCAGCTTGGCGGCGAAGGCTCCGGAAAAGATGTAAGGCACGAGGATGGCTGCCGAGGCGATGTAGAAGAGCGCCTGGTAGGTGCTCTGCGCGAACAGCGTGATCACCAGGAAGGCCTGGACGAGCAGGTTGGTGATGAGCAGCGAGGTCAAGGGAACGCCGCGCTCGCTCTCCCGGCCGAAGAACTTCGGCATCGTCCCGTCCTTGCCGGCGACATGCGGAACCTCCGCGGCGAGCAGCGTCCAGCTCAAGAAGGCGCCGATGACCGAGACGACGAGCGCAAGGTTGATGAGCACGGCGCCCCAGGGCCCGACAACCGCTTCCAGCACGCCCGCCATCGACGGGTTCTTGAGGGCGGCAAGTTCGGGTTGACTCAGGATGCCGAGCGAAAGCAGCGAGACCAGCGCATAGAGCGCGAGGCAGGTGAAGAAACCGAGCACCGTCGCGGTGGCGATGTCCTTGCGGCGCTCTGCCCGGGCAGAGAATACGCTGGCGCCCTCGATGCCGATGAAGACCCACAACGTCACCAGCATCGTGCTCCTGACCTGGGCGGCGATGGTGCCCAAAGAGGTATTGCCGAGCCCCGTGAAATCGAGTGTCCAGACATTGAGCTTGAAGGCGACGGCGACGACACCGACGAAGAGGATGACCGGAGCAATCTTGGCCACGGTCACGATGGTGTTGACGATCGCGGCCTGGCGAATGCCGGCAAGAATGAGGACGTGGATGATCCACAACAGGATCGATGCGCCGAGCACCGCCTGCCAGGTATTCCCGTCACCGAAAGCAGGGAAGAAGTAGGACAGCGCGCTGAAGACGATCACGGCGTAGGAGACGTTGCCGACCCAAGCGCTGATCCAGTAGCCCCAAGCGCTGTTGAACCCGACGAAGGGGCCGAACCCTGCCTTGGCATAGGCATAGGGGCCGGCATCGAGCTCGGGCCGGCGCACCGCCAGCGACTGATAGACGAATACCAGCGCCAGCATGCCGACGGCGGTGATCGCCCAGCCGATCAGGATCGACAGCGGACCGGCGCCGGCCGCCATGTTCTGGGGCAGGCTGAACACGCCCGAGCCCACCATCGAGCCGATCACGAGCGCCGTCAGCGACCCCAGTCGCAGCTTCGCCGACGCCGTGGCCGCGGCTTCCCGGATTGGGATATTAATTTCTGTCGTGGACATGATGTCCTCCCGAATTGAGAACGGTGGGAGGATTCAACAGGAAACAGGCCTGTCAGCTTTGACGCCGGTCAAAAGCCGCGCTGGCAAATAGCCGGGGACAGACGTCCGATCACGTTGGCATCAGCGCCGTCGGCACTGCGTGTTTTGCCGTCGAGATCGAACGCCGGGCCAGGCGCCGAGCGCCGAAGCATCCTTGAGCTACATCAAAGGATACTCGTGTGCATCTTGCAGGATGCTACGGCTATCTTGAGTTACGAGAAATAATTCCTACCTGAAATACGCTCACGTCCTCCCAATTCGTGGGCGAACGATGGGTTGCACTCCCTGATCCATCGTGTGCTGAGTCCGCTTGCACTCCTCCGGCAGCGGGCTCCCTTTTAGAGCCTGGCCTGGGACTTCCAGCGACGCCCGGAGCAGATGCTCCGCCCGGTTTTCCGGATAGACGAAGATCTGGATCACGGACACGATGCCAAAGCAGCATCAGCGCGGCGAGGCGTGAGAACAGTCCGAAGAAGATCAGAAGAGCGGGATGGTCGTACCTGGACCTTGTTCCTGCAGCACCGTTACACGTCAAGAACGAGCAGCCTGCCGGTTAAACGCCAACCACCAGCGCCCCGCCGGTGAGGCCCGCGCCGGCGGCGGCCAGCAGCAGCTTCTCCCCCGACGCAAAGGGATTGGTGCCGTGGGCGATCGACAGCGACAGCGGGATCGTCGCGGCCGACGAGTTGCCGTAGTCGGCAATGGTCTTGACGATGCGGTCATCCGCGATGCCAAGCGACTTGCCGACGGCGTTGAAGATGCGGGCATTCGCCTGGTGCGGCACGAAACGGGCGACATCCGGCGCCGAAAGGCCGGCCGCCGCCAGCGCCTCGCTTGCACAGCGGCTCATCATCTCCACAGCCTTGACGAAGACCTCGCGGCCGTTCGCGATGGTCATGCGGGTTTCGGCGATGTCGATCTCTTCCGAGAAGGGGCGGTTGCTGCCGCCTGCCGGGATGTGGATCAGGCCATAAGCCGAGCCGTCCGAGGCAAAAGAGGAGCCGAGGATGCCGTGGCCGGGATCGCTTGACGGGGCGAGCACCACCGCGCCGGCGGCATCGGCGAACAGCACGGCGCTCGCGCGCTCGGCCGGATTGATCCGACGGCTCAGTATGTTGGCCGCGATGACGATGGCCGGCTTGTTGGAGAGCCGCACGAAGCCGTCGGCGAAGGTCATGGCGTAGATGAACCCTGCACAGGCACCCGCCAGGTCGACCCCGCCGGCCCTTTCGAGGCCGAGCCTGTGCGCCACCAGCGGCGCGCTCGGCGGCAGCAGGTGGTCCGGCGTCGACGTGGCCAGCAGCAGCAGGCCGATCTCCTTGCTGTCGATCCCGGATGCTTTGAGCGCCACGTCGCCCGCCTTTGTCGCCAGCCCCGAAAGCGTGTCGCCGGGCTCCGCCCAGAAGCGCGAGCGGATGCCCGTGCGCCCCTCGATCCAACCTGCCTCCAGCCCGAGGCTTGCCTCGATCTCGGCATTGCCGACCCTGCGCGCCGGCACATGATGGCCAAGGCCGATGATGCGCGCCGTGCGGTTCATTCCTTGTCGCCCGCAAGGCTGGCTGCCTCGTCGATAGCGTCATAAAGCCGGTCGAGCTCGTCGGACGTCACGCAATAGGGCGGCAGCACGTAGATGACGTTGCCGAGCGGTCTCACCAGCAATCCGCGCTCGAGGAAGAAGGCGCGCAGCCTTGGCCCGACCTCGGCGAGATAGCCTGCCTTGCCGACGCGAAGGTCGAGCGCGGCGATAGTGCCGGCCGTGCGTACATTCTCGAAACGCGGATCCTGGCTGAACCGGGCAATCTTTTCCGCTTGCATCCGCGACAGCGCAGCCACGCGTTCCGCCACAGGCTCGTCCTTCCAGATGCCGACATTCGCGAGCGCCGCCGCGCAGGCGATCGGGTTTGCCGTGTAGGAGCTCGAATGAAAGAAGGTCATGGACCGATCCGTTGAGTAATGCGCGCGGAAGATCGCCTCGGTGGCGAGCGTCGCCGCAAGCGGCAGCGAGCCGCCCGTCAGCCCCTTGGACGTGCACAATATGTCGGGCGCGATCGCCGCCTGTTCGCAGGCGAAGATCGTGCCGGTGCGGCCCCAGCCGGTCATGACCTCGTCGGCGATGAGAAGTGTTTCGGAGCGCTCGGCGATGCGCTTGAGTTCGGCGAGAACTGAAGCCGGATAGATCAGCATGCCGCCGGCGCCGAGCACCAGCGGCTCGACGATCAGCGCGGCAACCTGGCGGTCGCGCGCAAGCCGCTCGAAGGCGTCGAGCGTCTTCTGCTCCTGGCCTGGGGCAGGGAAGGGGATGGTGTCGACCTCGAACAGCAGCGGCTCGTAGGCGGCGTTGAAGACGCCGCGCGCGCCGACGCTCATCGTGCCGATGGTGTCGCCGTGATAGCTGTGCTCCATGACGACGATGCGCGAGCGCGGGAAGCCATTGTTGCGGTGAAAGCCGAGCGCCATTTTCAGCGCCACCTCGACGCTGGTCGAGCCGCTGTCGGAGAAGAACACCCACTCGAGACCCGTCGGCGCCATGTCGACCAGCGCCGACGCCAATTGCTCGGCCGGCTCGTGGCTGAGGCCGGCAAAGATCACCTGGTCGAGCGTCTCGGTCGCGTCGCGGATCGCCGCCATGATCTTCGGGTGACGATGGCCGTGGGTGATCACCCACCAGGAGGAGATCGCATCGAGGATATGCTTGCCGTCGCGTGTCTCGACATAGGCACCGTCGGTGCGCAGTATCGTCGGTGGCGCCGGCTCGGTGGCATGCTGGGTGAAGGGATGCCAGACGGCGGAGCGGCTCAATGTGGGGCCTCCATGAAGTCGGCGACGTTGAACGAAGTCCGCATGGCTTCGGAAAGCGCTGCGGGCGTCAGTGGGTCGAGGCGCGGCAGACGACCGAGCACGCGCACCTTGCCCATTTCGCCGATCGTCCTTTGCGTGTCGGCCATCTCGTCGCCGATGAACGCGATGCCGAGCAATGGAATGGAGCGGGCACGCAGAGCCTCGAGCGAAAGCAAGGTGTGGTTGATGGTGCCGAGCGCCGTGCGCGCACAAAGAATGAGCGGCAGTTGCCAGTCCCGGAAGATATCGATGAACTTCGTCTGCCGATTGAGCGGCACCATCAGTCCGCCGGCCCCTTCGATGATGAGCGGACCAGGCAACTTCGGCAGCGAGAGCTTTGCCGCCTCGATCGCGACGCCATCGATTTCGGCCGACCGATGCGGCGACAGAGGCGTCTTCAGACGGTACACTTCCGGCAGGACGCGCCCTGGAGGTAGGCCAGAAAGCCGGGCAACGATCTCGCTGTCGGTCTCCTCGTCGAGGCCCGATTGCACCGGCTTCCAATAGAAGCCATCGAGCAGGCTCGCGAGACCGGCCGAAAACACCGTCTTGCCGATCCCGGTGTCGGTGCCGGTCACGATGAAGCGTGCCGTCATGGTGTGCGCTCCCATGTCTCGGCGAGCGCATCGAACAGCGCCGAGACGTCGTCCTCGCCGACATTCAGAGTCAGCGAGATCCTGAGCCTTGCCGTGCCCTCGGGCACCGTTGGCGGCCGGATGCCGCGCACGTCGAAGCCGCGTGACTGCAGGTGCTCAGCCAGCGCCATGGCGCGGGCATTGTCGCCGACGATGATCGGCAGGATCTGCGAACCGCTCGCCGGCAGGCCAAGGTTCTCGGCCCTCTTGCCTGCAAGCGCGACCAGCCGAGCCAATCGGTCGCGGCGGTCCGGCTCGTCGGCAACGATGTCGAGGGCCGTTGCCGCAGCCACGGCCATCAGCGGCGAGGGCGCGGTGGCGTAGATGAAGGGACGGCAGCGATTGACGAGATAGTCGCACAACAGTGCCGGCGCGGTGACCAGCGCGCCGGAAGCGCCCAGCGCCTTGCCGCAGGTGTGCAGCACCACGACATTGTCGCGGCCTTCGAGATCATGCGCGAGGCCGCGCCCATCCGGGCCGTAGACGCCGGTGGCGTGCGCCTCGTCGACGAACAGGAATGCATCATGCCGGTCCGCGACCGCGATCAGTTCATTGAGCGGAGCCCGGTCGCCGTCCATGCTGTAGAGGCTCTCGACCACGATCCAGGCGTGGCCGGTGCCACCTCTCGCGCGCCAGTTTTGGATCGCATCGTCTACGGTGTCGGCATCGTTGTGCGCAGCTTCCGTCACTTCGGCGCGGCCGGCGCGCGCCCCCTCATGGGCGCTGGCGTGGATGAGCTCGTCCAGCACGACCAGTTCGCCCTTCTGGGGCAGAGTTGTGAGCATCGCGAAATTGGCGACATAGCCGCCGCCGAAGAACAGCGCGCGCTCGGCGCCGAAGAAGCCGGCCGCCTTGGCCTCGAGGGCCTCGTGCTCAGGCGTGTTGCCGCGCAAGAGCCGCGAGCCGGTCGCGCCGACCGGGGTGCCCGATGCAAGTGCCGCCGCGACCGCCTCCGCAATGCGCTTCGAGCGCGCAAGGCCGAGATAGTCGTTGGAGGCGAAGTCGAGCCCGGCGCGGCTGCTCAGGGCCCGCAACCGGTTCTTGCGGGCCAACCCGCGCAGGCTGGCCTCGTAGCGGTCGAGCAAGGCTCGCCCGTTCGCTCCGCCCGTCACCGGGCTTCGCGCGCAAAAGGCTTGATGCCGAGCCGGCGAAACAGCGCGCTGTCCTTGTCCTCGCCCGGGTTCTCGGCGGTCAGCAAGGTGTCGCCAACGAAGATCGAGTTGGCGCCGGCGAAGAAGCACAGTGCCTGCATCTCATCGCTCATCGCCATACGCCCGGCCGAGAGCCGCACATGCGACTTCGGCATCATGATGCGGGCAAGGGCGATGGTGCGCACGAATTCGATCGGCTCGATCGGTTCAGCCTCAACGAGCGGCGTGCCCTCGATCGGGATCAGCATGTTGATCGGCACGCTGTCGGGCGGCTCCGGCAGGTTGGCCAAAGTCACCAGCATGTCGATGCGGTCGGCCTTCTCCTCGCCCATGCCGACGATGCCGCCGCAGCAGACCTTGATGCCGCTGTCGCGGACATTGGCAAGTGTGTCCAGCCGGTCGGCGAAGGTCCGCGTCGAGATGATCTCTGCGTAGTAGCGTTCGGAGGTGTCGATGTTGTGGTTGTAGTAGTCGAGGCCGGCCTGCTTGAGCCGCTGCGCCTGATCGAGGTCGAGCATGCCGAGCGTCATGCAGGTCTCCATGCCGAGCGCCTTCACGCCCTCGACCATGGCGACCAGGGCGTCCATGTCGCGCTCCTTGAGGCTGCGCCAGGCGGCGCCCATGCAATAGCGCGTGGCACCGGCATCGCGCGCCTTCCTGGCCTCGGCGATGACGCGCTCGACCTCCATCAGCTTCGAGGCCTTGAGGCCCGACTGGTGATGCGCGGACTGGCTGCAATAGCCGCAATCCTCGGGACAGCCGCCGGTCTTGATCGACAGCAGGCGCGACAGCTGCACCCGGTTGGGATCGAAATTCTCCCGGTGGATCGTCTGCGCCCGAAAGAGCAGGTCGTTGAAAGGCAGGTCGTGGACTGCCTGGGCCGATTCCCGGGTCCATTGTGGCGACACACCGTTGGTCGATTCCAGAGTGGCGCTCAGCTGCAATTCGGCGTTCATTCCACCTCCATCGTCTGGATGTCCATTCGCGACTTGTTCCGTTGAACGAGCATTGAGGCTTCTATTGGCCGACTAGGCAGTTTTTTTCGGCCCACGGGCGCCGGTTTCTGTTCAAAGGCCGCAGGTGCGTTGATCGAAAGCCCCATGTCGCGCTACCGGCAATCGAGCCCGATATCGAGGATCGGCGCGCTGTGCGTGATCCAGCCGACCGAGATCAGATCGACGCCGGTGGCGGCGATCGCAGGGGCCGTCTGCACGGCTACCCGCCCGGACGCTTCGGTGATCGCGCGGCCGCCGACCATCGCCACCGCCTGGGTCAGCTGCTCGATGGACATGTTGTCCAGCAGCACTGCGTCGACGCTCGCCGCCAGGGCGATATCGAGCTGCTCAAGTGTGTCGACCTCGACCTCGATCTTGACCATGTGGCCTACAGCCGCCCGCGCGCGCTCGATGGCCGTGCGGACATCGCCGGCAATCGCGATGTGATTGTCCTTGATGAGCACGGCATCGTCGAGGCCGAAGCGGTGATTGCCGCCGCCACCGGCGCGCACGGCGTATTTCTCCAGGGCACGCAGGCCGGGTGTCGTCTTTCGCGTGCACACGATCTTGGCCTTGTGGCCGCGCACAGCATCGACGATCGCCGCGGTTTGTGTCGAGATGCCGCTCAGATGGCAGAGCAGGTTGAGCGCCGTCCGCTCGGCCGTGAGCAGCGCGCGGGCAGGTCCGCGCACCGACGCTATGATGTCTCCCGCGGAGACGTCGCTCCCGTCCGCGTGGATTATGATGACTTCGGTTCGTGGATCGATCAGCTCGAAGGCGAGGGCGGCGACAGCGAGGCCGGCGATCACGCCTGGCTGTCTTGCGGCAAGCACCATCGTCGCGGTGGCGTCCGGAGGAACGATCGCGTCGGTGGTAAGGTCGCCGGCGCGGCCAAGATCCTCGAGCAGGGCGGCGCGCACCAGCGGCTCAATCATCACCCGCGGCAGAGGCGTCAGTGCCATGGTCAAACCCTCCTGTCGAGCAGCGGCACGGTGTCGGGTACTGTGTGAGAAAGGATCGCCGCTGCTTCGAGCGTCTCGCCCATGGTCACCCGCAGCGATCGTGACCGAGCATCGCGCCGGGGAAAATCGATCCGGAAGTGCGAGCCTCGGCTTTCCTCGCGGCGAAGGGCGGCGATCGTGATCATCAGCGCCACCAGCGCAGGATCGAACGCGGCATGATAGCCGAATGCAATCGGCGCCAGCGTCCTTGCCGCTTCGGCCAGCGTCTCACCGTCCCGCTCGATGCCTAGTGCGTGCGAGGCGATCGGGCGGATGCGCGAGGCGTCCGGTCGCGGCGGCACGATAGCCGGCCTCAGCCGTCTGTTCGCGGTCGGCGAGGCGGCGGCGACGCTTGCCGCAACCCAGGCGGCCGATGTCACGGCTTCTATGAGCGAGTTGCTGGCAAGCCGGTTGGCGCCGTGCAGTCCGGTGCGGGCGACCTCGCCGCAAGCCCACAGGCCGCGAAGCGAGCTGCGGCCCTCGGCGTCCACGGCCACCCCGCCCATGTGGTAGTGAACCGCTGGCCGCACGGGGATCAGGTCCAAGGCGGGGTCGATGCCGGCCTCGCGGCATAGCGATGCGATCGCGGGGAAGCGCTCGGCGAATCTCGCTCCTAGACACTGCCGCGCGTCGAGAAACACGCGGTGCCCGGCGCGAAGCTCACGCCACACGCCGCGCGCCACCACGTCGCGCGGCGCGAGTTCTCCCCCTGGTGTGTCGGCGAGCAAGCGCCTGCCGCGCTCGTCGACGAGAACCGCGCCTTCGCCGCGCACCGCTTCGCTTATCAACGGCATCGGGCGCCGCGGACCGTCGAGCGCGGTCGGGTGGAACTGCACGAATTCGAGATCGGCGAGTTCAGCACCGGCACGTGCCGCAAGCGCCAGGCCCTGGCCGAACGAGCCGAGCGGGTTCGTCGTATGGTCGAACAGGCCGCCTATGCCGCCGGTCGCAAGCACCACGCGTCCCGTCGAGAGCGTCATTGCCTCGCCGTTTCCGACGGCAAGCACGCCGGCGATTTCGCCGTCCTCGACGATCAGGCGCCGCACCTCGACGCCCTCGAGGACGGTGATCGAAGGCGTCCGCCACACGGCGTCGGCGAGCGCGCGGACCAGTTCACGGCCGGTCGCATCGCCGCCGGCATGCACGATCCGCCGGCGCGAATGCGCGGCTTCGAGTCCGAGCAGCAACGTGCCGTCGGAAGCACGGTCGAAAGCAGCGCCCAGCCGCGCGAGATGCTCGATCGCTTGCGGCGCCGCCTCGACGACGCGCCGCACTGCCTTCTCATCGCAAAGCCCGTCGCCGGCCGCGAGCGTGTCGGCCAGATGCAGGTCCGGACTGTCGTCGCCGCCAAGGCTTGCCGCAATCCCGCCTTGGGCGAGCACGCTGGAGGCTTCTTGTCCCAGCGAGGTTTTGGAGATGAGGACGACCGGCTCCGGGGCGAGATGTAGCGCGGTCATCAGCCCCGCGATGCCGCCGCCGATGATGACCGGCCGGCCGTGGAGGTTTTGCATGGTCATATGGCGAGCATCCGCTCCACCGCCCGGCGCGCCCGGTCCGCGACACCCGGATCGATGGTCATGATGTGGCGGTTCTCCTCGAGCGCCGCGCGGATGTTGGCGAGCGTGATGCGCTTCATGTGCGGGCAGAGGTTGCAGGGGCGCACGAAGTCGACCTCAGGATGCTCGACCGCGACGTTGTCGCTCATCGAGCATTCGGTCATCAGCACGACCCGCGCCGGCTTGTGCCGGCCGACATAGTCGGACATCGCCGCCGTGGAGCCTGCGAAATCCGCCTCCGCGACGACGTCCGGCGGGCATTCGGGATGGGCAAGCACCGTTACGCCGGGATGTGCCTCGCGCAGTTCGCGTATGTCGGCGGAGCTGAAGCGCTCATGCACTTCGCAATGCCCTTTCCAGGCGATGATCTCGACCTTCGTCTGCGCCGCGATGTTCCTCGCCAGATATTCATCCGGCAGCATGATCACCCGCGGCGCGCCGAGCGATTCCACCACTTGAAGCGCATTGCCCGAGGTGCAGCAAATATCGGACGCTGCCTTCACGGCGGCTGAGGTGTTGACGTAGGTCACGACCGGAACGCCAGGATAGCGCTGCCGCATCAGGCGCACATCTGCAGCCGTGATCGAGTCGGCAAGGGAGCAACCAGCGGCGAGATCCGGAATGAGCACGGTCTTGCCGGGATTGAGCAGCTTCGCCGTCTCGGCCATGAAATGCACGCCGGCGAGTACGATGACGTCCGCATCAACCGACATCGCCTTGCGGGCGAGCGCCAGGCTGTCGCCGACGATGTCGGCCACGCAATGGAAGATCTCGGGTGTCTGGTAGTTGTGCGCGAGGATAACGGCGTTGCGCTCGCGCTTGAGCGCCAGGATGGCGTCGATGTCGCCGGTGAAGGCCGGCCATTCGATCGGCGGGATCACTCGCCGGACGCGATCGTAGAGGGATGCGGCGGTCGAAGGCGAAGTAGGCATCGGCGCTCCAATTATTCTCTAAGTGAGTATAATATATACATATTCTTATTGTGAGAATAAGAACTGTCAAGCGCGCGATAGTGGCAATTTCGTCCCTGCGGCAACCCGTTCGTCGAGAACGGCGTGGCGGAAGCGGAAGAGCTTCGCTGGCCGCCCGACGGTGTCGGCGGTCGTCTCGCCGGTTTCCTCGACCAGTTCCTGCTGCTCGATGAGGCGCCGGAAGTTCGGCTTGTGGACCAGCCTGCCGGAGAGCGCTTCCACGGTGCGCTGCAACTGGAGGAGGGTGAAGACCGGCGGCATCAATTCGAAGACCACCGGCCGGTATTTGATCTTGGAGCGCAGCCGCGCGATCGCCGTTGCCAGGATGCGGCGATGGTCGGCTATCATCGTCGCGCCGGGTACCGGTGGCGGCGATGCGCTTCGCTCCGACCCGCGCGTCGCCTCCTCGATCAGACCTGCCTCGTAGAGGAGTTCGTAGCGTTGCAGGACGAGTTCCTCGTTCCAGTGACGACCGTCAAAGCCAAAGGCGATTGCGGCCCGCTGCCGGCGCTCGCGCCTCATATGGTCTTGACCAGCGCCGTCCGCCCAAGCCCGCAGCCGTGGCTGCACAATATCGGCGACCATCGAGGGGATGTCGGAACGGTGGTCTTCCCAGGGAAAATAGTCATACCAGCTCCGCCAGGCGCGCTTGCCCGAGCCGGCGGCGTGCTCTGCGCGCGTCAGGGCGAGATAGCTGATCGAGATCACGCGCTGCTCGCGCTCGCCGGTCCGGTCGCGGTCCGCGAAAGTATAAAGCTGCTCGATATAGCCGAGCTGGTGGCCGGTCTGGTGTTCCACCCATGTCCGCAGGCCGAACTGGAGGGAGCGATGGCCGAGCTCGAACGGTCCCGAAGGTAAGGCATTGGCCTGGCCGACGGTGAGAACGCTCGGTCCCTGGTCCGTCATCGCCACGACCACCGCGATCAGATCCACGTTAGCGCCGTAGGCCCTATCAGAAGGGCTTTTTTTGCTGGCCGTTGTCGCTTGGTCTTCCATGCTCGCGAGCGCTTCGATTGGCTACAACTTAGAGGCTGAATCGGATCGCTCTAAGGTGAATCGTGCTCTCTCACTCGTCAACGCCGCACGTTCCTCGACCGGTTTCGAGTTGGACGCGTCAGAGTTCGTTCGAACGCCGATCCTGACCTCCTTGTCGGCCACCTCGAGGCGGTGGGCCAGGGCGCGCAGGTGATCGCGGCGGTAGCCGACGTTCTCCTGCCGAAGCCATTCGCCAGCCGCCTTGGGTTCCCGGAAGCTTTTCGAACTTCCTGCCTCGCGCCACCAGCCGAATCGCGGACGCTGGCGAAGTGGGATGCATGAATCTGCTGTGCTGTGACGCTCGTGACCGTGCATTTCGCTTAAACAGTTGAAGATGAAAGACTATCCATGCCGCACGCGGTGCGCGAAAAGCCGCGTTGTGACCGGGCAGGTGTCACAGCTTTGCCTACTCCGTTGTGCTGGCTTTTCTTCTGCGCCGGTTGGTGTGCGACTGCGCGACGGCCAGTTTTAACTCGGGTATGACCTGCAACGGCGCATTCTCTGCCCCAGGTGAGGTCTGCAACCCTTCGACGTGGACGGTCGGGAATGGCAGTTCGATGCCCTGCTCCTTGAAGACCTGGCGGACGCGTACATAGAATTTGCGTTTCATACCGAAGGCGCCTCCCGGTCTGGTTGTGACCTTGACCCGCAATACGATGCCGTACTCGCCGAACTCCTGCACGCCCTGCATCTTGATCGG
>LM655202.1:87826-89127 GCA_000824825.2 Mesorhizobium sp. ORS 3324
TCGATGTCGGTGTCATAGCCGACGGTGATGTTGAATTTGTCGGTAACCCAGTCACGGCTCTGGTTCTGGACTGCCCCGAGTTCACCGAAAGGTATTGTGAACAGCGAGCCACGATGGTGGCGCAGCTTCACCGAGCGCAGCGAAAAGCTCTCCACCGTTCCCACATAACGGCCGGCTGTAATGTATTCGCCGACACGAAACGCGTCATCGAGCAGAAAAAACACGCCCGAAATGACGTCCTTGACCAGGGTTTGCGCTCCAAATCCCACGGCGACGCCAACGACGCCGGCGCCGGCGATCAGCGGGCCGATCTCGATACCCATCGAGGCGAGCATCATCAGCACCGCCATCACGACGATCACTGCGAGCAGGATGTTTTGGATGATCGGCAAGAGCGTGCGCAGCCGCGCCTGCTGCGGATCGACGATCGGAACCTCCTCGTTGTCGATCACCGCATGCGGCGTTTCGATCCCCAGTTTTCGTTCGATCAAAGCTTTGATGATCGACCAGCCGAAATCGGCTGCAAGCGCGATGACCACGACATTGATCAAGCCGCGCAATATGAGCGTGGTCGTCGTATCGCTGTCCCGCATGGACTGCATGTTCAGACCCCAGACACGCGCGAGAACGTAAGCCACCGCCAGGATCAAAATCATCCGGATACCGCGATCGATGACAGCGATCGTCAGCGCCGGGATGGTAGGCCGGCCAAGATCTTCCGAACCCGGCCGCAGGACGAAATTGACCCCGCGCTGCGTCAGCACGATTGCCAAAGGCAGGAAGAATGCGGCGAAGGTAAACCAGAAGAGTATATGAAGGCCGGCGATGCGCTGCAGGAACAGAACGACGAAATAAGCAGTCAAAAACCATGTCGCTCCGGTGTGACCTGCTTGGTGCGCACCCTCTCGCTGTGTTCTTGGCCGGCGCCAAACGGCAATCAGAAAGAGCAGCAGCAGCACGAAATCGGCGCCCACCGACAGCACCAGCATCCCGTCCTGATCGATGCCGAGACCCGGCAAGAGGAGGAACGCTGCGGCGAAGAAGGCGAAGACGCCGACGATCCGGGGTAGCCAATAGAACCAATGGTCGGCCGTTTCGTTGGTGATCGGCAAAGCGCGAACCTCGACGGCGTGTTCGACCTGCATGAAGGAGGGGACGAGCAGGGCTGCGAGGTACATGCGCACACTTGCTGTAACGACTGCGGCCATCAGAAATGTCAGCACGATCTCGCGGATAAGCATTGGCCAGTCGAACAACATGAACGCGCCGGCGCTGCCCAGCGCGAACGAGACGATCAGCAG
>LM655202.1:89227-98894 GCA_000824825.2 Mesorhizobium sp. ORS 3324
CCCCTTCTGGACATATCCTCCATGGTCGCTGCCCGAACGCGCGCGAACTGGCCTGGCAGCGACGGCAAAGTCCGCACGATTCGTTCGATATGATGCTTGATCCGATCGAGCGTCGAGGATGCCATCGTATTCATCTGGCCCGGTGCGGCCACCGCGTCGGTCGATGCGTTGGCCGGCGAAGCTCCCGCCGCGGCCGGCGCTCCCGTTGGCCCGGCGTCCCGATTTCGTTGTTCGGCCACCCAGGCCTTCACAGACGCATCGTCGAGAAGCTCGAACAGCTGTTTGACCTTTTCGGGTGGGACCGTCGCCGGCGCCTGCGCCTGTGCGGGGCCAGCCAACAAGAAGGCGATCCCAAAGACGAGCGACCTGGCAATCAGGACAAACATCGCGGTCAGATGTCCGGGACGTCGTGTCGGGGGAGCCAGTTTCCTGGCTCCCAATCGTCGAATCATTGATTCGGGGCAGCTTGCCATTCAATGTATATAGACGATGACATAGCGCCCTTGGTAGGGCTGATAGTAGCTGCTGCCGCAGTGCCAGAGCACGGTGCCGTTGATCGAAGTCTTCACACACGCCGCCGGGAGCCTGCTCACGTAGATAGTCGAACGGCGGATCGTTCGGCGTGTGGTACGCCTCGCAACCCCTGCGACGCTGCCTGGCGTGAGTGGGCGACCAACTCGCGCCTGTGCGTCGCCGACGAAAGGGGCGAAGGGCGTAACGGCGTCGACAAGCCCTCCAAACATCAAGGCGACGACGATTCCGGCGGCGCCGGTCAATCTCAAGCTAAATCTTGTCATTTTGCGTCCTCCCAGAAACTCACCACTCCGTGCGTTTAGATTCGCGTCCGATGCAGCCATGCGTCCGACGCAAGCCAGAGCCGAACCCGAAACCGGGCCGGGCTTGCTCTCTGGCCCAGCGGGCCGGGGGCAATGCATTTACTATTTAGCATATACTAATTTAATGATGCGACTTCTATCCGGATTGCGCAAATTCCATCGATGACCGGGCGCAATTTCGAGGACTGCACTATGCCCTGGTCACGATCTTCCGGCGCGCTGGAGTGTTTCCTTGGGAGACTCACCGAAGAACAGGCGATAGTTGGCGGCGAAGCGGCCCAAATGGTTGACCCCCACATCCATTGCAATCGTTGTAACGCTCAAGCCGTTTGCACGGGCAGTGGTAAGGAGCCGTCTGGCTTCGTTGAGGCGGAGCGCTCTGATGAATTCGAGCGGAGTTACAGCGAATGTGGTGCGAAAGGCGTATTCGAGCTGTCGCCGGCTGACGCCGATTTCCTTGCACAGTCGAACAATGGGTATGTCTTCCCGGATATGCGTGCGAATGAAATCCTCGGCTGCCGATGCTTGTCTAAAATGATGACTCGCGGAACCGGCTGTGCCGGTCTCATCTGCGCCCGCGAAGGCGTCAGCCACCACTCCTAGATATTCCACGAAGGCACCTGGAGGCTGCTTTGGCAGAACCGAATCGCTTGCAGCTGTCGCGAGGTGGTCTGCCATCGACTTCATCTGGCTTCGGATTGTTTGCGCTTCGCCGGCGGTGAGCCGAACTGCCGTAGGGCGATCGCTGATCTGTTCGAGGACCATCCCCGCGGCAACCGACTGGATTTCCATCCAGGTCGAGGTCGGAACAATGGCGACTGCGTAGGTGAGGCCGGGCCGGACCGTTGCCGTCACGCTCGTGCCGGCAGGGATTGCCAGGACCAAGTCGTCTTCGAGCGGGATGCCGCATATCGTCGACCCACAGGCCCGCTCGATGGCCACTAACGCCACGGAGCCTGAATCGAAACCGCCATTGGCGCGGAAGGCGCAATTGAATTCGGGCAGGTCGAGCGCCCACTTGCCGGGGGACTGGATTTGCCGGATGCGCGAGGGAAGCCAGCCGGCCGAAAGCCTGTCGACCTTGACGGGCAGGCCGGAGGCGGCGCTGGTCAGGTCATCAGGGCCAAGCAGCACATCCCTGTACGAAGGCGATGAAGGCCAGGCGGTCAAAAATACATCCTTTGCGCAAAGTGGATAGCGGGACGGTTGTATTAGGTGTATCTTAAATTCGAATTGCGCGAGATCAATCGGCGCAAAATATGGCCGACGCACGGCTGGCGGGGACTGTGGACGAAATAGATATGGTTCAGACGGGTGCGCCGAGAACATCGGGCACCTTTGCCATGATTATCGTGCAGCGTCGGGACCGGAGGGGCGAATGGCGCAAGACGTTGATATGTTGATCTGTCACGTTCCGCTGCATCGCCGCCGAATTGACCTAACGCAAAGCGAGATTTCATCTAGTCTCAGATGCCGTATCGAATATGACTCGGTGCATAGTTCACAGCGGTGTCTTCGCCACCAGCAAGTGGGCTACACGGAGGAAAGATGGGGACTCTCATGAACAAATTTCGTTCCGCCGCCTTGGGGACGGCAGCGGTGTCTCTACTTTGTGCGGCCAATGCGTTTGCGGCAGACGCGACCAAGCAGCAACAGGATGAAGGCTGGACTGTTACTGTCGCTCCCTATCTGTGGGCATCCGGAATCAACGGCGAAAGCGGCCTCTTCGGATTCCCGCCCCAGGATGTCGATGTGAGCTTCAGCGATGTGCTGCAGCATCTCAAATTCGGCTTCATGGGGGTTGCGGAAGCCCGCAACGGGCGTTTCACCATCAGCACGGACATAGTCTACGCCAGGCTCAACGCCGACATAGACACCCCCCGGGGGATCCTCGCTTCAAACATCGATGCGACGGTGAGCACTTTCATGGGGACGGCGCTCGGCGGTTACAGCGTGTATTATCAGGACGGGACGAATTTCGATCTGGTGGCCGGCGCGCGCCTCTGGTCAGCCGACAACCGTTTCGAATTCCACGGCGGCGCGCTTGACGGCACGTCGGCGAGCGACGGCGATACATGGGTCGATCCGGTGATCGGCGCGAAATTCAAGGCCGATGTCGGCAACGGAATCTACCTGGCCGGCTGGGGCCTGGTCGGTGGTTTCGGCGCAGGGTCCAAGTCCATGTGGGATGTAATGGGTGGCGCCGGTTATCAATTCAACGAAAAGACGTCGATGTTTGTCGGCTATCGGGCTGTGCACGACAATTATAGTCACGACGGCTTCGTGAATAAACTCACCCAGCAGGGACCGATGCTGGGTTTCACGTATAAATTCTCGGTCCAATAAAGGATTGAGACGGAGTGGTTGGTTCGTGGCGCTTGCGTTTAGCTGGGCTGCCAAGTGATGGCAGAGAGGCCATCGGCTGCCGGCCGACGCCGGCGTGCTTACTGGTCAGGAAACAGATACACAGGCCCTGAAAGCTTCGGCCTTCAGGGAGGCGTGACGTTTATACCTCAGAAAGCGTTACCCAAAGGGGAGAAGGGCGGAGAGTATGAGTATCGATCGAGACTTCCCGGCTGAAGCCGGTATGACCAACAAAATCACACGGCGCGACGCATTGATGGCCGGCACGGCGGCTGCCGTTTCACGATTTGCCGTCACTGCCGGCCTCTCAGGGGCGCTTGCCGGCCTCGCCGGTGTTCAGCCGGCGGCGGCCCAGCCCTCGCGGCCGAACATCGTCTTCATCGTCACGGACGATCAGGGCTGGAAAGATATCGGCTACCATGGCTCGGACATCAAGACGCCCAACATCGACAAGCTTGCAGCAGAAGGGGCGAAGCTCGAGGAATATTATGTGCAGCCGATGTGCACACCAACGCGTTGCGCCCTCATGACCGGCCGCTATCCGCTGCGCTACGGTATGCAGGTCGGTGTTGTCCCTGCCGCGGGAACTTATGGCCTTCCGCTCGACGAAACCCTGCTTCCGCAAATCCTCAGAGACGCGGGTTATCAAACGGCGATGAGCGGCAAATGGCACCTTGGCCATGCCAAGACGGCTTACTGGCCGAAACAACGTGGATTTGATTCATTCTACGGGGCAACCGTCGGCGAGATCGATCATTTCAAACATGCTTCGCACGGGATCGCGGACTGGTACCGGAACAACAAGCCGATCAAGGAGCCGGGCTTCGACAACACCCTGTTCGGTCAGGAAGCTGTCCGAATCATCAACGCTCACGATCAGAAGAAGCCGCTCTTTCTCTACCTCGCCTTCACCGCGCCCCACACGCCGTTCCAGGCTCCGAAGGAATATCTCGACCGGTACAGCAGCATCCCGGACGAGAACCGGAGAGCCTATGCCGCCATGATCTCGGTGATCGATGACGAGGTGGGAAATGTCGTGGCAGCCCTCGATAAGAAGGGGATTCGCGACAACACTCTTATCGTTTTCATGAGCGACAATGGCGGTGTCACCAACTCGATGTTTACAGGTGACTCGAAGGTGAACGGCAAGCTTCCTGCGGATAACGGCCCCTATCGTGACGGCAAGGGCACTACCTATGAAGGGGGCACCCGCTCGGTCGCCTTCATGAATTGGCCCGGCAAGATCAAGCCTGGTGTCTTCAATGGCCTCATGCACGTCGTTGACATGTTGCCGACGCTGGCCGGGCTAGCTGGTGCCAAGCCTGGCAAGGACAAGCCGCTGGACGGCATGGATATGTGGCCGGCCATCAGCGAGGGGAAACCTTCGCCGCGCACCGAGATTGTCTACAATGTTGATCCTATGGCCGGCGCGGTGCGCGAGGGCGATTGGAAGCTGGTATGGGCGGCAGCGTTGCCGCAAAAGATAGAGCTTTTCAATTTGGCGCAGGACAAATCGGAAGCGACCAATCTGGCTGACAAGAATCCTGACAAAGTCAAGGCGTTGCAGGAAAGGATCACCGAGCTCGCAACCCAGATGAAACCTCCGCTGTTGCTGCTTGAAGCCGTACGGTTGACGTACTTCACGCCGTTGGTGACGCCAAGCCCGGAAGATATGTTTGCGGCCGGAGATTGAAAGGCGGATGAGTTCTGCCGTCCAGAAAAGGCCGCCGGATGACTGAAGCACGACTTGCCGGCAAGCCAGCGGCCTCGGCGCACCGCGACATGCTTTGGATCCCCGGCGGCGAGTTCCTGATGGGCTCGAACCACCACTATCCGGAAGAGGCGCCGGCGCATCGCGTCGTCGTCGGCGGCTTCTGGATGGATCGCACGACGGTCACCAACGCCGAGTTCAGGCGCTTCGTCGAGGCGACCGGCTACGTTACGCTGGCCGAGCGCCCTGCAAATGCGGCTGACTATCCCGGAGCCAGCGTCGATTCGTTGGCTCCGGCTTCAGCCCTGTTCGTCAGGCCGCCGCGCGGCATTGATCGCAGCAATCACTACAACTGGTGGGCCTATGTGCGCGGCGCGAATTGGCGGCATCCGCGCGGGCCTGCCAGCGGCCTCAAGGGGCTGGAAAATCATCCCGTCGTGCACATCGCCTACGAGGACGCCGAAGCCTATGCCAACTGGGCGGGAAAGGCGCTGCCGACCGAGGCCGAGTGGGAGTTTGCCGCGCGCGGTGGGTTGGAAGGCGCCGAATTCGTATGGGGCGACGACCTGACCCCCGGCGGCCAGCATATGGCCAACACCTATCAGGGCGAGTTTCCATTTCGCAACGATTGCGAGGACGGCTACGAATGGACCGCGCCGGTCGCCTCGTTCCCGGCAAACGGCTATGGGCTCTACGACATGGCCGGCAACGTCTGGCAGTGGACTGTCGACTGGTATCAGGAGCACCGCCGGATCGAGAGCCCCTGCTGCACGATGACCAATCCGCGCGGCGGCGAGCGCGAGGCGAGCTACGACCCGCTGACACCCGGCATCAAGATCCCGCGCAAGGTGACCAAGGGCGGGTCCTTCCTCTGCGCCCCCAGCTACTGCCGGCGCTACCGCCCGGCCGCTCGCATGGCGCAGCCGGTGGACACATCCACATGCCACCTAGGGTTTCGATGCATCGTGCGTCCGTCGTGAAGGGGAGGGTGCCCGACGCTCCGCCGGCTGCACCAGCGAGGGCATGCGCAATGGGGTGCGTGCAGTCTAAGTCGGCGCGTCGGCAGGCTGTAGCAAGCATAGCGGCTCTGTTGCTTACGCTCGCGGCCTGCGGAACTGGACCCGAAGGGGTTCTGGCGCCGATTCCCGCGAGCTTGGTTTCGCCTGCAGCCTCCGATGTGACGATGTTGGTGGCGACCAGCCGCAAGCCTTCCAGAGACCCGGCGACCTTGTTCACGGGCGAGCGAAGCCCGGCGCTTTCCTTGACCGACCTGACCATCTCGATCCCGCCGAACCGTGCCCCCGGCACTGTCGAGTGGCCGAAAAAGCTGCCGCCAAATCCCCAAAAGGATTTCGCCGTCCTTGCCGCGAAAAACCTGTCGATTCCCGAAGCTCACAAATGGCTGCATTCTCATAATTCGAACGGCCGCGTTCTCGTCTTCGTGCATGGCTTCAACAACCGGTATGAGGACTCGGTGTTTCGCTTCGCGCAGTTCGTGCATGACTCGCGGGCAAAGGTCGTGCCTATCCTCTTCACGTGGCCGTCGCGCGCCAGTGTGCTCGGCTACAACTACGACAAGGAGAGCACCAATTTTTCACGCACCGCGTTCGAGCGGACGTTGAAGGCCTTGGCTGACGACCGCGGCGTGACGGACGTCACGGTCATGGCGCACTCGATGGGAACATGGCTGGCGATGGAATCGCTGAGGCAGATGGCGTTGGAGGACGGGCGCGTTTCGCCCAAGATCAGGAACGTCATCCTTGCGTCTCCCGATCTCGACGTGGATGTCTTTGGCCGCCAGTGGACCGAGCTCGGGCCGAAGAAGCCGAAGTTCACCATCACCGTCTCGCGGGACGACCGGGCGCTCGCCGTTTCACGTCTGATCGCAGGCAATGTCGATAGGGTGGGGCAGGCCGATCCGTCAAAGGAGCCGTACAAATCGAAGCTCCAGGCGGCCGGTATAACGGTTCTCGACCTGACCGACGTGAAGACCGCGGATCGTTTGAACCACAGCAAGTTTGCCGAAAGTCCTGAGATCGTTCAGTTGCTTGGGGCGCAACTGGCGTCCGGCCAAACCCTGACGGACTCAAGAGTGGGTCTTGGCGACGAGCTGGGCCTGGTCGTTGCCGGCACGGTCGACACGATCGGCAACGCCGCGGCAACGACGGTCAGCGCGCCCATTGCGGCGGTTGAGGGGAACACGAACAAACCGCCGCCCGACGACCTGGAGACGATACTGAAGGGCGATGCGACGAGCCCCAGTGTTTACTCGGTTCTTCGCGGCTGCGGAAAATCGTCAGCGCTGGGACTGCGCCGCTCCGTTGGGCGTAAGGTTGGCGATTGCACATTTGCCGGGAACAATGCAGCCTAGCTTTGAGGCTCGAAAAGCTACGTCCGGGGCGGGGCTATGCAGGACGGATACGCGGCACAGTTACTGGTGCAGAAGTCATGACACGCGCCCAGTTGGCCGGCGTCATCCTGGGTTTGTCTCTGGTGGCGGCGCTTACCATTGTCAGGGCGAGCGACCCGCAGCCATTGAGACTCGCCCGCGAAGCGACGTTCGACCAGTATCAGAGGCTGGCACCTCGCAGCTTCGAGTCGATGCCCGTCCGCGTGGTCGACATCGACGAGGCCTCATTGCAGCAGTTCGGGCAGTGGCCGTGGCCTAGGGTTCGCATGGCGGCTCTGGTCGAGAAACTGGCGGAACTTGGTGCGGCAGCCATCGCATTCGACATCCTTTTCGCCGAGCCCGATCGTCTGTCGCCTCGCACGGTTGTCCGCGAGGTGCCAGGCATCGATGCTGCCCTGCTCGAGCGCCTGCCCGACAACGACGAAATCTTCGCCCGATCGATCGCCGGCAAGCCAGTTATCCTGGGTTACGGCATCTCCAACGAAGGGAACTATCGGCCGCAAATGAAGGCTGGCATTGCCTTTACGGGCGAGAGCCCGGTAGCTGCTCCTCCCCATATCGGGACAGCCACACCGATGCGGCCGCAGCTTGAGGCCAACGCCGCCGGCATCGGACACATCAGCCTCAATCCGGGCAGATCGACGGCTGTGGTGAGGACAGCCCCGCTCTTTCTGACTGATGGCGAGCAGCTTTATCCAGATCTTGCCCTCGAAGCCATAAGGGTAGCGCAGGGCGCCTCTACCTATCTCATTGCCGGCGCGCCGGATCGGCAGGGCATAATGACCTCCGTCAAGATCGGCGACTTCGTTATCCCGGTGACCTCGGCCGGCGAACTCTGGCTCTATGTCAGTCCAGACAGGGCAGAACGGTATGTTTCGGCGAAGGACGTGCTCGCACCCGACGGCGTCTCGCCCGGAACAAGGGCCGCGATCGAGGGCAGCATCGTGTTTGTCGGCACTTCCGCCGCAGGGCTGCAGGATATTCGTGTCACAGCTCTCGGTGAGAACGTGCCGGGCGTCTCGATCCACGCGCAGATCGTTGAACAGGTACTGTCCGGCCACTATCTGTCGCGACCCGACTGGGCAAACGGGCTGGAAATAGCGTCGATCGCAACGCTGGGCAGCCTTCTGGTGATTCTCACGATTTTCGTAAGCCCCGCGATTGCGCTCGCCTGCGGCCTCGCGATCACGGGCCTGGCGCTCCTCGCATCATGGCTTGCCTTTTCCCTTGCGGGACTGCTGTTCGACCCGTTTGCGCCGATCGTCATGGGCACGATCACGCATTTCGCGACGACCTCTTTCCGCTTCCTGGTGACGGACCGGGAGCGGCGCGCGATCCGGCGGGCCTTCGGCCAATATCTGTCGCCATCGCTTCTCTACCGCATCGAGCACACGCGCAATGCACTTCGTCTCGGCGGAGACGACCGCGAGCTGACTATGATGTTTGTCGATGTACGAAACTTCACCGAGATCAGCGAAAGACTGCCGCCCACCGCCGTCGTGCGGTTTCTAAACACGCTTCTCGACGCGCTCAGCCGTCATGTCACCGCCAATGAAGGCACCCTCGACAAGTTCATCGGCGATTCGATCATGGCCTTTTGGAATGCCCCGGTCGATGTCACCGATCATCCTGCCAAGGCCGTTCGCGCGGCGTTGGCCATGCGCGAGACGATTGCTCGCCTCAACGAAAGCGATGCATTCGGATTCGGAGCAGGGCAGACGGTTCGCATTGGTATCGGAATCCATACGGGCGTCGCCTGCGTCGGAAACATGGGTGCGGAGTCGCGATTCAACTATTCGGCCGTTGGCGACGCGGTGAACATCGCAGCGCGTATCGAGACAGCGTGCAAGACGGTGAGTTTCGACATTCTCGCGTCCGACGACACAGTACGATCGCTGCCAGGCTGGGCCTTGCTCGACGCGGGTTCGCTGGAGCTAAAGGGAAAGAGCGCGAGGACGAGAATCAATGCCGTCGTCGGCGATGAAAATGTTGCGTCGTCGCCGGATTTTGCCGAATTGCGGCTTCTCCACGGCAAGCTCGTCGAGGCGTTGCATTCGCGCTCGCCAGGCAGCCGAAAGATCATCGCGGCGGCCAAAGCCAAGGCCGCCGGCCTGCCGGCAGGCTTGCAGGACTTCTATAGCCGGATATCGCGCAGAACGGATGATTTTCTTGCCGAACGGGCGGGAGCGGCGGTGGAAGCGAGTGCGGGCTATGCGGAGCAACAATTCGGCTCCGGATCCTGACCGGCACTCATACAGGCCGTCGACAGCCAGATCCGCTGCTGTTCAAGGGCAATGATTTCGTCCACCGTGACGTAAAAGCGGGTTAGAGCAATTCCAGGAAAAG
>LM655202.1:98994-217134 GCA_000824825.2 Mesorhizobium sp. ORS 3324
GGAATTGCGTGAAAACAAAGGGATAGAGCGGTTCGCCGTTTCCGTGAAACGGTGAACCGCTCTAGCCCCGACCGGTCGGCGAAGTCGAATACCGGGCGCGCCAAGAAAAAGAGCGGCTATCTGTTGCTCCTGCCTTTGCCACCGCGCTATCCGTGGCCAGGGCCGTTGGATTTTCCGGGATTGCTGGGATCGTGCTTACCCGGATCATTTCCATGGCCGTTGTTGCCGTCATCCACGTCGCCCTGCGGTGGCGGGTCCGGCGGATTGGGCGTGCCCGGACTGGGTGGACCGGGCGCCGGTGAGTTGCGCTGCTGAGGCCGCGCCGTATGCTCTTGCTGAACGGCAGCCGTAAGCCCGCAATTTCCGCCGATTGCGCCAAGGCCTCCCGAAAGCTGCTGATTGCCGGTCAGAAACGGCAATGCCCGCGGGGTGCCGAGTTCGGCGAGCACAGATCGATTGACCTTGATAACGTCGGTCATCGCGCCTGATGGCGACGCGACCACACAATCGCAGCGCCGCTTCAGTTCCCTGCATCCGCCGCCGCTGCAGAAGCGGGCCGACCCTTTCAAGAGCACGACGGCGGTTTTGCCGCTGGGCGCGATGTGGACATCGAATGCTGTTCCCCGCACGCCTATCGTGCCTGCAGGCGTCACGATCTGGTAGGCGGACGAAGGCGAGCTTCCGCTCATCCAGCGAAACGTTCCCTTGGCGGCGCGGATGGTAAGGTTCTTCACCGAATTGTCATCGTTGAAGACGTACTTGTCGATGACGACGGAAGAACCCCACCCTACTGCCAGCTTGGTGCCGTCCAGGAACACGAACTGACCAAGCCCGGTATTGGAAGTCCTGATACGTTCGTCCCGATGAACGGGTGCGCTGACCTCCAGCGGTCCGGTTGCGCCGGTAACGGCAGTCTTGATCACGACTGCCTGGCCCACTGCTTCGGCGGCCCTTGTCGGTGTCGCATTGTTGAGCGTCGCGGTCAGTGCGACAATAGCAACCCACCTCAAGGACGGCATGGCAACCTCCTGAAATGCCCTTATTAGCACATGCTTGAAAGTCTGTCCCTGCAGATGCATACATCAATTTGAGTAGAACATATTCGTTCGCTCAGGCGACCTCGAAAGGACAATCGTCGAGGCTAGGTTCTGTGCTTGTGTGGACCGCGCGGGTTCCGTTAGTTTTCTTTGACCCCGTGCGCATCGAGTCGGAGATGGAACGCCGTGCTGTTACAGAATTCGTCTGCTGAGAGACAAGGCGATGATTTGCGTTGGCGACGCAAGAGCGCGCATTCGGAAAGCAGGAACTTCGGCCAGCCTGCGATCTGTCTGGAGACAAGTGCGTATTATGCGCCGTGATCTATGCACAGCGCGACGAGACCGACGAGGCCGATGCGCTGGGCATCGCATCTGATGCACATGGCAGCTGAGCAGACGCAGCTTCAGCACATGGACCTCTCGAGTAATGCAATTGAAAAAATTGCTCCCTCATGTTTCAAGACAGGTCGATAGACCCCGCCATGATGGTTTCGGATCCTGTGGGGTAGCCCATGGTCCTCAAAGCGAGAATTCGTTCAACAATGACGCAGCACGCACAAGACGCTCGAATTCTCATGTACAGCCACGACACGTTCGGGCTTGGCCACTTGCAGCGCTGCCGGACGATCGCGCATTCGCTGGTTGGGGATTTCCACGGACTTCAGGTGCTTATCATTTCGGGTGCGCCCATTGCCGGCGCCTTCGACTACCGCGCCCGCGTCGACTTCGTGAAGATCCCCAGCGTCATCAAGTTGCGCAACGGTGAATACACCTCGCTGGAAAAGGATATCGATCTGCATGAGACGCTAAGAATGCGCCAGTCGATCATTCGTCACACAGCCGAGACCTTCCGGCCGGATATCTTCATCGTCGACAAGGAACCGCTCGGCCTGCGCGGTGAGATCGAGGACACGCTGTCCTACCTCAAGACGCGAGGCACCACGCTCGTGCTTGGCCTGCGCGAGGTGATGGACGCGCCTCAACTGCTCGAAGCAGAGTGGGCATTGAGGGATGTGATGCGCAAGATAGGCCTGTTCTACGACAAGGTCTGGGCCTATGGTCCGCCGGATTTTTACGATCCGTTGACCGGCTTGGATGTGCCGCCGGCTGTCAGGGCAAAGATGAAGTTCGTCGGTTTCCTGCAACGGAGCTTGCCGCAGAACGAGTTGCCCGGCCATCGGCCTGAGGGCGACTATATCCTCGTTACCACAGGTGGCGGCGGTGATGGCGCCGAACTGATCCACGATGTCATCGACGCCTATCAGCAGGACCCGCAATTGCAGCATAGGGCGCTGATCGTGCTTGGGCCTTACATGCCGGCGCGCAAGCGCAACAAGCTGCGCAAGAAGGGGGCAAAGGTCCCCTATATCAAGATCATCGACTTCGACAACCGCATGGAAGAGCTGATTGCGGGCGCCAGGGCGGTAGTGGCGATGGGCGGTTACAACACCTATTGCGAGATACTGTCGTTCGACAAGCCGGCGCTGATCGTGCCGCGCGTCGAGCCCCGCGAGGAACAACTCATCAGAGCACGACGCGCAGCCGAACTCGGCCTCATCGAGATGCTTTTGCCGGAGGAAGCTGAGGATTCCCAGCGGTTTGCAGATGCACTGAAGGTATTGCCGGACCGTGCCCGCCCATCGCAGAGCAATCCGCATCTGACGCTGGAAGGGCTGCCTCACATTTCCGAAATCGTCGCCGAATTGCTCGACCGGCGGGCCGGCCATCACCTTTCGGTCATTGAAGGCACGAACTGAGTTGCGACATCGCAAAATCGTCGTGGTTCTGAAGGGCTATCCGCGGCTGTCGGAAACCTTCATCGCGCAGGAACTGCTCGGGCTGGAGCGTGCGGGATTCGAACTAATACTCGTCGCGCTCAGGCGGCCGACCGACGCAAAGCGCCATCCGGTGCATAACGAGATCAAAGCGCCCGTCCATTATCTGCCGGAATATCTGCATGAAGAACCACTGCGCGTGATTCGCTCGCTGCTTGCATGTCTGCCGCGGCCGGGCTTCTGGCGCGCGCTCGGATCGCTGGCCATCGATATCCCCCGCGACTTTACGCGCAATCGCGCGCGCCGCTTCGGGCAAGCGCTCGTGCTGGCGGCCGAATGGCCGGAAGATGCGGCCTGGCTGCATGCGCATTTCGCGCACACTCCGGCATCGGTGACACGCTATGCCAGCCAGCTTCGTGGCCTGCCCTGGAGCTGCTCGGCCCATGCCAAGGACATCTGGACTTCGGCCGACTGGGATCTTGCCGGCAAGCTTTCCTCGGCGCGTTGGACGGTCACTTGCACGAAAACCGGCTTCGACCGTCTGAAAAAACTCGCCAACGGCAACTCGTCTTTACATCTGAGCTATCACGGGCTCGACCTTGATCGCTTCGGCAGTTTCGGCGCGGCGCGGAAACAGCGTGACGGCTCGGCACCGGACGAACCGGTTATCGTTCTGAGCGTCGGGCGCGCCGTTGAAAAGAAAGGTTACGATACCTTGCTGGAGGCCCTAGCCCTCTTGCCTGGCGATTTGGCGTGGCGTTTCGAGCATATCGGCGGCGGCGGGGAACTGGAACGGCTCAAGGCGCTGGCGCAAAAGCTCGGACTGGATGGTCGTGTCTCTTGGAAAGGCGCGCTTGCGCAGGAGGAGGTGCTTGAGCACTACCGCAGCGCCGACATCTTCGCCCTGGCCTGCAGGATCACTGCGAACGGCGACCGGGACGGTCTGCCGAATGTTCTGGTTGAGGCGGCTAGCCAGCGGCTTGCCTGCGTGTCGACCGATATTTCCGGCGTGCCGGAGCTTTTATCTTCGGATGAAACCGGGCTGCTCGTCCCGACAGAAAACCCGATAGCCCTGGCACAGGCGCTGGAGCGCCTGATCCGTGATCCCGTGCTGCGCGCCCGGCTGGGCGATGCCGCAGAGCGGCGCGTGCGCGGCAATTTCGATCATATGGCAAGCATTGGACAGCTCAAGGAACTGTTCGAGCGGGAGTGGCAGGTCGCCGAATGAAGCGGCTGCGCGCTTTCTTCTATGTCCAGCACCTCCTCGGTATCGGCCATCTCGCGCGCGCCAGCCGCATTGCGGCGGCTCTGGTCGATGACGGGTTTGACGTAACCGTGGTGACCGGCGGAGCGCCGATAGCGGGGTTTCCGGGACCGGGGGTAAAATCTGTAACCCTGCCACCTGTGACCTCTGGTGATGAAGGGTTTTCCGAACTTGTCGACCTGCAGGGCAAACCCATCGACGAAGATTTCAAGAAATGGCGCTCGGAGATGCTGCTGCAGGCATACCGGGATTGCAGGCCCGATATCGTCATTGTCGAGGCGTTTCCATTTGGACGCCGGCAGATGCGTTTCGAACTGCTGCCGCTGATCGCGGCCATCGAAGCGACGTCGCCCAGACCGCTCCTGGCTACGTCCGTCCGTGATATTCTTCAGGAGCGCGTCAAGCCGGGTCGAAACCAGGAAACGGTCGATCTCATCAACAGGCATTTCGACCTGGTTATGGTTCACGGCGATCCGGCTTTCGCAACCATCGACAAGACATTTCCACTTGCTGGGTCGATTGCGGCCGAGGTTGCCTACACAGGGCTCGTTGCCGCGCCGCCATCGCCGGCAGCTTCCGAGCGCTTCGACGTTCTGGTGTCGGTTGGCGGCGGGGCTGCTGGAAAGAGCCTTGTCACTGCCACTATCGCAGCTGCGCGGAATGCCAACAGCGCTTGGAAATGGTGTTTGATCACCGGTCCAAACCTGCCGAAAAACGAGTTTGATGCGATCGCGCGGGATGCCACGCCGGGCCTGTCCGTCTTCCGGTTCCGCGAGGATTTCGCCAGCCTGCTGACCGGCGCCCGGCTGTCAGTCTCGCAGGCGGGTTACAACACGGTCTGCGACGTCCTGCGCGCGGGCTGTCGCTCCCTGCTCGTCCCATTTGCAGCCGGCGCGGAAACCGAACAGACGGTTCGCGCGCTGATGCTCGAAGAACTCGGTCTTGCAACGGTGCTGAAGGAAAAGGACTTAACGCCTGAAGGTTTGGCGCAAGCGATCGTACAGGCGCTTGCAGGACCGACGCCATCCTCGCATCGTCTCGATCTGGAAGGCGCGCGTCGATCGGCGCAAATCCTGCGCGAGCGATATCGAACATGGTCCCTAAAAGTGGGGCCCGGTTTCGGAAAAGTTCATGATCAGACAGACGATAGATGCTGACGCGCGTCGCGTGTGGTGAGATTCGCGCGACCTCCTTTAAGTCCTTGTTTCATGCATGTCGCCGTCGCAAAACCGCTACACAGTTTGGGCGAAATGCATCAAACGGTTCCAATCAGCATGAAGCGCGTGTAGTTCTTTGTCGGCAGTTCGCCGGAGAACCGCACGTCCCGCAGCGCCGCCATTGCTTCGAAGGCTGCCAGTGAAGCCACGCAGTTGACGTGCGTGGGCTCGCTGAAATAATCGTTCGATTGCAGCAGTACATTCGTGTCCCGTGGAAGCAGCGCAAGCCAGGCGCGCAGATCGGGTATGTGTTCGCAGCTCGTATTGATCACCATGTCGGGCCGCCCGGCCGCATAGTCGAGCGCGTACATATCTGCCGTCACCGCCCGGAACCGGTCGCCGGCTTCCCGGTTGAGGGTCCGGGCGACCGGCGCGACTTCGGGATCGATGTCGATGCTATCAATCGCCGCGATGTCGAAGCGAGCGTCGTTGAAAAGCATTGCCGGCAATACGCCGTACCATCCACCCAGAACCCACATGCGTTCGAACCGGCCGCCGTGGCTGTCGAACAGCCTGTCGAGCGCCCACTTTTTGCAGGCGACCTGCTTGTGGTTGAAGGCGTTGGCGATATCTGCCTTCGGATGCTTGGCGATGACGCGCGCCAGCCCCGCCACGAGAGGGCAGTCGACATAGGCGGCAATTCCCCGCGAGAGGTCCAACGCTTGCTCGCGCCAGTCCATGCCTGCATTGCGTGGTTGCGTGACATCCATCATATTCGTCTTGTATGTTGGGATTTCGGGCGACACAACGCAATCTTGCCTCCCGCAAGGCTGGTTGTCCGCGGATGTGATTATGCTTCAAGCCGCTTCGCCATTGCCCGGTGCCGGAAAGAGGCTGTTGCATCTGTCCGATCCATCGGCGTTCATCCGCCGGCACCAGCAGCGCAGCTGTGGCCTCGTGCCGCTCGACTGTTCGCCAAAACCCTACCGAAGCCGCGAGCCGATTGGCCAGCTGCTTTCTTCGCTGATCAACAATGCCCATGTCGTGGATATCGACCATGCGCCGGAACTGGATCGCGCCGCCTCGCAGGTTCCTTTCATCGTTGAGCGCAGGACGATCACCGTGCACTGTGGCCTCGAGCTTGTCGTTGGCGACGAAGAAATTGCCGATACGCCATTAGCCGGCAGGTGCTTCTACAGCCTGCAGCCTTGCAATTGAACGGTCCACAGTCGGATATGGAACCCAGTCTAGCCCGCTATATCTGGACGCACACCAAAAAGCAGCAGGTCTGGATATTGGTCATCGTCCTGCTTTCGATGATCCCGTATTTCATGTCCTTCGACCTGCCGAAGCTGATCGTCAACGGCCCGATCCAAGGCAAGGGTTTCGAGCAACCGGGCGCGACCCGGCCATTCATGAGACTGCACTATGACCTGCCGTTCATCGGAGAAGTCCAGTTCTTCTCCGGTTTCCAGCTCGACCGCGAAGAGACGCTGTTTGCCCTGAGCCTTGTGTTCCTCCTGCTCGTCATCATCAACGGCCTGTTCAAGCTCTACATCAACACCTACAAGGGCCGCCTCGGCGAACGCATGCTGCGGCGTATCCGCTTCGATCTGGTTGATCGTGTGCTGCGGTTTCCGCCGCGTTACTTCAAGCGCGTGAAATCCGCCGAAGTGGCGACGATGGTCAAGGACGAGGTCGAGCCGCTGGGCGGCTTCATCGGCGATGCCTTCCTGCAGCCGGTGCTGCTCGGCGGCCAGGCGCTGACGGCCATGCTGTTCATCGTGGTCCAGAACTTCTGGCTCGGAATGATCGCCGCCGTGATCGTGGTGATCCAAATCGTGCTCATCCCGCGAATGCGGCGGCGGCTGATCGTGCTCGGGCGCGAGCGGCAGTTGACGGCGCGCGCGCTTTCGGGCCGGGTTGGCGAAATCGTCGACGGCATCGGCGCGGTCCACATCCACGATACGTCAAATTACGAGCGCGCCGACATAGCCGCCCGGCTCGGGCGCATCTTCAAGATCCGCTTCGATCTTTACCAATGGAAATTCATGGTAAAGTTCCTGAACAATTTTCTCGCGCAGCTCACCCCCTTTCTGTTCTACATGATCGGCGGATATCTGGCCATCCAAGGGCGGCTGGACGTCGGCCAGCTCGTGGCCGTGATCGGCGCCTACAAGGATCTGCCTGGGCCGATGAAGGAGCTGATCGACTGGGATCAGGCGCGGCAGGATGTCCAGGTCAAATATCAGCAGGTCGTTGAACAGTTCACGGTCGAGGGTGTCATTGCACCGAGAATCGCGGCGTTGACGATCGAGGATCCCGGTCCGATGACCAACCCGCTGTCAGCGATCAATCTGTCTATATCAGACGATGGCGGCGCCATGCTCATCGACCACATCTCTCTCCAGGTCAAGCCGGGTGAGACGGTGGCGCTGGTCAGTACCGCGACAGGTGGAGCGGACGCGCTCGCAGAAGCCTTCGCGCGGTTGGTCTGGCCGAGCAGCGGAAGGGTTGCTTCGGGCGCCGACGACCTGCTTGAACTCCCCGAAGCAGTGACCGGCCGGCGCATGTCCTATGCCTCGTCGGATGTTTTCCTGTTCCAGGCAAGCCTCCGCGACAACCTGCTCTACGGGCTGAAGCACGCGCCGCTGACATCGGTGACTTATGACGGTGCCGCGGCAGACCAGCGCGACTGGGACATCAAGGAGGCGCACCGGTCGGGCAATACGGATCTCGATATCCACAGCGACTGGATCGACTATGCTTCCGCCGGCGCTACCGGCCCGCACAACCTCTTCGAGCCTGTGCGTCGGGTGCTCGACGCGGTGGCTCTGTCGCGCGACATTCTCGATCTCGGCTTGCGCTCCTCGGCCGACCTCACGCGTCATACTGAGCTTGCCGCCCGGATCGTCGAACTGCGTGCGGCGCTGCGAACGCGGCTGGAACACGAAGGGCTGAGCGAACTGGTGGTTCCATTCGAACCGGGCGCCTACAACAAGGAAGCAACGATCGGCCAAAACCTGCTTTTCGGCGCCGCCGCCGGCCCCGAACTGGCCGACAGGGCTCTGGCGGCCAATCCCTATTTTGCTTCTGTGCTGACGCAATCCGGCCTCGATCGCGCGCTCTACGAAATGGGTATGGAGATCGCGGAACAGGCGATCGAGCTGTTTGCCGACCTGCCGCCCGATCACCAGTTCTTTCAGCAGCTCGCCTTCATGAGCGCGGAGGAAATACCCGCCTACGAAACCTTGCTGCAAAGGCTCAAGAACCGACCCTACGAGACGGTTTCGGAGAACGATCGCGCCATGATCGTCACCTTGAGCTTTGCCTATATCGAGCCTAGGCACCGCTTCGGCCTGCTGAGCGACGAATTGATGAGCAAGGTCGTCGCTGCACGCAACCTGTTCTATGAAAACCTGCCGCCCGAGCTGCAGAATGCGGTCGAACGGTACGATCCCGCCAAATACATTGCCGCGGCTACCGTGATGGACAATGTCCTGTTCGGGCGCGTAGGCAACAACCATCCCGACGCGCCGGACCGCATACGCTCCATCGTCTATGACATTCTCGATGAACTGGGGCTTTATGCCGAACTGCTGGATGTCGGCCTGGACTTCAACGTCGGCTCCGGCGGCAGGCGGCTGACCGGTGGACAGCGACAGAAGCTCGATGTTGCCCGGGCCTTGCTCAAGCGTCCCGATTTTCTCATTCTCAACCGGCCGCTGGAGGCGCTCGACCAGCGCATGCAGGAGAAGGTGCTGCGAAACGTGCTCGAGGAAGCCAGACGCGACGGCCATTCGCCGGCAATTGTGTGGGTCGTGACGAACCCGGCAATGGGGATGATGTTCGATCGCGTTGTCGTCTTCGACTCGGGTCGTTTGGTGGAAGACGGAACGCAAGAGACACTTCTGGCACGGAGCGGTATTTTCAAGCAACTGGTGTCATAGAGCTTTGGACATTCGGATGGGATCATTCTGCCGGCGGGACCTTGCTGCAAGCTCGAGGGAGCCAGGTTTGCGGCTTATCGGGCTCGCCAACATTCGCGCGGTTCGTGTCGCCATTCCATCCGGGTGTCGGTTGTTCTAGTCTCGCAGATGTGAATTTTGGGAAGGTTTGCGACGATGCTGCTCAAGGATGAGGTTGGAACGCTGCAACGCGTTCCCTTGTTCTCCGGCATAGAGCCGACCAAGCTCAAGCTGCTCGCGTTCACGTCCGATCGCGTGAGCTACAGCGCCGGCCAGATCCTTTTCCGGCAGGGCGACGAGGGAGACGCAGCCTATGTCATCCTTTCAGGTAGGGCGGATATTCTGGTCGATTCCGACAGTGGACCGATAAAAGTGGCCGAACTGGTGCCAAATTCGATCGTTGGCGAGATCGCCATCTTGTGCAACAGCAGTCGCACCGCCACCGTCAGAGCCGCAAGTCCGCTGGAAGCCTTGAGAATCCGCAAGGATCATTTCCTGAGGCTTATGAAGGAGTTCCCGGAAATGACCATCGAGATATTGCGGGTTCTTGCCGACCGCCTAAGCCATACAACCGCGGATTTGATCGACGCACGGAGCGCCAAGTAACGAGTGACGTGCGCTTAATCTTCGCCGTCGTGATGGCTGTGGCTAGCATGGGCGACTGGACTGCCAAGGAGCAGCATGGACGACGATGTTTTCCTGATCAGGTTTTGGGGCGTGCGCGGCAGCATTTCGGTATCGGGGCCAGAATTCTCTCGCTATGGCGGCAACACGATCTGCATCGAGATGCGATGCGGCAAGCATACGCTTCTGTTCGACGCGGGCTCTGGCCTGCGGCCTGCCGGCGGAGCGCTTCGGGCGTCGGGCGTGACCGATTTCGACCTGTTTTTCACCCATTGCCATTACGATCACATCATCGGGCTGCCGGCCTTCAAGCCGATCTATGACCGGAGCGTTAAAGTTAGGCTCTGGTCCGGGCATCTTGCAGGACGCATGACGACCCGGCAGATGGTCGATGAGTTCATGCGGCCGCCGTGGTTTCCGGTGAAGCTCGATATCTGCAAGGCACGCATCGAATGCCGCGATTTCATATCCGGAGACGTGCTTCGGCCGCGCGAAGGGGTGGTGATCCGAACCGGCAGTCTTAACCATCCGGGCGGCTGTATAGGTTATCGGGTCGAATGGGGCGGCCACGTCGTGGCAGTCATCACCGACACCGAGCACGAGCCGGGCAAACTCGATCAGGCGGTGCTTGCCTTGATCGAAGATGCCGACCTCGTCATCTACGATTGTGCGTACACCGAGGAGGAAATGGAACACCGCCGCGGTACCGGGCACTCGACATGGCAACAGGGCGTCAAACTCTGTGAGGCAGCCGGTGCGCGGGGGCTTGCGCTGTTTCACCATGATCCGACACGCACCGACGAGGAACTGGACGCGATCGAGAAACTGGCCAAAGACAGGTTTGCCGGCGCTTTTGCAGCGCGGGATGGCCAGACGCTCAAATTTCCAGTCTCGTTGCACAAAAAGCGTTGAGTTATTTTCCTTTGCCGCCGCTACGCCCGATCAATGTCCTGATCGGAAGCCATGCGCAGGCTTCAGTCCGTGCGGCCACTGTGAACAGCCGTTCGAGAAAAAGCCAGGCCGATGCATCATGTACGAGATGGTGGGTGAGCAGGCCGACCGGTTCGCCCCCGTCGAATGCATGCTGCAATTGCGCAACGATGGCCTGAACCAATAGGCCATGATCGCGACAGCCGCGTGTGCCATGCCAATCCATGATGTCGACATTGCTGTTGATGACCGCCACTGAAGCCGGCTTCGGCGGCCCAAATACCGACAATGCCGCAAATCCTATCGATCCAAGGTCTGATACCAGGCCGGCGTCGATTCTGTTCCACGGTGGCACCAGCATCGGAACGGCACGGGCGCCGTGCAGGCCGGTTGTATGGGACAGCCCGCGAGCCAGATCATCGAGCACCGCCTCGCGTGGCCGATGCGCGCCGAGCTCCTGCTTTTTCTGGTCGTCCGACGCATGATTTCGGTGCGCCCAGCCATGGATGGCGACCGTGGCATGCCGCGCCTTGTCAAGCCGGACGACAAGCTTCTCATCAGTCTTCGCCGGAATGACGGCCAGAGTGAGCGGAACCGCGAATTCACCGGTGAGGCCCAGCAGCCGATCAAGTGCAGGTGTCGGATCCACGGCGTCATCGTCGCGCAGCCAGAATTCTGCCTTACGGTCCGCCCGTTGCCAGCGCGCCAGTTCTTCCACCAAGGGCTGCCAAGTATGATCGAATGTCATGAGACCGGGATCTTCGAAAGAAGTTCGGCCAGACGCGCCGTTGCAGCACCGAGGGAACGTTCTTCGAGGACGAAGCGTCTGGCTTCTGCGGCCATGACGGTTCTTTCGTCGTTACGGGCAAGAAGCCTTTCAATGGCAGAAGTAAACGCCGCCACATCGCCCGGCGGGGTGAGAAACCCGGTCTGGCCATCCCGCACGACCTCCGGCACGCCGGCGACGTCCTGAGCCACCACCGGAAGGCCGGCGGCTTGTGCTTCAAGATAGGCGACGCCATAGGCCTCGCCATAACCCGGCCACACGTAGATTCCCCCACCGTAGAGGATATCCGGCACGGCGGCTGGCTCGATCGCGCCAAGCCATTCGATACGGCCAGCGGGCAGGCCGGCGAATTGCGCTTTGACCTCGTCACGGGCAGGCCCGTCCCCGACGACCGACATTGTCCAGGGCAGGTGGCCGATCGGACCGAGCGCTTGCGCCAGCATGCGATAGCTTTCGACCTTGTCGCCCGGACGCATCATGGCGACGGTAACGAGGCGCGTCCGACAACCACGCGCCGGCATTTCCCGGAATGCCGATGTGTCGATGAAGGGCGAAAGCATATCGAAAATGGCGTCGGGAAGAGCGTCTGTCAGTCCCTGACGATCCCTTTGCGTGAAGCAGATGTTCAGCGCTGCCCGCTCGACGGCCCGCGTCACCAACGCTTGCGTATCGGCCCACAAACCGGTGTTGCGCCGCCTCGAATAGGAGGCTTCCGCTGTCACATAGGGGACAGCAAAGGTCGACGTCAGCTCCGGCCCGATCAGGTCGGGCGCCTTGTAATAGGGATGATAGGAGAACCAGAGATCGGGCCGGCCGTCACGATCCCAAAGCTTTGTCAGCCGCGCGGCTTCCTCTCGGGCTTCGATCTTAAGCGCATCGAAACTTTTCGGCTCCGGCCCACGTAGATAGAAGCGCAGTTCGGATGCCAGTTCGACGCTATGCCCTCCATGCTCCAGCGCCTTGACCAGCATCCGCGCCATCTGGCGGTCGCCGGAGACCACGGGATGATTGGGCGACTTCAGCGGCGCGTAGAAGGCAATTCGCATCGCCGATCCTATCATTGGAAAGCCTGCGCAAGTCAATTTCGAAGCATGATCGACTTTCACCTTCAAGCAGTGGAATGTGCTATCGGATGATCATGGAAACAGCCGCAGCGTCCGACCCGTTCGTCGCCTCTTTGCCGGTCTTCGCAAAGTTCGAAAGCGTTGCCGATATCGACAACTATCGGCCTCTCCCGGATGGTTGGGCGCTGGCCACCGCCGACATCGTCGGCTCGACAAAGGCGATCGGGGCCGGGCGCTATAAAACCGTCAATATGGCCGGCGCCAGCGTCATTTCGGCGCTGCTCAATGCTCTGGGTCGGCAGGATCTTCCCTTTGTCTTCGGCGGCGACGGCGCGCTCGTGGCGTTTCCCCGGTCGGCGCTGGAGATCACCCGCAACGCGTTGGCGGCTGTCCAGAGATGGGTGGCGGACGAGCTGGACCTGACCTTGCGCGCTGCAATCGTGCCGATAGAGGATATAAGAGCGCAAGGCCTCGACGTTCGGGTGGCGAGGTTCCGGGCCTCCGAAGCGGTGTTCTACGCCATGTTCGCCGGCGGTGGCGGCAGTTGGGCGGAAGCCGAGATGAAAGCGGGGCGCTACCTGATCGATCCTGCGCCGGCCGGCGCGCGGCCGGATCTGACCGGTCTCTCCTGCCGTTGGAACCCTATCGAAGCCCGCCATGGCGAAATCGTCTCGATCATAGCCATACCGGGGGCGACGCGCGACTTGCATGGTTTTCAGTTACTGGTTTCCGACATCATCGCCCTTGCCGGCAGGCAGGAGCGCGATGGCCACCCTGTGCCGGTGGACGGGCCGGACTACAGTTTGCTGCCCGCCGGGCTAGATATCGAGGCGCGGGCCACGGCGCCGACAGGACGGCGGTGGCTGACGAAGCTGTGGGTAGTGTTCCTCATGACGCTTACGGCTGTCACCGATCGATATGGCTGGACGATCGGCAGTTTCGATCCGAAGGTCTACAAGCGAGACGTGGCCAGCAATTCGGATTTCCGGAAGTTCGACGACGGCTTGAAGATGACCATCGACGTTGACGCAGATGTGTTGCAACGGATCGAGAACCGGCTGAAAAAGGCGGAAGAGGCGGGAATCTGCAACTATGGCCTGCACCGCCAGAAGTCGGCTTTGATGACATGCCTGGTCGCTTCGCCGCTGCAGCGCGATCACGTTCATTTCATCGACGGCGCCGCCGGCGGCTACGCGATGGCTGCCGCAAGCCTGAAGGCGAAGGTGCCGGCCTGACGGCGGCTTGCGGAGATCCATTTTCCGCAATATGCCTCGGGGTTCTTGGATCCACGTGAGCTTCTCCATGGAAGCGAACGGCCTGTCCGAATTGACGGAAAGCAGAATTTTGGACGCCTCACGATCGACATATGACCGTCTGCTGAACCGGATTTCGACGCGCACCGCGCAAGTCGGCGTGATCGGACTGGGCTATGTCGGATTGCCGCTGGCGGTCGCGATAGCACGCGCTGGCTTCCCGGTTTCCGGCTTCGACATCGAAGCCCAGAAGGTCGAGAGCCTGAACAGCGGCCAATCCTACATTGAGGCGGTGACGTCGACAGCCCTTGCCGTCCAGGTGGCGAACGGACGGTTCCGCGCCACTGCGGATTTTGCCGAACTGGCCGTCTGCGATGTCATCATCATCTGCGTTCCGACACCGCTGACGAAAAACCGTGAGCCGGACCTCTCTTTTGTCAGGAACACGGCAGGCACCATCGCGAAGCATCTGCGTCTCGGCCAGCTGGTCGTGCTGGAATCGACCACTTATCCCGGCACCACCGACGACGTGATCAAGCCCATACTGGAACAAACCGGCCTGCAGTCGAAGATAGACTTCTTCCTCGGCTTCTCGCCCGAACGCGAGGATCCCGGCAACCGCAGCTTTGAAGTCGCGACGATCCCCAAGGTCGTGGCAGGCGACGGCTTTGAAGCGGCGGCGCTCGTGCAGGCCTTCTATCAGGGTGTGGTCAAGACCGTCGTTCCGGTTTCCACCACGGCGACCGCCGAGGCGGTCAAGCTGACGGAAAACATCTTCCGCTCGGTCAACATAGCCCTGGTCAACGAGTTGAAGGTCGTGCTTGGTGCGATGGGCATCGACATCTGGGAGGTGATCGAGGCGGCAAAGAGCAAGCCGTTCGGGTACATGCCTTTCTATCCCGGCCCCGGACTTGGCGGGCACTGCGTCCCGATCGATCCTTTCTACCTGACGTGGAAGGCGCGCGAATACGAGCTGCCGACCCGCTTCATCGAGCTGGCGGCGGAGATCAACACGGCTATGCCGCGTCATGTGGTCGATGAGCTGGCGAAGGCGCTGGACCGGCGCTGCGGCAAGGCGCTCAGCCGCTCGCGCATTCTCATCATCGGGCTCGCCTATAAGAAGAATGTGCCCGACATCCGCGAAAGCCCCTCATTGCGGCTCATTGAACTCATCGAGGAATGGGGCGGCAAGGCGGAATTCCACGATCCGCATGTTACCGAGATTCCGACCACACGGGAGCATATGGCGATCAAGGGGCGTCGCTCGGTCGAATTGAGCGAGGCGACCTTGAAGGATTTCGACGCTGTCGTCGTGGCAACCGACCACGACGCGATCGACTATCACGCTATCGCCGATCACGCTCTTCTGATTGTCGACACGCGCAATGTTCTTGGCCGCCTCGGGCTGGGCCGCGAGACAGTGGTGAAGGCCTGACGGCGTGTGAGCCGGCGAATTTTTTGTCAGGATCGTGGTTGCACTCCGCCGGCAGCGTCGACACATAATGCCCAGAGATAGATGCAGTTTCACCCGCCGCTAGCCCGCAAGGGCAGTCATTCGAAATTCTTCGCCGGCTTTTGCCGCCGAAGCCGGCTTCATTGACTTCGAGGGTCCATCTTTGGGTCGTTGGCGGACTTGTGTTGTGGGCAGATCAAAGGAGAATGGCTCGTCTTCGACGGGTTTTGAGATAGCATGAGCACAGCGCAAGCGGAAATTTCCACCATTCTCATGGATAAGGTTGCCGATTGGCTGAACCAGTCGGCGCTGGCGGGCAACGATCTGGAGACATTAATAAAGGGCTTTTGCGAACGGCTGGCTGCTGCCGGCCTGCCGCTGAGGCGGGTGCATCTGAGCTTTTCGATGCTGCATCCGCTTTATGACGCGCTTGGCTTCACCTGGCTTCGCGGCCAGGGCGTGGAAGTACAAAGCTTCCGCAATAGGCCCGGCGTACCGTCTGACAGATTCCTGACCAGCCCATACTACCATCTGCTCAGCAATCGGCTCGACCATCTGCGACGCCGGCTCGACCCGTCGGTGCCGTCGGAGTTTCCTGTTTTCGATGATCTCAGGCTTATGGGCATCACCGACTACATGGCTTTCGTACTTCCCTTCAGCGGCAACACCAGTCAGGGCATGATGGGGTCCTGGTCCACCGACAGTGCTGCAGGCTTCAGCGACGGCATGATTTCGGCGCTGCTGCGCATCCAGAGTCATCTCGCCATCGCAACCAAGATGGCGGTGCTCACCAAGCTCGCCGACAACATGATGACCACTTATCTCGGCGGCGACGCCGGCAGGCGTGTGCTGGACGGCCAGATCAAGCGCGGCGAGGGAGACACAATCCGGGCGGCACTGGTCATGGCCGATATGCGTGGATCGTCAAAGCTTGCCGAAACTTCTGGCCGCGAAATCTATATCGATACGCTGAACCAGTTTTTCGACGCTGTTGCTGCACCTTTCAATCGCGGAGGCGGGCAGATCATGAGTTTCATAGGGGACGGCTTCATCGCCGTCTACCCTTGCGAACGGCACCGCTCGCACTCCGAGATCGCATGTCAAGCTGCTCTTGCGGCGGCGCACAAGGCCACCGTGCGCATGACGGATCTCAATCTGCGCAGAAAGGAGCAGGGGCTGTCCGACATAAGATTTGGTATCGGCCTGCATGTCGGCAATGTGATGTTCGGTAATGTAGGGCTTACCGACCGGCTCACATTCTCTGTCTTCGGCTCGGCTGTAAACGAGGTCCAGCGCCTCCAGATCCTGACCAAGAAATATCCGCACAGTGTTCTCGCCAGCAAAGACTTCGCCAGCTATTGCGGCGCCAACAGCTGGCTGACGCTCGGCAGCGAGGAACTGGCGGGCATCAAGCAGAAGCTGACGGTGCTTTCACCCGATCTGTCGGGTGCTCTGGCAGTAGATGAAGATGGCACGCTGGAGCCGATTTACGACCGAAGATCGGACGCCGAGCAGGTCATGCTGCTTCATCGCGATGCCGCGCGGCTGTCGGCGGGCGGCTCGACGAAGCTCCAGTAACCGCCACGATCTGATCCGAATGCCTTTGGTATGCAGTCCGGTCGCCGGTTCCGCCTGGGAACTGGCGACCGTTTCGAATCCAAGTTGCTCTAGGCTGGCAATGCGCTAGTCTCGCTTACTGGCCTGCCGCCGCCCGGCTGGCCACCAGAGTGGGGCTGGTGTGAGAATGAATTCGGGTGTTGATCTGCTGCGGATCGAAGACGTAGGCATCTCCTTTGCTATTGTCGGGGGACCGTTGCATGCCGTCAAGCGTGCAAATCTTCGCGTGCTGCCCGGCAAGGTTACCGCGCTTGTGGGCGAGTCAGGTTCCGGAAAATCGGTTCTCAGCCAGGCAGTGATGGGCATTTTGCCGAATACAGCCCATGTTCGCGGCCGTATCCTGTTTTCCGATCCTGAAAAGCCCGGCACGACGCAGGATATCCTGCAGATGCCGCGCGATGGACCTGAAATCCGTGCGTTGAGAGGCAGCCGCATCGGCAAGATCTTTCAGGAACCGATGACATCGCTGTCGCCGCTGCACACGATCGGCAACCAGGTTAGCGAATCCCTGCGGATTCATACGCCCATGGCTCGGGCGGAGCGCAAGGCGCGGACCGAGGAAATGCTCAGCCTTGTCGGCTTTCCCAATCCCAAGCGCGCCTATGACATGTATCCCTTTGAACTTTCGGGAGGATTGCGTCAGCGCGCCATGATCGCCATGGCTCTTATCTGCCGGCCCGCCCTGTTGATCGCCGACGAGCCGACGACGGCGTTGGACGTCACCATCCAGGCGCAAATCCTGCAATTGCTGCGCGGGCTCCAGACCAAGCTGAACATGGCGATGCTGCTGATCACGCACGACCTCGGCGTTGTCGCGAATGTCGCCGACGAGGTGGTGGTCATCTACCATGGCGAGATCATGGAAGCGGGACCTGTGGACGCGATATTCCGCCGGCCAGGCCATCCTTACCTGAAGGGCCTGATGGCAGCCGTTCCGCATTTCGACCTGAAGCCTGGCGAAAGGCTAAAGGCGCTCCGCGAGGTGCCGGTGAATGTCGGGAATCTGCTTGGCAAGCAGACGGCGCCGGCATCGAAGGGGTCGGATGACATTTTGCTGTCGGTCAGGGATCTAAAAAAGACCTTCACCATCCGCAAGTCCGGATGGTTCGGCGGGGATCATCAAACCACTGTTCGCGCCGTGGAGGGCGTGAGCTTCGATATCAGGCGGGGTGAGTGCCTGGGCCTTGTCGGCGAAAGCGGCTCCGGCAAAACCACCGTCAGCAAGATCCTTATGCGGGCTGTCACTCCAAGCGGCGGCTCTGTGATGTTCAACGGCCGCGATGGAGCGATCGACGTCTTGCGAGGCGAGGGAGAGGCCCTGCGCATGCTGCGCGCGAAAATCCAGATGGTCTTCCAGGATCCGGTTTCATCGCTTTCGCCTCGCATGACGGTGGAGAACATCCTGAGCGAGCCGCTGGAGATCCATCAACGTGGCAATGCCGCGTCCCGACTCGCCACGGTCAAGAGCCTGATGCAGGCAATCGGGCTCGATCCGCGCTTCATCAAGCGTTATCCGCACAGTTTCTCCGGTGGGCAGCGTCAGCGTATCGGCATCGCGCGCGCGTTGGCGCTGGGGCCTGAGCTCCTGATCTGCGACGAGCCGGTTTCGGCGCTTGATGTCTCTGTCCAGGCGCAGATCCTGAACCTTCTGAAGGACCTGCAGAAGGAACTGGGCCTGACCTACCTGTTCATATCGCACAACCTAGCGGTGGTGGACTACATGGCGGACCGCATAGCGGTGATGTGCGGCGGGCGTATCGTCGAGCTTGCGCCGCGCGAAATTCTGCTCAGGAAACCGGTCCACCCTTACACGCGCGCGCTGGTCGCCGCAGTACCTTTCCCCGATCTCGACAGGCCGATGGATTTCAAGGCGCTCAAGCTCAGCGGTGCTTCCGACACCAGCGCATGGGGACCGCAATTCTGCGATGAGGGCGATGAGGATATGCTGTCGCCGCTCGATCTTGGCGGCGGCCACCTCGTGCTGGCCCGACGTTCGGCCAATGTCAGCGAGCTACGCCATTGATCAGCCGGCGCACTGTCCTTGGACTCATGGCTTCGGCATTCTTGCCGAGCACGTTGCGTGCCGGCGATCTGGAGCCGGATTTTCTTCAGCCGCAGCTGAAGGCCAGGGCGCTGCCGGCACTCGCCGAACGCTTGCCCAAGAGCCCGCGCGCGTTGAATCTCGCCGCGATGGGCCGGCAGCCCGGCCAGTATGGCGGCACGCTGCGCACGATCATCGGCAGCCAAAAAGATATCCGGATGATGACGATCTATGGATATGCTCGCCTGGTCGGCTATGACGAAAAGCTTAACCTGCACCCCGACATTCTCGAAAGTTTCGACGTAGCGGAGGATCGCGTCTTCACTTTCAAGATACGGGAAGGGCATAAATGGTCTGACGGTAGCCTGCTGACGCCGGAGGATTTTCGCTATTGCTGGGAAGATGTCTGGCTGAACGACGAGCTTTCGCAAGGCGGGCTCGCCCCGGCCCTGCTGGCGGACGGCAAGCCGCCACGCTTCGAGATCGTCGATCCGTTGACGGTCCGCTATAGCTGGGATGTGCCCAATCCCGACTTCCTGCCCAAGCTCGCTGCTGCTTCGCCGCTGCCGCTTGTTCTGCCGGCCGCCTATCTCAAGCAGTTCCACAAGAAATACCAGGATGCGTTCCGGCTCGCCGCCCTTATGAAGGAGAACCGGGCCAAGAAGTGGACGCTCCTGCATATCCGCATGTCGCGGCAGTATCGCCCGGAGAACCCGGATCTGCCGACGCTCGATCCCTGGCAGAACCGGACCAAGCCGCCGGCTGAGCAGTTCGTCTTCGAGCGGAACCCGTTCTTCCATCGAATAGACGAGAATGGGCGGCAACTGCCTTACATCGACCGGATTGTCATGAATGTCAGCTCGTCGGCGATCATTTCCGCCAAGACCGGTGCGGGCGAAAGCGACTTGCAAGGCATGGGAATTGACTTCAGCGATTACTCCTTCCTGAAGGATGCCGAGAAGCGCTACCCGGTCAAGATGCATCTGTGGAAACGGACACAGGGTTCGCGGCTGGCGCTGCTGCCCAATCTGAATTGTGCCGACCAGGTGTGGCGTGGCCTTCTCCGTGACGTGCGCGTGCGCCGCGCGCTTTCGCTCGCCGTGGACAGGCGCGAGATCAACCTGGCCGTGTTCTACGGGTTGGCGCAGGAAAGTGCCGATACGGTCCTGCCGGAGAGCCCGCTCTACCGGCCGGAATTCGCGAAAGCCTGGGTCGCCCACGATCCCGACCAGGCCAACGCCTTGCTCGACGAGGTCGGGCTTCAGACGCGTGACGATGACGGCCTGCGCATACTTCCCGACGGACGCCCGGCGCAGATCATAGTGGAAACCGCCGGCGAAAGCACGCTGGAGACCGACGCGCTCGAACTCATCACCGATCACTGGCGCCAGATCGGCATCGCCCTGTTCATCCGGACTTCGCAGCGCGACGTCTTCCGCAGCCGCGCGCTTGGCGGCCAGATCATGATGTCGATGTGGTCGGGCATCGACAATGGCGTGGCGACCGCCGACATGAACCCCTACCAGTTGGCCCCCACCATCGACGACCAGCTGCAATGGCCGCTCTGGGGTGCTCACTACTTGTCTCATGGCACGCTCGGCGAGGCGCCCGATCTTCCGCCTGTGGTCGAGCTGATGGCTTTGCTCAAGCGCTGGAACGCTTCGACCGGAGCCGCGGAGCGCGCCGAAATCTGGAACTCAATGCTGTCTATCTACACCGATCAGGTGTTTTCGATCGGCACGGTGAACGGAACGCATCAGCCGGTTCTGGCGTCGTCGAGGCTGCGCAATCTGCCTGACAAGGCGCTCTACGGCTACGATCCGACCGCCTATTTCGGTGTCTATATGCCGGACACATTCTGGCTTGGAGAGTCTTGAGCGTGCTTCGATATATTGTCTGGCGCATCGCTGTGATGGTTCCAACGCTGCTGATCATATCGGCGTTGGTGTTCACGATCATCGAGCTTCCCCCGGGCGACTATTTCGATAGCTATGTTGGCGAGCTTCGGGCTCAGGGCGAGGCGGTGGATTCCGATCGCATCCAGATGATGCGAAAGGAATATGGTTTCGACAAGCCGCCGGTCATTCGCTACTTCTACTGGGTCGGCGGGATGCTGCACGGCGATTTCGGCTATTCTTTCGAATATGAGCTGCCGGTTCGCGACGTCATCGGGGACCGGATGTGGCTGACTGTGCTGGTTTCCTTCGTCACGATCATCGTCACCTGGCTCATCGCTTTTCCGATCGGCATGTACTCCGCCACGCACCAATACAGCTGGGGCGACTACGGCCTGACCTTCCTCGGCCTTCTCGGCCTTGCCATTCCGAACTTCATGCTGGCGCTGATCCTGATGTATTTCGCCAACATCTGGTTCGGCACGTCCATCGGTCATCTCATGGACCAGCAATATCTCGGGGAGCCGATGAGCTGGGCCAAGGCGAAGTCGATCCTCGCCCATCTCTGGATTCCGGTCTTGATCATCGGCACCGGGGGCACGGCAAGCATGATCCGCCGGCTGCGCGCCAATCTGCTCGATGAGCTGCACAAGCAATATGTCGTGACCGCGCGCGCCAAAGGCCTTCATCCCTTCAAGGCGCTGGTCAAATATCCGCTGCGCATGGCGCTCAATTTCTTCATTTCCGACATCGGCTCCATCCTGCCGGCAATCATCTCCGGCGCCGAAATCACGGCGATCGTGCTGTCTTTGGAAACGACCGGGCCGATGCTGATCAGGGCGCTGCAAAGCCAGGACATGTATCTGGCAGGGTCGTTCCTGATGTTCCTCGCCTTCCTGACGGTCATCGGCGTGCTGATTTCCGACCTGGCGCTGGCGCTGCTTGATCCACGAATACGTTTGCAGGGCGGCAGCAAAAAATGAACACGCAATCGCCGCTGCCCGCTCCGGGTGCTCCACTGCAACACTACGTGTCCATCGCGCCCTTTGACCTGCAGTCGGTCGAGGCGATGACGCCTGAGCAGTCGAAGGTCTTTCAGGCGTCGCAGTTGCGGCTGATGTGGTGGAAATTCCGACGGCACCGGCTTGCGCTTATATCCGGCATATTCCTGGTAGCGCTTTATCTCGGGATACTGATCTGCGAGTTCTTGGCGCCCTACAATCTGCACACGCGCAACATGGACTACATCTATTCGCCGCCGCAGCAGGTGCACCTGTTCCACAACGGCCAGTTCGTCGGACCGTTCGTGTATGGCCGCCAGATGACGCTGGATATGGACACGCTCAAGCGGAACTACATCGAGAAACGGGATGATGTTCAGCGGATTCGCTTCTTCTGCAAGGGCGACAGCTACCGGTTCTGGGGCCTGATCGAAGGTGACAGGCATCTTGTCTGTCCTGCCGAAAACGGCCAGCTCTTTCTGGCCGGCACCGACAGGCTGGGGCGCGATGTGCTCTCGCGCATCATCTACGGCGCACGCATTTCACTGACTATCGGCCTCGTCGGCGTCGGTTTCAGCTTCCTGCTCGGCATCGTCATCGGAGGGCTGGCCGGCTATCACGGCGGTATCTTCGACCTGATCGTCCAACGGATAATCGAGGTTCTGCAATCGATCCCCAGCATTCCGCTATGGCTGGCTCTGGCGGCGATCATGCCGATAACCTGGAGTCCCATCCTGATCTATTTCGGCATCACCGTCATCCTCGGGCTGCTCCACTGGACCGGACTGGCGCGGGCCGTGCGTTCAAAGCTTCTGGCCTTGCGCGAGGAGGATTACGTTCTGGCCGCGCAATTGATGGGCGCCAGCAGCAGCCGCATTATCCGGCGGCACCTCATTCCAGGCTTCATGTCGCATCTGATCGCGACGGCGACGATCTCAATACCAGGCATGATTCTCGGCGAGACGGCGCTGAGCTTCCTCGGGCTCGGCCTGCGGGCGCCGATAACCAGCTGGGGCATCCTGCTCACCGAGGCACGCAGCGTCAGCGTGATCGCGTTCTATCCATGGCTGCTTTTGCCGATCCTTCCCGTCATTCTCGTCATCCTGGCGTTCAACTTCCTCGGCGACGGCTTGCGGGATGCGGCAGACCCTTACAAGTGAATCGCTGTTCCGCCGCGCGCCCGGCCGTAGCCGCCGCCCTGCTTTGCCGGCGGCCTATCGGTTGTTGCAGGGTTGACCGTTCGCCTCTATATGCGGCGAGGCTGGATCGGGCCTAGCACGTCACTCTTGCTTTTCACCCTGGTCGCGGGCATCGCCGATCTCTTGAGCTGGTTCAGGACACACAAACGCATATGAGTCGCCTCGAGAGTTTCATCCGCAGGCTGACCGCACAGCGCGACATTCTCGATCAAGTCTGCGCGGAGGTGGCGAATATCGAGGGCCCCATCCTCGAGCTCGGCCTCGGCAATGGCCGGACGTTCCACCATTTGCGCGAGCGCCTGCCCGGACGACGGATCGTGGCGTTCGACCGCGCACTGGCCGCACACGCCAGCTCAATTCCCGAAGCCGAAAACCTCGTGCTCGGCGAAATACGCGAGACGGCGACCAGGTTCATCGGCATCGAGGCCGCTCTCGTTCATGCCGACATCGGCACCGGCTATGAAGATCGCGACGCAGTGACCGCTACCTGGCTTCCCGATCTGACCGCGGGCCTGCTTCGTGTCGGCGGCATCGCGGTCAGCGGCACGCCGCTCGATCACCCGCGGCTGCAACGCCTCCCGCTGCCGCCTTCGGTGCCCGCCGACCGTTATTTTATCTGCAGGCGCGTGTGAGGGGTCGAGACGACCCTAAAGCGCGGCCCTGAGGCGCGTCGCGCTGAAACGGATTCAGTCGACGCGCTTTAGTTAGGGTCTCTGTTTCTAGGCATGTCGTTGTCCCAAAACCGCTGCACAGTTTTGGGCGGCATGCTTTAGTCTTCAGGGGATCGTATAGACTGCTATCTCTCGCTCAATGCCGCGCAGCGAGACCTCGTGGGGCTCCGGCTTCAGCGCTTTGCTGCGCAACAGATCGGCGGTGAGATTGTCGTCGACCACCGCACGGGTGGCGAAGATCGCCTGGGCGTTGGCAAGGTTCTGAACCCGCGAAGCAATGTTGACGGTCTGGCCGAAATAGTCCTGTCGCTCGTTCATGGAGACGGCGATGCAGGGGCCGGCATGGATTCCGATCTTGAGCAGCAGATCCTCGCGCCCGCTCGCCTCGTTGAGCGCGCGCATGGCCTCGCGCATCCTGAGGGCCGCGGCAATCGCCCGGTCAGGCGTCGCGAAGGTCGCCATCACCGCATCGCCGATCGTCTTCACCACCGCGCCGGCCTCCGCCGCCACGATCTCGTGCAGAACCTGGAAATGCTCGCGCACGAGATCGAAGGCCGATAGGTCGCCCACCCGCTCATAAAGCGCGGTCGATCCGCGCAGATCGGTGAACAGGAAGGTCAGGCTGGTGATCTTCAGGCGCTGGTTGATGTCGACCGTATCCGTGCGATAGAGATCGCGAAACGTCTGGTTGGTGAGCAGGCGCTTGGCGGTCAGGAAGGGCCGGCGCTTGCGCAGCAAATCATGCAAGCCATGGCCGGCGATGAAGACCGTCGGCAGCACCCGGGTGTCGGTCCTGTTTTCCAGCGAAATGCGCAGCGGGCCGGGTTGCATCTCCAGCGTCTGGCTCTGGACATGGTCGCGGTCGAAGACCAAGGCGAGGCTTCGGCGCTCCTTAGTCGGTTCGCCCTTCACGTCGATGAACTGCACCGAATGGGTGACCGGCTCGAAGACGATGACGAATTCGGATGGAAGCTGCACAGGCAGAACCGCCTTTTCGCCGGGCGCCAGCTCGATGTCCTCCAGCGAGATCTCTTCCATCGTTTTCGCGAAGTCTTCATCCGGCAGATCGACGCCGGACGCCCAGTAGATCTGCCGGAAATACTCCATCAACGGCAGCTCGTGCGGATTGTGGGCGGCAATCCTGCGTATCCGGGGACTGACGGTGAATGTCACCTCGACCATCTCGTCGAGCGTCGGTGAATAACCCTCGGCGCACAGCGTGCAGGTGTATTCGTCCTTCTGCATCGTTTTCAGCGTGGCGTTGGTGTCGAGCACGCCGCCACAACCGGGGCACAGAACATTCCAGGAAATGTCGAAGATACCCACCCGCGCGGCGTGGAGAAAGGCGCCTATGGCGCGCTCCTCGTCGAGGCCATGCTTGCTGGCGAAGGCTAGCGCATTGATGCGGCAAAGTTCGCGGTCCTCGCCCTCCGCGATGGCTCGCCTGATCGCATCGATTGCCAGGGGATCGACATCGGCCGATTGCCGCAGAAGCGAGAACAGATCCTGAGCTTCGTTCATCGTGCAGGGCTCCGGGAAATGCGCCGCGAGGCGGGTTGACCGGACCGGCCTTGGTCCGCGCGCTGTATTTTACTTCGAAACGGACCGTACGGCCATTCGAATAGACAAGCCAGGTGACAGTTCAATTCCCATTCGGCCGATTTTCACCGGCCGCAAGCGGCACTATGATGGCACATGGGCATTCATCTTGGGACTTTCTCCCATGCCGACATCCAACAACCCGCCATTTCCCGCGGCCCTGCGCCTTTTCTCCGTGGTGGTCATCATCGTCCTGATCGTGGGCGCGGGCCTGTTTTTCGCGCCTGCGCTGGTCAAGCCGCGGTGGCCTTGGGCGGTCACGCCGTTCAATGCCCGCTTCCTCGGCGGCTTCTACACCGCCGAAATGGTCGTGATGGCGACGCTGCTGTTCTGGAACCGCTGGTCGCCCGGCAGGCTCGTGCTCGTCATGGCCTTCATCTTCACCGTCGTCGTGTCGGCGGCTTCGTTCATCAATCTCGGCTATTTCAACTTCGCGCGCAAAGCGCCCTGGCTCTGGTTTTTGGTCTATCTTGCCTCGGTCGCGGTATCCGGGCTGTTCCTGTGGCAGGCCAGGGATCGTCCTTCTGCAACAGGCGTGACCTTAAACCCCGCATGGCGCGGCTACATGGCGGTGGAATCGGCAATCCTTGGGCTCTATGGCATCGGCTTGCTGCTGTTTCCACTGACATTCAGCAGCATCTGGCCATGGCCGGTCGATGCCTTCCACGCTCAGGTCTACAGCGCCATCTTCCTCGCCGGGGCGGGCGGCATATATCTCGTCTGGAGAAGCGCGCCGCGCGAGGAACTGCTGGTGCTCGGCCTGGCGCAGTTTCTGGTTGGCCTGCTTGCGATCCTTGGCCTCGTCATCACCGACGCTGCGGTGCATCGGATCGACTGGACGGCGACCGGGACATTGTGCTGGCTCGCCCTTTTCGGCTGGATCGGCATCAGCGGCGTCTTCAAACTCTACGCCGCCTCCCGACATTTCAGCTCGCAACCGGCATCGTAGGTTGCAGAGACGGCTGGATTTTCGAGTGACGTCCGGTGCATCGTGCCGGGCCGATTGCCTTCGCCAGGAACGCCATGACCAGCACGACCTCGCCATCCTCCGGGAATATCCAGCCGCAGCTCCGACCCGTCCGGCCAGGCGATGCGGAGGCGCTTTGCGCTATCTTCAACATGCCGGGCTTCCGCCGGGGCACGTTCAGGATGCCGTTCGAGAGGGTGGAGCAGGTGGAACGGCGCATCGCCAAGGCCGGCCAGGAAACCACCTGGATCGTTGCCGAGCTGGACGGCAAGGTCGTCGGCCACGGCAGCTTGGTCGTGCAGGGCTCGCCGCGCCGTGCGCATGTCGGCGAGATCAATATCGGCCTTGACGACGCCTTTGTCGGCCAGGGCATCGGTTCCGCCATACTTGGCGCATTGCTCGACGTGGCCGACAATTGGCGAGCCCTGAAGCGGGTCGAATTGACCGTCTATGCCGACAACGAACCGGCCATCCGTCTTTACACGAGCCACGGCTTCGAGATCGAAGGTCGGCATGTGAAGGCCGGTTTTACCGACGGGCAGTACCATGACCTCCTGAGCATGGCCCGGCTGCGGTTCTAAGATCGGCTGTTTGGCGAACAGGTGATTGCGGATGGAGGACTGCCTAGGATACGGTCAATTTCGTCTCACACTGTTTGATCGAGTTGTATGGGCCAAGCGCTTCAGCAAGTCTGGTCTCCCTTGGTGCTTGCACCGCAAGCGGTTTGACGGGAACCAATGACCGCCGTCTTTGACCCAACCCCTACGCCTCCGGTGGAAATTCTGGCTGTGCTGTCGCTGCTCTGCCCGGAGGTCGTGCGTGACATCGAGCAGAACTGGAATGCACCGGTTTCGAATTACGCCCGCCATCTGTGGCGGCCGGTGGCGAGGCCAGCATCGGGTCCGGCGATCGCTGCCCGCGCGATCCTGCGTGATGTCCTGCGTCAGCGCCTCGGTGTGATCATGCAGCCTGAGGAGATCGGCAAAGCCCTCGAGGAGTTCGAGCACAGACCGGTGATCCAGTCCGGCCTGCACTGCCTGCTTCTGATGGACCGGATCACCTTCGATGCCCTCCTGCTTGCCTGGCTCGGCGCGGTCGAAAACGGGCTGTCGGCCTTCGTCAACTTCATGGGAACGACGATGACCATGGAGACGATTGGCCGGGAGGGGCCGGGATGGCTCGATATGGGCGACGACAAGGTCAACCTGTTTGGCATGGGGCGCCACAAACTGTGCCGCAAAAGCGCCTGCGCGGCCGGTCCCGTCTCCCTCAACAAGCGCGCGCTCGAAGCGCTGGGCGATGAAACGGATGTCAACCGCTGGCTAGGCACATTGCTTGCCAGCCAGGACAAGGTGTTTGGAACCGCCGCCGATGCGCTGACAGCCCTCAACCAGGATCTGGTCGCCAATTGGGATCGTTCCGGCATGGCCATGCCGATTTTTATCGATGATCGGCTCGCAGCGGCTGCAATGGCTCGGCATCTAGACAATGACAGCAGCCTTCTTTCCAGGCTGCTTCTTGAGCCCGCAAGGCGCCAGCGTCTCGAACGTGCGTTGTGCGAGGCCGCATCAGGCCCATTCGGCAGATTTCTGCCAAGCTCCGCGGCCTTTTTCTGGGGCATCCGCGAGGAGCGCGTGCGCAAGCTCGTCCTCGAGGGCGGCTACCTGATCGAGCCTGACAGGCCACATGGTCTTTCCATCCCGTTCGAGCGGCCGCATCTCAGCCAGGCGCTGCTGGACGGCGTGTTGCTGCCGAACTTGTTCCTGACGTTCCTCGTCCTTGCCATATTGCCGCGGGTGCGGGTTGTGGGCGGCCTGAGGCAGATTGGCTACGTAGCGCTTTTCCACTCAATCCTGCTGGCTGCGCTGGACGAAAACGTGCCGGAAGAGCGCGATCTGGCTGCGGAGCTGCAGGTTCGGGAAAATGCTTGGGGCACACGGGTCATCGATGAAAAGATTCCGGTCCGCGAGCAGCTTGCCGGCCTGCCGGAAGGGGCGCTCTTCCCGGATCTGCTCCGGCAATATCGTTTGAGGACATTTGCCGAGACGACCCAAGACCTGAAACTGGTTCGCGAAAACGCCCGATGGCGCAAGATCGGCCGGGCGAGGCCGTCCGGAATCGGCAGCGTTCTGCCCCCAGACCCACGCTGATCACTCGATGCCCATTTACGCTGCCGCTTGCCGGTCGACGGCTAACGGTTCATCCTTGTGAATACCTGGCCGTGAAGAGCGAGATAACGCCATCACGGCCGCAGTGAGGTCTTGTTCCATGGACTGCGCGGGCTGCGGTTTCCAGCTTGAGATCGGTTACGCCTTCTGTCCGAGGTGTGGCAGGCGCCAGCCCGTGCCATGCGCCAGTTGCGGCTACCTCTGCGCACCTGATTTCGAGTTCTGTCCGAAATGTGGGGCCAGCGTCGGTGCGCCCGCAAAAGCCGTCGAACGGCCTGCTCCGACACCAAGCCGGACCATTGTGCCGCCTTCTCGAACGCCGTCGCTGCTTGCGAACATCGAAAGCGAAGATGGCCTGCATCCCGTCTCTGACGCCGATCGCAGGACCGTAACGGTCCTGTTCGCAGACCTTTGCGGCTTCACGACACTCAGCGAGCAGCTCGACCCCGAGGTCATGCAAACGCTGCAGAACGAACTGTTCAAGGAATTGACGGCGGCCGTGCGAAACTTTGGGGGTTTCGTCGACAAATTCATCGGCGACGCACTGCTCGCTTTGTTCGGTGCGCCGGTCGCGCATGAGGACGATCCGGAACGTGCGCTTCGCGCCGCTCTCGACATGATGGCCCGCACTGCCCGGCTCGGCGAAAGCACCTTCCACTCCGGCTCGCCTCTGTTACTTCACATCGGCATAAACACTGGTCCGGTCGTTACCGGGGGATTGGGCATCGGCACCGCCAAATCCTATTCGGTGACCGGCGATACCGTGAATACGGCGCAGCGTCTGCAATCGCTGGCCGCACCGGGTGAGGTGCTGGTAGGCGAGCTCACTCACAGGCTGACCCGGCATGCCTTCTCTTTTGAGTCGCTGGGTGATGTCGTGCTTCGCGGCAAGGCTGGCAGCGTGCTCGTCCATCGACTGGATGCACCGCTTGCGGCGCCGCGTGCAGCGCGTGGGCTTGAGGCGCTCGGCCTCAGTGCGCCGATCATAGGTCGTGGTGCCGAGCTCAACAGAATGCTGGCGAGCCTTGATCAGGCGTGCGGCGGCTCGGCCCAACTTGTCCGCCTCGTCGGAGAGGCCGGTATCGGGAAATCGCGGCTGGTGAAGGAGTTCGTCGCCCGCGTCGGCGACGAGGATCGCTTTCGCAACGTCGCCGTGCGGCAGGCCACGTGCTCACCGCTTGGCGAACAATCATTTGGCGCCTTGGGCGCAGTGGTGCGCAGCGCTGCCGGGATGATGCAAAACGACAGTGGGGACGAAATGCGCGGCAAGCTCGCAGGCTTGCTTACCGATCTCGGCCTGCAGGGCGAGGAGGCGAAGCGCCTGATGCCTTTGCTCTACCATGTGCTCGGCCTTGGCGACCCCGATGCCACCTTGCAGCATGTCGAGCCCGAGCAGCTGCGGCGGCAAATTCTCTACGCGGTCCGCACGCTCATCGAACGGCGGCTTGCGTTGTCGCCGCTGTTGATTGTCGTCGAAGACCTGCACTGGGCCGACGCGGTGTCGCTCGAGGCACTGCGTTTCGTGATGGACAGGTTGGAACGCACGCGGTTGATGTTGCTGGTCACGCATCGTCCGGCGCCGCACAATGACCAGCTCGACTCAAGTCGGGTCAGTCACACAGCGCTCAGGCTTTCGCCGCTCAACAGTGATGACGGACGCAGCCTGCTGGCGGCGCTTTTCGGCGAGAGCTGGGTAAGCTCGGCAGGAGGGCTTCTCGACCAGATTCTCGAGCGCGCGGGCGGCAACCCGCTTTTTGTGGAGGAGATCGTCCGCGGCCTAATCGATCGCGGTGTATTGATGCGCGACGGCCAGCGATGGCGGACTGTGGCAGGCGAAGTCGCAACCGGCATTCCCGCCACTATCCAGGCAATGTTGCTTGCCCGCGTCGACCGGCTGCCCCAAGAGGTGCGCCGGTTGGCCCAGGAAGCCGCGGTGATCGGCCCGCGCTTCGATGCCACACTTCTGAAGGCCGTGACAGCCGACCCCGGCCGCCTGGAAGCCGGCTGCGAACTGCTTTGCGATGCGGAAATCATCGAGGAGTTTGCCGGATCAGGCTCGGTCTCGTCGCAAAGCTACCGCTTTACGCAAACTTTGCTGCAGGACGTGATCTACCAGAATCTGCTCCTGCAGCGCCGGACCGACATCCACGGGCGGGTCGGTGCTGCCTTGGAGCAACTGTGTGGCGACAAGCCGGAACGGCTCGAGGATTTGACCGTGCTCGGTCATCATTTCGCACAGAGCGCCGAGCGGGAGAAGGGCGCGCATTACCTGCAGGCGGCGGGCGATCGCGCTCGCATGATCTACGCCAACGACGACGCCCTGCGTTTCTACGAGCGAGCACTGACTGCGTTGGGCGCGGCCGGGCAAACACCGCTCAAACTGGCAATTGCAGAGCGCATTGCCGATTTGAGCGGCCCGGCAGGCCGCCGCGAGATCGCGCACCAGCACTATGAGACGGTGTTGCAGGCATATCGCGAGTCGGCCAATCGCGTCGCTTCGGCGCGAGTCTTGCGTAAGATAGGTCGGCTGCTCTGGGACGTCGGCAAGCGGGACAACGCGGAATCGCGCTATGCTGAAGCGGCAGCGCTCCTCGATGGAGCGGATGCTCCAATCGAGCAGGCGCATCTCTGGCAAGAACGTGGCCGACAGGCGTTCCGTGGCGGCGATCACGCTCTCGCGGCAAAATGGGCAGACGCGGCGCTGGATTGCGTAAGCTCCCTGACAACGGAGCATGTCTCCGAGATAGGGCGTGATGCCACCCTTGTGACCGCCGAGGCACTCAATACCAAAGCTGTTGCGCTGGCTCGCCTTGGGCGAAGCCATGAAGCCGTGCGTCAGGTTGAGCGCAGCATTGAATTGGCCGAAGCCGCCGGTCTACTGGGCACGGCCTGCCGCGGATACACCAATCTCGGCGTGCTTTACACGACCATCGATCCTGCAAAGGCGATGGAGGTCTGTCGGCGCGGCCTTGAAGTGGCGCGCCATATTGGTGATTTGGGTTTCCAGGCCCGCCTCCTCGCCAATCTGGCGGTCGCTTGCTGTACGTTCACGGATCGCTGTCCAACGGAGGGCGTGCCCGCTGCCGAGAAGGCCATCGAGATCGACCGCGCGCTCGACCAGCGCGAGCACCTGCCGGTGCCGTTGATCGTGCTTGGGCAGATCCACCAGTGCAACGGCCGTCCGGAACTGGCGGTTGGCCTGTTCAACGAAGCACTGGACGTAGCCCGCGAAACGGGCGAACCCCAACTGCTGTTTCCGTGCTATGATGGTCTTGCAACGCTTAATCTCGACCTCGACAATCTAGCCGAGGCCGAACACTACTTTTCCCTGGCGCAGGGTATATGCGCCCGGCACGGGCTCGACCCGGAAACGCTTGTGGTGCTGCCTTTTCTCGACTAGCCGGGGTTGGAGGTTGGAAATGTCCGCATCTAGTGACTTGTTACCGCTTCAACCGGGCGACCGTGCGCCGAACGTGGTGCTCGACGCCATCACCCAGGAAGGCAAGATCGCGCTTGACGACTTTCGCGGACAAAAACCGGTGCTGGTCGGCCTGTTTCGCGGTCTGCATTGTGCGTTCTGCCGGCGCCATATCGCAGCCCAGGCGCGGCTTGATCCGGAGCTGCGCGAAAAGGGCGTGGGCAGCCTGACGGTGGTCAACACGCCGATCGAGCGGGCGCGTCTCTATTTCCGCTACCACCCGATGCCGAATCTGCTTGCGGCCTCCGACCCTGAACGCGCTTCACATCGTGCTTTTGGACTGCCCAATCTCGAATTCACCGAAGACGAGACAAACTGGCCGTACAAGGTCTCGATGGCAGCGGCAAAGGATATGCGGATCGACATACCAGGCGAGTTGCCGGGTCCTGTGGATCCTTTTACGGCCAGCCAAATCCTCGACAAGAAGGACCATTACGAAGTGACCGAAGCCGACGAACAGATGATGGCGACGGGACACGGACAACTGATCGGTCAGTTCCTTCTGGACAGGCAGGGGATCGTCCGCTGGAGCTTCACGGAAGTTCCGGAGGGTGGGCGATACATGTTTATGGCACCAAACCCGCTGGAACTGATGTCGGCCGTGTCGCAAGTCGCCCAATAGACTTGCAAACGAGGTTATGGGCGGGACGCTGAACGAGAAGTGGAACCAAAGTCTCGGTGAGCCAGAATGTACGGTCTGGTGATGCCCGCGCACGCGTGGCAGCACGCACCCTGATGACGGGTTTACCGCTCATTCGAGCACGGCCTCGAGACGGACAACAAAGTCGTCGAGCGAGCGATCCCCACGAATCTCGATGCGCGGAAGGTCGATGGGATCGGACTCGAGGTCCGCCAGCCCGTGTCTGCCGCCGAAGCCGATCCGATAGCCGCACTCCCTGGCCAGCCGTCCAAGCCGTCGGTCGGTGACAGAGAAGGGCGCCGCGAACGACGCGATTGGCCGACCGGTCCACCGTTCGATGAACATGCGAGAGCGCAAGAGTTCGGCGGCCAAGTCAGAGGTCGACAGACCATCGATTGCGCGATGCGTCGCCAGATGGCTTCCGAAGAACGCACCTTCGCCGGCGAGGCGGCGGACCGTTCCGGCGTCCATAAGCTGCGTTGGCGGACCGCTGTCGGCGTCCCACCGTGCAGTTTCACCGACCAAGTCCGTCACCAGGAACACTTCCGCGGTCAGGTCGTTGGCGCGCAAGATCGGCCAGGCGTGGTCGGCAAAGTTCTGGAAGCCGTCATCGAAGGTGATGAGCACTGGCCGGCCAACGAAAGGTTGACGGTTGGCGATGAACCATTCCAGCTGCTCGGACATAATCGCGTGAAAGCCATTGGCGCGCAGCCATGCCATCTGGCCTTCGAAAGCGGCGGGCGTGAGCCGAAAACGGGCGAGCGCTGCCGGACCATCATCGGAGACGCCGTGATACATGAGGACAGGGACACGTCGCCGCCGCTCGCTGCGTGCGACGTCGCGGCGCAAGGCCCGTGCCCCGCCCCAGACGATATTTCGCGCGACGCCAATTGCGATGGGCGCGCGGATTGGCACATGTTCGATCACCGGCTCCGTCGCCACGTCGTCTGGCGACAGGCGACGGAAGCGGTCTATGCGATAGAGCTCGGTCTGGATCGATTGCTCGAGGACGAGGCCTTCGGTCTCTGCCAGCGTCTGTGAGATCGCTTGTGCACCGAATGTGTTCCAGTCGAAGCCCGTCCTTTCAACATTGTCGCGGAGCACGAATGCGTGTGCGCTGATGAAGCTGCCGCCCGGCGCCAACGCCTGGACGAATTTTTTGGCGATGCGCCGCAACTCCGCGAGATCATCCAGGTAGTAGAGCACTTCCGAACAGACGATCAGATCCATCTCGCCCGGAAGCGTGTCCGCAGAGAAATCCAGGACGCCAAAGTCGACATTCGGCTGATCGCTGCATCGCTCGCGCGCCCGCCCGACGGCCACGGCGGAGATGTCGGTTGCGGTCAAATGGCCCACTCGCGGCGCCAGCTGCCGCGTGAAGTGGCCCTCCGCGCAGGCCAGCTCAAGCGCCCGTCCGATGGGACCGGCGGGCAGAATTTCGAGCTGGCGCTCATATTTTTCCTGCTCATAGGGCGAACCGTAGTTCCAGGGGTCCTCGGTCGCGAAATGGCGATTCCAGAACGACGTGCGATCCTTGTCGTGCCCGTCCGCGGCCGCTTTACGGCGCGGCGCTGCCAGAGGCTCTGCAGGTTCGGCGCTCGACCGAACCAGTTCCTGCGCCTCAGCGGCCAATCGTGCGAGTTTGCCGAAGTGGCTGTCCAGATCGGACCGGCGTCCCGCTATGGACAACGATGCCTCGGCTGCAAACATGTTTGAGGTGTCGGCACCGGCACCCTTTTGCGATGCAAGCCGCTCGGGCGGCACGACATTCAGGATCAATTCGATCCAATGACGCCTTGTCACCTTGCCGAGCACGCCGAACTGCACGCGAGCCTCGATCCGGCCATCGATCATCAGATACGCATGAATTTGATCGATTCCTTCCGGAAGTTCGATCGAGGTTGGATTTCGAGCGTCGACGCGAATCCCGAGCGTCCGCCCCAGTTTGCGCGGCGCGGCAAGGTCATCGGAGTCGAGAAGCATTTGCTCAAGGTGATATTGGACGCGGCGACCCGCCACGGGATCGTCCCAGACCTTTGCGAGTTCGGTAATCAACTCAGTAAGGGGGCCGCCGAACCTGTCCCACCTGGCAGCCAGTTGCGCCGGCACCGATAGGCTTCCCACCATAAGGCCATCGAAGGCCACCTTGGCGACCTCAGGCGCCCACTTCCGTCCCGCCGGGAGCGCGCGCAGGAACTGCGGGTTGATCGAGCGCAAGCCGCGGCCGCAATCCGACGCTGCGTTCCACAAGGCAAACCACGCGAGCGCTTCGGAAGCAGTGCGGCCGTTCGCGTCGATCGCTCCATTGGCGTGAGCCGATGCTGGGTGCTTGACCCTGGGATCGGGAGAAAAGCCGCGGGCGATCACGATTTCCGCATCGGCCATCATCTGCGCCGAGTTGCGGGAGAGCGAGTTGGGGCTGACCCGATGGAAAGCGAGCGGCTCGTCGACCGTCAGCCAATGTTTGCCGAGACGTGCGAGGCGCTGCCACAGATCCCAGTTCTCGCAAGTGCGCAGCGACACATCGAAACCGCCCAACTCGACAATAGTCTTCCGGTCGACCAGCAGCGCGTGAGTGCAAATCGCACACCGGCGGGCGAATGTTTCAAAGGGCTGGATCGCAACTTCCGCCGAGATGCTTAGCGGGGCGAGTTCGCCATCGGGCATCACGCGCCGAGAACCGCAATAGGCGGCCACCGCATCGGGAGCGGCTTTTAGTGCGGCCAGCATCTTCGCGAGAAAGCTGGCATCTACCCAATCGTCCGCATCCAGAAACATGAGCCAACGGCCCCGCGCTATCGAAATCCCACTATTGCGCGCGGCGGCGGCGCTATACGCGCAACAACTCAATGCGCGAAATCGGGCATCGTGGTCCACATAACCCGCGATGATCGCGGGGGTGCGGTCCGTGGAGGCGTCGTCGATGATGATCGCCTCCCAATCCGGTGTGTCCTGATCGACGAGGCAATCGAGTGCGCGCGCCAGCGTTGCCTCGGCGTTGTGCGCAGGAACCACAATTGAAACCAAGGGACTATGCGCCACGCCCGTCTTACCCGCGCCTGCTTCGAAGGTGGAACAAGAGTCCCGAAACATAGCCGGCGATTTCCTGCCAAAGGAAACAGTTTTCAGGGACGCTGCGTTCAAACAGTCTCCTGCGCCTGGCATAGGCCGTCGAACCCGATCCGTCCCTCGACCCGTTGTCCAGTGCCAGGCAGATCTGCCGGCGGATGCCGGCAAGCGTTGCGCCGATGGTCTGCTTGGCATTGGCCATCGGTACCGCAACGCTTACGGTGGCATTGTCATGGGTCATCGAGCTTCGGAATGTCAAATACGGGTGACGGCATCGGATGGCAGCACTGCTCTGTCAAGGCTGTCGTACAACAAAGGAAGTCAGTCCATTCGCACCGCGCTGGTTTTTTTGGTAGGCTGTCGCGATGCAGGGTTGAGGATCCGGCGTGACGGTAGTCGACGATCGTCTTCTCGAAAGCAAGATGACCAAGGTGGAGCAAGCGCGAGCCTGGAGCCCACGCGTCATCTCGAAATTCGAGACGCTGATCAAGAGCGCCGACGACCACTCACTCTATCGCGTCAATCCGCTGGCCTTTGCTCGCGACCGCGCAATCGCCGAGCCTGAAGCAATCGACCTCTTCCTTCATGCCGCCCGCTGTGGCTTGTTCGACATGAGCTGGGATGTGCTCTGTCCCCAGTCCGGGATGGTGCTCGACAGTTTCGGCGCCCTGCGCACGCTGAAGACTCACTACGTCTGTGGTCTGTGCGACGTATCGGGCGACACCGACCTCGACGACTTCATCGAGGTCACCTTCTCGATATCGCCGAAGTTGCGGCGCCTGCCGCACCACAGTCCCGAGACGCTCCCTGTCGAGGATTTTCACTGGAAGCTCCACTTCGGACATGACGCGCGGCTGCCAGGGCAAAACGTTCGCTTTCTTGACGTTCTGCGCGGGTTCGTTCGGGGCATGACGTTTCTGCCGCCCGGCACCACCACAGTGCTCCGTGCCGACCTGGGCGCCGGCGCCCTTGCGGGCGTCAACGTGCAGACGCAGGCCGCATTCGCTCTGCCGATATCAGGCGACCCGGCATTGGCGCCGACGCTTCTGAAGATCGATTATGACGGCAAACGCTTCTTGCCGGCGTTGCCCGCTGTGCCACCTGGTCCGATTGTCATTGAGGTAGCGAATAGGGGCCCGGTGCGAGGCGCGTTGCTTGTCATCAACTGGCCGCCCGAACTTGTCGCGCTGACAACCAAGCCGACGCTCGATTTCGACCCTTATGTTTCCGGTGGAGCGCTGCTTGCGCGGCAAACCTTCCGCCAGCTCTTCCGTTCCGAACGTGTCGACGAGAAGGAGGGGCTCGGCATCCGGCAGATCACCTTCCTGTTCACGGACCTCAAAGGTTCGACCGCCATGTATGAACGCCTGGGTGACCTCAACGCCTATGCTTTGGTGCGCGAGCATTTCGCTCTGGTCAACGCGGCGGTTCAGCAACATTGCGGGGCGGTGGTCAAGACGATTGGGGATGCGGTGATGGCTGCGTTCTCGCAGCCGTCGGATGCTATTGAGGCTGCACTCCACATCTTTGAAGAAATCGATCGCTTCAACGGTGACCATGACGGGCCGGGGATCATCCTCAAGATCGGTGCCCACTGTGGACCGTCGATCGCCGTGACGCTCAACGACAACCTCGATTACTTCGGTCAGACCGTGAATGTCGCCGCGCGCGTGCAGTCCTTGGCAGAAGCCGGACAGGTCTGCATTTCCGAGGCGCTCCATTCCGCGCCCGGCGTTAGCGAAATGCTTGCCGGCCATCGTGTCGTGGCTTTTGACGCGCCTCTTCGAGGTGTGGAGGGTGATGCAACCGTCTATCGCATTATGCGCGGATAGACACGATTGCTTGCCAATTCCCTTTCGCACGACCTAGAACCGGAGCTTCTGGCCTTGCGGAGGCTTCATCGTGGAAGCTTCGGCGAAAGGGAGTGTGAAGAGAGGAGGGGATGGTGCCCAGAGGCGGAATCCAAGTAAAGAAAATCCCATTTTGCTTTCAGATGCTTAGTGGAAGGTCAACCGCAGCTGATACCAACAGAAATACCAACAAAATATTTCTGTGGATAGGTTTGGTTCCCGAATAGGACATGTCAGTCCCTTGCCATTGAATTTAGATGGCGCGCGTAATCGAGCCAGAGGTTTCGCTACTCCCGATCCCTCAGGCAGCGTATACGGTAGCTCTTGAGATCGGCGGGTAGCGCCAAGCGAAGGTCGTTGTACGCTTCGTAAGTGTCCGGTCCGGTCGTGCTGCGCCGGTCAGCAGCAGGCATGGGGTGGAACTCACGGAACGGCAGCCGCCTCCACTCTGTCATATCCATTGAGCTTGTATAGCAGCGAGGAGACTAACCAGCTGAAACCGAATATTCCGACGACGACGTAGCTGAAGCTGCTCAGGCTGCCGTTGAGGCTGCCGACGACATACCAGATTCCGCCCTGCAAACTGAGTTTGTCTCCGATTAGGCCCAGTGCTTCAATGCCGCCGATGAATACGGCGACGACCACTGAAGCGGCGGTGATCGTCATATTGTACCACAGCTTGCGCATCGGGTTGACGAAGGCCCAGCCATAGGCGCGGGTCATCATTACACTGTCCGTGGTGTCCATAAGCGACATGCCAGCGGTGAACAGGGCCGGGAAGACTAAAATAGTCCAGAACGACAAGCCGGCTGCCGCTTGCGAAGCGGAGATGCCCAGCAGCCCGATCTCGGTCGCGGTGTCGAAACCGAGGCCGAACAGGAAGCCGACCGGATACATGTGCCAAGAGCGCGTGACGACGCGAAACACCGGCCGGAAAATCCGGGCGAGGAATCCGCGACCGGTGAGCAGCGCCTCAAGATCCTCTTCAATGATGGGCTCACCGCGCCGCACGCGCGAAAAGGCCTGCCAAATGCCTTTGAGGATGAAGAGGTTTGCTACGCCGATGGCAAGCAGGAACAAGGCCGAGACGGAGGTTCCGATCACGCCGCCCATGTCGTGGAATTCATCGAGTCGGCCTTGAAACGCCGCGGCAGTGGCGGCCATGGCGATGGAGGCCAACACGACAATGGATGAATGTCCGAGCGAGAAGAAGAACCCGACCGAAAAGGGTGCCTTTGCGTCCTGCATCAGCTTGCGCACGACATTGTCGATTGCCGCGATGTGATCGGCATCAAAGGCATGGCGTAGCCCGAAGGTGTAGGCGAGCAGGGCCGTGCCTAGCAGAGCAGGGCGATCCGAGAAAGCGATCCAGGCCCAGGCCCAAGCGAAAATGTTGGCCGCTATCATGAGGGCATAAGTCAGCGCCACCTTGGACCGGAGCAGCCCTGGTCGATCATCGAAAGGATTGGCTATCACGCTTTAAGGTTCCCCCGAGTGGGTTGTCGCGCAACGAAAACCGGACCGCAAAACATCAATCTGCGGCAATGCCGATTGCCAGTCGCAGCCGCTGCCTATCCGCTGTGCCCGGCGCTGTTCGCGGCAGTGTCTTCCACCGGCGCCATGGATAGCCGTCCGATAGATCCGGCATGGCTGCGCAGCCAATCATACCAAAGCTCCATGCCTTCGCCGGTCCGCGCGGACAAGCCGATCGCAGTGATCGCCGGGTTGACCGCGCGTGCATTAGCAAGAGCCGTGTCGACCCTGAAATCGACATAGGGCAGGAGGTCGGTCTTGTTGACGATCATCAGGTCGGCTGCTCGGAACATGTGCGGATATTTGAGCGGCTTGTCCTCCCCCTCGGTCACCGACAGCACGATCACCTTTGCATGCTCGCCGAGGTCGAACAGCGCGGGGCAGACGAGATTGCCGACATTCTCGATGAGCAGCATCGCGCCTGCCGGTGGCTTCAGCTCCTTGAGACCCTGCGCGACCATGTCGGCCTCCAGGTGGCATCCGGTTCCGGTGTTGACCTGGACCGCCGCAGCCCCCGCGGCCCGAATCCGCTCGCCGTCATTGGCGGTGGCCTGATCCCCCTCGATGACAAAGATCGGGATCTCGTCCTTCAGGTCGTGGATGGTGCGTTCCAGCAAGGCGGTCTTGCCTGCGCCGGGCGAGCTGACGATGTTCAGCGCCAGGATCTCGCGCCCTTCGAACCAGCCTCGGTTGCGCGCGGCCAGCTTGTCGTTCTTGGCCAGCAGGCGGGCCTCCAACTCCACCACCGTCGTCCCATGCTCATGATGATGGCCGTGGTGATCATGCAGGCCGTCCTGATGATGGTGATGGTCATGGCCGTGCGGATGGTCGTGGTCGTGGTGGCTGTGGCCGTGCTCATGGTCGTGATGGCCGTGGCCGTGATCATGGGAACGCGAATGGGGGTGTTCATGTTCATGATGGTGGTGATGGTGGCCGTGGTCGTGCGGATGGGCATGGACATGGTCGTGGTCGTCGCCCAACGGCCGGACCTGGCCGGTCTGGAGATTCAGTATCTGTGCGTCGGCATTCGAGCCGCATCCACAGGTCGCGCACATCAGGCAGCCTCCTCAAGTTCCATTTCCCTGATCTTCAGTTCATCGCCCGCCAGCCGTTCAAGATGGCGCGAGCCGCAGCCGCAGGCCTGGTATAGTGTCGCCGTCTCGAACTCGGCGCCGCAGTCGAGGCACCGGCAGCTGCCAGCGATCTCCCTGATATCGAGGCGGGCGCCGTCGAGCGCGGTTCCTTTTGAAACGACATCGAAGCAGAAGCTCAGCGCCTCTGGGATGACGCCGGCTAGCCGGCCGACATCGAGCGTGACGCGTCTCACCCGCCGGCCGTTCGCCGCCTCCTCCACGATCGAGACGATGTTTCGCGTAATGCCGAGTTCGTGCATGGCGCCTCAGCAAATCCGCGGCAGCTGCTCGCCGACGAGCATGTCGACGATACGCTTGCCGCCGAACGCGGTCTGTATCGTCACGCGTCCCTGCTCCCCCGCATGGGCGTGGCCGACGAGCATGGCGCATGCGCCGAGCGGGTGCGCGCGCATCGCGGCCAGCGCGGCCTGGATCTCGGCCGGCGGAACCGCGAGAACGATCTTGCCTTCGTTGGCGAGGTAGAGCGGGTCGAGGCCGAGTATCTCGCAGAAGCCGCGCACCTCCTCGCGCAGCGGCGTGGCTGCCTCGTCGATCTCGATAGCGACACCCGATGCTTCCGCCATCTCGTTGAGCACGGTGGCGATGCCGCCGCGCGTCGCGTCGCGAATGGTGCGCGTCGCCGGGGCCGCCTTCAGAACGGCGTCGATCAGGCCATGCAGCGGCGCGCAATCGCTCTCGATCTCCGTTTCGAGGGCAAGGTCGCCGCGCGCCGCCAGGATCGCCGCGCCGTGGTCGCCGAGAAGCCCGTTGACCAGTATGCCGTCGCCCGGCCTGATGCCGCCGATCGCAAGCTCGACGCCGGCGGGGATCACACCCACGCCCGTCGTGGTGATGAACAGCTTGTCACAGGCGCCGCGCTGCACGACCTTGGTGTCGCCGGTGACGATCGTGACGCCAGCGCGCCGCGCCGCCGCAGCCATCGACTGCGCGACCCGCCGCAGTTCCTCGATTTTCAGGCCTTCCTCGATGACGACCGCGCAGGACAGATAGAGCGGCTTCGCGCCGCCAACGGCAAGATCGTTCACCGTGCCGAAGACGGCCAGCTTGCCGATGTCGCCGCCCGGGAAGAACAGCGGATCGACGACGAAGGAATCGGTCGTGAAAGCCAGCCGGTCGCCGTGCGCGGCCAGCGCGGCGAGATCGAAACGCGCCTGATCCTCAAGTGCCCGCGGCGTGTCGGTGGCGAAGGCACTGACGAAGACGTCGTCGATCAGATCCTTCATCGCCTTGCCGCCGCCGCCATGGGCAAGTGTGACGGCGGGCACGTGGATGCGGCCAAGTTTGCGGGGAGGGGGGGACATGATGTTCATGACACGGCCGTGGCGGCTTCGTTGTGCGCCTGCCGCTTGACGCCGCCATACTGGTAATAGGCGGCGCAGGCCCCCTCCGGCGAGACCATCAGCGCGCCGAGCGGCGTCTCCGGCGTGCACAGCGTGCCGAACACCTTGCACTGCCACGGCTTGAGCACGCCCTTCAGCACCTCACCGCACTGGCAGGACTTCGGGTCCGCGATCTTGATGTTGGGGACCGAGAATTTCCGCTCGGCGTCGAAGCGTGCATATTCATCACGTACCCTCACTCCGGAGTGGTCGATGGAGCCAAGTCCCCGCCATTCGAAGAACTCACGCAGCTCATAGACCTTCGCCACGGCGGCGAGCGCCGGATCGTTGCCCGCTTTCGGCACAATGCGCGTGTACTGGTTCTCGATCTCGGCGCGGCCTTCGCTAATCTGCTTCAGGATCATCCAAATCGACTGCAGCACGTCGAGCGGCTCGAAGCCCGCGACGACCATCGGCCGCCTGTAGAAGCTGGCGATGAACTCATAGGGAGCGGTGCCGATGACCATCGAAACGTGGCCGGGCCCGAGAAAGCCGTCGAGATGCAGATCCGGGCTGTCGAGGATCGCCTTGATGGTCGGCACGATGGTTATGTGGTTGCAGAACACGGAAAAATTCTCGATCCCGTCGGCTTCCGCCTGCAAGACGGTCAGGGCGGTGGAGGGCATGGTGGTCTCGAAGCCGAGGCCGAAGAAGACCACCTCGCGGCCAGGGTTCTTGCGCGCCAGCGCCAGCGCATCCATCGGCGAATAGACCATGCGCACGTCGGCGCCGTCGGCCTTGGCTTGCATGAGGCTCTTGCGCGAACCCAGCACGCGCATGGCATCCCCGAATGTCGTGAAGATCACGCCGGGCTGTTCGGCGATGGCCACGCAGTCATCCACCCGTCCCATCGGCAGGACGCAGACCGGGCAGCCCGGCCCATGCACCAGTTCTATAGCGGGCGGCAGCATCCCCTCCAGTCCGTAGCGGAAGATCGAGTGCGTATGTCCTCCACAGACTTCCATGATGTTGAGCGGCCTGTGCCTGGTCGTCTCGATCCCGTCGCACAGCTTCTCGATCTCGCGCACCAGGGCTGCGGCCTTGTCGCGGTCGCGGAATTCGTCGGCAAATTTCATTGGACTTTTTCCTTCCTGGCCGCGGAGCCGCGCTCATCTGCGAGCAGCGTGTGCACGAGGTCCCACATGATGTGGTAGGCGGCGACATGGCATTCCTGGATGCGGTGGATCGAGGTCGAAGGCACGATCAGGCAATGGTCGACCGCGCCGGAGGACTTCATCTTGCCGCCGTCGCCGCCCGTCAGCCCGATCGTGGCGACGCCCATCTCCCTGGCCTTGACGAAGGCCGCGATCAGGTTCTGCGAATTGCCGCTGGTCGAGATGCCGATCAAGGCATCCCCTTTGCGCGCATGCGCGACGAGCTGGCGCACGAAGACATGATCGAAGCCGAGATCGTTGCCGACGGCCGAGATCATGGCGAGGTCGGCGACGAGGTTGGTCGCAGCGAGCGCCGGGCGGCCCGCCGTCACCGGATGGACGAACTCCACCGCGACATGACTGGCGTCGCAGCTCGACCCGCCATTGCCCATGGAAAAGAGCTGTCCGCCCCTGTTGTAGACGTCGGCAAGCGTATGCGCGGCCGCCACGAGGATCTCGGCCTGGCCGCCGAAGAACGCCTCGTTCGTCTCGCGCGAGTCGCGGGCCTTCTCCGCAACCGAATGCAGCAGGGCAGCCTGCAGCTTGGCGGGGTCCTGCGTTTTTCCGTGAAGAAAGGGGTAGAGCCCGCTCAATGTGCCTTCGTTCGACATCGCCAATCTCCTTCCCTAATGGACGGCGGATGCGCGCATCGCCTCGATTTCGGCCTGCGCCTCGCCGAGCTCTGTAAGGATTTTCAACGTTTCGGCGGCTTCGTGTTCATCGATGCGGCTCATCGCGAAGCCGACATGGACCAGCACCCAGTCGCCCACGCAGCTTTCCACCGGGTGCTCGGTATCGACGATGCAGGCGATGTTGATGTGGCGCCGGACGCCGCTGACATCGACGGTCGCGAGTTTACGCCCGGCGTCGTCGATCCTTATGATCCGTCCTGGAATACCGAGACACATGGGTTTCCTCCTTCTTGCCGGGTTGTCCCGGCGTCCATGCAATGCGCTGCGGCAATTGCTGCCTGGCCGAGCGCGACGCCGCCGTCACCGGCGGGCACCTCGGCGTGGGTAAGGACTTCGAATTCCTTCTCCTCGAGGCGGCGTGTCGTCTCTTCGAGCAGGACCCGATTGTGGAAGCAGCCGCCGGAGAGGGCGACCGTTTCGAAGCGCGGGCCGGTCTCGCCGGCGCGGCGCGCGAGTTTCAAAGCCATCGCGACAAGCACGTTCGCCAGCCCCTTATGGAACCGCGCCGCCATCACGCCGACGGGCGTCCGCAGGACGAGATCGCCCAGGATCGCATTCCACATCGCGACCGGCTCGACATAGGGGAGGCCGCTGCCTTTCAGATTGGGGATGGCGAGCGGATAGGCGAGTTCATCACCCTCCTCGACCATGGTTTTCCGGCAGACCATCGCCTCCAGGCGCATCGCGGCCTCGCCCTCATAGGCTTGGCGTTCGAAACAGATGCCGAGGGCGGCGGCTACGGCGTCGAACAGCCGGCCGCATGACGATGCCGGCGGAGAGTTGACGCCGCCCTTGATGATGGCGTCGAGCGTGGCGCGCGGCTTGCCGGCAAGCGCCCGGAAGATTTCGAGTTCGCCGAAATTCATCGCAAACTGCGCCCAGCCCATCTCGGCCATCAAATGGGCGTAGAGGTTGCGCCAGGGTTCGCGCGAGGCCTGCGCGCCGCCCGGCATGGCGACCGGCTTGAAGGTTCCCAGCCTCTCGAAGCGGCGGTAGTCGCAAAGCAGGAATTCGCCGCCCCAGATCCCGCCGCCCCGCATATCGGTGCGCGCGCCGAAACCCAAGCTATCGAGCGCGATGCCGAGCACGGGCGGCGCGTTCAGAGGTCTGCCGTTCTCGGCGAGGCAGGCGGCTATGTGCGCATGATGATGCTGCACCTCGACAAGCGGGAGCTGCTGTGCCTGCGCGCGCTCCCGCGCCAGCTTGCCCGAGACATATTCGGGGTGCATGTCGCAGGCCAAGGCCTGTGGCTGGTGGTCGAACAGGTCGCGAAAAAGCGCGAGGTTCTTGCGATAGTCGTCGAAGGTCGCCGCGTCCTCGAGGTCGCCCTGATGCTGCGAGAGAACCGCGCGCCCGTCCTTGACCAGGCAAAAGGTCGCCTTCATCTCCGGGCCGAAAGCGAGGATCTGCGGTGCCGTCTCGAACCCCCGCGGCAGGCGGATAGAGGCGGGCGCGTGGCCCCGCGCGCGGCGCAGCACGCGGACCTTGCCGGCAGTGAGGCGCACGACGCTGTCGTCGACGCGGTTGGCGATGTCGCGGTCATGGATCAGGGCGAAGGGCGCGATCATCCCGAGCCTTGCCGCTGCCTGGGCGTCATCCGTCACCTGCGGCTCGTCGGAAAGGTTGCCGCTGGTCATCACCACCGGCCGGCCCATGCGGCGAAACAGAAGCACATGCAACGGTGTCGAAGGTAGCATGAAGCCGAGGGTCGACATGCCCGGCGCCACGCTTTCGGGCAGGTACTGCGGGCCTGGGGCATCGAGCAGGACGATCGGCGCCGCGGCCGAGCGCAGCGCCTGCTCTTCCTCGGAGGAGACCGCGCAGTATTTGCGGATCACGTCCATGTCCCGTGCCATCAGCGCGAAGGGCTTCCGGTCGCGGCGCTTCAATTGCCGTAACCTGGCGACGGCGTCGGCGCGCGTGGCGTCGCAGGCCAGCTGGTAGCCGCCAAGCGCCTTGATCGCGACGATCTCGCCTTTCTGGATCAGGCTCATCGCCGCATCGACATCGTCCAGCATCGAGTGCTGCTCGTAGCTCACCGCGCGTCCGTCGAAACGGACCAGCCTGGCCTTTGGCCCGCAGGCGTGGCAGGCGATCGGTTCGGCGTGGAAGCGCCGGTCGGCCGGCTCGCTATATTCGGCGGCGCAATCGGCGCAGAGTGGGTACGGCGCCATGGTGGTCGAGGCACGGTCGTAGGGAATGCCTCTCACGATGGTCAGTCGCGGGCCGCAATGCGTGCAATTGGTGAAGGGGTAGCGATAGCGGCGCGAGAACGGGTCCAGCGCTTCGGCCGCGCAAGCGGCGCAAATTCCGGCGTCGGGCGATATCTCCGTGCGGGCTTCGCCCGCCGCGCTTTCGACGATCCTGAAGCCTTCGTCCAGCCGTCCGACGAATGGAGAAAGCTCGATCGCCTCGATCGCCGCCAGGAGCGGCGGCTCACCGCGCAGTCGCTCGACCAGACGTTCGATTTCGCCGCGCGGCCCGCTTACCCGGATCAAGACACCTTCGCCGTCGTTGAGCACCTCGCCGTCGAGGCGGTATTCCCTGGCAAACCGCCATACCGTCGGGCGGAAACCGACGCCCTGCACCCGCCCGCGCACGCGGATCTGCAGGCTGACCCGCCGGTCTGCGATGTCGCGGGCGAGCATCGCCGTCATGGCGCGGCCTCCCAAAGCAGCACACGGTTGTTTCCTGTGTCGGCCACGGCGACCAGGTCGCCGCGGACCGCTACGGCAAAGGGCCAGCACAGACTGTCGCGCGTGGCGGCCTCCCAGCGGTTGTCGCCCTTGGCGCCGAAACCGTCCTGGCCGGCGAGGGCGGTCGCCGGCGCATCCATGTCGATGTCCGCGAGCGGGAAACCGACGAGCCGCGAATTCGCGGTGTCGGCGCATATCAACGTGCCGTCCCGAACCGCAATTCCGTAGGGCATCTGCAAGGCCCGCTCGGTCGGATCATAGGCGGCGCGATTGTGATCGAGCTCCTCGAAATGCTTCTGGCCAAGGATGAAGCTGGCCGGCGCGCCGTCGGCATTGGGCATGCCGTTCCAGGCCATGATGCGGCTGTTTCCGGCGTCCGCGACGAAGATCCTGCCACCGGCCATGGCGATCGCATGGGGCCAGCGCATGCCGACGGCGCTCGCGCCGGTTCCAGCATTGTCGTCGCGCCCGATCATGTCCGGCTGGCCCAGCACAAGGTCCGCGGGCTGGCCATTGCGCTCAGGGAGGGAGTTCCAGACCAGGACGCGGCGGTTGCCGGTGTCGGCGACGAAAAGACGTCCGTCCGAGATCGTCACGCCATAGCACCAGTTCAGCGTGTCCGGGCCGGCCTGCCGGACGCCGCGATTGGCAAGGCCGCCGTTGAAGTCCGGCTGCCCGAGCACAAGGTCCGCCGGCTGATTGGAGATTTCCGGCAGCGAGTTCCAGATCAGGACGCGGTGGTTCCACGCGTCCGCCACGGCCAGCATATGGCCATCGCTGGCGATGCCTGTCGGCATGTTCAACGTCGCCGGTCCCGGCCCGCCTTTCGCGTTTCGGCCTTCCGCGAAGAAGTCCGGCTGGCCGATGACAAAGTCCGCTGGAGCGTTGTCGGCCCGCGGAATCCGACGCCAGCCGAGCAGCCGATGGTGACCGGTGTCCGCCACCAGGAGGGGGCCGTCCGGTCCGGCGAGGCAAACGCCGCGCGGCCCGAACAATGTCGAGCGGCCGGGCGCGATCGGCACCGGCAGGCCGTTCGCAGCGACATGGTGGCCGAGCACGATGCTGGCGCCGGCGGGATCGAGCAGCGGCGCGGCCGGCAAGGGGACCGGGCAAGCCGGCCGGAAAGCGGGTGCGAGCGAGACGCGCGTCATCTGGCGAGCCTCACCTCGACGCGGTTGCCGATGACCTTGACCATGTGCGGCTGGAGCTGCACCTCGGGAGCAGTGAGGCATTCGCCGCTGGCAAGATCATAGCGGAAGCCATGCCACGGGCAGGTCACGATGCCGTCCTCGACCGCGCCGCCGTCAATTTCCAGGCCGAGATGAGCGCAGGCATTCTGAAAGCAGGAAACGACCGCTCCCTGCCGAGACAAAATCACGTTTTCGCCGCCGACCACCTGGCGAAGCATGCCGCCCTGCGGGATCTCGTCGAGCCGGCAGACAAGGTGCCAGCCATCCACGGCGCCAAGGGCAAACGGACTGACGAAACGTACGCTGTCGTTGGAGCCGCCGCCGGATCCCTTGACCTGAAGAATGTCGGTGATCTCCGGGCAGGCTTCCTCAACGGCCTTCTTGACGCCTGCATGGAAGGTCAGCGCGGAGGCGGGGCATCCGTCGCAGGCGCCGGTGAAGCGGACCTCTATGGCGGGCGGACGTATCGAAACGAGCTCGACATCGCCGCCATGGGAGGCGAGCATTGGCCGCACGCCATCGAGCGCTGCCTCGACCCGCTCGCTCAGGCTTGGCTTCAGGATGTTGTGACGCCGCAGCACGGCGTAGACGATCTCGTCCGCGACCGCGGTCTTCATGGCCTGCATCGCCGCCGGATCGGCTTTCAGAGCGCGGATCAGACGGCGAAATGCCTCGCCCTGCAGTTCCTCTATCGATCGCCGGTAGGCGTCCACGGCGGCGCGCTGCGTCTCGTCCCAGGAAGTGAAAAGTGCTTCCAGCCGCTCGATGTCCCCGACGTATCCGGCAAGCGTCTCGCGATGGGTCGGAACGAGATCGACGGCGTTCATTTCCTATCCTACCGATACCGCAGGTCCTTGAAGAGGTATGGCTGCAGGGCGCCGCCCACGAGGCCGGCCACCGCCGCGGCGGCGACCACCGGGACACCGAGCTTGGCCAGGATGAGCAGCAAGGCGGCCGTGACCAGCGCACCGATCGCCGTCTGCCTGTAGACCTTGGCGGGCTCCGCAAAGAGCTTGCCCTTGAGGAACAGAAGGATCGAGCTTTTCGCCATTTCCCACATGATTGAACCTCACCCGATAAGCGCCAGCAGGACCAGGCCGACAATGATGCCAGCCACGCCGCCCACCGGCCCGTAGAAGCTGCCCATCATCGCCGCCAGCTGGTTTCCGATCGCCTTTCCGCCGGTAGCGATGCCGCCGATGGCGCCGCCTATCCCGGACGTCACGACGCCGGCCACCAGGGCCAGTGCCGCTCCGCCTGCAGTCAGTTCAACACCTGTCACGTCGTGCTCCCTGTTGTCCTCAGTTGAGATGATGCCGGACGGTCCCGGCCAGGCCGTCGGATGTCGCGGGCGGCGCCGAAAGCAGCTCGCGGTCGATCTGTTCGCAGGCCTCCGCCACGATGCGCGCCTTGTCCGTCTCGCCGGCGCTCATGAATATCTCCCGACATTCACGATAGTATTCGCGCGCTGCCGTCAGGTTGGCGCGGTTGCCGTCACCCGGCTGCGCGGGATCGTCGGGAAGGTTCCACAGGCAGTTCGCCTTATTGGCGATGGTGTTGGCGTATTCCAGCGGCATGGCCGCGCGGGTTCGCACCTTGAGCGCCTCGTCATAGGCGTCGAGCGCCCGCAGATTGTTTTCCACCACATGACTCGACGAGGCATATTGCAGCGCGTTGCCGAGGTTGTTCTGCAGCATCGCGTATTCGGCGGGATGGTCGATCAGGCTGACGCTCTTCAGCCCTTCCTCGAAAGCCTGCACGGCCAGCGCCTCGCGCATCCTGGCGCGACTGTCGGTGAAAGGCATGGACAGGAAGGCGGTCGCCAGGTTGTTTTGCAGGATGGCGAATTCCTTCGGGTACCTCGCGCGGTCGAATGTCCGCAGCGCCCGCTGATAGGCGGAGATGGCGTCGGTGATGCGCGCCCTGTTCAGGCCGACGAGATTGTGGATCGCCAGCCCGAGATTCATCTCCGCTTCCGCCAGTTCTTCCGGCCGGCCGAGATCGGCGAAGTGCCTGATCGCGCGTTCCAGTTCGGTCCGCGCCTTTTCAAGAGCTTCAGCACCCCCCTCCGGCAGGGCCAGCAGGGCGGTGGCGCGGCGAGCGGCGATGCGGGCGCCGAGCAACCGCTCGCCGGTCGGACAGATGGCTCCGGCCCGATCGTAGAGATCAATCGCGGCTTCGATCTGGTCGGGGGATTTCGGGCGCTGCTGAAGACCCATCGCGATCTCCATCAGCATCTCGGCCCGTTCCTGCTGCGAGGCCAAAGAGTCGTCCGCAGCCGCCAACGCGGCGCGCACCTCCTCCTCCACGCGAAACTGCCTCACCCGATATCCTCCCATGCTGCTTGGCTGCAGCTCTATGGGGGCGGATGCTAGCAGCTTTTTGTATGTTGTCTACTTGAATTACGAAGTGTAAACTTAGTATGCAAAAAATGCGCCCCGGCCGACCAATCCGCCCTGAGCTTTGTCCCAGGTCACCTCGATTTCCCGGTCGTTCTCGTCGGCAATCCCGCTTGCGCGAAAGAAGTCGGGCGCGTGCGCGACCCGGTCGCCAGCCAGGTTCTTGCGTTTCAGGATATAGCCGCCGGCCTGCGCCAGCCGCACCGGCAGGATGAGAAGGTCGCTGTCGCGCCGGATCAGGACGATCCCGCTGATGCCATCGAAATATCGCTCATAGTCTTCGGCGGACACGTGCAGGCCGCCGCGGCTCACGCGAACCATGAAGCCGCCTGCGTTCATCCGGGTCGATCCGTCCGGCGTTCAGCGACGATCCGTTCGATACGGCTGGCCACCGACAATGCGGCCGCCGCGACGCTCGGACTGAGGTCCGTCCCGAAATCCAGATGCTCCGCCTCGATCAGGAACACGGTGACGTCCTGCGGGAAGGCTGCGCCAAAGATCCGCCGGCCGGCATGAAGCGCGGCATCCCAGCGGAAGTCGTGGAGATTGAGCCCTGGCGTATAGGGGCGCTCCAGTTCGCGGCCTGGAACTTCGTAGACGGCGCCGGCTTCGACGCCGGTGCGGGCCGCGTCCACCAGGACCAGCGATGTGCAGCCGCGAGCCGCGAACATGACGGCCATGCCGTCGGTTCCGGCATCGAGCAGCTTGACGCCGGGCCCTTCCAGGCCGCCGGCGCGCAGCGCGCGGATCACCTCCGGCCCGACACCATCGTCCTGCCTGTTGAGGTTGCCGCAGCCGACGATCGCGATCATGCCCGCCGGCCCGTCATATCCGCCACAGGCGGCACGACCACTCCGCCTCGACCGGCACCGCGAGTTCGGGAAGCTCGCAGAACCTCCGGTGGACGAGATAGTACATGCAGCTCTCACATGCCTGCCCTATCCCCTGATGCTCGACGGGGCGCAAGGTGAAGCCCGCGATCACGAGTTTCGCCGCCAGATCGTTTCCGGCCGCCCGCAGGCGGGCAATGACGGCGAGCACATCCTCGTGGCTGTCGGCCCGTGGAAAAGCTTCCGTGTCCGGCGATCGGGTCAGCAGCGTCTCGATGGTTTCACGCAACTGACCGTCGTCAATGGTCGTCATCGCAGCCTCCGTCCAGAGCACGCCTGCGCAAGGGCACGTCAGATGCGCCAGAGCCGGCACCACCAGTCCGCGTCGACAGGCACCGCAAGCTCCGGCAAGTCGCACCATTCCCGGTGGACGAGGTAGTACATGCATTCCATGCAGCGCTGCTTGTCGGGCCCGTAGGGGTGGTCGACAAAGCCGCTGATGACCATCTTGCCCTGGACGTTGTTCGGATCGAGCTTGCGCAACTCGTCCAGAATCGCGGCGAACTCCTTTTCGGTTTCCGGAAAAGGCTCGGTCTGCGTCTCGAGGCCCGACCTCATCAGCTGCGCCATCTTGCGCAGCAGGGCGTGCTGTTGCTCATTGTTCATCGGCTACCGTCCCCGACATTTGTGCAGCGGGCCGGCCGTCGGCGAGGCAGACGACCGGGCAGCGTCGTTGAAGCGGCAGGTGCCTATGCCGTACGGAACCGGGCAAGCTCCTCGCCGGTGCTGGCGTCGTGGGCGTGCACGGTGCAGACAAGGCACGAATCGTACGAGCGACAGACATGACCGACCTCCACCGGGTCGTTCATATCCGCGATCGGCGTTCCGATCAGCGCCTCCTCGATTGGGCCCAGTTCGCCGCCGTCGGAGCGCGGGCCGACGTTCCAGGTCGTGGGCGCGATGATCTGATAGTTCTTGATCTTGCCGCCTTGCACCTCGATCCAGTGGCAAAGCGCACCGCGAATGGCTTCCGTCGCCCCCCAACCTCGGCCGTCCTTCTCTGTCGGTTTGACATACCACGGGTCGTTCAGCCGGAATTCCCGCAGCGCGTGCTCGGCTTGGCGATAGAGCTTCACCCCTTCGTGCATGCGCGCGAAGTGGCGCAGCATCACGCTTGCCCCGCCGAGCTTCTTATACATGTCTAGCACCAGCGGGTCATAGTGCTGCCAGCTTTCGCCGTGCCGGCCGCCGGCGATGAGCTGCCGCGCGAGTGGGCCTGCCTCGAGACGGCCGTTCTGGTCGTGGCGAACGGCGACGGCCCAGGAGTATTGATTGTCGTAGTCGACCGGATTCTTGCCCACTGGCTTGGTGACGCGGTCGAAAGGATGCTTGCCGCCCGGCTCGTCGTACCAGGCATGCATGAGGTCCTCGCGGGTGTAGACCTGGTCCATCAGCTTGTGGCTGTCGGTCGCGCCGTCATAGACACCGCTCTTCATCAAGACCGCGGCGTTGCGGCCCTCGATGGTGGGGCGGTCATACTTGTCCTCATGCGGCAGGTAGCCCCACGACACGTATTTGCCGTGCCCCTTGCCGTATTTGTCGACGCCGACGTCGAGGCTCATGCGCCAGAACATGCCGAGATCGGAATTGGCATGTTCGGGCCGTTCGTCCAGCCAGGCCATGAAGTCGTCATAGGATTGGATCTGCTCGTAGCGCTCAAAGGAGCAGCCGAGCCAGACCGGCTCCATCCAGTTGCGGCGGAAGTGCTCCAGGATCGACCAGGCGCGGGTGACGTCGGTCAGCGTCGGCGCGCACATGACGCCGCCCGGGACCATATAGCTCGAATGCGGCCATTGCCCGCCGAGCAGGGCGTAGATTTCCACCGGGCGCCCGGAGATGGTCACGCCGAGCTCGTAGTTGGTTCCCGTGAATGGCGACCAGCGCTTGACGGCTTCCTCATAGTATTTCGAGTGGGAGTAGTTCTTGTGCGTGTAGTCGATCATGAACAGGCCGTAGTGATGCCTGGGCAGGCTCTGCAGGCTTTCCACGATCTGCCCCAGATTGCGGGCAAGGATCGCGTTGCGCGGCACCTCCGTCTTCCAGGCGGTGTCGAGCGCCCAGGCCGCGCATGTCAGGTGGGAGGCGCCGCAGATGCCGCAGGCGCGCGGTGTCACCACCAGCCCCGCCTGCGGATCCTTGTCGCGCAGGATTACCTCAAAGCCTCGGAAGAGCTCGGCCTGGGTCCAGGCGTTGACCACGACGCCATTTTGAATGTCGACGCGCACGTCGAGATCGCCCTCGACGCGTCCAACGGGCGAAATATCAAGTGTTTGAACTGCAGCGGACATGATGTCTTGACCTTTGTCGATCGGGTTCGGTGAAGCGCGGTCAGACGACGAAGATGTCTTCTTCGGCCCAGCGCGGCGAAGCAGCCTTGGCGGCGGCGGTCAGCTTGATGTAGCCGGTCTTGTCGACACCGGAAGGCATGTCCTTCGGTACGCCCATGACAGTCTGCGTCTTGAAGACCGTGCCCGGCGCCAGATCGAAGAACGGGAATTCCGGCTCGGTGCAGCCCATGCAGGGCATGCCGGCGCGCGTCTTGGACGACTGCCGGTTCCACAACACGCGATTGCACGGCGAATGGGTCATCGGGCCGCGGCAGCCGAGATCGTAGAAGAGGCAGCCCTTGCGTTGGCCGAATTCGGTGGCCGACACCTTGTAGGCGAAGTGCATGTTGCGGGTGCAGCCCGTCTGGGTGAAGGAGGTGAAGAAGGTCTTCGGCCTTTGGAATTCATCGAGCTTGAGATCGGCCCCGCGGCCGGTCGCCACCGCCACGACGATCTGGGTGATCCAGTCCGGATGGGCCGGACAGCCGGGAATGTTTATGACCGGCAGGCCGGCCTTCGACTTGTAGTCCTTGCCGAGGAAGCCGCCCTGGTTGCGCTTGAGGAATTGCAGCCCCTGGCTTTCGGAGGGATTCGGCGCCGTCGCCGGGATGCCGCCCCAGGTCGCGCAGTCGCCGACCGCGACCACGAAATTCGCCACCTTGCTCAAGTCGCTTACCCAGTCGCGCATCGGCCGTCCGGCAAAGCGATTCCACTCGCCCGTTCCGTTCGGCGCGTTCACGACGGTGCCTTCGAAGACGAAGATGTCGAGCGGCATCTGGCCCGAGGTCAGGGCGTTCAAGAGCTTCTTCAGATTCTCGCCGAGCTCCAGTCCCAGTGACGGGTGCCAAAGCACGTTGACGCCGAAATCGGTCACGAGATCGCAAGCGCTTGGTTCCTCGGCGTTGAGGAACGACATCGTATTACCTGAGCAGGCTCCGCCCTGGAGCCATAGAAGATTGGCCATTAATTCCTCCTTCGCTACGCCACTGACCTTTGGGTGCAGCGCGTCTACGAAAAGGAAACCGCAAGCGGCGTGCCAAGTTGGCGCAAGGGAGGAAAATGACGTTAAATCAGATGGTTGGCATTATCAGGCATATTTTGCGGCGCAACATTGCCCGCGTGTCGACCTGCAAACTATCTTAGCAGGTGGAAAGTTCGTTTATCGCCCGTGCGTCCCGCACGGCCGCGGCTCAACCGATTGCCGCATGCTGGGCAGGTGACCTCGAGCAGATAGCCGTACCAGATGCCCTTGCAGCGGCTGCACCAGTGACCCGTGGCCTGGTGCTCGGGCGCGCCGATTGCCGTGGCCATCGCGCCGAAGCCCAGATATCGCGTCGGTTCCGCATGTCCGGACGGAAGCACGCGAGACTGGGGAAAGCAAATGACGGCTGCGCCCGGCTGCTGCGGTTTGTCGTTGCTCATGATGCCTCTCAACCGTTTTCGTTGAGATTGTAGCGCTTGATCTTGTTGGCAAGCCCCACGCGCGACAAACCGAGTTCGGAGGCGGTGCGGCTCTGGTTCCAATGGTTGCGGATAAGAGCGCGCCCGACGATCTGCTTTTCCAGGCTCTCGACCTGGTCCTTGAGCGTGGTGCCCTCGGGCACGAAGCCCCTGAGGCCGTCGCCCTGCTTGCGAGCGGATGCGGCGGCGAGCAGCGAGGGCGCCATGTTGCGGGTGGTGATGTATTCGCCGTCCTTGGTCAGCGCGACCATGCGGCGGATCTCGTTCTCCAGTTCGCGGACGTTGCCGGGAAAGCCGCAGAGGGCGAGCTTCTCCAGCGTGTTGGCGGTGATGCCCAGAACCTTGCGGCCCATGGCATCGGCATGCTTGGCGGCAAAGAACTCGGCCAGCGGCCCGATGTCGTCCGGTCGTTCCCGCAGCGGCGGCACCTCGAACTCGAAGCCCTTCAGCCGGAAATAGAGGTCCTGGCGGAACCTGCCTTGCGCGACAAGGTCCTGCAAAAGCTTGTTGGAGGCCGCGATGATGCGGACGTTGCAGTGGATGACCTTGTCAGCGCCCAGCGGCTTGACCTCGCCTTCCTGGAGAAAGCGCAGCAGGCTGACCTGAAAGGATGGCGACACATCCGAAATCTCGTCGAGAAAGACCGTTCCGCCATCGGCGGCGCGAAACAGGCCGAGGCGATCGGAAATCGCCCCCGTGAAGGCGCCGCGCTTGTGGCCGAACAGCTCCGATTGCAGCAACTCGTCGGGCATGCCGCCACAGTTCTGGACCAGGAGAGGGCTCGCGCGCCTCGGCGAATTGTAGTGGATGGCGCGCGCCAAAAGCTCCTTGCCGGTACCGGTTTCGCCCTGGATCAGGATCGGCAGTTCCGTCGCCGCCGCCTGCCGCGCGAGATCGCACATCTCCGCCATCTTCTCGCTGGCGTAGACGAGCTTTTCGAACTGATGGCTTTCCGGCCTGAACGCCGGGTCGCGGCGCTCTCCGAACATGAGTGCGCCGGAAATCTTGAATTCCCGCGAAAGTATGCGATGCCGGCGATGAAGTTCGCGCGCTTCCAACGCCCGCTCGACGACAAGGCCAACCTGCGCCGGGTCGAGCGGCGTCAGAAGGAACTGATATATCGCGGCCTTGGAGAGCTCATGATGCGATACCGACGAAGGAGCCCGTCTCACATAGACACGCATGATCTCCGGATGCGAGACGCGCAGGCGGGTGAGGAAATCGAGGCCGACGGTCTCATCCTGCCGATCTTCGGCGACCGCGAGATCGACATGAATGCTGCTCATCGCGGTCAGGGCTTCGGCCGGGCTGCCGACCAGCAGGACCCGATAGGCATAGCGTTCCGACAGCACTTCCAGGCTGTCCGACCAGTCGCTGCCCGGACGAGCGACAATGACGACCGTACCCGAATGATCCATGAAACTATGTTTCCAAAGTGTCTACTTGATTAGCAGTTCGTTCTCCTCGGCGCAACGTCGGTGTGTCGACTCGGCCGAAGACTGGAACCTCACCCATTTCGCCCCGACGGGGGGAGCAATTCCAGGAACAGCGTGTAACGACTTTCGTGCGGAATTGCTTGAAAAACAAAGAGATGGGGTGGTTCGCCGGTTCCTTGAAGCAGTGAAGCGCTCTAACGTCCTGTGGGCAAGCAGGCGACAGAAATCAACCGGCTGGTCCGTCAAGGAGGTGAAAGGGTGGAACTCGGGCGACGACCATGGCAGGGCTAGATTGCGCAGGATCAGATCGGCGCCGCTGAAGTTCTCATGACAGGTGAACTGGCTGGGGGTTATCACAGTGCGCATGCCGGCAGCGCGCGCGGCCAGAAGCCCGTTCCTGGAATCCTCGATGCAGAGGCACTCCAGGCCGTTGAGGTCGAGATCCGAAAGCACCAGTCGATAGACCTCCGGATGCGGTTTATTGGCGCTTACGTCCTTGCCGGTGTGGATGCTGGCGAACAGTCGAAGCGCCTCGGCGCCCAGAGTTGACCGAAGAAGCGAGACCACGTCGGTCTGCTTGTGGTCGTGCCGATGGCGAGCACCAGACCCCGGTCGTGGCCGATGAAGGGGACAGGCATTGAAGTTGGTTGCAGGATACAGGACTTAAACATTCGGCATGGAACCGGGTCGCGCCAGCGGCAGCAATCGAAGATCGGGGGCTGTGCTGCCGACAATGCCCTTCGACTAACGAAAAGTTCTATTCGGGCGGCCTCGTCGGCTTTAAAGGTCACACCCCGCACTTTCGCCAATTTTGCACCCGAACGGTATCAGGCGGCCCAGTTCTGCCCTGCTTTAGGGTTGATGAACCCGCTCGGGATCAAATTCGGCTCTGATACCGATCGGGAGCCCCAGGCCTTGAATCAAATAGGAAGTAAGATTATGTTCCCGATCGGGAGCAAACGATGACCAAGACCTCTCAATCCATCGGCGCCACGAGCGCAACAGACATCGCAAAGCTGCTTGCCCAGGCAGGTCCTTCCCAGGAGCTGGCGAAGCTGCTTATGGAAATCAACGCGTCTGGCGACGCCTTCAAGAACGTCACGAGAGACCCGTCGCGCCCCAAAGACACGATCAAACTCGCCTTGAACGCCACAGAGATCGCCAAGGCAATTTCGCAGATTCCTCCAACCCAAGCCCTGGCGAAACAAAGTGCAGACATCAATGCGTCCAGCGAAGCACTCAAAGCGGTCAGTAAAGAATATTCGCGTCAAGATGAGGCCATCAGGAGCTCATTGGACACGAGGGGAATTTCCGAGGCACTTACCAGCGTCAATGCCCTGGCGGACGTCAGCAAACGACTGACCGACGCAATGCCGCAGGTCAATCTGCAGCTTCCTGATGTTTCGGAATTCATTACGACTGCCCTGCCCAGAACGCTTCCCGACGCTTATCTGCCTCGCAGCAGCGGGAGCAGTGATGAGGACGAGGGCGCCGACGCCGCCTCACCGCGCCATGGCGAGACGGATACGTTAGGGCTGGAGATCGTCTCCGCCTCAGATCTTGGGCGGCTAGTCCGGCGCGCTCGCGAGGGCCGACATCTCTCACAACAGAGTTTTGCTGACCTTGCCGGAGTGGGGCGCAGATTTTTATCCGAGTTGGAGAACGGCAAAGCCACACTTGAACTCGGCAAGGTCCTGAAAGTCGCGCACGCAGCCGGCATATCGTTGCTTGCTCGGGAACGATGATACATGGAGGTACTTGCCCTCGATGTGAGGCTCGACGGTTTCGCTGATCCGATCGGCGTCCTCGTGCGTGACGAAAACGGCTCGGTCGCCTTTGTCTACAAGGCTGATTACCTTCGAAAATCAGATGCGACCGCGTTGTCGCTCTCCCTCCCGCTCGCCGAAGAGCCTTATAACGACGTGACTACGCGAGCATTCTTCGACAACCTTCTGCAGGAGCGCGACGGTGTGCTCACCGACGTGATGGCACGAGAAGGCCTAGCCCGCGATGACATAGCTGGCTTGCTGTATCACCTTGGAAAGGACTGTGCTGGCGCACTTTCCGTTCTTCCGTCCGGATCGCCACCGACAAAGGTTCCGGGCGACTATGAACAGGACTATGTACCCATTGCGCAAGATCGCATGATCGCGATCGTCGAGGCACTCCATCTGCGTAAACGCTTGCCTGATGGAACCGAAGATCCGTCTCCCTTGGCTGGCATACAAAGCAAGATAGCCGTGACTGTTCTGCCGGACGGTAGGTTTGCTGAACCGAGGCACGGATCTGGAGCGCCGACGACACACATCCTCAAGGTGCCCGACCGCGATCATCAGCAGGATGCCCGGTATGAGGCCGAGGCGATGAGACTTTCCCGAGAGCTTGGCTTCAACACGGCTGAAGCCTCAATGGTGCCGATTGGCGGAATCGATGCGCTACTGGTGACTCGCTTCGACCGAGGCAGAGATCGACAGAATAGGATCGTGCGTCTTCATCAGGAGGATTTCGCGCAGGCGCTCGGTTTGGCCGCTTCAATGAAGTACGAAAGGCGTGGCAAGGCAGGCCGGCGCTTCGACGTTTCGGCTATCCGCAGGATACTTGAGACGACAGTCGATCCCGCCCAGGCCAAGGAGACCTTCATTAGGGCTACCATATTCGATCTCCTGGTCGGCAATAACGATGGACACGCAAAAAACTTCGCGCTGCTCTATGAACGGGGGGGCAGAATCCACTTTGCGCCGCGCTACGATATCCTGCCGACCAGGCTGGATGACACTCTGACAGACGAACTCGCTTACAGGATCGGTGAGGCTGAAACGCTCGATGAAGTTACCTCAGAAGAGTTCGATGCGTTTCTCCTAGCATTGGGAATAGAAAGTGCTGCAGCACGCAAACGCATGCATGAGCGTTACCCATCGCAGATTGCATCGGGCCTCGCTGACTGCCTGAGCGCTCTTGAAGCGCGTCAGGCGAAGCGTTTCGCTGACTTGATCGCGACCAACATGCGCGTGCTCCTCGGTGCGCTGAGATTGGAAATACCCGATTTGGCGAGGGACCGAGACGAGTTCATTGGCCGAGCCGGCGGATGGCTGATGAGTTGAAATCCAATAGAGACTTGCCGCTTATGTACTCGGGACATAGAAAAACCGGCGGCCGACGCATACTGCTTGGGGCGGGGTGAGGGACATGAAAACGTCTGCCGCCGGTGTGCGGCAAGAGTGCGTCATCAATGACGCCGGCCCGGAAGCGCCGACCATCAGTCTGCCAACTTATGGTGAACAGATGGTTACGATCCGCAGGCTTCACTCGCCCTCTTGTTGGGCAATCTCCCAAATAGCCCATTGATCGCCGGGATATTGACATTGCGGCTGGCGCGCTACACGCTCGAGGTATGGTCGAAGAGGATACCCACATCGTATCTCGTTTCGCCCGCATTCCCATCGGCGGGATGCGGGGATATCGATTGCGCTAGCCTCATATTGCGGTAACGATCCCTTGGCCTCGCCACCCTGGACGAGGCTTTCAGCATGAGCAGTACCTCGTCCCATTACCAGGACAGAGTACACAATGGCACAGAACATCTACGACCATCCCGACTTTTTTTGGGCTACGTCATGTTCCGCGATCACGAGCCCGATGGCGCAGTGCGTACCTGCACGACGCTGCCGCCGGGCCGGGTGGACCGCTCGCCATGCGGTACCGGAAGTTCCGCCAACCTTGCGGCGCTTTTTGCACGCGGCCTGGTGAAAGTCGGCGATGCCCGCCTCTCTCGGTCCATCATCGGCGGCGAGTTCACGGCCGAGGCGATAGGCGAAACGGAAATCGGCGGCCGCAAGGCCGTGCTGCCGCGCATCACCGGCCGCGGTTATGTATACGGGCGCTCACAATTACAACCGTTCCCTGCCGGCTTTGTGCTCTCCGACACTTGGGGACCTCAGGTCGATCTATTGACGTAAGTGAGACAAGGATGGGCAAGCTGATTGGCGGCTTAGACTGTTCTCGTTATGGCGGAATCCGGCGATATCGGCGCGGTAATCGTGAAAATTTGCCGTGGAAGGACCCGTCCCATCGCTTAGTACGGTCGCATAGGCTAAGCGCCGAACGCTGCTGGCGCGCTGGCGCCGCTGGAAATCGGCTGGGCAAAAGGAGTTTCAGCTCAACTTTTTGCCGCTGCCGTCCTCGCGAGGGAAGCTATCCGGCACTTCAAGGCAACGGCGGGCGACGCACCGTCAATATGGCGAGTCGCGCCGTCCATCGCGGGGATGCCAATGCCCTAACGACGCGAGCAAGGCAGCGCTCCTCAATCTGACGAAGTCCATTGCTGCTCCTTCCGCACTGATGGCGTGACGGCCGTTGCAATCGCGCCGGCGGGGTGCGAACCGACATGGCTGACGATTTTGTCGCGGCGCCCGGCGAGCAAGCCGCGGTCGCGGATATTCCGATTGGCGAGATGGCCTTGCCGGCCGAGGTCGTCCAACTTGTCGCCTTCGTGATGCGCCCATCGCAGGCCTCGGTCAAAGGTGCGACGCTCGACGCCGACGGCGGCAGTTATGACGAGCACCGCATCGGCAAACTGGGGAGCGGCAGCGCTCACCACATCCGGTGAGCGATCAACACCGCACACGAACGATGCGCCACGGTTGCGATCGCAGATCAAGGCGAACCTGGCTTACTGCGACGCCGAGCAGCTACCGATCTGGTGGCTCAAGAAGCGCGATCTGATTCCGGGCGGCCCCGACCTCACACCCGAGGAGATTAAGCCGAATCTTCTGGAGGAGATCGTCACCACCATCCCCGCCCTCAACTAATCCCTCCTGGTCGCGCGCGCTGGTTCCTTCTATCGCAAATCCCAGCCGAAGCCCGCCGGCCGTTTTCGGCTCCCTTGTAGCCATATCAACGGCCGCAGATCACCGATTGCGTCGGCGCTGCCAATCCGAAGCATCCACCGTTGGCGCCATCACCTCGAGCACGACAATATCGTCTCTGTCTGGCCTCGAAGGCGCGCAGCACGTTCAGGTGGGCCGAGTTCGCGTTCAATGGTTTCTTGCGCTGAGAACTCAACCGGTTCGTGGCCAGGACCGTCTCATGAAACTACTGCTCGGTTGCGGATTTTGCGGCCTTAGGGACCTCGAACCCCGATCGAGAATTGGGCCGTCAATACGGCCGGTTACAAATGCGTGTCAATCCGCGAACCCGGCAGGGATTCGCCGATTGAAGGGGACTGGCGGTAGGGCTGTTTTTGATCCAGTGCTTCACAGGTGGGCGTCTGCCCCGGTTAGCCTGAAAATTCAAAGTTATAGCTGCATGGAATTCATGAGATTACACAAAGTGCAAAGTGGAAGGGCGAAATGTGATCCATCCGTAATATGGATGGACATTATCCAAGCAATCGATTTTCAAGAATCCAAAGTAAAGTGTAAAAAGTACGATGGGGGCCATCATCAGGAGTATGTCCGATGGCAAACCCTCTTCGCGGCATGACTGGACCCGGCACCGTCTTCAGCAGCGAGAGCGACGATCTGATAGAGCGGCCTCATGGCATTGACTGGATCGACCGTCGCGGCGGCCACGAGTCCACCCCGTCCGGAGAAGTCATTTGCGGCGCAAGGAGCGACCAGATGTTCGGACAGGAGGGCGTTGACTACCCTCTACCCGACAACGTGCGTGACAAACCGCGCACTCTTAGGATGTTTTGACGTGCTTGATGGGTGATGAAATGCGAACTCTGCTTATTGACCATCATGCCCATCTTACACGCACGATACAGGGGGCGCTCGAGGATTGCGGTTTCGCCGTTGATGTGGCTCGTACCCTGGACGAGGCATCCACTGCATTCTGTTGTGCGAGCTATGACATTCTCCTGTTGGAGTTGGTCATGCCGGACGGTGATAGTTTGCCCTGGTTGACACAGTTAAGGAGCAACGGTCATTCGGTTCCTGCGCTCATCATGAGCAGTATCGACGATCTCGAAAAGCGTATTGCGATTTTCAACGGTGGTGCGGACGATTTCCTGCCAAAGCCAGTCTGCACCGAAGAACTCATCGCCAGAATGCGGGCCATTCTGCGGCGTTCAACACAGATTGCCGATCCCACCGTTGAATTTGGCAATCTACAATTCGATCCGATCGGTCGACAAGTTTTCGTTGGGGGCCAGCCAATAAAGATAGCACGCCGCGAATTGTGTATTCTCGAGCATCTACTCAACCGCGCAGGTCGCACTGTTCCACGCGCGCAGCTGGAAGATAGCCTCTATGCGTTCGACGATGAAGTTTCGGCCAACGCCCTCGAAGTCGGCATCTATCGCTTGCGCAAAAACCTGTGTCAGTCAGGGGCAACCCTCCGAATCAACACAGCGCGTGGCATTGGCTACATTCTTGAATCGATTGACGCACGATCTGCCTAACCTGGTCGCATGTTGAAAGCGAAGATTGCCTTGAAAGTCGTTCCTAATGGCCATTCCCCCGCCAATCGGCGGTCGACCGTCATTGGCGGTTTGAGAACTATGGTTTCTCCTTGCCCGGCCTATCTTCTTTGCGCGCTCATTTTGTTTTCCCCATTTTCTGCCACGGCCCAAGACAAACGGTATGAAGGCGCACCGCGTGCCACTGCCAATAGCATCAACGGCACGCTGAATCTTTCCTCTTCGCTCGGCAAGACAATTCATTTATCCGCGCCGGCCGCCAGCGTCTTTATTGCTGATCCGACGATCGCAGATTTTCAGGCACCCTCGAATAAGACTGTCTTCGTCTTTGGCAAGAAATCCGGGCGGACCAGCCTATTTGCCTTGGACGCCAACGGGGAGGCTCTCGCCCAGTTGAATATTGTTGTCACTGAACCAATCGAGGATCTGCGCGCCATGTTGAGGACTCGGGTCGGCGACTATCCAATCCACGTCAGCTATACGCCACGCGGTGCGATCCTTAGCGGGACAGCGCCCAATGCCCAAGTCGTCGACACCGCGACGAAAGTCACTGAGCAATTTCTCGGTGACGGCGCGCAGGTCGACAATGAGATTCAAGTCGCTGGGTCGTTACAGGTCAATCTGAGTGTGCGCGTAGCTGAGGTCTCCCGTAGCGCCATGAAGGAACTCGGTATCAACCTGTCCGCTTTCGGCAAGATCGGCAATTTGACAGTGGGTTTGGCCAGCGGCAAAGGTGGCGGTTCTGGTGCGGCGAGCGGCGGCGGTACGGCCGGCGTCGCGTACAATGATGGCAATGTCAGCCTTGGGGCGGTTCTCGACGCGCTCGCAAAGGAGCATGTCGCTTCTGTCTTAGCTGAGCCGAATCTCACCGCGATGTCCGGTGAATCCGCCAATTTCCTGGCCGGCGGTGAATTTCCCATTCCGGTCGTGCAGGGGAGTGGGCAAGTTTCGGTTGAATTCCGTCACTTCGGCATCGGCTTGGAGTTCGTGCCAACGGTGCTTAATAACGAGCAGATCAATATTCGCGTGAAGTCGGAAGTCAGTGAACTGTCGACACAAGGTGCGGTCCAAATCAACGGTATTTCTGTGCCTGGCGTCTCCACACGGCGTGCCGACACCGCCGTTGAGCTCGGCAGCGGTCAAAGCTTCGCAATCGGTGGGCTGATCAGGCGGAACGTCAATACTGATATCCGCGCCTTTCCCTGGCTGGGCGACTTGCCGATCCTCGGCGCCCTTTTCCGTTCTTCATCATTTCAAAAGGAGGAGACGGAACTGGTTATCATAGTCACCCCTTACATCGTGAGGCCAGGATCAAATCCCAAGCAGATGAGCACGCCTACCGATCGCCTCGGCTCGGCTTCCGACGTGGGGCCCACTCCGATGAACTCATCGGAAAATCCGCCGCAAGACCACGCTACCGGCGGCTCAGGCGTCCTGGACGGCTTCATCATTGAATAGTGACGCCCAATAACGATGCGGATCACAATCCTTCTGGTCGCTCTGAGCGCGAGCGTGAGTGGCTGCACAAGCTCCTCGCCGGTTGAGTCATCGACTGAAATCCTCGTCCGGCAGGAGAGCAACGTCTTGTTCTTGCAGAGCCTTCACTCTGTCGAACGGCAGCGTTTGCGTAATTTCATTGCGAGCACCAGCCGTGGCCGGCCCGATGCCGTCCATGTTTCTATCAGCGGTCCGCCCTGGCTGGCCGCGGAGGTCGCCAGTCAGGTGATGGGGATGGGAGTTGACGCGTACCACATCCGCCTCTTTGAACAGCGCCACCGTTCTGCAGCGCGAATAGAGGCGATTGTCTACGATAGCCTCCCCCCTGACTGCCCGCCATTGTCCGGTCCTTTAGCCAATGACAGTTCCTTCGACCGGACGCTTGGCTGTTCGACGCGTCGCAATTTGGCGGTCATGGTCAACGACCCGCTCGATTTGATCGACAACAACGCTGTCAGGCCAAGTCTCGGTGATCGCGCGGCTATCCCGGTTGCCAAATACAGGACCTTCGAGACGGGCAAGACCAGCAGCGCAGAACACGAAAAGTAACAGCAATCATGACCATAGCACATACGCAACCAGGCATTACGCATGACGGCGTTTGCGCAAGGGCAGGAATGGTCGTTGGGTGGCAATGGGTATCGGTAGAGGCGTCACGCAACGGGCGATGCCCGGGGGCCATTAGGCGATCAGACTTGAGGAACCTCTTCCCAAAGGTCCTTCAGAGTGTCATCAGAATGTTGCCTGATTTCCCCGGGAATGAAGTTGCAATGATTGGATTTGCCTGATCGGCATTTCGGGCGTGAAATACCTCCTGTCCCGCGACGCATTTTCGATCGGCCTTGTACCGTATGCGCAAGGTGATCGGGATAGCTAGGGTGCTCCCGCTGTAGACGCTCGAGAAGCCCGCAACTCGTGCAACCAAAGCCTCCCCGCCACACCCGCGGATGGTGATGTTTATGGGAAGAGCCGGACGACAGCCGCGCTTTCATTGAGTTCGCTATCGCAGTCGGACAAACGTCCCCTTGCCTGCCAGGCGATTCTAAGACCCCGCCAGGAACAGATCGATTGAAGGCTACGCTCCGCGTCGATGATCGGCATGCGGGACTTGTTGCCGGCGACATCCACGAAATCCTTTTGAATGGTGCGCCGACCATGCAATGGACGATCTATCGCACCATCGAGGGGTTCACCCCGTCGCAACCCAGCCCACCAATCAGGGCTGCAAAGTCTGCAGCCACTGATTGGCAGATAGGTCAATCCGCGCCGAAGGAGACGCGGATTGATTTGTCAGGCCACGCGTTGAGCCAGCGCCGCCACGCCGACAAAGTCCGAAACGCCTGCCGCTTGCATAGGGCCAGCCTCAAGGCTTGCCTTCAGATTGGTTAGATAATTCTCCGCGTAGGATTTGGCGGCCTCGACCGGTAGGTTGACGCCGGCCGTAAAGGCCTCTTCCAGCGCCGCCTTCGCGAGCCCATTGCGAATCGCGAGTTTGACCTCGGGGCCAGCGACAAGGCCCACAGCCTGAGCAGCGAAATCGAGCCCTGCTTCGGCCAATGCCTTCTTAATGTTGCCTCCACTAATAGCGGTATGAATGAGTTTCCCTGCTTGCGACGCCCCCTCGAGCGCCATTGAAACGGCATCGGCGATTTGGCCCAGGCCCGGAACGAAGCTGAGGAGGCCCACAGCCGTCGCGGCCCAATCAAAAACTTTGGAACCCACCTTGAGGACGCCGTCGATGGCGTGCATAAAAGCCCCGCCATTCTTCTTGGCAGACTTGGTATCCGGCTGGTCCGCCACACCCATCTTCATATCCGCGACCGCGTCCTGATCTGCCGCGGTTTTGGGAACATGGGCCTTCGCCTGCTGAACCGTGCGGTTCGCAACGGTCATATCGTTATAGAATTTGGCGAAGTCCCGGTTGCTAATGTTGCCGGAATCGACAGTATGTCCGCCGCCAAAATCGAAGAACCGATGATGGGTCTTGTAGCCCGTAATTGAATTGTTCAGCAAGCCGAACAATAGGGGATCTGACAGTAGCTGCGATGCCGCTTGTCGTACCTTTGGGCTGAGACTCTTGTCGTCCGCCATCTTCGCCAGTTTGTCGCGAGTCAGGACACCGCTATCAAAAAAGGCTTGCTGATTGCGGTTAATCACATCGAGCGTGTTCAGCTCGGGTTGCGTGAGGCTCATCGAGGATGAAGCGACTTGCAGGAAGTCGTATTTGTGGACCTTATCGATCGAGCCACCATACAACTGCTTCCAGGCATCTGGGTGAGTGAGGAAATATTGTGCGGCCGCAATGACTTGGGGCGGGCATTTGCCGGTTTTTGCTGTGCCGTCAACGATCTTCCCGAAATCACCCAAGCTCAGGTTCTCAGGTAGGTTGTCGGAGTACCGGTAAAGTTCACGCACTGCATCGTTCATGGTCATGACCGTCGGCTGACCATTTCCAGATCCGTCGGATGGGATGTAGTTCTGCTCGTAGCTTCGTGCCTGCTGGTCCTGGAAGGCGGCGACTTGTGGGTGAAGGTCTGAGAACCCGGACAAATCCTTGGCCTTGATCTTGCCGCCGCAGCGGCCATCACCCTGCGAGCCAATGGCATAAAAGAGCTCCGGGTCCTGCTGCAAACTTTCGATTGCAGCCTTAAGATCCGGCGGCGTGGACGGATCATTGGCTAGCCCGCTCAGCGAATCCCAACTGAGCGGGCATTTGTCCTTATGGCGGTTCAGCACCGCTACGATCTGCAGCTCGGGCTCAGTCAGCTTGCCGTCACACCACGTGATCCGCGTGCTCGCTATCGGCGCAGGCGCTATGGGAGGTGGTGCGACGGGAGGTGAAGCGACTGCAGGGGGGGCTTGATCCAACGATTTGAATGCCTCCCTCAGAGTGGGTGGCATGAGCTCGAGCGGGTGCTGTCGCAAGTCTTCCAGCGATGCCTTCACATCTGGCGGCAGTTCGTCCAGCGGGTGCTGCTGGAATTCGTCCATGGACGACTTCAAATTCGCTGGCGACGCGCTTAGTTGCGCGATGGAATCGGAAACTTTGTCCTGCGGCGAGCAGCTGGACAGCATCGCCTGGAAGGGCAAGAGCGCCCCTTGCCCGGTCTGGGCGACAATTTGGGAAGAAGTTTCTGGGCCCGCGCAGGCCTGTGGAGAGAGGGCGGGGTTGGAGCTATTTGCTGCCGAAAGGCTAAGCGACATCGTGCATCCTCACAGTTAAGATCAATTGCGTCACCTGGTGCCACCGTCGTTCCCGACGAATACCGAACGCCGGCCGCATGACTAACGTGCGGCTAATCAATGCTGCCGATTTTTGGTTCCTCGTCAGCGACAACACCGGTTACAAGCTTCAGCTGTCGAACAGCTGACGAGTGCGGAAGGAAACGCGATTGTTAGCGAATGGCGGCCGTGTTGCTTCCTGCGGGAAGCTGCGGTGTATGCTCAATTGTCATCTCTGGCTCTGTGCAGGCTCACGGACGACGCTGTCCTGGTGCGGCACCTCGGAAGAGAACGGTCCTTCAGGTCGCCCATCGCGAACGACCACGGTCGAGGAGCCACGAAACAACATCAGTTCCGTCTCCTTTGGGGGCGTCCCGGTGTCGTGAGGTCGCGCCTGTGCCTCCGCTACGAGACCGTTGTACGTCTGCTCTACAAGCACAATGAAGCGGGGTGGGCCGGAAACCATGACCAGGCCGTTTCCCGGTGCCGGTCTCACGACGTAGCGCTCGTCGGAAATTCCAAGCTGATCAAGGGCCGCCTTGAACACCTCGAAGCGGACTGAAGTCAAAACCAGCATACGAGTCTGCGCTTCTTTCGCAGCAGATACGTGGAGCACAAGCCCATCATAGTACCATTGGAGATCGTAGAGCTCGGTCAAGCGATCCAGAAACGCGCGCGGCGACATACTCGGCATACGCCCGCGGATGCGCCCCTTTACCTCGGAGCTGACGTCGACGTCGACATTGAGGTTGTTGCCGAATTCTCGCAAAGCGGCAGACAGGTCCTGATCCAGAACTGTATACCTATAAGGCGTCGACGGCAGCGACAGAGGGGCCGGCAGCGTTGTATCAATGCCGGTGGAGAGAAGGATTACGAGAAAGAGAACTCTCATCCCAATGTGCAGAATGGTGGATTGGAGTGTATTTTCCGGCATCTTGTCCCAAATCGAAAGCTGAAATTCGTGCTGACCTGAACGCCGAACGTGGCCTTTAAATGACGCTTCGTGGCCAGTTCGTCAGCTTGTGGTCAGTTGGCGTCCCTAGGACAGCAGCTCGATAGCAGGTGATGAACGATCAACTCATCACACTCAAACAGAACAACTGAGTCTTTGCATGACAATTGGTGTTACGTCCATCTCTGCCAATTTTGCCGACAACCTGTCTAGGGTGGGGGCAACGTCGGCGTGCGGCGAGCATGCCCAGTTTGAGTGCGCGCTTGTAGAGGCAGCCGCCTCGATTAAGAACGATGGCCCGTCGGCGACGGCGGGGGCGGGGCCTGTTGCTCCAGTCCTGGAGGTTTCGCGCGCGACAAGCGAAACGAGCCCGTTGGGCGACCGCGTGCTCCAGACCCTTTCATCGCTGTACAGGGACAATGCCGTGGCACCTGCCACGCCCGACCAAGAGGTGCCCCTTGTGAAGGACGTCCTACCCGGGCCGGCGGAGCAGTTTCCTTCCCAAGCAGGGTCGGGAATGCGCATGTCAGGCGCTCCGCCAGGAAGGGAGAATTACGAAGCGATGATTGCTGGTCTGCGGGAAGTATACAGCGCCGTTACTGAGGTTTCTCTTGTCACCAAGAGTATCAGCGGCGCTACATCATCCGTGAACACGTTAATAAAACAAGGATGAACGAGGCGCATGATCGCGTCACCGCACGGCGAAGGCATTGATCGCCGCCCGCCTGGTCGGCGATCGTGTCATTATGTTTTGCCGCTACTCTTGATTCTGAGTGGTTGCAAGGACGATCTCTACACAAAATTGCAGGAACGCGATGCCAATGAGATGCTCGCGATTTTGCTTGACAACGGCGTGGATGCGGTCCGCGTCGCCGCCAAGGATGGGACCAGCACGCTCCAGGTCGAAAATGAGCAGGTTGCCTTCTCAATCAACCTGTTGAATGCGAAGGGGCTGCCGCGTCAGGTTTTCAAGAATCTCGGCGAAATTTTCCAAGGATCAGGCCTCATTGCCTCGCCGACCGAGGAGCGCGCCCGTTACGTCTATGCGTTGAACGAAGAATTGTCGCATACCATTAGCGAAATCGACGGCGTTTTCTCAGCACGTGTCCATGTTGTTTTGCCTGACAACGACCTGTTGCGGGAGCGCGCCACACCATCCTCGGCCTCGGTATTCGTCCGGCACGATGCCAACATAAATGTCTCGGCTTTGCTGCCGCAGATAAAGATGCTCGTTGCAAACAGCATCCAAGGCTTGTCGTACGACAAGGTAGAGGTCGTATTCGTGCCGGCGGAACGGCCGGCAGTCGAGCAACGGCCTGCCTCGACCCAAGCAGCTAAATCAATTCCGGTGCCACTTCTGGCGGTCATTGTGGGGCTCGCCGTGGCAGTATTCGCGGTGCTGTCCTACTTGGCCAGTTCTCTTGTCTATAGGCGGAGGCAGCCATCGCAACGAGCAAGGCTCGAGGGGCGCTCGGGTGTTTCAGCGATCGGGGCCGCTCGAAAAAACACCATCGGCGATGCCGCATAGGAGGTATTCCGAATGCCAATACGGATGCAGACCCTCAAACGCAATGACTCGTTCAAATTGCCTTTTACGGTCTTGGGCGAGCTTGCCGCTTCAACCCATCCGACCCGCCTTGCTGCACGCCTTGACCCAGCTTTGTCGGCTGCGACGTTGGTGCGGCTGCAGAACAACCAAAGACTGCAGCCAAGACTGGCAAAATTGCTCCTCGACGATGGAATGGACCTGAATGGCAGCGTCTGGGGGTCGGACCTTCTGCACGGGCATGATCCGCGCCAAGCTGCTGTGTTTGCCGGTAGTATCTGGCATGCCCGTTCGCTGCTGAAGCTGGTTTCCAAGCCTGAAGTTACCGTTCTGATCGAACGTATCGGCGCTGAAGCGCATACGTTTGGTATCCGACACCAGGCGCAGGCGATCTCAACCAGCTTGATCGCGGATCCGGAAAAACTCGCCCGACAGATTGAACACGATGGATTAGCCTGTCTTGGGGTTTGGCTCGATGGGCATTCTTTGCTCGACCGCCACAGGGTGTTCCTACGCTTGCCCGTCGGGACCGCGGCCGAGAATCCTGCGACCGAATACCGCCATGCGGCAGACCAATTGTTTTCGCTTGTGCTGGCTCATCTGACGACTGAGGTCCCTGCGATATGACGCTCGACGATATCGAAGCTCCGGTCGCTCCGCGGATGCGCCCCGTCGGGCCGCTGGTCCCGGCCAGTGAGCTCGAAATCTGGCACAGTGCCTTTGAGGCGCGCGCGGCGGCGGAACGGTATCTGCTGCGGGTTCGCAACTGGGCGCGCATAGCATATCAGCGGGAACGGGAGCGCGGACGTAGTGAGGGGATGAATCGTGGCGCTGAGGAAATGGCGCGGCTGATCGCGCAGTCGGTCTCTGAAGCGGCACGCCAAAGGACAGCCCTGGAGCAGCAATTGCCACAACTCGTCATGGAGATCGTAAGCGACCTGCTGGGCGCTTTCGACCCTGGTGAGCTGTTGGTGAGCGCCGTTCGTCACGCGATCGACCGGAAAGGCGGCGCGGAAGTCCGCCTTAAGGTGTGTCCGACGCAAGTCGATGCCGTCGCAGGCGAGTTCGCTACATACGACGGACGGGAAGGCCGGCCGAAAGTTCGAGTTGATCCGGATCCGGCGCTGTCGCCGCAGCAATGCGTGCTGTGGAGCGACTATGGCAATGTCGATCTTGGACTTGATGCGCAATTCCGGGCGCTGCGCCTCGGCTTTGGATTGCAGTGCTAAACAAGGCGAGCTGTGACCAAACTGCTACCACAACACAACAGTCCAGCTGTAGACAGGACACTGGATGCGGCGCTCTCGTCTGTGAGAGCGACGGCAAAGCATATCGACACCCGTGTCGTGCGCGGACGCCTAACTAGGGCCGTCGGTACTGTTCTCCATGCCGTGTTGCCGGATGCTCGAATTGGGGAACTTTGTCTGCTGCAGGATCCGCGCACCGGACGCTCTCTCGAAGCCGAGGTGATCGGTTTCCTTCAAGATGGCGTGCTGCTCACCCCGATCGGTGACATGGTGGGCCTGTCCAGTCGCGCAGAAGTGGTCGCTAGCGGTCGAATGCATGAAGTGCCGGTCGGCCCCGATTTGCTTGGCCGCGTGATCGACAGCTTTGGCCGTCCCCTCGACGGCAAAGGCGCTCTCAAAGCCGACCAAACGCGCCCGCTTCGGGGCAAGGCGCCCAACCCCATGACAAGGCGCATGATCGAGCGACCATTCCCACTTGGCATCCGCGCCTTGGATGGTCTCCTGACGTGCGGCGAAGGCCAGCGGATTGGGATCTATGGAGAGCCTGGTTGCGGCAAGTCAACATTACTATCGCAGATCATAAAGGGCGCGGCGGCCGATGTTAACATAATTGCCCTCATTGGCGAGCGCGGGCGCGAAGTGCGCGAATTCGTTGAGCGACACCTTGGGGAAGCGGCTCTTCGTCGTACGATCGTTGTGGTCGAAACATCCGACCGCTCGGCCATGGAGCGGGCGCAATGTGCTCACATGGCAAGCGCGCTTGCCGAACATTTTCGTGAACAAGGGCAACGCGTCGTTCTAATGATGGATTCCTTGACGCGCTTTTGCCGGGCCATGCGCGAAATCGGACTTGCTGCGGGCGAGCCGCCGACCCGGCGAGGCTTTCCGCCTTCCGTGTTTGCCATGCTGCCAGGCCTGCTGGAGCGCGCGGGCATGGGTGAGCGTGGCTCAATTACGGCCTTCTATACAGTGCTTGTCGAAGGTGACGGCATGGGGGATCCCATCGCAGAAGAATCGCGCGGCATTCTCGATGGCCATGTCGTCCTCTCACGCACCATCGCTGCGCGATCCCATTTCCCCGCGATCGATGTGCTCCAAAGTCGCAGCCGCGTAATGGATGCGGTCGTGCCTATGGCACATCGCGAGGCGGCATCTACGTTCCGTGATCTCCTCTCGCGCTACGCCGAGTCCGAGTTTTTGGTCAAGGTCGGCGAGTACAAGCAAGGCAACGATCCGCTTACCGACAGGGCTATCGATTCGATCGGCGACCTGCAGGAATTTTTGCGCCAGGGACAAGACGAGGCGAGCGACTTTGAGGAAACCGTCGCATGGATGTTGCAGCTGACCGAATGAATTGTTTCCACGCTACGAGCTTGCGGCGTTTGAAGGATATGCGAGAGCGTAGCGCCTTTCGTGAGCTGTCCAAAAAGGAAGCCAAGGCCCACTTAGCGGCCGAGGCCGCACAGCATGCTTCCCGCGAGCTTGCAATCGCACAGCAACACTGCGCAAGGGCGGAGATGGGGCTTTACCAACGGTTTGCAACGCTTGATGCCTTGTCCATCCAGGCGCTCGATCAAGGCCACCTCCACATAGAGCGGCTTGAGGCTGAGGTCGCCTTGAGGCGAAAGACGCTTGATAACGCCTGCATCGCTCAAGAACAGGCCGAGACAGCGGCGTCTGAGGCAAGGTCGCTCTGGATCAGCTGTTCGGCGGCAAGGAACAAGTGGCAACAAATCGAGGACGACGTCCGGCGCGGCGTCGATATCCGCTCTCAGACCGCAGCCGAGACGGAGGCCGACGATGAGATCCTGCTTCGGTACGCGAGTGTCTCGCTCACCGAGGTGGCGGGCAAGTCAATCTGATGACCACTAGTATTCTTGTCGTGTCGCAATGGTGCCGTCTTGTAGGGCCGAAAACACATTGAGCACGCACGATTCCCTGAAGCCAAAGCTAAGTCTGTCCCACGACGTCGTCTCGTGGCTCAACGAATGCGCACACCCCCGCACGCCTTTTCAGTGCCGGCTCGGCGACGAGCCGCTATCGGTGCGAATGGGACGGCTTGTCTGGCAGCCGGAATCGCTTCCCATCCCAATGCTCGAGTGCATTTGGCGGCTCGGAGATGAGACGATCGTCTTGTCGATCTCCCGCGCACTGATAGAGAGGCTCATCTCGACCGTGCAGAGCGGCATTGGCCTACCTTCCGAGCCAACCGGTTCACTCGTTCTCGAACTCGCACTTGAGCCGCTTATCGCTCGGCTCGAGGCTCAGACGGGGCAGGACGTGCAAATGGCTCAGCTGCGCGAAACCACCATGCCACCTCCCTATCTCGAATACGACGTCGCCTGCGGCCCGATCAACGGCAAAGCTCGTCTGTGCTTATTCTCGCCTCTCGATGGCCCGGTGCCGTTCGCGTTCCACGCCCTGGGGGATCTGATTCGACAGCTGCCGCGACAACCCTGCGAATTACCCGCTGAGCTCCCGATCCTGGTTGCAGGAAAGATCGGCTCGCTTTGCGTTCCGGCGGCGCTTATTCGCAAAACTTCTGCCGGTGATGCTTTGATACCAGACGTATTACCGTTCCACCGCGATCAGGTCATCCTCTCTGCGGGCCGGCTCTGGGCCGTGGCAGATGTTGCGGACGACAGCCTGATCCTGCGGGGGCCTTTCCGCCCGCAACCATGCCCTTTGGAGTATGCGCACATCATGACAGAACCGGAATTGCAGCAAGGGCCATCGGATGCCGAGCTCGACGATATCGAAATCACTCTGGTTTTTGAATGCGGCCGCTGGCTGATGCCGCTGGGGGAACTGAGGAATGCAGGCGAAGGACATGTCTTCGAACTCAATCGGCCGGTCGACGGTCCGATCGATATAGTTGCCAACGGCCGGCGTATCGGCCGTGGCGACATCGTGCGCATCGGCGACGAGCTTGGCATCAGGCTACGTGGCAGGTTGGCTTGCAATGAGTGAGATTCAACCAGGGATCCTGGCGCTTCTTGCGGTTACGGCTGGACTGGGTCTGCTGCTGCTCACAGTCGTCACAACCACGGCCTTTATAAAGATATCAGTGGTTCTATTCCTCGTCCGCAATGCTCTCGGGACGCAGACGATACCCCCGAATATAGTTCTTTACGCGACGGCATTAATTCTCACCGTTTTCGTTAGCGCGCCTGTTATCGAGCAGACCTATGAGCGCGTCACGGACCCGAAGCTCCACTATCAAACCTTCGATGACTGGGTTACCGCTGGCGAGGAGGCACGAGAGCCTTTGCGTGACTATCTCAAGAAGTTCACAAGCGAAGAGCAGCGCCGATTTTTCCTATCTTCGACCAAACAAGTCTGGCCAGAGGAAATGCGCGCCAGGGCGACACCTGATGATTTCGCCATTCTCGTACCGTCCTTTCTAATTTCAGAACTCAAGCGTGCTTTCGAAATTGGGTTTCTTCTTTATCTTCCGTTTATATGCATCGACCTCATCGTGACGACGATTTTGATGGCGATGGGCATGTCAATGGTATCCCCAACAATGATAGCTGTCCCTTTCAAACTATTTATATTTGTTACTATCGATGGTTGGTCCCGACTAACGCAAGGGCTTGTGTTGAGTTATACAACGCCGGGAGGTTGACCATGGATGAGGCCAGCATTGTAGCCCAAATAAGCCAAACCTTAATCGTTTTCATGATTTGGGTTCTGCCGCCACTTATTGCCGCTGTGATTGTCGGCCTTGGCATCGGTATTATCCAGGCGGCAACACAGATTCAGGATGAAACCTTGCACCTGACAGTGAAACTATTGGTCGTTGTTGCGATCCTTGCTCTGTTTGCTCCTGTGCTAACCGCTCCGCTCATCGAGCAAGCCGATTACGTGTTCTCACAGTTTCCCGCGATTATACCGAGTCACTAGCCTTCATTATGTCTGGTTCGTCACCCGCCGATGCCCAAATGATCATCCATGCGGCCATCGAACTCATCATCGCCGCCGGTCTTGCTGCGGCTCGCCCTGTCGGCATTATGCTGGTCCTGCCTGTATTTACGCGGTCTCAACTTGGCGGGCTAATCAGAACATGCCTTGCGGTCGCGTTCGGGCTACCGTGCTTGGCACCCATCAGAGACGGATTACAGCTGCTCGATGCTGATACCCGTTTCATCCAAGTGACACTGCTCGGTTTGAAGGAGATCTTTGTCGGCCTGCTACTTGGGATTCCACTCGGAATCCCGATATGGAGCCTCCAGGCGGCCGGTGAGCTTGTCGACACCCAGCGCGGCATCACCAGCCAAGTCGGTCCGGTAGACCCTGCGACGAACACTCAGGCATCCGCGATGGGACTTTTTCTCGGAATCACAGCAATCACGATCTTCGTCGCATCGGACGGCCTGCAGATCATGATCAGCGCCCTTTATGGCAGCTACTCAATCTGGCCCGTATATCAATTTCATCCCGCCCTGACCTCACAAGGGGCAATGGAATTAATCGCACTTCTCGACCGGATTATGGTGACGAGTTTACTAGTCGCCGGGCCTGTCGTGGCCTTTCTGTTACTAGTTGACATTTCGGTAATGATCCTTGCCCGCTTTGCCCCGCAACTCAAATCGAACCGTCTTTCCCCGACGATCAAAAATATCGGCTTTCCGATCATCATGGTCACCTACACTGCGTATCTTATCGACGCCATGGCGTCAGATATCGCACAGGCTAACCGCGGGCTCGAGGCGTTCGAAAAGATGCTGAAATGAGCACGAGCGAAGAGAAGAAACACCCGGGCACTCACAAGAAGCTAAGCGAAGCTCGCAAGAAGGGGCAGATTGCACGCAACACCGATTTCGTCCGCGCCGTCGGCACCTGCGCCGGTCTCGGCTATCTATGGTTAAGAGCTAGCGCGATCGAAGACAAATGCATCGAAGCGGTTTTGTTGACCGACAAGCTGCAGAATCTGCCTTTCAATATTGCTGTCGGGCAAGCGCTAATTCTCTTGACCGAACTCACCGTGACGACCGTCGGCCCGCTGCTTGGAACTGTAGCCGCCGCGGCGGTCTCGGCCGCATTCATCTCTAACGGTGGACTACTCTTCTCGTTTGAGCCGATGGCGCCAAAGCTTGAAAAAATCAATCCTTTTCAAGGGTTTAAGCGCATCGTGACGATGCGCTCCTTAACCGACCTTGGCAAGGCGCTGGTGAAGCTATTAGTCCTCGGCGCTATCTTTCTTTTTGCTATTCTGGGCATGTGGAAAACGATGATCTATCTGCCGGTCTGCGGCATTTCGTGCCTCGGCTTCGTCTTTACGGAGGTGAAACTGCTGGTCGGGATTGGTGCTGGTGCACTTCTGGTCGGCGGCTTGATCGATCTCCTGCTCCAGCGCTGGTTGTTTTTGCGCGACATGCGCATGACTGAGACCGAGGTCAAGCGCGAAAGGAAGGAACAAGAAGGTACGCCAGAGTTGAAGCGTGAACAACGTCGCCTACGTCAAGAGATGGCTGGCGAACCTCCGCTTGGCGTGAAGTCCGCCACATTGATCTTGAGAGGGCGGGCGATATTGGTCGGTCTGCGTTACGTGAGGGGCGAGACTGGGGTGCCGGTCTTGGTTTGCCGCGGCGAGGGCGAGGCTGTTTCACCTATCTTCGAAGCGGCGCAAGCTCTACGTCTAAGTATTGTCGACGATGATGGCCTGGCGCGTCAGCTCATCCAGACGACAAAGCTAGGAAAACCTGTTCCAATGCAGTATTTTGAGCCCGTCGCGAGAGCACTCCATGCCGCCGGCTTAGTCTAGATGCGTAGACAAAATCGGTTTCTCCGTGATTGCGCAGCCTACTTTGCCGCTATGGGCCATGGGCAAACCGGAATCGTCTGTGTGTCGGGCCGGCCTCACATTTTTAGAGAATTATCGCAATGTTCGCGACATCGGGACTCCCGTTTCTGCTCAACGCGCTCGGTCCGCCGTCACAAGTCATCTTGCCCCGCCTAGTCGGTGACAGTGAAACTCCTGCTGAGCCGCTAGCGATGTGCACATGGGCAATGCGCACGACGAACGTTCACCGACCGACTGCCGACGGTAGCTGATCCATACGCGCGTCGGACGAGAAGGGGCGGGGAGATTGTCGGCCTGCTCGGCCACAGCGCCGGCTGATTGTAGCGAGCCGCAAGCGGGCGTAGACTGTATTGATGCCTGGTGCTGGAAAGGCGCATCCGTCTCCTGCTAAGAACTCGACGTTCTGGACGCCCAACTCTCGAACGGCACCTGGTTCCATTGACCGATGTCCGGTCCACAACTGCGCAACTTTTAACTGTGCCGCTGACGGGCGCCGCACCGCGCTGCCTTCGCCACATCTACAGTTCTGTACGTTCAAACTATCCGAAAAACCCTTATACCGACCAGGGTGTCGACGCGGGGGGGGGGCGCATGCTGACCTACGCCATCACCGTCCTTACCCATGGCACGACACAAGTTTAGGCTTCCCTGCCCTCGCCGCATAGGTGGGCGTGCAACGCGCTCAGGCAAGCATCCGCACTCTTAAGATCTCGCTGGTGCTGCGGGGCAATCGTGAGATCGGCAAGTTGATAGACAGGATTACGCATGCGCATCAGATCTGTGACGGACTGGTCTTGATCGTCGGTTTTAGTCTTGAGACGCTCGTGCCTCTGATTGCGCCTGATCACGTTCTCGTGGGTATTGAGCCAGATTGAGACCGCCTTCGCACTGACAAGATGCCGAATTTCCTCGAACATGAACGTTTCATCGCCGGTTGCGAGCACCTTCGGCCCTTGTTCGAGCGACTTCTTTATCTCTTTCATCTCAAGATCTCTGAAATGCACCTCCCCATCCTCAGCGAAGATCTTAGCTATGGACTTGCCAGTCTTAGCCTCGATCTCCTTATCCGCATCGACGAATTTCAGCCCCAGTCGTCTGGCGAGCACCCGGCCAAAACTGGATTTCCCAGCGCCCTTCATGCCGACAAGCACGATCGGTCGCGAGCCCAGAGCGCCAAGAATTTCTTGTCCGATCGCGGACCGCGCCGTCGTGTGCTTAGGCGGCTCCACTTTCAATCGACGAATTAGACTGGCACCGACTGAACTATCCGCGTCGGGTTCCCAGTGCGGGATCCCTATGGCTCCGTCAGGGATGACAACCTTGTTGCAAGCGTTTCGCACACGCTCCAAGAGTGGCTCGGCTATCGAGGGATCCAGGGACTCTCGGCTGCCTCGCTGGAGCTCCTGCAGTTTCTGCAGCTCCTTGTACGTGTCATGATTGTCGATCTTGGCCTTGTAGCTGTCGGCCGTGTGGAACTCTACTTCAAAGCGGTAGCCCTCAGGCGTGGCGAGAACAGTCTTGATGCCGACAAAGGTTGGAGATCGCGTCTTGAACCAGTTGATTGTGCTGACCTCCGAATAGCCTCGCTCTTCGAAGGCTAGAATGGCCTTCTTGAAGGCGGGCGTAAATTCCTTGTCGGGGAGTTCGTAAAGATGACGTACAGCGTTGCCGATCAGCTGGGCGCCGGCTTCGACGGGGACCTGCACGCCGAAGAGCTGGTCTGTCATGGAGGCGTCCGACCTCAGCCTGTGCTCAAGATGAGGCATATTCACTTGGATGCCGGCTTTCCTGAGACTCGCGGCAACTCCGAGCGCCGCTGCAGTGATGTTCTCTTCCACCTCTTTGGCACGCGACGACTCGATTTTGGCGCGCTCCAACGCCTCCTCGCGGTTCAGCGTTATGGTCATGTCGCTATCTCCGACGGCGAGCCGGAGGTTGGAGGGCCTGGACAGAAGGCCTTGCTCCGCAGCGAACTTAATCGAGGATTCCATGATGGAAGCCGCCAGAGTGGGGTTGTCCTTCAGCTCCTTCAAGGCTGCATCGGAATCAAAGCTTCCGTGGTGGAGAGCCGCCGCCGTGCTCTTTACATATGGTACGGTGGCTAGGCCCGGGATCTGTTGCAGCAGGCGCTGAAGGTACCCGCTCTTGAACATAAATGTGTGGGCGCCAGTGTCGGATTTATAGGCGTCAGTTCCGACTTTGATACCCAGGCTGAGGAGATTGTTTGTACTTTGCACGAGATCGTGTGGGTTATAACCATCGGGTCGCGGATCGATGCGTGCAGGGTAACGGTCCACCAGAAGCTGGACGCGCTCGCGTGGCTGGGTCGTTACCGAGTAGCTCTCCGCCAGTTCCGGAAATAGCGCGGAAAGCGGTTGGCTTACTGCGACAGGAGCCTCGCTCATGCTCGTGTCCGTTTCGGGCAGGGCTTGCTCCTCCAGCCTCCCGGCCCAAGCCTCGAGCTCGGCGAGGAGCAATTCGGCCATCTCGCGCGCGACCGGATGGTTGGCAAGTACGATCTCACGCCGCGCTATCTCGCGCGCGTCCAGAAAGCTCAGAGCGCTGACCCGCTCCTGCTCCAGCAGGCTTCGAATATTTCGCTTGAGCTGTGGGTGAATGCCTTCGTACGTTCCGAAGATGGCACGCTCGGCAAACCACTGTCGCGCTTCGTGGGATTGAGCCAGAAAGCCTCGCTGCAAGCCGGTGTAGATTTCCAGAACGTTCCGCGTGGCAGCGAGGATCTGGCTGGCGCGACCGAACTTGTAGTGACCGTTGTCAATCGCCGGAGTATGGGACTTTGGCGGCTTGAGCGAGCCAAGCCCGCGCGCCTGCTCCTCTTTATCGAATTGCCTCACATGCTCGTAAAGCAGCGGCCGATCGCCGATAATGATGACGCTATCCCCGTCGAAATCGCCGTCAAGCTTTTTCTGTTCGCTGGGCGGCACGGCAACCACCGAGCCCGGGGCAAACACCTCCGTCGCCTGGAGGATGCCGACGCAGTCGACCGGCGTGTCCACCTTCGCGCGGTCCTTGCCCGTGGTCCAATTCGAATGGCACTTGACGTCCTCGGAAGACATCACAAGCCCTCGGTCGGAATAGTCGGCGGGCCACATCTCATCCGGCACCACGATCAGAACGCCTTTCGCAAACAAAGTCGGATCGTCGGCCGCTAGTTCCTCGCCAGACTTATGCGCGACATTGAAGCTGTATTGGATGGCCGTGCAGTTATCGAGAAACACGGCGGTCGGATCTCCATCGACCGCCGACTTGACTTGCTCAGCGGCGAACGGCCTCAGGTTCGGCTTGTCATAAGGGGATCGCCCGATTAGCGTGCCGCCACTGCTCAAGGTCTGGCTCTTGAGCATTGGCACATGCAGGCAGCTGTCGGCGGACGGGACGGCGATTGCGCCCGGACCATTGATGTTTGCCGCCGTAACCGTGCGAAATAGCTCTTCGGACGTCAACTGTGGCCTTTCCTTGCTACGTAGCCAGGTCAGAGCCTTTTGGCGCGCCTCATCCGCCACTTGCTCGCTGCGCGGATAATGTTGCAGCGCCGAGACCGGGAGGGACGTGTTCTTTGCCTCACCATAGGCAAGCACCCGGTCCGGACCGTCTTCCTGCTCGCCGCCACGACGAACGGCCGGCATGAGATTCGCCAGCGAGGCCTTTATGAAACCGCAGCCGTCATGCGGTCGCAACGCGATTGGCCCTTCCGGCCCCGTCAGCCTGAAGGGGTGCGCCTCGCCCGTGGGACGGTCCGGCAGCAGCACCAATTTGAAGGCGCCTTCCAACGCGTAGTCGTGAGGAGATAGATCTTTGATCGCCGGAGGCGCCGCAAAGCCCCTGCGCTGAGTGTAATAATAGGCCTCCTTGAAAGGTGCCCAGGCGCGCGAGAGCTGCTCGAAGGCAGTGCCGGGTGCGGTTTCGGCATAAGGGATTGCCAGCAACTTTCCCCCGGAAGGCTTTGTTGGCTCGCCTGGGGCACGCGCGGCAACCTGAGACACGTTCAATCGCGGCGGCTTCAATTTGCTACCGCCGAACAGGTCCATGCGGTATGGCACGCCATCGACGGTGAGCGTCCGCGCCAGCATGAATGCACTCGGGGTCGCTGGCAGTTGCACGGCGACCACGGGCAGTCTTCCCGAGGTCAGGCGATGGAAAATCGAATAGCGTGTTTCGGGCTCGCCGGGCAACGGCCGCCCCTGCATGTCCACCACAGGCAACCGCATCAGTCCTGCATCGCCCTGCGGCGGCCTGGGCTCGTGATCCATGCTCTGCAGCACCTGAAGCACGTCGAACACTGAGGCCGGATGCTGCGCCTGGATCGCCGCCGCATCCTGTTCTATGAACAGGTCTAACGCATCCACCGGACTGTCGGCCTCGATCTGCGCGATCAAGTTCCAGCTCATGTTGGAAAGGTCGCCTTCAATGAGACCGCGCGTCCTGTGCAGGATATCCTTGGTCTTGCCCTCCAGCTCTTGTTGCCGCACCCGCAAGTCGGCCCGCTTACCCTCGACATACGGCGACCTGAATAGTCTCTCCAGCACCGCACGCGCCTTGAGCGTCTGGTAGATCGATAGTGCGGGGGAGCGGCTCGCAAGCGGCCCGCGCGTCCGCTCGGCATCGCTTGCGTTCAGATGCGCTTCAATCTTCTGCTCAAGAACCGGTTGAAGGTCGTTCAGCAACGTCAGAGCCTGCCTGCGGTGCCAGCGCAGCGGCTTCTGTGGGCTGCGCGCCAATGGCAGCAGAGCCGCACACATGTTACCCATCGTTTCCAGATCGACCTGCGTCGCAAAACCAGGGGCTTGACGCAATTCCGAGAGCCGATTCAACCCTGCCGATGCCAGCAAACCGAGATCGTCGACCAGTCGAGCCTTACCCAGCCCCTTGAAAATGATCGTGATGTCTAAAGGGCCGGCCTGCGCCAGCCGCTCATTATCATAGTTCAGATAGTGAGCGAGTTTGTGCAACCGATCCTTCGGCAGAACGGCGTCTGTTATCTCGCCACTGTCCTCTGCCCTCACGATCATTCGCGACAGAGCATTGACGATCAGGCTAAGCTGAGGTGTGGTGAATACACCAAATCGCTGTCCCCGAGCACCTAAGCTGCGCGCGATGTCAATTGTGGACTGCCTGCACGTCTCCTCTTCCGGCCACTTGCTAAACCCGTTCATCAAGATGGCCATTAACCGCGGAGCGAAATCAGCGAACTGGCGCTGACGTGCTTCACTGGCGATCGCGACTGTGGCTCTGCGGCCGTCCTCCCCGTCTGGCCACTTGCTGAAACCGTTCACCAGGTTCGACAGTCCCTCCGGGGCAAAATGGGAGAGGTCGGCGCGGCGGAGAACCTCAGCGGCAATCGCAAACGTGGCTTCGCGAGGTTCCGGCGACTCCGGCCACTTGCTAAAACCGTTCACCAGATTCGCCAAATGTTGTGAGGTAAATTGAGAGAACCGGGCGGGGCGGCGGAGAACCTCGCCCGCGATGGCGAACGTGGCATCGCGAGGGTACGACGATTCCGGCCATTTGCTGAAACCGTTCACCAGATTCGCAAGTTCCTGCGAAGTAAAATCAGAGAGGCGGACGGTGCGGTGAACGATCGTGTGGGCAATGGCGACTGTGGCTCGCTCAGAACCGGCCTGGTCTGGCCATTTACTGAAACCGTTCACTAGATTCGCCAACTCCTGCGAACTGAAATCGGAGAGCCGAACGGCGCGGCCATGAACTTGTGATGCTATTGCGAGCATCGCGTCGCGACAGTTCGTCTCTTCCGGCCACTTGCTAAAACCGTTCACCAGATTGGCTAAATGTTGCGAAGTAAATTGAGAGTGCCGGGTGCCTCGGCGAAGAACCTCGTTGGCGATCGCGACCGTGGCTTGATAAGATGACGTCCGTTCGGGCCATTTGCTGAAACCGTTCACTAGGTTCGCCAGTCCTTGGGCAACAAAATCAGAGAGCTGACGGCCTTGAACCTCCTCTGCGATAGCGGCCGCCGCGTCGCGGCAGGTAGGGGCTTCCGGCCATTTGCTGAAACCGTTCACCAGATTAGCCAAATGCTGGTGAGCGAAATCGCCGAGCAAGGCGCCGCGGCGCAGAATCTCATGCGCGGTTGCAATCGTGGCTTGGCGGCAGTCCTCCGCATGCGGCCATTTGCTGAAACCATTCACTAGATTCGCTAGTTCGTGCGGAGCAAAGTCAAAGAGCTGGCCGGGATGGACCTCCCGTGCGATTGAGAACGTCATCTCGCGACAATTCGGTCCATTCGGCCACTTGCTAAAACCGTTCACCAAGTTCGCCAACTGCTGGTGAGTAAAATCAGAGAGCCGGTCGGCTCGGCAAAAAAGTGCGTTGGCGATTGCGTCTGCGGCTTGCTGAGAATCCGCCTCTTCGGGCCATTTGCTGAAGCCGTTCACCAAGTTCACGATGTCCTGGCGATTAAATTCAGAGAGCTCGAGCTGGCGCGTGCCTCGGCGACGCAGTTCAGAGGCTATGGCGATTGTGGCTTGGCGAGCCGACGCGTCTTGCGGCCACTTGCTTAAACCGTTCACCACTGTCGCCAACGCTTGCGGTGCAAAGTCATAGAACTGGTCGGCGCGGCGAAAGACCTCACCGGCGATTGCAATGGCGGCGGCGCGGCAGCCCTCCCCGTCCGGCCACTTGCTGAAGCCGTTCACCAAGTTCGCCAAGTTCTGGTGAGTAAAGTCAGAAAGCCGATCGCGGCGGAGGACCTCGCTGGAGATTGCGCCGGTGGCTTGGCGAGACCATTCTTCTTCGGGCCACTTGCTGAAGCCATTCACCAGGTTCGCCAGGTCCTGGGGGGGAATATCCGAGAGTTCGGCGCGGCGCAGAACCTCACTGGCGATCGCGGCAACGACTTGTTGAGATGCCACCTGCTCCGGCCACTTGCTCAAGCCGTTCACCAGGTTCGTCAGGTTCTTGTAATCAAAGTCCGAGAGCCCATCGTCGCCCCGTGCCCGGCGAAGGACCTCGCTGGCGATCCCGACTGAGACTTGCTGAGATGCCGCCTCTGCTGGCCACTTGCTGAAGCCGTTCACCAAAGTCGCCAGTGCCTGCTGAGTAAGACTAGGGAGCTGGTCGACGCGGCTAAAAATCTCGCCGGCGATTGCGATCCCTGCTTCGCGACAATCCGCCATGTCCGGCCACTTGCTGAAACCGTTAACGAGGTTTGTTAGGTTCTGGTGAGTAAAATCAGAAAGTTGATCGCGGCGGCCAATGACCTCACTGGCGATCGCGACTGTGGCTTGGTGGCAGCCCGCATTGGTGGGGCATTTGCTCAGCCCGTTTACCAGGTTCGCCAGCTCCTGCGCAGTAAAATCAGCGAGCCCTTCATTAAGGGCGCAGCTGGAAAGTTGTGTGGCGATGGCGACTATGGCTTGGCGGGACGATACGTCTTCGGGCCACTTGCTGAAGCCGTTCACCAAGTTTGCCAAATCCTGATGGTTGAAATCGGAGAGCCGGGAACGGCGGTCACGACGCAGAACTTCCACGGCGATCGCGCTCGTGGCTTGGCGAGACGACACGTCTTGTGGCCACTTGCTGAAGCCGTTTACCAAGTTTGCTAGCTCCTGCTGATTGAAATCGGAGAGTCGGGAATGCTGGTCACGGCGCAGGATCTCCCCGGCAATCGCGACTGTGGCTCCCCGAAATGAGTCCTGCGCCGGCCATTTGGAGAAGCCGTTCACAAGATTTGCCAGCTCTTGGTGAGTAAATTCAGAGAGCCTGGAGTGCCGGCTGCGACGCAGGACCTCGCCAGCGATCATGTCGGTGGCTTGACAAATGACCTCCTCTTCCGGGCACTTGCCGAAGCCGTTTACAAGGTTCGCAAGGTCCTGGTGATTGAAAGCGGAGAGCCCGGGGTCGCTGCGAGTGCGGCGAAGGACCTCCCCGGCGAGCGCAATCATAGCGTCGCGGCAATCGCCTGCTTGCGGCCACTTGCCGAAGCCATTTGCAAGGTTCGCCAAGTTTTGCTGCGCAAAATCAGACAGCCGGAAACGTCGCTCGGTGCGACGGCCGACCTCACGGGCAACGGCTTCCGCGCCCCCACGAGTTTCCGGCCGCTGCGGCCACTTGCTAAAACCGTTCACCAGCAACGACAGACTTTGACTATTCAGCCCCCCAAGTGCCCTGTCTTCATCGCGGCAAAATTGGGCTATTCTGATCGTTGCATTGCGGCACGTTCTCGACTGCGGATGCCGACCAAACGACGCCGCGAAGAGCGAAAGAGCTTTGGGCTCCACTTCGCACATCAACCTATCATTAAGCTGCGACACCCGAGCTGCAATCGCCTTGCAGGCGTCGACGCCTTCCTCACCTCCGGCCTCGCGACTTACTGCGTTGCATGCTGTGGCATAGCCCCATGATTTCCCGCGGCGTATATCTTCCTCGAAACGTGTGACAAATTGACTTCTGAACTGGGCGGCGGCCTTTTGCACGAAGTCTGCATGGATTCCGTCATCCGCTCCCTGCAGCCGCCTGTCATACTCCACTACTGCACACGAAAATCCAACGATGTCCCGGGCGAAGTAAATTGCGTCTAGACCTTCGTTAGATTCTTGTTCTGAGAGTGCACTGCTCTGGGCGGCGACACCACTCATGCGCCGCCTTTTTGATGAGCGATCCAGGCCTGTTGCGGATTGCCTGTGCGAGGCACTTGGTCGCAATCTGCTGGACTGACCGGTACCGTGGCCCTCCGTACCGGAACGCGATGAACGTTCCTCCCAATTTGTCGCGCTGCGATCCGGCAGATAGCGAGCATCAGGCTGAACGTCACGCGCATCTACCGAAGGGTCATGTGAGGGGCGGTGTCGGGCATCGCTGGTCGAAGGCGGCCTTTGAGAGGAGGAGGTTCCTGAATCTCGACTGTCAGAGTGCAGACCCTGCATGACCGAACTGAACGCCGTGGCATCGTTTCCAGCGCCAATATCGGACCCAGCATGGGACCAGCGGGGGCCTGATCCGCCTGGCGCATTCGCACGTCGGTTAACTCCTGTCATAAGCCGTCTCCCTTGCAACCGATGATGCGCCGATTACACAGTGCGGCCGCGACCTGAGCGAGCGAAGCTCCTTCGGCAGCGCCGACGAGACGTAATTCGCCACAACCAGCGTGCGGATCGTCGTTTTTGAACAATCGCGCGCTCTGGCATGGAATACTCCCTGCGACTGACGACACCCTGACGTGCGCTAGCCGAAATTTAGGTGGATCATGACGATGCCTGACATGTGCAATGTATTGAAGGAGGGCCACGAAGGCATCGGCATTGGCGGCGCAAACGAATTTCAGATAGTGAACGATGGCTTGTCGGCCCTTCATACGCTCCTTCGCGGTCGTCTTGAGAGCCCGCCTTATGCAGGGTTGTTATGATGCCGAGGGGCTGGGCGCAGGGAGCACGACCTCGCCGCGATAGCAAAGCTGCGACCTAGCCCGTCTTATGCACGACGATAGGGTCGACGATACGGTTGATGTCGTTCACGGCCATCAGCAGCTGTCGCTCTTCAACGCCCACTACTACAGGCGTTGCTTTCTGCCGATCCATGTATATGACGCCGCGACCTGTCGCCCGGTCGCCATGGTCCTGCGCCTCGGCAAGACCCCGACGGGCGAGGAGATCCGCGGCTATCTGCGCCGCCTCGTGCGCCGCATCCGTGCCCGCTGGCCGACCACCCGCATCCTGATCCGCGGCGATGGCCACTATGGCCGGGCGCACATCATGGCCAGGTGCGAGAACAACGGCGTCGACTACCCCTTCGGCCAACCCGGCAACAAGGTTCTGCAGCGGCTCGTCGACGAGAGCGCCGACGATATCCGCACCCGCCGCGCGCTCGAGCGGAAGTCGGTGCTGCGGGTTATGCCGAAACCGCTACAAGGCGAAATCCTGGAAGACGAAACGTCGCGCCTGCGCTCGCATCGAGGCAACCGCGATGGCCTCGACATCCGCTTCGTCGTCACCAATCTCGACAAAGGCTCCGCCGAGCACATCTACGACGTGATCTACTGCGCCCGCGGCCGGGCCGAAAACCTGATCAAGATGCACAAGAGCCAGCTCGCCTCCGACCGTACCTCCTGCCGCTCACCGATTGCCAACCAGGTCCGTCTTGTCCTGCACACCGCCGCATACTGGCTGATGCTTACCCTGCGCGAAGGCGGTGCCCACGACGCATCATCTGCGCAGCGCCGAGTTGGCTACGCTGCGGCTCAGGCTGCTCAAGCTCGGCGCACGACCGCGCATCAAGGCCCCACATATGGGCGCACCGGTCCCGCTGCGTGATATGTCTAAAAAACCGCTTGTCGCGTGGCCGTTCCACATATGTCGCTACAGCCAGCCAGCCAGTCAGCGCCTCAGTCGGGTTTGCAGTGCCAGCCGATCGACAACGAGGTTGTCGAGGTGCAGCACGCCCGGCCGTCGTCTTTGCGCCAGGCGCCTAACCAATGCCCGCGTCCCGTCCAGCACAAAGACACCGCAATCATAGCCGTTGCTCTGCTGGGTCATGCGGGCAGGCTCCAGACGAGCGCCCAGCCGTTGTGCGAGCAGTGCTGCAGGCCCGTCGTTGTATCCCACGGCGGAATCGTAGTGATAGGCAGCCGGCATTGCCCGTTCGCGACGATCAACGAGCAGCAGCGACCAATGGCTGCCGCGGCGATTGGGATCCGAAGCACTGGCATCGTTCAGCGGCAGGAACAGGAAGTCGGCTGTGTCATTACCATCCTGATCATAGACAATCTGCTGGAAGGCGCGCGCCGCCACGCTGTCGGAGCCCAAGCGCAGATGATAGTGGGCTATGAGCGGATCCACGAGCCGCGTGCGGGAGGCGAGATCCGGATTGTTCCGCTGCAGCTCCTGAATCAGAAGCGTGTAATCCGCCGCGATATGCTCGTCGCTCAGCCAATCCCTGGCGCCGAGTTCTAGCCCACCGTGGCCGTGGAACGAGGCTGTCTGATTCAACGCCGCTATCTGAGCATCCGCCGATGTGCTCGGAAACCCCGGTGCATAGTGAGCATCGTCACGCAACTCGTACGGGGTGGAGGGCAAATCAACCAGAGGGGAAAGACCGCGGTAGATGTCTGACGACGGGGACCTTGCAGACGAGGGCGCGGAGGACTGCATCTGCGTGGTAAGCCAATCCCAAGCTCCCTCGAACGGGGTAACCGGAGCTGAGGAAGGCTCTGCAAACGAGGGCGCGGAGCTCTGCATCTGCGTGCCGAGCCAATCCCAAGCTCCCTCGAACGGAGTATTCGGAGCTGAGGAAAGCTCTGCAGACGGGGGCGCGGAGCTCTGCATCTGCGTCCTGAGACAATCCCAAGCTCCCTCGGACGGAGTATTCTGAGCTGAGGGAAACTCTTGAAACGAGCTGGCGTGCTGGGCGCCTTCCCCGGCAAACGAATCCGCCTCCTCGGGACCCCGCAACCCGAGCGCTCTATTCGCCTCGACAAGTTGCAGGTATTGCCGAAGCATCGTGAAATCGGTTCCATAGAGCCGAGGTGAAACCTTCCTAAAGTTCTTGGCATCTGCGTTTAAGCCACGTCGCTGGTCAGCATCGTTAAGCCGGTCAACTATGTTGCTCTTACCTTCCCTTTGGAGCCAGTCACTGAAGGCACGAAGGCGGCTAGCCCGGTCTTGAAAAGGCAGCTTTTGCGCCGTAGTCGCATCTCCAAGTCCACGTATGGCTTCGTCCAGCATCGCGTCGATGACACGGGCGTCTGCGGGATAGGGGTGCAGGAGGTGCCGCCCCATGAGACGCGGGCCGGGCCCGATCTGTTCGAAGCCGCACCCTTCCGACATGAGCCTCCGGAGATGATTCAGCGTCGACTGAAGACGGTTCTCAGGGTCATTACCCTCGGCTTTATACAGGTCTAAATCGTCCGCCAGCGATTCATCTCGAAACCGAGAAGCCAACGGCTCCTTGTCGTTCTTATGGAGCCAGTTGGCGAATTTTTTTGCATGTATCAGGCTGCTGTCAATCGTGTTTTTGGGAACGCCGGCTTGCATGGCTGCCGTTTTGAACCGCGTCATAAGCGCATCGTCTTCGGCAGGGAGGGCAGCCAACCGCTGTCGGCGGTGGGGGTTGAAATTCGCGGCGCGTTCCTCGACTTTTGCGGCGTGGAACTCCTGGAGCACTGTCAACGCCGCATGGATACGCTTTGTGCCAGAGAGTGTCGCAAGTCGATTCAACTCCTCGGGGAGATCAAGCAAGCTGGTCAGCGTCAAGTCTTTGGACCAGAGCCATGTCCGGAACTGATGCAGCCTTCCCACCCACCAAGTAACGGTGTCTTTCGAACGGCCGGCGGATGTGGCCGCCTCCCTGAAGTCACCAATAAGCCTCTCGTCATCTGTGAGCTCAGCTGGTGGGAGATTGGTTTGTCGGATGTTTTCCAATGCCTCTATGACTTGATCTTTGATTTTCTTGCTGCCGGTAGAGTCAAATTGCTGCGCATACTCCCGTGCATCGTTGTCCAACTCATGGTCGTTCAGCCGGTCGGCAATTGGGTCCCTCTCGCGCTGGTTAAGCCATGCGCTGAACTGGTGCAAATGAGATGCATTCCTCTGGGCAGTCTGCACGAAGGTGCTGCCGAGAGACGCCCTCAAAAACCTGGAAACAAGGATTTTGTCCGTCTCGAAGGGCTCGGTCGGGAGCCGTCGCTTCGCGTAATATATGCGAAGCTCTGAATGAACTACATCCGACGCCGACATGCCGGACGAATCCTCGCGACGGCGCCCCGAAAAGGCTTTGGCGACACCTGACTTAACACTTGACCATAGGTGCCGGCCTTTGCCGTCCTTCGTCCGCACAGCAGGAGGCGCTCCCGAGGGCCCGGTGTAGCACGTGCTGCTGGACCCGCCATTTCGTGACTTGGACCGCTGAGGCATCCACATTGGATCCTCTATGTCAGCGCGCTGGGATGATCCATGCGACTTCGCAGGGCGAGTGTCAGGCATACCAGCTTCAGGGTAAGTAGTATCGCTGGGGCTCGCACCAGCGGAACTGAGCTGCAACTCGCTCAGTTGCTGTTCAAAACGTGCTTGATCCTCGGGCATGCCTCCCGATTGTTGCCGCACCCGCTGCTGTTCCTGCAGAGCAGCGTAGTCGCGCATCCAAGCGTCCGTATCAAACCATCCGTTGTGGGGCTCCAAATCACTCTCCATAGATGAGACAAATCACAGCTGGACCTAAGCTAAGCTCGGATGCGGAATTTGCATTCCGATCGAACCTAACGGCTCGAAGGCTTTGCGTTGTTCAACGTTCGGTATATCCCTCATTTAGCTGTCAGAAGGCTGACGAGCACGTTTGTAAGTGCCGGTAGTTTCACAGATGTTGGAGTGCGCGGCCTGTGAGTGGCAATGGCGGGGCTACTGATTTGCCATCTGACGTTTGATGTTCAAACTGGTTGCGAACTCGGATGGCTGAGCGGGAATGAACAGGGAGATATGATCTCCTCGAAGGCCGCTGACAGGCCGCTTCGACCGTCGCCGTGTCTATTGAGCTCTCGCCGCCTGCTTCCCACTTCCCATCGAGCGGATCAGGCCATTGCGGCTCGTCTTGTGGTCACGACACGCGCCCTGTTGCCCAGGACAGTGTCGAGACAAATTTCCAGTTCTCTCAGGCTGCAGCCCGCGCCCCCGATGCCGCAGTAGTTCCAGTGGTCTTCGCTTTTGGCGATTTCAGCATTTTGGCCGAGCGCAGGTCAGGTTTATGTCAGGTAAGGACGGCTATGTGTGATGGTCGAAGCTTTGCCATTGTCTCAGGAAAACATTTTGCGAAAGATCAATGTCTGTCGGGTGCTACGGGTAGGATTGGGATGACCGCCAAAGAATGCGAAGCACCCCCGCGCGCAAGGTCATCACGCCGAGAAGGCGAAGCCAGAACCTGCGGGCGCGCAGAGGGACATCGTCGCCTTTGGCGCAGGGCTTGATGACTGCGGTTCCCGTTATTTCCATGCCGCCGACGTGCGTGCGAAATCTCCTGCCGCGATTACTGCGTGTGCTTCGGATTAAGGGAAACTTTTGGGGACGGCCGCCGATGCCGTGCAAGCGATCGCATCCGGGCGATCGACAAGACCTCGAACGGAACCGATGGGGTCTCACGCATTGAGCTGACCAATGGGGCGGGTACTTCGGTCACATGCGCTTCGAGCGGCTAATGAGGGCATGGCCAGCGTCAGACTTTTCAAAATCCCGTTTCGTGAAGACCATCTTCGCCTGGATGCCCGGTCCATCGCAGCTCGCCCTACGGATGAGCGATCAGCCTCGACACTATAGGGGCGCATTGCCCGCATTGGAGATTGGATATGACGGGCATTGGACGATCTGGAAGATCGCACACGGGAGGTGCTGAGTCCGGCAGCACGCGGGGATCGAGCGGTCCGTGCCCGCAGTCAGGCCGCGCCCCCGAAGAAGGCAGTCAATCGTTCAATTCCGTCGTGCAGCGAATGCACTCTGGGCCTCAAAACAAAGCGACGTCTTCCGCTCCCATTGCGCCCCAAGCCGAAAATGCTGCTGGCGATCGCCCTGCCGGTCCCTCGCTTGGCTCACGCCGACTTTTGGCTGCTGCTCTAGGTCAAATCAGTGGGCGGCGTCGCCGTTTCCCCTCGGTGCCGGAGGGCGAGGGGCCAGCCCGAGAAGAAGGCTTGTTACATCCTGATGACGAATCCTGGCGCGGCGACCGATCAACCGGACCTTCATATACAGCCGCGCGCCCACCGCGCCAGCAAAGCGTGAGCGAACCGGCTGCCAGACCGGGTGAACGGCCTATCGACGATAAAGCCGGGCGGGACGATCACGGCGGGATCTCGCAACGGAACGGACCAAGGCGGCAGCCCGGCGGCGAACCCTGCCGCAGCCATCAAGCGGCCGGAAGCTCTCGCATCGACGCGTTGCCGCCGCATCGACAAAGCATACCCGATATGGCTGCTAGATCAGGCGAGCGACCTATCGACCATGGAGCTAGGCGGGATGGCCGCGCTGCAAACTCGCAAGAACTGCTTAATGGCGCCCTACACGACATTGGTTTCGCTGGTGACATCCGCAAATTCTCAATGACTGTGGTGCGCTATCGCAAAGAACTGAAGATGCCGGAACTTGCAACATTCCTGCAACAGGCCGCTGCCCAGTTCAAATCTCGATTTGTCACCAACTGGCAGCACGAGATCCGCGCCCGGCAAACATGGGGATATGCCACAGTTTGCAATGCAGTGAGCCGCGAGGAAGGCCCGGCAGGCATGGAAGCTTGCCGGGCCATGGCAGCTCAGCTGTCTACGTTTGCCCACGAACTCATTAATGTCGAGCCCAAAGCGCTTGCGCTCTTGGCGTTATCGTTCAGTCGATATCCACGGGTGCCGGCCTGCCAAAACGGAATGGGCAGCATTGCTGAATTTTGTTGCCAGCAAAGCGGAGTGCTTCGGGAACTCGACAGTCAAAGCCTGGCCCTGTTGGTGAACGGGTTCAGCAAATGGCCGGAACAGGAAAACTCACGCCTTGCCTCGGTCGCAGTCTCCGGTGAGGTCCGTCGCCGCGCCGAACGGACAAACGGCCTTGCTGGTTTTGAGCCACAGCATTTGGCGAATCTGGTGAACGGTTTCAGCAAATGGCCGCAAGAGACGGGGTGTGGCACGGCCACGGTTGCCATCGCCAGCGAGGTCGGCCGTCGCGCTGGCCTAGCCAACCGGCTCTGTGATTTTCATCCGCAGGAACTGGCCAATTTGGTGAACGGTTTCAGCAAATGGCCGGAAGCTGCAGGCTGCGGTGACGGCACAGGCGCGATCGCTGGTGAGGTGCTTCGCCGCGGCCCCAGCCGGCTCTCTGCTCTTGATTCGCAGAACTTGGCGAACTTGGTGAACGGTTTCAGCAAATGGCCGGAAAGGACAGGGTGTGGCGCGGCCACGGCGGCGATTGCCAAAGAAGTTCTTCGCCGCGGCGCCGATGCGTTATCTGATTTTACTCCGCAGGGTCTGGCAAACCTGGTGAACGGCTTCAGCAAGTGGTCTGACACAGGGGGGTGTGGTGCGGCCACCCTCGAGATCGCGGGTGAGATTCGTCGCCGCGCCACTGGAGCGGATCGGCTCGCCAATTTCACTCACCAGAACCTGGCAAACTTGGTGAACGCCTTTAGCAAGTGGCCTGGACAAGAGAGTTCACGCCTTGCCGCTGTCGCGATCGCCGGTGAAGTCCGTCGCCTTGCCAACCGGCTCTCGGGTTTTGATTCGCGGGACTTGGCGAACCTGGTGAACGGCTTCAGCAAGTGGCCTGCCGAGTTGTCATGTGCCGAAGCCACGGTCGCGATCGCCTGTGAGATTCGTCGCCGCGCCGATAGGCTGGCCGATTTTACTCCGCAGGCACTGGCGAATCTGGTGAACGGCTTCTGCAAACGGCCGGACCAAGTGAGCTGTAGTAGCGCCACGGTCGCGATCGCTGGCGAGCTGGTTCGCCGCGGCCCCGGCCGACTTTCCAGTTTTGCCCACCAGCATCTGGCAAACCTGGTGAACGGGTTCAGCAAGTGGCCCGATCAGGCGAACTGCCGCGAGGCCGCGCTCGCGATCGCTGGTGAGGTTCTTTGCCGCCGTGCCCGCCGGCTCCCTGGTTTTGATTCGCGCGAGTTGGCGAACCTTGCGCTCGGTTTCAGCAAATGGCCAGATGAAGCAGCCTGTGGTGACGTGACGGTCGCGATCGCTGGTGAGATGCTTCATCGCGGGGACCGTGCCGATGAGCTATCTGCTTTCAGCCCGCAGGATCTGGCACACTTGGCGACCGGTTTCAGCAAATGGCCAAAGCAGGCGGGTTGTGCTGCGGCCACCGTCGCTCTCGCCGGCGAGGTTCGCCGCCGCGCCGCCGCGCTGTCCGTCTTTGATCCCCAAGATCTGGCCAACCTGGTAGGTTGCTTCAGCAAATGGCCGGAACAGGTAGAGTGTCGCCGGGCTACCGTTGCGATCGGTTGCGAGATCCGGCGCCGCGCTGACCACGCTGGCCAGCTATCTTATTGTACCCCGCAGTCTCTGGCGAACCTGGTGAACGGCTTCAGCAAATGGCCGGATGAGACGGGCTGTTGCCAGGCCATAGTTGCGATTGCCGGTGAGGTTCGCCGCCGCCGCGCCCACCTGACCGATTTTACTGCTCAGGAACATTCGAACCTGGTGAATGGCTTCAGCAAGTGGCCGGCAGAGGCGGGCTGTCGCGAGGCTACCGTCGCGATCGCCGGCGATGTGCTTCGCCGTGCCGATCGCGCCGCGCAGCTATCTGCTTTCAATCCGCAGGATCTGGCAAATTTGGTGAACGGTTTCAGCAAGTGGACTGACGAGACGAGATGCGGGGACGCCTCGGTCGCAATTGCTGCTGAAGTCCGTCGTCGCGCCGACCGCACCGGGGGGCTGTCCGATTTCTCCTCGCAGCAACTTGCTATTGTCCTGCATGGCTTCGGCAAATGGCCCGAACAACCGGTATGCCACGGGGCGATCATGGATATCGCGCGCGGGTTCGGCGCGGCGGGCCCAAGATTTAGCACCTTCACTACCGTCGCGCTCGGCACCATCGCCAATATCTTGGGGCGCGGCGTCGTACGGGGACAGGACGCCGGAGAGATTGCAGACACCGCTCTGCTGAGGGATCGGCTGCATCAGCTGGCCCATCATCTTCATTACGCCAGCGATCGCCTGGAGCAGGCCGATGCGCTAAGCATCGTGCATATCTTCAAGGCGCTGGCGAAGGCGCAGTTGCATGACGATTTGGGTCTGCTCGCACGGGCAGGCTTGGATCGGCTCGAGGCATTGCGTCGGACCTCTGGCTTTGCACCCGAGAACCTCGAGACCATGGGCAATCTCTGCGCCGCTCTGGTGCCTTTAGCGCGCAGCTCACAAAGGGCGTTGCGCTGGCACCGCAGGCAGACTTTGAACCTGCTGAACGACATTCAACCAGTCGTGGAGCACAAGATCAAGGCGCAACTGAAGGCAAGCGAGGCCGAGCGGATCGCTGGACCGAATTCGAGCCGCTGTCCCGCCTTGTCGATTTATCAAGTGCTCAAGGCTCGTGCTGTTCTTGAGGGGCTTTACAAGAGGCCCTACGTCGATGCCGAAAGTTCCACTTTGAAGCGGCGTCGGGATGAGCTGCATCGCGGAACCAGGGAGATCCTGGCCAGCACGCGCGGCCTCATCGAAGGCGACCTTTCAAACATGAGTTGGAACCTGATCGCGCAGATCGAGGCAGAGGGGCCGGTCGAGGCGCTGGACGAGTTCATGGCGCAGAATGCGGCACTGATCCAAGCTCGACATCCAGCCGCCGTCTTCGATGTCCATAAGGTATTGCGCGCTATGGATCACGAGCCGAGACCGCCGGAGGGTGATGCGGGGCTGATGCAGTTGCCGGTGGTGGACATGCAGGGGCGGCGATTGCCGACGGAGCCCGAGACGCGCTATTCCACTTTCCATCGCCTGACCTCGGGGGCGGTGAAGGTGGTCGCGGTACAACTGCCGGGAAAGCCGAGCGCCTTCATGCTGGGACGGACATTGAGCGTCGAGGGTGTGCCATACCGGATGGATCTATTCGGCGGCAGCAAGTCAAAACCGCCGAAAAAGACCCTCGCCCAGATCGCCGCCCGCGCTCCAGGCGAAACGGCGGCTCAGGCGCTCGGGGGGAAGCTGCTGGCAATTCCATATGCCGAAACCGCTCCGGGTACGGCGTTCGAGCAGCTGTCGCGATACTGGGCGCCATTCAAGGAAGCCTATTATTACACGCAGCGTCGAGGCTTTGCCGCGCCCCCGGCGGTCAAAGGTCTAGGGCCCCACGACTACGCACTCGAAGGAGCCTTCAAACTGTCACTGCTGCCGGACCGTCCCACGGGCGAGGCGCACCCCTTCAGGCTGACGGGGCCGGAAGGCCCGATCGCCTTGAGACCGCATGACGGTTGCGGCTTCATCAAGGCTTCGTTGGCCGAGCGTATGCCGGCTGTTCGTCGGGCCGCTCAAGGCCAAGGTCTCGATCGGGTGGCTGCTTTTGCTGAGGCAAGGAGATCGTCCGTTCCTGCCTCGGCGCTGCAACATTATCCGCGCAGCGAGCTGGTGGCGGATGAGACGCGCGAGAAGGCCAAGACCTGGCTCGACAGCAGAGAAGGACAAGAGCTGGGGGCCGAGGATCTGTTTCGCACCGTGACGGCCGGACACATCGACGCTCCCGGCGCGGTCGCCGTACCGTCCAGTGATGATTGCGTCCATGTGCCCACGCTCAAGAGCGAGACCTTGACGGGGAGGGATGGCGTGCTGATCGGGCGAGCCCCCTATGACAAGGCTAACCTGCGGCCATTTGGCGCCAAGCAAGTCAGGTCGGCAGGTGACGGGGATCCGACTGCGGCCTTCCTGGACGGCTGCGTAGCCATTCAATACAGTTTCAATGTCGCTGAGAAGAACGGGAAAGAACTGGCGGGCGACGATCCGATGTTTTTTGCCAAAGGCATTCTGATCGTCGTGCCAGATAAGATGTGGCCGGCCGACTACGCCGAGCGTGAGCTGGTGCTGTCCGCCGAAGACGTCAAATCGCATTCGAGCTGGACACACGGCAAGGATCGCGCCAAAGTGGACACGCCGGTCGACAGTATAGGCATTCTACAGGCGACGGAGGTGTTTGCTCCGGGCTCTTTGGTTGCTATCCCGACCAGTGAACAGAAGAAGCTTGACGGCGACTTCGACGGGGACGCGGTCATCATCATCGGCGACCGACCGCAGCTTTATGAGCATGTGCGGCAGTTCGATGAGAAGGAGCAAGAGCGCGGCGTTCGCTCACTCAAGCCGGCGAAGTCGCATACTCCGGCGCTTAAGGACGATAGCTACCAGTTCAGTCGTGCCCGCCAGATCCTTGCCACCACACAGGACGTCCTGGAAACCTATAGCTGCCTGCAACGAAACTTTCTGGCGCAGTCCGACGAGGCGCGACGCTGGTTTGCCGAGCGTGCTGTCTTCGGCACCTACGAGGGCATTCACCACGAGCTCAGGCGGGACATCGCGAACCTGTTGAACGCGGAAGAGGTGCGGGGCCAGGACATCCAGGACACACTCGCCAGGGCGAGGCAGGAGATCGAGGTCGCCCGGCATCCCGTCGCGCGCGAGATGGCCGCCTTGCTCGTGACCGAGCTCGCGGCATGGGCGGGGAAGGCGGATCAGCAAAACTTGTCCGCAACCGTCGAGACCGTGGACGATTTAAGCCCGTCAGTGAGCCCAGCGCTTGCAAACCTTTTCCAGGAATTGGCGGAGAGCTATCCGGCAACGTCCCAGCCTCGCGACCGCGTCCAGCTTTTGCTCGACCACACTCAAGCCCGGATAGATCCTTCCCCGGATGGCTACAATCCGGACGACCTCGTCGAGAGCACAAGCAATCTGCTGAGCCTCGGCATTAAAGTCGGGACGGATGCTTATAAATCCGACACCGGCACCCGCCGGTTTCTGAAAAAAAGCCATGAGCTGCAGCGGCTCCTATGCCAGACGCCAGGCTTGCAGCCCGTGCCCTACGTCAAGAGCATGGCGGCGACACTCAGCCAGGGCAGGTTCGATGTCGATGCGACGTTGGAGGAACTGAAGGACAATCCCACGCTGGCGGCCGGTGTCATGGAGGCTTCGATCAAATTCGCCGCACAGAACGGCCTGTTGCCCGAACGCTCCGGCCGCCGCCCTGCCACAGTGGATTCCGATATGACGGTAACGCTGAGCCGCCAGGAAGCATCGGAGCAGGCCAAAATCGAGGCGACGCGCGCGAGAGTTGAAGAGGAGGCAATCACCGCAGCAGCAATCTCGGTTGCCGAGAGCCTCAGGCAGACCGGCATCCCGGTGAACATGCCTCATTTCGATCGCCGGGTGCGATCGGAAGGCTCGATGGCTGACCAGCTCACCGGATTGAACGCCCCCTCTGGCAGCGCGCCGCAGCTGATTAGCAACGCTGTCCGCCACATCTTCGAACTCCCCGACCAGGATTTTACCCGTGGCTTTAAGAAAGCCATCCTGGCCTTCGACGAGCGCGGCTACGCCGAACGCCACACAAGCAACTGGTTCAGGATGCGCAATCCGACTTTCAGCGGCATCCAGAGCGTGCTCGCCACACCGCATGGTTATCGCTTCCAGGTTGAGTTCCATACGCCGGCTAGCTACCAAGCCAAGCTCGCCAATCATCACACATACAAGCAGCTGGACAAGCTGCGGCGGGTGGGTGGGGATGTTCCTGCGGAGCAACTCATGCAGCGCGTCATGGAAAACTGCCAAGCCGTCCCAGTCCCCGATGGCGCTCTCGCCGTGCTTCATTGGGAAGCCGAAGGTGAGCGCGGGGCAAGCGTCACTGCAGCCCTGAAATTGCGACCTGTCGGGCAATCGAACATGCCGCAAACCGTCGGGTCATCACAGGCGAAGGAAGTCCTCGCGGCCCTCGGCGGTCGGCCGGTCGTACTCGTTGGCATGCCGGGCGCCGGAAAATCCAGCATCGGCCCAGCTCTCGCGAAGCGACTGCAGCTTCCCTTCCGCGACACGGACGAAATCATCGAAAAGCAGACCCACAAATCGATCTCGCAAATCTTCGAAGAACAAGGCGAGGCCTACTTCAGGGAGATGGAGGCGAAACTGATCGCCCGTCTGCTGGAGGCAGAGCCCGCGGTGATCGCCACCGGCGGCGGCGCGTTTATGCATGAGCAGAGCCGCCGTCTCATCAGCGACAAGGCGGTCTCGATCTGGCTCGATACCAAGCTGGAGGTGATCAAAAAGCGCCTAAAAAGGGATACCAGCCGCCCGCTGCTGCGAGGCCCTGACCCGGAGCAAAAGCTCGCCCAACTGATCGATGAGCGCAGACCATTCTACCAACAAGCCGATCTCACCTTCGTCCCGCCTCACCAGCAAGACAAAAAGAACGCGGATCCATGCCTCAGCGCGCTATACGCCCATCTGTGCCGAACGCGGCCGCCAATCAGCAGGTCGCCGATAGGGTCGCATCACCAGGATAAACCGTAGACAAAGCACAGGAACTGAAGGGAGCGCATGAATGAGCCCTCTGTATCTTTTCAAGTCGCTGGGCAGTGAAAACGCCGATACGAGAGTGTGATAACCGCCGAAACGAAGTCAGGGGCCATCGTCGATGGCCTCATCGCGGGCCGGATTTGTTCACGACCCAAAACGCCGCCGCAGCCGCCAAGCGCTCGCCGGCAAAAGCATTCGCTGACTTGCGTCTGAAAGGACAAAGCACCGTTCCGCACCCACGCCATATGCCTATGGACCGCCAGCTTAGCGGCGATCGTGAACGGGTCGATAACGATGACGCGTCGAGTCCCTTGCCATATCAATTCATCGATCGGCAGAGTTCGCATACTCCGAACGCTTTACATCAAATCTGTTCAATTGCGGCACCGAGCATGACTGACCCTTCCGATCCCACCTTGCCGGGTAAATGGCGCCTTTAAAGCTGCCGCGCATCGATATGAGCAGGCCAGCCCGTATACGACCTTCAGTTTTTTGTGACAGCGTCTCTTCGTTTTTTTGGGGGCCGTCAGCTTCTCGAAAGCTCGCGCTCTTACCTTGAGCAAGTCGATTTTGAACACTGCATCGCAGCCTCTTGAGGGCAATAAAGAAACCGAGGTACCTGATGGTCGGAGCAATTAGAGGTGGAGGTGGCGGCACCGGTGCGTCCTTGGATCGAGCGGGCCATGGGGATAGGCACGATGAGCCCGGCGGGCCTTCTGGTGGTGGCCGACCGATTGGGGAGGGCGGACGGGACAGCGGTCCGGTTAGTTCTGGAAATGACCCGCAATCGGTAGATCAGAGTGCGGCATTCCAAAGTGTTCTGAGTTCCATTGCAGTACAAATGGCGAGCGATTCCATGGCTGATTTCGATGACGCCATGGGTGATACGGAAGAGGATGCCTGACGCCGGATTCTTCAGCGTCAGGTGTGTAAGCCGTCAAGCACGGCACAATTCGAACGGAAAGGTAAAACGATATGTCTAAAGTTGCTCCCGCTGGTGGTGGTGCTGCTCCTGCCCTTGGCAATATGGCTAATGAAGGGGCTGGGGCTGCCGCCTTCCAGTCGCAAATTGCGGCGCTCACGGCAATGAGCGCAGAGGCCACGGAACGGAGTGTGATGCTGCGCACCGTTACGACCAACCTTCAAACGGTCAAGAAGGTGGCCGACGAGCGCGTTCAGTAACATTGCAAGCGGGACGTAGCGTCGTCCCGACCGCTGCCTTGGCGGTGCAATGTGGAGTCAAAGTGAGCCGTACGGCCATGGCTGTACGGCTCATCTCCTTGTGCGGGAGAGTTCCGTGAATGACGCCATTTCTATCGATTTCGAAGTGCTGTCGGGTCTCTATTCTGGGCTGACTGGTAATGCGCCTCTGGGGCCGAGTGTAATTGGTGGTGGTCTTGAGTCCGATATAATTTTCATCGAGCAAGGGCTAGAGCCGCGTCATCTTCGTGTCAGTCTTCTCGGCAATTCGATTGAGGTCGAGGCCCTTGCGGATGGGATCCGCATAGAGGGCAACCAAAATATCGCCGTAGGCGAGCGCGTTGTTGTCTCTCTTCCTGTCGTCATTCATGTGGGCGCGATGTCCATTCTCTGGTCCATTCAAGATGCGGGGGAGAAGCGCCCCATTGGCATGCGTCGCCTCTCAATGCCAGTGATAGCCGTTGGCTTGGTGAGCTGCATTGGCCTCGGTGCGCTCTCAACCATTTTTTCCCTCTACGGCAGTACCAGCGGATTGAGCGCCAATCCTACTAACCCCGCACCTATATCGAAGGTAACCATCAAGCGCCCTGGTGATCAGAGCGTCCAGTTAGCGGCGAAAGCGCTGCAAGACGAAATTGATCGGGCGCAGTTATTCGATATCAAAATCAAATCCGCAGACAGTGTTGTTACCGCCGAGGGCACCGTCACGCCTGTCTTGGTCTCCAAATGGCAGAAGATCCAACAGCGGTTCGATCATCGCACAAATGGAGCGCTAACACTCGTGAACGGTGTGGTGATCAAAGAGGACAAGGCACCATCCGCAATCCCCATTGAAGCTGTGTGGCGCGGGAATCTTCCACATCTTCTGATCGGTGGGCAGAAGTATTTCGTGGGAGCTCTATTGGATAATGGATGGATGGTCGATCGGATCGAGGACGCTCAGGTGCTGCTGAGCCGAAATGGCCGCGTTGCTGCGCTCCCTTATTAAACTCCCAGGTTCGGTAGGAGAACTCCATGGTCAAGATGTCCAGCTTCCCTGTCGGCTCCGGCACCTCGGCGCACGATCTTGCCATTGAGCCTGCAGGAGCAGCCGAGCCGGCCAATGGTGAAACCAAAAAGATGGAATTCGATCGCGCTCATGCAAATCGCAGCAAGAAGCATGCATCGACTTTGCGGCGTGCGCACGCGCACGATATGCCGCTCGCACGCACGGCCAACGGATTGTTGGGAATTAGTGAAATCGAGGCGGTCACGTCCGTCAGCCCGAGCGAGAGCTTTCAGATCAGTGAGATCGACCCCCGCGCTGCAGCGGCCGCTCTTTATGGCCATACTCTCGCACGTAGCCAGCTCTCCTTCATCATGCCACGCATACGTCATCCGGAAATCCTGCGCGAAGGGAAGCGTAATGTTCTTCTGGAGCGCTTGGTCAAGGCGCTAGCGGCGGTACCTGAGGATTCGGTGGCGCGTGAAGGTATTGCCGCCCTCCAAGAGGAGTTTCGGCGGCTGGTGCTGTTGCGACTGAACCGGAACAGCTTGATCAAGGCGAGCGAAGGTCGACCTGGATGAAGAATAGAACTTCAATGTTGGGTTATCTCGTCGGGACACACGTTGCCAAAGACCGGTGATGTCGTGCTGATTTCCGAGCAGGAGCGAGATTTGCTCTGCGCCCTTTCCTATACCCACCTTGCTTGTGGGCAGAGCGCCCAAAGCCTAGCCTTGTTGCGGCTCGCCGTCAGCGACAATTCTCAAGATGTCAACCTGCTACGGATTTTCGCCTATGCGTTGATTGCTGAGGGTCTCGGCGATGAAGCATTGACGATCCTGGACAGGCTGGACGTACTTGATGACCAGCAATCTTCTCGCGTCCCTTTGACTCTCATGCGCAGCCATGCGCTGCTGCGAGCCCGTCGCATGGACGAGGCGCGAGCGGTCTTCCAAAGCTACGTTTCACTTCGCAGCAGCACAATTCTTCTCAAACAAACATAAAGAAGGTCGCGATGGCGAACCTCATGCGCAACTTCATCGCGCGAGCGCCGGCCAACCCGGATCTAATGGTCGCGTTAATGCTGCTTCTGGCGATCGGTATGATGATCATGCCAATCCCAATCGGCGTCGTTGACGTCCTGATCGGATTCAACCTCGGATTCGCCATACTTCTTCTAATGGTTGCCCTGTATGTCGGCACGCCACTTGAACTTTCTTCCCTGCCCGGCGTCATTTTGATCTCCACGGTGTTCCGCCTCGCGCTTACCATTGCAACGTCGCGACTAATCCTTGCGGAAGGGGAGGCCGGTAGCATCATCCATACGTTCGGCGACTTCGTAATCTCAGGCAACATCGTTGTAGGTTTTGTGATCTTTCTAGTGGTGACCATGGTCCAGTTCATGGTTCTCGCAAAGGGTGCCGAACGCGTTGCAGAAGTGGCGGCGCGATTCACGCTCGACGCTCTGCCAGGCAAGCAAATGGCGATCGATGCCGAGCTAAGGAACGGCCACATCGATGAGAATGAATCTCGTATGCGGCGCGCCATGTTGGAGAAAGAAAGCCAACTTTATGGCGCTATGGACGGGGCCATGAAGTTCGTGAAGGGCGATGCCATCGCCGGGCTGGTGGTTATCTGTATCAACTTGCTGGGCGGAGTTTCCATCGGGCTGTCCAAGGGGTTGCCCTTCGGCGAGGTGGTGCAGCAATATACTCTGCTGACCGTAGGTGATGCATTAATCTCACAGATTCCAGCACTGCTGCTGTCGATTTCATCGGCGACCATAGTCACGCGTGTGGGCGGGGCCGGGAGACTCAACCTTGGTGCCGACATTGCCGGCCAGCTCACCGCCAATACGCGCGCGTTGAGGCTGGCTGCTGGTGTCTTGGTTGCGATGGGGTTTGTTCCTGGCTTCCCTCTGCCCGTCTTTCTCGTGTTGGCTGCGGTCTTCGCGGCGGCAAGTTTTACCAAAGGTGATAAGCAAAACGGCGACAATGCCACTACCACCACCGCAGCTCCAGGGAAGCCAAAAAAGCAAACCCCACCTCCGGAAGGAGGTCCGATCACCCTGCTCCTTGCACCGAGCCTTGGAGATGCGATCAACGAAGCCGAATTGCAAAAGCACATTGAGCGCGTTTCGGAACTGGTCTCATCTGACCTCGGCATCATTGTTCCCCGCATCCCTGTTGCAGTCGAACAGCAGTTGCCGGAGTCGCAGTTCAGGATAGATGTCGAGGGCGTGCCGGTCGAACAGGATGCGATTGATCCGACGCAGCTAAGGCTTACTGACGATCTGGCCAATATTGAATTGAGCGGCATCCCCTTCCAGCATGACCCAGAAGCGGGCAAGATCTGGGTCGAACAAAGCCATGCATCGGCTCTCAATGACGCCGGCATCGGCTATCACAGTCCCATCGAACTTATTGCATCGCGAGTCCAGGCAACGCTCACGCGGCGTGCGCGGCGCTTGGTGGGCATCCAAGAGACCCGTGAATTACTGGGCCGAATGGAGCAGGAATATGCCGAGCTGGTGAAGGAGGTGCTACGCACGACGCCGGTCCCCCGGGTCGCTGATGTCCTGCGCCGTCTACTGGACGAAGATATCCCGATCCGCAACACCCGCCTCGTCTTGGAGGCGTTGGCCGAATGGGGGGAGCAGGAGCAAAACGTCGCATTGTTGACGGAATATGTTCGCTCCGGTCTGACGCGGCAGATCTGTCATCGTTTTGCTAACGCTCAGGGTGTCCTGCCCGCCTTTATTATCGAACGTGAAACCGAGAATTTGGTGCGCGGTGCGATACGTGATTCGGCTGTTGGTCCCTACCTCGTATTAGGGGATGCGCAAAGTGAGATGCTGCTGTCACAAATGCGGCAGATCCATTCGAACCCTGCGCCGGGTCAGCGCCATCCTGTCATATTGGCTTCAATGGATGTCCGACGCTTCGTCCGCGGTTTCCTTACCCGCAACGGGATCGATCTCGTCGTTTTGTCTTATCAGGATCTGGATTCGGATTTTACGATTCAGCCGGTCGGATCCGTCAAGCTCACCGCCGCAACGAATCACGAAACGTCGGGAGAGCGTAACAATTTGCGCGTTGAGCCCAGCTGAAATCGTAGCATCAGTCGTAAGGATAGCGGCATTCCCATGAGAACAGCAGTCGTTGCGCAGTTGCGTTCAGTTCGTCTGGCGTCAATTCCCTTGGCAATACTTACCATTCTTCCTCTCGGTGGTTGCACTAGCTGGGGCCCACAAGGTCTTTCAGTGAAGGAGACGCCGTCACCCGAATTGCTCGGCGCCAAGGATATCAATCCGGGAATGCGCGAACGCATCTTGAGCTCCGTTGGTCAGGATGCTCATGAGCGGGCTTTGCGGGATCAGCTGCAGCACCAACCAGGCAATGTCGACGCGGCGATAGAGCTTACGAAAGCCCTACTAGCAAGGAAACTCCCGAACGAGGCGCTCCAGGTGCTCGATGGGGTTTTGATTGCGGCTCCCGGCAACTTGCGCACATTGAACGCGAAGGGAGTTGTGCTCGATATATGCGGACGGCATGGCGCGGCCCAAGCGCTATATCGCCAAGCTCTCAGGAAAGAACCCGGGAACCAGATGTTGGTCAACAACCTTAACCGGTCGCTCGCGCTTGACGAGAAGTCAGGACGGAGTGCGCCGGCACGATCGCGGTAGACTGGCATTCGCGCGGAAGCTCATCGCACGCACCAACATAGTCGCAGCAGCTTTCATCAGTGGTTCCCGCAAAACCTGACGAGCCCGAAATCAGCGCGAAAAGTCTTGGTCCATAGGTACGTGAATTGATCTCTCAAATGCTTGGATTCAGAAAGTGGACGCCTTCACGGTAATCAAACAGAGTATGTCTCCGAACGTACGTTCCTCTTCGGTCTTGAAACTTGGAGGTGCAGAAGAAGGTGTTTATCGCTGCGACATAAGAAGTCGTTCAGGAACGGCACGGCATTTTGTTGTCAATGAAGAACTGGCGCGTGTCTCTGTCGTTCAGCAAGAGCGTCCGGTGGGAATTCTTTCGAGTGTCTATTTTTGTGAAATAGGGCGTACCTTTCAGCTGGCCGACTGGCGCGAGGGGCTATGAAAAAGGGGCCTCTATCCGACCTCTTAGTCGAACGGTTTGAGACGATGCCGCCTCAGCTCCAGCGGGCTGCCCGGTTTGTGTTGGACCATCCGCAGGACGTCGCGTTAATGTCCATGCGCGAGCTAGCGCATTTAGCGGGTGTGTCCCACACGACCATGATGAGGCTAGCGCGATGGCTCGACCTCGACCGCTACGAAGACATGCGCAGCGTTTATGCGAAGGCCCTGCGCACGTCTGCCGAATCGCCGCTGCCTGAGCCTCGGCAAGATGGCGATGGCAGTTACTCAACGGTCGGAGTCGTCGCGGGCACGCTGGCAGCCGAAATCGCGAGGCTCGGGGAATGTGCGAACGCGATGCAGCTGACGGCTGCTGCCAGTGTCCTTGCCGAGAGCCGAAATCTCTTCTGCCTTGGCTTGCGCGCAGAGCATCCAGTGGCACAGCATTTTGCCTATACGCTGTCGCGGCTCGGCCGGCAGGCGGTCGTTCTTGATGCGGCCGGGGGACTCGGCATCGATGCCTTGCGAGGTGTCGGGAGAGGCGACGTAGTACTGGCGGTAGGCATCGAGCCTTACTGTCGTGCAACCATCGAAACGGCTAGGCAAGCAGCGCGCCAAGGAGTGGCTGTGGTTGCCATCACCGACAGCAGCGTATCGCCGCTCGCCCGTGTGGCCAAGGCAAGCGTCATTGTAATTAGCAATCCACAATCCTTCTTCAAAAGTATCGCGCCGGCTCTGGTAGCAAGCGAGATCTTGGCCAAGTTGATCGCTGCCAACTCCGGAATGAATGTCGATGAGGTCGTGAAGGAAATCGAGCGCCAGCTCGCGGAGCTCGATGTCTTCTGGAAACCGCCCCATAGTGGGAAGCGCAGAGGGCGTGCGAAATGTAATCCAACCGCTGGAACCGCGATTAGCGCGTTTCCGGAAATTACTTGATGATTACCCGCGTGATTATGTGCGCAAAGCGACATGGAAGGGGACGCTTATCGCAAGCGCCTGGACGGCTCGGCATGGTACCAAACCCTGCACGTGCGGAGAAACGATTTGAGCATGAAAATGGAAGCGAACTCCAGCCTGCTAAACCTCGCCCGCAACCCACCCCGGAGCTCGCCATTGGCCGTCCAGGCCTGCGGATTCCAACGTGAAGCCGGCCGCCGTTCCGATCAAACACCGCCACCATTCCGGTATGAAGCCGGCCACCATTCCAACCAAAGACCGGCCGGTTTTCGGCACTGAAGATAACCTCCTGAGTCAGCAACTTTGGCATCAATTACCTCGCGATGAACGAGGAGATTGTGATGCCGGCAAAGAGAAGGCTGACCATGAGAGTGTTGAGACAAATGCTTCGGCTTACCGGAAGCGGGACCAGCTAGATTGTGATCGTGCTGGGAATAGCATGCAGTACGGTGCCGGATAATCTGGCGCGCAGCGGCAATCGCGTTGAGCTGGCCCCAGCCAGGCGAGCTGACCGATGACGCAGCTGCGCGTCACACCGCGGGCATCAAGCGGCAGATGCGCCGCCGCTCCGCGATTAGCCGGTGATCGGCCACATCAAGGCCGAGCACCGGATGGACCGCAACTACCTCGCCGGCGAGCAGGGCGACGCCGTCAACGCCATCCTGGCCGCCGCCGGCTACAACTCCTCGCTGCTGCCCAACTGGTTCGGGCAGCATTTGTGGCTGCTCCTCGCCGCGCTCCGGCATTCACCAGATCCGACAGCTTCGCAACGGCAGCCGGACGGGGCTCGTCGAACGGGAAGATCGGCCGGCCGTGCAGCGAGTTCCTCCTTCGCACCTGGAGGTGATGATCTCGACTGCGTCCTGCCGCGCTCTCCGTCCGTCAGCCTGTCGACAGCTGAGCCCCATAGAAACAGTTCTTAGCCGCCAGGGCGGCTTGAGCTGCTCGGAACAGGTAAGGGAGATACGATGGATCCCTTTAGCAATATCAATCGGTCCCACGTCTCAGATTTCGCCCGCACAGACGATGCAGGCTCGCAACAGCAGCAGACTGACCAGGCGCGTTTTCAGGAGCATCTGAACGCGTTGCAGCCGGGCCAGCATCGGCCAGCCGTTCCGAACAGCCGTCTTGCCAGGCGGACCGGCTCACATGCTGATGCGGTTGGACCGAGGATGCTGCAAGAGGAGGGCGCCGGGGAAGGCGATTCGCACTTGCCCTTTGCTCCACCAGCTCACTCACCTGCGCAGAGTTTTGACCAGGACGAGCTCTTTGCCGCCGCCGACCGCGCCGGGCCGTTGCCGGCTGCAAGTTTCGCTTCGGCGCAGTTCTGGCAGGATGCGGAGCGGGTGGCCCACTCACCGGCGCAAAGTCGCGATCAGCCGCGGAGCCGCGCGGCGATTGGGGACGGTTACGAAGCTTTGAGTTCCATCCCGCCGCCGCGGGTCAACCTGCCCGCCACGGGCTTTGGAAGCGCACCCGATGGCGTGAGCCTCCCTCACGTCATCGCGGACGCATATCGGCCTGCGGCCAATCAACAGGGCGATTTGACCGGCGCACGCCATACAATGCCGGCCGCGGCGCCGCACCAGGCTTCCGTTGTTCAGCAAACGCGCAGTCGCAAGCGCGGCCGCGAGCATCCGGACGAGGCGCTTTTTGCCGCTTACCGTGCCCAGGCGGCTAAAACAGCTAAGGTGGGTGAAAGCTCGATTCGTGGCGATATAACGGCGCTGCGCAAGTTCAGCATATGGCTTGACGAGAACCACCAGAGCCAAATCAACGGTCGGATTGAGGATGGGCAGCTGGTCGGTCTGGTGAAGGACTTTGCGGGCAACGATGCCGTACTACTGGGCGATACCAAGGTGGCGTTGGGAAGGCTGCGGCAGCATTCTGCCGGACAGCCTGTGACGGCTGCTTCGGCTGTTCGACCCGGCACGAAGGACGATGAGGAACTCTTCGCCCAATACCGGGCAAAAGCCATGGTCAAAGGATCAGCCGTGAGGCGCGATCTAGCGGCCTTGCGCAAGTTCAGCAAATGGCTCGCCGAGAACCACCGGACGCAAATCGCCGGCCGGATTGAGGACCCCGGGTTGGACGCGCTGGCGAAGGACTTCGCGGAGCGCGATGACGAGCGTATCAATCCGGCGTTGAAGAGGCTCCGGCAAGCTTCTGTCAGACAGCCTGGGACGGCTGCTTCGAATGTTCGACCTGGCACCAACGATGATGAGGAACTTTTTGCCCAGGCTGCCGGCCTCAAAGAACGAACCCTGGGAGGCGATTTGACCGGCGCGCGTCAAATAATGCCGGCCGAGGCACCGCACCAGCCTTTCGTCGTTCAGCAAACGCGCAGCCGCAAGGGCGGCCGCGAGCACCCGGACGAGGCGCTTTTTGCCGCCTACCGTGCCGAAGCGGCTAAAACAGCCAAGGTGAGTGAAAGCTCGATTGCTCGCGATATAGTGGCGCTGCGCAAGTTCAGCAAATGGCTTGACGAGAACCACCAGAGCCAAATCGACGGTCGGATTGATGACGAGCAGCTGGACGGTCTGGCGAACAACTTCGCGGGCAACGATGCCATACTACTGCGCAAACTTAACGTGGCGTTGGAAAGGCTCCGGCAGCATTCTGCCGGACAGCCTGTGACAATCGTTTCTAAGATCCGGGAATTTGGCACGAAGGACGATGAGGAACTCCTGGCCAGATACCAGACAAGAGCCATAGCTGCCCGCCTCAAAGAAGGAACCATGTCGCACGATCTAGCGGCGCTGCGCAAGTTCAGCAAATGGCTTTACGAGAACCACCGGACGCAGATCGCCGGCCGGATTGAGGACCCGGGGCTGGACAGTCTGGCGAAGGACTTCGCGGGCAACGATGCAAAATTACTGAGTGAACTTAACGTGGCGTTGGGAAGGCTCCGGCAAGCTGATGCCGGACAGACTGTCACAACAGCCAGATCGCGCCTTATCAGCGAAGAGAACCAGGTGATCGAAGACGCATGTCAGGCAGCTGCGAGCAGGTACGGTCAGGTCACGCTAGCGATCTATCGGAGTCATTTGGGTCGTTTCAACAGATGGCTCAGTCAGAACTTCGGCGAGGGCATTGCCCGGATTGAACCCGCGATGCTGAGCCGGGCGGTTGACGAGTACAAGAAGAACGCAGCCCCCGTTTTCAGCGCAGCCTGGGGCTTTCTGCAGAAATACCGGCAAATGGTCGCAGCCAACAATGCGCTGGGCTTGGCAGCCCATGGGCAAGCCGCCCCGCGCGAGCAGCCAAGCGGCCCGCCCGCTGGAACTGTGCAGAGCACCTCGCCTGTGGTCCTCTCGCCCATCCCCATGTCCCCGGGCGACCCGGCTTGGGACGTGTTGAGAGCCTTCCATGAAGAAGAGGCCGCACAGCGTGGCGCGCCAATAGCTACCAATGCGGCGCAATTCCATCAGATGACATCGCTCCTGCCAGAATTGGCGCCCGTGCCGGCCCCATCCTCGTCTGCTCAAAGTGCCGGCTCGTCCTCGCCCTTTGCCGGCCTTGCGCCGCTGTCGCCCACACCTTATCGGCATCCCGATTTTGATCTGAATGCGCTCACGCCCGTGCAACTGGCTGAGGAGGGTAGCGGCTCGGGCCATTGGACCGCAGTTGCCGGCTCGGCAATTGCCCAGCCCGGCTCGTCACGTAGATCATCGCAGATCAATGCCGGCCTTGATGACATCGTCGACTTGCAGGACGATGCCGGCTCCGCGCCGCGGTCGGACGCTGCCAGGTCGAGATCGATTGCCGGGCCATCGCCATCATCGAGCGTGCCTGGCGAAGGTTCCGCGGCGTCGAGCGCTGCACATGGCAGGCTCCCGGATCCCGGGTCACAGCTTGGCTCGCGGGAGCAGGCCGATTGGGGGGTAAGGCCCGCCGCCTCGCCGGAAAGTTACGATCAGTCGCAACTTTGGCAGGACGTGGATCAAGCCGGAAGGCAAAGACCTGCCGGTTGGGACCGCCCCTGGTCAGCGTGGTCGCCGCAGTCGGATCAAGACATGGGGCCAGCCCGGCGGTCCGCGTCAGCTCGCTCGTCTGACATCTACCGCGGTCTTGACCCCCTGGTCGATTTGCCGTCCACACCGGCCGAGCTGCGTGATGATGCCCATTATGCCCCGCCTCCAGGTACAGCCTCCGACGCTCAGCTTAAGGCGCTCAATCCGCGAGCATCGTCTCACGACCGCAGCGGGCTGGCGCTCGCCGCCACGCAATGGCTGAGCGATGAGCATATCCAGAGAGACTACGAGCTGCTGGCGCAGGAGCTGCAGAGGGACAATCCAAATCTCGCCGCCCGAACGCAGCTCGTCGACCCGCTGATAGCCCATTACCATCTGCGCCTGGGCTCCGATAATGCCGCCCTCAGGGCTTTCCAGCGCATCGTCTATGATCGCAATGGCAATGATACAGCCGACTTCCTGTTCCTGCCTGTCAACGATGCCAGCGCTACCGATCCCCAACGCCGCGGCAGCCACTGGTCGCTGCTTCTGGTAGATCGACGCGAGCGGGAAAGGCCGGTTGCCTATCATTACGACTCCGCCGGGCGGCACAACGACCAGCCCGCGGCACAGCTCGCAAAACGGCTGGGAGCCCGCCTGGAGCCGGCCCGCATAACCCAGCAGCAGAACGGCTATGATTGCGGCGTCTTTGTGCTTGACGGCACCAGGGCGCTGGTCGGACGACTGGGGCAAAGGTGGCAGCCAGCTAGGCTGCACCTCGACAACTTCGTCATCGATCGGCAGGCACTCCAACACCGACTGCGGGGCTGATGTCGGCCTCTGCTGGTCAAAAACCGATAACCGACCGAGGTGTTCTGAAATACCAGCCTGATCCCGGAGCCGCCGTGCGCCATCGCTAAACCTCCCACGAAGAGGTCAAGCTTCCATGTAATGAATTTCAGTTCCAGATTTAGGGGCCCGCCTAGGGGATCGGTCATCAGCCGATAGCTTTCCGCTCATGTCTTATTCTTCTTGCCACGATCACAAGGCTGAGAGCTTGCGTGCAACCTCTCGGACTTGCATGGATCCACTTTATTTCGGGGGGCTTGGGGAGGAAGAAGCCTGTCGTAGCCCATTTAGTGAATGTCGTTGCGCTGGATCACCCGCTCTCGATTGTTGTGCTCTTCTGAATCTCAGACATAGACGCGTGGAACGTGGTCCCGAAGCTGAGCATACAGCCCGATGATGTCGGTGCCCCACCAGGTGGCGACCTCATGCTGTGTGATGGTCTGGTCTCCCTGCTGCCCGAGCAAGAGCACCTGATCGCCGAAACAAGCATCGGGGATCTCCGTGAGGTCGATACGGAGATGTTCTAAATGAACCGGCGGCAGCAGAGGCGCACGCCGGCCTCTCACCAGTGCCTCAGCGCCGGGCGGGAGCTGACGTGGCAGCCCGTCTCCCCAACCGATACCGAGCACTCCGACGACCATTCCTTGCTGGTAGCCAGGCAGGTCCGGCGCCGTCCCGAGCGAGGAGTCGGTCCGCTTGATTGAAACCAGAGAGCTCGAAATGGCCTTAAGAGCCGGCCGCAGGGCGACAGGCCGGGTGGAATGATCCGTCTCGGAGACACCAATGAACAAGGCGCCGGGATCGACGGCATCGAAATCCATCTCAGGGTATCGAAGCACGCCCGCCGTGCTCGCCACCATCGCAATGGGCGGTCGTGTCCCAGAAGCATTGGCCGATTGAAGAATCTGCTGCAAACGGGAGCGCTGTTCGCTTAAATGGAAGGGCGTCTTCGAAGGCAGTTCGCTGAGATGCGCATAAAGCCCTTCGACATCGACATCGTCATAAGCATGGCCGGCCGCGAGCAATGCGCCGACAACCGATGGCGCTGCCCCCGACCTGTAAAAGCCAAGATCAACCTTTACAAAGACCCGCGTGCTGTCCATTGCAGCACGCCAGCGCTCCAGTTCCTCGAGGCTGGAGATCGTGACTGTAAGCCCGAGCCGTTCGATGATGTCGGCCGATGACGGCAGAGATCCTGGATAGAGTAGGATTGGAAGCTCGACCCCCATATGCCTTATCGCGACCGCATCCGGCAGCGCAGCGACGCCGAAGCCGTCAACCCCCTCTGCAGCCAGAGCTGAAGCCACCGGTCCGGCGCCGCACCCATAACCGTTGCGCTTCAGGCACGCGAAAATCCGGACTGCCGCGGGCAGGTGTGCGCGAAGCTGGCGATAATTGTGCCTGATCGCGTCCAGGTCGATCTCGTACCAGCTGCCGCGCAGCGGCGTGCGGTGGGGGTCAGAGGCGCCGGGTGGACCGCAATGTATCAGTGTCTGATAGTCAAGCTGCATGACAAAAACGATGAAAACAATCCCGAGAACGGTCGATTTATCAGGTCTTTTTGAGACCGTCTAAGTGCTGGTGATAGGTGGGCTCCTAAACGCGCTCGGCAGCATTCCACCCTCAAGGAGACAATTTAACCATCAGAGGGGCAAGGCCATCAGTGTTGGCAGGCCCACATCGCCCAGGACGCTTGCGGGCCTGTCTCAGCGAGCGCCCCTTTGGCTTATCAGGTAGCCTTGCGGCCAAGTCCCATTGACTTGGCAAGCGAAGAACGTGCGGCGGCGTAATTCGGGGCCACCATCGGATAGTCAGCCGGCAGGCCCCATTTGGCGCGGTATTCGTCCGGCGTCAGGCCATAGTGAACGGAAAGATGCCGCTTCAGCGACTTGAACTTCTTCCCGTCCTCCAAGCTGATGATGTAGTCCGGCGTGACGGACTTCCTGATGGGCACCGCTGGCGTGAGAGTTTCCGGCTTTTCCGCCGTGCCGCCGCCGGCGCTCTTCAACGCTCCATGCACTCGATCGATCAGCGCCGGGAGATCTCCGACCGGGACTGGATTGTTCGAGACATAGGCTGAGACCACCTCGGCGGTCAGCTCGATAACGGCGCTAGTGTTGTCGTCGGTTTCTTCCATCGCGGTGCACTCCTTGCCTGAAGCAATGTCGCCGAAGCTCCTCGTTTTTTAACGGTGGCGCGGCATGAACGCAACGAAGTCCGCGGGTACGGGGTCGGGTTGAAAGTCCACGGAGGCTTTTTGCCACCGACGGCCCCCGGAAGCGCGCAATTATCGCCGCCCTCCCGGAGGCTCTACAAGGCTCATGAAGTTTATCGGACCTCTAGGTCCGCTTTACCATGGTGTCGGGTTGCGCGATTGTCGGCGCTATGGACACAAGGTGCTTGATGCGCCAGACGAAGAAGGCATTGCCTTTCGTGCCGAGCGAATTTCACATTTCGACAGTCGAGGATTCCAAAGCGAGATTGGCATTCTCTCGATTCACACCACCGAAGGCCTGTTGGATATCGCGCTGGACGCGCACGCTGACTACGCGATCCTGAAGGCCATCCGTTCGATCCGGTCGAAACTAGGCCTGCATAAAAGAAAGCCCGGTCGTAAGCCGGGCCTAGGAGTTAAACGGGAACGCAAGGGCCAACCGGAGGGATCAGCAGTCCCTTAGCTTGCATCCGCATCATGACGGCTGAATGAAGTCTCGCTAGGCAATACTTTACGGTGCCTCGGCCGGCGCAAACGCATCAAACCCTGCGGCGTGGGTGAACTGGACAGCAGCTGATCAGGTGTGGCGAAATCGGGAACCGCGGTTCCCGGCGAGTGAGATAGCGCTTAACGAATCTGCCGATTTTCTTGGTGCGAAGGGGTCCCTCCTCCTGTCACGGGCCGAGGTTCCCGGCACGGTGGGCTGTGCAACATGTGTGGACACATCGCCCGCACAGGCTCCGGATGCGGTCTCAAAGGTCTGCGAATATGCGCTGAAACCGAGATGGCGGGCCGACCTAGCTTGGTGGTCTCCGGCAATCGCGCCGGCGCGACCGGCTGCCGCCGGGCTGAGTAGCTTCGGAAAGTCTTCCGCCAACTGCAGCGACGTGTGCGCGGAGGGCAGGGGCGGCTCGAGCCGTCCATCCGGCCGGAGGAGCTGTCCGAGTCGGGTGGCGACGCGAGCCGCAAGCGAGCCCTATCGTGAATTGTCCGGCGATGACAAATTACGAAATGTAAAGGCCTTCGTCCGAACGTGATCTGAGGGAACCGACCCCCGGTCCTGCCCGGTGAAATTGGCCCAGCCGACCGGCTTGGAATCTTCCGGCTTTGCCGCCCAATGCCCGGACTAATCCGAGATCAGTGGCAATAACAGCCGTCCATCCCGCCGCTTCGACGGTTCAGATGGGGATTTTTGCGCTGGAAAAGATCGGACTGGCGGTCGCTACGCGATAGTCGTGAAGCCGCGTTTCGCCCTGCTCTCTTGTTGCCGGCGACGGTCGCACGACGTTCGGAGACCCGCCTACCATGATAGAAGAAAAAGTCGGTTTTTGTACGCTGTGTAAGTCGCGGTGTGGCACCATCAACGTCGTCGAAAACGGCTGGCTCAAAAAGGTGGTGCCAAATCCTGATCATCCGACCGGAAAGGCAATTTGCCTCAAGGGCCGATCGGCGCCGGAAGTCGTCCACAATTCACGGCGTCTTACGGCGCCGCTCCGGCGCACGACGCCGAAGAGCGATCCGGATCCGCGGTGGATGGAGATCTCTTGGGACGAAGCACTCGATGAGATCGGTGATCGGTTGAAGGACCATGTTGCCCGAGGCGGTCCGGAGTCCATCGCTTTCGCTGTAACCTCGGGATCGTCATCCCCGTTGTCGGACAGCACCTATTGGATCCTGTGATTCGGAGAGCTTATTGAACGCGCGGCGTTCGATTGGGATTTCGTGCGAGATTGGACGAATGCTCCATGTCTTGTCAGGTCGGACAACGATCGCTTAGCGCGGAGCCTGTAGCTGTCGCGCGCGGATGGTCAGCACGTGGCTGTAGTGTGTTCGAAGACGATTTCCTCGATTGCAATTGCGGCTTTCGACCAGGGCGAAATCCTTATCATGCCTCGCAGGCTCTGCGCCGGGATCTTCGCCTCGGGCGGAAGCAGGACTGCTGTGAAGGCGAGTTCCGCCGACAGTCGCCTCGCCGCATGACCCCTTTGCGCTTGAAGCCTGTTTCGCCGGTCGCCTCGTAGAGCGGCTCGTCATTGATACGCAGCAGCTTTTCCCTGCCTGGCATCTGGCCGCTTCTGGAGTCTGACAGCCCGGCCATTGAGCCGGCGCTCGGGCGCAGGCATGGACGCGGGGCGCGTTGACGCCGCAAAAAATTGCCGATTGCTTCATTTGAAACGGAAAAGGCGGATTTCGAAATCCTCAGTTAGACACGCCTCCCCGATAAGCGCGTGGTGACGGAGACCAATCTCCCGACGGCTTATACAGGACGTGTGACAGGCGATGTTTATTGGAGTTTGGCCATTACTCGGCTCGGGCCTGATCGGAGGCTTGGCTGATGGGCAGCGCGACTCCTGTACCAGCCCTATGACCGAGCCGGTTTTGCAGTGCCTGCCGATCGATGACGAGGTTGTCGAGGTGCAGCCTGGCTGGCTGCCGGCTTTGCCCCAGTCGGCTGACCAGCGCCCTGGTGCCGTCAAGCACAAAGACGCCGCAATCATAGCCGTTCTGCTGCTGGGAGATACGGGCGGGCTCGAGGCGGGCTCCCAGCCGTTGTGCGAGCTGTGCCGCGGGCTGGGCGTTGAACCGCCCGGCGGAGTCGTAATGATAGGCAACCGGCCTTTCCCGCTCGCGTCGATCAACCAGAAGCAGCGACCAGTGGCTGCCGCGGCGTTGGGGATCGGTAGCGCTGGCATCGTTGACAGGCAGGAACAGGAAGTCGGCAGTGTCGTTGCCAGTGCGATCGTAGACGATGCGCTGGAAAGCCCTGAGGGCGGCATTGTCCGAGCCCAGGCGCAGATGATAATGGGCTATCAGCGGGTCGACGAGCCGCGTTCGCGCGGCGAGATCTGGATTTTCCCTCTGCAGCTGCTGCGCCAGCAGCTCGTAGTCCCTCTGGATATGCTCATCGCTCAGCCATTGCGTGGCGTCGAGCGCCAGTCCGCGGTCGTGAGACGAGGCTCGCGGATTGAGCGCCTTAAGCTGAGCGTCGGAGGCTGTACCTAGAGGCGGGGCATAATGGGCATCGTCACGCAGCTCGGCCGGTGTGGACGGCAAATCGACCAGGGAATCAAGACCGCGGTAGATGTCAGACGAGCGAGCTGACGCGGACCGCCGGGCTGGCCCCATGTCTTGATCCGACTGCGGCGACCACCCTGACCAGGGGCGGTCCCAACCGGCAGGTCTTTGCCTTCCGGCTTGGTCCACCTGCTGCCAAAGTTGCGACTGATTGTAACTTTCCGGCGAGGCGGCGGGACTTACCCTCCAATCGGGCTGCTCCGGCGAGCCAAGCTGTGGCCCGAGCTCCGGGAGCCTGCCATGTGCAGCGCTCGACGCGGCGGAACCTTCGCCAGGCACGCTCGATGATGGCGATGGCCCGGCAATCGATCTCGAGGCAATTGCCGAGCCGTCAACTGCGGCCCAACGGCCCAAGCCGCTAATGTCAGCATCCTCAGGCAGCTGCCCGGGCGCATTCAGATCAAAATCCGGATGCCGATAAGGTGTAGGCGACAGCGGCGCAAGATCGGCGAAGGTCGAGGACGAGCCGGCACTTTGAGCAGGCGAGGATGGGGCCGGTACGCGGGCCAATTCTGGCGGGAGCGATGTCGTCTGATGGAATTGCGGCGCATTGGTCGCCATTGGCGCGCCATGCTGTGGGGCCTGTTCTTCATGGAAGGCTCGCAGCACGTCCCAGGCCGGGTCGCTCGGGGACATGGGGATGGGCGAGAAGGCGACGGGCGAGGTGCTCTGTACAGCTCCAGTGGGCGGGCCGCTTGGCTGCCCGCGCGGGGCCGCTTGCCCATGGGCTGCCAAGCCCAGCGCATTGTTGGCTGCGACCATTTGCCGATATCTCTGCAGAAAGCCCCAGGCTGTGCCGAAACCGGGGCCTGCGTTCTTCTTGTATTCGTCAACCGCCCGGCTCAGAACCGCGGGTTCAATCTGGGCAATGCCCTTGCCGAAGTTCTGGCTAAGCCAGCTGTTGAAACGACCCAAAGTACTCCGATAGCTATTTAGCGTGTCTTTTCCGTACCTGCCTGTAGCTGCCCGACATGCATCTTCGATCACCTGGTTCTCTTCGCTGACCGGGCGCGCTCTAGCTGTTGTGACAGTCTGTCCGGCATCGGCTTGCCGGAGCCTTCCCAATGCCACGTTGATGTCGCTCAGTAGTACGGCATCGTTGCCCGCAAAGTTCTTCGCCAGGCCGTCCAGCTGCCGATCATCTAGCCGGCCGGCGATCTGGGTCCGGTGGTTCTCGTCAAGCCATTTGCTGAACTTGCGCAGCGCCGTTATATCGCCCCTTACGGTTGTTTCTTTGAGGCTGCCCACGGCTTCTGCCCGGTATTGGGCGAAGAGTTCCTCATCGTCCTTCGTGCCGGGTCGAATAGTCAAAGCAGCCGTCACAGGCTGTCCGGCAGAATGTTGCCGGAGCCTTCCCAACGCCATCTTAAGTTGACCGAGTAGTACGGCATCGTTGCCCACAAAGTTCTTCGCCAGCGCGTCCAACCCCGGGTCCTCAATCCGGCCGTCGATTTGGCTCCGGTGGTTCTCGTCAAGCCATGTGCTGAACTTGCGCAGCGCCGTTATGTCGCGCGCGATCGACTTCTTGCTCACCTTTGTCGTAGCCTGGGCACCGTAGGCGGCAAAAAGCGCCTCGTCCGGGTGCTCGAGGCCGCGCTTGCGGCTACGCGTTTGCTGAACCAGGGAAGTCTGGTGTGGCGCCGCGGCCGGCATTGTATGGCGCGCGCCGGTCAAATCGCCTCCCATGGTCCCTTCTTCGAGGCCGGCAGCCTGGGCAAAGAGTTTCTCATCATCCTTGGTGACAGGTCGAACATTCGAAGCGGCCGTCCCAGGCTGTGTGACAGAAAGCTCCCGGAGCCTCTTCAGCGCCGGATTGATACGCGTGCTCTCGCGCTCCGCGAAGTCCTTCGCCAGCGCGTCCAATCCCGGGTCCGCAATTCGGCCGGCGATCTGCGTTCGATGGTTCTCGTCAAGCCATCTGCTGAACTTGCGCAGCGCCGCTAGATCGCCCCTCACGGTTGGTGCTTTGACGACGGCTTTTGCCCGGTATTGGGCGAAGAGTTCCTCATCGTCCTTCGTGCCGGGTCGAAAATTCGAAGCAGCCGTCACAGGCTGTCCGGCAAAATGCTGCCGGAGCCTTCCCAACGCCACGTTGGTGTCGCCCAGTAGTTTGGCATCGTTGCCCGCGAAGTCTTTCACCAGACCGACCAGCTGCTCGTCTTCGACCCGACCGTGGATTTGGCTCCGGTGGTTCTCGTCTAGCCATGTGCTGAACTTGCGCAGCGCCGTTATACCGCGAGCAATCGAGCCGTCACTCACCTTGGCTGTTTTATCCGCCTTGGCACGGTAGGCGGCAAAAAGCGCCTCGTCCGGGTGCTC